>CAWAWH010000005.1:0-356242 GCA_963785775.1 uncultured Solirubrobacterales bacterium | reverse complement strand
GAACGCTGGTCCTCGAGCGGCGCGGAGTACATGGTCATCTACGGACGCCGACCAATCGGCAAGACCGAGTTGATCTTGCATTTTGCCGATCGACGCCGCAGCATTTATTTCGAGGACAACCTGGGCACCAAAACGACCATCTCCCGACATCTCACGTTGCTGGCGGAGCTAAGCCAAACGCCATAGCTCCGTGAGATGCACTGGGCAGTTGGGCCGCCGTCTTCGCTGCGGTCGAGGAGGAGCTCGAGCGAGGCCCCCTTTCGCCCTCGACGAATTTCAGTCCGTGGCTCGTCAGACCCCCGACATCGGCTCGCTATCAACCGATTCTGGAGTCGTCAGAAGGACAATCCAAACCTCTTCCTGATCCTCTCGGGCTCCGCATCAGCTTCTTCGAGACCGGGATCGTCGGCTACGCCGCGACCAGCTACGGCCGGCGGACCCAGCCTGCGCCTGCGGCCATTCGCCCCCCGGCAAATCTCCCACTTTCTTCGAGCTGGTCGCCCGAGGACCTCGTGCGCGCCTATGGCGTCTTCGGCGGTGTGCCCCACTCCTAGAGAACGTGGACTCGAAGGCTTCGCTGGCCGACAACATCTGGCGCGCGACTCGTTCCCGACGGGCTGCTCCGCGAGGAGCCGCTGTTTCTCATCGCCCAGCAGCCCCACCCCCGCGCGGACAGCATCTACTTCTCGGCGATGCGCGCGATCGCCGCCGGGGGCAACGCCGAGGCGAATCGCCCAGCGGGTCGGACGTTCCTCCGATCAGATGGGGGAGACCTCACGCGGCTGATGGAGACGGCCGGTCAAGCGCGTGCACCCGGCGTCGACGCCACCCCCAGCGCGCGCGTTCCGCGCGGTCGCGATCGACGACCCATTCCTGCGCTTCTGGTTTGCCGGGTGCATCCGTATGGGGGCGACTTCACAGTCGCGACGCGGCCCGCAAGCACCTGGAGGAGTCGATTCAACCAAGCCTTACGAGTTCGTATCCAGCGCCCCCCTCAATAGGACATTTGCAGCGCTGGCTCGCCGAGCAGCTCGGCGCCGCGGCTCGCGGCAATTGGTGGGGCACGTAACAGCGCCTGGGGCCGATGCCGGCCGACCAACTCTCGCGCGAGGTGGACGCCGTCGCAATCGACGCCGAAGGGCAGGTGTTGGGCCTGGGCTCGTGGAAGTGGACCAGCGGCGAGATGGAGTCGGCAGAGAAGGCGCTGCTGGAGCACTCGCCCCGGCATTGTCCGCGGCGACGAGGAGCCCGCCTACTACTACTTCTCCCGTCGGGCTTCTCGGCCGAGCCCCAGCCGCCGCATCGGCTGACCGGCGCTGCCATCGGGACCAGTCGATCAGCTTTTCACCTGATCCCACACGCCGCTCGCGGCGCCGCCACCGAGGTGGCCTGGAAGGCCCATCTCGGGGGGGAGCTGTGGACCAGCGCGGCGTCCGCGAGCACCTGATGTGAGCCGCCGGCCGTCAGGCCGCAACTTCCTAGTATCGCGCGGTTGCGGCGCGCAGCCATGTCGCTAGTGTCGAGGCTCTGAGCCTTCCCTACCGCACCGAGCGTGCCGTCGTCCGCGACCTGATCGATGCCGAGACAGACGAGCTGGTCGAGCTGGCAGGGTCGCTCGACGATCCTCTCGCCCTTGAGCGACTCGCGATGCCCCTCGCCGGTGCTTTGTGCGACCCGATGGCCCCTGCGGGTTCCCTTAGTCGACAGTCGAATCCCTCGAAGCTCGCCGTGGCGCCGAAGGGGCCACGATTCTTGCCGCGATCGCCGGCTCGGATCCGGACGGGCGGTTCCATGGCGGACGCGGCCCTTCAGCGCCTGCGCGAAGGAGGGCTGAAGTCCAGCTACCGAGGCTCTGGGCGAGCGCAGCCTGGAGGAGGCGCTGCTATATCGCCGGGCGAGGCCGATCTCTATCTGTTTCGCCTGCGCCCGCCCCGACCGGTGTGTCCGGATCGGGGTACTTGGTGCCAGAACGCAGCCAGGGTGGCGGCGTGCTCGTCGATGGGCCCCGAGCGAGCCGCTCGAGCAGGACGATGCCGACCCGCTGCTGCATCGGCTGGGCAGGCAAGTTGGCATCGCGGAGCTTCGGGGCGCCCAATCTCCGCCGAGCAGCTGGTTCACACTATCCGCGCGCGTGCCATCGTGCGCGCAAGCTCGAGATGGCGCTGGAGCCCGAGCTCTGGTTGGCGCTCTCGGTTCTCCGACGCGCCCTCGGACGAGGCCGACGCCCTCAGCTTCCGCTTGCCCGCGACGGCTCGCCGCTTCAGGTCGATCCCGACGCGAGGGGCTCTTTGCCGAAGTCTCGGCTCACTGCTCGACCACTTCGAGGACTGGGTCGAGGAGGGGAGACGAGTCGCTGCGTCGCAACGGTGGCTACGTCGCGAGCTCCAGCCACCACTGGAGTGGGGTACGCCGACGGCGACCTCGGCATCGGAGCCTCGAAGATGTGGAGGACTTGCTGGACTACGCACCGCGCAAGCTCGAACCGACGAGGAGGTGATAGCCGACGGCCCCGACTGCGTAGCCGGCCTTCTCTCCTTCCTCGACCAGGCGGGGGTGCTCGCGCGACCCGCTGCCCTCGCTCATCGCCCGCTGCGGGAGCTGCGGGAGGAGTTCGCAGAAGCGGCGAAGGATCCCGCTGACTGGGGTATTGCCAAGTCGATGGTCGCGCACCAGTCGGAGGGAAGTCGACCCCGCCGACCGCGACGCGTCCAGGCCTGGATCGACCACTCCACTCACGTCCTGGGGGAGCGCGACCAGGCCATCGGCGCGGCCGTCCCCAATATGGGCTGCGCGGTCGGGTGGTTTTCCGCCGCCGACTACGAGGAGGCGCAGGAGCGCTGGGAGGAGCTGAAGAAACTCTGGGGAGAGACCCCGCACGCTAAGTACTGCCGCCGCTTCGAGGCGACTCTGCGCGGCTGGGCTCGCGAAGGCGTCAAACCTGCCCGGCCGATCTGCGCATCCAGGAGTTGCTCGCTTTCTCCGAGCAGCATCAGGTCGAGCCTCTCGATTAGAGAGATCACTTCGCCGCCGAAACTGCGTCGAGGAAATTCGTCCCTGGCCACCCGGTCGCACCGATCCATGCTGGTGTGGGTCCGGCATCAAGTACAAGCGCTGCTGCGGCACGGTCACCGCTGTGGCGACCCACCCTCTCGCCGCGCAAATCTGAGTAGGCGCGCAGCCGGTTCTCAGGATTTCGCCAGTCATAACTGCGATATTTCGCCAGCAAATAACGCCAGCTTTCCCGCGATGGCGGCGGCATCGCCGCTAGCTAGCTCGCGGCGACCAGGGTACGGGTAAGCGCAGCCCCTGTCGTCGGCGACGTCGGGCGTGACGAACACGTGAGTCTGCTCGAGCATGCGCTCGGCCTCTGCCGGCTCGCTCCGAGTCGATCTCCGCGGCGTATTCCTGCGCGGAAGGCAAGGACTCGAATCAGGGTTGCGGGTGGCACCGTTTCCGAGAGCGCTCGCAGGCCTTGCAGGTAGTCGTCGCGGTAGACGATCGGGATTACGATCCGCTGCTCGCCGACGGCGCTCAGCTCCGCGTTCATCAGAACCCGGCCACGCGGCCTTGCCGTCGGCGACGAGTGGACCTCGGCATCAGGACATCATGAAGATCGCCCGACTCGAAGGCCGGGAGGGATGGGCTTCGTAGAACCGGTAGCCCTCGATCAAGTTCCGGAAACCAGCTTCGGATGGACGAAGGTGGCGCCGCCGCCCGGTTCTTGCGCGCCTTGGACGAGCCGGGGGGCGGCCTGGGGCGGCGCGCGACATCTGCGCGTGGTGGGAGCGAAGCAGGGGCGTCGAGCAGCTCCTCCGCGATCCGGGGAGTTGGCGCCGCTTGCTCCGATCGTTGACGAGATCGAGGTCCGAGCACCTCATGTGCGTCCTCCATGCGCTCCTCGGGCACGGTCCCTTCGAAACTATCTGCTGCGGCCTCGGACAGCTCAAACTCGGTGCCCTCGATCCAGTCGGAGAAGTAGGCCTCGAGAAGGCGAGCGCCGGGAAGGACTCGGATTGGGCGCCGCGACCCCCCGGTGCCTCCCGCAGCAGCGCGGCGTGCAGGGTGTCGAACAGCTCATCCGCGGGCGTCCGACCCGTGACCCGCCTGGAGGCCGCGCGACCCTCGTCTTCAACGGCGCCTCGCGCGTGCCGAGGATCGCTCCGATCAGGTCGTCGAGCTCCGCCATCTCCTTCGTCCGTTCAGCCTCGGCGAGCTCGTGCGCCGGCCGGAACTCGTTCAGCGCCTCGCCTTCCCGCAGGGCCGCGATCCGCGTTAGCTCCTCCTATCTCGCGTCTCAGAGAGGTGCGGCGATCCCGTCGCGAGCGCTAGGGGCGGCTGGTGTTGAACATGGTGGCTTGCCCGCGGCTGGAGAAATGAAGACCGTCGAGGTGAGGCATGTCTCCGGGAACCGGCCCGGGTCCACGGCGTGGTCGCAGGACGAGGCCGGCAGCCTGATCCGCCGGCGCCCCGCGTAACCGGGCCGGCGTCGAGGCGAGCGAGCCGCCCCCAGCGGCCGCCTCGATCGCGCTGCGCGACGACGACGGCACCGGGGAAGCGATCAGCGGTCCCGGTGCCAGTCGCGGAGAACGACCTGCTCGAGCGGGGTTCGTGGGTTTGCGCGTAGTCGACACGTCGACTCGGCCGAGCTCTGCCCGCCGCCACAGTGCGCGCCGCACACGGCCGGAGAGGTTCCGTCGTGCTGGCGAAGATCTTCAGGCCGCTCATCGAGCGAAAGTGCGCGTAGCGGGAGACATCCCCCCGCGAGAGTAAAGATGGACTGCGCGTAAGAGGCTAAAAAGGGCGAAATACTGCGCGTTAACGGCAATTTCAGATCAATGTCCGCCGCCTGGGCCACGACGCGCTGCGAAGCCGGGTACGCCCCCGACGCGTCGCCGGCACCTGGTTCTCACGCCCGAGCACGCTGAGCAGAATGGGGAGGCGGTGATTCGCTCCGATAACTCGAACGTCGCCGGCCTTCCGTGTGTGGAAGCACGACCGCATGGAGGAACCGCTCGCCGTCCGTCCCTTGGCCAGGGCGGAGTGCCGAGCCGCCTCGCGGTCGGGGGCAGCGGAGGCCTTCACCTCGAAGCGCGCGGGACGGCAAGGCGCTCACGACCGCCGAGCTCCGCCACGAGGTCCATCTCTGCGCGCATGCTCCTCGCCAGGTGGTGAAGGCGGGGCGCGTGCTTGGACATGTTGGCGCGCCGGCGCGGAGCCTGCGCGGGCAACCAGGTGTCGAGCAGGCTCCGAAGCAGGTCGCCGTCGCGCAGCAGGAGCCACTATCGAGTCCAAGCGCCGCCCCGATCAGCGGGCGGGGGTCGACCAGATAGCAGCCTTCCAGCCTAGGGACGACAGGCCGGTTTGAGGTCCAAGCTGGAACTTGTCGATGACTGAGAGGTCTGCAAGTAGCCGTTCTTGTAGGCGAGGGCGGTCCTGTGATTGATCCCGCAGCACGCAGCAGCGCCGCTGTAACCGCGCCCGCCTCCCGCCGCAGTCGAGGGCATATGCCTCGAAGTAGCGCCTCAGGCGCGCCGGGTCGCGTCCGGGTCGAGTGCCGCAGTGACCTGGTCAGAAGCTGCTCACGTACCCTCGAGCCAGCGTGTCCTGCCGGGCGGTGTCATTGCAGCGCGGGGTCCGGAACCCGCTTTTCAAGGCCAGCTCCACGTATGTAACTTGTGAGATCGGAAAGGTTGTTAGGAGTGGTTGGAGACTTCGCCGGAGGCGAGGCGATCGAGCAGTGAGCGCGGCCACCGGTGCGTTGCCGTGTCGACTGCGCACGATCATCCCGTCAGATGGGTAGGCGCGCGACGCCGCCTGGTCCCGGCCAGGTTGTCGCCTCGAGGTCCGCTCTCACCGATCCGGTGAGCAGGAACCGCCGGACGGAGGATCGCGCGTCGACGGCCCTCTTCACGGCTCCGAGGTGGATGGGCCTCCGCCACTCGATCCAGGAGGATCGGCTCTTCGAATGTGCAGGCGACTCGGGGTCGGCCTCGAAGGCGACGCTCGCCCGCCGGCCGAGGCTCACGACAAACTCGCCGCGTGGCGGGCGGCGGTCGTCGTTGCTTCGCCGGTCGCACGGGGCCCGGTATCATCACCGCCACATGTCGCTGACGAACAGCTCGTCGACTCGGAAAGCGGTGCTCATCAAGGCCCCTTGTAATCCAGGGCCGGTCCACACACAGGCCTAAGAGTACAAGCTTTCGAAAGCAAGTAATTACTGCGATGTTTCGACAGCCAATAATGCAATCTTTCGCCGCTTTGTCGGCGCGAAAGCTTGTGCGAGGCGCGCTGGATGTCCCAGGGGCTCAGGCGGCCGCGCCGGCGCCGGCGCGCTGGCCGACCAGCTCGACGATCTCGCCCATGATCTTGTTGATGTCGAAGTCCTTGGGGGTGTAGACGCCGGCGACGCCTGCCTCGCGCAGGCGCTCGGCGTCGGCGACGGGGATGATGCCGCCGACGACGACCGGCACGTCGACGCCCTCCTCGCGCAGCAGCCGGACGACTTCCGGGATCAGCTCCAGGTGGGAGCCGGAGAGGATCGAGAGGCCGACCACGTCGACGTCCTCCTGCAGCGCCGACTCGGCGATCTCGGCCGGGGTCAGGCGGATGCCCTGGTAGATCACCTCCATGCCGACGTCGCGGGCGCGCAGGGCGATCTGCTCGGAGCCGTTGGAGTGGCCGTCGAGGCCGGGCTTGCCGACCAGGATCTTGATCCGGTGGCCGATCCGCTCGGAGGTCTCGTCGACCTGCGCGCGGATCTCGTCGAGCTGGTCGCGGTCGGCCGGCCGGGGCGGCGCCGCTGACGCCGGTCGGGCCGCGGTAGGCGCCGAAGGCCTCGCGCAGCACCTCGGCCCACTCGCCGGTGGTGGCGCCGGCCTTGGCGGCGGCGATCGTCGCCGGCATGATGTTCTCGGCCTCGTCGGCGGCGACCCGGGCGAGCTCCGCCGAGGGCGGCGCTGCACGGCCGCCTCGTCGCGCTCGGCCTTCCACTCTGCCAGCGCCTCGATCCGCTCGCGCTCGACCTCGGGGTCGGGGGTGAGGATGCCGCCGTCGGCGCCGTCGGTCAGCGGCGAGTGCTCGGTCTCGTTGAAGCTGTTCTGGCCGACACCTTCAGCTCGCCGCTCTCGATCCGCGCCGACCCGCTCGCGGTGGGACTCGACCAGGCGCGCCTTCATGTAGGGGACGGCCTTGACGGCGCCGCCGTGCTCCTCGACCACCGCCATCTCGGCCCGGGCGCCCGCGGTCAGCTCCTCGACCAGGCCGTCCATCACGACCGAGCCCTCGAAGATGTCGGGGTACTCGAGCAGGTCGGTCTCGTTGGCCAGCACCTGCTGGATCCGCAGGCTCCACTGCTGGTCCCAGGGGCGGGGCAGGCCCATCGCCTCGTTCCAGGCCGGCAGCTGCAGCGCCCGGGCGCGGGCGTCGCGGCTGAGCGTGACGGCGAGCGCCTCGAGCACGATCCGCTGGATGTTGTTCTCCGGCTGGGCCTCGGTCAGGCCGAGGCTGTTGACCTGGACGCCGTAGCGGAAGCGCAGCATCTTCTCGTCGCTGACGCCGTAGCGCTCGCGGCCGATCTCGTTCCAGAGCGCCCCCATCGTCCGCAGCTTGGCGATCTCCTCGACCAGCCTGATGCCGGCGTTGACGAAGAAGGAGATGCGGCCGAAGACCTTGGGGAAGTCGGCCTCGGCGACCTGGCCGCGCGCCTTGACCTCGTCGAGCACGGCGATCCCGGTCGAGAGCGCGTAGGCGATCTCCTGGACCGGCGTCGCCCCGGCCTCCTGCAGGTGGTAGCTGCAGATGTTGGTCGGGTTCCAGCTCGGCACCTCGTTGACGCTGAAGGCGACCATGTCGGCGATCAGCCGCATCGAGGGCTCGGGCGGGAAGGCGTAGGTGCCGCGCGAGAGGTACTCCTTGATGATGTCGTTCTGGGTCGTGCCCTGTCAGCTGCGGCGCGGTCGACGCCGTTCTCCTCGGCGACCGTGACGTAGAGGCCGAGCAGCCAGGCGGCGGTGGCGTTGATCGTCATCGAGGTGTTCATCTCGTCGAGCGGGATGCCGTCGAAGAGCTGGTGCATGTCGCCCTTGTGGGCGATCGAGACGCCGACCTTGCCGACCTCGCCGCGGGCGAGGACGTGGTCGGGGTCATAGCCGGTCTGGGTCGGCAGGTCGAAGGCGACGGAGAGGCCGGTCTGGCCCTTGGCGAGGTTGCCGCGGTAGAGCTCGTTGGAGCGCTTGGCGTCGGAGTGGCCGGCGTAGGTGCGCATCACCCAGGGGCGGTCGCGCTCGGGAAGTCGGTGGTCGCTCATGTCCGCATGGTATTTGCTGTCAGGCGGCGTGGGCGAGAGCCCGGGCCGAAATCCGCCGTTCAGCCCGCTGCGGCCCGCATCTTTCCGCGCCGCCTGTGTTTAGGTTGCCGACCGATGAAGCCGACTCAGCGCCATCTCCCTCGCCGCCGCTGAGCGCGACCCTGCTCGCCTGCCGCCGTCGCGGCGCGGCGATGATCGGCATCTACCGCAACGGGATGGAAACCATCGCCCAGCGCGCCAGCTGGTCAAGCTCTCCGGCGCCAGCTGCGCCCGCGGCCGGCTCCGGTGGCGCCCTGCGGATCGCGATCGGCAAGCGCACCGACGCCTGCTCCTACCGCACCCCGGTGCTGGGGCGCGACCTCGAGATCGCCGCCACCGAGCGCCTGCTCAGCGGCACCCCGCCCGCCCTGCAGCGCAAGGCCTACCTGGCGCTGGAGCTGCGCGCCGGCGGCGGCGCCAGTACCAGCTGCTGGCCTTCCCGCTGCAGCGCAAGGTCCAGCTGGTCAAGGTCACCGCCGAAGGCACCGAATACCTCGCGATCGAAAAGAACCGAGGCCCCGGTCAAGGGCGTCAACAAGGCCAACGCCCTGCGCCTGCGCGCGCTCAACGTCACCAGCGGCGCCGAACGGGGGAAGGCCCAGCTCTTCGGCTACGTCGGCGGCAGCGCTGGTCGCTCGAAGCGACCGACGAAGGCTCCGGCGAACTCACCGGCCGCGCCTCCGCCGTCTCGTCGGCGCCACCAAGAGCGCCGCCGGCCTGATCGCCAGCATCGACGACGTCGTCGTCCGCGTCCCCAGTCCTTTCTAGCCCGACCTCCCTTACGAGGCGACGCTACGCGGCTCAGCCGTCTTAGATTTGAACCTCGACGGGGAACTTGCGGTGAAGCTTCTCGACATTGGCCTGCGCGGTCTTGACGCGAATCGTCGCTCGCGTGGTTCCCTTGGAGCTCATGAAGCCGGTCCCGACCGAAGCACAGGTGAACTTCCCCGATTCTCCAGCGATTTCGCACGGCCATCTGATCACGACTTCCAGGCCCGAGCCGACTCCGCGCAGGGTGCCCTTGCCTGGGCAGGTCAGTTCGTTGATTGCGAGGCCGTTGCAGTCCTTCAAGGTGAGCTTGCCGACGCCTTCGGACCCAGATCGCAGGATGACGGTCGAGGAATTGGCGCTTCCCGGATCACCTTTCTTGCCCGCCTTGGCCTTTACGACTTCGCCCTCGAGATGGAGGCTCTTGCCGGTCTGGGCCTGCCCAGACGCCAGGGAAGCGCTCGCCGGGGCGACTGGGACTTTGAGGTTGAGCTTGGTCGTGTACTTCAGCGGCTTCTTCGTGGTGCAGGGGCCGCCCTGGGCCGTCACGGTGCCGACTATCTTGGTCGGGCTGAGCACGGTGCCGACGATCTTCACCTTGAGGGTGAAGGGCTTGGCGCCCGAGCTGCCGAGCGGGATGGTTTCGCGCTGCTTGATCGTCTTGGCGAAGCCGTACTTGCCGTGGACGAGCTTCAGCTTGGCGCCGGGGAAGCCGAAGATCGCGAACGGGACTCCGTGGAGTCCGGGGCTCTTCTTCGCCTTCGGGCACTGCACGGAGCCGCCGCTCATCGCGTACTGGCTGCCGAGCGCCGCACTGCCCGGTTCGATCGTCGTCGGGTCCGAAGCACCGGTGACCAGGGTGAGGCCGACCTTGTGTTTGCCGGTCGAAGTCGTGTATGCCTTGCCTGTCTTCGGCAGCGGAGCGCCGGCCAGTGCGACGGCGGCAAGCAGAAGCGACAGCGCGCCGACTCCCAGCGCCGATGCAACGGGCGGGAAGCTGCGCGAGAGGGCGTGGCGCATCGGAGGATGCTACATCCCCGGTGCCGGAGGGGCGGCAACCGCCACCCTCTCCGGCACTACGGGATATGCCATGCGCTCAGCTGTTCGGCGCGCACTCCTTGAGGCCGAGCGCGTGCAGCTGCTTGCCCGCGGCGGCGAAGGGGTCTTCCTTACCGAAGGCCAGTTCGGGGTTCGCTTCGATCTTTTCCAGGGTCTGCTGGGAGAGTTCCAGCGCCGAGTTCACCTGCTGTTCCTCGCCACTCGGTGCTCCGAGGGCCTTGACCCCGTCGATCTGGGACTGGATGTTGGGGACGAGGACGGTTTCCACGAGTTCGGCATTCTGAGCCTTGGTCGGTTGCTGATTTTCGTTGAAGCCGTGTTTCTTGGCGTAGGCATTGATTTCAGCTTCCTGCGCCTTTTCGCCCTTGATACAGACCGCGTTGCCCTTTGCGACGAATTCGGCCTTGGTGATCGTGGCCGTCGTTTCGGTGGTCGTGGTCGAGTTGCTGCTGCCACATCCAGCCACGCAGACTCCGACGATGAGGGCTGCCATCAGAGCCAGCCCGCAGATCATCCTCCCTCGCATCAAATCCTCCTCAGTTGTTTTCGAAACCCCGCCCACCCTAAACCGCGATTGGGCCATCAGGTTCCCTTCGGCGGCGGTGGCGATTCAAACATCGCCAGGGCGTAGCTGGCCAGAAAGAAACCGGGCGCTCCCCTGTCGCGGCGCTGGGCAGGGCCTGGCTGCGTGTTCTCTGGCGCTGCTGGCAGGACGAAGTCGCCTATGACCCCGCCAAACACGGCAACTTGCGAAGGCTCCAACCCGCGGGGGGTTGACACAGGAAGTCTCAGGCGGGCTCGAGCTGGCCGCGCTTCAGCTGGGAGATCCCCTCGCGCAGCTCATCGCCCTGGCGCGCCTCGCGATCGTGCAGCTCGTCGACGACGGCCGCAAGCCACACGCGGTCCTGGCCTCGCTCGCGCAGCTCGGCGAGGGCGCGGGCGACCCGGTGCAGGCTCTCAGGGTCGACCTGTGTCGGGCCGGCCTTCGGCACCGCTTGCAACGCCCCGCGCTTTACCCAGCTGCGGATCGTCGGCTCCGATACCCCAAGCCGCTCGCTGGCCGCAGCCACGCTCACGCCAGGGGCGTGCTCGACTGAGCTCAGCACCCCGTGAGCCTCATCGAGGGCGTCCAGGGCTGCGTCGCGGTGGCCACTCTCGATCGCCTCGCGCGCATCGCCGAGCGTGTAGAGGGCCTGGGTGACGAGTTGTGCGTCGCGCTTTCCCATCTGCGCGAGCTTAGTAACTATCCGAGAACTCCCTCGGGCCGACTGAGCCGCTCCAGCCGCCGCCACCAGAGCAGGGCGCAGGCGAGCTGGATCAGCCCCTCGTAGTTCTCCGGCTTCTTGTCGTAGCGGATCAGGATCGCCCGGCAGCGCTGCAGCCAGGCGATCGTGCGCTCGACCACCCAGCGACGAGCGGGCTGGGTCTTCTCGCCGGTCCGGTCGAGCTTCTCCTCGCCGATCCGGCGGATGTGGGGGACGTAGCCGGCCGCCTCGCAGACGCCGTCGCCGGTCTTGTTGTCATAGGCCTTGTCCAGGCAGAGGTGCTGGATGACCTCCTCGGGGTCGGGGCGCTCGATCACGATCGCCTCGATTGTCGGCGCCAACAACTTGTGGTCGTTGACGTTGGCACCGTCGATGACGACTCCCAAGGGCCCGCCGCCCTGCTCCACGAGCAGGTGCTTCTTGGTCCCCATCTTGGCTCTGTCGGTGGGATTGGGGCCTCTCTTGCCGCCCTCAAAGCGCGACTTGCCCATCACCCCGTCGGCGGCCTGCCACTCCCGAGAGGACCGCGTCAAGGCCATCGCACTCGGCCACCAGGGCCGCCCAGACCTCCTCCAGGACACCGTCTGCCACGAAGCGCTGGAACCAGCCGTGCACGGTGGAGTCCGCGCCGAAGGAGCGCGGCAGCCGGTTCCACTGCACCCCCGAGCGCATCCGGTAAACGATCGCGTCCAGCACGAGGCGCAGGTCGGCCCGCGGTCGACCCGTAGGCGCGACCGGGTAGCGGCGCAGGAGGAGCGGCTCGATCCGCTCCCAGAGCTCGTCGGGGAGCTCCCAGATCGTCGGCAGGGGGCGTTCGGGGGTAGGGTCGGCAACCGGCAAGGCACTCTCCTTTTGCGAGGGATGTGCCTTGCCGTTTCAGTTCAGGGCGACATAACTCCTGCTGGGCCCGGGAGTTCTCGGATAGTTACTTAGTAAAGACTTGTGAAAACAAAGGCTGTTTCCGAAAGCCGAATCGTCCGCTCTTGGCACTCTCATCTCACGCTCTCACCGCGTGCTTGCGACAGCTAGCCGTGCGTTGGCCGAGTTGGTTACTTCTTTTCGGCGGCGGTGCTGAATGGGTTGACGAAACTGACGCCGGTTCTTGTGAAGTCGTCGCTGTTGCGGGTGGCGACGGTGAGACCGGCCACCTTCGCCGTCGCGGCCAGCAGGCCGTCGACGACCGGAAGGGGATCGGGGACGTTAATCCTGCCCCACTCCTCGGCGGTCGCGCGATCGATCGGCAAGACGCGGTCGCGATGTGCCTCGACAACGCGGCCCAGCCAGCTATCGAGTGCGGTGCCGGCCTCGGGGTCACGTCGGCGGACGCTCTCAACGCCGCGGCGGATCTCGCCGAGGGTGAGCACGCTGAGATAGATGTCCTCGTCGGCGAGGGCGGCGAACCACGATCTGACGGCGGGATCTGCGCGCTCTCCCTTGCGCAGCTCGGAGATCACGTTGGTATCGATCAGGTAGCTCAAAGCTCGACCGAGCGACCGCGGTCAGGCGAGCGCTCGAAGTCCCGATCCTCGCCGACCTCGGGGATCTCGAGCAGGAGCTCCTTCAAGGAGAGCGGCGAGCCCGTCGGCTTCAGCGCCTCGCGAAGTATCTGTCGATGCTCCTCCTCTGCCGAGTGGCCACGGCGGGCGGCACGGAGCTTCAGCTCACGGGCGAGGTCGGGCTCGATGTTGCGGACAAGCAGCTGGGCCATTCGAGAATGATAGCAATGATAGTACGAACTTCGGCTCAGGGCCGAGTCTGTGGCGCCGGCTTGCCGGTGTCGACGCCGTGGATCCGGGGGGCGTCGATCGAGCCTTCGCTGCCGAGGAAGACGAAGGCGGAGACGACGGCTAGGCCGAGGACGATCCCGATGAAGATCGCCAGCGCCAGCTCGAGCCGGCGGCGGCGTTGCGGCACGGGCGCCGGCTGAGTCTGGGTCAGGGTGGGGGCGACGGTCATCTCGGCTCAGGTCCCCGGCACGGTCTGCTCGCGCACCAGGCGGGCGAAGACGATGAAGCGCTGGGCGGCGCTGTAGAGGGGGTTGCAGGCGCTCAGGACCAGGCGCGGGTAGCCGATCTTCTTGACGATGCCGACGTCGCTGGGGTCGACGATCGCGGTCTTCTCGACCCGGTAGTGGAAGACCCCGTAGGGCATCTTCAGGGCGATCGGGTCGCCGTGCTTCATCGAGTCGATGTGGCGGAAGGGGGCCAGGTAGGTGGTGCGGTGGCCGGCGATGCCGACCGTGCCGGGCTCGCCGGGCAGCGGCGTTTCCGGGTAGTGGCCGGGGCCCTTCTCGAGGCTGGCGGTGTCGGTGCCCTCGACGAAGACCATGTCGAGCCCGTCCATGTCGGGGGCGACGATCCTGCCGATCGCTTCGCCGGTCTTCATTTCTTCGCCGAAGCGTCGCGCCAGGATCGAGATCCGCCGCTTCGACTCCCTCACGTGGGAGACGGCGCGGCGGTCGGCCGGGCTCGGGTAGCTCGCTTCCAGGTCGCTCAGCTGGCTCGCCGCTTCGCCCTGCTTGATCGAGCTGTAGATCGAGGAGAGCGGCTCCTTGTAGGCGAGGGTGATGCCGACGTCGGCGAGCACCACCAGGCCGGCGGTGATGAGGACGATCGAGAGGAAGTGGCCGAAGCGCTTCACGCGTTAAGTCTGGCAGCGCCGGCGGGTTCGTTGGGGGATGAGGGCCACCGGTTTGAGATTCCGGTCCGGGGACGGGATGCGTATAGTGCCCGGCCAGATTGTGAGCGACAGAACACCAAACGTTCTTCAACGCTTCGTGTTTTCCTCTCTGCTCGCGGCACTGATCGTGGCGGTCGCCCTGACCTCCACCTTCGCCGGTCGCGCCCGCGCGAGCGCCGCGGCCCCCTGTCGGCGAAGCCAACGGCGCCCCTGTCCAGCTGACCCTGCACGCGATGCGCAGCTCGGTCCTCTGCCTGGTCAACCGGGTCCGCGGGCACTACCACCTGCAGCCGTTGACCTACAACCGCGACCTGCGCGTCTCCGCCACACGGCACTCGGTCGACATGGTCACCCACGACTACTTCGCCCACGACGGGCCGCACGGCGGCACGGTCGGCGACCGGGTCGGCCGCGCCGGCTACCTGCGCCGGGTCAACAGCTTCTTCATCGGCGAGAACATCGGCGGCGGCGTCGGCCGCTCCTACGGCTCGCCGCTCGCCATCTACCGCGCCTGGATGCAGAGCCCGCCGCACCGGGCGAACATCCTCAGCGGTGCCTTCCACGACTTCGGCGCCGGTGTCGCCCGCGGCTTCCCCGGCTACAGCGGCCCCGCCGCCGCCACCTACACGCTCGACTTCGGTAGCCGGCACTGATTCCGGGCGCCGGATCGGCGCTCGCTAGTACATCCGTCCGCTGCAAGGAATCGACTAAACGAGTGCGCGCCTGCTGGCGAGAAAGTGGGCGTGGCACGCAAGATCTCTCTCGCAATCGGCCTCGTCGCCGTCCTCGCCGCGGTTCTGGCGCCCTCGGCCGGCGCCATGGACCTGGAGCGGCTGATCGCGCCGACCGACGTCTGCGCCAACCAGACCGAACTCGACGCCCCGGTCGCCGTGCAGGAGGAGGCGATGCGCTGCATGAGCAACTTCGCCCGCGAACGGATGGGGATGGGGAAGATGGACGACGCCGCCGACCTCGACCGCTCCGCCCGCGACAAGTCCGACGACATCCTCCGCTGCGACAGCTTCAGCCACGAAGCCTGCGGCCACCAGTTCACCTACTGGATGGAGCGGGTCGGCTACATCCCGGCACAGTGCTGGCGGGCGGGGGAGAACATCGCCTGGGGCACCGGCGAAGCCGGCAGCGTCCGCGCCATCTTCCGCGCCTGGATCCACTCGCCCGATCACCGCGAAAACATCCTCGGCCCCTACACGCAGATCGGCGTCGGGTTCGCGGTCGGAAATCTCAGCGGCCACTCCGACGCCCACGTCTGGACCCAGCACTTCGGGTCCCACTGCGGTCAGCCGAGCCGCTCGGCGCCGCGCCCGGTCATCGGCCTGGCCGCCGTTCGTGCCGTCGGCTGAGCTTCGCGCCGCGCCGAACCGGCTCCTTCGCCGGCCGCGCCGGCCTTGCCGGGAAGCGCACGCCGGCGTGGACCGCGGCTGAGACCAGGCGCGCGTAGACGCCGGCGCCGGCCGGGGTCAGGTGGATGCCGTCCCAGAGCAGCCCTTCGTGGGATTCGGCCACCGGCTTCCAGTCGATCAGGCTCGTGTGGGGCCAGTCGCGGGCGGCTTCGGCGAGCGCGTGGTTGGACTCTTCGACCCAGCTGACCGGGGCGTGGTCGTTGACGAGGAAGAGCTCGCCGACCTCGGAGGTCGCCTTGCGCAGTTCTTCCATTTCATCGCTGTAGAGGGGGCCGTTGTTGCCCATCTGGACGATCATCGCGTCGGGGTGGTGGCCTTCGCGCTTCAGCCGCTGGGCGATCGCGACGAATTCGTCCGCCTGGCGGCCGACTTCGGCGCTCATCGAGAAGCCGGGGCCGAGGCGGGCGGCGAGCTTTTCCTTGGCGCCGATCATCACCGAGTCGCCTAGGGCGACGATCCGCGGCGGCGCGTCAGCGGGCGGCAGCCGGTCCGGCCCCCGCGGCGGCGCCTGGGCGGTTACCCGGGCGGCGGTGGCGGTCGAGGCGGCGGCGTCGAGGGGCTGGCCACCGCCCCCGAAGAGCCCGCTCCAGCCGACCAGGGCGACGATCGCGAGGACGCCGACCAGCAGCGCCGGCCGCGCCACCCGCAGCCAGTCGTCGGGCAGCGCCGGCAGCTTCGCCCTGCCGCGGAAGGGCAGCTCGACGAAGCGGTAGGAGAGGTCGGCGAGGGCCAGCACCGCCAGCAGCTGCAGCGGCACCAGGACGCCGCGCGGCAGCGAGACGTCGACCCCCGGCCGGGTCAGCATCAGCACCGGGTAGTGCCAGAGGTAGAACGAGTAGCTGCGTAGCCCCAGCCACAGCACCGGCGCCTGCCCGAGCAGGCCGCCGAGGCGGGCGGCGGGGTGGGCGAGCACGGCCAGCAGCAGGGCGGTGACGATCGCCAGCCAGAGGTAGCCGCCGTGCCAGAGCGCCAGGTCGTAGTCGTGGACGTGGACGAAGCTGAGCACCACGTAGGCGAGGGCGAGGACGCCGACGACGTCGAGGATCGGGCCGACCAGCGGCCCGGTGCGGCGCCGGCGCAGCTCGATCGGGCTCCAGACCAGGGCCAGGGCGACGCCGGCCAGCAGCCCGACGGCGTGGGTGTCGGTGCCGTAGTAGACGCGGGAGGCGTCGCCGCCGGGGTCGAAGAGGACCCAGGCCAGGGCGACCGAGCCGAGGGCGCCGGCGAGGACGCCGACCAGCAGCCGGCCGCGCCCGAACAGCTTCATCCCGGCGGCGAAGACCAGCGGCCAGAAGAGGTAGAACTGCTCCTCGACCGAGAGCGACCAGAGGTGGGTGAAGAGCGAGGGCCGCTGGAAGCGTTCGAAGTAGGACTGGTGGGCGAGGATGAAGTGCCAGTTGGCGAAGTAGGCGAGCGAGGCGATCGCGTCGCCGCGCAGCTGGTCGATCCGGTCCGGCTCGACGATCGCGGCGACGATCATCGTCACCGCGATGAAGACGCCGACCGCCGGCAGCAGCCGCCGCGCCCGCCGCACCCAGAAGCGCCCCAGCCGCACGTGGCCGCCGCGGCGGAACTCGCGCAGCAGCAGCGAGGTGATCAGGTAGCCGCTGATGACGAAGAAGACGTCGACGCCGAGGAAGCCGCCCGGCAGCCAGCCGACGCTGGAGTGGTAGAAGAAGACGGCGAGCACCGCCAGCGCCCGCAGCGCGTCGATCCCGGGGAGGTAGGGGAAGCGGCTGTCCTGTGGCCTGCTCACACTCCGTCACCTGTTCGGCTTTGCCATCGGGCCTCCTTGGCCGGCGAGTGGCGGGTGGCCGTCCGCAACGACAGTCTCGTGCTTTTACGCGTGCAACTCGTGTCAGGATCGCACCTCGATCGCTCGCGGACTGGTTCGGCTGGGGGATGGTCGAACAGGCCTGCCGCAGTTGCAGCTTAGCTCGGACAAAATAGTGCAAAATGCCCCTTTCTGTCCAAGGCGATGCTAGGTTTGCCACTGGACAAGAAAGGGCAAAATGCCCCCTTTCAACCATCTTCATGCCCGGAGCTACCTACAACCGCCTCGCCGAGATCGCCGCCGAGCGCTACGGCTACGTGACGACCGCCGACGCCGAGGCGTTGGGGCTCGATCCCCATCGCCTCTTCGAGATGGCACGCCGCGGACAGCTGGAGCACCCGATGACCGCCGTCTACCGGGTGCCGCTGATACCGGTGACCCCACTCGACCCCTACATGCAGGCGACCCTGTGGCCCAGGAACGCGGACGCAGTCATCTCCCACGCATCGGCCCTCGGCCTCTATGAGCTGAGCGACGTCAACCCGGCGAAGATTCACATCACGGTCCCGCGAGCCCACCGTCCGCGGCGGGAGGTCCCGGCCCTCTACGTCCTTCATCGCGAAGATCTCGCGCCCGAGGACCTAGCCACCTATGAGGGCATACCGATCGTCACCGCGGCCAAGGCGATCCGCCAAGCACACGAGGCACACCTTGGCCCGGCCCTGGTCCGGGCGGCGATCGAAGATGGGCGCCGGGGTGGCCTGCTGAAGCGCGCCGAGGCCGCCGGGCTCCATGAAGAGCTGATCGAGGGCGACTCGGCCGCGGTTCGATGAGTGCGCCGATCCTCCCCGAACGGGGCCCCAACCGCCGCCCCGCCGGCCCGCCGGCCGCAAGAGGCCATCTCGAGCGACTGATCGGACACTACGCCGAGTTGACCGGCGTCGCCCCCGACCGGGTCAGGCGATGGGTCTCGGTCATGGTCTTGCTCGGAGCCTTGGACCGGGTGGGGGAGGGGGAGATGCCCAGATTTCTCCTCAAGGGTGGAATCGCCATCGAGCTTCGCTTCGGAACCGACGCCAGAGCCACGAAAGACGTCGACCTGGTCTTCTTCGGCGATCCCCAGATACTCGAGGACGATCTCGATGCGGCTTTCGATCGCGACTACTCGCAGTTCGCGTTTCAACCGCAGCAGATCGAGCAGGTGCCAGGCACCCCGTTTCACCGCTTGAGCGTCAAGCTGTCGTATCGGGGGCGGGCCTGGGCGACGCTGAAGCTGGAGGTGGCGCCGCCGGACGCTCGCGGTGTCGATCGCGAACCGGTGCCGGCGATCGACATCGCCGAATTCGGACTCGACGGGCCCAAGGTCGTGCAGTGCCTGTCGATTCGGTTTCAGGTCGCGCAGAAGATCCATGCCGTCACTGAGCGCTTTGAGGATCGCGAGAACGAGCGCTTCCGCGATCTGATCGATCTATTGCTCTTGCGCGAGATTGTCGAGGATCTGTCGAGCCTGCACGATGCCTGCATCGTGACCTTCGAGGCTCGCGGGAAACACAGCTGGCCGCCGCAGTTGAGCGTGCCGGACTCCTGGGCCGAGCCCTACCGTGCGTTGGCGGGGGAGATGCAGTTTCCGATTGCCGATGTCGACGACGCGGCAGATGACGTCCGAGCCTTTATTGCCGCCATCGACGCTGAGGCACGGTCGAGATAGAGCCATCGGCTTCGTCTGGTTGCCGAGTTGACCCAATCGCGCTAAGCGGCGGTGTTGGGCCAGATCGGACTACATGGTCAGCGCTCCTGGAGCAGCTTGACCTTGAAGCCCGATCCGACGGTCTTGGCGGCCCGCTGATCGCCGGTAACGACGAGATCGACTTCGGGGTGCAGCTCGGCTGTGGCGAGGATCAGCGCGTCCGGCATCCGCAGGGACTTGCGGCGGGAGCGAAGGTCGGCAGCCTTGTCGGCCACCTTGGCATCGACGGGCAGGATCTCGGAAATGAGGTCGGTGAAGAAGCCCTGGACTTGCTTCTCGTCGTGGCGGCCTAGTCGGGCTCCGGTCAGCACCTCGGCGTAGGTCACGGCCGATACGAGCAGCAGGTCTTTACCAAGGAGGTCGCGGATCGCTTCATCGGTGGCGTCGTGGAGGGCATCGGTGCGATCGAGGAAGGCGACAACCGCGTCGGAGTCGAGGACTACCGCCACTCGTCGCGCAGCCCGTCTACGCGCTCGCGCAGGTCGCCGCCGGTGTCTAGACAGCCGGAGTAGCGGTCGATCAGCTCGCCGACCCGCGTCAGAACGACGCGACCCGCTCCCTGGGCTTCCACCCTCAAGGTGTCTCCAGGCTCGAAGCCCGCCTTGCGGAATGGTGTTGCCGGTATCGTCACTTGGTGCTTGCTGGACACCTTCGTCTGATTCTTTACCTTTTCGACCATAAGTAAAGACTACTACCCGATCCCGGTCGGGTCCGCAACGCATTCCACTGAGGCAAGAGTGACTGGTGTCCGATGGCGCTCTCGCCTGAGCGCGGCTCGGCGGCAAAGAAGGCGCATGGTTGATCCAGCTCCCCTGCCCCGCCCGCTCGTTGCATAATCGGCGGCGATGTCGACGGCTACTACTGAGAGCAGTTGCGGGAGGCGGGGCTGACGATGGCGCCGCTGGAGCGGGGGTAAACGCGGACGCAGTTAAGCGCCCGGGCCCGTCCACAGGGTCAGCAGGGCGAAGTCGGAGAGCAACAGCAGCCGCTCGACGATCCCCCCGGCCACACCCTCGATCTCTGCCTGGGGGAATGCATCACCGCGGGTGTATCGCCGAGGGCGGTGAGAAGGCGGGGCGTGATAGCGCGCTTGACCGTGTCCATGGCTGTCCGGTCATTATATGACCACGACGTGGTCGATTAATGGCAGCGTCCAAGATGCTCGCCGGAAGGTGTCGGAATCGAAACGGGCTGTGAAACGCAGCTCGCTGGTCAGCGGCTACCCCTCGCCGTCGGGGGAAAGCATGTGAGGGCCACGCTCGCCCAGGAAGCTCTCCATGAGACCAGCGTCTCCCGGCGGTCGGAGGCACCTGAAGCGGCCACAGGAAGTGGCGCCCGGCTCTATGCGCTCAGGGCAGGCGTTAGCTCAGCGGCGGGCACGGCGCTGGACACCGGCAGGGTGACGAGCAGCTCGCTGTTTCGCTCCAGCAATCGCTTGGGGCGCACCAGGGTCAGGCCGACCAGCTCCCCGCTGCGGTCGAAGCGAACCGCGTGGCCCTCCGGCGTCTCGTCGTAGTCGACGGCGCGGGAGGGGTCGCCGACGTGGAGGTAGAGAACGTCAGCGTCAGCGTCGTACTCGACGCGGTCGAACTCGATGTCGGCGATCGTCACGGTCATGGCTTCCTTCGTCGTGCGAATGCAGTGATGATACGCCCGCTGCCCTCGCTGTCGAAGACAACGACGACCTTCAGCCATCGGCTCGGTCCAGCGCCCTCCAGGTAGAGCCACTCCTCGTCGGGCTCGCGGCCCGCCAGCGCGGCCGTCGGCGACTCAACCGCACGCAAGACCTCCTCTTCGTAGATCTCGATCTCGGGATGCGCGCTGACGATGTACACCCAGCGCTCATTGCTGAGCAACACATCGCGACCCTGGCGGTTTCGCATCTTCCTTGGCTTGCTCATCGCGCGGGGCCGCGTATGCCTGTTGCCGAGCTGACCAATCGCGCTCAGCGGCAGCGCTGCGGCTCATAGGCGATCAGAGCTTGTGCCAACGGGCGCCGGGGCCTGAGCCCTCCGACTTGATCTTCCCGGCGTCACGCAGATCGTTGAGGACGAGCCTTATCGTCGCCAGGCTGATCCCGGGGAGGGCGCGCTCGACGTCGCGGCGCCGGAACACCGCGGGCGCTTGGTCCAGGATGTAGCTGCGGACCCTGTCCTGCTTGCTGCCGGTCCTCTCGCCCGCGGCGACCACCCGCTGCTCGAAGTCTTCGTAAGCGCCGGCGAGGATGCGAGCGAGATAGGAGATCCACGGCCAGACGTCGTGCTCGCCCTCGAGCCAGTCTCGCTGAGACTCGTAGAGGCTTGCGTAGTAGCTGTTCTTCGATTCGAAGACGCGCTGCTCGATGCTGACGTAGCGCGCCACGCCGTACCCCTGAGAGAGCATCTCATAGGTGGTCAGGAGCCGGGCCAGTCGGCCGTTGCCGTCGGCGACCGGATGGATGGCGAGGAAGTCCAGGATCAGCGCGCCGATCAGGACGAGCGGATGCGTGCGACCCTCGCGCTTTGCAGCCTCGTAGCGGACCAGCAGCTCGCCGAGGAGGAACTCGGTCTCCTCGGGAGGGGGAGGGGTGAAGACGACCTCCCGCCGCCCGCTCTCATAGGAGACGATCAGGTTCTGGTCGGTCTTCAGGCGGCCGCCGTTGCCATCGGTGTGGTCGAATAGCAGCCGGTGCAGGTGTAGGACGAAGGGAGTGCTCAGCGGCTCGTATGGGTCGAGGCGCATGAGCATGTCCGTCGCGTCTCTGTAGCCGGCGAACTCGCGCTCGTTGCGATTGCGATAGCGACGTGCGCCCTCGGCGATTCGCTCTGCGCGCTCGCTCTCCACGATGACGCCCTCGATTGCGTTGGAGGCGGTAATCGAGGCGATGCGCGCGTGCTCGGAGAGCTCTCCCAGAAGCTCGGGGACCTGGCCCTCGAAGAGTCGCTCCCGGCCCTTCCCGGTGTCGATCCCAGCCAGGATGCGGGCCGAGGTCGCGAGGCTGCCCGCTGAAGGTCTTGTCGAGGTCGACGAAGCTCCGCATAGGATAATCATCTCATAGTCGCGCTAATTCACCTTTTAATTAGCCCAATTATTGACGCATTGGCACCACTCCCCGAATCTCGGGACTGTCTGACACCGGATCTGGCAGACCCGACCGGTGACGGACTCCTGCCCCGCCCCGCTCGCTCGTTGCATAATCGGCGGCGATGTCGACGGCGACCATCGAGCGACCCCGCGGCGGCAGCCCGGGTTCCGGCCTGGGCGGCGCGTGGCGGGTGATCGTCCGCAACGACAGCCACAACACCTTCGAGCACGTCGCCGCGACCCTGGCCAGGGTGCTGCCGGGAGTCAGCCTCGACCAGGGCCACCGGATCGCCGACCAGATCCACAACAGCGGCCAAGCGATCGTCTGGAGCGGACCCCGCGAGCCGGCCGAGCACTACTGGGAGCAGTTGCGGCAGGCGGGGCTGACGATGGCGCCGCTGGAGCGCGGGTAGTACTCGCCACGCTCAGCCCTGGCCGGTGAGAGCTCGGTTTCCCCCGCCGCTCGACCGGCCTCTCCGGCTGCGCTGGAAACCGAATGCTCCGGTAACCGTCGGGGCACCCTCCTCACCAGATTTCCTCAGCCGGGCTTCGCTCGCAACCGGGTTTCGACCCAGGGGTAGCCGGCCACTCGAGGAAACATCGAGCTCATAGCCGGTTGTACCCCTCGAGCGCATAGGGGTTGAGGAACTGGCGATGCCAGAAGCTACTGCGATCGACCCTCGTCATCTTCGCCAGGTCGCAGACCTCGTCCCATTGCGATTCGATTACCTCGATCTGGCGATCGACGATCGCTCGCGCCTCCTCCTTGGAGAGCCTGTAGGTCTGGGCGCGCTCGACGCAGCCGGCGACCTGACCCATCCTCCAGCCATCGGCGCCGATTGCCATCGCCTGCGAGGTCTCGCCGCCCGCGCGTGGCTGTGGGCAGATGTCATAGGCGGGGGTCAGGGTCAGTTCACCGTCGTCCCAGAATGCGGCGTGGTTGCGCGCGTGATCGTCGCTGTTGCCGGTGAGGATGTTGAAGGCGATGCGGGCGAAAAGCTCGCGCAGGGTCGCGGTCGGCTCGGTGAACATGGCGCGGATCAGGTCGGCGAGATCGGCGTAGCTGGCGTAGCGGCCGCTCATCTCATCGAGCCCGAGCATCGTCAGGGCGGAGACGACCGCGCGGCGCCCCCCGTCCTTGGGCCGGTCGAAGCGCTCGACCAGCAGCGCGTCGCGGCCGAGCGCCTCGGTCAGCTCGACCTTGGCGGCGTCGATGCCGGCGCGGCGGGCGAGCTCCATCGAGGCGAACTCGCCTTTGACCACCGCGTATTTGTCGGTGGTAGAGCTGAACTTGGCGATCAGGCGGCGGGGCCCGTCGTGGAGCAGGGCCTTCGGCCGGGCGCCACCGACGGAGCTTCCGTGCAGGAGGGCTTGGTCGAGAGCCTCGGAGAGCGGCTCGCCTTTCTCGACCTTCCGCGCCGACTCCGCGAGTTGGCTCAGCTCTGCAAGCCGCGCCTCACCTTTGCTGCGTGGCACGTAGTTATCCGGGGAGGTCTGGAAGTCGAGCGCGCCGATCCGGTCTGAGCCGGAATCGAGCAGGTATGTGAGGTGGCTGAGGTCGGCGGTGTCCTCAGACTCTTTGCCGACCCGGTGGTTGAGGATCACCCGCCGGCCCCAGGCATCGGGGCCGGCGTCGGCTATGCAGCCTGCGATCTCGCCGGCTCGCGGTGAGATCTCCCGTTCGACCAGCGGCAGCTCAGGCCCATAGAGGGAGACGCGCTCCTCGCGGGCGAGGTAGCTGCGCGCGTAGGTGAAGTTGACGATCGGACCGACCGGCTC
This sequence comes from uncultured Solirubrobacterales bacterium, assembly GCA_963785775.1. GTDB lineage: Bacteria > Actinomycetota > Thermoleophilia > Solirubrobacterales > 70-9 > VAYN01. The sequence goes on along the minus strand of CAWAWH010000005.1, from coordinate 332,343 downwards.
CAGGCGCCCGGCGACCACGGGGTCCCTAGCCCCCGGCAGCCATACCCAGACATATGCCTCCTGGGGTTGGGGCTCAGAAGTCATTGTTGGGCAGGCGTGGCTCGCGGGTCCGGGCGGGCAATAGCGCGAGACGGTCCTCGACCCGTCCCGTCTCCAGGGCACGACGATCGGGGTCGGGGTCGAAGAGGGGAACGCCGACCAGCACCGCGGCCTCGAGCGCGGCGCCGAGGCTGACGCTGAGGCTGCCTCGCTCGATCTTGCGCAGGGTGCCTTCGGTGATGCCGACGCGCTCGGCCAGTTGGCGCAGGGTCCAGCGCCGTTCCTTGCGTCCCAGCCGTATCCGAGCGCCGAGCAGCCGTGCTGCCTCTTTCGTCAGCGGCGAGTAAGTGATTGGACTCATATCGCCAGTATATCAACGCTTAATTAGCTTAAACAGCAATATTTTGCCTACGAGTGGGTCTCTGGTCTTAGCGCCCGGGCGGCCGGGTCTTTTGCGCGCTGCCGGCGCCGGGGGGGCTACTCGGCGACCAGCAGGGTGTGCCAGGCGGGCAGCAGCGGCAGGTCGTAGAGATCGATGATGCTGGCGCGGGCGTTCTCGATCTCCTTCGAGAACCAGTAGCGCTCGAAGTCGGTGCGGCTCTCCCAGATCGAGGTCTGCTGGAAGGAGAGGGGGTCGTCGACCGAGCGGGTCAGCGACCAGCTGCTGGCGCCGTAGGCGGGCATCTTCGCCGCCGCCGGCTCCCAGAGGTCGAGCCAGCGGTCGGCGCGCAGCGGGGCGATGTGCCAGTCGAGCCTGCAGACCTCCGCCATCAGATACCCCTCTCCAGTTGAAGTTGGCTCATGCTCCGACCTCGGCCCGGATCGCGCCCGGGCCCGCCTCGGCCTTGCCCTCGTCCTCGGACTCGGCCCCGACCAGGATCGAGATCTTCCCCAGGTGCTTGTTTTCGTGCAGCAGCTGGTGGGCGCCGGGGACGCCGTCGAAGTCCATCGTCTGCCACAGCACCGGCCGCACCTTGCCCTCCGCCATCAGCTGGTTGGCCCGCATGCACTCGTAGGCGTTGGCGAAGTGGGAGCCGATGATCTGCTTCTGGCGCATCCACAGGTAGCGCACGTCGAAGTCGAGCTGGAAGCCGGAGGTGGCGCCGCAGATGACGACCTTGCCGAACGGCTTGACGACGAAGACCGAGGTCGGGAAGGTCGCCTGGCCGACGTGCTCGAAGACGATGTCGGGAGCGTCGCCGAGCAACTCTTTGACCCGCTTGGCGAAGCCGCGCGAGGCCTTGAAGCGCTCCTTGTCGGCGGCCTTGTCGGCGAGGTTCTCCGGCGTCCGCATCATCTCGCCGAACTCGGCCCGGTTGATGTAGTCGACGGCGCCGAGCTGCTTGACCAGCTCCCCCTTCTCGTCGGAGGAGACGACGCCGACCGCGTTGGCGCCGGCCGCCTTGCAGAGCTGCACGGCGAAGACGCCGAGGCCGCCGGCGGCGCCCCAGATCAGCACGTTGTGGCCGGGCTGCAGCTTGCACTGGTCGATCAGCATCCGGTAGGCGGTGAAGTAGGTGAGCCCGTAGGAGGAGGCCTCGGCCCAGCTCATGTTCTGGGGGCGGGGGAGAAGCTGCTGGGCCTGCACCTTGGTGAACTGGGCGAAGGAGCCCCAGGTCGTCTCGTAGCCCCAGATCCTCTGGCTCGGCGCCGCCAGCGGGTCGAGGCCGTGGACCTCGACGTCCTCGTAGGAGGCCTGGTTGCAGTGGACGACGACCTCGTCGCCGGGCTTCCAGCGGGTGACGCCCTCGCCGACCTTCCAGACGATCCCGGAGGCGTCGGAGCCGCCGATGTGGTGGCCGTACTCGGGGTGGTCGCCGTAAGGGAAGACCGAGACCGGCTTGCCCAGCGCCGCCCAGACGTTGTTGAAGTTGACCCCGGCCGCCATCACCCGGACGATCACCTCGAAGGCGCCGGGCTCGGGAACCTCGATCTGCTCGAGCTGGAAGGCGTCCTTGGGCTCGCCCTGGCGCTCCTCGCGGATCACCCAGGCCGCCATCGTCTCCGGCAGCGTTCCGGGCTCCACGTCCAGCTTCGAGATCGCACTGCTGTCCACTGCCAAGAGAGTCCTCCGCAAGTCGTCGATGACGGGGCGGAGCGAATCCTAGTTAAGAGCCGTTCGCCCCGGCTCTACGCGGCTTCGGAGTCCTTGGAAGCCTCGCGCAGCTCCGGCGCGGTGATCTCCCGCACCGTGATCTCCACCGGTTCCGGCGGCTCGATCTGCTTGCCCGGCGCGATGCCGAGGTCCTCGACCTTGCGCAACTGCGGCAGTAGCCGTCCCTCCATCGAGCCGACCGCGGAGTTGTAGGACTTGGTGGCGGAGTCGAGCCGCTTGCCGACGGTGTCGAAGTCGCTGAGGAACTTGGCGAAGCGGGCGTGCAGGGTGCCGGCGGCGTCGGCGATCTCGGCCGCCTCGGCGACCATCCGCTCCTGGCGCCAGCCCAGCTCCATCGTCCGCAGCAGCCCGATCAGCGAGGTCGGGCTGACCAGCAGCACGTTGCGCTCCAGCGCGTAGTCGAACAGCTCCGGGTCGGCGCCGAAGGCGGCGTGCAGGGCGGGCTCGTTGGGGATGAAGCAGATCACCAGGTCCGGCATCTCGCCGGCCTTGAACTGCCCCTGGTAGTCCTTCGAGCTGAGCGCGCGGACGTGCTCGCGGGCCTGGCGCGCGTGGCGCTCGAGGTGGACCCGGCGCTCGGATTCGACCTCCGACCTCCTGGGCGTCGAGGAAGGCGTCGAGCGGCACCTTGGAGTCGGCGACGAAGCTGCGGCCCTCGGGCAGGAGGAAGAGCGCGTCGGGGCGCAGGTTGCCGGCCTCGGTCCGCAGCGTCTCCTGCAGCTCGAAGTCGACGTGCTCGGTCATGCCGGCGATCTCGACGCAGCGGCGCAGCTGCAGCTCCCCCCACTGGCCGCGGGTCTGCGGCTGGCGCAGGGCCTTCTTCAGGCCGGCGGTCTCGGAGTTGAGGTTGCCGACTGTCTGCCCCATCTGCTCCAGCAGGGTGCGGGTCTGCAGGTCGGTCTCGCCGCGGCGGCGGACCTCGGCTTCGATCTTCTCCTGGCCCTTGGCGATCCGCTCGGCCAGGCCCTTGATCTCCGCCTGGCGCTTGTCGAGCGCCGCCTCGGCGGTCTTGGCGTCGAGCTTGCGCGCCTCGTCGTTGGCCTGGATCAGGCCCGGCAGCGAGTCGGCGACCGCCCGCGAGGCGGCCTCCTGCACGGCGGCGGCGAAATCGGGCTGCTCCGCCGGCTCCTCCCGCCGCCAGACGAGCGCGTAGAGGAGCCCCGCGGCAAGCAGGACGACGGCGATGGCAAGCACGATGGTCACAGCCGCCAATGCTGGCAGCTGGCCCAGACGCGACCAACGCTCCCCAAACCCCGGTCGATGGGCCGAATTCGTCCACCATGTGGACGTTTCAGGCCCGTCGGCGGGCGGTTAGGGGAGGAGGACGTCGTTCTTGGAGGAGGCCCGGTAGGGGCCGACGATGAGTTTGCCGGGGCGGGCGCTGGGGACGTTGGCGGCGGCGATCACGTAGGTGCCGGTGGGGAGGTCGGTCTGCAGCGTCCCCGGGCTGTTGGCCGGGATCAGGCCGGAGCTGGCGTCGCGGGGGCCGCGGATCTCGAGGTGGGAGTCGAAGCGGGTCTGGTTGGCGGCGACGAGGGCGACGGTCAGCGGCGCCTTGGTGCGGATCGGCGGCTGCGCGTGGTTCTGGTTCTGCGGAATCTGCTGGGTCCTGGCCGGGCCGACCCCGATCGCCGCCGGTTGCACCGTGATCGCCTTCGGGGTGATCGTGACGCTGACCCGGATCGCCACCTGCGGGCGCGGGTCGTTGGGGTGGCTTTCGGCGCCGCAGCCGGCGACCGCGAGCGCCAGCGCGCCGACCGCACAGGCCACCGCCGCTCTCGCTCTCCCACGACCCATCGCGGCGGAATCTAACCGAAGGGCAAGTCGACCACGCGAGCCGTAACGCCATCTTCACCTACGGCGAGCTCGGCTCCGGGCTCCGCCTCGCGGCGCAGGATCGCCAGCCCGATCGGGCCGAGGGCGGGGGAGACGGCGGCGCCGCCGAGCCGGCCGACCTCCTTCTCGCCCAGTCGCAGCGCCGCGCCGGGCTCGGCCGGGGCGCTCAGCCGCAGCCCCCGCAGGTGGCGGTTGGGCCTGCCCTTGTAGTGGAGGCGGGCGACCGTCTCCTGGCCGATGTAGCAGCCCTTGGTGAAGCTGACGGCGTCCTCGACGATGCCCGCCTCGGCGGGCATCGTCTCCGTCCCCATCTCGGCGCCGAAGCGCGGCACCCCGGCCTCGATGCGGAGGATCTCGGCGGCCGCGGCGGAGACCTCGACCGCGCCGGCGGCCAGCAGCGCCTGGCGCAGGCGCTCGCCCTCGGCGGCGGGGCAGACCAGGTCGACGCCGTCGCGCGTCCCCGCGACCAGGCACTCGACGCCGGCCACGGTCGCGGCTTCGCAGGCGTTGGGCGCCAGCGCCGCGGTGCCGGCGACCTCGACGCTGCGCGGCCCGATCAGGGAGAGGACCGCGCGCTCCCCGCTGACGTCGGTCACCTCGACCTCGCGGCCGATCGAGTACATCTCGAGGTGGCGGCGGGCGGCCGCCCGCCCCTCCGGCTCGGTGTCGATCCAGATCTCCTCGGCGCCGGGCCGCAGCACCCGCATGTCCGCCTGCATGTGCCCCTTGCGATCGAGCAGCGCCGCGTACTGCCCGTCCCCCGGCGCCAGCGCCTCGATGTCGTTGGTCAGCTGCCCCTGCAGGTACTCGGCGGCGTCGGGGCCGCTGACCAGCAGCTTGCCGCGATCGGAACGGTCGAGCAGCCCGCATTCCTCGCGCAGCTGCCGGTACTGCGCATCCAGCTCAATAGCCAACGCCTCGCTCATCCCCCAATTCTAGGAAGCCGCGCCCGCTGAGAGCCCAGCCGCTTGACTCCGACGCCGCGAGCCTGGCGAGGAATCGCTCGAAGGCCACGCGCTTGCGCAGGCGCATCAGCGCCATGCCGCTTGCCTCGGCCTCGTTCTTCAGGCGCTGCTCGAGCGCGGTGCGGAACGCCTCGGCCGTCTTGTATTTCACGATTGCCCTTCCTTCTCGGCAGAGCGGCGGATGAGATCGGCGACGCGGCCTCCACGCCGATCGGCTCGGGCGAAAAGCGAACGACGGGTCGTCAGACCTTCGTTTAGCGCTTGGCGCACGGCCATCTCCAGCTGCTCGGGCTGCAGTTCCCCGGCTACGTCGATGAGCGTTCGCGCTGGGGCGGTTAGGGGGAGCCCTTCGCGCCAGACCGTGTCGACCTCTTCCTCGTCGGGGCGGGTGTGGATGGTGACGCCGGCCGGACGGCGCACGCCGCGATATCGGCGTGCGAGGAGCAGGTGGACCGCATCGGGAATGACGTCGCTGAGATCGAGCAGGGCGAGCGCGCTTTGGTGCGAGAGGATGGCCTTTTCGACGCCGACCGCCATCCACTTCTCACGCATCTCGTCGTCTTCCGGGCGGGGGAAGCCGGGCAGGCGATAGAGGCCGCGCCGCACCCGCTCGAACCGGTTCCGGCGCACGTAGTGGCTCAGGAGCTGGCTGCTGATTCCACGCTCACGGGCCTGGCTCGTGGTGAAGTAGCCATGCTGCTCGTAGGCGGTCGTCTCGAGCCCCCGCACGTCAGGCTGGTCATGCATAAGCAAAGTATAGCTTTGCTTATGCGGACAGGCATAGGTGATGGCTTGGCGACCAGGCACTCGACGCCAGGACGTTGAGAGCGATCTCACCGATGTTGCTTGTGCCTTGAAAAGTTGCAAAATACAACTTATGCATCGGCAGTCGTGCTAAGGTCAGTACGCTGATTGAGTTGCAAAAAGCAACTTTTTAAGAAAGAGCTATGCCTGGACGGAATTACAACAGGCTCGCGACGATCGCTGCGGAACAGCAGGGCTTGATCGCCACCGCCGATGCCCGAGAGGCCGGGGTCGATCCCCATCGCCTGGTCGACATGGAGCGCCGGGGGGCGATCGAGCGGGTTGCTCGGGGCGTCTATCGCTTCCCGCTCCTCGAGTCCAACCCGGAACTCGGCCAGCTGGCCGAGGCGACGTTGTGGGCAGATCGGCGCGGGACCCTCTCGCACGACACGGCCCTCGACCTGCACGAGCTTTGCGACATCAATCCTGCTCAGATCCACATCACGATCCCGACCGCGTACAGGCTCCAGAAGGTCGTGCCGAAGCTCTATCGAATCCATCGAGACGATCTCGAAAAGGGCGAGCGGACCTTCTACGAAGGCATCCCGATCGTCACGCCCCATCGCGCGATTGCCGATGGGATCGAAACCGGCGTCCGAGCGGACCTGTTGCGCCAGGCGATCGACACGGCTCGGCGCCGCGGCCAGGTCTGCGGCCCGCAGCTGCGGCGGCTCCGCAGGATGCTTGCCACCAGGGGCCGGCGGTGAGCTTTCCGAAGCAGAAGAAGCCGCGAAGCTGGCGGATCCTGCAGGACTGGATTCGCCAATACGCCGACCAGGAGGAGCTGCCGCAGTCGCGCGTCCGCCGCGCCGTGTCGTTCATGCTCGTCGCTCTTCCACTCGATCGCTCGCTCGATGAGGAGGGCGACCCGCTCTTCCTGGTCAAGGGCGGCGTCTCGATGGAGCTTCGCCTGAAGATGCGAGCAAGGACGACCAAGGATCTGGATATGGTCTATCGCGGCACCTTCGAGCACTGGCTCGACTCCCTCGACGAAGCGCTCGTGGAGGAGATAGACGACTTCTCCTACTCACGCGACGAGTCCGTTCAGATTCGCGGCACCGGAGCTTCGTGGGCACATCCTCGCCGTCGCCTCACACCGCCAGCAGCCCGTATGCCGATGGCGGTGGCGCTGGCTGACATGCCCGACCGCCAGCAGTCATATGCGGCGATGGTCGAGCGCATGTCCTACCTCTCGCCACCGCCAGAGCACTGGACCGAGCTCATTGACGGCGTGATCGACTTCACCGATCCACTGCTAGCCGATGAAGGAGAGCGCTTCTCCCACTGGGACCCCGAAAAGTTCGCCTGGACCTGACCGCGTATCGGATCAGCGAAATCGTCTGTCTTTTAGATGTGTCTAAACTCTGATTTAGACGTGTCGAAACCGGCCGAGACCAATCTCCGAGGCGATCGAGGACTACGCGAAGGCGATCTACGCGATCTCCCGCCAGCGCGACGGCCTCGTCCTCAACGGCGAGGTGGCGCAGCGGCTGGGAGTGACGCCGGCGACGGCGACCTCGATGCTGAAGCGGCTGGGCAAGCTGGGCCTGGTCGACTACGTCCCCTACAAGGGGGTCCGCCTGACCCCGGCGGGGGAGAAGCTGGCGCTGGAGGTGATCCGCCACCACCGGCTGATCGAGGCCTACCTCTCCGAGGCGCTGGGGATGCCCGAGGACCGCGTCCACGAGGAGGCCGAGGTGCTCGAGCACTACATCTCCGAGGAGCTGGAGCTGCTGATCGCCGCCAAGCTCGGCGAGCCCAGCCACGACCCCCACGGCACGCCGATACCCGGCCCCGACCTGCGGCCGCCGGCGAAGGGGCGCAGCCGGTGAAGCCACCGCCGGCGCCGACCCGGACCGGGGCGACGGTCGAAGACGTCCTCCCCGGCGAGGCCGCGGTCGCCGCCGCGGCGCGGCGCTCGCTCGACGGCCACAGCCGCGGCCTCGGCCGGGTCTGGCCCTTCCTCGGCCCTGCCTTCGTCGCCGCCGTCGCCTACATCGACCCCGGCAACTTCGCCACCAACATCGCCGGCGGCGCCAAGTTCGGCTACCTGCTGCTCTGGGTCGTGCTGGCGGCCAACCTGATCGCGATGCTGGTGCAGACGCAGTCGGCCAAGCTCGGCATCGCCACCGGCCGCAACCTCGCCGAGCTCTGCCGCGAGCGCTTCTCCCGGCGCACCTCGATCGGCCTCTGGCTGCAGGCCGAGCTGGTGGCGATGGCGAGCGACATCGCCGAGGTGGTCGGCGCCGCGCTCGGGCTCAACCTGCTCTTCGGCATCCCCCTCTTCCCGGCCGGGGTCATCGCCGGCGCGGGGGCCTTCGGCATCCTCTCCCTGCAGCAGCGGGGATTTCGCCGGCTGGAGGCCGGCATCACCGTGCTGGTCGGGGTCGTCGTCGCCTCCTTCGCCTTCGAGCTCTTCGACGCCAGGCCGCAGGCGGGCGAAATCGCCAAGCACCTCTTCGCCCCCGGGTTCGCCGGCACCGAGAGCCTGCTGCTGGCGACGGGGATCATCGGCGCCACGGTGATGCCGCACGTCATCTACCTGCACTCCGCCCTCACCCAGAAGCGCGTGGTCGGGCGCGACGACGGCGAGCGGCGCAGGATCCTCGGCTTCGAGCGGGTCGACGTGGTGATCGCGCTCTCGCTCGCCGGCGCCGTCAACCTGGCGATGATGATCGTCGCCGCCGCGCTCTTCCACGGCAGCGGCCTGACCGGCGTCGACTCGATCGAAGGCGCCTTCGAAGGGTTCAAGACGCTGGTCTCCGACCGCGCCGCGACCGTCTTCGGCATCGCCCTGCTGGCCTCCGGCTTCGCCTCCTCCTCGGTCGGGACGATGGCCGGGCAGGTGGTGATGCAGGGCTTCATCCATCGCCGCATCCCGCTCTTCCTGCGCCGGGCGCTGACCCTCGCCCCGGCGCTGCTGGTGCTGGCGCTCGGGATCGACCCGACCGACGCCCTGGTCGGCAGCCAGGTCGTCCTCTCCTTCGGCATCCCCTTCGCCCTGGTGCCGCTGCTGATCATCGCCAGCCGCAGGGAGGTGATGGGAGCGCTGGTCAACCCGCGCTGGCTGACGGCGCTCGCCGGCGCCATCGCGGCCCTGATCATCGCCCTCAACGCCTTCCTCCTGTGGCAGGTGTTCTTCGGGTGAATCCTGGCGGGATGGGATTAGGTGGGGTGGGTCAGGAGCTGGGTGGCCAGTTGGGGGAGTTCGCGGGCTAGGCGGGAGCGGGGGACGGCGAGGTCGATGCCGGCGGCTTCGGCGGCTTGCTTGGTCTCGACGTCGACGTGGGAGTAGAAGCCGAGGACCGGCACGCCGAGGCCGACCAGGGCCTTGGGATCCTCGACGTCGAGGTCGACGACGAGAAGGTCCGCGTCGCCGAGCGGCGCCTCTCGCAGCGATGGCGATAGCGTCACCTCGTGGCCGGCCGCGGTCAGCGTCGCCTCGACCTTGCTGCCGAGCATCAGGTCGGCGACGGCGACGACCCGGGGCACTAGATCGAGCGGCGCTGGCGGAACTCCTCGCGCACGCTCTCTGGCCGGCCCCACATCTGCACGACCTCCGACCGTCCCTCGCGAACCTCGGCCACCCGCATCTCGCCCGTCACGCCCTCGCCGTCGAGCTTCGCCAGCACGCCCCTCACGGTCTCCGCCGCGGCAGCGTGCCCGAAGCTGTGAGCGACCAGCAACCGCCAGTCCCAATCGGCATGCGAGTAGACCTGAGCATTGATCTGGCTCAGCGCCACCGCGGTGTCGACGTACTGCCCCTCGTCGTCGATCCGCAGGTCCAGCTCCAGATCGGTCCAATCCGGCGGCAGCGTCAGAATCGTTCGAGTCCTCAGCCAGCTCACGGCCGAAGCGTATCTGGAAGGAGTCGGTGCCCCTCCGCCGGAGGCTTTGGGAGCGGCTACCACGCAGCCACGCTTCTGCCGGCCGTACGGTCTCCGGCGAGGGGCCACCGCTCCCCACCGCTAATGCCCAGCCAGAAAGCAGCGTCGACGTCGAGCGGGCGTTCGAGCAGGCCGTGCTCGAGATCCCAGGCCGCCCATTCATGCAGCACCGCCGGGTCGAACGGGCGCGGATGCAGGTCCGGCAGGAGGACGCGCAGCTGGGCCTGCTGTTCGGCGCGTTCGAGCGCCGGTTCGGCGGCGAGCAGGTCGTCGAGCGCCCTGGCGGGGTCCCGCTCGGCGAAGGCGTAGCCGCGGCGGGTCGCGTCGACCACCGAGCCGACCAGGCCGGGGTCGCTCTCGAGCGTGTGGCGGGAGGTGGTCAGGACCAGCTCGGGGTAGGGCGGGGCGCCGTAGCGGTCGACTTTGAAGATGCGGATCGGGGACGCCCTGGCGCCGCAGCTCCACCCCCTCGGCGTTCCAGAACCCGGTCGCGGCGTCGACCTTGGCGGCGGCCAGCGAGGAGACCGCGTTGAAGCCGATCGTCACCTCGTCGACCCTGGCCGGGTCGCCGCCGTCGGCGCTGACCTCGGAGTCGACCACCGCTTCGTCGGAGGGCAGGCCGGTGACGCCGACCGTGTGTCCCTCGAGGTCGCGCGGGCTGCGCACGGAGCCGTCGGCGCGGGCGATCACCGCCGCCAGCGGCCGCTGCACGATCGGCATCACCCCGACCAGGTCGAGGCCGCGCTCGCGGGCGATCCCGAGGTCGTGGATGTCGAGGATCGCGAAGTCGGCGCGGCCGGCGGCGAGCAGCTTCGGCGCGTCGGTCGATTCGCCCGGCTGGTGGATCGTCGAGGTCGACTCCGGCGTCGCGGTAGAAGCCCTGGGCCTGGGCCGCGTAGATCCCCGAGTGGACGGCGTTGGGGGTGAAATCGAGCACCAGGCTCGCGCCTTTCGGCGCGCCCGGTTCCGCGCCGCTCCCGCCGCAGCCGGCGGCGCCGGCGAGCAGCAGGGCGGCCGCCAGCAGCGCGACAGCCCGTCTCATCTGCCCGCAACCTAATTCATCGACCGAATATGAGTAGACTGCCGCCGCTTACCTGATCACGGGATCGAGGAGGAGAGAGAGTGCAGGAACGAGGTCTGGCCGCATATCTTGCTGAGTTGATCGGCACCCTTTTGCTGGTCTTCTTCATCACCAGCGTCGTCGTGCTGTTCGTGTCGACCGGAAGCCAGGCTCAGTTCGGCTCGGACTTCGCGGTCGATCGGGCTCGTCCACGCCTTCCTGCTGTTCGGGCTGATCGTCATGTTCGGCGTCGTCAGCGGCGGTCACTTCAACCCGGCGGTGACGCTGGCCGCGCTGGCGATCAAACGGATCAACCCGCTGGACGGCGTCGATCTACATGCTGGCCCAGTTCTCCGGCGCGGTTCTGGGGGCGCTGCTGACCAAGGGGCTGCTGCTGGACGAGGGCCGGGCCACCCACTACGGCGCCGCCCAGGTCAGCGGCCTGCTCAGCGGCAACTTCGCCGGCGCCGTGGTCGAGGCGGTCGGCACCTTCTGCCTCGTCCTCGTCATCCTCGCCGCCGTCTACTCGAAGAAGAGCCTCAAGGACTGGGCGCCGCTGGCGATCGGCACCACCCTGGGCTTCATCGTCATGGTCGGCGGCCCGCTGACCGGCGGCTCCTTCAACCCGGCCCGCTGGTTCGGCCCCGCCCTGGTCGGCAACACCTTCGGCGGCGTCTGGCCCTACCTGGCCGGCCCGATCGTCGGCTCGCTGCTGGCCGCCGCCGTCTTCCTCTTCGTGCTCGAGCCGGGCGGCGCCGCGCCGACCGAAGCGCCGGAGCGGGTCAAGCCAAAGCCCAAGCCCGCGGCGAAGCCCGAGCCCAAAGCCGAGCCGGAGCCCGAGACCGACAGCTGAGAAGTACCCGTGAACCGCCGGGCCAGGCCGGCCCGGCGGTTGCAGTAGCTTGGGCGGCGTGCGCCGGGTCACCTTCTCCCGGAACTACACGCTCTCCCTCTCCCGCACCTGCCAGTGCTACTGCAAGTACTGCGCCTTCGCGACGCACCGGGCGCACATCCACGCGCCTGAGAAGGTCGAAGCGCTCCTCGACGAGGCGCTGAGACGCAACACCAAGGAGCTGCTGGTCCTCACCGGCGAGCGGCCCGAGGTCAACCCGGTGGTCGCCGCGCGGCTGGCCGAGTGGGGGCACGAGGACTTCACCTCCTACGTCGTCTGGGCCTGCGAGCGGGCGCTGGAGCGGGGGATGCTGCCGCACACGAACCTCGGCGTGCTCGGCCGCGACGACCTGGCGCGGCTGCGCGAGGTCACCGCCTCTCAGGGCCTGATGCTGGAGTCGATCTCGGAGCGGCTGATGGAGACCGTCCACGCCGGCTCGCCGACCAAGCACCCGGCTGCGCGACTGGCGACTATCGAGGCCGCCGGCGAGCTGAAGATCCCTTTCACCAGCGGGATCCTGGTCGGGATCGGCGAGACCGAGGAGGAGCGGGTCGAATCGCTCGAAGCGCTGGCGCTGCTGCATGACGCGCTACGGGCATTTGCAGGAGGTGATCCTGCAGAACTTCGTGCCGCATCCGCGGTACTACGGCCAGGAGGTCGCCGAGATCGCGGACCAGGCAGCTCTCGCGTCGGTGGGGGGGCGACGGGGACTCCCCCGCTGGAGACCGTACGGCCGGCACGGAGCTTGGGCTCGGGGCCTTGCCGCTCCCAAAGCCTCCAGCGGGGGAGTCCCCGTCGCCCCCGAACGGAGGCGCGGCTGCCGAGGGCGGGATGGAGTGCCGGAGTGGGCTAGTCCGGTCGGGATCGAGGAGATCAAGCGGCTGATTCGGGAGTGCAAGCGGTTGATGCCGGACGTGGGGGTGCAGGTGCCGCCGAACCTGTCCGATTGGTGGCCGGAGCTGGTTGAGGCGGGGGCGACCGATCTGGGGGGGCTGTCGGCCAATGGCGATCACATCTCGCCCGAGGAGCCGTTTCCCAGTCCGCATCAGGTGCGGAAGGAGCTGGCGCCGCGGGGGTATGCGCTGACCGAGCGGCTGTGCGTCTATCCCCAGTACATGGACCCCGAGTGGATGGAGCAGGGGGTTCTCGACGTGGTGAAGCTGAAGTACTGGAGCTTCATCCCGCGGCGGGGGTCCGGGCGTCGCAGCGAAGAGACGTTGGATCCGGGGCTGGCGGAGGCGGCGATCGCCAAAGGGCGCGACGGGGAGGAGCTGACCGAGGACGAGTTGACGGCGCTGTTCTCCGAGACCCGGCCCGAGGTCGATCGAGGAGATGCGGGTGGCGGCCGACGAGCTGCGGGCCGAGCTGCCCGGGGACCGGGCCACCTTCGTCGTCAACCGCAACATCAACTTCACCAACGTCTGCATCGTCGGCTGCGCCTTCTGCGGGTTCGGGCAGGGCAAGCGCTCGCCGGACGCCTACGAGGTGTCGGAGGAGGACTTCGCCGCGCGGATCGCCGAGGCGGTCGAGTTCGGCGCGACCGAGCTCTGCATGCAGGGCGGCATCCATCCCGACCTGACCCTGGAGGAGTACGGCAGGTGGCTGCGGCTGGCCAAGCAGGTGGCGCCGCAGCTGCACCTGCACGCCTACTCGCCGATGGAGGTCCACTACATGTGCGAGCGCTCCGGCAAGGCGCCCGACGACGTCTTCGACTACCTGCTCGAGTGCGGCCTCGGCTCGACCCCGGGAACCGCGGCCGAGGTGCTCGACGACGGCGTCCGCCAGCGGATCTCCCCCAACAAGCTGCCGGCCGAGCGCTGGGTGGAGATCATCGAAGCCTCCCACCGCGCCGGCCTGCGCTCGACCTCGACGGTGATGTTCGGCCACATCGAGGAGCCGCGCGAGCTGGCCCGCCACATGCGGGTCGTGCGCGCTCTGCAGGAGCGCACCGGCGGCATCACCGAGTTCGTCCCGCTCAGCTTCATCCCCTTCAACACGATGCTCGGCCGCACCCACGGGATCGAGGAGATCTCGATGGCCGAGAACCTCAAGCACACCGCCGCCTTCCGCCTGGCGCTGGGGAGGACGATCCCCAACCTGCAGGCGAGCTGGGTGAAGATGGGGCTGGAGGGGGCGACCGAGTCGCTGCGCTGGGGGGTCAACGACCTCGGCGGCACGCTGATGGAGGAGAACATCTCCCGCATGGCCGGCTCCCAGCACGGGGTGCGGCTGGAGCCCGAGCAGCTGATCGAGGCGGCCCGGGCCGCCGGCCGCGAGCCGGCCCAGCGCACGACGCTCTACGAGATAGTCGAGAGCTACTAGCGATGCGCGCGATGCTCTTCGAGCAGGCGCGCCAGCCGCTGAGGGCCGTCGAGCTGGCGGACCCCTCGCCCGGGCCGGGCCAGGTGCTGATCTCGGTCCATGCCTGCGGCGTCTGCCGCACCGACCTCCACATCGTCGACGGCGAGCTGACCGAGCCGAAGCTGCCGCTGGTGCCGGGCCACCAGATCGTCGGCACCGTGGTCGGCGCGGGGGAGGGGGCGGAGCGCTTCGCCAGCGGCGATCGGGTCGGCGTCCCCTGGCTCGGCTGGACCTGCGGCGAGTGCCGCTACTGCCGCAGCGGCCGCGAGAACCTCTGCGATCGGGCGAAGTTCACCGGCTACGACCTCGACGGCGGCTACGCCGAGTTGGCGGTCGCCGACGAGCGCTTCTGCTTCCCGATCCCCGCAGGCGTACCCCGACGAGCAGGCGGCGCCGCTGCTCTGCGCCGGCCTGATCGGCTACCGGGCGCTGCGCCTGGTCGGCGACGCCGAGCGGATCGGCCTCTACGGCTTCGGCGCCTCCGCCCACATCCTCTGCCAGGTCGCCGTCCACCAGGGCCGCCGCGTCTTCGCCTTCACCCGCGAGGGCGACGAGGAGACCCAGGCCTTCGCCCGCGAGCTCGGCGCCGAGTGGGCCGGCTCCTCCGACGGCCCGGCGCCGGAGGAGCTCGACGGCGCGATCATCTTCGCCGCGGTGGGAGCGCTGATGCCGGCGGCGCTGCGGGCCGCGGCCAAGGGCGCGCGGGTGATCAGCGCCGGCATCCACATGAGCGAGATCCCCGCCTTCCCCTACGAGATCCTCTGGGGGGAGCGGGTGCTGGGCTCGGTCGCCAACCTGACCCGCGAGGACGGCGAGGAGTTCCTGGCGCTGGCGCCGCGGGTGCCGGTGAGGACCGAGGTCGAGGTGCGGCCGCTGGAGGACGCCAACGAGGCGATCGGCTCGATTCGCGATGGGAGTCTTCGCGGCGCTGCGGTGCTTCGTGTTGCGGATGCCTGACGTCAGCGGAAGAGGTCCTCGGCCGGGGGGCGGCGCAGGGCAGCGGCGCCGGGCCCGTCCTCGGCGCTGACGTAGCGGTCGAGGCCGCGGACGACCGCAGCGGGTACGCCGCTGGCCTTGTCGCGGACCAGGTCGGCGGCCGCCGCCGCCTCGTCGGCGATGGCGATCAGGGTTGCCTCCAGCTCGCGGCCGCCGGAGTCGGTGCGCCCGCGCCAGTCGTCCAGCGGGGTCAGGCCGGCGCAGCCGATCGCCACCTCTGCCTGACCGAGGCGCCAGGCGCGGCCGAAGCTGTCGCTGATCACCACGGCGACGGTGGCGGTCCCCGGCACGCGGCGGCGATCTCCTCGCGGATGTAGCGGGCGGAGGCGTCGGGGTCCTCGGGCAGCAGGCAGACCGTGTCCGGCTCGGGCAGGTTGGAGGCGTCGATGCCGGCGTTGGCGCAGACGAAGCCGTGCCTGGTCTCGACGATGAGGACGCCGCGCTCGGCCCGCAGCACCTCGCTGCTCTCCTCGAGGATCAGCTCGACCAGCGCCGGCTCCTTGCCGAGCACCGCGGCGAGCTTTCGCGCCTCGGCGCCCGGCAGCACGGAGGAGAGCCTGCGGACCTGCCCCTCGGCCTTGGAGACGATCTTCTGCGAGATGACGACGACGTCGCCGTCCTCGAGCTCGGCGCGAGCGGCGATCAGCTCGCCGACCCCCATCCCCTCGGTGAACTCCGGCAGTCCCGTCACCGCGACGATGCGCAGTTCGCCCTCACTCATCCCGCGGCTACGCATCTCGTCCCAAAGGAACGCGCTCGGAGCTCGCTCATATCCCCAGCGCCTTGGCGGTGCGCTTGGCGCGACCGTCGCCGGACTCAAGCGCGCGGGTCAGCGCGATCACGTCGGCCGGGGTGTCGAGGTCGAGGCCGAGCGAGGCCAGCTCCTCGACCCCGAAGGGGATCCCGGCATTGCGGGCGGCGGTCGACGTGGCGGGCGCAGCTGCCCTCGCCGAAGGCGGGGACGATCGCGTCCGGCGGGCTCAGCGCCAGGGCGTTGGTGCCGGTGCCGTGGCGGTCGGGGACGATCCCGACGTAGCGCTCCGGGACGCCGGTCAGCAGGCGGTCGAGCTCGCGCGGGTCGAGCAGCGGGCAGTCGCCGGCCAGCAGGACGACGCACTCGGCGCCGTCGGCTTCGGCCCGGGCGATGCCGGCCAGCGCCGCCTCGACGTGGCCGCCGTCGCTGGGGTCGGGGACGACCTCGGCTCCCGCCTCGGCGGCCAGCTCCTGGGCGATCGGGTCGCCGCTGACGACGATCGTGCGCTCGATCGCTGCGCGCTTCGCCGATCGCCTCCAGCACGTCGGCGACCATCGCCGCCGCCAGGTTGCGGCGCTCGCTCGCCGCCGAGGCCGGCGGCCAGCCGCTGCTTGGCGGCGTCGAAGCGCTTGACGGGGAGGACCGCGGTCGCCTTCAAGTGAGGCGACGGTATCGAGGCGTGCGCGGGGCTCGTCATCTGGCGACCTATGTCGCGAGCTCGGCGGCATAGTCGAGAACGATGCGGGCGACCCGGGCGCGGCCGCCGGCTCCCTCCATCAGGGTCGGCGCCGCGAGGGTCGCGATCTCGGCCGGCGGCGGGTCGGGATCGCCCTCGTCGACGACCATGCCGTCGATCAGCCCGGCGTAGAGCGAGGCGACGCCGGCGGCGGTGCCGGGCCGGCCGAGCGCCTGCCATGAAGCGGTCGGTCGGGCCCTTGACGACCGCGCCGGCGACGTAGGGGCTGACGGCGACGACCGGGGCGGGGGAGGCGGCGATCGCCTCGCGCATCCCCGGCACGGCGAGGATCGGGCCGATGCTGATCACCGGGTTGGAGGGGCCGATCACGATCGCCTCGGCGGCGCGCAGCGCGTCCAGCACCTCGCGGCTCGGCTCGGCGCTCTCGATCCCCTCCAGCTCGACCCCGACGACGTCGGGCTCGCCGCGGTCGACGATCAGGTACTCCTGCAGCTCGCGGCGCCCCGCCGCGGTCAGCACCTTGGTCCGGACCGGCGAGTCGGACATCGGCAGCACCCTCGCCTCGACCCCGAGGCCGCGGGCGATCTGCGCCTGGGCGTCGGTCTGGCCGCCCGCCCTCGGCGAGGAACTGGCGCCGGTAGAGGCAGGCGGCGAGGTCGCGGTCGGAGAGCCCGAACCAGCTCGGCGCCCCGAGCAGCTGCAGCCGCTCGAAGACGGTGAAGGCGTCGTCGCGGATGCCCCAGCCGCGCTCCTCGTCGATTTCGCCGCTGAGCCAGTAGGTGACGAGGTCGGGGTCGGGGGAGACGTGGACGCCGAGCGCCTCGATGTCGTCGCCGGTATTGGCGATCACCGACAGCTCGGAGCCGACCTCCTCCTGCATCCCGGCGGCCAGCTTGGCGCCGCCGGTACCGCCGGCGAGCAGCGCGACCCTCATCGTGCCGCCTATGCCCAGTGGTCGCCGTCGGGCAGACCGGTCAGCCGGATCCCGGCGTGGGCCTTGTAGCGGCTGTTGACCGAGATCAGCATCGGCGTCAGCTGCTCGACGATCCGCGCCATCTCCAGCGGCCCGGCGTTGACCGCGCGCAGGCCCGGGATCAGCTCGATCAGCCGGGCGACGCGGGCCTTGTCGGCCTTCTTGTCGCCGCAGACGAGGACGTCCTCGCCGAGCTCGGCGTCGGCGTCGGAGAGGGTCGGGGCGCCGACCGTGTGCAGGGCGGCGACGACGGTGACCCCCTCGGGCACCATCTCCTGCGCCTGCTGGGCGGCGGAGCCCTGCCAGACGCCGAGCGAGCGGGTCGCTTTGCCGCTGACCGCGGCGGCCAGCGGCACCGTGCAGTCGACCAGGATCTGGCCCGGCCGCAGCGCCCCGCGCAGGTTGTTGAGGTTCTCCGACTGGTTGCGGAAGGGGACGGTGAGGAAGACGACCTCGGCCGCCGCTGCGCCGCCTCCTCGTTCTGCAGGCCGGTGACGTCGGCGCCGGGGACGGCGGCGCGGACCTTCGCGGCCGCCTCCTCGGCCCGCTCGGCCGAGCGCGAGCCCAGCACGACCGCCGCGCCCGCCCGCGCCCAGCGCGTCGCGAGGCCGGCGCCGAGGGCGCCGGTGCCGCCGATGATCGGTATCGGTCATCTCCGCCCCCATCACCGGTTCACGCTCGCGCCCTCGCGAAGAGGCAGATATGGACGCTCGGTGCTCCCGCTCACAGCGCGCCAGTCTATGCTCATCGCGATGAGGCTGGAGGGGCAAAGCGCTGGTCACCGGCGGCGCCAGCGGCATCGGCGCCGCGATCGCCGCCCGGCTCGCCGCCGAGGGCGCCGAGGTCTGGGTCGGCGACGTCGACGTGCCGCGGCGCCGAGAAGGTCGCGGGCGAGATCGCCGGCCACGCGCTCGAGCTCGACGTCACCGACCTCGACTCCGCCCAAGCCGCGGTCGAGGCCGCCGGCGCGCCCGACATCCTCGTCAACAACGCCGGCACCGACGAGTTCGGCTTCTTCACCCAGACCACGCCCGAGCAGTGGCAGCGGGTGATCGCGATCAACCTCGTCGGCGTCCTCAACTGCACCTACGCGGCCCTGCCGGCATGCAGCAGGCGGGATACGGCCGGATCGTCAGCATCTCCTCCGAGGCCGGCCGGGTCGGCTCCAAGGGCTCGGCCGTCTACTCGGCCGCCAAGGCCGGCGTCGTCGCCTTCATCAAGACGATCGCCCGCGAAAACGCCCGCTACGGCGTCACCGCCAACGCGATCGCCCCGGGCCCGATCGAGACCCCGCTGCTGATGGGCGCCAAGGCGTTCGGCGAGATCGGCGAGAAGCTGATCGAGAACATGAAGTCATGACCCAGATGGGCCGCCTGGGCCAGCCCGAGGAGGTCGCGGCCGCCGTAGCCTTCCTCGCCTCCGACGACGCCACCTACGTAACCGGCGAGACCCTGGGCGTCAGCGGCGGCCTCGGCATGGTGTAGGGGGAGAGCGTGGGACGCTTGGTCGACTTAACCGGCCTATAGCCCGAATAAGTGACCAAACGACTAAGGAGCGGAGCAGGGGGGTCTGGCGGTTGGCCCGGCGTCAGCACGGCGTGATTGCTCGAGAGCAGCTGCTCGCGCTTGGGTTCAGCCGCAACGCGATCGACCATCGCATAGCGGTTGGTCGCCTGCATCCGTTGCGCGGGGTGTATATGCGGTGGGGCGCTCGACCCTGACTCGTCGAGGTTCATGGATGGCGGCGGTCCTTGCTTGCGGGCGAGGCGCTGTGCTGAGCCATGCCAGTGCCGCTGCTCTTTGGGGCATTCGGCCGACCGAGCTGGCGAGATCGAGATCTCCATGTGCATCGTCACTCGAGTCAGGCGACCAGGGATACGGGTTCACCGTCGGCCGAAGCTGCGCGGTGGCAACCTGACCGAGCGGCATCGCATTCCCGTCACTGGTCTGGTGCAGACGCTGATCGATCTTGCGACGCGTCTCAGTCGGGCCGAGATGGATCGGCACGGTCAACGAGGCCGACCGCCTCGATCTGATCGCTCCGCCCGTGCTGCGCCGGGCTCTGGCTACGCACAGCGGTGAGCCGGGTGTGGCCCCGCTTCGCACGATGCTCGACCGGCGCACGTTCAGGCTGAACCGCTCGGAGCTGGAGCGTCGCTTCCTGCCACTGTGCAAGCTGGCGGGACTGCCGCTACCGCTGACGAAACGGCGGGTGAACGGATTCGAGGTCGATTTCTACTGGCCCGACCTCGGTCTCGTCGTCGAGACCGACGGCCTCCAGTACCACCGCACGCCCGCGGAGCAGGCACAGGACCGGCTGCGCGACCAGGCGCACACCGCAGCCGGGATGACGCAGCTGCGTTTCACGCACGAGCAGGTGCGCTTCGAGCCAGACCACGTCCTTGTCGTCCTTGCCAGAACGGCAAGCTGGATCTGCAACGGGCCGCCCCGGCGGTTCCGCGGCCGAGCGGCGGTCGATCCATAAGCTTGGAGCGTGGCTGAATTACCGAAAACGGTTCGCATTCGCGAGGTCGGGCCTCGCGACGGCTTCCAGAACGAGCCGGAGACGATCGCCACCGCCGACAAGGTGCGGCTGATCGACATGCTCTCGGCGACGGGCGTCTCGCGGCTGGAGGTCACCTCCTTCGTCCGGCCCGACGTGATCCCCCAGCTCTCCGACGCGGCCGAGGTGATGGGCGCTGTCGAGCGCCGCGACGGGGTCGCCTTCTCGGTCCTGATCCCGAACCGGCGTGGGCTGGAGCGGGCGCTGGAGCTGCGCGACCGCTTCGACGAAGTCAGCGTCTTCCTGTCTGCCTCGGAGACCCACAACCAGCGCAACGTCAACCGCTCGGTGGAGGAGTCGCTGAACGGGCTGGAGCTGACGCTGGAGGGCGCCCGCGAGGCGGGGCTGCGCCGCGAGGGCGTGATCGCCACCTCGTTCGGCTGCCCCTACGAGGGACATGTCCCCCCGGAGCGGGTCTTCGAGATCGCCGAGCGGCTGGCCGCCGCCGGCTGCGAGGAGGTCGGCTTCGGCGACACCACCGGGATGGCGAACCCGCGCCAGGTCCACGAGTTCTTCGCCGCCGCCCGCGAGCGCCTCACCGGGGTCGAGCTGACCGCCCACTTCCACAACACCCGCGGCCAGGGCCTCGCCAACCTGCTGGCGGCGCTGGAGGAGGGGGTCGACTCCTTCGAGTCGAGCTTCGGCGAGCTCGGCGGCTGCCCGGTGCCGCCCGGCTCGACCGGCAACGTCGGCAGCGAGGACGTGGTCTCGATGCTGCACGAGATGGGGGTCGAGACCGGGATCGACCTGCCGCGGCTGATCGAGGCCTCGCGCGCGGCCCAGGAGATCCTCGGCCGGCCGCTGGGCTCGCATGTGCTGCGCGCCGGCCCGGTGGACTGGCGAGCCCGCCAGGCCGACTAGGCTCTCGCCCGTGACCGAGTTCGCCAAAGCCCTGGAGGCCGCGCTCTCCGGGGGGCCCGAGCGCCACCACGAGAAGACCGCCGAACAGGGGAAGCTGCCGGTGCGCGAGCGGGTCGAGCGCCTCATCGACGCCGGCTCCTTCGCCGAGGAGGGGCTGCTGGCGAACTGGGACCAGGAGGGGCTTGGCGCCGACGGCGTCGTCACCGGCCTCGCCACGATCGACGGCCGCCGCGTCGCCCTGATGGCCAACGACCCGACCGTCAAGGCGGGGTCGTGGGGACCGAAGACGGTCGAGAAGATCCTCCGCGTCCAGGAGCGGGCGCTGAGCCTGCAGGTGCCGCTCGTGTACCTGGTCGACTCGGCCGGGGCGCGGATCACCGACCAGGTGCAGATGTTCCCCGGCCGCCGCGGCGCCGGGCGGATCTTCCACAACGAGGTGCGACTCTCCGGCCAGGTGCCGCAGGTCTGCCTGCTGTTCGGGCCGAGCGCCGCCGGCGGCGCCTACATCCCCGCCTTCTGCGACGTCGTGATCATGCGCGAGGGCAACGCCTCGATGTACCTGGGCTCGCCGCGGATGGCGGAGATGGTGATCGGCGAGAAGGTGACGCTGGAGGAGATGGGCGGGGCGAAGATGCACACCGGCGTCTCCGGCTGCGGCCACTTCCTGGTCAAGAGCGACGAGGAGGCGATCGACCTGGCGCGTCGCTACCTCTCCTACATGCCGGAGAACTGGCGGGAGGAGCCACCCGTCGCGCCGCCCGCCGCACCGGCCTCCGAGGCGGCGATCGCCGAGATCGTCCCCACCGACGAGAACCAGCCCTTCGACATGCGCGAGGTGCTCGACGTCCTGCTCGACGGCGACAGCTTCCTCGAGGTCCACAAGCGCTGGGCGAAAGAGCTGATCGTCGGCTACGGGCGGTTCGACGGGCGCGCCGTCGGCGTCGTCGCCAACCAGCCGAAGCAGAAGGGCGGGGTGCTCTTCGTCGACTCCGCCGACAAGGCGGCGCGCTTCATCCAGACCTGCAACGCCTTCAACGTGCCGCTGCTCTTCCTCGCCGACGTGCCCGGCTTCATGATCGGCACCGCGGTCGAGCGCCAGGGGATCATCCGCCACGGGGCGAAGATGATCAGCGCCGTCTCCGAAGCGACCGTGCCGAAGCTCTCGGTGATCGTCCGCAAGGCCTACGGGGCCGGGCTCTACGCGATGGCCGGCCCCGCCTTCGAGCCCGATTGCTGCATCGCCCTGCCGAGCGCCTCGATCGCCGTGATGGGCCCGCAGGCCGCCGTCAACGCCGTCTTCTACAACCAGATCCAGGCGATCGGCGACGAAGACGAGCGCGAGCGCTTCGTCGCCGCCAAGCGCGAGGAGTACGCCGCCGACATCGACATCCTCCACCTCGCCTCGGAGCTGGTCGTCGATGCCGTGGTCGCGCCCGAGGACCTGCGCGACGAGCTGATTCGCCGCTTCGCCGCGGCAGCGAGCAGGGATCGGCGCTTCGCCAAGCGGCGCAATCCCGTGACGCCCGCCTAGTCAGAGCGTATCCTCGCCGCAGCGATGACCGGCGGCGCGGCGATAGCTGTGGACGGGCTGAGGGTGCGTCGCGGGGGCAAGCCGGTCCTGCACGACCTCGGCTTCGAGGTGGCGCCCGGCACGGTGACGGGCCTGCTCGGGCCCAGCGGCTGTGGCAAGACCACCCTGATGCGGGCGATCGTCGGCGTGCAGGTCGTCGAGGCGGGTGAGTTGACGGTTCTCGGCGCGGCGGCCGGGTCGCCGCCGCTGCGCTCGCGGGTCGGCTACGTCACCCAGGCGCCCTCGGTCTACCGCGACCTCAGCGTGCGCGAGAACCTGCGCTACTTCGCGCGGGTGCTCGACGCTCCGGGCGAGCGGATCGACGCGGTGATCGAGACCGTGGCGCTGGCGGAGCAGGCCGACCAGGTCGTCGCCAGCCTCTCCGGCGGCCAGAGCGCCCGCGCCTCGCTGGCGACGGCGCTGCTCGGCGGGCCGCAGTTGCTCGTCCTCGACGAGCCGACCGTCGGCCTCGACCCGGTCCTGCGACGCGACCTCTGGGCGACCTTCCGTTCGCTCGCCGCCGCGGGTACGACGCTGCTGGTCTCCAGCCACGTGATGGAGGAGGCCGAGCACTGCGACGAGCTGCTGCTGATGCGCGACGGCGAGCTGCTCGCCGCCGAGACGCCGGACGGGCTGCGGGGCCGCACCGGTTGCCAGGGCCTCGACGAGGCGTTCCTTGCCCTGATCGAGCAGCGCGCGGTCGCCGGGGGCGCGGGCGGGTGAGCGCGCGGATCACCTGGGCGACCGCTCTGCGGGTGCTGACCCAGCTGCGACGCGACCCGCGCACGATCGCCCTGCTGCTCGCGGTGCCGCCGTTCCTGCTGACCCTGCTGAAGGGCGCCTTCAACTCGGACCCCGCCTCGTTCCAGCACGTCGGTGGCCCGCTGGTCGGCCTCTTTCCGTTCAGCACGATGTTCGTCGTCACCTCGATCACGATGCTGCGTGAGCGCACCACCGGCACCCTGGAGCGGCTGATGTCGCTGCCGCTGGCCAAGCTCGACCTGCTCTTCGGCTACGGCATCGCCTTCGCCGTGGTGGCGGTGGTGCAGGCGCTCATCACCAGCGCCGTCGCCTTCGGCCCGCTGGGGCTCGAGGTGGCGGGCTCGACCGCGGCGGTCGTCGCCCTCGCCGTCGGCAACGCCCTGCTGGGGATGTCGCTCGGCCTCTTCGTCAGCGCCTTCGCCCGCACCGAGTTCCAGGCGGTCCAGTTCATGCCGGCGATCGTCTTCCCGCAGCTCCTGCTCTGCGGCCTGTTCGTCGCCCGCGACCAGATGGTCGGCATCCTCCAGGTCGTCTCCGACACGATGCCGCTGACCTACGCCTTCGACGCGCTGAGCCGGGTCACGGCCGAGGGCTCGCTCGGCGTTCGCGGCGTCCTCGACGTGATCGTGATCGCCAGCGCGACGCTGCTCCTGCTCGGCGCCGGCGCGGCAACCCTGCGTCGCCGAACGCCCTAGTCAGATGAGTCCCCCACCTCGCCTCGGAGCTGGCCGTCTTGAGCGCCGCTTAAGGTCGCTGGCTACCGTTTCGAGGTGGCCAGGAACGCCAGAACCCCGATCGCGGCGTGGATTCTCTGCGCCGGCGCGCTGATATTGCTGACCCTGGTCGCCTACGGCGTCGACTCGGCCCAGCGCCTCGACGCCGACACGCTGGCCCGCTTCAGCTCCCATGAGGGCTCGCCCGCCGGCACCCTCGCCAACGTCTTCGTCCACCTCGGCGACCCGCTGCCGCTGCTGGCGATGCTGGCCGCCGCCTGCGGCATCGCGCTGTACCGGCGCCGGCCGCTGGAGGCGCTGGCGGCCGTGGTCGTCGTCGCCGGCGCCAATCTGACCACGCAGCTGCTCAAGATCGCGCTCGCCCATCCCCGCTACCAGCCGATTCTCGGCGACCACCAGCTCGGCCCGGTCGCCTTCCCCAGCGGCCACTCGACCGCGGCGGCCTCGATCGCGGTCGCCTTCCTCTTCGTCGTCCCCGCCCGCATGCGGCCCACCGCGGCCGTCCTCGGCGCCGTCCTGGCCGCCGCCGTCGGCTGCTCGGTGATGGTCCTCTTCTGGCACTACCCGAGCGACGTGCTCGGCGGCTTCCTCGTCGCCGCCGGCTGGGGCTTCGCGGTGCTGGCGGCGCTGCGGCTGGCGCGGGAGAACCGCCGCCGCGCCCGCCCGGCTCAGCTCTCCAGCCGGCCCGCCATCTCGGTGAAGTAGTCGAGCGCCGCCGGGTTGGCGAGCGAGTCGCGGCTGGCCGCCTGCGCGGCCGGGGTGCCCATCAGGATCCGCTTCACCGGCACCTCCAGCACCTTGCCGCTGAGCGTGCGCGGCACCTCGGCGATCTGGAAGACCTCGTCGGGGACGTGGCGCGGCGAGCAGCGCTCGCGCACCCGCCGGGCGATCTCCTTGGTCAGCCCCTCGTCCAGGGCCGTCCCCTCGCGGAGGACGACGAAGAGCGGCATCCAGCCCTCTGTCCCCGGCCGCGGCACGTCGACCACGAGGGCGTCGACGACGTCGTCGACGCCGAGCACGGCGCGGTAGATCTCGCTGGTGCCCATGCGGATGCCGGAGCGGTTGATGGTCGAGTCGGAGCGGCCGTAGATGACCGCGGTCTCGCGCGAGGTGATTTCGATCCAGTCGCCGTGGCGCCAGATGCCCGGGTAGCGCTCGAAGTAGGCCTCGGCGTAGCGGCTGCCGTCCTCGTCGCCCCAGAAGCAGATGGGCATCGAGGGCATCGGCTCGGTGACGACCAGCTCGCCGACCGCGTCGACGACGGCGTTGCCGTCCTCGTCCCAGGCCTCGACCGCCGCCCCCAGCGCCCGCGCCTGCAGCTCGCCGCGGTAGACCGGCAGCAGCGCGCAGCCGCCGACGAAGGCGGTGCAGAGGTCGGTGCCACCGCTGGTCGAGAACAGCCAGGTGTCGGCGCCGAGCTGCTCGTAGACCCAGTCGAAGCCCTCGGGGGAGAGCGGGGAGCCGGTCGAGCCGACGGCGCCGAGGCGGCTGAGGTCGCGGCCCGCCCCCGGCTCGATTCCGGCCTTCATGCAGGCGGCGAGATAGGAGGCGCTGGTGCCGAACACGGTCACCCCGGCGCGCTCCGCCAGGTCCCAGAGCACGCCCATGTCCGGGTGCCCGGGGCTGCCGTCATAGAGGACGATCGCCGCCCGGGTCAGCAGCCCGGAGACGAGGAAGTTCCACATCATCCAGCCGGTCGTGGTGAACCAGAAGAGGCGGTCGCCGGGGTGGGAGTCGACGTGGAGGTGGAGCTTCTTCAGGTGCTCGAGCAGGATCCCGCCCTGGCCCTGGACGATCGCCTTCGGCAGCCCGGTGGTGCCGGAGGAGTAGAGGACCCAGAGCGGGTGGTCGAAGGGGACGCGCTCGAAGCCCAGCTCGGCGCCCTCGCCGGCGGCGAGGAAGTCATCCCAGGTCGTAGTCGCGTCGAGGCCGGAGAGGTCGGGCTCGGGATCGAGATAGGGAAGGACGACGGTCCGCTCCAGGCTCGGCATCGCCTCCCGCAGGGTGGCGATCGTCTCGCGGCGGTCGAAGTCCTTGCCGCCGTAGCGGTAGCCGTCGACGGCGAAGAGCACCCTCGGCTCGATTTGGGCGAAGCGGTCGACGACGCTGGCCGGGCCGAAGTCCGGCGAGCAGCTCGACCAGACGGCGCCGATCGAGGCGCTGGCGAGGAAGGCGACGATCGCCTCGGGGACGTTCGGCAGGTAGGCGACGATGCGGTCGCCGCGCTCGACGCCCGCCCCGCGCAGGGCCGCGGCGCAGTCGGCGACCTGGGCGCGCAGCTCGCCCCAGCTGAGTTCGTCGAGCTCGCGCAGCTCCGATGCGTGGAGGATCGCCGTCTCGCCGTCGTCCTTGCCGGCGAAGGCGTGCTCGGCATAGTTGAGGCTGACGTCCGGGAACCAGCGAGCCCCGGGCATCTCCCGTGAGGCGAGCACGGTGGAGCGATCGCCGTCCGCCCGCACCTCGAAGAAGTCCCAGATCGCCGCCCAGAAGCCGTCGAGGTCGTCGACCGACCACTGCCAGAGAGCGTCGTAGTCGTCGAAGCCGAGCCCGCGCTCGTCCCGCAGCCAGCGCATGAACTCGGTCAGGCGAGCGTTCTCAACCAACTCAGCCGAGGGTTGCCAGAGCGGCTCTGGGACGGCGGGCGCGTTCACGCGGTCGCGGCGGCGGCCGCTTGGTTGACCAAGCGCAGCAACCCGTGGCTGAGATGATGGATCCGCATGGCCGGGCCGCAGTCTAGTCTGGCCCCTCAGCGCTTCGGGCCGACATGCCGGTCCATGATCGCGATGGCCTCACGCCGAGCCACCGAGATGTTCCACGGCCCGTCCTGCCGCCAGGCGATTCCGAGCCGGTCGCAGCCATCGCAGAAGATCCTCTGGATGTCGAGCGAGCGATTGGAGAAGAAGTAGCGCGGATAGGCGTAGGTCTTCTCCCCGCGGCGGATCCTGTTCGTGACCCTGCAGCCGTCGGAGTGGATCAACCCGCGCAGAAGCCGACCGGGATAGCGCTCGACGATCCGCTCCTGCCACGGCTCCAGGGCGATCTTGCGCTTGTGCTTGACCCCGGGGCCGTGCTGCGGGAACAGATGTGGCCAGTGCTGAGAGAAGGAGCTCACCTCGTCCATCTGTGCTTTTTTGTGGCGGAGGACGCCCACTTTGCTGGCCGGCAGGACGAGTCCGATCGTCGCGCGGCACTCGGCCACGATGATCGGATGAGCCCGATCGAGAAAAATGCGGAGTCTGTAAACGCTGCGCGGATGTGTGGAAAGCATTCCGTCGCCCAGGTAGAGGCCGAGCAGGTAGGCGTAGGCGTAAACCGTGATCCCGGGAAGGAACTCGGCGGAGCCAGGGCATCTCGGACAGGTTTTCGCTCCACGCAGATGCGGATGTCGGTAGGAGTCCGCGGGCCTGCGTGTGCGGGTGCGGCCCCTCACCCAGTCGCTGATCGTGCGGCGATTGACTCCCAGCTCTCGAGAGATCTGACAGTTGTTCCAGCCTGAGTCGGCCAGGTGGAGCGCTCGTTCGACCTGCCACGCCGGCTTCATTGCGCTGATGCGGCGGGTGGGACTCGAACCCACAAGCCCTTGCGGGCAGCGGCTTTTGAGACCGCCTCCTTTGCCAATTTGGACACCGCCGCCGGTTCGACCATTCTAAGTCTCGACGCTAGATAGGCCGCCGGTCGCAAAACGGCGAAATCAGCGCTTCCGCGGCAAGTTCTTACTGAGTTGCCACAGAGTTGCTGCGAACTGCGCGCCTTTAGGCCGGCTGCGGGGCGCCGTCGTCGGGAGCGGCGCCGGCGCCGTAGTCCTCGCCCGAGCCGATCGGGCGCTCCTCCTCGACGTGCCACTCCTGGTTGAAGCCGTAGAGGGCAAAGGCGATCAGGACGATCTGCAGCAGGCCGAGGATCACGACCAGGAGGCCGATCAGCGAGGAGGAGAGCAGCGCCTGATCGAAGCCGGCCTTTTCGCGGGCGAACCAGCTGTCGGCCCCGACCGCGCAGAAGATCGCCAGGATCATCGAGAGCGCCGCGGCGACCGGCAGGATGCCGCGGCTCCAGCGGGCGACGAGGAAGCCGAAGAAGGCGTAGAGGATCGCGTAGATCGCGCAGACCACGCCCATCGCGCCGCCGCCCTTCAACAGCGACCAGCCGCCGATCGTGATGATCCCCGCCAGCACCGCGGTCGCGAGCAGCAGTAGGACGATCACGAACTTGGTCGTGATCGAGCCGGATTTCTCCCGATTGGGCCGCCACAGTTCGTAGCCGGGCCTCACCTCTCCAATCGCCACGCCGTCGATCATAGAATCTGACAGCGACGACGCGGCATTGGTCGCGCGTTAAGCCCGCCCCTCGCGAGATTCAAGCGGTTGACGCGCGGCCTTAGAATCGGGACGGCGCGGGCGTGGTGAAATGGAAAACACGCCGGCTTTAGGTGCCGGTGCTCGAAAGAGCTTGGGGGTTCAAGTCCCTCCGCCCGCATCGCCGATCCCGGGCGGTGCGCCGACCTGGACCTCCCGCCCCTCGGGGTCGAGGGGCGGGTCAGTTGTCCGCGGCCATCACGCGGTCGGGATCGCGATCAGGCTGCTGAAGTTCGCCGACCCGTTGGCGACCAGCACGCTGCACTGGACGCTCAGCACGGTCGGCGAAGTCGTCGTCGTGGTCGCCGCCTGCAGCGACGCCGGGATCGCGGCCAGCGCGGGCAGCGTCTTCATCGCGATCTGGTCGATGGTGGTCGCGCCTGCCTTCAGCGCGCATTCGACGCTGTCGCCGGCGCCGGTGTGAGAGAGCTCCGTCTTTGCCAGGACGACGTAGTTGCCCGCGGGAACCGCCAATTCGACCACGGTGGTCGGAGGGCTGGCGGTGGGGAGGGCGGTCAGGCCTTTCGTCGCCGAGAGCGGCGCGATCGTGCCGTTTACGCCATTCGTGCCGTTGGTTCCGTTGGTGCCATTGGCTCCATCGATCCCATTGCTGCCGTTGGTCCCGTCGATGCCGTTGGCGCCATTCGGGCCGTTCGCCCCGTTGGCGCCATTGCTGCCCGGGGCTCCGCTGGGGCCGGTGTCGCCCCTCGCGCCGGCGATAACCTGGCTGCCTTCGAGCAGCGCCCGTGTGCCTGTGCTCAGGTCCTTGGGCTCGACCGCGCCGTTCCTGATCGCCGTGCTGGTGATCGCGCCCGCCGCGATGTCTCCAGCGTGGATCAGGCTGCTCGCCGCGACCGCCGTTCCGCCGAGGGCGATGAAGATCGCCACGCCGGCGAGGACGATCGGCGCCGGCCACGACCGGCGTTGTCGGTTTCCAGGGCTCTTGCCTGCACGCTTGGCCATCGGCACCGCTCCTTCGCTAACCGCTTGGCTGGAGCGGTACTTGTCCGCGTGAGCTGCTGCTCGCGCTACCGGTCCATCGCCAGCTGCGTGTCCGCACATGAGCGTCCTGCAGCGCGCGGACTTAAAGGCAGCGCCGGTTCGATCAACCGCGGATGGCGAGAGCCTCGTCGAGGTGATCCAGGAGGATGTCGACAAGTCGCGGGTCGAACTGGGTTCCCCTCCCGTCCCTCATCACCGCAACCGCGTCCTCCACCGATAACGCCGGCCTGTAGCTGCGATCGGTGAGCAGCGCATCGAACACGTCCGCGACCGCCGTGATCCGGCCTTCCAGCGGAATCTCCTCGCCCGCGAGTCCCTGCGGATAGCCGCTGCCGTCGAAGCGCTCGTGGTGGGTGAGGGCGATCGTCGCGGCGACGCGCGAGAGTTCGCTTTCGAAGTGCGCGAAGAGCTCGTGGCCGACGATCGTGTGACGCTCCATCGCCTCGCGCTCCTTGGCGCTCAGCGGGCCGGGCTTGCGGAGAAGCTCCGCCGAGACGCCGATCTTCCCCACGTCGTGCATCGGGGCCGCGGCGCGCAGGAGGTGGACCTTGCCGGGTTCGAGGCCCATTTGCGTGGCTAGAAAGGAGGAGATCGCTGCCATGCGATCGACGTGCTCACCGGTCGAGGAGTCGTGAAGCTCGATCGCCTTGGTCAATCCCTCGATCGTCTCCTGGCGAGACAGCTGCAGTTCGTCGATCGCCGCCTGCTGGGCGGCGGCAAGCTCGTCGCGGAGGCGCACCGCCTCCCGCTCGGCGCTGATGTCGATCGAGACACCGCCGACGGCGGTGATCTCGCCCCTCTCGTCGAGGAGCGGGAATCTGACCGTCTTGAAGGTCTTGGCCTCGCCGCCGATCTCGACGGTGTCCTCTCTCTCATGAGAGGTTTGCTCTTCGCGAACTCGACGGTCGCTATCGGAACCTATGTCCAGCTCCTCGGGGGAGAGGAACGCCCCGTCGGTCGAGCCGAGCAGGTTTCCCGGCTCCAGCCCCGCCAGCTCATCCGCTTTGTCATTCGCGACCACGTAGCGACCGGAGCCATCTTTGGCGTAGATCGCGATCGGCGCCATGTCGATGATCGTTTGGTGCTGGTCCTCGAGATTTTGACTGTGGGCCAGGGCGGCGATCTCCAGCTCGCGTCGTCGCAGGGCGCTCATCACCGTGATCAGCAGCTGACCCGGCAAGAACGGCTCGACCAGGTAGCCGTAGACGCCGTGGGCGAAGGCCCGCTCGGCGGTCTCAGGGTCGTCCTTGCCGGTCATCAGAACGACGGTCGCCGTTTCGGGGTACTCGCGAACTATCTCCCCGGCGAGGCCAAATCCCTCGCTGTCGGCCGATCCCACGTTGCAAACCGCGAGCTGGAAGTCGCCGCTGCCGAGCCGCTCATGAGCCTGTTGGACGCTGCTGGCGAACTCGCATTCGAAGCGATCTCCCAGCGCACGATCCATCAGATCCAGCATCTCGGGCTGACGGTCCGTGACCAGGATACGAGCGTGAGTCGGCTTCTGCGAGAGCAGGGGAGACGGGACAGTCGGTGCGGCGCCCATGCGACTCGCTCTATATGAAGCTCGCGCTCTCTATACGCGGAACCCTGGCCGTTGTTTTGTGGCAGTTCACACAAAAAGCGTAACGTATGTTGAGTAATTGCCTGCGGCTGTGTCATTTGGCCGCGATTCAGGATCCGGTTCCCCTCATCCCAACCGCCCGGCGAAATCCCAGCGACGAGCAGGACCGGCGCAAGATCGACCGGGCTGCGGAGGGGATCTCGCGAAGCTATGGGGACGCGCTTCGCGCGGCTGACGGCGAAGCGGCGGAGCGGGTCGCGCTCGAGTGCCTGCGGGAAGGAATGGGCGTAGAGGCCCTCTACGAGCGGGTGATCGCACCGGCGATGTGGCGAATCGGGTGCCTTTGGGAGGAGGGGGCGATCACCATCGCCGACGAGCATCTCGCCACGGCACTGACCCACCGGGTGATGGCGAGCGTCTACGGATCGAGCTTCGGCCGCGCCAAGTCGCGGCCCGGCAGGATTCTGCTGGCGGTGGTGGAGGGCCAGCGGCACGCGCTCGGCCTGAGGATGGCCGCCGACGTTCTCGAGCTGGGCGGCTATGAGGTGAACTATCTCGGCGGCGACGTGCCGCTCGACGCGCTGGTGAGCGCGATCGCCGCGCGGGAGCCCGATCTCGTCGGCCTCTCCAGCACCCTCACTCGATGTACCTCGTCCCTGCGGGCCGCGGTTTCGCAGTTGGGGGAGTCCTTCCCGGAGACGCCGGTGCTCCTTGGCGGCCAGGGGATACCGGATGAGATCCTGCGCGACGGCCGAGTGATCCGGGCTCCAGGAGTCGAGGGGCTGGTGGCGTTGGTGGAAGTCCTGCTCGGCGGGATGAAGGGCGTCTCGACCCTGGAGAGCACACGACCGGCCGACCCGCTGTTTCAGTCGGGGAGCGATACCCCCGAGGAGCGTCTGTTGGGGGCTGCCGCCGATGCGGCGGACCTCGCCCGGATTCACGCCCGCATGGCCCACTCGTACCGGCGCCTCGCCTATGAGGACCCGGTTACCAGGGGACCGAACCGAAGGGCTTTCGACGATCGCGTGGCGTTCCTCGCCGACTCTCCCGAAGCCACCCCGGTGACGATCCTCATGCTCGACCTCGACGACTTCAAGCGGGTCAACGACACCTTCGGGCACGCGGCTGGCGACGCGGTTCTGCGGGATGTCTTCAAAGCGATCGAATCCTGCCTTCGCGAGGGCGATTTCGGGGCTCGCCTGGGCGGCGATGAGTTCGCTGTGCTCCTGCCCCAAACCAACATCGCGGCGGCCGAGAACGTCGGGGCCCGAATTCTCGCCGCGATCAGGGCAACCACGGGCGAGGCCGCGCTCACGGCGACGATCGGCATCGCACCCCTTCATAACGGTCCACGCCGGGCTCTGCTGGCCGCCGATCTCGCTCTTTACAAGGTCAAGGCGGACGGCGGGAACTCGGTCGGGATTGCGGAAGGCGACTGACGGGGAAACGACGGCCACGTCGTTGCCGCGCATACAAGCCGTCAGCGCCTACAACGTCGCGGCCGATCAACCGGTCGCCCCCGAGAACGCTGAGGGTAAAGTGCCAGGGGCCTGGGGCAGTGGCCAAACTGGTTAAGGCGTCGGTCTCCAAAACCGAAGATTCTAGGTTCGAGTCCTAGCTGCCCCGTCTTTTCGACCCCCTTTCCGTGTCCGGCCGGCGCGGCCCGGCGCTAAAGCAACCACTACGCCGGGTGTCAGCCAGGCCGCGGTGCTCTGAACTTCTGAGCGACGTTCGGATCGCCATTGGGGTCCTGAATCAGTCCGCCGCCGATCGTCACTCCCGTGAGCTTCGCACCACGAGGGGGCCGCGGGAGGCAGAGATCATGCATGTTGTCGGCGTTGGCCGAGCTCGCATGATCGTGAAGATCGGCGACATCGAGCGGGGCAACTGCGACGACCTTGCCGTTCGGCAGTTTGTAAATGGCGCGGTAGGACGCGACAACGGGGGCGCCAACCTCAGCACCCGTGGGGTAGGCCGTGAGCCCGTTGGACCACATCACGCGTACGAAGATCCTGCCGACCGTACAACGGTTGGCGTCACCGTGGTAGATCGCAGGCGTGAGCGTCCACGCGTCCACGATGTACGGGCCTCCGGACAGCGGCTCTACGTCGGCCTTCGGCAAGGGCGGGATCTGCCTCCATCGAATCGCTCCGGGACTCTTGCCCTGCAGCGCCCCTACAACGCGAATCGCAACCGGCGTCGGGCCGCTCACCGAGTCCCCGAAGTCGCCAATCAGATTCACCGTCTGACCCTCGTCCGACTCGTCCGGCGGGAACTGAAGTGCGCAGGCCGGGGTCGCGATGCTCCCATCGCTTCGCACGATCCGGAAGTCCGTGGTCTGAATCGACGCGCGACGAATGAACCAGTTGAAGGTGACGGGGATGTTGTCGAGACCCTGTTCGCCAGTCGGACAGCCGACCGCGTTGTCGGTGCCCCAGGACGCGCTCAGGATTCTCGGCTCAGGACGCGCGATCGAGCCGGCCCCGGTGGCCGTCGTGGGCAACGCGCACACGAGGAGAACCGCTCCAAGTGCTGCGAAGGCATATCCGGGCAGGCGACGCATTGACGATCTCTCAGGCGCAAGCATCCGGATGAGCGTAGTCGTTCGATGAAACAGCCCGACACCGGCGATTCCAGGTTCGAGTCCTGGCTACCCGCTCGAATCCCCGAATCCGTAGTTCTCCGGTCATGTTTGGGCGTCATTCGGTCGATCCCGGCCTTGGAGATGTCGACGCTGAAGACGAAGACCGTGGTCGAGGAGCTGCCCCAGGTCAGGGAGCTGGAGCGCACCCCGCAGGAACGCCGCCGCCTCTACGTGAAGCTGCCGCTGAAGCTGTTGATGGTGATCGCGATCGCGGTGGCCTGGGCGGGCTTCTCGTTCTGGCTCTCGCTGCCCTGGATCGAGACCCTGGGTCAATCGATCACGATGCCGCTGGCGGTCGCGGTCATCTTCGGGATCGCGATCTTCCCCGGCTACCTCAACGCCAACCTGATCGCCTCGCTGCTGATCGACAGGCCGCCGCCGCTGCGCTTCGACCTCGTGTTTCCCGCCCTGACCGTGGTCGTCGCCTGCTTCGAAGAGGAGGCGACGATCGCGGAAACGCTCGCCTACATCGCCTCGCAGGAGTACCCGGGGGAGCTGGCGATCCTGGTCGCCGACGACGGCTCGCACGACCGCACCGTCGAGATCGCCCGCGAGCGCGAAGCCTCCGCCGCCTACCCGCCGGTAACCGTCGCCTCCTTCCCCCACGGCGGCAAGGCGCGAACTCTGACGGCGGCGCTGGCGCAGGTGGAGACGCCGTTGATGGCGACCGTCGACGCCGACACCCTGCTGATGCCGGACGCGCTGCGGCGGGTCGTCGCCCGCCTGCTGATCTCACCGCTGGACACGGTCGCCGTCGCCGGCGCCGTCTTCGTCCGCAACTCGCGCAGCAACTTCATCACCCGCGCCCAGGAGTGGGACTACTTCCTCGGCATCGCCTCGGTCAAGACCCAGCAGGGCCTGTTCCAGGGGACGATGGTCGCCCAGGGCGCCTTCAGCGTCTACCGCGCGGCGGCCCTGGCCCAGGTCGGCGGCTGGCCCGACCGGATCGGCGAGGACATCGTCCTCACCTGGGCGATGATGCGCGAGGGCGGGCGCGTCGGCTACGAGCGGACGGCGATCGCCTTCACCAGCGCGCCCGAAACCCTCAAGGCCTTTGCCCGCCAGCGGCGGCGCTGGGCGCGGGGAATGATCGAGGGCCTGCGCGAGCACGGCGGCGCCCTGCTGGCCGGCGGGCGCTCCAACATGCACGCCGTCCTCGTCAACTTCGTCTTCCCCTACATCGACCTCGTCTACTCGATCGCCTTCCCGATCGGGATCCTGCTCGCCCTCACCGGCAACTTCGCGATCGTCGGCCCGATGACGCTGGCGGTGCTGCCGCTGAACCTGCTCCTGGCCGGGATCATGTTCCACTTCAGCCGCCAGTCCTTCGAAGCAGTCGGGCTCCGGGTGCGTCGCAACCGGCTCGGCTACCTCGGCTACCTGCTGACCTACCAGCTCTTCATGTCGCCGGTCTCGGTTGCCGGCTACGTTCAGGAGCTGTTCGGCGCAGCGCGGCGCTGGTAAGGCCAGCGAGCCAGGCATCAGGGCTTGGTCGGTTGCAGCCCGATCAGACCGCGGTAGCCGATCAGGTCGACGTGGCGGCCGAGGCGAGGTCGAGCGCCCGCATCACCTGGTTGACGTCGGAGATGGAGACGATGCCCACCTCGCCTCCAGGGCCGAGCACGATCGCCCGCCCGACGCGCTGGAAGGCAGGCCGCTCCAGCAGCTCGGCGACGTCCTGGTGCTCGTCGATCACCAGCGACGGATGGCGCATCGCAATCTCGCGCACGGTGGTCTCGGCGCGCCGCGCCGCGGACACCCGTTCGATCGCACCCAGATCGACCAGGCCGACGAGGTGAGCGCCGTCCATGACCGGGAAGGCCGAGTAGCGGTAGCGGACGAAGAACTCCTCGACGGCGTCCTCGACGCTGGTGCCGGCCGGGATCGTCACGGCGGGCGATGACATCAGCCGACCCGCCTCGCGGCCCGTGAAGGCGACGCGGACGCGCAGCCCGTTCTCCTCGGCCCGCGCGGCGAAGACGACGAAGAAGCCGACCGCCGCCAACCAGATGCCGCCGAAGGCGCCAGCGGTGGCGCCGAGAATGCCGAGAGCGACCATCGCGTAGCCGAATCCCCGGCCGATCGAGGCGGCGATCTTCGTCGCCCTGGCGATGTCGCCGATCCGCCCCCAGATCAGCGCCCGGGCGACGCGACCGCCGTCGAGGGGGAAGGCCGGCAGCAGGTTGAAGACGAGGATCGCCAGGTTGACGAAGGCCTGGTACTCGACCACCGCCCGCAGCCCGGCCGGCGCCGAGCTCGGCAGCGCCAGGTCGATCGCCCCGAAGAGCGCCGCGATCGCCAGGGTCACCGCCGGGCCGGCGATCGCGAAGCGCAGCTCCGCCCCCGCCGTCTTCGGATAGCCGGCCATCCGCGCCACCCCGCCCAGCAGCCAGAGGTCGATCTCCTCGATCTCGACGCCGTTGCGCCGCGCCACCAGCGAGTGTCCGAGCTCGTGCAGGAGGATGCTGGCGAAGAGCAGCAGGGCGCTGAGCAGGCCGAGGCCGTAGGCGGCGAGGGGAGCGATCCCGTCCACCTGGTCGGGGTAGTAGACGGCGCCGAGCGACCAGGTGATCAGGCCGACGATCAGGATCCACAGCGGCTGCACCCCGATCGGGATGCCGGCGAGGCGGCCGACGCGGATGCTGCTCATGCCCATCGTTCCGCCTAGCAGCCGTTGGGGCAGATCACGGCGCGGCCATCGAGGCTGCCATCGCGCATCCGCTGGTAGGCCTCGTCTGCCCGTTCCAGCTCGAAGCGCTCGACGTGGGCGCGGATCTTGCCGGCATGGGCGAGGTCGAGCACCTCCATCAGCTCCACCGCGCTGCCCCAGTAGGGGATGCACAGCTGGGCCTCGAAGGGCAGCGTTCCGAAGGCGAACTCGAACTTGCCGCCGGCAAGGCCGACGATCGTCGCCTGGGCCTCGAAGCGCGAGACCTGGGCGGAGAGCGCGATCGAGTCGTCGGAGCCGACCATGTCCACGACCAGCTCCGCTCCTCTGCCGCCGGTCAGCTCGCGAATTTCCTCCGCGGCGCTCGGGCCGGCCTCGATCGCATCGTCCGCCCCGACTTCGCCGGCCAGTCGCAGCTTCTCGACGGAGACGTCGACGGCGACGATCCGGGCGGGTGAGAGGGCGCGGAGGATCTGCACTCCCATGTGGCCGAGCCCACCGACGCCGATCACGACCGCGGTCGAGCCCGGGACGAGGAGCTGCAGCGAGCGCTTGATCGCGTGGTAGGGGGTGAGCGCGGCGTCGGAGAGCGGCGCCGCGTCTCGCGGGTCGAGGTCGCCGAGCGGCAGCAGCAGCCGCGAGTGGGGGACGAGCATGTACTCGGCCATGCCGCCGTCGAGGCCGAGGCCGCCGCCGAAAGCGCCGATCTCGGCCTGGCGCTCGCAGTAGTTCTCGGCCGAGAGCCGGCAGGCGCGACAGCGCCCGCAGCCCCAGGGGCCGTAGACGGCCACCGCCTCGCCGACCTCCAGTCCCTCGACCCCGGCGCCCAGCGCCTCGACCCAGCCGGCGTTCTCGTGGCCGAGCGTGAACGGCGGATCGAAGCCCATCGTCCCGGGCGGCCACTCCATCAGGTGCAGGTCGGAGTGGCAGGCGCCGGCGCCGCCGACCTTGATCAGAACCTGGCCGGGACCGGGCTCGGGCACTGTCACCTCGCGCAGCTGGGGCGGCTCCTGCCAGGCCGTGAGCTGGTAGGCCCTCATGTCGTCAGCTCGGCCAGCTTCTCGTCCAGCTGCTTGCGCGCGGCGTCACAGACGGCTTCGACCTCTGTGTTGTAGCGCTCGGACGACAGCACGCCCAAGAGCACCTCGGCGTCTGCTTTCGACAACGTCAGGGTGATCGCTTCGTCGGCCATTGGGCCTCCTTTGCTTGGAGTATCGGTTGAGCTCTCTGCGTCACGCGCCGTCCTCATAGGGCGCTGGGATAGGTCTCGGGCGGCTCGCCGGCCTCCCAGCCGGCGCTGCGCTCCAGCGGCTCCACCGCTCGCGTCTCGTCGATGTGGACGACGGCGTCGAATTGACCCGCCATGTGGGCGAAGAAGTAGTGGCTCTGCCGCTCTGTCTCGGGTCGGTAGATGACCCCGATCGCCCGCTCCAGCCGCGGCTCGGCCAGCGCCTGGGCGGCGTCGCCGCTGAGGAGGTCGAGGACGAAGCGGGGCTCGCCGAGGTCGTGGAAGATCGCTTCGAAGCTCTCCGGCAGCGCCGGCCGAACCCTCTTGCGCTCGGCCGGCGCGTCCCAGGCCGAGGCAGCGGTGACGGTTCCCGAGTAGGTGGTGAAGCCGACCAGAGCGACGTGGTCGGGCCAGCGCTGGCGCGCCAGCTGGCCGACGTTGAGCTCGCCGCGGCGGCTCATCTCGGTCATCCGCGCATCGCCGATGTGAGAGTTGTGCTCCCAGACGACGATCCGGGGCGGCTCGCCGTGGCGGCCGAGGTGGTGGGCAAGGTGGGCGAGCGTGTCGGCCATGTGGCGGTCGCGCAGGTTCCAGGAGGAGGCGGGGTCGCCGAACATCGCCCGGTAGTACTCCTCGGCGCTGGCAACCAGGCGGGCGTTCTGCTCGGCGTAGAACTGCTCGTCCTCGGCGGCGATCCCGTCGCGGCGCAGGTAGGCATTGCCGAGTCGCTGCAGCTCGGTCAGCTGACCGATCACGCCCTGGCGGCAGGACTCGCTGACCCTGAGGCTGACGGCCCTGCCGTAGCCCTGCTCGTCGCCAAACGGCTCGAAGCAGGCGTAGCGCTCGCGAGCCCGCTCGGCAGCCGGTAGGTCGACCCGCTCCAGGTAGGCGATCACCTCGGCGACCGAGGAGTTGAGGCTGTAGAGATCGAGCCCGAAGAAGCTGGCGGGGCGTTCGAAGTTGGTGCGTTCGTTGTGGGCGCGCAGCCAGCCGACGAAGTCGAGCACCTCGGCGTTGCGCCACATCCAGGTCGGGAAGCGGCGGAAGCCGCGCAGCGCCTCCTCGGCGTCGGCGTCGTCCGGCGCCCCGTGGACATAGCGGTTGACGCGATAGGCATCGGGCCAGTCGGCCTCGACTGCCACTCCCTGAAATCCCCGCTCCTCGATCAACCGGCGGGTTATCCGAGCGCGCTCGCGGTAGAACTCATGGGTCCCGTGCGAGGCCTCGCCGAGCAGGACGATGCCCGCATCGCCGACCAGGTCGAGCAGCCCGTCGTAGTCGTCGCCGGCGCCGCTCAGCGGCTGTGCCTCACGCAGCAGCGTCTGCTCGGGGCTGCAGAGCACGGAGGACCTCCTCGTCGGTGACTTGTGAGAAGTCGCGGTACCACTGACTGACGCCGCGCAGCAGCCGGGGCACCCGCAGGCAGATGACCTGGTCGGCCTCGACGCGCAGCCGCTCGAGGGCGTCGGGGGAGCAGACCGGCACCGCGAGGACGAGCCGGCGCGGGTTCTGGTGGCGTACCGCTCGCAGCGCCGCCGTGTCGGTGACGCCGGTAGCGACGCCGTCGTCGACGACGATCACGGTGCGGCCCTCGAGGTCGAGCGGTGGGCGCTCGCCGCGATAGGCCTCCACCCGGCGCATCAGCTCGGCCGTCTCGCGGGCGACGATCGCATCGAGCTCGCCGTTGCGGACTTGCAGCACCGCGACCGCCTCGGCGTCGATCACGCAGGTTCCATCCTCGGCGACCGCGCCGATCCCGTACTCGGGGTTGTGGGGGGTGCCGAGCTTGCGTACGGCGAGGATCTCCAACGGCGCGCCGAGCGCGTCTGCGACTTCGCTCGCGACCGGGACTCCGCCTCGCGGCAGAGCGACGACCACAGGGCTCTCGTCCTTCAGGCCGACCAACCGGCCGGCCAGCTGGCGGCCTGCGTCGCGCCTGTCGGCGAATTGCCCTTGGATCGTCATCTCGCGGCCTTCTTGGCGCCGCCGGATGCAGGGCCGAGGGGCAGGAGGCGGTGTCCGTAGAGGTAATTCCGCACGTCGGCCTCCTTTGGTCCGGCGGCGACGATCAACTCGGCGCCGCAGGCGGTGCAGCGGCCCTGGCCTCGACCCCGATCCCCGGCGCCGAGCTCGGCGGGCCGGCGGCAGCGCGGGCATTCGAGTAACTGGCTCATCGATTCTCCCCGATCAGCATTGGCACTGACATCTTCTGGCCTGCCGACGGCGTTGTCATCGGGGTATCTCCGGCGTTGGCTTCGGCTTTCCACTGATGGAAATCGTTCGGATCGAGGCGGACCGACGGCGTGGCGCTGGCGCGGCTCGTCTTTCCGGCCTTTGACGCATTGAGAAGAGCTGCATCGGTATCCGGCGAGGCGACCTACATAGCCGCGATGCCGGTTCGAGAGCGGCGGACGGGAATCGAACCCGCATCATTAGCTTGGAAGGCTAAGGCTCTACCATTGAGCTACCGCCGCAGCATGGGGAAGGAGCCTAGCCGCCGCCTCCTGGATTCGTCAGAATGCAAGACCCCACGGGGAGTGGCGCAGTCTGGTAGCGCACTCGGCTGGGGGCCGAGCGGTCGCAGGTTCAAATCCTGTCTCCCCGATGTAGACAAAAGGTTCCGGCAGGCAGGTCATGCTTGACGAAGATCTGGCGGATCTCTACGGCGTTGAGACCAGAGTCCTGGTCCAGCAGGTCAAACGAAACGCAAAGCGCTTCCCGGCGGACTTCATGTTCCAGCTGACGAAGGCCGAGGCTGAAGCTTTGAGATCACAATTTGTGATCTCAAACGAGGGCCGGGGCGGCCGCCGCTACGCGCCATATGTCTTCACGGAGCAGGGCGTGGCAATGCTCTCCGGCGTCCTTCGTAGTGATCGGGCGATCGCGGTGAACATCGAGATCATGCGGGCGTTCGTCGAGTTGAGACGCGCCGCAGGATCGTTCCAAGAGCTTCAGAAGCGGCTTGATCAGATGGAACTTGACATCGGCGCCCGTCTCAGCGAGCACGACGAGCAGCTTCGCCAGATCTTCGAGGCACTGCGGCGGCTGATCGCGCCGCCGCCCCGGGCGATGCGACCCGTCGGGTTCAGGGTTCGCGAGCGAGACGAGTAGCCCGGTATCCACCCAGCAGCTCAACGCGGTTCAAATACCGTCCAGCTATCCCGATTTTGTTGTCTCCCCGATTTGAGCCGGGTGTTCGGCATCGTTCGTTCCGCAGGGCGTAGGCTTGTCTCCATGGGCCGGAAGAGCTTTACCGCCGATGAGGCACGCCGGATCGGCGAGCAGATCGGCGTCGACTGGTCGTCCGCTCCGTTCGAGGTCGGCGAATTCCGCGCGGGGATGGATGTGGAGCTCGAGCATGGGAGCCATGATCTCGCCACCAACGTCACCGATGACGACGCGGTCGTGACCGGCAAGATCGCCCTGGCCCATCTCAACGAGTTCCCGGACTACTACGTCCGCCTGGAGAAGATGGAGGAGGAGGCAAAGCGAGAGAGAGGCTCGCCGTGAGGCGGAACGGTTACCGGACCGAGGAGGGCAGGCGATGCAGACCTGGGACCTGAAGGGCCTTGAAGTCGAGCCGCACCAGCCGCAGATCCTCGCCTCGGCTGAGGATGCACGGACGATCGTGCTGTATCTCCCGGCCGGAGAGGAGCTGCAGGAGCACGAGGTGCATGAGCGGGCGAGAGTTGTCGTCGTAGACGGCGAGGTTGACGTCATCACGCCCGGCGGGGAGGCAGTTGTGGCAAGCGCCGGTCACCTGCTCGAGTTCAATCCCGGCGAGCGTCATACGATCGCCGCGCGATCCGATGCGCGCCTGCTTTTGATCCTCACCCCCTGGCCCGGCGACGGTCATCCCGGCGCGATGACGCTCGATCAGAAGGCCGAGGCGCACCAGCGCGCCCAGCGTCACCAGGCCTGATCGGGCCACGGCACACCTGATCAGTCGCGGTGCAAGGCATGGGCGGGTGCCGCTCTGAGGATTGAGGGCCGGCCTCCCAGGGTGGTAAGGCCGGCCCGACGTCTCGGTCTCAGCCCGACTTCTGAATGGCGAGTACTGGCGCCGCTTGGCTGCAATTGCCGATCTTCATCCCTGCCCACCCCCTCTCGAGCTTGAGTGACGGTCGGACTGAAGACCGACTCAATGGTGAAGGGCGTTACCACCATTGAAGATGGGGAGTCGAAATGGCGGACACGAATCGACGATTTACATCTAAGCTCGGACTACTCAGAGAGCTTGCAGTGAAGGAGGAAGGCTTGGCAGTCAAGAGCGACACCGGGATCGACATCGACATCGTCAAGGCCCTGGCGCACCCCGCCAGGTTCCACGCCTTGGACATCCTCAACAAGCGGGTGGCCAGCCCGAAGGAACTCGCCGCCGAGGTCGGCATCGAGGTCGGCCTGATGAGCTATCACGTCAAGGAGCTGCGGAAGAAGGGCTTCGTCGAGCTGGTGGACACCGCTCAACGCCGGGGAGCGGTGGAGCACTACTACCGAGCGACCAAGCGCGCCATGTTCTCGGACGCCGAATGGCCGAAGGTGCCGGCGAACATGCGGGGGTCGATCGTCGGCGACCAGATCGAACGGACCGGTGGCCTGCTCGGAGCCGCCCTCGACTCGGGCAGCTTCGAGCAGCGCCCCAACCGCCACCACAGCCTCTGCGAGTCGACGGTCGACGAGCAGGGCTGGGACGACTCGATGGCCGTGCTGGAGGAGGCGATGAAGCGCCTGATCGAGATCGAGGCCGAGAGCGCCGAACGCCGGCTGGACTCCGAGGAGCCGGGCATCCCGCTCGCGGTCTCGATGATCGGGTTCGAGAAAGCGCCCTCTGCGTAGACGGTCGGCGTCGTCTCGGGCTCCTGCGCCTTACTGTGCCGCCGATGCCGACATGAAGGTCGAGATGCTGAGCGGCGGTTGGATGACCGCGCCGGGGGCGCTCTGGCGGCGGGACGACGACCCGGCGGTGCGGGTCCGCATCCCGGTGCCCGCCTACCTGGTGGAGACGGCCGGCGAGCGGATCCTGATCGACACCGGCCTGCACCCGGGCGCCTGCGCCGACGCGGCGGCCTTCTACGGCCGCCCGGAGACGATGGGCCTCTTCTCCTTCGAGCTCGAGCAGCCGGTGCAGGAGCAGATCGACCCGGCGACGATCACGAAGATCGTCCTCACCCACCTGCACTGGGACCACGCCGGCGGCCTCTCGCTGCTGCCCTCCGGCATCCCGGTTGTCGTCCAGCGCCGCGAGTGGGAGGCCGGCCAGGACAGGGGCGCCGTCGAGCGGAACTTCTTCTTCCCCCGCGACTACGCCGACGACGAGCGCGAGGTCGTCCTCGTCGACGGCGATCACGACCTGCTCGGCGACGGCTCGATCGAGCTGTTGCTGACGCCCGGGCACACCCCGGGCCACCAGTCGGTCCGCATCGGCGACGGACTGGTCCTCGGCGCCGACGTCGCCTACTTCGACTCCGGGCTCGACGACCTGCGGTTCCCGCCCTTCGGCGACGATCACGCCCAGCAGCGCGACTCCGCCCGGCGCCTCCGCGCCCTGCGCGACGGCGGCGCCCGCGTCGTCCCCGGCCACGACCCCGACGTCCTCCGCCCGGGCCCCGTCGAGGGGTGAGGCGCCGACAGCTGGGCGGTACGGTCCGGGGGTGCCGGCAAAGCGCAGCGCGGGCGTTCTCCTTTACCGCCTCGTGGGGGGCGAGCCGCGGCTGCTGCTGGCACACCCCGGCGGCCCCTACTGGGCCAACCGCGACGAGGGCGCCTGGACGATCCCGAAGGGAGAGTGCGAGCAGGGCGAGACGGCCCGCGACTGCGCCCTGCGCGAGCTGCGGGAGGAGCTCGGCCCGGCGCCGAGGCTCGACGTCGAAAATATGATCGACCTCGGCTCGGTCCGCCAGAAGTCGGGCAAGGTGGTCGAGGCCTGGGCGGCCGAGGGGGAATTCGACCCCGCCGACCTAGACAGCAACACCTTCGCCCTGGAGTGGCCGCCGCGCAGCGGCAGCGAGCGCGAGTTCCCCGAGGTCGACCGGGCAGAGTGGTTCGAGCCCGAGCGGGCGAGGCGCAAGATCCTGCCGGCGCAGGCCGAGCTGATCGACCGCCTGCTGAGCCATCTCAAGCAGGTTTAGGGCGACCGGGTCAGAATCTCTATCCGGGCGTTGCCGTCGTCGCCTGGCTGCGGTCCGCCCGGTCCTGTCCAACGCACGAAAGGGTTACTCATGAACGAGGAATCGACGCTCAGCGGTTGGTGGGTGTTCGCCGGCGTCCTGCTCCTGGTCGCGGGCGTGCTCAACATCATCTGGGGCATCGCCGCGATCGGCGACTCGAAGTTCTTCACCGCCAACGCCACCTACATCATCAGCGGCCTCCACACCTGGGGCTGGGTCACCCTGATCCTCGGCGTGCTCGAGCTCGTCGCCGCCTTCTCGC
Source organism: uncultured Solirubrobacterales bacterium (assembly GCA_963785775.1). Taxonomy (GTDB): domain Bacteria; phylum Actinomycetota; class Thermoleophilia; order Solirubrobacterales; family 70-9; genus VAYN01. The sequence goes on along the minus strand of CAWAWH010000005.1, from coordinate 288,590 downwards.
TCTGGGCGGGTGGGGAGTTCGGGCGCTGGTTCGGCATCATCATCGCCTCGCTCAACGCGATCGGGGCGCTGCTCTCGATCGGCGCCTACCCGTTCTGGGCGCTGGCGGTGTTCGCGCTCTCGATCATCATCGTCTACAAGCTCGCCGAGGGGCCCGAAGCCACCTCGTGACCCGGCGCTGAGGTCACGCGCTCAGGGGAAGGCATCTCCCCGGACTCTCGGCCCTGGTCGTCGCCAGGGCCGGGATCCCCGTCCAGCTCCGCCTGCGAGACCGGCCGCGACCACGGCGCCGGCTCCGGGCGGCGCTCGTCGTAGACCACGTCGGTGCCGGCGAGGCGGTCGTCCCAGCCGCGGCGCTGCTCGCCGAAGACGATGCCGAGGAAACCGATGCCGAAGGTGACGACGGAGAGGCCGAGCCCGACCAGGCGCCGCAGCGAGCGCCGCAGCGGCAGCCGGCCGACGCTGAGCCGGATGCCGACGAAGCGCATCCCCGGCGTCTGCCCGGCGAGCGACCAGAAGCTGACCAGGTAGAGGCCGCCGAGCAGCAGCCAGGCGGTGGAGCCGACGGCCAGCGCCAGGTCGGAGGCGCCGCCACCGCCGGCGCCGAAGGCGTTGCCGACGAGGGTGACCAGGGCGACGAAGGCGGTGAAGCCGAGGTTGACGAAGACGCCGTCGATCGCCATCGCCAGGGCGCGGCTGACGGCGCCGGCGTGGTCGCTGGCGACGGCGCGGCGGCGGCGGAAGAAGATCCGCCGCACGATCCGCTCGAAGCTGCCGTCGAGGCTGCGCGTCAGCTTGCCGATCGTGCGCCCGACGTCCTCCAGCAGGCCGGCCCCCTGGGCGCTGATCGCCGCCCGCACCTCCGGCGCCCCGGCGATCCGCTCGACCAGCTGCTGCGCCTCCTCGCTGGCCAGCAGGCGCCGCCAGACCTCGTCGACCAGCTCGCTGTCCATCGCCTCCAACAGCGCCTTCTTGACCGCCTCGCTCTCCAGCGCGCCCTGCACCGCCTCCTCGACGATCGGGCCCTGCAGCACGCGCGCCAGCGCCCGCTCGACCGCCTCGCTCTCGACCGCGGCGACGATCGCCTCCTCGGCGGCGACTTCGACCGCGCGGTCGACCCCGGTCGCCTTGCCGACGGTGCGGACGCCGCGGACGCCGACGCCGAGCAACCGCGCCGAGAGCGGCAGGTGGCCGTTCTGGCTCGGTTCGCCAGCGCCAGCAGACGGCGGGGTAGAGCCGTTTTCCATGCCCCGGCGAGTATACGTCCGGGTCGCCGGGGCGCAAGCCCGGGGCATGTCCCGGCGGGTCAGGCGACGAGCTTGAGGACCTTGAAGGCCTTGCTGCCGCGGGGCGTCTCGACCTCGACCGTGGCGCCGACCTCGGCGCCCATCAGGGCGCGGCCGATCGGCGACTCGGCGGAGAGGCGGCCCTGGGCGAGGTCGGCCTCGGTCGAGCCGACCAGGGTCCAGACGTTGGTCTTGCCGCTGGCCTGGTCGAGGACTTCGGCGCTGAGGCCGAAGGCGAAGGAGTCGGCGGAGCCGGCGTCGACCTCGACTACGACGGCGTTGTGCAGCCGTTCCTGGAGGCGCTTGATCCGCGTCTCCAGGTGCGCCTGGTCCTCTTTGGCGACGTGATACTCGGCGTTCTCCTTGAGGTCGCCCTCCTCGCGGGCGACCTTGATCCGCGCCGCCATCTCGTGCCGCGCCGGGCCTTCCAGCTGCTTGAGCTCGGCTTTGAGCTCCTCGATCCCCGCCGCGGTTATCGGCTCCCCACCCGAGTCCGGTCCGTTCATGCGCCCAGCCTGCCAGAAACGCCAGCCGGCCGCCGGCCGCTCAACGGTTGGGGCTACCCGGCAAGAGCGCGGCCCGCTCGCCGTTGAAGCTCTTGGCCTGGACCGGGCGCAGGTAGGCGATCTGCCCCTCCCGCAGCTCCAGCCGCTGCAACTCGTTGCGGGTCAGCTGCACCCAGACCTCGGTGCCGTCGCCGAGCACGAACTCGACCCGGATCTCGAAGCCGAGGGCGACGATGCGCTGCACCAGCCCCTCCTCGGTGCGCTCGTCGGGATCGAGCACGACCTCGATGTCGTGCGGGCGCACGTAGCTCTCGCCGAGCCGGTTGACCTCGCCGACGAAGCTCATCACGAACTCGTTGGCGGGATGGTCGTAGAGGTCGTCGGCGCTGCCGGACTGCTCGACCCTCCCTTCGTTCATCACCACCAGCTGGCCGGCGACGTCCATCGCCTCCTCCTGGTCGTGGGTGACGAAGATCGTCGTCACGTGCATCTCCTCGTGGAGGTTGCGCAGCCAGGTGCGCAGATCCTTGCGGACCTTGGCGTCGAGGGCGCCGAAGGGCTCGTCCAGCAGCAGCACCTGCGGCTCCACCGCCAGCGCCCGCGCCAGCGCCATCCGCTGGCGCTGGCCGCCGGAGAGCTGGGAGGGGTAGCGGCCGGCGAGCCCGTCGAGCTGGACCAGGCGCAGCAGCTCGTGCACGCGGTCGGCGACCTTGGCCTTGTCCCACTTGCGGATCTTCAGCCCGAAGCCGACGTTCTCGAACACGGTCATGTGCTTGAAGGCGGCGTAGTGCTGGAAGACGAAGCCGACTTCGCGCTTCTGCACCGGCTTGGTGGAGACGTCCTCGCCGTCGATCAGGACGCGGCCGCCGTCGAGCGCCTCGAGCCCGGCGATCGCCCGCAGCAGCGTCGACTTGCCGCTGCCGCTGGGGCCCAGCAGGGCGGTCAGCGAGCCGTTGGGGACCTCTATCGAGACATCGTTGAGGGCCTGAAAGTCACCGAAGCGCTTCGAGGCTCCCTCGACTGTGATTCCCATCAGGCGTCCTCCTTCCTTTTTAGGACGTTCATGGCCAGGAGAGTGGTGAGCGCGAGCAGGGCGAGCAGGACCGAGGCCCCGTAGGCGCCCGCGTCGTTGAAGTTCTGGAACTGCTTTTCGACGAAGAGGGGAAGGGTTTCGGTCTCGCCGGAGATCTGGCCTGAGACGATCGAGACGGCGCCGAACTCGCCGAGCACCCGGGCCGTGGTGAGGACGACGCCATAGGCGACGCCCCAGCGGATCGCCGGCAGGGTGATCCGCCAGAAGGTCTGCCAGGCGTTGGCCCCCAGCGTCGACGCCGCCTGCTCCTGGTCGGTGCCGATCTCCTGCAGCACCGGCACCGTCTCGCGGACGACGAACGGCACCGAGACGAAGATGCTGGCCAGGACCATCCCCGGCACCGAGAAGAGGATCTTGATCCCGGCTTCCGCCAGCGCCGGGCCGAACCAGCCCTGGGTGCCGTAGAGGAGGAAGAGCGAGAGGCCGATGACGACCGGCGAGATCGCGAAGGGGAGGTTGATCACGGCGTCGATCGCGGTGTTGCCCCTCCAGCGATGACGGACCAGCAGGAGCGCGCAGCCGATCCCGAAGATCGTGTTCAGCGGCACGGCGATGGCGACCAACAGCAGGCTCAGCTTCAGCGCGTGCAGGCCGTCCGGCGAGGTGACCGCTTCCAGCGGCGGCGCCAGGCCGTCTTCGAACGTTTTGAAGAAGATGACCACGAGGGGAGCGACCAGCAGCACGGTGAGGTAGCCGAGCCCGAGGGCCCGCAGGCTCCAGCGGCTGCCGCGACCGTCAGCGGCCCTCATCGCCGTCCCCTCCCTCGGGCGGCTCGAAGTCGCCGCTCATCGGCATCACCGTCAGGCCGGCGCCGGTGCTGCGCTCGTGGCGGTTGCTCCAGCGCTGGATCAGGGTTATCGAGGCGAGCAGCAGCAGCGAGGCGAGCAGCAGCACCACCGAGACCGCCGCCGCGCCGGTGTTGTTGCCGGACTCGATCTGGCTGCGGATGAAGACCGAGGAGACCTGGGTGTCGGGCAGGCCGCCGGCGAAGAGCAGGACCGAGCCGAACTCGCCGAGCGCCCGGGCGAAGGCGAGGGCGACGCCGGCGGCGAGGCCGGGCAGGAGGTTGGGGAAGATGATGCGGCGGAAGATCGTCAAGCCGCCGGCGCCGAGCGAGGCCGCCGCCTCCTCCATCTCGCGGTCCATCTCGATCAGCAGCGGCTGCACCGCGCGGACGACGAAGGGGAGGGTGACGAAGAGCAGCGCCACGACGACGGCGGCCCGCGTGGCGACGAGGTGGATGCCGACCGGGCTGTCGTTGCCGAACAGGGCGATCAGGGTGAGGCCGGCGACGATCGTCGGCAGCGCGAAAGGAAGGTCGATGATGGCGTTGACCCCGGCCTTGCCGGGGAATTCGTCGCGGACCAGCAGCCAGGCGATGATCGTGCCGAAGACGCCGTTGACGGCGACGACGATCAGCGAGCAGACCACGGTCAGCTCCAGCGAGCGGACCGCCTGCGGCGAGGTGACCTGGGACCAGAAGGTGGCGACGCCGCCCTCGAAGGCCTGGCTCGCCAGCGCCGCCAACGGCAGCAGGACGATCAGGCTGAGGAAGAGGACGACCGCGCCGCGGCCGAGCCCGGCGCCGACCCCGGGCAGGCGGATGCCTGCCCGGGGGGCGGGGCGCTGACTGAGGGTTCCGGCCTCCATCGATCAGCCGGAGGTCGAGACTCCGAGTTCGCTCTCGATCTTGGCCACCGATCCGGATTCTTCGTCGAAGAATCCGTCGTTGACCTTGCCCCAGCCGCCGAACTGGCTGATCTTGAACAGTTCCTTCGGGGTCGGAAACTGCTTCGGGTCGACCAGCTTCGGGTTGACCGGCCGGTAGCCGTTTTCCGCCCAGATTTTCTGACCGGCGTCGGACCAGAGGAACTTGAGGAAGTCTTCGGCCGCGGGCTCCGGCGCGGACTTCGTCACCGCGATCGGGGTTTCGATCTGGATCGTCGAGGGCGGGATCACGTATTCGACGTCTTCGCCTTCCTTCTCGGCCTTGATCGCCTCGTTCTCGTAGCTGAGCAGGACGTCCCCCTCGCCCTGGGAGAAGGCGGCGAGCGCGTCGCGGGCGCTGCCCGGCTGCGCCCTGGTCTTTTCGAGGACGGTCTTCACCGCTTCCAGCGCCTGCGCCGGCGACTTGCCTTCGTTCAGCGCCGAGCCGTAGACGGCCATGATGTTCCAGCGGGCCGAGCCGGAGCTGAACGGGTTCGGGGTGACGATGCCGACGTCCTTGGTCTGCAGGTCCTCGAAGGAATGGATCCCCTTCGGGTTGCCCTTGCGGACGACGAGGACCACGACCGAGTCGGTGGCGATGCCGCCATGGGGCTGCTTGTCCCAGTTCTTGGAGACGAGTTCGCCTTCTTCGACGAGGCGTTCCATGTCGCCCGCCTGGGAGAAGTGGACCACCGATGCGGGCTGGCCGGCGACGACGGCGCGGCTCTGGTCGCCGGAGGCGCCGAACGAGTTGCTGAACGAGATGCCCCTGCCTTCCGAGGTCTTCTCGAGGGCCGGCTCGAGCGATTCCGTGTAGACGGATTCGGGGGTGGAGTAGCCGACCACGTCGAGCTTGGCCCCGCCTGAAGATGAGCTGCTACTGCCGCAACCTGCTGCGACGAGCGCGACGAGCAGGGCGAGAAGAGCGACCGGGAGGCCGAACTTGACGCCGCGCCGCCGGGCATTGCGAGTGTTCCGCATGGATATTTCCTTCCTTTTTGACTGACTTACTGCAGAATGTGGCTCGGCACCGTAGCACAAAGTTGATTAACAAAGTAGAGAATCCGGAATGGGGTTCCGGAACTAGACTCGGGCAACAGATTGAGGAGCGGATTGGCGCTTTATGTCCGCTATCCGGACGAAAAGCGCCAAGGGAGGCGGGGCTATGGATGCGGTGCGCACGCCGGACGAGTTGTTGGAGGGTCTGCCGGGCTATCCGTTCGAGTCGAGCTACCGCGAGGTCGACGGCCTCCGACTCGCCCACCTCGACGAGGGGGAGGGCAAGCCGGTGGTGTTCTTCCATGGCGAGCCGACCTGGTCCTATCTCTGGCGCAAGGTGATCCCGCCGGTCCGCGACGCCGGCTACCGCTGCATCGCTCCGGACTACGCCGGCTTCGGCCGCTCCGACAAGCCCACCGACCTCGGCTGGTACAGCTACGACCGCCACGTCGAGCTGATGGCGCTGCTGCTGGAGGAACTCGACTTACGCGACGCGACCGCGGTCGTCCACGACTGGGGCGGGCCGATCGGGTTGCGGCTGGCGGTCGAGCATCCCGATCGCTTCTCGCGGATCGTGGTCATGGGGACCGGCCCCTTCACCGGCCACCAGCGGATGAGCGACGCCTGGTTCGCCTTCCGCGACTTCGTCCGCGACAACGAGGATGTGCCGATCGGGGTGCTGATCCGGGGCGGCTGCAAGAACGACCCAGGGGACGAGGTGGTCGCCGCCTACGAAGCTCCTTATATAGACGCCGCCTCGAAGGCCGGCGCCCGCGCCTTCCCACTGATCATGCCGACGACCCCCGACGCGGTCGGCGCGGCCGAGGGCAAACGCGTCGCCGATGCCCTGCGCGAGGACGACCGGCCCTCGCTCGTCCTCTGGGCCGACTCCGACCCGATCCTGCCCTTCGCGGTCGGCGAGCGGGTCGCCAGCAGGTTGAACCTGACGCCGCCGCGGGCGATCGCCGGCGCCTCCCACTTCCTCCAGGAGGACGCGGGGGAGGAGATCGGCACGATCGTCGCCGACTGGCTACAGCAGCAGTCGTAGAGGAGCGACCGGAGGTGACTCGCCGGAGCAACAGAGGGGAGGCTCCGGCGAGTCACCTCCGGTCGCTCCTCAGTCGCGCCGGTTGACCAGCTCGGTCATCTCGGCGTGCGAACGCTCGAGCAGTAGCTGCGCGCGTCGCGGGGGTCCCTCGTCCTCGACCCAGGTGACGGTTCCCGGCCAGTAGGGGCTGGGTGGGGTGCCGGGGTGGTGGAAGACCGAGGCGAAGACCCAGCTGCCGGTGTTGTGGAGGCTGCCGCCGCCGGGCAGCGGCCAGTCGCCTTCGTCCGGGGTGGGGCCGCCGCGGTGGGTGTGGCCGGTGATCACGTGGGCGCCGTCGATCCCGAGGCGGCTGGCCATCTCGGCCGCCGCGACAACGCCGCCGCCGAATATCGCCTGCGGCGACACGTCGGCTTCGAATTCGGAGTGGAGCAGGCGGTTGAGGGCCCAGATCCCGGCCGGGAAGGCGGCGCGGGCGGCGGTCGCGGCGAAGCGGCGCTGGCGGCGGCCGCCGTTCTCGTTGCCGGACAGCAGCCTCCAGGCGGCCTCCGAGGGGCCGCCGCGGGTGCGGGCGACGCGGGCCGGGCGGGCCTGGGCGACGCCGTAGGCGAACCCGTAGAGCGGCCGCAGCACCCGCTCGTAGTCGGCCGGGGTGGCAGGGTCGGGGATCGGGCCGGAGCTGCGCATCCTCGCTGCCGCGGCCACGCACTCGGCCCGGGGCAGCGTCAGGTGCGCGTCCAGGTAGTGGCCGTGGGTGGCGTAGACGTCGTCGCGCAGCCATATGCCGGGGTAGGCGATCCGCAGGCGAGCGGGCCCGAGCCAGCTGTCGATCAGCTCGGTCGGGCCGGGGGATGGCTCGGCACTGTTGTCGAGGCCGAGAGCGCCGGCGCCCTGGAGCGAGAGGCCGTCGAGCAGCGGCTCGGCCAGGCGATGGTCGTGGTTGCCGGGCACGATCGTCACCTCGCGCTCGCCGATCGCGGCGCCCAGCTCTTCGAAGAAGGCGCGGGAGGACTCGAGCACGGCGCCGATCGCGAGGTCGCGCAGCTCGACCACGTCGCCGAGCAGGACCACCCGGTCGGCGGCGGCGATCTCGTCGAGCAGCAGCCGCCGGATGGCGGGGTCGCGCAGGACGTCCTCGCCGCTGGCGACGCCGAGGTGGAGGTCGGAGACGATCGCCGTCCGCATCCCACAGTTCTACCGACTGGCGCGTTTGCGTCGGTTGCGGCACAAACGGCGCCATGGCAAAACTGGCCAGGCGGCCAGGCTGGCTAGACTTGCGAGATGCACGCCTTCGGCGACGAACAGATGGCCGCCGCCAACGGGATCGAGCTCTGCTACCAGGAGATGGGTGACGCCGACGGCGAGCCGCTGATCCTGGCGATGGGCCTGGGGACGCAGATGATCGCCTGGGACGAGGGCTTCTGCGGGCTGCTGGCCGAGCGCGGCTTCCGCGTCGTCCGCTTCGACAACCGCGACATCGGCCGCTCGACCAAGATCGAGTCGGCCGGGGTGCCGCGACGGCTCGACATGATGGCCGGCCGCCGCGCCAGCGCGCCCTACCTGCTGCGCGACATGGCGGCCGACACGATCGGCCTGATGGACCACCTCGGCGTCGAGTCCGCCCACGTCGTCGGCGCCTCGATGGGCGGGATGATCGTGCAGACGATGGCGATCGAGCATCCCGAGCGGGTCCGCTCGATGGTCTCGATCATGTCCAACACCGGCAGCCGCTGGACGGGGATGCCAAGCCGCAGGGCGATGGCGGTCCTGCTCGGCCGGCCGCCGAAGGGGCGCGACGCCGCGATCGAGCGCACCATCAAGACCTTCAGCGTGATCGGCTCCCCGGGATACCCGTTCGAACGGGAGCGGCTGCGCCAGATCGCCGGCCGCTCCTACGACCGCGGCCACAGCGCCGCTGGCGTCCTGCGCCAGCTGCACGCGATCACCGCCTCCGGCGACCGCACCGCGGCGCTGCGCGGAGTGCGAGCCCCGACGACCGTGATCCACGGCGACCGCGACCCGCTCGTCCGCCCGCCCGGCGGCCGCGCCACGGCGCGCGCCATCCCCGGCGCCCGGCTGAAGATGATCGACGGCATGGGCCACGACCTCCCCCGCCGGCTCTGGCCGGTATTCGCCGAGGAGATCGCCGCCAACGCGGCGCGGGCCGGCAGGGGCGAAGCGGCGAAGCAGCCGGCCTGAGGGTCTCGACGGGTCTTCGCCCGCGGCCAGGTCAGCGCTTCGGCCCCACGAACTCGTCCAGCCTGGCGACATCGGCCTTGCGGGAGACGTAGACAGACTTTGGCGGAGCGACGGTCCAGCGCAGTCCAAGCTGATCGCATGCGTTGCAGAAGATCCGCTTGATGTCATCGGATAAGTTGGTGAACACGTATCGAGGACATCGCCAGCCGTTGCTTCCCGTGTTGACGAATCGACACCCGTCGGATTGGACCAGCCCTCGAACCAGAAACTCAGGGGACTGGTCGATCAGGCTCTGCTGCCAATCGGTGAGGACGATCTTGCGTTCGTGCTTTTTCCCCGGCCCGTGTTGAGGAAAAAGGCATGGCCATGACTTCGAATAGGCGTGAACCTCGACGCAGTTCTTCGGCAGCCGCTGTCGGTGCACCTTGTTCCACGGCACAACCGCCTGCATCGCGGTCATGCACTCCTCGACGATGCCTGGGTATTTCACGTCGAGCGTAATTCGCAGCCGGAAGACCTTTCGCGGATGCTCGGAGATGCAGCCGTCGCCTAGGTAGAGGCCGAGCAGATAGACATACGCGGTCGAGAGGCGATCGAATCGATGGCTCCCCGAGCCGCACTGAGGGCAACAGAGGCCAGGTTCCAGCGGCCGGCCGTAGAGCATGGGCTTGCTTTGGAAGGAGTGGGGAAGCCTGCCGGCGCGCCAGCCCCTCACCGTGGGGCGAGAGACCCCGGTGTGCCTCGAGATCTCGCAGTTGTTCAGCCCCTCTTCGGCAAGGCGCAGGGCCTTGGCCACGGTCTCCCGGTTATGCACGGTGACCCGCTCTATGCGGCTGAGAGGATTCGAACCTCCACGCTCTTTCGAGCAATACGACCTGAACGTATCGTGTCTGCCAGTTCCACCACAGCCGCAGGCTCCACCAATCTACCGCCTGGGGCAAAGAGCGGATGGCTGTCTAGAACCGAACATACGTTCGATTCTAAATTTCACGACGGATGGAATTTGGTCCTCAGGCTGGGCGAGCCGCCGGCTCGAGACTCTCGCTAGAATGCCGCCCCCCCTGCCGCTATCGTCTAGGGGACTAGGACGCTGGCTTCTCATGCCAGAAACCGGGGTTCGAATCCCCGTAGCGGTATTTTTTTCGCCCCGTTCCCGAACGGGGCGTTTTTCGTTGAGCTGGCTTGCTGGAGCCGTTTGCGGGCACCCCGATGATCTGGATTCTCAGGGCTCTGGTTCTCCCAAATTGGCTCGTGCACCAGTGGTGCACCAGTGAGGCCGTGCCTGTGCACCAGCGATTGACTCTCAATCGCGAGGTAGGAATCCATCCGCGAGCGCGCCTCCTCATGGCTGCCTGGAAGCAGGTGCCCATAGATATCGAAGGTCGTCTGGATGTTCGAATGCCCCATGAATTCCTGGATCGCCTTCGGGTTCGCCCCTGAGTCGATCAGGAGGGAGGCGAAGGTGTGACGGCACTCATGCAGGGTGATCGGCCGCAGGCCCGCAGCCTCCCAAGCCTCGTGTGCCCGATTGCGAACGGTCGAGGCCACGAAGGCCTCTTTTGCCGTTCGCCCGAAGAGAAGGTCATCATCCTTGCGTCCTGTACGCAGCAGGTACTCGTCCAGGATGTCGCGCAGGAGGGCAAGAAGCGGCAGTTCGCGTTCTCCCGCATCTGACTTAGCGTCGATGACGCCCTCGTATTGATCCCAGCCACGCTTGACGCTGACCAGGCAGGTCGCGAGGTTGATGTCGCAGCGGCGAATAGCTTGCAGCTCTCCCCGTCGCAGACCTGCGTAGAAGGCAGTTGCCCAGATTGCCTGGTCGGCCAACGGAAGCGCGCTGATCAACCGTGTCGCTTCCTCGCGCGTGGCGATTCGCTTCGGCCTCTGCGACCCAGCGAGGGGGATGTCGATCCGTTCGGTGGGGTTGTGGACGAGTTCTTCGCGGTCTTTCGCGCGCCGGTAGAAGGCCTGGATGGGATTGAGGACGTTCTTGACGGTTGAGGTGGAGAGACCCTGGCCGAGCAGTTCGTCGACGAAGTCCTGCACGTCGGGTCGTCGGATCTCTGCGACCTTCATCGAGCCAAGCGGAGCGGGGGAGATGCGCCGACGGACGTGCTGGTCATAGCCGCGGACCGTCGAGGGCTTGTAGCGCACGCGCTTCTTTGGCCGGACCTTTCCGGCCCGCATGTCCTCCAGGAAGTGGCGCAGGGCGAAAGCGAGGCTGCGAGGGTCGTGACTGGCGAGCTGCAGAGTGCCCCGATGGGCTGCGAGGAGGGTTTCTGCCCTCCAGGCCTTTGCGTCCTCTGCGCGCCCGAAGCTTTTGTAGACCTTCTTGTTCTCCCGCTCCAGATAGATCCAGGCCTGATAGCCGGCCCTGCAGTCGCAGCGCTTCTCTTTGCGGCTCGCGCAACCGGCGGAGTGGCGTTTAACGATTCCGGTCGCCATCTATGCCGCCTCAAGCGGTGAAGGAAGACCGCGTGAACCGCGATCCGTAGGGTTCCTACTAGCCATGGGGAGTCCACTCTCCTTGTGGTCAGGCGGCCCGCTTGTGTTCGCGCACGGCGGGTCGCTGCTTTTGTGTCTGAAATACTATCAAGGCCTCTGGACATATCTTTAGCTTCAGAATTCTGAAGCATCTTGCGTCGCTTCTGAGAACCCCAAGCCATGCGTCCCTCTCAATACCCCCAGCCTGCCCTCGGTCTGGCAATTCGACAGCTTCGGATCAAGCGCGGTGCCACGCAGGTGAGCCTCGCTCGCGATGCTGGCCTCACCTCCCCAACCCTTTCCTTCATCGAGCGCGGTGGGACCAACCCCACCTGGCATACGGTCAAGAACCTCTCTGCGGCCTTAGGTGTCTCGGTGGCCGAGCTTGCCAAGCTGTCGGCGAAGATCGAAGAGGGGATGTAGTCGGACCAGAGCCCTGAGAATCCAGATCATCGGGGTGCCCGCAAACGGCTCCAGCAAGCCAGCTCAACGAAAAACGCCCCGTTCGGGAACGGGGCGAAAAAAATACCGCTACGGGGATTCGAATCGGCAGAAATTTTCGAAGACGTCTAGCTCTGCGGTCTTGAGCTCGCAGCTGGAGAGCTGGCGGGAAGGGGCCCCGCCGGCTCTCGCGTCGGGCTTTTGGAAAATTGCCTGGCCCGATTCTGTTCAGTCAAAACAGTCAACTTCGCGCCGATATCCGCACAAAGTGCATAGCCGGGAACGCAGTTTTGCCTTGACACCTACCCTCTTGGTTCCTACAGTTGAGAGGGCTCTCAGGGAGAGGGTTTTCCCACAGGGGAAGCAGTTCAGTGTTGTGTTACTTCCCGCAAGAGTAATACTCAGATTACTCCTGTACAACGACGGTAGTCCGGTACTCCCCTTGGTCATACACACTCACTTGCTCGGCGGGTATGCCGGCTTTACTAGCCCTCGCTTGGTGTCGCCAGCAAGCGCCCACCACGCCCGCCACCCTTCTCTTGGTTCCAGGTATCGGTTCTGATCGAAGAGGGATGAGAGACCAAAAAGAGCCACGTCTTGAAGCCATGGAATGATCGTTTTGATGTGCCTGTGGCGAATCGCACCGCGGTCGGTGCTGAAGAGCAGATCCGCTTCCGGGGTTCGGCTGGCGCGAGGGTTTGCCTTGCGATTTCCCTGCTTGAACCTGATGCGGGTCAACTCAACTCCATCAGCAAGCGGCCGGGGCAGGACAGTCTCAGGCTGCTCAAAGTCGCCGTCGCCCGTCTCCCACTCGTCCCATTCCCATCGGATTTCGCTAAAGCGGATCTGAGCGAAACTGCTCGCCAAGACCCGGTGCTTGTCGGCATCGGCGATTTCCTTGACCAGCACCAAGGGATGTCCGTTTGCCCGACGTAGGCCCATGCGGCCGTCATATGGCTGTAGTCGCTCAATCGCCCGAAGTGCCTTTTGGCCGACGAGCTGGTTCTTTACCAGCGGTACGTTCGCGAAGTGGCCAGGGGTGCGACAGACCGGGAATTGCACTTGGTTCTTGACCTTGATCACACGACGCCTGCCGATCTTTCGCGCGGCCAATTCCCAGGTCAGGTGGTTGAGCGCCGACAGGGTCTCGTAGGCAAGCTCGCCCAGCAGAACACTGAGAAGCGTGGGCGGCTCCTCAAGCATCCGAAGCCTGGCGATGTGCCAACCACTTCGACGGTCCAACTTGACCTCGACCCGATACGGATCTCTCTCAAAGAACAGTTCTCGCTCGACTTCGTAGGTCAGGAAGTGCTCCTCGGCCCGGTCGAGCTTTGCCAGCGCTCCCTCAAATGCGTTGCGAATCACCGGCCAATATGAGCAGGCAGCGAAGACGACAACCGACCGGGCTTCAGGCGAATCCTCTGAGCTGGCCCCGATAAGTGCCCTTTTGCACCGGACGTCGATCCCGGAACCCGAAGGGCGACGAAGGAGAGCCCCGGCGCAGCCGGGGCTTGTAGGGATCGACGGCCGGTGCCACGATTTCCCAGCTGGGCCAGCGAGCCTCGGCGCTTCGCACCGGGATGTGATGCCGGCAGGATCTAGAGCCGGTCCCCTTTGATCTAAGGCGTTGGCTTTGGTTTGCCAGACCGAGGGCAGGCTGGGTCGTTCACCGGACGCGGTTCATCCACGCTTCCACTTGTGGTGCCCGCCTAGAAGAGCGTTACGAGCCTAAGCATCGGAACTTCGGGTTGATACTCCAGCGCGGCGAGGAGCCTGGTCACCCGCCCCTCATCGGGCTCGGATATCTCAAGCATGATGTTGAAAAGACTCGTGTCGTGCTCCTCGTCATACCGCAGGTTGTAGATGTAGGAGTCCTTGATCTTCGATCTGATTGTGCTTGCGATCTCCTCATCATCTAAGCTCGCGAGGCCAGCACGAGCGAGGCTCAATCCATGATCTTCCCTGAGGTATTTAGCCTTTGCTGCCTCGATTTCGACATCAACGCCATCAAGAGGGAGTGGCTTCCCCGAGATCGCTGATAGCGCGAAGTCTGTATCCCCCTCAGCCCCTGGCACCACCCGGCGCTCGATCTTGTAACCAAGGAAGAGGTGGAAGTACATGTCCTGGATGCTGCGACACTCATAGCCGTTCTCTTCTAGCGGCCAGCCCTTCATGTTCCGGTCTTCGGTGTTCGGCGCATCGTCCTCGTGGCCGTTCAGCATTGCTCTTCCGTGCTTGAGGTAGCCATCAACGAGAGTAATCGAGAGCCAGTCCTTCATCGGCGAGGCGGTGCTTGCTTCGACGTGCCCAACGAATCCCTCGTAGTCACGGAGGCCCTCGGTGATGTCGGCTGCCATCTTCTTGCTCAGGTTGTTGAGATAGATGCAGTAGATCTGGTTCGTGTTGACCAACTCGACCGGATGGATGAGCTCGGCATAGTCGTTCAAGAGTTCGATGCCCCGGTCCTGTAGGTCACGCTCGAGAATTAGATCGCCGAGCTGGATCGAACAGGAGAGGGTAGGAGGCAGCAAGGGAAGCACCACGTCGGCAACGGCGGATCCATAGCTACCGGACTGGATTCGCGCTGTGTCGAAGAGAAAGGCGCGCTCCAGACGCTTTCGTTGAGGGGTCAGCGCCTTATCGAGCTTGCTGTAGTCGATTCCCTTGGCGGCAATCGCCTCCACAGTTATTTCATGGGCCTGGGCGATTTCCCGTCGAACAGCCTCTGGGGAGAGATTGAAAAGCGAGGTTACGACCTCGAGCATTACCGAGTCGCGCGCTTCTAGGGTCCATATTGGATCGGTCATGCTTTATCCAAACTTTGAGTTCGCAACGCCCGTCAGGTCGTATTGAGTTCCAAGTAAGCTTAAGGAGGAGCCTCCAAGACTTGGACTATTTCCCTTTGTTCTGCCTCTGAATCTGCGGCATGACTAGCAACGATTTGCTGCGCTGCCGGAATTCTTTCCAGCAAGCCGTTCACAGTAGGCAGTGCTGCCTCAACGCTTTCGTCTCCAAGAGTGGCGCCAAGCGATATTTGATGAAGAACGCTGAAAATGCTGTCGACTTGGACCCATTCTGCGGCCGACACAGCGGCGGCGAACGCCCCACGAAACTCCCGCCAAGCATCGAGTGGCCGGGCGATGTCGAGCACCAGAGGCCATCGCTTGTATTCCACTACGCCTTTAAGAAGTCCCTCGGTTAAGTAGAGATCGCCGAGGATGACGCGGGCCGCTACTTTGCGAGCAAGAAGCCGCTGCTTTCTACCGATCCAAACCTGCACGCCGCCGGTCGCAGCTGCGCCGATTACCGCGCCCAGAATGATTAATCCGATCCCGCTCATGCTCAATGCTTAAAGGACTCATGGACACGGTGAACCTCGGCGAGATAAAAGGCCAGTCTGTCTGACGTGTCTCGACCGAGCCGTTTCGCAAGCGCAAAGAAGCCGGGCCCGGGAAGCTCGTCGCTGCCTTTATGGATTACAACCGCTGAGAGCATGCAACCTCTCTCCTTGTTGCTGGCGGTCGAAATCTCATCGAGTATCTGTGCCAGCAACTTAGAATCGGGCTCTAGGTGAACGGCATGGATCTTGCCGACGAGTTCGGAATATGTGATCGCCGATTTCCGCCGTGCGGTCTGCTCAAGTACTGCGCGAGCTTCGGCAATTGTCTTGTCTTGGCTATGCATTGATCAGCTGAAGCTTCGGAGTTTGGCGATATTCAAGCCCCGCTGAGCTCTGCTGGGAGACTGGGTGCGGGCTGAGCTATCAAATCACTCTGAAGCTTTAGAGCGGCCGCCTGAAAGTCCTCGAAGTAGCGCTCAACCGTGAAGTAGTAGTGACCATTTGGCCCTACGGCAACTCCGCAAGGCTCAACACTCTTGAGCATGCTCACCGTGGCGCTGCCCTTGATTAGGTACTCATGAGCCATGCCACACCGAAAGAGTTCGTACACCTCAACCCCGCTATCGAGTAGCTGTCCGTAGTCGGGACCAAGTTCTCGGAAAAAGCAGTCAAAGTTTTGACGCCCATTTCTAGGGGCAAGCGTGTTTCGTTGGATTCCGCCAAGCACCTCCGTGTAGCAGAGAAGGGCAAGTGCGCAGAGGAAGTTGCCCGCATCTTGACCGTCGCGCGCGCGATCGATCTCGCGCTGTACATCGGCGAACATGAATCCGGTCACATACTCGTCGAAGAACTTATCTACGTCGACTTTGCTCATCGGGGCGCCCCTCCTCAGACCATCCTAAGCCACAAACCCGGGTCTTCTCCGCGTCTTTGGGCCTACTCCACCCCCGGCTGACCATCCGCATCGCCCTGGCAAACCTCTCGCTGGCCCGCCTTAACTGCCCTTTTTTGCACCGGGAAAGAACATGAACTGGCACAGCGCAGGCGCGCCCGTGAACTGGCGATTGCCGAGCTACGGACCGTCGCCCCTGCTGGCCACAGTTTTGGGGGCGGAGAGTAGATAAGAGATACGAGAGGCTCCACGATCGGCCCTTTTCGGACCCTGCGTGGATGCCAAACGAAGCCGAAAGACGCTGATTCTGAACTGACCGCCGCCCCTAACGGACACCTCGCGCTCAGCTTGGACGCGCGGGGACGGCCCGCTCAAAGGAGGACTGCTCTCCAATCGCCAGCGCGAGCGGCGTGAGGTCGCGAGGGCGCATTACCAGCCTCGGCGGCCACATGGCGCGGTCGCGCGGCGTCCAGATCCGCCGCAAAGATCGCTGAGCGTCGTGGCGCAGCCGCATCCGCTGGTTCGGAAGGCCGTGGAAGACCATGTGGATGACGGCGTAGCCGAACGAGATCGTCGCGCCCCACGCGCCGGTCTGCTCGGGGGCGGGAGCGAGGTTGAGCGAGTGCGAGCCGAACCAAGCCATCTCCCCGTGCGAGTTCGCGCCAAGCCAGACGTTCATGTCGTCGGGCGGGCGCCGTTCCCGGAAGATCTCATGGGCGATCGCGGGGTCGGCAAACCCCGCCGCGTCTGGGTCGTTGCTCATCGCGATGAGAGCTGCGACTACGGACCAGAGTGCGAGGTCTGCCTGCTCCTCGGCATTGAGCGTGATCCGCGTATTCGCCGCGAAACAGGTCATGAGCGGGCGGACCCGCGCCTCCAGTTCGTTGAGCCAGCCGCTGTTGCATGCACCGCAGACCTTGCGGCTAGCCAAGGCAAATGTCTTCGCGCGCTTAAGGATGCGCTGCTCGCCGGTTATCGGGTCCGTATAGCGATGCACGACCTCGTGCTCGCGCGTGTCGTTCGGCTCGTCGAACAGGCTCGTCCATGACTCCGCGAAGACGTGGGCCTTTGTGACGCCGGTCGCGGCGCAGAATATGCAGACACCGGGAGGTCGATGAGGCATGTGATCCAGTGTGCCAACTCAGCCGGACCGTCCCGGCATCCGGACCCGAGTGGGACCGGTCGGTTGGTTCGAGTCATTGGCTCGACCCGAAGGGGCGCCGCAGAAGCCGAGATAGGGAGGCTGCGGGCGCAACTGGCCGAAACAGAAGCTGGCAGCAAAAAATGGCGCGGGGCGCCTCGCTGCGGATCCCTGGCGGGGATCTCAATCCCCTGCTTCTCCTGTTCTCATCCCGGAAACACGCTGCTGATGCGGAATCCGGCTGAACTGCTTCCCCTGTGGGAAAACCCTCTCCCTGAGAGCCCTCTCAACTGTAGGAACCAAGAGGGTAGGTGTCAAGGCAAAACTGCGTTCCCGGCTATGCACTTTGTGCGGATATCGGCGCGAAGTTGACTGTTTTGACTGAACAGAATCGGGCCAGGCAATTTTCCAAAAGCCCGACGCGAGAGCCGGCGGGGCCCCTTCCCGCCAGCTCTCCAGCTGCGAGCTCAAGACCGCAGAGCTAGACGTCTCTCGAAAATTTCTGCCGATTCGAATCCCCGTAGCGGTACTTCGCTGGAATGGCTCTAGCAAGCCAAGGGCCTTGATTCGCTGAAGCGGTTCGCTGTTGCCGCGCGGCAACAGCGGCACAGTGCAAAGCAACGGGCTACGAGTCGTCGCCGTGTTGCCCTACCGGCGTCTTGAGTGGCGGCGGGGGAGAACCGTGATCGCGAAGGTGGTGGACGCTTCGTGGATTAGGTCGATTGGGACCGCCGTCGTCTTGGCGGCGCTCCGCGGCGGTTTGTCCGAGCCGAAGAGGGCAATGGAGACCAGTTGCCCGCGCGGGTCGTGGCGAGCCTTGTAGCGGATGCCGGCGTAGCCGGCGTCTCGTAGTGCGCACGCCCAGCTCTGGGTCAAGCCGTAGTCGGTCGTGGCGTGGATCTCGGCGGTGAGGCCGATGAGTCCGAGGACCTTTGGGTCGGTCAAGTCGACGACGTTGACTTTGGGCGCGCGCAGCCTCGAAAGCCGCTGCGTGTCGACCAGCGGCTCTGGGATGACACCGCCCGGCCGCAGCAGGCGTCCGAACTTCTCGACAAAGGCACCGATCGGCTCCTCGGCGAGGTAACACGTGCCCGTATCGGCGAGGTTGAACCGGCCATCGGGACCGGCGTCGAAGAACCAGGGAGCGACATCGGCGGCGTGGATGCGCCACAGAGCCTCCGTTCCGAGCTTCGCGCTGGGAAGCTCGGGGAGCTCGTCCGGGGGAGAGGGCAGGCCGCGCGGGCTCAACGCGTCAGCTCGGCCACGGTTCGCCGGGCTGAGAGGAGCAGAGGATCGAGATCCACGTCGGCGAAGGAATCGACCGGAGTCCGATCTCCCAACTCCGACTGCGGGGCGGTGGCAAACGCGGCAAGCGTCCAGGCGTCGAGCCCCGCCTCACCGAAGATCTCGTTGAGCTCCTTGATCGCCCTAAAGGGAGCGCTGTTACCTGCATCAAACTGCCAGCGCGGATAGCGGATCAGGTCGGCGTCGTCGCGCAGGGCGAGCACCGAGCCGCTGAGGACCCGCTTGCGCAGTGCCTCGCGACTGATCCCGCCAAGCAGGATGCGGGCTTCCGCACTGGTCAGCAGCTCCCCGAGAGCCCGTTCCCAAGCACCGCCGGCAAGCACGACCATCGCCGCGCGCCGGCCGAGTACCTCGGCGTCATCGGCCGAGCTCGGCTGCCCGCCGATCTCGGTGAGAGTGCGGCGGAACTCTTCGACGGTGCGATCGAGAAGGGCTGGTTTCGCTGCCATGGTCGACCGAGCTTAGCGTCAACCACGTCAACGTTCAAGAAGTGGACGTGTGCCTGCTTGTGGTGCAGGCGGTCGCCCGGTCGGGTCCTCATTCGCTGCTTCCCGAGGGCCGTCGTCGTCGAGGGTCACGTAGCGTGCGTCCCTCTCCTCGGCTGCGAGGGATGCCAGCGCGCTCTTCCCCGCCTGCTGGGGCCCGAGTTCGGGGAACGCCGGTTAGTGATGGTGCCCTCGCACCGTCCGCCAGGAATCCCGGGTGATCTTGAGGATTACCGCCGTGATGGCGAGACCGATCAGGGGGTCCGCGAGCGGCAGGCCAAGAGCCACGACTGCGGCGGTGGCGAGGACGGCGAGGCTGACATAGGAGTCGGCGCGGGCGTGGTTGCCATCGGCGATCAGGGCCGGGCTCTCGAGCCGGTTGCCCGCTCGAGTTCGTATTCCAGCCGCGATCCAGTTGCCGGCGAACCCGATCAACCCGGCAGCGGCCAGGGCGAGCAGGTGCGTCGGGGTCTGGGGGTGGATCAGGCGCGAGATCGCCTCGACCCCGGCAACGCAGGCCGAGATGAAGATCGCCGCCACCACGAACAGCCCGGCGATGCGCTCGGCCCGTGCCGAGCGCAGCAGGAAGGCGGCGCCGAGCGGGATCGCGGTGCCCGCGTCGCCGAAGTTGTGGATCAGGTCCGCCAGCAGGGCGACGCTGCCACTGGCAAGGAAGATCGCCGTCTGGGCAAGGGCCGCAACTGCCAGGACGGCAAGGGAGAGGCCGACCGCCTTGAGCCCCTCCCGTGAGCGTTTGATGCTCTCGTCGACCAGGCCGTGGGAGTGGCCGTGACCGTTGTGGTGATGGTCATCGTGTCCGTGCGCATGCGACTCCGGCTCGTGGGTATGCGGGCCGTCGTGGGGGTGGGAATGGCTGAGCCCGTTTCCGTGGCGGTGCCGATCACCGCCGAGATGTTCATAGGCGAGAGTTTGTCCAGGCATTGCTCTCGGAAAGCCTAGAGGCCGGCGTTTGCCCGCTACCCGGTGAGGGTCTTCTTGCGCTGCTCGTACTCCTCCACTGAGATCTGTCCCTCGGCCAAGCGGCGATCGAGGATCGCCGACGGGTCAGCGCCCGGCCCGTGATGGCTACGGCCAATCGCCTCGCGCAGCAGCCAGACGACTCCGACGACGACAAGCCCCCAGAAGAGGACCATGCCGAGCATCATCACGATCATCCAGCCCGACCCAACGTCGCCGTCATGCATCCCCCAGGTGTCGGCGAACAGAAGCAGTGAAAGGCTTGCCGGGAGCATTTATCTACTGTAAGTCACGGGAAGGGTCGGTCGGCTCAAACGTCAGCGTCCTCTCCGCACAGAGCGCCCGTCGGCCAGCGCGGGGCCCAGCCGCTCGATCATGCGGCGGCTCATCAACAGGCCGTGGATGAGGGCGAGAACAGCTCGCCCTCGCCGTAGCTGTCGTACGCGATCCGGTGGCCTTCGTAGCGGAACTCGCCCATCTCAGCCAGCTGGGGTGGCGGGATTCCCCGGTGTCCGAACTCGGGGTTTCCACCGATGACTTGCCCTGAGAGCGCGCATAGGTTCGTGGGTGAAGACGACAGAGGGTCAGTGACCCGAGCGCGAAGCCAACCAACGACGGGAGACGCAGATGCCCACCACAGCCGAGAAAGCCACAGTCAGAGACGCCGCAGCCCAGCAGACCAGAGTCGAGAGGACCACCGAGCTATCCGAGCAGGTGCTCGAGCAGGTCAAGGGGAGCCAGAAGAAAGCGATCGAGGCGGTGCGCAACTTCATGGAGTCCGTCGATGAGGCGCTGCCACCGCATGGCGAGGACCCGTCCAGGCGGCAGGAGGTCATCGACTCCGCGCTTGAGATGTCGGAGAAGCTGGTCCAGACCCAGTACGACTTCCTGACCAACGTCGTGCACAGCGCCGGTGAGGCGCTGGGGGCGTCCGGCAAGAAGGAGTAGACGAAGCCTGCTGTTCCCAGCGGCTCCGGGACCTCCGTCCAGCGGGGTGGGCGCGATCGATGCCGTGCTGGGAGAATCGCCAACATGTTGACCGTCGCGGTCACCGGCCCAACCGGGGAGATCGGCAAGCCGTTCGTCGCGGCGCTGGAGCGAGCGCCGGAGGTGGAGCGGGTGATCGGGATGGCGCGGCGCCGCTTCGACCCGGCCGAGCACCACTGGGGGGACAAGGTGGAGTACCGGCGCGGGGACATCCTCGACCGCGAGTCCGTCGATGAGCTGGTGGAGGGCGCCGACGTCGTCGTCCACCTGGCCTTCGCCATCGTCGCCGGCCGCGGCGAGAGCCGCGAGATCAACCTGACCGGCTCGCGAAACGTCTTCGAGGCGGCGGCCGCCGCCGGCGCCAAGCGCCTCGTCTACACCTCCTCGGTCGCCGCCTACGGCTTTCGCCGCGACCTGCCCGAGCTGCTCACCGAGGACCTACCGGTGCGGGGGACCGCCCGCCACCCATACTCCGCCCACAAGGCAGAGGTCGAGGCGGTCCTGGCCGAAGCGCTCGAGGGCTCCGAAACCGACGCCTACCTCTTTCGCCCCTGCATCGTCGCCGGGCCGGAAGCGACGCTGCTGCTCGATCTGATCCCCCTGCTCGCGATCGGGCAGAGGATTCCGGGCCCTCTGCGCTGGGCGCTGGGCAAGGTGCCCGAGCTGCGACCGGTGCTGCCGGACCCCGGCGCGCCGTTCCAGCTGGTCCACCACGATGACGTGGCCGCGGCATTGTGCGCGGCGGTGATCGGCGAGGGAGAGCCGGGCGCCTACAACCTCGCCGGGCCGGGAGAGCTGACGATCTCCGACCTCGCCCACGCGCTGGGCTGGCACGCCGTGCCGGCTCCCCAGCTCGCCGTCGGCGCTGCCGCGGAGGCGGTGGCGCTGCTGCCGTTCCTGCCGGACGAGGCCGCCTGGATCGAGGCCGTTCGCCGTCCGGTGCTGATGGACACCTCCCGCGCCCGCAAGGAGCTGCACTGGATGCCGCACCACGACGCTCTCCAGACCCTGCGGGAGACGGTCGCCTCCGTCAGGGCCCGGTGATGGACGCCGCGGCCTCCGGCCACGGCGTCCACGGCCCGCGCGGTTGAGAGGGTACGTAGTTCGAATCCCCGTAGCGGTACTCAGTTGATCGCTGCGCCTGATCATCTAGCCCAGCGTCCATAGGGTTTAACCGGCGACGCGCAAAGGTCGAGCTGCTCGACTGTGGTTCTGCCACGCAGCCGGAGGCCGCCCTCGACCAGAAAGGGCGAAGGCGGCCCTGGCCGGACTCAGTTGCCCTTGCGGATTGCTCCCTCCGGCAAGACAGATACGCAGGCGGATGCCTTCATTCCTTCACCCCCTTTTCATGAATGGCCGTGGAATCGCGAGCGCTTGCGATTCTCTTAGGAGACTCTCTAGAGCGCTGGAGAAGTTACGAGCAATTTAGAGAGGTCCTGCAAAACTGCTTGATAACGGCCCTGACTTTAGGGTGTGTACCTACTGCACTGGCCGAGTCGACTGGAGGGCGCAATGGAAGCAAAGCGAGCGAAGGGCAGGACAAGGCCGTCCGCCCATCCGCTGCAGGACATGGCGAAAGCGTTGAGCCACCCCCTGCGAGTTCGCATCCTCGAAGGCGTCAACGAAAGAGCCATGTCGCCGGTCGAATTCGAGCGCGAGTACGGTGGCGCCCCGCTCGGGACGATCTCCTACCACTTCCGCGAGCTGGCCAAATTCGGCTGCCTCGAACTTGTCGAGGAGCTTCCACGGCGAGGGGCGGTCGAGCACGTCTTCCAGGCGACGACCCGGGCTTCGTTCACCGATGAGCAGTGGCGCGAGGTGCCGGAGGGCGAGCGATCGGCGATCACCGCGACGATCCTCCAAGGGTTCATCGCGAAAGCCAGCACGGCGTTATCGGCTGGGACGTTCGACGAGCGCCCCGACAGCCATTTCTCCTGGCTTGCGATGCAGGTCGACGAGGCCGGATGGGCCGAGCTCACAGCATTGTTGGCAGCGACCCTCTCCGAGGCAGAAGACATCCGCGTGAGGGCCGGCGAGCGGCTCGTGGGCAACGGCAACCAGGGTTTTCGGGTGACGTTCTCGACAGCTGGATTCGAGACGCCGCCACTGGAGCGCCGCGTCGAGTCTTGACTACCCGGGTGCACCGGCGAATCCCCCAGCCCGTAGATTCCAACCATGAGCTCGACCTTCGAGATCGGTACCCGATACGAGCGGCCGCCCGGGGAGCCGGAGTCCTGGTTCCACGATGTCCTCGAGGAAGTGCGAGGCGAGCGCGAGGGGGACGTCCCGGTCCGGATCGAGGCGACCACCGGTCACCGCGTGGACGGTCTCCTCGTCGAGCCGGATGCGGCGATCGCTCCCGGGCCGCACGGCAAAGTCGCGATCGACTCCCACGGCGAGGACCTGGTGATCGGCTCCGAGATGGTCGCCGCGTTCACCCTGCTCCCCGGCAAGCCGGTCGATCGCGAAGAGTAGTTTCGCGGCGGAGGGCGGTGGCGTAACCTCGCCTCGCATGGGCGAGCCGCTGGGAGCCGGGATCGAGGAGCCGCCGGACGTCGGCGGCGCCTATCCGCGCCTGACCGAGGAGCAGCGGGCGCGGCTGGGGGAGATGGGGGAGGTGCGCAGGACCGAGCCGGGGGACGTGCTCTTCCGCGAGGGCGACGACGCCTATGACTTCTTCGTCGTCGAGTCGGGGTTCGTGGCGATCGTGCAGGGGTACGGCAGCGAGGATCGGGTCATCACCGTCCACGGCCATCATCGCTTCCTCGGCGAGCTGGGACTGCTGACCGGCTCGCGGGTCTACCTGACCGCGGTGGTGCGGGACGGCGGCGAGGTGATCCAGGTGCCGGCCGAGTGCCTGCGGACCGTCGTCGCCGAGGACGAGGAGCTGAGCAACATCGTCCTCAGGGCCTTCCTGGCACGGCGCGCGATGCTGATCGAGAAGGGCGCCGGCGTACACGTGATCGGCTCGCGCTACTCGGCCGACAGCCGGCGGCTGCGCGAGTTCCTCGCCCGCAACCGGGCCCCCTACCAGTGGACCGACCTCGAGGACGAGGAGGAGGTCGACACGCTGCTGCAGGCGCTCAGCGTCCCGGCCGGGGAAACGCCGGTGGTGATCGGCGCCGGCGGCGTCTTCCGCAACCCCTCCAACTCCGAGCTGGCCGCCGCGCTCGGGCTGGGCGCGCGCGGGGCGCCGCCGCCGCTCTGCGACCTGGTCATCGTCGGCGGTGGGCCGGCCGGGCTCGCCGCCGCCGTCTACGGCGCCTCCGAGGGCCTCGACACGCAGGCGATCGACTCGGTCGCCTTCGGCGGCCAGGCGAGCACCTCATCGCGGATCGAGAACTACCTCGGCTTCCCGGCCGGGATCTCCGGCGGCGAGCTGGCGGCGCGGGCCCTGCTGCAGGCGCGCAAGTTCGGCGCCCGGCTGGCGGTGCCGGCGCAGGCGGTCGGGCTGGAGCAGGACGACGGCCACTACGCGGTCCAGCTCGCCGACGGCGACGTCGTCAACGGCCGCACCCTGATCGTCGCCAGCGGCGCCCAGTACCGCAAACCCGAGGTGCCCGAGCTGGAGCGGTTCGAGGGCCTCGGCGTCTACTACGCGGCGACCCTGGTCGAGGCCCAGCTCTGCCTCGGCAGCCCGGTGCTGGTCGTCGGCGGCGGCAACTCGGCCGGGCAGGCGGCGATCTTCCTCGCCAAGCACGCCGCCAGCTGCCGGCTGCTGATCCGCGGCGGCGACCTCGGCAAGTCGATGTCCCGCTATCTGGTCGACCAGGTCGAACGCAACGAGGGGGTCGAGGTGATGACCCACACCGAGATCGCCGAGCTGCGGGGCGAGGAGGGGCTCGAGGCGGTGGTGGTGACCGACAATGTCAGCGGCGAGCGCCGCGAGCTGCCGGCGCGGGCGGTTTTCGTCTTCATCGGCGCCTCGCCCCACGCCGAGTGGATGGGCGGCCAGGTCGCCGCCGACGAGGACGGCTTCCTGCGGACCGGACGCGACGTGCCGGAGGAGTGCCTGCCGGACTTCGAGGGCGTCGGCCCCTACTTCCTGGAGACCAGCCGCCCCGGCATCTTCGCCGTCGGCGACGTCCGCTCCGGCTCGATCAAGCGGGTCGCCTCAGGCGCGGGAGAGGGCTCGATGGCGGTCCAGCTCGTCCACCAGCGCCTCGCCACCCGCTGAGCTCAGGCCCGCCGCCGGGAGAACACGGGGCGGGGTTGGGTGATTAGTACGGAAGACCGGGGGTCGGCGCGCGCCTAACGTCGGTATGGCGATGGCGCCGAGAGAGAAAAGCCTGCTGCTCGCGAGCTTGGCCGCCGTCCTCCTGCTCGCCTCGGTGGCCGGATGCGGAGGCGATACGCGGCGGGGGGAGAGCGAGTCGAGCACCGCCAGCGGTGCGCCTATCGAAGTCTCCTCGACCCCGAGCCCGCCGCCGCGGCCGGCCTCCGCCGCCGTCACCGATCCCGCCCGCCGCGCCTACGTGAGCAAGGTCGACGCGGTCTGCGGCCGCCTCGACCCCGAGCGGGGCCGGGAGCAGGAGCGGGTGGCGAAGGCGGGCGATGCGCGGGAGGCGGCGAAGCTGTACGACGGCGCCGTCGCCCTCGGCTGGAAGGAGCTGCGCGAAGTCGAAGCGGTCCCGGCGCCGCGCGGCGAACGGGCTCTGCTCCGGGCCAACGTCTTCGAGCCGATCCGCCGCCAGCTCGCCCTGCGCAAGCAGATCGGCGAAGCGCTCGCGGCCGTCGACGTGCCGCGCCTGCGGGTCCTTCGCGGCGAGCTGGACAACCTCAGCCGCGCCGTCGGCGGCTTCGCCCGCGGCTACGGCTTCCAGGTCTGCGGCGAGGCCTGAGCAATGGCCGATACGACTCAGCCGCAGCCCAAGGCAGCCCCGTCGCCGAAGCCGAAAGCGCTACCGCCGAAGCGACCCCGGCCCAGCCCGCTCGCGGTGATCACCGCCGCGCTCGGCCTCTTCTTCGTCGCCCTCACCCTGCTGGCGATCCAGGTCCGCAACGGACGCGACCCGGCGCTGGGGCCCGGCCCGCTGGTCCCGGCCCTGAGCCAGCCGGCGGTCAAGGGCGGCGCCAAGGCGGCCACCGCGCAGGCGACCGGCATCGTCACCCGGACCTCGCCGGCGCCGCCGCCATGAGCCCGGCCACGCCGACACCCGCGGCGGTTCGCCCGGTGGCCCCGGGCGGTCCCAGCCTGAGGACGAAGCTCGCCGCCCTCGCCGTCCTGCTCGCCCTCGCCACCCTCGCCTACTACGCGGTCTTCGCCGGGCCGACGACCGTGCCGGTGAAGGCCCCGTCGAGCGCCCCGTCCCACCTCGTCGCGCCGGCCGGGGCGGGGGAGCCAGGGGAGGGGGGAGGCGAGGGTGACTGAGCCCGATCCCGCCAACTACCCCTGGTGGCTCGCCTCCCGCGCGGCCGGGATCGTCGCCTTCTGCCTGATCGCCGCGGCGGTCCTGCTCGGCCTCTTCATGGCCTCCAACGTCTACCGGCGGCCGGGCCTGAAGGGCAGGCTGGTCAAAGTCCACGAGCAGATCGCGCTGACGGCGCTGGTCGCGATCGGCGCCCACGGCGTCCTCCTGCTCGGCGATGCCTATTTGCGTCCCGGAATATCCGGGATCGCGATCCCGTTCACGATCTCCTACCGGCCGCTGTGGGTGGGGATGGGCATCCTCGCCGGCTACCTGGCTCTCCTGCTCGGCCCGACCTACTACCTGCGCCGCCGCATCGGCGCCAAGCGCTGGCGCCTGGTCCACCGCGCCACGGTCGTCGTCTTCGCCCTCGCCGTCGCCCACTCGCTGGGATCGGGGACCGACGGCGCCAGCCTCTGGCTGCGGGTCCTGGTCCTCGGCAGCGCCGCCGCGGCGGCGATCATGCTGGCGCTGCGCTACCGCTCGCTGAGCTCGGCGCGGCGGCGCTCGAGGAAGGTCCGCTCGGGGCCGGAGCCGACCGGCGCCGGCGCCTGATCGTAGGCGGCGCGCGCTTCGTCGAGGCGCTCCAGCCGGCGCAGCAGCTCCGCCCGCGACGCTATTTGCAGGTCTGCTCTGGCGCCGGCAGCTTCAGCCGCTGGCGGGCGGCGGCGACGGCCGAGACCGAGGAGCGGCAGGCTTTGGCGATGGCGCCGTCGCCGTGGTCGGGGCGGCGGCTGACCTCGAACTCGATCAGGGCCGCGCGGCGCAGCTTGGCGCGGACTTCGATCGGGCTGTCTTCCGGCGCCGAGGCCAGCGCCGCCTGGGCGGCGCGGTCGCGGCGGCAGTTGAGGCAGAAGAGGCCGTCATCGCAGCGATCCCAGGTCTCGGGCAGGGCGACGCGGCCCCCGCCCATCTGGCTGATCGAGACGCCGCACTGGTCGCAGGTCCACTTCTTCGCGGTCTTGCCGGCGGTGGCGGTGGCGGTGCTCATACGGCCTCCTTGGTGCGGCTGCGCCTCCGTCGCCGCCGGCGCTTCTGCGCGGCGGAGGCGGAGGCGTTGCCGTTGCGGGTGGAGTGGGCGGGCGGGGTGGAGGCGGTGGAAGTCGCCGGGGCGCGGTTGCCGCTGCCGAGGTCGAACTCGCGGCTGAGGCCGAGGTCGCGCGCGATGCGCCGCATCTCCCCGACCTGGTCCTCCAGCACGAAGCTGATCCCGGCGCCGCGGTTGCCGGCGCGGCCGGTTCTGCCGATCCGGTGCGTGTAGGCGTCCTGGTCGCCGGGGGCGTCGAAGTTGATCACGTGGGTGACGTCGGCGACGTCGATGCCGCGGGCGGCGACGTCGGTGGCGATCAGGGTGTCGATCTCGCCCTTCTCGAAGCGGGCCAGCGCCCGTTCGCGCTGTCCCTGGCTCTTGTCGCCGTGCATCGCCACAGCCTCGAGCTGGCGGCTGCGAAGTCGCTTGACCAGCCGGTCGGCGCCGCGCTTGGTGCGCACGAAGACCAGGGTACGGCCGCGCTCGGCGTCCTGCAGCTGCAGGGTCAGGTGGTCGAGCTTGGCGCTCTGGGACTCGACGTGGACGAAGCTGTGCTCGATGTCGCGCTCCCTGTGCTCGGTCGGCTCCTGGGTGTGGCGCCGCGCCCGGTGGGTGTAGGCGGCGGCCAGCTTGCCGGTCGCGCCCTCCAGGGTGGCGGAGAAGAACAGGGTCTGGCGATCGTCGGGGGTCTGGGCGACGATCCGGCTGACCGCCGGCTTGAAGCCCATGTCGAGCATGCGGTCGGCCTCGTCGAGGACGAGGATCTGGACGCGGTCGAGCGAGATCGTGCCCCGGCCGAGCAGGTCCTCGAGCCGGCCGGGGGTGGCGACGACGATGTCGGCGCGGCGGGCGGCGCTGCTCTGGGGGCCGAAGCCGACGCCGCCGTAGACGGCGGCGACGCGGAGGTTGCGGGCGCGGGCGATCGAGTCGAGCTCGTCGACGATCTGGCTCGCCAGCTCCCGGGTCGGCGCCAGGACCAGGGCGGCGAGGCCGCCGCCGGGCTCGATCGAGTCGACCGTGGGGATGCCGAAGGCGAGGGTCTTGCCCGAGCCGGTCGGGGACTGGACCAGGAGGTCGTGGCCGTCGAGCGCGTCGCTGACGACCATCTCCTGGACGGGGAAGGGCTCGGTGATGTTGCGCGCGGCGAGCGCGCCCACCACAGGTTCAGAGATGCCGAGGTCGGCAAATGACATGAAGTTATGTGCTCCTTATGTGTGCGATTCAGGGAGATCCAGCAGCCCCAAAACGCCCAGAAGCGCACAGAGGAAACGGAACCTCTCGGGTGGCAGTGGTGCCGAACCCGACCGAGCAACCGTAGCAGGCCGGTGTTTTTGGCCTGCTTTCACGCACTTTTTCGCGGCAGCGGCCTAGCCGCCGACCGAGCGGGAGATCCAGGGGCCGGCGAGATGGATCGTGACGAGGGCCAGGGCCAACCCGCCGGCGAGCGAGCCGAGCAGCAGGGCGACCCTCAGTCCCGACCCGGCGAGCGCCGCCTCGCGGCCGCCGTGGCGGCGCCAGTCGGGGGCGGCCAGGGCCGTAACCTCCAGGACGTGCCCGAGGACGTGCACCGCCATCGCCGCGAACCAGGCGAAGAAGCTCGCCTTGTGGAGGAAGACCAGGGTGCTGGAGGGCGGGCCGTCGATCAGCAGGGCGACGCCGGTGGCGAAGAGGGCGAGGCTGGTGAGGACTACCAGCGGCGCCAGCAGCCGCAGCGCCAGCGCCGGCGGGCCGTTGCGGACGTAGGCGGAGTTGCCGGTGTAGTAGCGGGCGAAGCGGTAGCCGGTGCTGCCCAGCTTCAGCGCCACCGGCGGGATCAGCAGCATGCCGATGAAGATGTGAGGGCCGATCAGCCTGCCGATGAAGGGGATCGTCGCCCCCTCGACCGCGAGCAGGAGCAGCAGCAGCGCCGCGGCGCCGCCGGTGAGGCGGGCGTTGCCGGCGACGCCGTCGCGGATGGCGCCGCCGCGGGCGACGCCGTCGCCGAGCGCGACTGAGTCGGTGGCCTGCATCGGCGGCATGCTGCGGCGGCACGCTTATCGGCGCCTAACGCCCGCGTGAGAGGTCTCTCATGGTGTCGTGAGCAGGGGTTTAGCGATCGAGGCGACAGTGGCAGGCCGATGCGCGACCTCCGCATAACCCCGGCGCAGGCGCTGCTGCCGCTGCGCCTCTTCCTCGGCATCACCTTCGTCTACGCCGGCGTGCAGAAGCTCAGCGACCCGGGCTTCCTGCACGAAGGCGCCCCCACCTACATCGGCACCCAGCTACACGGCTTCGCCAACGGCACCCCGGGCGGCTTCATCCTCCGCGCCTTCGCCCTGCCGCATCCCGAGCTGGCCGGGGTCGGGGTGGCGGTGACGGAGATCCTGATCGGCCTCCTGGTCACCAGCGGCTTCCTCACCCGGATCGCCGCCGCCTGCGGGATGGGCCTCAACTTCCTCCTCTTCCTCACCGCCAGCTGGCACACGACGCCCTACTTCCTCGGGCCCGACCTCGTCTTCACCTTCGCCTGGCTGCCCTTCGTCCTCGCCGGCGCCGAGGGCCAGCCGGCGCTCGACAACCTGGTCCGCAAGCCCTCGCCGGCGCTGGCGCGGCGGATCCGCCTCAATCCGGAGGCGGCGCCCGACGCCGGCGACCCGGCGATGGTCAGGTCGACCCGGCGGGCGCTGCTGGCGGAGATGGGCGGCGCCGCGATCGCGATCGCCGGCATCGCCGCGCTCGCCAAGGGCCCTTACACGGCGCCGCGCTCGCTGGCGGCGAGCAAGCCCGCCGCGGGCGGGAGCGGCTCCGGCGGCTCCGGGGCCAGTGCCGGCGGCGGCTCCGGCGCCGCCCAGGGCGGTGGCACGGGCGGCGCCGCGACCAAGTCCTCGGTTCCCTCCGGCGCGGTCAAGCTCGGCCCGGCGGCTAACCTGCCGGCCGAATCGGCCGCCACCTACAGCGACCCGGCCGACGGCTCGCCGGACATCCTCATCCGCGAGGCCGACGGCGGCCTCAAGGCCTTCAGCGCCGTCTGCACCCACGCCGGCTGCACGGTCGGCTACGAAGGCGGGGTCATCGTCTGCCCCTGCCACGGCGGCGAGTACAGCGCCGAAAACGGCGAAGTGATCGCCGGCCCGCCGCCGAGCGGCCTGGCGCCGAAGCGGGTGCTGGAGGCCGGCGGCCAGATCTACGCGCTGCCGAGCTGAGCCCGGAAGCCGGGCAGCTCGACCGAGACGCGGGCGCCGCCGAGCGGCGAGTCGCCGGCCCAGATGCGGCCGCCGTGCAGCTCGACGATCGAGCGGGCGATCGGCAGGCCGAGGCCGCCGCC
This sequence comes from uncultured Solirubrobacterales bacterium, assembly GCA_963785775.1. Classification (GTDB taxonomy): domain Bacteria; phylum Actinomycetota; class Thermoleophilia; order Solirubrobacterales; family 70-9; genus VAYN01. The sequence continues at coordinate 257,961 of CAWAWH010000005.1, read as the reverse complement.
GCCGGAGCCGCGGTCGCGGGCGCTGCCGACCCGGTGGAAGCGGTCGAAGACGCGCTCCCGCTCGGCGGGGGGATGCCGGGACCGTCGTCGTCGACCCGGATCGTCAGCCGCTCCCCGGTGGCGCGGGCGGAGAGCTCGACCCGGCCCTCGGGACCGGCGTGGCGGCGGGCGTTGGCGAGCAGGTTGCGGAGCACCTGGCGCAGCCGCTCGGGATCGGCGTCCAGGGTCCCCTGCGGCAGCTCGCCGAGCGTCGCCGCCACGGTCGGATAGCCGGCTCCGGTCAGCTCGCCCAGGTAGGCGGCGAGGTCGAGCGGGCGGCGCTCCAGCGGCGTTTCCTCTTCCAGGCTGGCGAGGGTGAGGAGATCGTCGACCAGCCGTTCGATCCGCGCCATCTCCCGCATCGCCAGGCCCTCCACCCGCCGCACCTCATCGCCGGCGGGCGCCGGCTGGCGGGCCAGCACTTCGAGTTGGCCGCGGATTGCGGTCAGCGGCGTGCGCAGCTCGTGCGAGGCGTCGGCGACGAACTGGCGCTGGCGCGAGAAGGCGGTCTCGAGTCGGTCGAGCATGTGGTCGAAGCCCTCGGCCAGGGTCCGCAGCTCGACCGCCGCCGCGGGCTCGGCGCCGATCCGCGGCTTCAGGTCGCCGGCGTCGACGGCGGCCGCGGTCGTCGCCATCCGCCGCAGCGGCGCCGCCGTCCGCGCCGCCAGCAGGTAGCCGGCGAGGAGGGCGGCGACGAGGGAGATGCCGCCGAAGAGGAGGAAGGTCCGTACCACCTCCGACTGGGCGTCCTCGACCGGCGCCAGCGAGGTCGCCTCGCCGCTGTCGGCGCCGTTGCTCGGTTTGGTGCCGGCGCCGGACTCGTGGTGCTCGCGCTGCTTGATCAGCGCCGACTCGTCGCTCATCTCGTGGCGGACGGCGACGAAGAGGACCGCGAAGGCGGCGACGACGATGGCGCCGATCGAGAGCGCCAGCCGGCCGCGCAGGCCGAGCCGGCTCCAGGCACTCATTCCGGCTCGGCCAGGCGGTAGCCGACCGAGCGCACGGTCTCGATCGGGGCGGGGGAGCCGGGCAGCGCCAGACGGCGGCGCAGGTAGCCGACGTAGACCTGGACGACGTTGGTGCCGGGGTCGTGCTGGTAGCCCCAGACGGAGCTGAGCAGCTGGCGGTGGCTGCAGACCTGGCCGGCGTGGCGCATCAGGTGGGCGAGCAGATCCGCCTCGCGCTCGGGCAGCCGCAGCGAGAGCTCCTCGCCGCGGCTGACGGTGCGGCTGAGCAGATCGAGCTCGAGGTCGCCGACCACCAGCTTGGTCGTCTCCGTCTGCGGCGCCTGGCGCAGGTGGGCCCGCACCCGCGCCGCCAGCTCGGCGAAGGAGAAGGGCTTGACGACGTAGTCGGTGGCGCCGGCGTCGAGGCCCTCGACCCGGTCGCCGACCTCGCCCCGCGCGGTCAGCATCAGTACCGGCAGCGAGGGCTTGGCGGCGCGGATCGCCGCCAGCACCTCGATCCCGTCGCGCCCCGGCAGCATGCGGTCGAGGATCACCAGGTCGACGCCCGGCCCCAGCGCCAGCCGCTCGCCCTCGACGCCGTCGGCGACGGTCGTCACCGCGTAGCCCTCGCCTTCGAGCCCGCGGGCGAGGAAGTCGGCGATCGCCTCTTCGTCCTCGACGACAAGGATCTCCACCTCCCCGATGCTAGTGACAGCGGCTCCTACATTGGACGAGCTCGACGCGTAGCGGCGATCGCCGCTCGGCTTCAGAGGCCCTCGACCAGCTTGCCGACGGTTTCGGCCGAGAAGTAGGGGCCGAAGGTGCGGGATCTGTTGTCGAGGTGGAGGTAGGTGTTGATGCCGTCGATCTCGGTGCCGTCGCCGATCAACCAGCCGCCGCCGCTGGCGCCGGGGGCCCAGTGGCAGCGGATGCCGAGGGTGGGCGGACCGGGGAGGGGGTTGGAGAGGACGTCGTCGCCGATGTAGGGGGAGGTGCAGCCCTGCATGTACTTGGTTTCGCCGGGATAGCCGAAGGAGCGGAAGATCTGGTGGCGGCTGAGGTCGGTGACGATCGTGGCGCCGCCGCCGACCGCGTCGGCGACGTTCACCCCTTCGGAGTTGGGGAAGGTGAGGAAGGCGCCCATGTCGTAGTCGGGGTTGCCCTGCTTGGTCCAGGGCGTCAGGGCGGTGATCGTGCTGCGGCGGGCGACGAAGGCGCCGAAGGGGGCGACGCCGCCGTTGTAGGCGGGGACGAACTCGAGGTAGTTGGACCAGACGCTGGGCCTGCCGCCTTCGTGGCCGCTGTTGACGCAGTGCCCGGCGGTCAGCACCAGCTGCCTAGTGGGGCTGTTTATCGCCGTCCCCGAGCAGAAGCCGGCGAGCTTGCCGCGGCGGATGAAGATGCGGCCGTTGAACGAGTAGGGCGGCACTTCGGGCGTGGACACGGCAAGGAAGCTGGCGCTGGCGCCGGTCGTCTCGGCGCGGCCGATCCTCAGCCTCCCCCTGCCGCTGCCGCCGACCGCGAGGTCGAGCGGGCGGGCGCTGCGCATCCGCGCCGGGGTCCAGTAGCGGGCGACGCGCGCCGCTTCGGCGCGGGCGCCACCGGCGTCGCCGGGCGCCGCGGCCGCCGTTGCGGCGCAGGCCAGCAGGGCCGCGAAAAGAGCGACCGACGTCGCGAGCGGGCCCGCGACGCGAAAGTGGGCACGGTTCGAGCGCCGCCGCATCGAGAACCAGGATAGTGGGCGCCCGGGGCGCGCCCGGCGGCGATCAGCGATCGTTGGCGCTGCGCCGCTGTGCGAGGGCGTCGGCCTGGTCCGCCGATTCCGGCTCGGCCCGGCGCCGCGCCGGCAGCACGGCGGCGATCTGGGTTCCCATGCCCGGCGAGCTGATCACCTTCAGCTCGCCCTTGGCGAGGGTGACGCGCTCGCGCATGCCGACCAGGCCGAAGCCGTCGGTGACCGCGTCGAGGTCGAAGCCCCTGCCCTCGTCCTCGATCCGCACCTCGACCTGGCCCTCGCCCTCTTCCAGCGTCACCCTGGCGCGGCCGCTGCCGCCGTGGCGGGCGGCGTTGTGGAGCGCCTCCTGGACCAGGCGGTAGATCGTGTCCTCCAGCGGGCCGTCGAGCCGGGTCGGGGAGCGGCCGGACTCCCAGGCGAGGTCGGCCTCGATCTCGGCCTCGATCTCCCGGTCCCGCGCCAGTTTTTCCGCCAGCCCTTCGACCGCAGCCACCAGCCCCAGCTCGTCGAGGGTGGGGGGGCGCAGGTCGGCGATCAGCCGCCGCATCTCCTCGATCGTGTTGTCGACCTGATCGAGTGCCCGGGCCAGCAGCGGGTCGACCTCGGCGCCGGCGCCGCGGCGGGCGCTGGAGATCAGCACCCGCACCCCGGCCACGCTCTGCAGCGCCTCATCGTGCAGCTCCCGCGCCCAGCGCCGGCGCTCGCGCTCGGTCGCTTCGAGGCTGTCGTGGAGGCGGCTCTCGGCGACCGACTGCGCGGTCGCGACCGCGACCGCGGCGCTGGCGGCGAAGCCCTCCAGCAGGTGCTGGTCCTCCTTGCTGAACTCCTCGCCGCCCCGGCGGTCGAAGGCGTTGAGGACGCCGAGCGGTTCGCCGCGGAAGGAGAGCGGGACGAAGAGCCCGGTGCGGACGTCGACGAATTTGGAGAGCCCGAAGTGAAGCTGGTTGCCGACGTTGGCCAGGCGCTCGGCCCGGCGCGTCTCCAGCACGTGGCCGCTGATCGAGCCGCCGACCTCGACCCGGGTGCCGATCAGGTCGCGGTGGAATTCGCCGGCAGCGGCGACGACGACCAGATCCGATCCCTCGCGCAGCAGGATCAGCATCCCCTTCGCCTCGACCAGGGCGCGACCGCGCTTGACGATCGTCTCGAGGATGCGGTCGAGGTCGGTCTCGCCGCCGATCGCGCGGGCGATCTCGGTCGTCGCCTCGAGCCCGCGGACGGCGTTGCGCAGCTCGTCGCGCTGGCTCTCGACGCTCTGGTAGAGGCGGGCGTTCTCGACCGCGATCGCCGTCCACTCGGCGAGGACCACCGCCAGCTGCTCGTCGGCCTCGTCGAACTCGCCGCCCTCCTTCTCGGTCAGGTAGAGGTTGCCCCAGGCCTGGCCGCGGATCACGATCGGCACCCCGAGGAAGGTCTGCATCGGCGGGTGCCCGACCGGGAAGCCGTAGGAGCGGGGGTGGGAGCCGACATCGGTCAGCCGCAGCGGCTGCGGCTGCTCGATCAGCATGCCGAGCACGCCGTGGCCGCGGGGGAGATCGCCGATCGCCGCCCGGGTCCGCTCGTCGATGCCGCGGGTGATGAAGCGTTCGAGGTGGCGCCGCTCCGGGTCGAGCACGCCCAGCGCGGCGTAGCGGGCCCCGGTCAGCTCGCAGGCGACCTCCAGAACCCGCCGCAGGATCGCCTCGGGGTCGAGCTCGGAGACGAGGGCGCGCCCGACCTCGATCAGCTGCCTCAGTCGAGGTTCGTCAAGGGCGCCGGTGTCGGGAACTGTCGATCCCATCTCAGCCTCTCTCCCAGGCAGTTGGGCATGACCATGCTAATGGGCGACTTCAAGGCAATAGGCTCTAAGGCATGAACGAGAGCGATTCTGCCTCGAAGCAGGCGTCGATCCGGATCGTCCTCGCCGACGATCACACCGTCGTCCGTAGCGCCCTGAGGATGCTGCTGGAGGCCGAGCCGGGGTTCGAGGTGGTGGCCGAGGCCGGCGACGCCGACAGTGCCGTTCGCTACTCGCTCGGGCACAAGCCCGACGTCCTCATCCTCGACCTCAACATGCCGGGGCGGCCCAGCCTCGAGGCGGTCCCGGACATCCTCGCCGCCTCGCCGCAGACCGAGATCGTGGTGCTGACGATGCAGAACGAGCCCGCCTTCGCCCGCCGCGCCCTGCAGGCGGGCGTGCGCGGCTACGTGCTGAAGGAGGCCGCCGACGCCGAGCTGGTGCAGGCGGTGCGCAGCGCCGCCGCCGGCGACACCTACCTGCAGCCGGCGCTGGGCGCGCGCCTGGTCACCGACGACGACGCCGGCCGCGGCGACGACCTCAGCGAGCGCGAGCGCGAAGTGCTGCGGCTGATCGCGCTCGGCCACACCAACGCCGAGATCGCCTCCCAGCTCTACCTCAGCATCCGCACGGTCGAGAGCCACCGCGCTCACATCCAGCAGAAGCTGCGGCTCTCCAGCCGCGCCGAGCTGGTCGGCTACGCGCTCGAGAACGGCCTGGTCGAAACCTAGGGATTCCCGCTCCGGGGAACCGTATTTCCCCCGGATGGCAGCGGTCGCGGACGCTCGTACGCTCGCTAGATGATGCGGAATCCGGACCCCGGCGACTCCCCGGCGCGAGTCGCGATCGTCGGCGGCGGCGTCGCCGGCCTCGAGGCGACGCTGGCGCTGCGCCACCTGCTCGGCGACCGGGTCGAGATCGAGCTGATCGCGCCGCGCCGCGAGTTGTCCTACCGGCCGCTGGCGGTGGGCGAGCCGTTCGGCGGCGGCCACGTGCTCGACTACGACCTGGAGACGCTGAGCGCCCGGGCCGGCGCCGGCTTCCGCCTCGCCAGCGCGCTCGCGGTCGACGCCGAGCTGCGCCACCTGATCACCCGCGACGGCGACCAGCTCGACTACGACTACCTGCTGCTGGCGCCGGGGGCGCGGATGATGGTCCCGTTCCCGGGAGCCGTGACCTTCTGGGGCGTCGCCGACGAAGGCGGGGTCGGCGCCGTTGCCCGCGGCCTGGTCGAGGGCGACCTGCAGCGCGTCGTCTTCACCAGCCCGGCCACGAGCTGGCCGCTCCCGGCCTACGAGCTGGCGCTGCTGGCGGAGTCCGAGCTGCGCCGCGAGGGCGTCGGCGGCGCCCAGCTGACTATCGCCACCCCCGAGGATGCGCCGCTGCGGCTGTTCGGCGCCAGGGCGAGCGAGTGGGTCGCCGGCCTGCTGGCCGAGCGCGGGATCGAGGTCGTCGCCGGCGTGCTCCCGGTCCGCTTCGAGGAGGGGCTGCTGGAGATTGCGCCCGGCGCCGCGATCGAGGCCGACGCGGTGGTCAGCGCCGCCCGCCTCGAGGGCCGGCGGATCGCCGGCATACCGCACGACCAGTTCGGCTTCATCCCGGTCGACGGCCACGGCCGCGTGCTCGGCCTCGACCGCGCCTTCGCCGCCGGCGACGTCTCCAGCTTCCCGGTCAAGCAGGGCGGGATCGCCGCCCAGCAGGCCGATCTCGCCGCCGCCACGATCGCCGCCGAGCTGAAGGGGGAGGAGCCGCCGCGGCCCTTCGACCCGATCCTGCGCGGGACGCTCTGGACCGGCGAGCGCCCGCGGTTCCTCTACAGCTACCTGACCGGCGGCCACGGCGAGACCTCGATCGCCAGCGACGAGGCGCTCTGGGAGCACGAGGGCAAGATCGCCGGGGAGTACCTGGCGCCGTTCCTCGAGGGGCTGCCCGGGGGCGAGGGGCCGGGGTCGCAGTCGGGATCCACTGGGCCGGTGTCCGCTGCTAAGGGACTGTCCCGGTAGGGCGAGGCGTCCTAGGGCACCTGTCCCGGCGGGCCGAGGGCCTGTCCCGGTAGGGGTTCCACTTAACTTTTTCGTGAATCGCCTTGCGGCCGTCCGAGGTGGGATGCGCCGAAAAAGTACAAGACGTTCCACCCCTACCGGGACAGGCCCTTGGCGGCTTGGTTCAGCTGACTAGCGGGATCACGCAGCGGTATTTCTTGGATTCGGTGGAGATGCAGCGACGATTCATTTGCTTGCGCGATACAGTCGCGACGCGGTACGCGTTGGGCCGAGACTGGCGGTGACATCTCGCCCGTCCACTCGTCTCCCGCCGCTAGCCCTATCCCCGGCTCATGCGAGAACGCTGCCAGTGTCAGGGCGTCTGGGAGTTCGCCGCCTTGGGTGGCGCAGGATTGGGCTGCGGTTGGGGCTGGGACCGCTGCTTGGCTGCTTTCGGTTTGCCAGCACGAGCCGGCGAAGAAGCGGGCTGGGGGTTTGCAGCCGGCGGTGTGGCCGTTGACTTTGGTTGCGTCGATCGCGTTGACGGCGTTTAGCGCGGTTTGGGCGTCGCGGGCGCTGTCGGCGGAGTCGGCGTGGACGGCGCTCGGCACCTGCCCCAGGGTCGAGGCGTCGATCTGGACGCCGGTGATCGATCCCGGCGCCAGCTTGTCGCCGGTGATCGCCTGTGGCTTCAGCCGGTTGCCCGGCACCGAGGCCAGCGCCAGCCGGTTGCCCGGCAGCGACTTCACCTTGATCGTCTTGCCGTTGATCTTCTTGGTCGCCGCCGCGTAGACGCTGCCGCCGAGGGCGGCGACGAGCGCGACGCAGGCGACCAGCAGCGCCGGCGTCTGCCGGCGGAATGCGCTGCCCATGATCTTCCCCCAGTTCAGTTGTTTGGACGAGCCCCCGACAGCGGCCGGGGCATTTGGAGTGGCGGCAGCCTAGCTGAGCATGACGACGGGACGGACGAAAGTCGGGGGCGACCCGCGGTGGCGCTAGCTTGGGGGCGATGCCCGACCTGGTCGTCCTCGTGGCCGCCGCCTCCGCGACCGCCCTGGCCACCGGCCTCGGCGCGATCCCGGTCTTCTACCTCGGCGACCGCGCCGCTCAGCTGACGCCGTTCCTGCTCGGCCTTGCCGCCGGCGTGATGGGGGTCGCCTCGGTCGCCGGCCTGCTGATCCCCGCCGCCGAAGAAGGCACCGGCCTCGACCTCGTCGGCGGCCTTCTGCTCGGCGGCCTCCTGTTCGGGGTGGCGCGACGGCGGCTGCACGCCGATACCGCCTTCATGGGGCGCAGCGGTCCCGGCGCCCGCACCTCGGCCCTCGTCTTCGCCGTCCTCTTCGTCCACAGCCTGCCGGAGGGGCTCGCCGTCGGCACCGCCTTCGCCTCCGACCGCGCCGGGCTCAGCCTCTTCGTGATCCTCGCGATCGCGATCCAGAACGTCCCCGAGGGCACCAGCGTCGCGATTCCGATGGAGGCCGCCGGCTTCGGCCGGGCGCGGATGTTCTGGGCGGCGGTCGGGACCAGCGCCCCGCAGCCGGTCGGCGCCGTGATCGCCTACCTCGCGGTCGAACAGGTCAGCGCCCTGCTGCCGATCTCCTTCGCCTTCGCCGCCGGGGCGATGCTGAGCCTGATCGTGGTCGAGCTACTGCCGCAGGCCTACGCCCGCGGCCGCGGGCTCGGCCCCAGCCTCGGCATCGCCGCCGGCGCCGCGGTGATGCTGGTGCTGAGCCTCCTACTTGGCGTCTGAACTACCGCGCCGCGCGATGCATTTGGCCGCCCAGAGGCGGCTAAATCGAACGAACGGCGCGGTCAGAGCAGGGCCAGCACGCCCAGCGCCAGCACCGAGACGGCGACCAGGGCGAGGGCGATCCCGGTCGAGTAGCGGTCGAAGCGGCCGAGGGCGTTCTCACCCATCAGCTCGCGGTCCTTGGCCAGCGAGCGGATGAAGGGAAGGAGGACGAGCAGGAGGACCGCGTTGAGGGCCTGGGAGAGGAAGAGGATCTGGATCAGCGGCGCGCCGGGGATCAGCACCAGGCAGGCGGCGACCGCGATCACGGCGCCGAAGCTGAGGTAGAAGGTGCGGGCCTCGGCGAAGCTGTCGTCGAGGTCGTCGCGGCGGCCGAGGGTCTCGGAGATCGAGTAGGCGGTGGAGAGCGGCACGATCGCCGCCGCCAGCAGGGCGGCGCCGACGAAGCCGAGCCCGAACAGGGTCGCGGCGGTGTCGCCGGCCAGCGGTTCCAGCGCCCGGGCGGCGTCGCTGGCGTCGTTGACGTCGATCCCTTCGACGTGCAGGGTGGCGGCGCAGGCGACGACGACGAAGAAGCCGATGACGCCGGTGAGGACGGCGCCGACGATGACGTCGACGCGCTCGTAGCGCAGGTCCTTGACGCTGAGCTTCTTGTCGACCGCGTAGGACTGGATGAAGGCCAGGCCCCAGGGCGCCAGCGTCGTCCCCAGCGTCGCCACCGCGACCAGCAGCGCGTCGCGGTTGAGCGGGATCGAGGGGACGACGAGGCCGTGGGCGGCGGCGCCCCAGTCGGGGTGGGCGAGGATGCCGGCGACGACGTAGGCGACGAAGACCGAGCTGAGCAGCAGCAGGAAGTGCTCGACCCGGTTGAAGCTCTCGCGCAGGACCAGGGCCGAGACCAGAATCGCCGCCAGCGGCACGCTGAGGTAGCGGCTCATCCCTCCCAGCAGTTCCATCCCGGCGGCGACGCCGGCGAACTCGGCGCAGAGGGTGCCGGTGTTGGCGATCACCAGGGCGCCGACGACGAGGCCGGCGGCGCGGTTGCCGAAGCGCTCGCGGACCAGGGTCAGCAGCCCCTTGCCGGTGACGACTCCGAGCCGCACGCCGACCTCGTGGAAGACGATCAGGGCGGCGGTCGAGAGCGCCAGCACCCAGAGCAGCTGGTAGCCGTAGCGGGCGCCGAGGATCGAGTAGGTGGTGATCCCGGCCGGGTCGTCGTCGGAGAGGCCGGCGAGCACGCCCGGCCCGACCACGGCCAGCAGCATCGCGACGCTGCCGCCGCGCAGCAGCAGGCGCCGGCGGCGGGCGAGGCGCCAGTGGGTGTGGCGGCCGGGGATGCGGTGGGCGCGGGGCTGGGACAAGGGCGCACATACCCTGACGGGGCGGCGGGATAGACTCGCCGGCGTAAATACGGTCGGTGGTCAAGGGAAGTCCGGTGCGAAACCGGCGCGGTCCCGCCACTGTGACCGGGTCAAGGAGGTCGCGGGCGCCTTTGGGCGCCAGCCACTGGGGACGACACAGAGTCCCCGGGAAGGTGCGGCCGACCACCCCGGAAGCCAGGAGACCTGTCCCCGGCCAGCCAATTCAACCCTCGAGGAAAGGGTGGCGTAAATGCCAAGACTCATTCCATTCCGGCTGGTGGCCGCGTGCGCGCTGGCTCTGGTCCTGTCCCTGTCCATCGCCGCGAGCGCGCTCGCCAAGGGCGTCTCCGCCGATCTGCGTGTGGTCGGCAAGGGCGGCAAGATCCTCAGCGAACAGACGCTCAGCACCGGCACCACCAAGATCGAGACCAGCCCCAAGGCCAACTGCTTCGGCAAGGGCACCGGCGGCAGCGGCAAGTCGGTCACCGTCAAGGGCGCGACCGCGCTGGGGCTGTTGGGCCAGGCGGCGCAGTCGACCGGCTCGCTGCGGCCGCTGCTGGTCACCGACGCCTTCGACTTCGGCCTCGGCATCTGCGGCGTCGGCGGCAGCAAGGTCAGCGGCAAGGCGTCCTGGTACCTGAAGGTCAACCACAGGGCGGCCACGGTCGGCGGCGAACTGGTGAAGCTGCACCCGGGCGACGAAGTGCTCTGGGACCTGGCGCCGTCCTATCCCTACCCGAACGAGCTGGCGCTGGAAGCGCCGGCGAGCGCGACGGCCGGGACGCCGTTCCAGGTCCACGTCTTCTCCTACGACGAAAAGGGGAAGCGCAGGCCGGTCAGCGGCGCCACCGTCAGCGGCGCCAGCGGCCCGACCGGGCCGGACGGCAGCGCCACGGTGACGCTGGCCGACACCAGCCCCGGCTACGAGGCGCTGCACGCGACCCACGGCAAGGACATCCCGGCGCCGGCCGCGGTGCTGCCCGTCTGCGTCGGCGGCATCTGCCCGCCGCTTCCGACGCCGTGAGCCGCAGCCGCAGTGCGGCGGTCGGGGGCCTGCTCTGCGCAGCGCTCGCGGCCGCCGGCTGCGGCCTCGGCCCCGGCGCCGACGTCGGTGGGGTGGGGCTGACGGTGACGCGGGAATTCGGCTCGGTGCCGATGCTGGAGCGGACGGTCGACGCGAGGGAATCCGACACGGTGATGCGGGTTCTGGAAGGCAACGCCGACATAACCACCCGCTACGGCGGCGGCTACGTGCAGTCGATCGACGGGGTCGAGGAAGCCAACCGCGGCGGCCGGCCCTACGACTGGTTCTTCTACGTCGACGGCATCGAGTCGCCGGTCGGCGCCGCCGACTACTCGCTGCACGGCGACGAGCGGATCTGGTGGGACTACCGCGACTGGTCGGCGACCGACCAGGTGCCGGCGGTGGTCGGCTCCTGGCCGGCGCCGCTGGTCGGCGGCTACGAAGGGAGGGCCCATCCGGTGACGCTCGAGTGCGAGGGCGGGGGAGAGGCGTGCGGGCTGGCCCGGGCGGCGCTGCTGGCGGCGAAGGTGCCGATCTCCGGCGGCTCCCCGGCCGGAGCGATCCGGGTCCTGGTCGGTCCCTGGGCGCGGGTCCGGACCGACCCGGCCGCGGCCCAGATCGAGGCGGGCCCGGCGGAAAGCGGCGTCTTCGCGGACTTCCAGCGCCGCCCGGGCGGCGGCTTCGAACTGGTCGGCCTCGACCCGGGCGGCAAGCCCAGCCGCGACCTCGGCCCGGGCGCCGGCCTGGTGGCGGCGACGCGGCGCTATGAAGCGCCGCCGGTCTGGGTCGTCACCGGCGGCACGGCGGCCGCGGTGCGCGCCGCCGCGGGCTTGCTCGGCGGCGCCAAGCTGCGCGACCATTACGCGGTGGCGAGCGAGGACGGGAAGGAGACGCCGCTGCCGGTGGGGTCATGAGATGAGATCGCCGTTCGCCTACACGCCGAGGCCGGGACCGCTGCAGTCGGCCTCGCCGGGAGCCGCCGTCGCCTACCTCGGGGCCCTGGTCGCGGTCGCCTTCCTCTACTCGAGCCCGCTGGTCCTGCTGGCCACGGGCGCGGCGGTGACGGCGGCCGGGTTGCTGGCGGGCGCCCGGGTGGCGGTGCGGGCGGCGTTGCGGATGGGGGTCGCCCTGGCGCTGCCGATCGCCGCGATCAACGTCCTCCTGGTCAACCGCGGCGAGACGGTGCTGGCGCGGCTCGGCGAGTGGCCGCTGTTCGGCCAGGTCGACGTCACCGCCGAGGCGCTAGCCGAAGGCGCCGTCCTCGGCCTGCGCGCCCTGGTGGTGATGGTCGCCTTCGCCGTCTACTCGGCCTGCGTCGACCCCGACCGGGTGCTGCGCGCCCTGCGCCCGCTCGCCGGCCGCTCGGCGCTGACGGCGACGCTGGTCTCCCGCCTGGTGCCGGTCGCCGCGGCCGACGCCGCCCGCCTGCGCGACGCCGCCCGCCTGCGCGGCCCCGGCGCCGCCGAGGCCGGCCGCGCGCCGCTGGCCCGCCGCCTGCTCGCCGGCTCCCTCGACCGCGCCGTCGACGTCGCCGCCACCCTGGAGCTGCGCGGCTACGCCCTCGGGCCGGCGCGCGCGCCGGCCTCCGGCAAGGTTGAGCAGTTGAGGTGGCTATGGCGACGTCAATCGCTCGACCTTGGCTCGCGATTCGACCGCCGCTTCCACCTCGTCGGCGCCGTCGTCCTCGCCGCCGCCATCGCCGGCAGGCTCGCCGGCGCCGACGACTTCCACGCCTACCCGACGGTTCACCTCGGCGCCGACCCGATGACCCTCGCCCTCGCCGCACTCGTCGCCCTCAGCGGCCTGGCGCCGCTGAGGCGCCGGTCCCAGCGCCACGCCAACAGCCCGCCGATGGGCCTGAGGCATCCAGGTGGCGGGCGTTTGAGGCCGGTCGGCCCCGTGGAACGTCCGTCCCCGCCTCGCGGCCCGGGGGCCGCACCGTCGCTGGAGGCCGGCGGTGTCTGAGCTGGCGATCCGCCGCGCCGCCGCTCCCGCCCTGGCGGTCGACGGCCTGACCTACACCTACCCCCGCGCCGACCGTCCCGCCCTCGAAGACGTCTCGATCGAGGTCGCCCCCGGCGAGTTCGTCCTCCTCGCCGGCCGCTCCGCCTCCGGCAAGTCGACCCTGCTCAAAGCCGCCTGCGGCCTCGTCCCTCACTTCCACGGCGGCGCGATCGACGGCGCCGTCAACGTCGCCGGCCTGGACGCGATCGAGTCCGGTCCCGGCGAGCTGGCCGCGGTCGTCGGCTACGTTGCCCAGGACCCCGAGACCCAGGTCGTCTCGACCACCGTGGCGGCCGAGATCGAGTTGCCGCTGGAGATGCGCGGGGACGCGCCTGCCTCGCGCGCCCGCGCCGTCGAGGAGGTAGCCCTGGCGCTCGCCATCCCGCACCTTCTCGACCGCACCGTCGACACCCTCTCCGGCGGCGAGCTCCAGCGAGTAGCCCTCGCCGCTGCCCTGGTCACCCGCCCCAGCCTGGTCCTCCTCGACGAGCCCACCTCCCAACTCGACCCGGTCGCCGGCGACGAGCTGATCTGGCTTCTCCGGCGCCTCAACGAGGAGTGGGGGGTGGCGGTCCTGCTGGCCGAACACCGCCTCGAGCGCTGTCTCGCCGCCAGCGACCGGGTCGTCGCCATGGAGGCATCCCGCGTTGCCTTCGACGGCCCTCCTTCGGACTTCCTCGCCTGGTCCCAAGATTCCGACCCTGCCCTGACAACTCCCGTCGCACGCCTCTTCTCCCTAGCCGGAATCACCCCCCTCCCAGTGGGCGTCCGCTCCGCCCGAACCATCCTCGAAGCCGGTGAGAGCGTCGATGCCGGGGGCATGACCCCCTCCGAACGGCTTGTACTTATCGGGCAATCCGCCCAAGGCCAACCGGCCGCTCTCCACCCGAGCAAGTTGAGTGAGGAGGGGGTCATGCCCCCGGCACCACCCCCCGCCCTCCAAGCAAGAGACCTCTGGGTCGAGCTCCCCCGGGGACGACGAGTCCCGGGACGTCCTGCGGGGAATCGATCTAACCGTGCGCCGCGGCGAACGAGTGGCCCTGATGGGCCGCAACGGCGCCGGCAAGAGCACCCTGCTCAAGGCCGCCGCGGGTCTGATCGACTCGGTCCGCGGAAAAATCACCGCCGGTGGGCCAAAAAGTCGAGCCCACGACGACGTATCGGCCCATCGACCGGGGGTTGCCTTGCTGACGCAGAACCCCGGTGACTATCTGGTGCGGGAGCGGGTCGGGGACGAACTGCCCGGGGAGACCGGGACTGCGGCGCTCCGAATCGTGGGTTTGGAGCACACGGTCGACGTGGACCCGCAGGGATCTCTCCGGCGGGGAGCGCCAGCGGTTGGCGCTGGCGATCGCGCTTGCCGGGCAGATGGAGGGCGAGGCGTTACCCGGGCTCGTTGCGCTCGACGAGCCGACGCGGGGGATGGATCGCGGTCACAAAGACCAGTTGGTGGAGCTGATCGAGACGCTTGCTGCTCGTGGCGCGGGAGTCGTCGTCGCCACCCACGACGTCGAGTTCGCCTCCGAGTTCGCGGAGCGGGTGGTGCTGCTCGGCGACGGGGTCGTGATCGCGGACGGCGCCGCTCGCGACGTGCTCTCCGGCGGCTGGTACTTCGCCACCGAGGTGGCGCGGGTACTCGACCTGCCCGGCGTCGTCACCCCCGAGCAGGGTGCGGCCGCGCTCCGCGGCGATGGGGGGGCTCGATGAGCTGGGAGCTGGTCAGCTTCCTCATCCTCGGCGCCGTCATCCTCGCCGGCTTCGCCTGGTACGAGCGCTCGCGGCCGCCGTCGCAGGTCGTTGCCCTGGTCGCGGCGCTGGCGGCGCTGGCGATCGCCGGGCGGATCGCCTTCGCCGCCTTCCCCAACGTCAAGCCGACGACCGACATCGTCATCTTCGCCGGCTACGCCCTCGGCGGCGCGCCCGGTTTCGCGGTCGGCGCTCTCGCCGCGCTCGTCTCCAACTTCTGGTTCGGCCAGGGGCCGTGGACGCCCTGGCAGATGGCGGCCTGGGGCCTCTGCGGCATCCTCGGCGCGGCGCTGGCGCTGGGCTGGCGCAACGTCGGCCGCTTCGGCATCGCCGCCACCTGCGGGCTCGCTGGCATCGTCTACGGCGCTCTGCTCAACTTCTCCCTGATGGCGACCTACGGAGGGGATCTGTCGCTGGCGGCACTTCGCCCTGCTCGAGGCGCGGGCGGTGCCGTTCGAAATCGCCCACGTCGCCGGCAACGTGGTGCTGGCGCTGGTCGCCGGGCCGGCGATGGTGCGGATGCTGGGCCGCTTCCGCGAGCGCTTCGAGTGGGACCGGGGAGGGGCTCGATCCCGCCCGCCCGCCGCCGGCCACGCGTCCCTGACCCCGGGGCTGCGCGGGGGCGGCGTCGCCATCCTGCTCCTGCGTCGCCCTGGCACTCGGCGCGCCGCCGCCGGCGCGGGCCTCGGACGTCAGCCGCGGCGCCGCCTGGCTGCAGGCGCAGCAGAACGACGACGGCGGCTTCGGCGCCTCGCCCGGAAAGGCCTCCGGCGCGGAAATGACCGGCTGGGCGATGCTGGGGCTGGAGGCGGCGGGCCGCAACCCGCTCGACCTCTCCAGCCACGGCCACACGCCGGTCGACTACCTGCGCGGCCACCTCGACCAGCTCGATCGCCCCGGCCACTTCGCCCGCACGATCCTCGCCCTCGATGGCGCCGGCGTCGACCCGCGCGACTTCGGCGGCGAGAACCTGGTCTCGATGCTCCTGTCCCGCCGCCGCGACAACGGCTCCTACGAAGGCTGGCCCAACTCGACCGCCTATGCGGTGATCGCCCTGCGCGCCGCCGGCGCCAGCAGCGGCGCCGTCGAAGCCTCGCTCTCCTGGCTGCGCCAGGTCCAGAACGACGACGGCGGCTGGGGCGACGTCCCCGGCGACCCGAGCAACGCCGACGCCACCGGTGCCGTGATGCAGGCGCTCTCCGGCGAATCGAAGGCGGCCCACCGCGGCCTCTCCTACCTGCGGCAAGCGCAGCGCCCCGGCGGCGGCTTTCCGATCGGCGGCAACGGCCCGGTCAACACCCAGTCGACAGCCTGGGCGATCGAGGGCATCCTCGCCGCCGGCGGCGACCCCGGCTCCTTCCGCCGCGGCGGCGCCAGCGCCCCCGACTACCTCGCCAACCTGCAGGCCGGCGACGGCCACTACCGCTACTCGAAGTCCAGCGACCAGACCCCCGTCTGGGTCACCTCCGAGGTCCTCGTCGCCGCCGCCGGCGACAGCCTGCCGATCCCGCCGCCACCGCGCGAACCGGCGGCCAAGACCGGCGGCGTCTCCCCGAGCCCGAGCGGGCCGGCGCCGAACCCCGAACCGGTCCCGGCCTCCCCGGGGGGCTCGGCGAGCACCGGGTCCGGATCGGAATCGGGAAGCTCCTCGACGCCCGGGCAGCTGGCGCCGGGGGTGCCGGCGGGTGGAGCGCCGGGCGGGAGCCAGGGAGCCGGGGCCGGCGCCGGCGTGCCGGAATCGCTCCCGCCGGAAGCGTCCTCCGAGTCCCCCACGGCGGAACCCGCCGACGAATCAAGCAGTGGCGGCAGCAGCAGCAGTCCCGCCGGCGCCGTCGTCCTCGGCCTGCTCGCCGGCGCCCTCCTGTTCGGCGCCGCCTTCGGCGCCCGCAAGCTCTGGATGCGCCGTCGCTACGGTCTTTAGCGGCCGAACCGGGAGACTGTCGGCATGGACGTCGAGACGGCGATACGCACCCGCCGCACCCACAAGGCCTACACGCCGGAGCCGCTGCCGCGCGAGCAGCTCGAGCAGCTGTTCGAGCTGGCCGGCTGGGCGCCGAACCACAACCTCACCCTCCCCTGGCGCTTCCGCGTCGTCGGCCCGGCGACGCTGGAGCGGCTGAAGCGGACGGCCGGCCCCGAGGGGGCCGCCAAGCTCGACCGCGCCCCGACCCTGGTCGTCGTCTCCGCCGCCCTCAGCGGCGACCCGGTGGCCGACGAGGAGGACCTGCACGCGACCGCCGTCGCCTCCTACATCGTCCTGCTCGCCGCCCACGCTCGCGGCTTCGCCGGCTACTGGCGCACTCCCGGCCTGCTGCGGGGGGAGGAGGGCCGCGCCGCGGTCGACCTCCCGGAAGGGGAGCGCTTCGTCGGCCTGCTCCACCTCGGCCACCCGCGCCAGGGGCGGCCGGCGCCGCCGCGCCCCCCCGCCGCGACCGTCACCTTCCTCGACTGATGCTCGCCCGCGCGGACGCGATCGAGGCCATAGCCGGCCAGCGCTTCGAGGTCGTCGTCATCGGCGGCGGCATCACCGGCGCCGGCGTCGCCCTCGACGCCGCCTCGCGCGGCTACTCGGTGGCGCTGCTGGAGCGCGGCGACTACGCCGTCGGCACCTCCAGCCGCTCCTCGAAGATGGTCCACGGCGGCCTCCGCTACCTGCAGAACTTCGACCTCGGCCTGGTCCGCGAGGCGCTGCTGGAGCGCCAGTTGATGGTCCAGCTCGCGCCCCACCTCGTCTACCCGACCCCGTTCCTGGTGCCGGCGTTGGGCGAGGAGCGGCGCGACCGCAAACTCGGCCTCGGGCTGAACATGTACGACGTGATGGCGACGACGCGGGTCGGCCGCAGCCGCCGCGAGCTGCGCGCCTCCAAGGAGGAGGACGAGGACTTCTACTGGTCGCCCGACCGCCACCGCACGATCGACCGCGACGAGGTGCTGGAGATGGTGCCGGCCCTGGCCGCGCGCGACCCCAAGGACGCCTATCTGTTCTACGACTGCCAGACCGACGACGTGCGCCTGGTCCTGACCGTGCTCGGCGAGGCCGAGCGCTTCGGCGCGGTGATGCTGAACGGGGCCGAGGTGGCCGAGGTGCTGACGGACGGCGGCCGCGCCGTCGGCGTCGCCGCGGTCGAGGCCGGGTCCGGCGAGCGCTTCGAGGTTGCCGCCGACCACGTCGTCAACGCCACCGGCGTCTTCGCCGACCAGATCCGCCCCGAGGAGACGGTCGGCGAGGAGGACGTGCCGCGGATCGCGCCCAGCCGCGGCACGCACCTGATCCTCGACCAGGCCGAGCTGCCGATGGGCCGCGCCGCCTGCATCGTCCCGGCCGGCGAGGGCCGGATGATCTTCTCCCTGCCCTGGTACGGCCGCACCCTGGTCGGCACGACCGACAACGACTACGAGGGCGACACCGTCCATCCCAAGCCGGCCGGCGAGGACGTCGGCTACCTGCTCGATGCCGTCAACGAGTTCTTCGGCACCTCGCTGACCCAGTCGGACCTGGTCGGCGCCTACGCCGGCGTGCGGCCGCTGATCTCCAGCGGCGACCCGCGCAAGTCGGTCGACATCTCGCGCCGGGCGGAGCTGTACGAGACCTCGTCGGGGATGCTGACGATCACCGGCGGCAAGCTGACCACCTGGCGGCGGATGGCGAAGCAGACGGTCGACCGTCTGGTCGAGCGCGAGGGCCGCGAGGCCCCCTGCCACACGGCCGAGATCCCGCTCGGGATGGAGGCCCGGGCCGAGGACCTGGAGGCGCCCGAGGGGGTCGGCGAGGAGGCGGTCTCCCAGCTCGCCTTCCGCTACGGCCACGCCGCCCGCGCCGTCCTCGACCTCGCCTGGAAGGACCCGAAGCTGGCCCGCCCGATCGTCCCCGGCCGACCCGACCTGCTGGCCGAGGTGGCGATCGCCGCCCGCCGCGAGCAGGCGCTCAGCGTCGCCGACGTGCTGCTGCGCCGCACCCGGCTGGGGATCCTCGCGGCGCCGCAGCTGCGCGACGCCGCCTCCGCCCGCCCCGTCGCCGAGGTGCTCGGCGCCGAGCTGGGCTGGTCGCGGCGCCAGGTCAAGAAGGAGGCCGAGGCCTGGCCCGGGGCGGCGGCGCTGGAGGGCATCGACCCCGCCTCCGCCGGTTGAATAACCTGCCGCTGCGATGACGAAAGCCGAGCTGGAGAACAAGCACCTGTCCGAGCTGCACTCGCTGGCCGCCGAGGCCGGCGTCGAGCGCTACCGGATGCTGCCGCGAGCGGAGCTGATCGCGAAGCTCGCCGACGGCGGCGACTCGGGATCGGGCGGCGGCTCGTCCCGCGGCGAGCGGTCCGGCGCGCGTGGGGGAGGTCAACGCGGAGAGGGCCAGGGCGCCCGCCCGCCGCGCCGCCGTCGCCGCGCCGGCGCCAGAGCCGACTCCGGCGAGGGCCTCGCCGAGGGCTCCGGCCGTGAGCCGGGGGCACCGCGCGAGCGCGCCCCGCGGCGCGAGCCCGCCGCCGCGCCGCCGCCCGCCACGCCCGCCACGGCCGAGGCTGCGCCACGCCCGCGCCGTCGCCGTCGGCGCCGCTTCGGCCGCCGCGGCAAGCAGGGCGTGACCCTGCAGGACCTGCTGCTGCCGCCCGCCGCCGGTCGCCAGGCGCTGCTCTGCGCCGAGACCCGCGAGGGCTGCACCGCGCTCCTTCGCGGCATCGCCGCCGACCTTTCCGCCGATGCCAAGGGCCCCGACCCGGTCGCCCTGCTGATCGACCCCAGCCCCGAGGAGCTGGCCGACTGGCGCCGCGACGCGCCGCAGGCGGAGATCGTCGCCGCCGGCCAGCCGCGCCACGCCAGCGATGCCCTCTCCCAGGCCGCGGCCCGCGCCGCGGCGGGCGACGATGTGATCCTCCTCGTCGACTCCCTCACCCGCCTCGGCGAGGCCTACGACGACGCCGGCGCCGCCAAGGAGTTCTTCGACGCCGGCCGCACCCAGGCCGTAGCGGGTGCCGGCAGTCTCACCGTGGTCGCAGCCCTAGAGCGCCCCGCCTCCTAGCGCCTGTACGCGATGCGGCGCCAGCTCGGCTCTTTGGAGAGCTCGATCAGCTCGGAGCTGCGATCCGGCTGCACGTAGCCGAAGGTCTGGGTGCGCTCGTCGAAGACGACGTCGAGCTCGCCCTCCTTGACCCGCTGGTCGAGCCAGGCGCCACGGAAAACGAGGCGTCGGATCCAGTGCACGAGGCTGCGGTTGGCGGGGCCGACCAGGTCCTCCCAGTTCTCGTTGATGTGCTCGCCGAGGGCGGAGGAGGGCTCGGCGATCTCGCCGCTGACGGCGAGGTCGAGGAGGTCGTCCAGCTCCTCCTGGCTCAACCCCTGGTGGACGAAGCCGAGCTTGACCGCGGCCTGCTCGACCCGCTGGCCGAAATCGCTCTCGTTGAAGGCGAAGCGCAGCTCCCCGTACTCGAGCACGTAGTCGGAGCCAGACTCGTAATTCCCTCGGCGGGTCGTTTTCTTATCCATGAGTTGAAGCCCAACTGCTCTCGCAAGCCCAGCGGGAGCAGGTCCATGATCTTGCCGATCATCGTACGCGCGTGCCTGCTCGAAGTGGTGGCTGAACGGCCGTTTGCACCCGCGGCCCGCAGGGAAAGGGCGGGGTCTCGCGAAGCGAGCCAGGGTGATCGACCTCCACTGCCACATCCTGCCGGGCCTCGACGACGGCGCCCGCGACCTCGGCGACAGCGTCCTGATGGCGCGCCAGGGCGCCGCCGACGGGATCGAGGCGGTCTGCGCGACGCCCCACATCCGCCACGACCACGATGTCCGGATCGAGGAGGTGGCGGGCCGGGTCGAGGAGGTCAACGCGCGCCTGCGCGAGGAGGGGATCGCGGTCGAGATCCTCAGCGGCGGCGAGGTCGCCGAGACCGCAGTCGAGGCGCTGAGCGAGGAGGAGCTGTCCCGCGTCGCCCTCGGCAGCGGCAGCTGGATCCTGCTGGAGCCGGCGCCGGGCCCGCTCGGCGACAGCCTGATCGCCCGCGTCGGCCACCTCGCCGAGCGCGGCCACCGCTCCCTGATCGCCCACCCCGAGCGCCACCTCTCCGCCGACATGTTCGAGCGCATGGCCGCGCTCGTCACCGAGGGCGCCCTGATCCAGGCCACCGCCGACTTCTTCCTGCACGAGGAGATGGAGGCGGGGATGCTGACGATGGCCGAAGCGGGCCTGGTCCACGTCCTCAGCAGCGACGCCCACACCTCGCTCGGCGGGCGGCCGCTGCGGCTCGGCCCCGCCTTCGAGCGCCTCGGCGCCGTCGACATCCTTGCCCCGCGCCTCGAGTGGATGGCCGAGACGGCGCCGCGCGCGATCGTCGCCGGCGACCCGCTCGAGCTCCCCTTCGGCCCCTCGGTCTAGGGCAGGCGGCGCAGCTCGACCCTGCGGGCCAGGTCCTCGACGACGCCGCGGGCGCCGCTGCCGAGGCCGTGGCGGAGGAAGTTGGCGGCGCCGGCGGCGGCGCCGAGCCGCAGCGTCTCCTCCCACTCCAGGCCGGCCGCCATCGCCGCCGCCAGCGCGCCCATCATCGAGTCGCCGCAGCCCTCGCGCGAGCCGCGCTCGAAGCGCGGCGGGGTCAGCTCCCAGGCCTCGTCGCCACGCACGACCAGGGCCGGCTGCTCGGCGCGGGTGATGATCGCCGCCTGGGCGCCGGCCGCGAGCACCTGCTCGACCGCGCCTCGCATCCGCGCCTCGGTATCGACCGGGCCGCTGACGAAGCTCGCCAGCTCCCAGTCGTTGATCTTGACCAGCTCCGGGCCCCCCTCCAGGGCGCTGTCGAGCCGGGGCGGGGAAAGGTCGACGACGACCGGTGTCCCGTTGGTGCGCACGTCAGTGACCAGGGCGCCGTAGATCTCCAGCGGCAGCGCCTCGCCCGGGTAGGGGCCGCAGAGGGCGAGGACGTCGGCGTCGATCGCCGCCGCGCAGGCGACCGAGAAGAGGTCGTCGATCTCGTGCCGGGAGGGCGGCATCGCAGCGCTCTGGGCGACCGGGCGGCGCTCGCCGCCGCGGCGGTCATGGATGTAGGCGCCGTTGCCCTCCCTGGTCTCGACCAGGCGCAGCTCGGCCGGCAGCTGCTCCAGCAGGCGCCGCAAGGCGATCCCCGACTCGCCGCCGCAGAAGCCGCAGAGGACCGGGTCGGCGCCGAGCTCGGCCGCCATCCGCGCCACCCAGACGCCCTGCCCGGCGGCGTGGACGTGGATATCGTCGCCGCCATCCGCGGTCAGTGACTCGATCGTGATCGAGAGCAGCGGGCTGGGGCCGAAGATCGCGACCCTGGGCTTGGCGGTCATCGCCGAGAGCGTAGACGGCGGCCGGGGCGGCGGGGGAGAGTCGGCGGCGGCCGGGGACTTGGCGCGGTCATGACGGGCGGACGCAGCGCCAACCGGTTCGAGTCGTTGCCGCGGCGCCTGGCCCAGGGCCGGGTGGTGCCGGTGGCCAGCGGCCCCCGCAGCCGCCTCCTCGGCCTCGCCGGCCTCGACCGCGCCGACGCCGGCGCCGGCCTGCTGATTCCGTGCTGTGCCAGCGTCCACACCTTCGGCATGCGGTTCGAGCTGGACCTCTACTTCCTCGACCGCGGGGGGCGGACGCTGGCCGTGCTGCCGCGGGTGCCGCCGCGCCGCCTGGCCTGGCGCCGCGGCGCCGCCGCCGTCCTCGAGATTCCCTCCCGGCAGGGGGGAGAGTTTGCGCCGTTCGCTCCTTAGAGCCGCCATGTTGCCGCAGCGAGAGGAGATCGCCAGCGTCGTCGTCTGCGAGGACGACACGGTGACGCTCGACCTGCTCTGCGACCACCTGGTGGCCGACCGCTTCGGGGTGCTGCCGGCGCCGAGCGCCTCCGACGCCCTACGGCTCTGCCGCTACAACCAGCCCGACCTGCTCCTCCTCGATATCTCCCTCCCCGACGCCTCCGGTCTCGACGTGCTGCGCGAGATCCGCGAGGCCGACGGGGTCGAGTCCCGTTTCGACCCAGAGCTGCCGGTGATCGTCCTCAGCGGCCGCGGCGCCCAGACCGACCGCGTCCGCGGCCTCACCGCCGGCGCCGACGACTATCTGACCAAGCCCTTCAACTTCGAAGAGCTGCGCGCCCGCATCGGCGCCGTCCTGCGCCGCCGCGCCGCCCGCCGCGAGGGCCCGATCCGGGTCGGCGATCTCGTCGTCGACCCCCTCCGCCGCAAGGTCTGGGTCGGCGAGCGCGAGGTGCCGCTCTCAAAGAAAGAGTTCACCCTCCTGCGCCTGCTCGCCAGCGACCCGACCCGGGTCTTCGCCAAGGAGGAGCTGCTGAACGAAGTCTGGGCCTACCGCAACCCCGGCCGCACCCGCACCCTCGACTCCCACGCCAGCCGCCTGCGCCGCAAACTAGACCCCGACCACAGCCGCTACATCGTCAACTGCTGGGGCATCGGCTACCGCCTGATCGACGGCTGAGCCGACTTCACGGCGTCCGGTTGGCGCTACTTCTTGGCGCTGGCCTCGGCCTCCGGCGACTCGAAGTGGAGGATCGCCAGTTTGGTGGCGACCGGGTCGGACTTCTCCTCGCTGAGGCGGGTCGCGGATTCCTCCTGGATCTCGATCGCCCGGTCGAGGGTGTCGGCGAGCAGCGAGGTGACGTCGGTCCAGCCCCGCTCGTCGAGGACCAGCGGCGTGCGGCTGACGTGGGAGTCCTTGCGCTTGTCGATGCTGCCCGCCATCAGGGCCTCGGTGGCGTCCTGTCCGACCATCTCGAGGATCGAGCCACAGATGCCCTTGCGCGCCGAGGCCGGGATCTTCTCCCAGTCGCTGGCGCTGAAGAAAGCCCGCTCGGTGGCGCGGTAGAAGTGCTCGACAGCGCCCCGTCGCGGCTCGGTTTTGACCAGTTCGACGCAGTCGTACTCGAGCAGCGTTTTGACGTGGTAGCTGACGTTGCCGAGCGGCTCGCCGAGTTCCTGGGAGAGCTGGTTGGGGCTGGAGATCCCCTTGTGCAGGGAGGTGAGGATCCGCACGCGGAGCGGATGGGCGAGGGCCTTGGCGAGCTGCTGGGTGATGCCGTCGGGTGACGTTCGAGTCTGTGCCACGGGGAATATCTCCGATCGATTTGGGGGCCGGGACGGTGGCGCTCGGGATGGTTTCCCATCCCGGTTTCTGGATCGAGTATCCCAAAGCGCTCCGCCGTTTCCACGGTTGAGAGCCTTTTCCAATGCGAAAAATCCAAAGTGGCGTCCGGCGATTGGGACGATTTCGTTGAATGCGGAAACCAGGCTTAGCGCTAAGTTGGTCTAATTCAGGCGCACCCGCCGGCCCGAGGCGCCTGGCCGAGACCGCTTTGGGACGGCGGGTGCGCTTCTTCGTGGTGCTGCCGCCGCCGCCGAGGGGGGAGAGATCGCCGCCGTCGGGTCTTAGCGGGCCATGGCGATCTGGATCAGCGGGGCGGGGCCGTCGTGACCGTGGAGCTGGCGCAGCTGGCGGCGGCCTGGCCGCTCGGCGCCTCGCTGGCGGCGGGGGCGGCGGGGCGGGGCCTCTACGCCGGCCGCCGCCGCTCGGCCCTCAACGAGGCCCTGCACGAGTTGCGCCGGCCGCTTCAGGCCCTGGCGCTGGCGGTGCCGGGAGCGAGCCCCGGCCGCTCGACCAGCCTCGAGTCCTCGCTGCAGATGGCCGCCACCGCGCTGGAGCGGCTGGAGCGCGAGATCAACGGCGGCACGGCCGCCGGGGTGCGGGCGCCGATCCTCGCTCGGCCGCTGCTGGAGTCGGCCGTCGCCCGCTGGCGCGCCCCGGCCTCCCTCGCCGGCGGCTCGCTGGCGCTGCGCTGGGAGGCGGGCGAGGCGACGATCGTCGGCGAGCGCTGCGAGATCGCCCAGGCCCTCGACAACCTGATCGTCAATGCGATCGAGCACGGCGGGCCGGAGATCGTCGTCGAGGCCCGCGCCCGCGAGGGCCGGCTCCGCGTCGCCGTGATCGACTCCGGCCGCGGGTCACGGCCGGAGTCGCGGCGCGAGAGCCCGGCGGAGCTGGTCGCCCGGCTCTCGGGCCGCCGGCTGCACGGCCACGGGCTGCGGGTGGTGCGGCGCATCGCCGCCGCCCACGGTGGCGACTTCCGCCTTCGCTCCTCCGGGGCGGGGACGGAAGCGGCGATCGAGTTGCCGCTCCGCGGTGGAGCCGGAGCGGTCGCGTGAGCCGCAGGGGGAGGTCGCTCGCCTTCGTGCTCGCCGCCCTGATCGCCGCCGCCGTCGCCGCGGCGATCGCCAACGGCTACGGCGCCCGCGTCGCCAACGGCTACGGCGCGCTGCGGCCGGTGGTGGTCGCCACCGCCCCGCTGAAGCCGGGCCGCGCGATCGACCCGTCCCAGGCCGGCGATTCCCTGGAGCTGCGGCGGATCCCGGCGCGCTTCGTGCCGCCGGGCGCGCTCGCGGACCCGGCCGAAGCGATCGGCCTGGTGCCGGCGGCGGCGATCCCGAGCGGTTCCTACCTGCTGGCGTCCCAGCTGCGGCCGCCGCGCGCGGACGGCGCTGCCAGCCTGGGTCTCGGGCACGGTCGCCACCCGGTCGAGATCGCCGTCAGCGGCGCCCAGGCGCTGCTGCTGTCCGGCTCGCGTCCCGCCGGCGAGCGGGTGGACGTCGTGGTCACGACCGAACCGAGCGGCTCCGGCTCCGGCCATACCTACATCGCCGCCGCGGCGGTGCCGCTGCTGGCGCTCGCCCCCGCCGCCGAAGGCGCCGAGACCGAAGGCGTCGCCTCGGCGACCCTCGGGTTGACCCGTCCTCAGGCCCTGCGGCTGATCGCCGCCGAGAGCTTCGCCCGCCAGGTGACCCTGCTGGCGAGGGGCTGAGCCGTGGCCGGGCGCGAGCGCAACGTCGCCGAGCTGGCGCGGCAGCTGCGCGGCCGCCTGGTCGAGCGCCGGCGCTCCGAGGCGGCGAGGGGTGAGGAGGCGGGCGGGGATCTGGCCGAGGCCGTGCGCGAGCTGGTCGACGAGGAGGCGGTCCTGCTCGGCGCCGCCGATCGCGAGGAGATCGCGGCGCGGATCGTCCGCGACAGCGTCGGCCTCGGCCCGCTCGAGGCCCTGCTCGCCGACGCCGAGGTCGAGGAGGTGATGGTCAACGGCCCCGGCACCGTCTACGTCGAGCGGGCCGGGCGGATCGAGGCCACCGACGTCGCCTTCGCCGACGAGGAGGAGCTGCGCAACGCGATCGAGCGGATCCTGGCGCCGCTGGGGCGGCGGGTCGACGAGCTCAGCCCGATGGTCGACGCCCGCCTCGCCGACGGCTCGCGGGTCAACGTGGTTATCCCGCCGCTGGCGATCGACGGGCCGCTGGTCTCGATCCGGCGCTTCGGCGCCCACCGCCCCGGCCCGGCCGAGCTGGTCGCGCTCGGCACGATCACCGCCGCCCAGCGGCAGGCGCTGGAGTCGGCGGTGGCGGGGCGGCGCAGCATCCTCGTCAGCGGTGGCACCGGCTCCGGCAAGACGACCCTGCTGAACGCGCTCTCCAGCTTCATCGCCGCCGGCGAGCGGGTGGTGACGATCGAGGACGCGGCGGAGCTGCGGCTGCAGCAGCCGCACGTGGTGCGGCTGGAGAGCCGCCCCGCCGGAGTCGAGGGCCGCGGCGAGGTGACGATCCGCGACCTGCTGCGCAACGCCCTGCGAATGCGTCCGGACCGGATCGTGATCGGCGAGGTTCGCGGCCAGGAGGCGCTCGATCTCCTCAGCGCCCTCAACACCGGCCACGACGGCGCCCTCTCGACCGTGCACGCGAACTCGCCCGCCGACGCGCTGAGCCGGTTGGAGACGCTGGCGCTGATGGCCGGCGTCGGGCTGCCGCACGCGGCGGTGGCGGAGCAGGTGCAGCGGGGGATCGACCTGGTCGTCCACCTCGATCGCCGCGCCGACGGCGCCCGTGTGGTCACCGAGATCGCCGAAGTCGTGCGCGCCGCCGGCACGACCGCGGTGCGGACGCTGGACGCGGCCGGGGCTGCGTGAGCGCCTCCGGGCTGGTCCCGACGCTGGCCGGCGCCGCGGCCGGGGGGCTGCTGGCGCTGGCAGCGCGCGAGGCGGTGCTGGCGAGCCCGGCCGCGGCGCGCTGGCTGCGGCTGGCGCTGGAGCCGTTGCGGCGGGTCGGGCGCGAGGGCTACGCGCCCTCGACCGTCGAGCGGCGCCGGCTCGCCGCCCTGGGGGCGGGCGCGGCGGTCCTCGGCGGCTGGCTGCTGGCCGGCCCGGCGCTGGCGCTGCCCCTCTCGGTCGCCGGTCCGGCGCTCGTCGGCTGGGCGATCTCCCACCGCCGGCGCCGCTACCGGGCGGCGGTCGAGCGCTCGCTGCCGGAAGTGGCGACGGCGGTCGCCGACTCGCTCAGTGCCGGCCGTTCGCTGCGCGCCTCGCTGCCGGCTGCCGCCGGCTCGCTCGACGGTCCGCCCGCCGCCGAGCTGGCGCGGCTCGGCGCCGAGCTCGACCTCGGGGCGGCGACGACCGAGGCGGTCGCGGCCTGGCGGCGGAGAATGCGCTCGGAGCGGGTCGACGCCTTCGCCGCCGCATTGCTCAGCCAGCGGCTCGCCGGCGGCGACCTGGCCGGGCTGCTGCGCCGCTTCGCCGCCGGCGCGGCGGAGCGCGACCGGGTTGCCGAAGACGCCCGCTCGGCGACGGCGCAGGCCCGCTTCACCGGCCTTCTGGTGGTGGCGATGCCGACCGGCGGCGCCCTCTTCGCCGAGCTGATCCAGCCGGGCTTCATCGCCAAGCTGCTGGGCTCGGCGCCCGCCGCCGTGCTGCTGGCGCTCGCCGCCGCGCTCCAGCTCGCCGGCTTCGTCGCGATCAAACGCTTCTCGCGGGTGGTCGAGTGAGCGCGGCCGGATTACTGGCGGCGCTCGCTGTCCTGCTCGGCTGCGCCGCCGCCCGCGAGCTGCTCGCCGACCGCGCCGGCCGTGAGCTGCCGGCGCTGCCGTTCGGCCTGCGCAGCCGCTCGGCCGGGGCGGCGCTGCGCCTCGGGTTGCCGCAGCGGCTGCGGCGCTCCGGCCTGGAGTCGCGCCTTCCCCTCGCCGCGGTGCTGGCGGCGAAGCTCGCCGGCGCCGCCTGCGGCGCCCTCGCCGGCCTCCTCGCGGCGCCGGCGGCGCCGGGCAGGACGGCGCTGCTGGTGGCGATCGCGATGCCGGCGGCGGGCTTCCTCCTCCCCGACGCGCTGCTGGAGCGAGAGGCGCGCCGGCGCCGGCGCCGCCTGCTGGGCGCGCTGCCCGACGCCCTCGACCTGCTCGCGGTCAGCGCCGCCTCCGGCCGCGGTCCGGCGGCCGGGCTCGATCAGCTGGCGCGGGCGGGGGAGGGGCCGCTGGCGGAGGAGCTGCGGCTGACCGTGGCCGAGCTCTCCTGCGGCGTGCCGCTCGGCGCCGCCCTGCGCTCCCTGCGCGCCCGCGTCCCGGGCAGCGAGCTGGCGACGTTGGTCGCCGCGATCGAGCGCTCGCGCCGCTTCGGCTCGCCGCTGGCCGACCAGCTGCGCCGCCAGGCCAGCGCCCTGCGCCGCGACGGCCGCCGCACGGTCGAGGAGCGCGCCGCCCGTGCCGCGCCGAAGATCCAGCTCGTCGTCGCCCTCGTCCTCGTCCCCTCGGTCCTGCTGATGATCGCCGCCGGCCTGATCGCCAACGCGGGTTCTCTGCTCTCGGGGTTCTGACCCGCTCTACTCCGTGGACTCCTCGCGCAGGCGCCTGGCGACGGTGGCGGTGGCGGCGCAGAGCTCATCCAGCTCCTCGGCCTTCTCCTCGTGGCCGCTGACGTAGCAGCAGAGGCTGCCGTCGACCAGCTCGAAGGCGAACTTCTTCGGCGCCGATTCGGTCAGCCAGACGATGAAGGTGGGGGCGAAGAGCTGGCGCAGCCAGCTGGCGTCCTGGCCCTTGCCGGAGAAGATCTCGTACTTCTCGTCGAGCGCCTCGCTCTCCAGCTCGACCCGCTCTTTGGAGCGGCGGAAGGCGTCCTCGAGCTTCTCCAGGGAGTGGAGGCCGAACTTGCGCTGGCAGTAGAGCTCGGGCACTAACGGCACGCACTCGGGGACCGGGACCAGGCCGACCGTGTAGCGGTAGTAGTTGGTCTCGCTGTTGCCCTCGCCGTCGGTCGTCTCGTCCTCGTACGTATATAGAGCGAGGATGCCTTCGATGCCCTCGGCGAGGACGCCGGAGAGGGTGCGCTCGGCGTAGCGGTCGTCGCCCTTGCGCAGGAGCGGTGTCGTCGCCGGCAGCGGCGAGCGGCCACCGAGCTCGAGCCCGTGCTGCTTCGCGTAGGACTGGAAGAAGGCCTCCTCGGCCTGCGAGTCGGCGATCGCGAAGACGACCACGACGCCGGCCAGGAGGGCGACGACGAAGGCGCCGCCGCCGACGGCCGGCCCGATCGCCGCGCCGAGGACGCCGCCGGCGATCAGCGCGAAGGCCCCGATCAGGATCAGGGTCAGCGGCTTGCGCAGCAGCCGCTTGAAGTGGAAACCGCGCAGGTCGTTGGCGTCGTCCGGGGCGGCCGCGGCCGCGGCCGCGGCGCCGGCTTCGTCGGGCGGGCTCACGGGTTGAACCTAGCTGCCGCCGGCGGATGCAAAGGGGGTTGCAGGGGAAGGTCGTGTTGCAAAGTGGGGGAGTGTGGGTTATTGTGGCGCTCGAGTTGAAGCCCAGGACCGGGGTGGTGAGGCTCCTCCCACCTCATCACTCCGGTCCCAACTCTTTCCGGCCCTCCCGCTCAGAAAGGACTCGCCGAGGTGGCATTTCGGGGTCTCTACGAGCACAGCCTCGATTCCAAGGATCGACTCACGGTTCCCTCGCGGTTCCGCGCCTCGCTCTCCGACGGCATCGTTCTCTCCAAGGGCTTCGACCCCTGCGTCTGGGTGCACACTACGCCTGAGTTCGAGCAGCTCTCCGACCGCTTCCTCTCGCCGCACAGCCCCTTCGGGAGCGACGCGCGCCAGCTGCGCCGCCGCTTCCACGGCGGCTCCTTCGACGAGAAGCTCGACTCCGCGGGGCGCATCCGCGTGCCCAAGCCGCTGATCGAGCACGCCGGCCTCGACGGCAACTGCGTCGTGATCGGGGCGGGGGAGTACCTGGAGATCTGGAACGCCGACGCCTGGGCCAAGCAGGAGTCCGAGCTCGACGCCGCCGCGCCCGAGATCGCCGAGGGTCTCGCCAGCGCCGGAACCGCGTGATCATGAGACTGCATGCCGCCCGCACCTACGCCCACCACAACCACCCGTCGACGGGGCCGAAGCTCACGAGCGTCGTGGGCAGCGGGCCGCTCGACCTCGAGGCGATGAGCCACGAGCCGGTGATGGCGGCCGAGCTGACGTCGCTGCTCGCCCCCGAGCCGGGGCAGACGGCGGTCGACTGCACCTTCGGGGGCGGCGGGCACGCGCGGGCGATCGCCGCCCAGCTCGGCCCGGCCGGGACCCTGATCGCGATCGACCGCGACCCCGCCGCCGCCGCCCGCTTCGCCGAGTTCGCGATCGAGGCGCCGTGCCGGACGCGCTTCCTCAACGTCGACTTCGCGGAAGGTCTCGGCACCCTGCGCGGCGAAGGCATCCGCCCAGAGATGATTTATGTAGACCTCGGAATGTCCTCGATGCAGGTCGACGCCTGGGAGCGGGGCTTCTCCTACGCCTACGACGCGCCGCTCGACATGCGGATGGACACGCGCCAGGAGATCACCGCCGCACAGCTCGTCAACGAGTGGCCGGAGGCGCGGATCTCGCAGATCCTGCGCCGGTTCGGCGAGGAGCGCTACGCCGGCGGGATCGCCCGCGAGATCGTCCGCCGCCGCCCGCTTGCCACCACCTCCGAGCTGGTCGCGGCGATCAAGGCGGGGATGCCGACCGCCGCCCGCTTCGGCGGCGGCCATCCCGCCAAGCGCAGCTTCCAGGCGATCCGGATCGCCGTCAACGGCGAGCTCGACTCGCTCGAGCGGGCGCTGCCGCTGGCCTGGGACCTGCTCCCGGTCGGCGGCCGCTTCGGCGCGATCGCCTTCCACTCGCTCGAGGACCGGCCGGTGAAGCGGTTCCTGGCCGAGAAAGCGCGCGGCTGCGTCTGCCCGCCCGAGCTGCCGGTCTGCGTCTGCGGCCACGAGCCCGAGGCGGAGCTGCTGACCCGCCGCGCGCTCTCGCCCGGCCCGGCCGAGGTCGAGGCCAACCCGCGCTCGCGTTCGGCCCACCTGCGCGTCGCCCTCAAGGTCGACGCCGGCACGCCGCTGGAGGAGGCCGTCTGATGGCCGTCGCCGCCCCCAAACACAGGACCGCCCCGGCGCCGGGCCCGTCGCGGACGTCGCCGCCGGGCAGGAAGGCCGCGCCGGCGCGCCGCGCCAAACCGAGGACGAAGCGGGCCGTCGGCGGTCAGCTGATCCCGCTCGCCGGCCGCACCGCCGTCGCCGTCGGCCAGCTGCCGGACTCGGGGTTGATGGTGCGGATGACCCGCGGCCGCGCCTGGATCGCGGTGCTCGGGGTGCTGCTGGCCGGGATCGTCGCCCTCAACGTGATCACCCTCAGCTTCGCCGCCTCCTCGGGCAAGATCGACGCCCAGATCACCACCCTGGACCAGGAGAACTCGGTCCTCGGCGGCCGCGCCGCCCGGCTCGAGGGGATCGGCCGCACCCGCGCCGCCGCCGGCTCGCTCGGCCTCTCGATGCCGTCCAGCGCGGAAATCCACTTCACCAACGCCGGTCCCAATGATGTGGCGACGGCGGCGCAGCGCCTCGCCGCCGCGAGCCCGGGGTAGGGACCGCCGCCGATGCGCTTGATCGAGCGCCGGATCGGGCTTCTCTCCGCTGGCTTCCTGCTCTGTTTCCTCGTCATCATCGGCCGCGCTTTCTGGCTGCAGGGGGTGCAGGGCGCCCAGCTCGCCTCCGAGGCGATCTCCCAGCAGACCGAGACGGTGACGGTGCCGGGGCTGCGCGGCAGCCTGCTCGACCGCCGCGGCAACGAGCTCGCCGCCTCCGAGGACGCGGCGACGATCTACGCCACGCCCTACCAGGTGAAGAACCCGCCGCTGGCGGCGGCGAAGCTGGCCCAGATCCTCGAACTGAAGAAGGGCGAAGTGCTGGAAAGCCTGACCGCCAACTCCGGCTTCTCCTACGTCGCCCACAAAGTCAGCCTCGCCGACGCGGCCAGGGTCGAACGGTTGAAGCTGGAAGGGATCGGCGAGCTGCCCGACAGCCGCCGGACCTATCCGCAGGGCGAAATGGCGGGGCAGGTGATCGGCGCCGTCGGCTCCGAAAACCAGGGCCTGATCGGGCTCGAGGCCGGCGAGGAATCGGTTCTCGCCGGCAGCGACGGCGAACGGCGCATCGTCCGCGACGCGCTCGGCGACCCGATCCGGCTGGAAACGGTGAAGGAAGCGAGCGACGGCGAAGACATCCAGCTCACGCTCGACCCGCTGGTCCAGCAGAAGACCGAACAGGTGCTCGCGGAAGTGGGCGAAACCTACTCGCCGAAGGGGGCGACGGCGATCGTCGTCGACCCGCGCAGCTCGCAGATCCTGGCGATGGCGAACTGGCCGCCGATCAACCCCAACGACCTCGCCGGCGCCAGCCGCGAAGACCTGATGAACCGGGCGACCGGGTTCAACTACGAACCGGGCTCGACCTTCAAGGCCTTCACCGTCTCGGCGGCGCTGGAAGAAAAGCTGGTGACGCCGGAAACGACCTTCACGCTGCCGCCCAGCATCCAGGTCGCGGACAGGACGATCGAAGACGCCGAGCCGCGAGGGACCGAAACGATGAGCGTCGCCCAGATCCTCGCCCGCTCCTCGAACGTCGGCGCGGTGACGATCGGGCTCGAGCTCGGCGCCGAAAGATTCAGCAAGTGGATCTCCCGCTTCGGCTTCGGTCGCAAGACCGGCGTCCAGTTCCCCGGCGAGGAAAGTGGGATCGTCCCCAAGCTGGACGAATACTCCGGCTCCTCGATGGGGAACCTGCCGATCGGCCAGGGGCAG
Organism: uncultured Solirubrobacterales bacterium; assembly: GCA_963785775.1. Taxonomy (GTDB): domain Bacteria; phylum Actinomycetota; class Thermoleophilia; order Solirubrobacterales; family 70-9; genus VAYN01. Next base: position 225,709 of record CAWAWH010000005.1, on the reverse strand, counting down.
GCGGTGACGCCGATGCAGATGGTCGCCGGCTACACGGCGATCGCCGACGGCGGCATCCTCAGGCAGCCGCAGCTGATCGAGCGGGTCGGCGAACGCCAGGTCCACGAGCCGAAGGGGCATCGGGTGATCAAGGCCGCGGTGGCGGCGCAGGTGCGGGAAATGCTCAAGGGGGTGCTGGCCGCGGGTGGGACCGCCTCCGAGGTGAGCGTTCCCGGCTACACGCTGGCGGGAAAGACGGGTACCGCGCAGGTGGCGGAAAACGGGACCTACTCGGAAACGAAATTCGTGGCGTCCTTCATCGGGTTCGCGCCGGCGCAGGACCCGAAGCTCCTGGCGGCGGTGATCGTCGACCAGCCGCAGGGGGAAATCTACGGGGGGTCGGTGGCGGCGCCGGCGTTTGGCAAGATCGCGGCGTTCGCTCTGCCGTACCTCGGGGTGGCTCCTGAATAGAGGTGGGGAGCGCCGGGTGCCCCTCTCCCAGAGGCCGTTGCGCAGCTGGGTCGTATTGCCGGGTTCCAGCGTTGCCGCTTGAGCCTCTGGGAGAGGGGCACCCGGCGCTCTACCTAGAATCGCGGGCACATGAGGCTGGCTGAGCTTGTCGCGGGAGCTGATGTGGAGCGGATCGTCGGAGACGGGACCGTCGAGATTGCTGGGTTGGCTTACGACAGCCGGAAAGTTGGGCCGGGGGGGCTGTTTTTCTGCGTTCCCGGGGAGAAGGTCGATGGGCATGGGTTTGCCGCCGCTGTGGTTGAGGCCGGGGCGGTGGCGCTGGTCGTCGAGCGGGAGTTGGAGGTTGGGGTTCCGCAGGTGGTGGTGGGGGATGCGCGGGCGGCTATGGCGCCGGTGGCGGCTCGGTTCTTTGGGGATCCGACCGCGGAGCTGCGGGTCGTGGGGGTTACCGGGACCAATGGGAAGACGACCACGGCGTTCTTGATTCGGGAGACCCTGGAGGGGGCCGGGGTCTCGTGTGGCTTGCTGGGGACGGTGAAGCAGGTCGTCGGCGGGGTCGAGGAGAGCGTCGAGCGGACGACGCCGGAGGCGATCGAGCTGCAGGCGACGTTCCGGCGGATGCTGGAGGGAGGGGACAGGGCCTGCGCGATGGAGGTGTCCTCGCACGCGATGTCGCTGCACCGGGCCGACGCGATCCACTTCGAGGTGGCGCTGTTCACCAACCTCACCCAGGACCACCTCGACTTCCACGCCGACATGGAGGATTACTTCCTCGCCAAGCGTAGGCTGTTCGCCAGCCTGGGCCCGGGGACGGTGATCGTCAACGTCGACGACCCCTACGGCCGCCGCCTCGCCGGCGAATTCGAGTGCGTCACCTTCTCCGCCGAGGGCGCCGAGGCCGACTACAGCGCCCGCGACGTCAGCTTCGACGCCAACGGCGCCCAATTCACCATCGCCCTGCCGGACCGGGGGTCGGTGGGCCGAAAACGGGACCATGGGTCCCGAAGTCGGCCCGTCGGCGGGGAGGTTGGGGTGCGGACGGGGCTGCCCGGGCATTTCAACGTGGCCAATGCGCTGGGGGCGTTCGCGGCCGCGGAGGCGTTGGGGGTCGAGGCGGAGACCGCGGCTGCTGGGCTGGCGCGGGCGGCGCGGGTGCCGGGGCGGTTCGAGCCGATCGACGAGGGGCAGGGGTTCGCGGTCCTGGTCGACTACGCGCACACGCCGGACTCGCTGCAGAACGCGCTGCGGGCGGCGCGGCGGCTGACCGGCGGGCGGCTGATCTCGGTCTTCGGCGCCGGCGGCGACCGCGACCGCGACAAGCGGCCGAAGATGGGCCGGGCCGGGGCGGAACTCTCCGACCTGGCCGTGGTCACCTCCGACAACCCGCGCTCCGAGGACCCGGAGGCGATCGTCGCCGAAGTCGTTGCCGGGGCCGGCGGCGGCGCCGAGGTCGAGGTCGAGGTCGACCGCCGCGCCGCGATCGCGCTTGCCCTGGGCCGGGCCGAGCCGGGCGACACAGTCGTTATCGCCGGCAAGGGGCATGAGCAGGGGCAGGAGTTCGAGAGCGGCCGCAGGGTCCCCTTCGACGACCGCGACGTCGCCCGCGAGGAGCTGCGGAAGCTGGGCAGCCCGGCGTGAGGCTGACGGCGGCGGAGATCGCGGCGGCGCTGGGGGCCGAGGTGGTGGCCGAGGGTGAGCCCGAGTCGCCGGCGCGGGCGACGATCGACTCCTCCGCCAGCACTCCCGGCGACCTCTTCTTCGGTTTGCACGGCGCCAACCGCAACGGCGGCGAGTTCGCGGCGGAGGCGATCGCCGCCGGGGCCTGGGGGGCGGTCGTCGACCCCGAGCACGCCGCCGGCCTCGGCGGCGCCTGGGTCTTCTCCGTCGCCGACCCGCTCGCGGCGCTGCAGGCCCTCGCTCGCGCCTGGCGCCTGGCCCTGGGCGCGCGCGTGGTCGGCGTCACCGGCTCGGTCGGCAAGACCTCGGTCAAGGACATCGCCCGGGCGCTCCTGCCCGGCAGCGTCCACGCCAACCGCGAGAACCTCAACACCGAGATCGGGCTGCCGCTGACCGTGCTCGAAGCGCCCCCGGAGACCGACCTGCTGGTGCTGGAGATGGCGATGCGCGGGCGCGGGCAGATCGCCGAGCTGGCGGCGATCGCCGAGCCGGAGGTGGCGGTGATCACCAACGTCGGCCCGGTCCACGTCGAGCTGCTGGGCTCGGTCGAGGCGATCGCAGCCGCCAAGGCCGAGGTGCTCGACGCGCTGCCGCCGGACGGGGTCGCGGTGGTGCCGGTTGCGGCCGGGGAGCTGGAGGCGCACCTGGGGCGGGCGCCGCGCCTGCTCCGCTTCGGACCCGGCGGCGACGTCGAGGCGACCGAGGCGAGGGTGGCCGAGGGCGTCACCGAGGCCCTGATCGCCACCCCGGCGGGCAGCCAGCGCTTCCACCTCCCCTTCGCCGAGGCCCACAACCTCAACAACGCCCTGGCCGCCGTCGCCGCCGGCGTCGCCCTCGGGGCGCCGCTCGCCGAGATGGCCGACCGCGCTGCGAGCATAGGATTCTCCCGCTTCCGCGGTGAGCGAATCGAGCTCGACGCCGGAATCGTTCTCGTGAACGACTGCTACAACGCCAACCCGGTGTCGATGCGAGCGGCGCTCGACCACCTCGCGACCCTGGCGGCGCCGCGCACGATCGCCGTGCTGGGCGAGATGGGCGAGCTCGGCCCCGGCGCGCCCGAGTTCCACCGCGAGGTCGGCGAGCACGCGCGCGCGGCCGGGATCGACCTGCTCTTCGGCGTCGGCCTGCCCGCCCGCGACTACGGGCCCGACGAGCTGGTCGCCGACCCCGTCGAGGCGGCCGAGCTGCTGGCGGCGCGGCTGCAGCCGGGCGACGCCGTGCTCGTCAAGGGCTCACGCTCGGCCGGCCTCGAGGCCGTCGCCGCCGAGCTGGCGGAGCTGGTCTGATGGGCGAAGTGCTGATCGCCGGGATGGCGGCGATGCTGATCTGCATCTTCCTCGGCCCCAAGTTCATCGAGTACCTGCGGGTGCGGGAGTTCGGGCAGCACATCCGCGAGGACGGTCCGCAGGAGCACCACGCCAAGGCCGGCACGCCGACGATGGGAGGCCTGATCATCTTCGCCGCGATCTGCGTCCCCTTCCTCGTCCTCTCCGACCGCGACGCGCAGAGCCTCGCCGTCTTCGGCGTCGCCCTCGGCTGCGCCGCGCTCGGTTTCGCCGACGACTACATCAAGATCGTCAAACGCCGCTCGCTCGGCCTCTCGGGACGCTGGAAGCTGCTCGGCCAGCTGATCCTGGCGCTGGGCCTGTGGTGGGTGGCCCGCCACGAGGTCGGGCTGGAACCGATCCTCTACTTCCGCATCGGCGAGGGCAGCATCAACCTCGGCCCGGTCCTCTACTTCGTCCTCGTCTTCCTCGTGATCGCCGGCACCAGCAACGGCGTCAACCTGACCGACGGCCTCGACGGCCTCGCCGCCGGCTCCTGCGCGATCGTCCTGCTCGCCTACACGGCGATCGCCTTCGTCGCCAACCAGCAGCAGAACCTGGCCCTGCTCTCCGCCTGTCTGGTCGGCGGCTGCATCGGCTTCCTCTGGTTCAACGCCTTCCCGGCCTCGATCTTCATGGGGGACACCGGCTCGCTGGGCCTGGGCGGGGCGATCGGCGCCCTGGCGGTGATGACCCAGACCGAGGTGCTGCTGATCATCATCGGCGGCATCTTCGTGATCGAGGCGCTCTCGGTGGCGATCCAGGTCTTCTCCTTCAAGACCTTTCGTCGCCGCGTCCTGCTTGATGGCGCCGCTGCACCATCACTTCGAGATGATGGCCTGGTCGGAGACCAAGATCATGCTCCGCTTCTGGATCATCGCCGCCGTCTGCTCGGGGATCGGCTTCACCCTGTACCAGCAGAGCATCGGCCGCTAGGGCGGCTCGATTCGCGACCGCGGGAAGGGCTGGGAGGGCCGCTGTCGAACCCCTCCCTGATGAGCGATTTCGCCCTGGCCCTCGGCCGCTTCGGCCGGCCCAGCAAGTCGGTGGGAAAGGCGAAGAAGCGCTCGCGCCGGGCAGTCGTCTCGCCCGAGTACAACATGCTGCTGACCGCGACCCTGTGCCTGCTGGCGCTGGGGGCGGTGATGGTCTTCTCGGCCAGCTCGACGACCCAGGTCCTGCAGAACGGCGGCCTCTCCAACAGCGCCTTCTACCTGAAGCGGACGCTGATGTTCGGCGCCGTCGGCCTCGTGATCATGCACCTCGCCGCCCGCAACCAGCTGGTCCTGGTCCGGCGCCTGACGCCGCTGATCCTCGGCGGCTCGCTGTTCCTGCTGGTCGCGGTGATGGGCGCCGGCTCGAGCGTCAACGGCGCCAGCCGCTGGATCGGCCCGAGCTTCCTGCAGCTGCAGCCCTCGGAGATCGCCAAGGTGGCGCTGATCCTCTACGGCGCCGACCTGCTGGCCCGCAAACCGAAGATGGTGCGCTCGATCAAGGGCCTCGGCCCGTACCTCCTGGTCGTCGGCGCGGCCTGCCTGCTGATCCTGATCGAGCCCGACATGGGGACGACGATGGTCGTCGCCTTCGCCGCCGGCGCCACCCTGATCGCCGCCGGCGCCCGCCCCCGCGACCTCGGTCTGATCGCCCTCTGCATCGGCGCCGCGGCCCTGTTGATGACGATCGTCGAGCCCTACCGGATGGCCCGGCTGACCGGGTTCCTCAACCCCGGCGCCTCCGCCGAAGGCGCCGGCTTCCAGGCGGCTCAGGCGAAGATCGCGCTCGGCTCCGGCGGCATCTTCGGGGTCGGGATCGGCAACGGCGTGCAGAAGGCCTTCTACCTGCCCGAGGCCCACACCGACATGATCTCGGCGGTGATCGGCGAGGAGCTCGGCATGATCGGGATCGTCGGCGTCGTCGGCCTCTTCGCGATGTTCGGCTACGCCGGCCTCAAAGTCGCCCAGAGGGCGAAGGACAAGTACGGCAAGCTGCTGGTCGCCGGCCTGACCTCGCTGGTCCTGATCCAGGCCACGATCAACCTCTTCGCGGTGATGGGGCTGGCGCCCCTGACAGGGGTGCCGCTGCCCTTCGTCTCCTACGGCAACAGCAGCCTGATGGCGACCCTGTTCGCGGTCGGCCTGATCCTCAACGTCGCCCGCGGCGGCACGGCGAAGGCCGTCGGCGCCACGACCGGCTCGCGCAGCCGCTCCGGGACCGGCCGAACGGCGCGATCCTCCGCCGCTGGCAAACTGCGCGTCGTCGATGGCGGCCGCAAGCCGGCCGCCGGAAGGAGTCGAGCCAGCAGTGTCAGGAAAGCCAAGAGTGGTGGTGGCGGCCGGGGGAACGGCGGGGCACGTCGTGCCCGCCATGGCGGTCGCCGCCGAGCTTCGAGCTAACGGCGCCGAGGTCTCCTTCCTGGGGACGCGGGAGAAGATCGAGGCCGAGCTGGTGCCGGCGGCCGGCTACGAGATCGACTTCATCGAGGTGCGCGGGATCGACCGCGGCAATCCCCTGCGCGCGGCACGGGCCGGGCTCGAGGCGCTGGGCGCGGTCGGCGCCGCACGCGGTGCCCTGCGCCGGCGCCGGGCCGACGTCGTCATGGGGGGCGGTGGATATGTCGCCGGGCCCGCTGGCCTGGGCGCGGTCCTGACCAGGACGCCGCTGGTCCTGACCGAGGCCGACAGCCACCTCGGCCTCGCCAACCGGCTGCTGGCGCGGCGGGCGCGGCGCGTCTGCCTCGCCTTCCCGATCGCGGGACGACAGGGGGATCCCTATCTGGTAACCGGCCGGCCGATCCCGGCCGCGGTACTCGAAGCCGACCGCGCCGCCGCCCGCGAGCGCTTCGGCATCGGCGCCGAGGAGCGCTGCCTTTTGGTGGTGGGCGGCAGCCAGGGCGCTCGCTCGCTCAACCTCGCCGCGGTCGAGGCCTTCGCCGAGCGCGACGGGCGTCGCTTTCACGTCCTCCACCTGGCCGGCCAGCGCGACCACGATGAGCTGGAGCGGCGCCTCGCTGCCGCTTCCCACCGCGACCGCTACACGCTGCTCGCCTACGAGCCTGACCTCGGCGACGTCCTCGCCGCCTGCGACCTCGTCCTCGGGCGCTCGGGCGGCTCGATCTTCGAGCTCACCGCGGCGGCACGGCCGGCGATCCTCGTCCCCTACCCCCACGCGACCGCCGACCATCAGAGCGCCAACGCCGCCTGGATGGAGCGGGCGGGAGCGGCGACGGTGCTGCCGGACTCGGCGCTCGGCGGCGAGGCCGGGGCCGAGCGGCTGCGGGCTGAGGTTGCGGCGATCCTGGGCGACGGAGCGCGGATGGAGGCGATGGCCGCGGCCTCACACTCCCTGGCCAAGCCCGACGCGGCCCGCCGCATCGCCGACGAGGTTCTGGCGGCTGTCAATGTCTGACACGGACTCCAAACGCGACTGGTCCTCGCGCCGGCTCCACTTCATCGGCATCGGCGGCGCCGGGATGAGTGGACTGGCACTGGTCTGCGCGCGGCTCGGCGCGGCCGTCAGCGGCAGCGACCGCAGCGACTCCTCTTATATGGAGCGGCTGCGCCGGGCCGGACTAGATCCCGCCGTCGGCCATGACGCCGCCAACCTGCCGCAGGAGGCCGAGGTCGTCGTCTCGACCGCGATCGGCGCCGACAACCCGGAGCTGGCGCTGGCCCGCGAGCGCGGCGTCGAGCCGATCCACCGCGGCGCCCTGCTGGCCGAGCTCTGCGCCAAGAAGCGGCTGATCGCCGTCGCCGGTACCCACGGCAAGACGACGACGACGGCGATGGCGGTCTGGGCGCTGCGGGCGATCGGCGCCGACCCGGCCTTCTTCGTCGGCGGCGAGGTCCCCGGGGTCGGCGAGGATGGCGCCGCCGCCAACGCCGGTTGGGGAGAGGGCGAGTGGGTCGTCGCGGAGGCCGACGAGAGCGACGCCAGCTTCCTCGAGCTGCGGCCGGAGACCGCCGTCGTCACCAACGTCGAGATGGACCACCACACGCGCTGGGGCTCGTTGGCGGAGCTGCGCCGCGCCTTCCGTCAGTTCCTCGCCCCGGTCGCGGCGGCGGTGCTGCCGGCCGACGGCAGCCTCGACGACCTCGCCGGCGAGGGGCGGGTGCTCGGCTTCGACGCCGGCGCGCCCGGTCCCGCCGAGCTGGCGCTGGCGGTGCCCGGCGAGCACAACCGCGCCAACGCCCGCGCCGCCCTGGCCGCGATCGAGCTGGCCGGCTTCGATGTCGCCGCCGCCGCCGAGGCGCTGGCGAGCTTCCCGGGCGTGCGCCGACGGCTCGAGCTCAAGGGCTCGCGCGGCGCCACCCGCATCTACGACGACTACGCCCACCATCCGACCGAGGTCCGCGCCGCCCTTTCGGCCCTGCGCGAGCTCGGGCCAGCGCACCTGCTCGCCGTCTTCCAGCCCCACCTCTACTCGCGGACCAAGGCGCTGGCGGAGGAGTTCGGCGCCGCGCTCGCCCTGGCCGACGAGGTCGTGGTGCTCGATGTCTATCCCGCCCGCGAGCAGCCGGTCGGCGAGCTGGCCGGGGTCAGCGGCCTGCGGGTCGCCCAGGCGGCGGCCGAGCGGATGGGGGGGAGGCCTGTCTGGTGGCTGCCCGATGCCGACACCGCCCGCCGAGCGCTGGTCGAGCGACTGGATGGTGGCGACCGGGTCCTGGTCACGATCGGCGCCGGCGACGTCTTCAAGCTGGGCGAGTCGCTGGTCGAGGAGGAGTCGTGAGCGCGTCGCCGCCCGGGATCCTCCGTGGTCAGCCGCTGTCGCGGCTGACCACGATCCGCACCGGCGGCGCCGCCGACTGGCTCGGTCGCCCGGCCACCAAAGGGCAGCTGGTCGAGTTCCTGCGCTGGGCCGAGGACGAGGGCGTGGCGGTAGGACTGGTCGGCTCCGGATCGAACCTGCTCGTAGCCGACGATGGATTCCACGGACTTGCGATCAAGCTGGATGGGGAGCTCGCGACGATCGAGCGCGACGGCGAGGGCATCCTCTGCGGCGGCGGCGCCCGGCTGCCGTCGGCGGCGGCGAAGGCGGCGGGCTGGGGTCTCTCCGGGCTCGAGTTCGGGATCAACATCCCCGGCACCGCGGGCGGCGCGGTGCGGATGAACGCCAACGCATACGGCGGCCAGCTGGCCCGGGTCCTCGACTGGGTCGAGGTCTGCGGCGCCGCCGGCGGCGAGCGGCGAGCGCCCGACCAGCTCGGCTTCTCCTACCGGAGCTCGAACCTGGGCGCGGGCGAGGTCGTGTCTCGCGCTCGCTTCCACCTGCGTCCCGGCGACCCGGCCGAGATCCGCGCCACCCTGGCGACGATGCGCGAGCGTCGCCGCGATGCCCAGCCCTCGGGGATCAAGACCTTCGGCTCGACCTTCAAGAACCCCGAGGACGAGCGCGCCGGCGGCCGCTCGGCCGGCCAGCTGCTCGACGCCGCCGGTTGCCGCGGCCTCCGCCACGGCGGCGCCCGCTTCTCCGAGAAGCACGCCAACTTCGTCGAGAACACCGGCGAGGCAACAACCGCCGACGTGCTGGAGCTGATGGCGGCGGGAAGGCGGCGGGTGCACGAACGCTTCGGGATCGAGCTGGAGCCGGAGGTCCAGGTGCTGGGCGAGGTGCGCTGGCCCGGCGGCTGGGAGCTGTGAGCCGCCGGCTGCTCGTGGGGGGCATCCTCGCCGTCGTCGCGGTGGCCGCAGTCTGGTATTTCCTGATCCGCGACACCACCCTCGCCCCCAGTGTGCGGGTGCCGGAACCGACGGCGACGATCGGCAGCGGCGAAGGCGCCGTCGGGGTGACGGCCGGGGGCGCGATCGTCCCCTGGTGGCCGCTGCCCAGGGAACCCGAACTGCCCCAGCTGCCACTGAGTGAACCGCCGAAGGGCGGCCGGCTGGCCGGCCCGATGCTGCAGCAGGCGCGCGTGCTCGGCGCCGCCCCGGCGGCGTTGCGCCCCTACCTGGCGAACAGCTACTACGGCGAAAGCGGGGTCGACGTGGAAACGACCGCGGGGATCGAACTGCGCTTCGGCGATTACTCGCAGGCCCGCCGGAAGTGGAGGGCGGCGGCGGCGGTGCTCGCCGACCCGACGATCACGGCGCTCGATTATGTAGACCTGCACGCGCCTCAGCACCCCGCCTATGGTGGCTCTGGGCATAGCCTTCCACCCCCTCCCTGAACCCTCGACCAAAGAGTGAGACTAGATGAAGTCTCAAGCTGGCATCGAGAGTTTGCGGTTGCACGATGCCTGTCGGCCGTTTGACAGAGGAGCGAAAATGCCCTACGTTCAGCGCAAATTCCGCTCCTGATGCAAGTGCTCGAACCCTAGAGCATCGCTGAAGGCTCGGACAGAACAAGGGCTCAACTCAAACAACAGCTGTCTCGGCAGGTCCCCGGGCTCGGCTAAGGAAGAAATCGGGAGATGGAATCCACTTACCTCGCGGTCATCAAGGTCGTCGGAGCGGGCGGCGGCGGCACCAACGCGGTCAGCCGCATGGTCGACGCCGGCATTCGCGGCGTCGAGTTCGTCGCGGTCAACACCGACGCCCAGGCCCTGCAGGCCTGCGACGCCGACATCAAGCTCTCGATCGGGCAGGAGCTGACCCGGGGCCTCGGCGCCGGCGGCAACCCCGAGGTCGGGGCGGGCGCCGCGGCGGAGAGCCGCGACGAGATCAAGGAGGCGCTGAAGGGCGCCGACATGGTCTTCGTCACCGCCGGCGAGGGCGGTGGCACCGGCACCGGCTCGGCCCCGGTGATCGCCGAGATCGCCAAGGAAGAGATCGGCGCCCTCACGGTCGGCGCCGTCACCAAGCCCTTCGAGTTCGAGGGCAAACGGCGGATGCAGCAGGCGCTCGAGGGCATCGAGAAGCTGCGCAACAACGTCGACACCCTGATCATCGTCCCCAACGAGAAGCTGCTGCAGGCGGTCGAGCGGCGCACCAGCGTGCTGGAGGCGTTCCGCCAGGCCGACGACATCCTCCGCCAGGGCGTGCAGGGCATCACCGACCTGATCACGATCCCCGGCCTGATCAACCTCGACTTCGCCGACGTGCGGACGATCATGCGCGACGCCGGCTCGGCCCTGATGGGGGTCGGCTCGGCCTCCGGCGAGGCGCGGGCGCTCGACGCCGCCAAGGCGGCGATCACCTCGCCGCTGATCGAGGAGTCGATCAAGGGCGCGACCGGGATGCTGCTGAACATCACCGGCCCCGAGGACCTCGGCCTGTTCGAGGTCAACGAGGCGGCGCAGCTGGTCCAGGCCGAGGCCGACGACAACGCCAACATCATCTTCGGCTCCGTCGTCGACCAGTCGATGAAGGACGAGGTCCGGGTCACCGTGATCGCCACCGGCTTCGAGGGCTTCGAGCTGCTTGCGCGCTCGCCGCAGCGGGTTAGGCGGCGGTATGAGGCGAAGCCGCGGATCGCGGCGGACGACACTGACATTCGCAAACTGCGGGTCAGTGACGACGACATCGATGTGCCTGGGTTCTTGAAGGACTAGGTCTCCTCCCTCGGCGTCGGTTCGTCAATAGCCTGGGGTCGTGCAGCGTGATCTGAGACGCAACGCCCTTGTCTGGGCTAGCATGTTCGAGCTTGTCGGGCGAAGGTTGTGCCGTTTGCCGGGTTGGGAGATGCCGGTGCAGTACGAGGGGATCCGGGAGGAGCATTCGGCGGTGCGGACGCATGCGGGGATGTTCGACGTCTCGCACATGGGCGAGGTCGAGGTCGAGGGTCCGGGGGCGCTGGACTTCCTGCAGCTGGCGCTCTCCAACGACGTCGCCAGGGTCGAGGTCGGCGGCGCCCAGTACTCGTGCCTGTGCAACGAGGCCGGCGGCGTCATCGACGACCTCTTCCTCTACCGGCTCGGCGGCGACCGCTACCTGATCGTCACCAACGCCGCCAACCACGAGACCGACCTCGCCTGGCTCGGCCGCTGGAGCCGCGGCTTCGACGTCATCGTCCGCGACGTCGCCGACCGCTACGCGATGCTGGCTGTGCAGGGCCCGCACGCACGGGCCGTGCTCGGTCGCGCCCTCGGGGTCGAGCTGCCGCCGCGGCTGCGGGTCGCCGCGGTCCGGGTCGGCGGCCGCCCGGCGCTCGCCTGCGGCACCGGCTACACCGGCGAGGACGGGGTCGAGCTGCTGCTGGACCCGGAGGTGGCGCCGCCGATCTGGGCCGAGCTGCTCGACGCCGGCATCGTCCCCTGCGGCCTCGGCGCCCGCGACACCCTGCGGCTGGAGGTCTGCTTCCCCCTGCACGGCCACGAGCTCAGCTCCGAGCGCAACCCGATCGAGGCCGGGCTCGGCTGGTGCTGCGCCGAGGCGACCGGGTTCCTCGGCTCCGAGGCCGTCGCCATCGCCCGCACCGAGGGCACCGCCGAGCGCCTGGCGCCGTTCCTTGTCGAGGGCGCCGGCATCCCCCGCGACGGCAACCCGGTGCTGGCCGGCGGCGAGCCGGTCGGCGTCGTCACCAGCGGCACCTACTCGCCCTCGCTCGAGGTCGGCGCCGGCATGGCCTACGTCCGCGCCGACCTGGCCGAGCCGGGGACCGAGCTGGAGATCGACGTGCGCGGCAAGCGCCGCGCCGCCCGGGTAGCTTCCAAACCCCTCTACCGGAAAGCGAGCTGAGCCTTGTCCGAAGCCGACTACCCAGACGATCTGCGCTACCACGACCAGCACGACTGGGCCCGGCTGGAGGGCGACGAGCACGCCGTCTTCGGGATCACCTGGTACGCCCAGGACTCGCTCGGCGAGGTCGTCTTCTACGACCCGCCGGAGGTCGGCGCGACGATCCACAAGGACTCCTCCTACGCCGAGGTCGAGTCGGTCAAGGCGGTCTCCGACGTGATCGCGCCGATGTCGGGGGAGATCGTCGCGGTCAACGACTCGCTCGAGGACAGCCCGGAGAAGATCAACGAGGACCCCTACGGCGAGGGCTGGCTGGTCAAGGTGAGGCTGACGGCGCCGCGCGAGGCCGAGGCGCTGCTCGCCGCCTCGGAGTACCGCAAATTGCTGGAGGGCTAGCAGCGGGACCCAGCCACCCGGTCCCCTAGCCTTCCCCTCGTGACCCGCTACACCTCAGCCACTCCCGGGGACCGCGCCGAGATGCTGGCGGCGATCGGCGTCGACTCGCCGGCACAGCTGTTCGAGCAGATCCCCGAGCCGCTGCGCCTCGACCGCCCGCTGGCGCTGCCGGATGGGCTCGGCGAGGCCGAGGTCCACGAGCGCCTGGCCGAGCTGGCTGGGCGCAACGCCGACGCCGAAGAGCAGGTCTGCTTCCTCGGCGCCGGGATGTACGACCACTACGTGCCGGCGATCGTCGACGCGATCACCTCGCGCTCGGAGTTCCTCACCCCCTACACGCCGTACCAGCCGGAGATCTCCCAGGGCGGGCTGCAGGTGATGTTCGAGTTCCAGACGGCGATGTCGGAGCTGACCGGGTTGCCGGTCTCCAATGCCGGCCTCTACGAGGGGCCGTCCTCGGTCGCCTCCGCCGGCTACCTGGCGATGGGGGCGACCAAACGGCGGCGCTTCGTGGTCTCTCGCGGCGTCCACCCGCACAGTCGCGAGACCCTCGCCACCTATTCCGCGGGCTACGGGGCCGAGGTGGTCGAGGTCGGCTTGGAGGGCGGGCTGACCGACGCCGCGGCGCTGGCCGCGGCGGTCGACGGCGAGACCGCCGCGGTCTTCCTCCAGAGCCCCAACTTCCTCGGCGCGGTCGAGGACGTCGAGGCGCTCGGCGCCGCGGCGAAGGAGCACGGGGCGCTGCTGGTCGTCGCCTGCGACCCGATCGCGCTCAGCATCTTGAAGCCGCCGGGCGAGTGCGGCGCCGACATCGCCCTCGGCGAGGGCCAGCCGCTCGGCAACCGCCTGGACTTCGGCGGCCCTTCGTTCGGCTTCTTCTGCGCCACCGAGGAGCAGATCCGCCGCGTGCCGGGTCGGATCGCCGGCGAGACCGAGGACGTCGACGGCCGCCGCGGCTTCGTCCTCGCCCTGCAGACCCGCGAGCAGCACATCCGCCGCGAGAAGGCGACCAACAACATCTGCACCGCGCAGGCGCTGAACGCGCTGGCGGCGATGGTCCACCTCGCCTGGCTCGGCCGCCAGGGCTTCCGCGAGCTGGGCGAGCTGCTGGCCCAGCGCACCGCCTACGCCCGCGAGCGCCTGGCCGCGGTCGACGGGGTCGAGCCGCTGCACGAGGCGCCGGTCGTGCGCGAGTTCGCGGTGCGGCTGGACGCGCCGGTCGCCGCCGTGCTCGAGCGCTGCGCCGGGCGCGGCATCGCCGCCGGCTACCCGCTCGGCCACGATTACCCGGAGCACGAGGACGGCCTCCTGGTTGCGATCACCGAGCGCCGCAGCCGTGAGCAGATCGACGACCTCGCCGAGGCCCTGGGTGCCGCGATCGTCGCCGAGCGGCAGGGGGTGGTGGTCTGATGGCGTTGACCGAGACCCCGATGCAGAAGGAACGTGCCCGGACGATCTACGAGAAGTCGAAGCCGGGCCGGCGCGCCGCCGTGCTCCCCGAAGCCGGCGTCCCCGAGAAGCCGCTGGAGGAGCTGATCCCGGCGAAGCTGCTGCGGGATGAGCCGCCGGCGTTGCCGGAGATTGCCGAGCCGGAGATAGTCCGCCACTACAACCGCCTCTCACGGCGCAACTTCGACCTCGACAGCGGCCTCTACCCGCTCGGCTCCTGCACGATGAAGCACAACCCGCGGCTCAACGAGCGGGTGGCGGCGCTGCCCGGCCACGCCCGCCTGCACCCGGCGCAGGACCCCGGCGCGCCCAGGGCGCGCTGGAGCTGATGTGGCTGCTGCAGCGCTCGCTGGCCGAGATCTGCGGCCTGCCGCATGTCAGCCTGCAGCCCTCGGCCGGCTCCCACGGCGAGCTCGCCGGCCTGCTCCTGACCCGCGCCTACCACGCCGACCGCGGCGAAGAGCGGACCAGGGTGCTTGCTCCCGACACCTCCCACGGCACCAACCCGGCCTCGGTGACGATGGCCGGGTACGAGGCGGTCAAGGTCGCCACCAACGAGCGCGGCGGGGTGGAGATGGACGACCTGCGGGCGAAGATCGACGCCGACCCCGGCGGTGTCGCCTGCCTGATGCTGACCAACCCAAACACGCTCGGGCTCTTCGACGAGAACATCGCCGAGATCGCCGGCCTGATCCACGCGGCCGGCGGCACGCTCTACTACGACGGCGCCAACCTCAACGCGGTGATGGGCCACTCGCGGCCGGGCGACATGGGCTTCGACATCGTCCACGTCAACCTGCACAAGTCCTTCAGCCAGCCGCACGGCGGCGGCGGCCCGGGCGCCGGCCCGATCGCCGTCTCCGACCGCATCGAGCCCTATCTGCCGCGCCCGCAGGTGGTGCGGCGCGAGGGCTCCAACGGCCACGGCCCCAGCTTCGACCTCGACTTCGAGCGGCCGAAGTCGATCGGCCGCCTGCGCAGCTTCCAGGGCAACTTCGGCGTCTTCGTCCGCTCCTACGCCTACATCCTCAGCCTCGGTGCCGACGGCCTCGCCGAGGCTTCCGAGACCGCCGTCCTCAACGCCAACTACCTGAAGGCCCGTCTCGCCGCCGGCCGCGCCGGCGAGCGCCTGCCGATCGCCTTCGACCGCCACTGCATGCACGAGTTCGTCCTCTCCGGCAAGCCGATGAAGCGGGACCTGGGCCTGGCCACGCTGGACCTCGCCAAGCGCCTGCTCGACTTCGGCTTCCACCCTCCGACCGTCTACTTCCCCCTTCTCGTCGAGGAGGCGCTGATGGTCGAGCCGACCGAGACCGAGACCAAGGAGAGCCTCGACGCCTTCGCCGACGCGGTCGAGCAGATCCTCGCCGAGGCAGAGCAGGACCCCGAGATCGCCAGGAACGCCCCCTACACGACCCCGGTTCGCCGTCTCGACGAGGTCCGCGCGACCCGCAAGCCGGTTGTGCGGCAGCCGCTCGCCTAAAGTTCTGGAAGCTCCTGCTTCAGCTTCAGGACCGGGGCGAAGAGGTCGCCGTGTTGCTCGATGCGGTCGAGGACGGCGTCCGCCTCGAAGGCCAGCGCCGAGCCGTCGCCGGTATCCGCCGCCGCCTCGACCTCGTCCCAGGTGATAGGGGTGGAGACCGTGGGGCGTTCGCGGGCGCGCAGGGAGTAGACGGCGATCGTCGTCTTGCGCTGGTGGTTCTGGGACCAGTCGACGAAGACCTTGCCGCTGCGTTCGACCTTTTTCATTTTCGAGACGACCAGGTCTGGGGTCTGCTTCTCCAGCAGTTGGGCGATCGCTTTGGCGAACGGTTTGGTCGTCTCGTAGTGGACCTTTTCGTTGAGGGGGACGTAGACCTGCAGGCCCTTGGAGCCGGAGGTCTTGGCGAAGCTCTCGACCCCGAAGTGGCCAAACATGTCGCGCAGCCGCAGCGCCACCCGACAACAGTCGACGATGTCGGCCGGGGGGCCGGGGTCGAGGTCGAAGGCGAGCACGGTCGGCCGCGTCGGCGCCCGCGCCAGCGAGAGCGAGGGATGCAGCTCGATCGAGGCCAGCTGCGCCATCCAGACCAGCGTCGGCCGCCCGTCACAGACGCAGAAGTCGATCTTGCCGGCGTGGGGGCCGGCCTCGACCCGCGCGGTCTTCACCCATTTCGGCCGGTGCTTGGGGCAGCGCTTCTCGAAGAAGGCGGCGTCGAGATCGTCGACGCCTTCGGGAAAGCGGCGCAGCGTCACCGCCCGCCCGGCCAGATGGGGAACCATCGCGCCCGCCACCTTGGCGTAGTAGTCGACGACCTCGCCCTTGGTGAAGCCGGCCTGCGGGTAGAGCACCTTGTCGAGGTTGGTGAGCTTCAGCTCACGCCCGTCGACCTCGACCAGACTGTCGCCGGCCACTCAGAGCCGATCCCGGTAGGGGTTCCACTTAACTTTTTCGACGGCGGATGCGGCCGTCCGAGGTCGAGCGCCCGCGAAAAAGTACAAGACGTTCCACCCCTACCGGGATCGGCTCTTAGGGGAGGATTTGGCGGTCGAGGTTGAGCGTTTTTTCTTGGCTTGCGGCTTGCGTTTCTTCGTCGGCTTGCCCTGTACCGCGGCGATGCTCTCCTCCAGGGCCGCCATCAGGTCCGGGGCCCTGGTCGCCTTCGGGGCCTCGCCGGCCGGGGCGACGATCTCCTTGCCTTCGGCCTTGCGTTCGATCAGCTCCAGCAGCTGCTCGCGGTGCTCGTCGCGGTAGGCGCTCGGCTCGAACTCGGTGCTGAGCGACTCGATCAGCCGCTCGGCCATCTCCCGCTCCTTCTTCGCGACCTTGGGGGCGGTGTCCGGCAGCACCTCGGCCAGCTCGCTGGCCGGCACGACCTCGTCGGCGAAGCGCATCGTCGTCAGCGTCAGCACGCCGCCGGAGGTGCGGATCGCCGCCAGGTGCTCCTTGTTGCGGAAGACGAAGCGGGCGATCGCCACCTTGCCCGAGGCCGCCATCGCCGCCGCCAGCAGCGAGTAGGCCCTCTCGGCGCCCTCGGCCGGCCCGAGGTAATAGGGGCTGTCGAAGTAGATCGGGTCGATCTGGTCGAGGTCGACGAAGTCCTGGACCTCGATCGCGCGGGTCCTCTCCGGCGCCAGCGCCGCCATCTCCTCCTTGCCGATCGGCACGTAGCGGCCGGGCGTGACCTCGAAGGCCTTGACGATCTCCTCGTAGGGGACCTCCTCGTCGGTTCCCTCGGCGACGCGGCGGTGTTTGATCCGGGCGCTGTCGGACTCGCGGATCTCGCGCAGGGCGATGCTGCGCCGCGCGACCGCGCTGTACAGCTTCACCGGCACGTTGAGCAGGCCGAAACTGATCGAGCCGCTCCAGATCGCTCTAGCCATCGACGGTCACCTACCCGGATTGTTCCAGCCCGATGCCGCCGTCGCAGGCGGCCGAGCGGAGTCGGTAGTGGTCTTGCGCGGCGACTGGGCCGCGCCGCGCGCCCCTCCCGCGGCCCGCGTCTTGTCCCGCGGCCCGCGGTCGCGGTGGGATCATCCGCGCGTGCTGTTCGAGCTGAGAGAGGTGGGGCTGGGCCGGGGCGGGCGCGCCGTGCTCGACGGCGTCAGCGCCGGGATCCCCGCGGGGGCGACCGCGATCGTCGGCCCGTCGGGCGCCGGCAAGTCGACCCTGCTGCGTCTGCTCAACCGCCTCGCCGACCCCGACCGCGGCGAGATCTCCTACCGCGGCAAGCCGCTCGCCGGCTACGAGCCGCTGGCGCTGCGGCGCCAGGTGGCGCTGGTGCCGCAGCTGCCGGCGCTGCTGGAGGGGACGGTCGAGTCGAACCTGCGCTACGCGGCCGACCTCGCCGGGAGGGATCTGGACACGCCCCGCTGCCTGCGGCTGGCCGGCCTCGAGCCGGAGTTCGCCGGCCGCGACGTCGCCAAGCTCTCGGTCGGCGAGCAGCAGCGGGCGATGTTGGGGCGCGCCCTGGCCCAAGCCCCCGAGGTGCTGCTGCTGGACGAGCCGACCTCGGCCCTCGACCACGCCGCCCGTGACGCGATCGAGGCGGCGCTGGCGGAGCTGCGGCGCGAGCTGGAGATCTCGATCGTCCTCGTCAGCCACGACCCCGAGCAGGCGCGGCGGCTGAGCGAGTGGGTGGTGCGGCTGGAGGCCGGCCGCGTGGTCGGCTGCGGCGCGCTCGAGGAGGTGCTGGCGTGATTGCCCCCCTCGCCGCCCTCGGCACCTCGATCCACGTCTCGGTCGGCCAGGTCGCCGCCTCGCTGGCGCTGGTCGCCCTGGCCGCGGCGATCTCCTTCTGGTGGAAGGCCGACCTCGAGCGCGACATCGGCATCGCCGCCGTCCGCTCGCTGATCCAGCTGACCCTGATCGGCTATGCGATCAAGCTGATCTTCGAAGCCGACACGCTGCTGCTCGTCTTCGCCCTGCTGGCGGTGATGGTCCTGTTCGGGGCGATCACCGCCCGCAGCCGCGCCAAGAAGGTCCCGGGCTCTTTCATGCCGCTGCTGATCGCGCTGGCGCTGGCGGGGGCGAGCACGCTCGGCCTCGTCGTCGCCCTCGGCATCTTCGAAGCGACGCCGCGCTACCTGGTCCCGGTCGGCGGCATGGTGATCGGCAACGCGATGACCGCCTCGGCGGTGGCGCTCGACCGGCTCGGCGACGAGATGCACGACTCCCGCGCCCGGATCGAGGCGACGCTGGCGCTCGGCGCCACCGCCCGCGAAGCGGCGATGCCGATCGTCCGCCGCGCCCTGCGCTCGGGGATGATCACCCTGGTCGACTCGACCAAGACCACCGGCCTGATCTTCTTCCCGGGGACGATGGTCGGGATGCTGCTGGCCGGCGCCAACCCGACCGACGCCGTACGCCTGCAGCTGATCCTCCTCTACACCCTGCTGGGCAGCGTCTCGATCGCCGCCCTCGTCGCGACCGGGCTTGCCTATCGCAACTTCTTCACCCCGGCCGCGCAGTTGCGGGAGCCGGAAGACGAGCCGACGCCGGACGCCTCCTAGACTCGACAGGTGTCCCGCCAGCAGCGCCTGACCCTGGTCGCGACGATCCTCGGCTCGACCGTCGTCTTCCTCGACAGCACCGTCGTCAACGTCGCCCTGCCGGCGATCAGCGAAGGTCTCGACGCGGGCCTCTCCGGCCAGCAGTGGGTGGTCGAGGCCTACATGCTGACATTGGTATCGCTGTTGCTGGTCGGCGGCTCGCTCGGCGACCAGTTCGGCCGCAGGCGGATGTTCGTCATGGGGCTGATCGGGTTCGGCGCCACCTCGGCGCTCTGCGCGATCTCGCCCTCGGTCGAGCTCCTGATCGCGGCGCGGGCGCTGCAGGGGATCGCCGGGGCGCTGCTGGTGCCCGGCTCGCTGGCGATCGTCGCCGCCACTTTCGAGGGCGAGGCGCGCGGCAAGGCGGTCGGGACCTGGACCGCCTGGACCGGGATCGCGACGGTGATCGGGCCGGCCGGCGGCGGCGCCCTGATCGGCCTCACCTCCTGGCGGGCGATCTTCTGGGTCAACCTGCCGCTGATCGCGGCGACGGTGGCGCTGACGATGCACTCGGTCGAGGAGAGCCGCGACCCGGAGGCTTTCCGCGGCATCGATTGGGCCGGGATCGCCCTCTCGGCGGCGGGGCTCGGCGGCCCCGTCTTCGCCCTGATCGAGCAGCCGAAGCACGGCTGGGGCGACCCGCTGGTCTGGGCGCCGCTGCTCGCCGGCATTGCCAGCTTCGCCCTCTTCGTCCTCCACGAGGCGCGGGCGCGCCATCCGATGATGGACCTCGGCCTCTTTCGCATCCGCAACTTCGCGATCGCCAACCTGACCACGCTCTCGGCCTACGCGGGGCTGATCGGCGGCCTCTTCTTCGTCGGCCTCTTCCTCCAGCAGGTCGCCGGGTACTCGCCGCTGGAGGCGGGCCTGGCGACGACGCCGATCTCGGTCATCCTCTTCGTCCTCTCGCCCCGCTGGGGCAAGCTCGCCTCCGGTACCGGGCCGCGGCTGCCGATGACGCTGGGCCCGATCGTCGGCGGGCTGGGCCTGCTGGCGATGCTGCGGATCGGCGCCGGAGCCGACTACGTCACCGACGTCCTGCCGGCGATCCTCGTCTTCGGCCTCGGCCTCTCGGCCACCGTGGCGCCGCTGACCGCGACCGTCCTCGACTCGGTCCCCGAGCACCGGGTCGGGATCGCCTCGGGGATCAACAACGGCGTCTCGCGGGTGGCCGGGTTGCTGGCGATCGCCGTGCTCGGCGCCGTGATCTCGGCCCACTTCGCGGCTCTCGCCCCCAACGTCGCCAACGGCCCGCTGACCGCTGATGCCCCCGGCGCCTCGACCTCCGCCTTCCACCTCGGCGTCCTCATCGCCGGCTTGTTGATGATCCTCGGCGGCGTCGTCTCCGGTGTGGGAATCGAGAACCCACGCCGCCGGGTCGAGGCGGTGCCGGCCGGCGGCGCCGCCGCGGCGGGGGAGTGTGGGCATAGCCCCGACGCCGACGGCGACTCCACCCAGCTCAACCCAGCACCCGCGGGCGACGCCGCCTGAGGAGCAGGGACGGGGTGCCCCTCGAACGGGCGGATACTCAAATCGCCGGTCCAATTGGACCGGCGATTGTCCGGGCGAGGGGCACCCCGTCCCTGCTCCTGAAATAGGCTCCGCCCGTGTCCGCGCCCATCGTCTTCTCCGGCATCCAGCCGACCGGGCGCAAGCACCTCGGCAACTACATCGGCGCGATCCAGCAGTACGTCGAGGGGCAGGAGCGGGGGGAGCCGGCGATCTTCTGCATCGTCGACCTGCACGCGATCTCGGTCGCCTACGACCCGGCCGAGCTGCGCGAGCGGCTCTACGACACCACCGCGATCCTGCTCGCCGCCGGCCTCGACCCGGCCCGCTGCATCCTCTTCCGCCAGTCCGACGTACGCGAGCACACCGAGCTGACCTGGCTGCTCTCCGCCGTCACCGCCCACGGCGACCTCAACCGCATGCACCAGTTCAAGGACAAGTCGGCGCGCCAGCGCGAGCTGGTCTCGGCGGCGCTCTTCTTCTACCCGGTGCTGATGGCCGCCGACGTGCTCGCCTACCGCGCCACCGAGGTCCCGGTCGGCGACGACCAGCGCCAGCACGTCGAGCTGATGCGGGAGATCGCCCGCCGCTTCAACGAGCGCTTCGGCGAGGCCCTGGTGGTGCCAGAGTTCCGAATCCCCGAGCTGGGCGCCCGGATCATGGACCTGCAGGAGCCGGAGCGGAAGATGTCGACCTCCAACGCCAGCGAGGCCGGCACCGTCTACGTGCTCGACGAGCCGGAGGCGATCCGCAAGAAGCTCGGCGGCGCCGTCACCGACTCCGGCCGCGAGGTGCGCCGCGGTCCCGAAAAGGCGGGGATCGCGAACCTGATCGACATCCTCGCCGTCTCCCGCGGCGTCGATCAAGCCGCGGTGGAGAGCGAGTTCGCAGGCGCCGGCTACGGCGACTTCAAGCAGGCGGTCGCCGAGGCCGTGGTCGATCTGCTGGCCCCGGTCCGCGAGCGCTACGCCGAGCTGCGCCCCGACGAGGCGGCGCTGGAGGCGGTCCTGGCCGCCGGTGCCGAGAAGGCGCGCGCGATCGCCGCCCCGACGCTCGCCGACGTGCGCGAGCGCATGGGTTACGGCCCCGGATAAATTCCGGCATCCAAGCCGGGCGTTACCGTCCACCTGTGGCCGTCGCGGATCTAGACCTCGACCTCGACATCTTCGCCGGGCCGTTCGACCTGCTGCTGGCAGTCGTGCTGCGCGAGGAGGTCAGCCTGCTCGACCTGCAGCTGGGCGAGGTCGTCGTCGCCTACGTCGAGCACCTCGAGCGCGAGGGGGAGCTGGAGCTGGAGGTGGCGACCGAGTTCCTCGTCCTGATCGCCGCCCTGCTGGAGCTGAAGTCGCGGCTGATGCTGCCAGGGCCCGAGGATGAGCTGGAGGACCTGAGCCCGGAGGAGGCGATCGAGGAGTTGCTGGCGCGGATGCTCGAGTACCGGCGCTACCGCGACGCCTCGGCCGTTCTCGCCGACCGCTTCGAGAGCCAGCGCGGCTACCTCTACCGCTCGGCGCCGCTGCCGGCCGAGCTGCGCCGGGTCGCGGTCGAGGCCGCCACCGCCGTCTACGACCCCGACGCGCTCGGCGCCGCCCTCGGCGACCTGCTGACCGAGCCGCCCGGCCTCGACGTCAGCCACATCCGCC
Source organism: uncultured Solirubrobacterales bacterium (assembly GCA_963785775.1). Lineage (GTDB taxonomy): Bacteria > Actinomycetota > Thermoleophilia > Solirubrobacterales > 70-9 > VAYN01. Next base: position 203,616 of record CAWAWH010000005.1, on the reverse strand, counting down.
CGACCGTCTCGTTGGAGCGCCGCCTGCGCGCCCTGCGCGACGTCCTCCGCCGCCGCAGCGGCTTCGACTTCGACGAGGAGTTCGGCGGCGAGGACCGCCTCACCCAGGCGGTGACGATCTTCGGCCTGCTGGAGCTGTACCGCAAGGGCGAGATCACCTGGGAGCAGCGGCAGGCGTTCGGGCCGATCGCGGTGCGCAAGGCGGCGCCCTCGTCGTGAGCGACCTCAGCCGCACCGTCGAAGCGCTGCTCTTCCTCTCGGCCCAGCCGGTCGCCGTCGCCGACCTGGCGCGGGCGACCGAGGCGACCGAGGGCCAGGTCGCCGAGGCGATCGAGCTGCTGCGCGAGGACCTCGCCGCGGGCAGGCGCGGGATCGTCCTGCGCAAGGTCTCCGGCGGCTTCGCCCTCGCCAGCGACCCGGCCAGCGAGGGCGCGGCGCGGCGCCTGCTCTCAAACCCGCGGACACCGCCGCTGACCCAGGCCCAGGCGGAGACGCTGGCGATCGTCGCCTACCTGCAGCCGGTCACCCGCCCCGAGGTCGCCCGCATCCGCGGCGTCTCCTCGGAGTCGGCGGTGCAGGGGCTGGCCGAGCGCGGCCTGATCGAAGAGTCCGGCCGCTCCCAGTTCGGAGCTGCGATCTTCAAGACGTCGGAGCTGTTCGAGCGGTTGTTCGGTCTGGCCGGATTGGACCAGTTGCCCGATCCGTCGCGCTTCGACCCGAATCCTGAGGATGCGCGCGAGCTGCGGGAGCGGCTGCTCAAGGCGGGCGAACAACGCGCCGAGCCGTGAGGGGGAGTCGTGAGGCTCGCCAAGTTCCTCGCTCACGGAGGCATCGCCTCTCGGCGCAGTGCCGAGAGGCTGGTTGCCAACGGACGCGTGACGGTTGGCGGTGAGGTGGTTACCGACCCCGCCCGGGATGTTGGAGCGGGGGATGACGTGCGGGTGGATGGTAGCCCGGTGGCGGAGGAGGCGCGGGAGGTCTGGGTGGTCAACAAGCCGGCCGGGGTCGTCTCGACGGCGAAGGAGCCGGGGGAGCGGCCGGCCGTGGTCTCGCTGGTCGACTCCGAGGCGCGCCTCTACCCGGTCGGCCGCCTCGACGCGGACTCGACCGGCCTCTTGCTGTTGACCAACGACGGCGAGCTGGCGAACCGGCTCACCCATCCCCGCTACGGGGTCGCCAAGACCTACCGGGCCGAGCTGCGGCGGCCGCCGGCGGACCGCGACCTGGAGCGGCTGCGGCGCGGGGTCGAGCTCGAGGACGGGCCGACGGCGCCGGCCGAGGTGACCCGGGTCGGCGCCCGCGAGATCGAGATCGTCCTGCGCGAGGGGCGCAACCGCCAGGTGCGGCGGATGGTCGAGGCGATCGGAAACCGGGTGCTGGCGCTGCGCCGCGTCCGCTTCGGCCCGCTCGTGCTCGGCGACCTGCGCGAGGGCGCGGCGCGGCGGCTCAGCGCTCAGGAGGCGGAGGCGCTCCGCCGATCGCTGCGAGTTATGCGTCCCACTGGCCCATAAGTCGCACCGAGGCCGAATTCTCCCCGGCTTGGGGGCGAGCCCCATCTTCTGGCCGCGGCTCTGGGAAGATGCGGGTGTGAGCTTCGAGGGAAATGGTGGCCCGCAGCCGCAGCGTCTGTTCGCAGTGCGCGGTGCCACACAGGTCGACGCCAACGAGGCCGAGCCGATTCTCGCGGCCACCGAGGCGCTGATGCGCGAGCTGATCGAGCGCAACGGGCTGGAGCCGACGGCGATGGTCAGCTGCCTCTTCACCACCACCGAGGACCTCGACGCCGAGTTCCCGGCGGTCGCCGCTCGCGGCCTCGGGCTCGAGGCGGTGCCGCTGCTCTGCTGCCGCGAGATCCCGGTCCCCGGCTCGATGCCGCGGGTGATCCGGGTGCTGCTCCACTTCTACGCCCCCGAGGGCCACACCCCGGCCCACGCCTACATCGGCGAGGCGCAGAAGCTGCGCGCCGATCTCGAAGCCGCCCAGTAGCGGGCTTCCACGGAGCGGGCGGCTGGCCGCCGCGCCGACGGTCCGTCAGAATCGACGCATGACCGTCACCTTCGCGGAGAGACTGGCCCGGATGCCGGGCTACCAGGCGGGCGTGCCGACCGGGCAGGCGCCGGAGGCGATCGCCTCCGGCGGGATCGCCCAGCTCGCCTCCAACGAGTCCCCCTCGCCGCCGCACCCGCGGGTGGTTGAGGCGATCGCCCAGGCCGCCCGGGCGATGCACCGCTACCCCGACCCCGACGCGACGCTGCTGCGCCGGCGCCTCGCCGAACGCTACGAGACCGATCCCGCCCGGGTCGCGGTCGGCAACGGCTCCTGCGAGATCCTGCTCGCCGCCGCCGAGGCGCTCTGCGAGCCCGGCGACGAGATCCTCTTCGCCTGGCCGGCCTTCTCGATGTACCCGTACCTGGCGGCGCTGACCGACGCCCGCGAGATCCGCGTGCCGCTGGCCGAGGGCGATGTCCACGACCTCGAGGCGATGGCGGCCGAGGTCACCGCGGCGACCCAGTTGCTGCTCGTCTGCAATCCCAACAACCCGACCGCGACCCACATCCCGGCCGCCGAGATCGCCGCCTTCTGCGAGCGGGTGCCGGCCCACGTGACGATCGTCCTCGACGAGGCCTACGTCGAGTTCCAGACCGACGACGATCCCGACGCGACGATCGACCTGCTCGCCGACTTCCCCAACCTGGTCGTCCTGCGCACCTTCAGCAAGGTCTACGGGCTGGCCGGCCTGCGGGTCGGCTACGCGATCGGCTCCCCCGGCTTCCGCGCCGCCGTCGATGCCGTGCGTCAGCCCTTCAGCGTCAACGCCCTCGCCCAGGCGGCGGGGGCGGAGGCGATCCTGCACTCCGACGACGTCCTGCGCCGGGTCGAGAGCACGATCGCCGAGCGGCTGCGGGTCGAGGAGGCCCTGCACGAGCTGGGTCTGGTCACGACCGAGTCGCAGGCGAACTTCTCCTGGGTCGATCTCGGCGATGCCGAGGAGGCGGCGATCGTCGCCGGCCTGGCCGAGCGCGAGGTAGCGGTGCGCCCCGGGACGCCACTTGGCGACCCCGGCCACATCCGCGTCACCTACGGCAGCGCCGAGCAGAACGACCGCTTCCTGCGCGGCCTCTCAGAGATCCTCGACTGATCGCGCCGAGCCCGCCGCGCCCGGTCGGCCTGGTTGAGAGCGACCAGAAAGTACGATCTCAACGGTTTGGAGAAAGGCGACGGCAAAATGATCATCGGCATGCGGGAGGGCGCTAAACGAGAGGGTGTGCGCGACCAGCGGATCGCGAAAGTGGTCGAGCTGGCGCCGCCGGCGAAGCTGCTGGAGGAGCTGCCGCTCGGAGCGGAGCGGGCGAAGGCGGTGGTCAAGGCGCGCCGGGAGGTGATCGACGTCCTCCACGGCGAGGACTCGCGGCTGCTGGTCGTGGTCGGCCCCTGCAGCGTGCACGATCCCAAAGCGGCGCTCGACTACGCCCGCCGCCTGGCCAACGCCACCGAGCAGCTGAGCGACCGGCTGCTGGTGGTGATGCGGGTCTACTTCGAGAAGCCGCGGACGACCACCGGCTGGAAGGGCCTGATCAACGACCCCCACCTGGATGGCTCCGGCGACGTCAACGCCGGCCTGCGGATCGCCCGCAAGCTGCTGCTCGAGGTGGTCGACCTGGGGCTGCCGGTGGGCTGCGAGTTCCTCGACCCGATCACGCCGCAGTACATCTCCGACGCCGTCGCCTGGGGGGCGATCGGCGCCCGCACCTCGGAGAGCCAGACGCACCGCCAGCTCGGCTCCGGGCTCTCGATGCCGATCGGCTTCAAGAACCGCACCGACGGCGACATCCAGGTCGCGGTCGACGCCGTCCGCGCCGCCGCGGCCCCGCACGCCTTCGCCGGCATCGATGACGCCGGCGCGCCGGCGATCCTCCACACCACCGGCAACCCCGACTGCCACATCATCCTCCGCGGCGGCCGCGGGATGCCGAACTACCACGTGCCCGACGTCGAGGACGCCCTGGTGACGCTGGGGATCTCCGGCCTGCCCGAGCGGCTGGTGATCGACGCCTCCCACGACAACAGCGGCAAGGACCCCGAAAAGCAGTTCTTCGCCGCCGGCGAAATCGCCGACCAGATCGCCGACGGCAACAAGGCGATCGTCGGCGTGATGCTGGAGTCGTTCCTGGTCGAGGGGCGTCAGGACCTGGTGCCGGGAGAGAAGCTCACCTACGGCCAGTCGATCACCGACCCCTGCATGGACTGGGAGGACACCGTCGCCGTCCTCGAGCGCTTCGCCTCGGCGATCGAGGCCCGCCGCAGTTGACGGACGCCCCGGCGACCAGGATCGCCGTCCTCGGGGTGGGCCTGGTCGGCGGCTCGATCGGGCTGGCCGCGCGGCGGCGGTTGGGGGCCGAGGTGGTCGGCCACGGCCGCACGCCGGCGACGATCGCGCGGGCGGTCGAGATCGGCGCCCTCGACCGTGGCGCCGCCTCCGTCGCCGAGGCCTGCGAGGGGGCCGACCTGGTCTTCTGCGCCGGGCCGGTGGCGGCTCTGGCCGGCCAGGCCGTCGCGGCGCTGGCGGCCTGCGGCCCCGGGACCGTGGTCACCGACGTCGGCTCGACCAAGGGCGAGCTGGTCGCCGTCCTCGGCGAGGACGAGCGCTTCATCGGCGGCCATCCCCTGGCGGGGGCGGAGACGGCGGGCGTCGAGAACGCGCGGGAGGACCTCTTCGAGGGCGCCCGCTGGTACCTGACCCCGACCGAGCGCTCCAGCGGCCTGCTCTACGACCGCCTGCAGCGCGCCGTCTCCGGCCTCGGCGCCCGGCCGCAGGCGATCGACCCCGGCGCCCACGACCGCCTGATGGCGACGATCAGCCACCTGCCGCACGTCGTCGCCAACGCGCTCGTCGCCGAGGCCGCGGCCGAGCTCAGCCGCGACTCCGAGCGGATGCCCGAGGTCGGCCCCAGCTTCCGCGACACCACCCGCGTCGCCGGCTCCAACCCGGCGATCTGGGCCGACATCTTCGCCAGCAACCGCGAGGCCGTTGCCGACTCGGTCGAGGCCGTGGCGCGGCGCCTCGACGAGGCCGCGGAGCTGATCCGCGGCGGCGACCGCGAGGCCGTCGCCGCCTGGCACGCCGCCGCCGGCGAGGACCGGCGCCGGCTGCTGGAGGCCGGCCTCGAGGCGGGCCCGCTGCGCGAGCTGCGGATCGTCGTCGCCAACCGGCCGGGGACGATCGCGGCGCTGGCGCTGGCGCTGGGCGAGGCCGGCGTCAACATCGAGGACATGGCGCTCTACCCGGCCCCGGACATGAGCTCGGGGGCGGTCACGCTCTGGGTCGCCGGCGACGAGCAGGCCGGGCGCGCGGCGGCGCTGGTACGCGAGCTGGGCCACACGGTCACCGTGCTCGACGCGGGCGAGTAGGGCGACCGCCGCCACCCCTCGTGGATCGCCGGGGATAGCCTCTGTGCGATGACTCGCTTCGACCCCTCGGGACCCCTGCGCGGCCACCTGCGCCCGCCCGCGGACAAGTCGATCTCCCACCGGGCGGCGCTGATCGCGGCGATGGGGGAGGGGGAGACGCGGATCGAGGGCTACCTCGACGCCGCCGATACGCGCTCGACCCTTGCCGCGGTGGCGGCACTCGGGGCCGAGGTCGAGATGGGGCCGGGTGCCGGCGATTCCGGCGCTTACGAGCCCTGGCACGGCGATGCCCTCCCCGCCGGCTCGGCGCTCCGGGTCCGCGGCGCCGGCCTGCGCGGCCCCGCCCCGGCGGCGATCGACGTCGGCAACGCGGGGACGCTGCTGCGCTTGCTCCCCGGCTGGCTCGCCGGGCAGGATGGCGGCGAGTGGACGCTCGACGGCGACGACTCGATCCGGCGGCGCCCGGTCGACCGCATCGCCGTGCCGTTGCGCCAGATGGGCGCCCACCTGCGCTGCCGCCAGGAGCGCCTGCCGCCGCTGGAGATCGAAGGCGCGCCGCTGCGCGGCATCGAGTACGAGCTGCCCGTCGCCAGCGCCCAGATCAAGTCCTGCCTGCTCTTCGCCGGCCTGCTCGCCGACGGGGAGACCAGGATCGTCGAGCCGCTGCCGACCCGCGACCACAGCGAGCGGATGCTCGCCGCCGCCGGTGCCGCGGTGCGCCGCGAGGGGCGCCCAGGGGACGGCGCGGCCGCCGGCGCCACATTGCCCGGCGGCACGATCGCAATCCAGCCCGCGGAGCGGCTCCAGGTCGACCGCATCGTCGTCCCCGCCGACCTCTCCTCCGCGGCCTTCTTCGTCGTCGCCGGGCTGCTCGTCGGCGGCAGCGAGGTCCAGATCCGCGGCGTCGGCCTCAACCCGACTCGGACCGGTCTGCTGAGCGTCCTCGAGCGGATGGGGGCGAGCATCGAGACCGTCCCCGGCGGCGAGGAGGGCGGGGAGCCGATCGGTGACCTCCTGGTGCGCGCCTCCGAGCTGCGCGCCACCGAGGTCGGCGGCGCCGAGGTGCCGCTGGCGATCGACGAGCTGCCGCTGGTCGCGCTCGCCGCCTGCTTCGCCGCGGGGACGACGACGATCCGCGACGCCGCCGAGCTGCGGCGCAAGGAGTCCGACCGGATCGCCACCGTCAGCGCCGTCCTGACCGCGCTCGGCGGCTCGGTCGAGGCGACCGGGGACGGCATGGTGATCGAGGGCACGGGCGGCCTGCGCGGCGGCGCGATCGACTCCCACGGCGACCACCGCATCGCCATGCTCGGCGCAGTCGCCGGCCTGGCCTCCCGCGAAGGAGTCGAGGTCGCCGGCATGGACGCGGCCGCGGTCAGCTACCCGGGCTTCGAGGCCGACCTCGGCCCGCTGCTCGGCTAGTCCCTCTACGCTGCCCCGCTGATGGTTATCGCGATCGACGGTCCCGCCGGGGCCGGCAAGTCCTCCGTCGCCCGCGCGGTGGCCGAGGAGCTCGGCCTCACCTACCTCGACTCCGGGGCGATGTACCGCTGCGTGGCGCTGGCGGCGATCGAGGGCGACGTCGACCTCGACGACGGCGAGGCGCTCGGCGCGCTGGCGGCCGGCCTGGAGATCGGGCTCGACGGGCGCCGGGTGTTGCTCGGCGAGCGCGACGTCAGCGCCGCGATCCGGGAGCCCGGCGTCACCGCCGCCGCCTCCCGGGTCTCGGTCCATCCCGCCGTCCGCGAGGCGATGATCGCCAGGCAGCGCCGGCTGATCGCCGCCGGGCGCTACGTCGCCGAGGGCCGCGACATCGGCACCGTGGTCAGTCCCGAGGCGCCGCTGAAGGTCTTCCTCACCGCCTCCGACGAGGAGCGCGCGCGCCGCCGGGCGGCCGAGACCGGCGAGGACTTCGAGTCCGTCCTCGACGCCCAGCGCCGCCGCGATGCCCGCGACACCGAGCGCGAGCACGGCGCCCTGCGCGCCGCCGCCGACGCGGTCGAGCTCGACACCACCGGTCTCAGCCTCGAAGAGGTCGTCGGCCGCGTCGTCGCCCTCGCCCGAGAGCGGGGCCTGGCGTGATTGGCGCCTTTCGTCCCCTATGCGGACAAAAAGCGCCAAGGACGGTGAGGGTGCGATGAGCCGCCTGCCCACCGTCGCCGTGGTCGGCTTCCCCAACGTCGGCAAGAGCACCCTGGTCAACCGCCTGGTCGGCGGCAGCGAGGCGGTGACCGCGGCCGAGCCGGGGGTGACCCGCGACCGCAAGCGGCTGGAGTGCGAGTGGAACGGGGTCGCCTTCGAGCTGATCGACACCGGCGGCATCGACATCGAGGACGAGGCGGAGCTGGCGCGCGACGTGCAGAGCCAGGCGCGGCTGGCGATCGCCGAGGCCGATGTGGTCCTGATGGTGGTCGACGGCCGCGCCGGGCTGCGGGCCGGCGACGCCGAGCTGGCGAAGACCCTGCGCGGCGGCGAGGTGCCGGTCCTGGTCGCGGTCAACAAAGCCGACAAGCCCGACGACTTCGGCGTCACCGCCGAGTTCCACGGCCTCGGGCTGGGCGCGCCGCTGGCGCTCTCGGCCACGCACGGGCTCGGCAGCGGCGACCTGCTCGACGCGATCGTCGAGAAGCTCGGCGACCTGCCGCCACGCGGGGAGGAGGACGACGCCGTCCGCGTCGCCGTGATCGGCCGCCCCAACGTCGGCAAGTCCTCCCTCGTCAACGCCTTTCTCGGCTCCGACCGGGTGATCGTCTCCGACCTCGCCGGCACCACCCGCGACGCGATCGACACCGAGCTCGAGGTCGACGGCCGCCGCACGATCCTGGTCGACACCGCCGGCCTGCGCCGCCGCGCCAAGGTCGCCGGCACGGTCGACTACTACGCACAGCTGCGCTCCGAACGCGCGGTTGACCGCGCCGACGTCGCGATCGTCGTCTGCGACGCCTCCGAGGGGGTCACCGCCGAGGACCTGCGGGTGGCGGAGATGGCGATGAAGGCCGGCTGCGCGACCCTGCTGGTGCTGAACAAGTGGGACCTGACGGCGACCGACATCGACGACGCCCGCGCCCGGGTCGAGCGCAAGCTGAGGTTGCGCCCCGCCGTGATCACCTGCTCGGCGACCCGCGGGCGCAACGTGCCGGCGCTGCTGCCGCGGGCGCTGCAGCTGGCCGACCGCGCCGGCGAGCGCATCCCGACCCCGGAGCTGAACCGCCTCGTCGGCGACGTGGTCGCCAAGCACCCGCCGCCCTCGCGGCGCGGGCGCCGCCTCAAGCTCTACTACGCGGCCCAGGTCGGGGAGCGCCCGATCCGGGTCGCGATCCAGGTCAACGACCGCAAGCTGATCGTCCGCGACTGGGCCTACCACCTGGAGAACCGCATGCGCGAGGCCTACGGCCTCGAGGGGGTGCCGCTGGTGATCGACTTCGTGCCGCATTCGGGCCGGCGCGGACGGCCGGACTGAGGCTCGCGGCCCTCGCACCGATTCTCTAGGCTTCGCGGCCATGCCTACCAAGCCGCTCGCCGAGAACGAGTATCTCTTCACCTCCGAGTCCGTCACCGAGGGCCATCCGGACAAGGTCAGCGACCAGATCTCCGACGGGGTTCTCGACGCGATCATGGCCGAGGACCCCGAGGGGCGGGTCGCCTGCGAGACCCTGGTCAACACCGGCATGGCGGTCGTCTCCGGCGAGATCTCGACCGAGGTCCATCTCGACATCCCCGAGATCGTCCGCGAGACGATCCGCGAGATCGGCTACGACCACGGCGACTACGGCTACAACTGCGACCACATCTCGGTCCTCGTCTCGCTCGACAAGCAGTCGCCCGACATCGCCCAGGGCGTCGACGTCGCCTACGAGACTCGGGTCGAGGACGCCGACGACGAGCTGCTGATCGCCGGCGCCGGCGATCAGGGGATGATGTTCGGCTACGCCAGCGACGAGACCGAGGCGCTGATGCCGATGCCGATCCACATCGCCCACCGGCTGGCCGAGCGCCTCGCCGCCGTGCGCAAGGACGAGACGCTCGCCTACCTCGGCCCCGACGGCAAGACCCAGGTCAGCGTCCGCTACCGCGAAGGCCGCCCGGTCGGGATCGAGAAGCTGCTGATCTCGACCCAGCACGCCGAGGGGATCGACTCGCAGGAGACGATCAAGCCGGACCTCTGGCAGCACGTGGTGCTGCCGGTGCTCGAGGCAGAGGTGCCCGGGCTCTACGACGAGGGCGACCTCAGGGATGGGTTCCTGGTCAACCCGACCGGCAAGTTCGTGATCGGCGGCCCGGTCGGCGACGCCGGCCTCACCGGCCGCAAGATCATCGTCGACACCTACGGCGGCATGGCCCGCCACGGCGGCGGCGCCTTCTCCGGCAAGGACCCGTCCAAGGTCGACCGTTCGGCCGCCTACGCCGCCCGCTACGTCGCCAAGAACGTCGTCGCCGCCGGCCTCGCCGAGCGCTGCGAGGTCCAGGTCGCCTACGCGATCGGCGTCGCCCACCCGGTCTCGCTGATGGTGGAAACGTTCGGCACCGGGGTGCTGCCGGACTCCCGCATCTCCCAGCTGGTCGAAGCCGAGTTCGACATGCGGCCCGGCGCCTTCCGCCGCTACCTCGACCTGCACCGCCCGATCTTCCAGAAGACCGCGACGTACGGCCACTTTGGCCGCGACGACCCCTCCTTCACCTGGGAGCGCACCGATCGGGTCGACGCGCTCAGGTCGGCCGCGGGACTCGCAGCCACTCCCGCCTGAGCGGCTGCCGCTACTGCGCAGCGGGCGGCTGGGCCTCGCCGAGGCCGTGGGTGCCGGCGGCGTGGGTACCGGTGGCCTGGTCGACGCTGTGGACGACCTCGGCGGGGTTGGCGACGCCGACGAAGACGAAGTTGTAGTCGTCGGTGGCGGCGGTGTCGAAGTCGACGTCGCCGATCTGCATCAGGCGCTGGTAGACCGACTGGCGGTAGTTGACGTTCTGGACCCGCTCCAGGCGGGTCTCCTGGATCTCCCGCGAGACGATCCCGCGCTTGATGTTGAGGCGGCGGTTGGTGATCGTGTAGGTCGTCGCCACCCGCTTGACGAAGCCGACCAGGACGGTGAGGGCGATCAGCACCAGGACGATCAGGAAGACGGTGGCGCTGCCGGCGCCGAACAGCTTTGCGATCGCCCCCAGCACGGCGGCGATCACGACCCCTTTCAGGTAGAAGCCGAGGATCGCGCGCCAGGACGGGTGGCCCTCGAAGATCACCTGCTCTTCGGGGCTGAGGTTGAGGCTCACGGCCGCCAGCATACGTCTTCGCCGCGACGCCCGCCAGGGTTGCGCGGCGGCCCGTCCCCGCCCGCCCATACCCTCGCCGGATGGCCATCCTCAGGGTCGAGCCGCTGACCACCGCCCGCGCTCTGCGGGGCCCGTTCGACTACCGCCGGCCGGAGGCGATGGCGGAGCTGGAGGTCGGCAGCGTCGTCCGCGTCCCCTTCGGGCCGCGGCGGCTGCTGGGGGTCGTGGTCGAGGTCGCCGAGGTCTCCGAGCTGCCGCCGGAGCGTCTGGCCGAGCCGATCGAGGCGCTGGAGTCCGGCGCCCCGGCGGAGCTGGTCCGGCTCGGCCTCTGGGTCGCCCGCGAGTACTGCTCGACCCCCTCGCGCGGGCTGCAGCTGGTGCTGCCGCCGGGAACCGGGAGCGGCGGGCGCACGGTCCGCTCCAAGCTCGAGCTGCGGGTGGAGATCCTGCCGGCCGGCGAGCTGGCGCTGAGTGGTGGCGAGCGGCTGGGGGTGAAGCAGCGGGCGGCGCTGGAGGCGCTGCGGGCGGGCGAGACGTCCGCCGGCGAGCTGGCGAGCGCGGTCGGCTCCGACCGTCAGACCCTGCGCCGGCTGGAGCGGCGGGGCCTGGTCGCGACCCGCAGCTCGCGCCTGCGCCGCGCCCCGGCTGGTTCCGGCCTCGTCGCCCCCGGTGAGCGTCCCACCCTGCTGCCGGAGCAGCAGGACGCCGTCGACGCCATCGTCGCCGCCCTCGACGGCCGATGGGCCGATAAGTCGTCCCCAGCTCGACAAATCGGCCCATCGGCCGCGGGCGCGGCGCCGAAGCTGCTGCTGCACGGAGTGACCGGGTCGGGGAAGACGGAGGTGTATCTCGCCGCGGTCGAGGCGGCGCTGGAGCGGGGAAAGGGCGCCATCGTCCTCGTCCCCGAGATCGGTCTTGCCCCGCAGGCGGTGGCGCGCTTCCGCGCCCGGCTCGGCGACCGCTTCGCGGTCCTGCACTCGGCTCTCTCCGCCGGCGAGCGCTACGACGAGTGGCGGCGGCTGCGCGGCGGCGAGGCCAGCGTCTGCGTCGGCCCGCGTTCGGCCGTCTTCGCCCCGGTCCGCGACCTCGGCCTGATCGTTATCGACGAGGAGCACGACGCCTCCTACAAGCAGGAGGGCGACCCCTGCTACGACGCCCGCACGGTCGCCCGCCGCCGGGCCGAGGACTGCGGCGCCGTGCTGGTCGCGGGCACCGCGACGCCGCGACCGGAGTCGTGGCTGGAGCTGCCGCGGCTGAGCCTGCCGCGACGGGTCGACGGGCTGCGGATGCCGCCGGTCGAGCTGGTCGACATGCGCGAGGCCGACCCGCGCTCGGGGCCGCTGCACCCCGACACCTGGGCGGCGCTGGAGGAGGTCCGCGGCGCCGGCGCCAAGGCGATCGTGATGATCAACCGCCGCGGCTTCGCCCCCTGGCTGACCTGCCGCTCCTGCGGGCACCACTGGAGCTGCCCCAACTGCGACGTCTCGCTGATCGTCCACCGCCACAGCGGCCGTCTCGTCTGCCATCACTGCGCCCACGCCGAACCGGCGCCGCCGGCCTGCCCCGACTGCGCCTCGACCACGCTCTCGCGCGCCGGCGCCGGCACCGAGCGGATCGAGGGCCTGCTGAGCGAGCGCCTGGCGCCGATGCCGGTCTTCCGGCTCGACTCCGACACCGCTTCGGGGCGCGGCGCCCACGCCCGCATCCTCGCCCGCTTCGGCGAGGCGCCCAGCGGCGTCCTCGTCGGCACCCAGATGGTCGCCAAGGGCCACGACTTCCCCGAGGTGACCCTGGCGGCGATCCTCGACGCCGACGCGACCCTGCGCTTCCCCGACTTCCGCGCCGAGGAGCGGACCTTCGCGATGGTCGCCCAGCTGGCCGGGCGCAGCGGCCGCGGCGAGGCCGGGGGGGAGGTGATCGTCCAGACCCTGGCCCCTGGCGCCGCCAGCATCGAGCACGCCGCCCGCCACGACTCCCCCGGCTTCCTCGCCGGCGAGCTCGAGCGCCGCCGCCTGCTGCGCTACCCGCCCTACTCCCACCTGGTTCGGATCGGCCTCAACGCCGAGCATGAGGCGCGGGTCGAGAGCGCCGCCGCGACCATCGCCGCCGAGCTGCGTGAGAAGCTGCCGGAGGGGTCGGAGCTGCTCGGCCCGGCGCCGATGTTCCGGGTCCGCAACCGCCACCGCCGCCGCATCCTGATCAAGGCGAGCGACCGCGAGGGGATGGTCGCGTCTATCCGCGACGTGGTCGAGCGCCGCGCCGCCGACCGCTCGCTCAGGGACGTCGCGATCGGCGTCGACGTCGACCCGCAGTGACGCCCGCTGGGCGCCTCGCCTGAGCCTTAGACTCAGTCCCAGATGAGCGACGGGGTCGAAGAAACCGAGCGGACCGAGGAGGACGAGCGCCGGCTCGAAGCCGAGTTGCTGGAGCGCCGCGAAGCGGCGCTGGCGCACGTGGTCAAGTTCGGCGACCCGGTGCTGAAGAGCAAAGCATCGCCGGTCGGCGGCTTCGGGCCGGAGCTGCGGGCCGAGGTCGAGCGCATGATCGCGATCATGCGCGACGGCATGGGCGTCGGCCTCGCCGCCACCCAGCTCGGCATCCTGCGCCGGCTGCTGGTCTTCCAGGTCGGGCCCGACAGCGAGCCGACCGCGCTGGTCAACCCGGCGATCGAGTGGGCCTCCGAGGAGGACTCTCTGGCCGAGGAGGGCTGCCTCAGCCTGCCGCGGGTCTCGATGGACGTCGAGCGCCCGCTCCACGTCCGCGTCAGCGGCCGCGACGCCGAGGGCGAGGCGGTCGAGATCGCCGCCTCGGGCCTGGAGGCGCGGGTCCTGCAGCACGAGATCGACCACCTCGACGGCATCCTAATCCTCGACCGCACCAGCCGCGAGCAGCGCCGGGGCGCCCTGCGGGCCCTGCGCGAAGGCGGCGGCTACAGCCCCCCCGGCGACTACGACGCCGAGGAAGAGGGCGAGCTGCGCGAGCCTCGCACCGACGCGTGAGGACCGTATATCTCGGCACCTCCGAGTTCGCCGCGACGGTGCTGCGGCGGCTGGCCGCCTCGCCGCACAAACCGTCGCTGGTCGTGACCCCGCCCGACCGCCCGCGCGGCCGCGGCCGCAAGCTGGCGCCGCCCCCGGCCGCGGTGGCGGTTGCGGAGCTGGGGATCGAGCTCGCCCAGGCCGAGGACGTCAACGAGGGCGAGGCGCTGGAGCGGATCCGCTCCATCAGGCCCGAGGTCGCGATCGTCTGCGCCTTCGGTCAGCTGATCCGCGAGCCGCTGCTGTCCGAGTTGCCGCTGCTCAACGTCCATCCCTCGCTGCTGCCGCGCTGGCGCGGGGCGGCGCCGATCGAGCGGGCGATCATGGCCGGGGACCGCCGCACCGGCGTCTGCGTGATGCGCCTCACCGCCGGCCTCGACTCCGGCCCGCTCGCACTGTGCGAGGAGGTGGCGCTCGGTCCCGACGAGGACTTCGAAGCGGTCTCGGCCACGCTCGCCGGGCTCGGCGGCGATTTGCTGGTGCGCGCCCTCGACCTGCAGGCGTGCGGCGAGCTCGAGTTCACCGAGCAGGACGAGGAGCTGGCGACCTACGCGGAGAAGATCGACCCGGCCGAGCGCCGCCTCGACCCGAGCCGGCCGGCGAGCGAGCTGGCCGCCGTCGTGCGTGGGCTGACGCCCCACATCGGCGCCTACCTGGAGACGGCGGACGACGCGCGGCTGGGCGTGCGGCGCGCCCGCGCGGTCGACGTCAGCGTCAAGACCGGCGCCGTCAAGGCCGAATGGGGCGTGCTCCTGGTCGGCTGCGGCCGCGGCGCCCTGCGGCTGGAGGTCGTGCAGCCGCCCGGCGGCAAGCCGATGCCGGTGGACGCCTACCTGCGCGGCCACTCGCTGCCGAAGCTGCCGTGATCGCGCCGGCGCGCTCGCTCGCCTTCGCGACGATCCGCCAGACCTTCGAGGAGGACGCCCACACCGAGCGCGCCTTCCGCGCCGGCGCCGAGCGCCTCGGCCTCGACAGCCGTGAGCGGGCCCAGTCCCAGCGCCTCGCCTACGGCGCCGTGCAGCGGCGGGGGACGAGCGACGCTGCGATCGAGCGCCTCGCCGGCCGCTCCACCCGCCTGCTCGACCCGCCGGTCCTCGCCGCCCTGCGCCTCGGGCTCTACGAGCTGCTCTTCGCCGACGGCACCCCCGACCACGCCGCCGTCGACCAGGCGGTCGAGCTGGCCAAGGCGGCCGGCGCCGCCCACGCGGCGGGCCTGGTCAACGCGGTGTTGCGCCGCGCCGCCCGCGAGCGGGCCCAGCTGACGGCAGCGCTGCTGGAGGACGATTCCACCCCCGAGGCGGCGGCGGTCGCCCACTCGGCGCCGCTCTGGCTAGCGCAAATGTGGTGGGAGGAGCTGGGGCCCGAGGCGGCGCGCTCGCTGCTGGCGGCCTGTAACCGGCCGGCCGAGGTGGCAATGAGAATCAGCGCCGCCCCGCGGGTGGCTGGCGAGTGTCCTCGGTCGCTCATGTGCGCAGCACACTTCGCTCCCGCGTCCCTGCCAGCCACCCGCGGGACGGCGCTGACAAGGCTGCGCGATGCTGGCGTCGATGCAGACGCGGCAGTGGGCGAGTGGCCGCTGGCGGCGCCGGAGATGCTCGTCGTCTCCGGCCGCACCGGCGCCACAGTCCCCGAGCTGGTCGCGGCCGGCGAGCTGACCCCGCAGAGCCGTGGCTCCGCCGCCGTGGTCGAGGCGCTCGACCCGCGCCGGGGGGAGCACGTGCTCGACCTCTGCGCCGGGCCCGGGATCAAGACCGGCCAGATCGCCGCCCGCATGGGCGACCGCGGCGAGGTGATCTCGGTCGAGCTCGATCCCGCCCGGGCCGAGGAGATCGCCGCCCAGGCCCGGCGCCTCGGCCTGCGCAGCGTCACCGTGATCGAGGCCGACGCCGTGGCGCTGGAGCTGCCGCCCGGCTTCGACCGGATCCTGCTCGACGCCCCCTGCTCGGACCTCGGCGCCCTCGCCTCGCGCCCGGACGCGCGCTGGCGCAAATCGCCGAAGACGATCGAACGCCTGGCCGCGATCCAGCGGCGGGCGCTGCTCGGCGCCGCCAGGATGCTGCGGCCCGGCGGCGTCCTCGTCTACGCCACCTGCACGATCTCCCGCCGCGAGAACGAGGACCAGGTCGCGGCGCTGCTGGCCGCGGCGGCGGCGGGGGAGGTGCCGCCGCTGGAGCTGGAGGACCTCGGCGCTCGCGTTCCCGTCCTCGCCTCTGCGGTCGAGCCGCGCTGCCTGCAGCTGCGCCCGGACCGCGATCGCACCACCGGATTCTTCATCGCCCGCTTGAAGCGGGATGATTAGGCGATGAGCGATTCTGGGGACAGCGGCTCAGGCGCCGGAACCACCCTCGGGCGCGCGCCCTGCCCGAACTGCGGCGAGCCCTGGCTGCGACCGACCCAGCTGCCGGGGCGGCTGCGCTGCGTCAACTGCCTCAGCCGCTTCGAACTGGTCTCCCAGTGCCCCAACTGCGGCGAGCACCAGACGATCGCCCGGATGAGCCACACCGAGGACATGCAGTGCCAATCATGCGGCGCTTCCATGCTGCGCGCAGCCTGAGCACCGTCGTTCCCATCCTTTAGGTTGGCCCCATGAGCGAGCGGATGAGCGAGCTGATCGGCGCCCCCCGGGTCGCCCCCTCGATTCTCTCGGCCGACTTCGCCAGGCTGGGATCGCAGATCGACGAGGTGATGGGCGCTGGCGCGCGGGTGATCCACTTCGACGTCATGGACGGCCACTTCGTGCCGCCAATCACGATTGGGCCGCTGGTTCTAAGCGGGATCGCCGACCAGATTCACGCGGCCGGCGGCGCGGTCGACGTCCACCTGATGATCGAGTCGCCGGAGCGCCAGATCGAGGAGTTCGCCAGGGCCGGCGCCGATTCGATCACCTTCCACGCCGAGGCGACCCCGCACGCCAACCGCACCCTGCACGCGATCCGCGAGCTCGGCTGCCTGGCCGGCGTCGCGATCAACCCCGGCACCCCGGCCGAGGCGCTGACCGAACTGCGCGGCTACGCCGACCTCGTCCTCTGCATGACCGTCAACCCGGGCTGGGGAGGGCAGGCCTTCATCGAGTCCTCGCCGGCCAAGGTCGAGCGCCTCCGCGGCATCGCCGGCGAGGCCCGGATCGAGGTCGACGGCGGCATCGACGCCGCCACCGCCGGCCCAGTCGCCGCCGCCGGCGCCCACCTCTTCGTAGCCGGCTCCGCGATCTTCGGCGCAGCCGACCCAGCGGCCGCCTACACGGCGATCACAGCTGCCGCCGGTGCTGTCTGAGGCCGATCCCGGTAGGGGTGGAGCGTCTTGTACTTTTTTGGCGCTGCGACTCGGGCGACAGCCGACGGCGATCTCAAAAAAGTTAAGCGGAACCCCTACCGGGATCGGCCTCTTGCGATCAGTGCCCCTGTGACCTCCTGCCACCAGGCACGCTCGGCTTGATCGACGCCGCTTCGCGCGGCTCGCCGCTCACACCAGCCCGCGAGGGCGCGCCTTCCACCGACCGCGATCACATCGTCGCTGGTCACCGCGTAGCGGCCGTCGGCCAGGGCCGCCATCGCGCCGACCCCGTCGCGGCGGCTGCGCAGCACCGCCAGCACCGGGATCCCGTCGACCTCCTTCAGCGCCCGGGGGTCGTCGCCCGCCCGCGCGGGCCGCACGGTGAAGATCTGGGAGGCGGCGCGGTGCGGCAACGGCGGCGGCGGTGGCCGGCCGACCGGCCCCTTGGTCCAGGTCTTGGTCAGCGCCTCGACCTCCTCGCGCAGCTCGCCGCGGACGAGGATGTGCAGCTCGTCGCCCTCGCGCATCTCCGTCGATCCCCGCGGCGGGATCGCGTGGCCGTCGCGGACGATCACGTTGACCAGCGCCTCGCGCGGCAGCTCCAGCTCGCGCACCCGGTGCCCCGCCGCGGCCGCCCCGGGCGGCAGCCGGTAGGCGACGACGTCGCCGCCCATGCGGCGGATCCGCCCCGACTCCAGCAGCCGCCGCGGCAGCGCCGGCTCGTCGGTGGTCAGGCCCAGCCGGCCCGCCAGCGGCTCGAAGCTGGCGCCCTGGACGAGGGTCGAGGTGACGACGACGAAGAAGACGATCGCGAACTCTTCGCGGCCGCTGCCGACTCCGGCGACGACCGGGAAGGTGGCGAGCCAGATCGGCGTCGCCCCGCGCAGTCCCGCCCAGCCCAGCATCAGCCGCTCGCGCAGGTTCAGCGAGGCGAAGGCGGTGGCGACGAAGGCGGCGACGGGCCGGGCGACGACGATCAGCGCCGCCGACAGCGCCAGCCCCTTCAGCGCCACGTCGCCCAGGGAGCTGGGGAAGACAAGCAGGCCGAGCAGGATGAAGAGGGAGATCTGGGCGACCCAGCCGAGGCCCTCGTGGAAGGAGACCACGGTGCGCCGGGCGGGGATGTTGCCGGAGCCGAGGGCCAGCGCGGTCAGGTAGACGGCGAGCAGGCCGGAGCCGTGGGCGACCTCGGCGAGGCCGTAGGCGAGCCCGGCGATGGCGATCGTCGCCACCGGGTAGATCCCGTCGGTCGGCAACCTGACCGCGCCCAGGGCGGCGACGGCGAGCCGCCCGCAGGCGTAGCCGATCGCGACCCCCAGCACCAGCTTCAGGGCAAGCAGCCCGAGCATGTCCTCGATCCCGTAGCCGGGCTGCTGGATCCATTCGATGAAGCCGATCACCAGCAGCAGCGCCACCGGGTCGTTCATCCCCGACTCCCCCTCGAGCGAGCGCGCCAGCCGCTTCTCCAGGGTCGAGCGGCGCAGGACGGCGAAGATCGCCGCCGAGTCGGTGGCGGCGACGGCGGAGCCGACCAGCATCCCCTCCAGGGTGCTGAGCCCGAAGATCAGCTTCGCCGCCAGGCCGGCGATCACCGCCGTTACCACCGTGCCCAGCGTCGCCAGCGAGGCGGCGGTGCCGAGCACCGGCCGGATCTCCGACCAGCCGGCGGTCAGCCCGCCCTCGAAGATGATCAGGACCAGGGCGATCGTCCCCAGGGTCCGGGCCAGCCCCGGTTCGTCGAAGGCGATGCCGCCGATGCCCTCCGAGCCGGCCAGCATCCCCAGCCCGAGGAAGAGCAGCAGCCCCGGGATCCGCAGCCGCTCGGCCAGCAGCGCCCCGACGATCCCCGCCGCCAGCAGGGCGCCCGCGATGAGGATCAGATCGGCGTCGTGCCCGCCCATCGAGGGACCCGGTCGCCGGGCGGTCAGACCTGCTCGTCCAGCATCGCCAGCCGCGCCTCGATCTCCTCTCCGGAGCCGGGCTCCGGCACGTCCTCGGCCCGCTCGTGCGGGCGGCGGTAGACGTAGTAGAGGAGCGCGAAGAGGACGCCGGCGGCGAGCAGAAAGCCGATCTCGACCCGGCGGAACTCGTTGCTGACCAGCGGCAAGAAGTTCCAGCCGATGAAGAGCGCGGCGCAACCGATCCAGCGCGCCGCCGCGCGGCGCACCTGCCCCTGCGCGATGCAGGCCTGGTTGACCGTGACCGAGCAGAGGTAGAGCCCCATCCCGACCGAGACCAGCAGGAGGCCGGGGCGGTCGTAGGTGAACTTCTTGCTGAAGGCGATCTGCATCGCCTGCGGGCCGGCGATCAGGACGACGACCACGACCAGGCCGGTGAAGGCGGCGATTCCCAGCAGCACCGTCCTCACCGTCTTGCGGAATTCGCGGGCGCTTTCGGCGCTGGCGGCGGCGTGGAGTTTGGTCAGGTGGGGAAGGATGCTGGTCGAGACCGACTGGAACAGCTGCAGCGGCGCCCGCGCCAGCATCAGCACGTTGAAGATGAAGCCCGCCGCCGCCGCTCCCTGCAGGCCGCGGGTGATCAGCGGCCCGGCGTTGAGGAAGGCCTGTTCGCTGAACATGATCAGCAGCACGGCGGCGGCGAAGCCGCTCCCCTCCCTAAAGGAGAATTTCTCCTCCGGCATATCCTCCGCTCCGGGTCCGGGGATGCCGGGCGAGCCTTGCTTTTCCTTCTGGGCGCGGCGGGCAAACGCGAACGGAACCACCAACAGGCTGAGCGCCGGGGCGGCGGTGATGCCGATCGCCACCGCGGACTGGCCGCTGAGGACGCTGACCGCGACCAGCACCGCGAAGATCGTGCGGAAGCAGGATTCGGAGAGGATCAGCGCCACGAAGAGGCCGAAGCGCTGCTGGCCGGCGAGGAAGCCGCGGGCGAAGTAGCTGGCGGCGTAGAAGAGGACCGAGGAGAAGAAGACCCAGTAGAGCGTTTCGTTGCCCTCCAGCAGTCCGTTCTGGATCGGCCCGCGCAGGGCCAGGGCGACGACGGTGAAGAAGAGCGAGAGCCCGAGCTGGATCGTCGAGGCGACCCGCATCGGCTGGCCGATCGGCTGCCCCTTCGCCATCCGCTCGGAGATGTGGCGCGAGAGCAGCTGTTCGATCGGGCGGTAGAGGGTCGAGATCGTGATGAAGACCGCCGACCAGAGCACCGTGATCTGCCCGTAGTCCGGCTTCGAGAGGACGTGGGAGGCGATCAGGAAGTAGGCGTAGGTGATCAGGCCGGTGAGGCCGACCCCGACCGCGAGGAAGCTGGCGGTCTTGCCGTAGTCGGAGGGGCTGCCGGCGCCGCCGTTCGCGGCGGCGCCGTTGTCGGCGGCGGCGCTCATTCCCGGCGCTCGGCGCCGGGCTCGTAGTGGGAGGGCTCGACGCCCAGCGCCAGCTCGACCCGCCGCACCCGCTCGAAGACCCGCTGGGTCATCACCCGCTGGCCGGCCAAGAGGTCGCCGATGATGCCGAGCGCGAAGAGCTGCACGGCGGCGATGAAGAGGACGGCGCCGAGGATCAGCGACTGGATGTGGCCGCTGCTGTTGCCGTTGAAGATCCAGTCGATCAGGAACGGCAGCCAGGCGGCCAGGGCCAGCGCCAAGACGACGGCGCCGGCGGTGGCGAAGGCGCGCAGCGGCTCGTATCGAGCGTAGATCCGCAGGATCGCCGGGCCGTTGCGGCGCACGTAGGCGCCGGTCGAGTCGAACAGCCGCGACTCGCGCGTCTGCGGGTTGGTCCCGATCCTCACCTGGTCGACCGCGACCAGCATCTTGCCCGCCTGGATCAGGCTCTCCAGCGTGTAGGTGAAGTTGTCGACGACCGAGAGCTGCAGCGCCGCCTCGCGGTTGTAGGCGCGGAAGCCGGAGGTGGTGTCGGTGATCTCGGTCCCCGACAGCCGCCGCACGACCCAGCTGCCCAGCCGCTGCAGCCCCTTCTTGGGGCCGGAGAAGTGCTCGATCTGGGCGACCTGGCGGTCGCCGACGACCATGTCGGCCTCGCCGGCCAGGATCGGCGCCACCAGCTTGGCGACGTCCTCGCCCCGGTACTGGTTGTCGGCGTCGGTGTTGACGACGACGTCGGCGCCGAGCTTGAGGCAGGCGTCGAGCCCGGCCTGGAAGCCGGCCGCCAGGCCCTTGTTGTTGGTCAGGCGGACGATGTGGTCGACGCCGTTCTCGCGGGCGATCTCGACGGTATGGTCGGTGGAGCCGTCGTCGATGACCAGCAGCTCGATCTCGTCGATGCCCTCGATTCCGCGCGGCAGGTCGGCGAGCGTTGCGGGGAGGGTCGCCTCCTCGTTGAGGCAGGGGATCTGGATGATCAGCTTCATGGGGGATCGAACAGGGTATTCGCGGTGGTGGCGCGCGGGTCCTGTCGCGGTACCATTGGCTGACTGACCAGTCAATCAGTCGATGAACTCTCAGCTGACAGCCACGGATCAAGAGCATCTGCGCCGGGCACTGGAGCTTGCGGAGCGTGGACGCGGGCGGGTCAGCCCGAATCCGCTTGTCGGTGCGGTCGTGGTGCGGGATGGCGAGGTCATTGGCGGGGGGTTTCATGCTGAGCTTGGGGGGCTGCATGCGGAGCGGGCGGCGATGGCGGATTGCCGGGAGCGGGGGGAGGATCCGGCGGGGGCGACGGTGTACGTGACGCTGGAGCCTTGCGCGCACGAGGGGCGGCAGCCGCCCTGTGTGGAGGCGCTTTTGGAAGCAGGGATTTCGCGGGTCGTGATCGCTTCCGAGGATCCCAGCGAGAAGGCTTCGGGGCGGGGGCCGGGGATTCTGCGCGACGGCGGGGTGGAGGTCGCCTTTGCGGCCGGGGCCGAGGCGGCTTCGGCGCGGCTTCTGAATCAGGCGTTTCGCAAGCACGCGCGTACGGGACTGCCGCTGGTGACGCTGAAGCTGGCGATGTCGCTCGACGGACGCACCAGCACCACGCCCGGCGACTCTCCCTGGATCTCCGGCGAGCTCAGCCGCGCCCTCGTCCACCGCTGGCGGGCCGAATCCGACGCGATCGCCGCCGGCATCGGCACCGTCCTCGCCGACGACCCCCTGCTCACCGCCCGCTCCACGGATCCGGGGCGCGGCAAACGACAGCCCCTCCGCGTCGTCTTCGACTCCCAGGCCCGCCTCCCGCTCGACTCCCAGCTCCTCGCGACCCTCGACCAGTCCCCGGTCCTCGTCGTCACCGCGCCCGGCGCCGACCCTGCTCGCGCCGACGCCCTCAAATCCGCCGGCGCCGAGATCCTTGTCGTCGGCGGCGCAACCCCGGCCGAGAGGATCATCTCCACCTTGTCCGACCTCGGCCGCCGCGAAATCACCAGCCTCTTCCTCGAGGGCGGCCGAACCCTCGCCTCGGCTTTCGCAGCCGCCGACCAGATCGACGAATCACGCACCTTCATTGCCCCGGTGCTTTTGAGTCACTCCTCTACGGACCCTCGCGCGGGTGGCGCGGTGGCGGAGGATGCCGCCGTGACAGGACCCGCGCGCCTATCTGCTCTCGAGACCCACAACGAGATGGTCGGCGACGATCTGCTTGTGACTGCTAGATACAAGGAGTGGTGACGTGTTCACCGGACTGATCCAGGACGTTGGCCGGGTGGCGACGCTCGAGAGCTCCGCAGGTGGCGCGCGCCTGCGGATCGAGACCCGCCTGGCGGGTGACATCGAGCTCGGGGACTCGGTCGCCGTCAACGGCATCTGCCTCACGGCCACGGCGGCCGACGCCGACGGCTTCGAAACCGAGGCGATGAACCAGACGCTGGACGTCACCGCCCTCGGCGCCGTCGAGGTCGGCACCCGGGTGAACCTGGAGCTGGCGATGCGGGCATCCGACCGGCTCGGCGGCCACATCGTCCAGGGGCACGTCGACGGGGTCGGCGAGGTCGTCTCGGTCGCGGAGGACGGGTTCGCCCGCCGCCTGCGCGTGGCCCTCGCCCCGGAGCTGCTGCGCTACGCGGTCGACAGGGGCTCGATCACACTCGACGGGGTCAGCCTGACGATCGCCGATTTGGGCGATTCTTGGGCAGACGTTTCCCTGATCCCTGAGACCCTGGAGCGCACGACCCTGGGCGAGCTCGAGCCCGGCTGCAAGCTGAACGTCGAGTGCGACATCGTGGCCAAGTACGTGGAGCGGTTGCTGGCACCATTCGCTGGAAAGGAGCGAGCGTGAGCCATATGACGGAGACCGAGAGGAACGAGAGCGTCAGGACCGAGACGGGGGAGAGCCCGTTCTCGACCATCGAGGAGGCGATCGAGGAGATCCGCCGCGGCCGCACGGTCGTCGTCTGCGACGGCGAGGACCGCGAGAACGAGGGCGACCTGGTGATGGCGGCGCAGTTCGCCACGCCCGAGGCGGTCAACTTCATGGCCAAGGAGGCACGCGGCCTGATCTGCATCGCGCTGACCGCCGAGCGCTGCGAACGGCTCGGGCTGAAGCTGATGGCGGCCAAGAACGAGGCGCCGCTGCAGACCGCCTTCACGGTCACGATCGAGGCCGCCGCCGGCGTCAGCACCGGCATCTCCGCCCATGACCGCGCCCACACGATCCAGGTCGCGATCGACCCCGAGTCGGGGCCGCGCGACATCGTCGTCCCCGGCCACATGTTCCCGCTGCGGGCCAAAGACGGCGGTGTCCTGGAGCGCACCGGCCACACCGAGGCCAGCGTCGACCTCGCCCGCCTCGCCGGCCTCACCCCGGCCGGGGTGATCTGCGAGGTGATGAACGACGACGGCACCATGGCCCGGGTGCCGGACCTGATCCCCTACTGCGAGAGGCACGGCCTGAAGATGATCACCGTGGCCGATCTGATCGCCTACCGCCGCCGCACCGAGAAGCTGGTCGAGCGCGTCGTCGCCACCGGCCTGCCGACCTCCTTCGGAGACTTCACCGCCGTCGGCTACCGCTCCCTGGTCGACGACAAACACCACGTGGCGATGGTCAAGGGCGAGGTCGACGGGGCCGAGGACGTGCTCGTCCGCGTCCACAGCGAGTGCCTCACCGGCGACGTCTTCCACAGCATGCGCTGCGACTGCGGCGAGCAGCTGGCGGCGGCGCTGGCGATGATCGAGGAGGAGGGCCAGGGCGTCCTCCTCTACCTCTCCCAGGAGGGGCGCGGGATCGGCCTGCTGAACAAGCTCCGCGCCTACAAGCTGCAGGAGGAGGGCGCCGACACGGTCGAGGCCAACCTCAAGCTGGGCCTGCCCGCCGACCTGCGCGACTACGGCATCGGCGCCCAGATCCTCGGCGACCTCGGCCTGACCAGCATCCGCATCCTCACCAACAACCCGAAAAAGATCGTCGGCCTCGAGGGCTATGGCCTCTCGGTCTCCGAGCAGGTGCCGATCGAGTCCGATCCCAACGTCCACAACGAGGCCTACCTGCGGGCCAAGCGCGACAAGATGGGCCACTCGCTGCACCACCAGGGGCTGGCCTTCGACGAAGAGATGATCCGCGACGAGTCCGAGCGCGACGCCGCTGGGGGCGAGCCGGCCGATGGCTGAGTCCACCGCGTTCCTGGAGGCCTTCGGCGAGGAGGAGCGGGAGGCGCTGGCCGGGCGCGAGTTCGCCGTCTGCGTCGGCCGCTTCTACGAGGACCTGGCCGAACGCCTGCTGAACGGCGCCCGCGAAGGCTTCGAGCTCGCCGGCGTGCCGGCCTCGGCGGTCAGCGAGGTCTCCGTCCCCGGCGCCTACGAGCTCCCCTTCGCGGCCAAGCTGCACGCCACCAGCGGCCGCTTCTCCGGCGTCGCCTGCCTCGGCGTCGTCATCCGCGGTGAGACCGACCACTACGACTTCGTCTGCGCCGAGGCCGCCCGCGGCATCCAGGAGGCGCAACTGGAGACCGGCGTCCCCTGCGCCTTCGGCGTGATCACCTGCGACACGATGGAGCAGGCCCTGGCCCGGGCCGGCGGCGGCAAGCGCGACCAGGGCCGCAACGCCGCCCTCACGGTCGCCCGCATGGCGTTGCTGAAACGCGCGGTGAACCCCTACCGCTGGGCGACCGCGGGCGGCGGCAGCCTGTAGCATCCGCGACCCGATGGCCAAGGTATGTCACAGCTGCGGCAAGGGACCGGGGTTCGGCCAGTCCCGCAGCCACTCGATGGTCGCGACCAAGCGGCGCTTCGACCCGAACCTGCAGAAGGTGCGGATCCAGGAGAACGGCCGCCCCCTGCGCGCCTATGTCTGCACGCGCTGCCTGAAGTCGAACAAGGTCACCAAGGCGGCCTGACTCAAGCGGTGCGGGGGAGGGGTCTGGTTGCCCTCCAGTCGAATTTGTCGCGCGCGCTCCGCGCGCGGGCTCCGCAACATGCTGCCCGCCTATGGCGGGCAATAACCAGATTGCATATCGCGGCCTTCGGCCACATTCGCCTGGAGGGCGACCAGACCCCTCCGACGACACGCGCTGCAGGGACAGCTCAGGACCGGAACCTCAAAGCCGGGTCTCTGGGTCCGACGCGGACGGAAATGCTTTACGCGGAAGTCGTGCCCGATCGCTCGCGCAAGAGAGCCGCGGCCGCGGTCACGCCCGATAGGGCAAACCCGGTCAGGTAGATGCTTGTGCGCTTCGGCAGATATCCGCCGCGCCCGGCGGCGATTCCGGCGAGGGTGTCGGCGCTGTCGCACGCCAGACCAGCGAGCAGCCACTGTCGCTGTAACCTCTCCATCAGTTCCGTAGACACCGCAGGCGAGAACGAGATCGCGCACCGGGCTAGCACCCGAGCCAGGTAGGCAGCCTGTGGATTCCCAGCCATGTCGAGACCGAGCGCCTTGCCGACGGGGCGTGGCGCCAGCCACGCCGCAACGCCGAACGTCATCCGACCCCAGATCAAGCCGTTGAGCGCCAGCCTGCTCGCAATGACCCGATTCACGGCGGCCATCGTATAGTCACCCCGCTCCTCGCGCTAAGCAGAAGCGACGGGAGGAGGCGCGGGACTCATGCAGCTACCGGGATGCGCGTTCGACCGTGAAGAACCGGTCCCCCTGTTGGCAATGCAATCGGTCGACAAGAGAATGCGTCGGTGACGTGCAGACCCACGCTGCACGTCGCTTCCCTTCCGCGGTGAGAATCATCGACTGATGTAGCGCGCGTCCGTCGAGCATCACGCTCAACGTGCTGGCGATTCCGCAATCGATCTTGTGAAGCTTGAACTCGAAGCCGCCTCTCGCTCCGCAGGTCGAAATCCTGACCTGGCCTGTTGACACCGGCGCCACGGCCTGCCGTACCGCCGTGACTTCGCTCTCTCCGCCGCCACAACCTGAGGCGACGAGTACAGCGACGGCGGTGGTGAACGCGATCACTTTGCGCATGGCGGCCGAGCCTACCCGAGTGCGATGGTCAATTCCCGCAGGTACAGATTCACCGCAATGGGGTCGGATACTTGGGAGGCGCAGTAATTCGACGCCTGCGTTTCGCGCAAAGCAGCAGTGTTTTCTACGGCGGTCTAGGACACGTAGGCCTTGCGCACCATCGCGGCCGTCCATCGGTTCGTACCGTGGGCCGGGGGGACACCCTTCCTGTTCAGGACCTCGGCGATCTCGGCGAGGGACTTGCGTTTCGCGAGCAGCGTCCGGATCTGCTTCCGCCGGTTGTAATCCCGCTGGTTGCACTCCGTGTGGGAAAGCCGAACGTTCTCGGCGACGAGCTTCCCGCCGGCCGACTTGAGGATCGGGTAGTGGTCGCGCGAGG
Source organism: uncultured Solirubrobacterales bacterium (assembly GCA_963785775.1). GTDB lineage: Bacteria > Actinomycetota > Thermoleophilia > Solirubrobacterales > 70-9 > VAYN01. The sequence goes on along the minus strand of CAWAWH010000005.1, from coordinate 176,951 downwards.
GCGCCCACTTGGTGCGCGGCGTCGTGACCGGATCGAACTCGCCGCGCCCCTTGTGGTGGTAGCACTGCGGCATCTCGCACTTCAGGGCGAGGAGCTGGCCGCGCTCGGCCATCTGCACAAGGACATTGTTCACGCCGAGCTCGCGGAGTTGGTCCGCGAGCGAGCTATCCGCGCCGCCGGCGCCAGCTGCTGCCTTCGCCATCGAGTCACCCTTCTCGGTGTAGTCGCCCTATTGGGCTTCGTGCATATGTCACGTAGAGCGTCACTTCGGCGACTGACGACGTCGCCACCAAACCCTTTGCCCGTCCAGTATCCCCAGGCGATCCCGATCGGAACGTCGCTCTCGTCGACGTAGCTACTGCTTTCGCGTGAAAGCAGCGGAACGCTCGGCAGCGACGCAACGAAAAGCAGGCGCACGGCGAACGTCCGGCGAGTCGTGTGAGAAGGGGTGCCGATACCCCTTCCCGGGAATGTCGCGAAGCGGGCGATATGCAATCTGATCTCTGCGCGCCATAGGCGCGCAGCAACATCCGGAGCCTGCGCGCGAAGCGCGCGCGACAAATTCACGGGGAGGGGTATCGGCACCCCTTCCCCGCCACCCTCCCGAGCTCAGTCGGGTTGAGGAATCGCAGGATGCTCGCCCGTCGGCGCCGGGTCGCCCTCGGCCGGCTCGACGTGGAGCTTGGGGAGGATGCGGCCCAGCCAGGCGGGGAAGTACCAGGCGTTCCTGCCGAAGAGCTGCATCACCGCGGGAACGAGGACCGAGCGGATGATCACGGCGTCGATGAAGACCGCGGCGGCGAGGCCGAGGCCGAAGAGTTTGATGATCCGGTCTTCGCCGATCATGAAGGAGGCGAAGACGGTGACCATGATCGCCGCGGCGGCGGTGATCACGCGGCCGGTCAGGGCGAGGCCGCGGGTGACGGCGAGGCTGGCGTCGTGCCTGTGCTCCCACTCCTCGTGGATCCGCGACATCAGGAAGACCTCGTAGTCCATCGAGAGCCCGAAGACGATCGAGAAGAGGAAGACCGGGAAGAAGGAGATGATCGGGCCGGTGCCGTCGACGCCGATGACGCTCGCTCCCCAGCCCCACTGGAAGACGGCGACGATCAGCCCGAAGGCGGCACCGATGCTGAGCAGGTTCATCACCATCGCCTTCAGCGGCACCAGCAGCGAGCGGAAGACGATCATCAGCAGCAGGGCGGAGAGGAGGACGACGACCCCGATGAAGAGCGGCAGCTTTTCGGCGATCGCGTCGCCGAAGTCCTCGAAGATCGCGGTGATGCCGCCGACGTGGAGCCGGGCGCCGGTGCGGGCCTCGATCGGCGGGATCACGTCGCCGCGGATGTGGTCGAGCAGGGTGGTGGTGTCGGCGCTCTGTGGCGAGGTCGTCGGGTAGGCCTGGAAGACGCCGGTGCTCTTGGCCGGGTTGAGGGTGATCGAGGTCACCGCGGCGATGTCCTTTTCGGCTTCCAGCGCCTTGCGCAGCTGCACCAGGCCCTGGTCTTCGCCCTTGCCGGGCAGCGCCGCGACCATCGCGAAGGGGCCGTTGAAGCCGGGCCCGAACCCCTCCGCCAGCAGGTCGTAGGCTTCGCGCGTGGTCGTCCCCGAGGGGTCGGTGCCGGCGTCGTTGGAGCCCAGCCGCAGCGACAGGGTGGGGATGCAGAGGGCGAGCAGAAGGCCGCCCGAGAGCAGCGCCGAGAGCACCGGGCGGCGCTGGATCTCCCGGCTCCAGCGGAACCAGCGGGTGTCTTCGGCCGTCGACGGCGTGCGCTTGCCGAGCCCGGGGATGCGCAGGCGGTCGACCCGCCGCCCGGCGATCGTCAGCAGCGCCGGCAGCAGAGTCAGCGCCGCGACCATCGTGAACAGCACCGCCAGCGCCGCCGCCATCGCCACGCCATAGAGGAAGGTGATGCCGAGCAGCAGCATCCCCATCAGCGAGATGATCACGGTCACCCCGGCGAACAGCACCGCCCGGCCGGCGGTGTCGACGGCGGCGATCGCGGCGTCGCGCGGCTCCAGGCCGTCGTCGAGCCCGTTGCGGAAGCGGGTGAGGATGAAGAGGGCGTAGTCGATGCCGACGCCGAGCCCGATCATCGCCGCCAGCTGCGGCGCGAAGTTGGCGGTGTCGAAGACGTGGGTGCCGAGCGTGACCAGGCTCAGCCCGACGCCGAGCGCGAACAGGGCGGTGATCAGCGGCAGCCCCATCGCCACCGCCGAGCCGAAGGTCAGCAGCAGGATGACCACCGCCGCCAGCAGGCCGATCGCGAAGGAGGAGTTGCCGCCTTCTTCCTGGCGCGCTTCCTCGACCGGCTGGCCGCCCATCTCGACCTGGAGGCCGTTCCCCGCAGCCGCCTGGGCGACCTCGATCATCCGTTTGGTGCTGGCTTTGTCGAGCTTGTTGTTGGGGACGTCGAACTGGACCGTCGCGTAGGCGATCTTGCCGTCGTCGCTGATCGCGGCGGCCCCACCGTCTTTGTAGGGACTGGCGACTTCGCTGACGTGCGGGAACTTGCCGACCGCGGCGAAGACGCCGTCCATCTTCTTCTCGACCGCCGCCGATTCGACCCCGGCCGGCGCCTTGAAGACGATCAGGGCGGTGTCGCCCGACTGCGCCGGGAACTTCGTTTCGAGCAGGTCGAAGGCTTCCTGGGAATCGGAGGCGGGCAGCTTGAATTCTTCGGTGAACTTCGACCCGGCCGAGCCGGCGATCGTCCCGACCCCGATCAGGGCCACGATCCAGCCGACGATCACCGTCTTGCGGTGACCCGTGCACCAGGTGGCAAAGCTCCGCATCCGCGGGCACGCTAGCAACGGCCTTCGGCGGGCGAATCCCAGCCATCTCCGGCGGCGGCTAGATTCCCCTGCCGATGCCGGATCCCTCGATCGCCCGGTTCCGACGGGTCATCAGCTCTGCCTACGCCTCGCTCGAGGCGCGACGCCAGGAGGTCAACGACCTCAACGTCTTCCCGGTCGCCGACGGCGACACCGGCGACAACATGGCGATGACGATGCGGGCGGTGATGGAGGAGCTCGATCGCCTCGACCAGCTCGACGTCGACGAGGTCGACCGCACCGAGCTGGTGCAGGCGCTGGCGCGGGCGGCGCTGATGGGGGCGCGCGGCAACTCCGGCGTGATCCTCAGCCAGATCGTCCGCGGCGCCGCCGAGGAGCTGGCCAGCCGCTCCGGCGAGCTGGTCGACCCGGTTCTGGTCGCCGCCGCCTTCGCCCGCGCCGCCGACGCGGCCTATGAGTCCGTGCGCGAGCCGGCCGAGGGGACGATGCTGACCGTCTTCCGCGAGATGGCCCACTCGCTGACCCGCCAGATCGCCCACCTCGCGGCCGACAAGCAGCGGCTCGGCCGCGATGTCGGCGAAGAAGAGCAGGACGCGGTCCTGGCCGAGGTGCTGGAGCGGGCGATCGAGGAGGGGGAGCGCGCAGTCGCCCGGACCCCGGAGCAGCTCGACGTCCTGCGCGAATCCGGCGTCGTCGACGCCGGCGGGCACGGCCTCGTCCTGATCCTGGCCGGGGTGGTCGCCGGCCTGCGCGGCGACGACGACGAGCTGCCGGAGGTTCCCCGCCACGAGGCGCCGCGGCTGAGCCGGCCCCACCACGAGGACAGCCGCTTCCGCTACTGCACCAACTTCATCGTCGCCGGCAGCGGCCTCTCCCCACGGCGGTTCCTGCCGCGGCTGGAGGGCCTCGGCGACTCGGTGCTGGTGGTCGGCGACGAGGCGACGCTCAAGGTCCACGTCCACACCGACACCCCGGAGGCGGCGGTGGCGCTGTTCGAGGGTGCCGGCGAGGTGACCAACCTCGACGTCGCCGACATGCGCGAGCAGATGGCCGAGCGCAGCGCCCGCCTCGCCGCCGGGCGCACCGGCGTGGTCGCGGTCGCCGCGGGCGACGGCCTGGCCCGCCTCTTCTCCGAGCTCGGCGCCCACGTCGTCCCCGGCGGCGAGACGCTCAACCCGTCCACCTACGAGCTGCTGGCCGGGATCCACGGCGTGCCGGCCGAGGAGGTCCTGGTCCTGCCCAGCTCCTCCAACGTGGTGATGGCGGCCGAGCGCGCCTGCGAGCTCTCCGAGAAGCCGGCCCGGGTCGTGCCGGCGCTCTCCCAGCAGGCGAGCCTGCTGGCGCTGGTCGAGCTCGACCCCGGCGCCTCCTCGGCCGAGAACGCGGAGCGCCTGGCGGCGGCGCTCGACGGCGTCGCCACCGGAGGGGTCGCCCCGGCGGCCCGCGACGACGCCCAGGACCGCTTCCGCAAGGGCGACGCGGTCGGCTTCGCCGACGGCGAGATCGTCGCCTGGGGTGGCGCCGGCTCGACCCTGACCGAGACGATCCAGCACCTCGCCGAGGAGGCGGAGATCGTCACCGTGATCGCCGGCGAGGGGGCGCCGATCGCGCTGGCGGAGATCGACACCCACGTCCCCGACGGCGTCGAGGTCGAGACCCACGAGGGGGGCCAGCCCAGCTGGTGGTGGCTGCTCGCCGCCCAGTAGTGAGGTCGTTCGCCGGCACCCGCGAACTGAGCCGCGCCGACCTCCGCGACGCCCCCGTCCACTGGCCGCGCTCCAGCGTCCTCGAGCAGGGGCTGGGCGCCCTCAAAGGCGTCGGCCCGAAGACCGCCGAGGCGGCCGCCGAAGCCGGCATCCGCACCGTGGGAGACCTCCTTTTCCATATTCCGAGACGACATCGGGACTTACGGATCCGCGAGCTTGACTCTCTCGAGCCCGGCGAGACCGCAACGGTTCTCGTCGAGGTTCAGGGGTCCCAGCCACGTCCCTTCCGCCGCGGCCGCCTCCGCATGGTCAGCGTCAAAGTCGGCGATGCCACGGACCACGTCCGCGCCACCTGGTTCAACCAGCCGTGGGTGGCCTCCAGGCTGATTCCCGGCACCGAACTTCTACTCACCGGCAAATACAGCGGCAAAGGCTTCGCGGTAAGGGAATGGGAGCAAGCGAGCTCTGGCCCGCGGGTCCTGTGGGAGGGTGAGGGGAGCCCTGCAGGCGGGGGCGTCCTCGACCCCCCTCACCCTCCGCCACCCGCGGGAGAGACGGAGCTGATGCCCGTTCATGCGGCCACCGAGAATCTTCGACCGCAGAGAATCCGGGAGTGGGTCGAGCAGGTTGTGGGTTGGGCTCCCAACGCGATCGAGGGGCTGCCGGCGGAGATGCGGGCGCGGCGGGGGCTCGCGGGCGTTGGCGATGCGCTTCGCGCGATTCAACTGCCGAAGTCGATCGAGGATGTCGAGGAGGCTCGGGAGCGCCTGGGTTTCGAAGAGCTTTTCTTGCACCAGGCGCTGCTGGCGACCCGCAAGCGCACCCACCGGACCGCGCGTCCCGCGCCGCGCCTCGGCAAGCCGGGAGACCTCGTTGCCCGCTGGCTGGATTCGTTGCCGTTCGAGCCGACCGGCGATCAGCTCAAAGCCTTCGACGAGATCGAGGGCGACCTCGACAGTGGCCAGCCGATGCAGCGGTTGCTGATGGGGGAGGTGGGGTCCGGGAAGACCGTCGTTGCCGTCTACTCGATGCTGCGGGCGCTGGAAGCCGGCTACCAGGCGGCGCTGATGGCGCCGACGGAGACGCTGGCCGAGCAGCACGCGATCACGCTCGGCCGCCTGCTTGCCGAAGAGGCGATCCCGTTCTCGCTGTTGACCGGATCGACCCCGGCGCCGGTCCGCAAACGGGCCCTGGACCAGCTCGCCAGCGGCGAGCTGGGGCTGATCCTGGGGACCCACGCGTTGATCGAGCCGACCGTCGAGTTCGCCCGCCTCGGCCTCGTCGTCGTCGACGAGCAGCACCGCTTCGGGGTCGAGCAGCGCCGCGCCCTCGACGCCAAGGGGGTCGAGGGGATGGCTCCGCACGTCCTCCACATGACCGCGACCCCGATCCCGCGCACCCTCTCCCTCACCGCCTACGGCGACCTCGACACGACGGCGCTGCACGAGCTGCCCGCCGGGCGGGTGCCGGTTGAGACCTGGCTGGTCGGCGAGGAGCGCCGCGCCGGCGCCTACGAGTTCCTCCGCGAGCGGCTGCGCGAGGGGCGCCAGGCCTTCGTCGTCTGCCCGCTGGTCGAGGAGTCCGAGAAGGTCCAGGGCAAGGCGGCCGAGGTCGAGACACAGCGGCTGCGGGCGGGTGAGCTGCGCGGGTTCGAGGTCGGCGTCCTCCACGGCCAGATGCCCTCGGCCGCCAAGGCCGAGGCGATGCGGGCCTTCGCGGCGGGGGAAACCGACGTGCTGGTGGCGACGACGGTGATCGAGGTCGGCATCGACGTCGCCAACGCGACCGTGATGGTGATCGAGGGGGCCGAGCGCTTCGGCGTCTCCCAGCTGCACCAGCTGCGCGGCCGCGTCGGCCGCGGCGAGCACGCCTCCCAGTGCCTGCTGTTCGCCGAAGCGGCGGGAGGGACGGCGCGGCGGCGACTCGAGGCGGTCGCCGGCGAGCGCGACGGCTTCAGGCTCGCCGAGGTCGACCTCGAACTTCGCGGGGCGGGGGAGATCCTCGGCACCCGCCAGAGCGGCCTGCCGCGCTTCGCGGTCGCCGCGCTGCCCGAGGACGGCCCGCTCCTGGCCGAGGCCCACGGGGAGGTCGTGGCCCTGCTGCGCCGCCACGGCTCGCTCGCCGATCCCGCCCTCGGCCCTCTGCTTGACGCCGCCCGTCGCCGCTTCGGCGCCGGCGCCGCCGACCCGATCGCCGCTCTAATGGGCGGCATGAGGGTGATTGCCGGGGAGCTGGAGGGGCAGCGCCTGGTCGCGCCGCGCGGCTGGAAGGTGCGCCCGACCTCCGACCGCGTCCGCGAGGCGATCTTCTCCGCCCTGGGCGAGCGGGTCGCCGGCGCCGCCGTCCTCGACCTCTACAGCGGCACCGGCGCCCTGGCGATCGAGGCGCTCTCGCGCGGCGCCGCCGGCGCCGTCCTCGTCGACCGCGACACCCGGCCGGCTCTCGGCAACGTCGAGCGCCTCGGTCTCGGCACCCGCGCCGAGCTGGTCCGCGCCGACGTCGGGCGCTGGCTGGCGGCCCTTCCCGAGGGCGCCGGGGCGCCCCGCTTCGACCTCGTCTTCGTCGATGCCCCCTATAGACTCGCCGACCGCGTGGCGCAGGACCTCAATACCCATCTGCCCCGCCTGCTCGCCGCGGGCGGCCGGGCGATCGTCGAGAGCGGCGCCGGCAGGCCGCTGCGGATCGATGCCCTGGAGCGGCTGCGCCAGCGCCGCTACGGCGCCGCCGACGTCTCGATCTACGCGGAGGCCGGGAAGTGAGCGAGCGCAACGGCACCGTCGTCTGCCCGGGCAGCTACGACCCGGTCACCAACGGCCACATCGACATCATCACCCGCACCGCGCAGGTCTTCGACCGCGTCGTCGTCGGCGTCGTCAACAACCCGGTTCGCAAGGCGAAGACGCTCTTCAACGCCGAGGAGCGGCGCGATTTCATCGCCGAGGCGACCGCCGACCTGGCCAACGTCGAGGTCCAGGTCTTCGCCACCCTGCTGGTCGAGTTCGCCCGCGACAACGGCGCCAAGGCGATCGTCAAGGGCCTGCGGGCGATCTCCGACTTCGAGTACGAGTTCGAGATGGCCCAGCTCAACCGCAAGCTCGACCCCGGCATCGAGAGCATCTACGTGATCGCCTCCCCCCACTACAGCTTCCTCTCCTCGACCGGGGTCAAGGAGATGGCCACCTTCGGGGGCGACGTCTCCGACCTCGTCCCGGGCCCGGTCGCGACCGCGCTCGCCGACCGCCTCCACGACAGGTAGGCTTTCCGTCCCGGTCGGCCTCACGTGGGCGACGGATTGCAAAAAACGCCCCGGATAACGGCATCTTCACCAAATCCCCCGCATACACGTAGGCTTACGACCTGCAAATGGACGTTCTCGTTCTCATAGACAAGCTGGACGACGTCGTCCACAACGCCCGACCGGTCCCGCTGACCGACCAGGTGCGTGTGGACCGGGAGGAGATCTACGACCTCCTCGACCAGATGCGGGCGACGATCCCCGAGGAGATCAAGCAGGCGCGCTGGATCGTCAAGGAGCGCCAGGAGATGCTGGCCGAGGCCAAACGCGAGGCCGAGCGGATCGTCCGCGAGGCGCGCGAGCAGCAGGCCCGCCTGATCTCCGACGAGGAGGTCACCAAGCAGGCCGAGCGCGCCGCCGACGAGATCGTCGAGGACGCCCGCACCCGCGAGCGCGAAATCCGCCTCGGCGCCGAGGACTACGCCGACGAGATCCTCAACACCCTCGAAGTCAACCTGCAGAAGTTCCTCGCCGCCGTGCAGCGCGGCCGCGATCGCCTCGCCGGCCGCGACGACGAACCGGCCGCCGAGCTCGAGCAGCCCTAGCGGGGCGAGACGGGGCTCGGTACCCCCTCCTCACTCAACTTGCTGGGATGGAGAGTGGTCGGCTGGCCGTGAACCGCCTGCCCCAGAAGTACAAGCCGTTCGGAGGGGGGTACCGAGCCCCGTCTCGAGCGCCCTGGCTGGCTGAACAGCACTAAGGGTCAGCCACTCTGTGGTTGCGAAAGCGCCTGCCTGACAGCTGAGGCCGCTCGGTCAGGGCCTTCGGTGACCTGGCGGTAGGTGAGGTGAAGAACGTCGTAGCCGCGGGTGCGCAGGTAGAGATCACGCTCGTGGTCGTCCTCGAAGGCCTGAGAACCGCGGGGTAGCGGTAGCCGTCAGTCTCGACGATGACGCGCTGTGCCCGCCAAAGGAAGTCGATGGTGAAGGAGCCGATGCGAACGTTGACTTCCCGGAGTCGGCAGCCGATGGCGCTCACAGAGGCGAAGGAACAAGTGCTCCAGCTCACTTCGCGTGTGTTCGCCGGTGTCTTTGCACCCGGTTGGCAGCCCCCGTACCTCCGCCTGGCGGATGGCGCGTCGGAGTTCTGTGGGAGAAACGATCCGCCGCAAGTCCTCGATCGTCTGCGCCGGAGTCGTGACCGGGATCCGATGACGCTGGGTCACCGAATGGGAAGAGAGGGTCATGCGGCGATGGAGGCGAATGCCGGTGCGCCGCTTGCGTCCGGCTGTAGTTCGAACCGAGACGTCGACCGCTCCGTTCGTCTTGTCGAGCAACTTCCAAAGCCCAGCGGCACTCCGATGGCTGATGGCAGCCGCTTTTGTCATCCATAAAGGGACAAAGGCGCCAGGCCCTCTGATCTCGCCCCCTACTTCTCCAGCTTCAGGTCTTTGAGGGCCGCCCAGCGGGGGTCGGCAGCCTGTCCGTGCTCGTGTTCGGCGGGGTCGGCGTCGTTGAGGGATACGCCGCAGGTCGGGCAGAGGCCGGCGCAGTCGGGGCGGCAGAGGAAGCGGGTGGGGAGGGCGAGCAGGGTGGCGTCGTGGGCCCAGCGGCCGATGTCGAGCTCGTCGTCGGCGACGTAGGGGCTGCGCAGCTCCGGGTCGTCGGTCCCGGCCGCGTCGACCTCGCGGGACTCGACCTCGAGGTCGAGCGCGCCCCGCTCGAGGCAGCGCATGCAGGGTCCTTCGACGTGGACCGGGAATTGGAGGCGGAAGGCGAAGCCGCCGCTGGGACGGGAGACCTCGAGCCGGACGGTCGGCGCGGCCGGGTTGGCGAGGTAGATCTGGCCGCCCAGCTCGAACGGCTCCAGCTCGACCGGGACCTCGATCCGCCTGCCCTCGCCGTGGGCCAGCGAGAGGCGCGAGAGGTCGATGGTCGTCGTGCGCGCTTGGGACATGAGCGAACCTCCGCTGGTTACGGGCTCTCAGAGCCTTACGATGACTCCCTCCCGACGAGGTTACGAGATGGGTCAATTCGATTGGACACCCGAGGTCTACCTGGAGCGGATCCGCGCCGAGATCCCCGGCTACGACGATCTCCAGGACCAGGCCGTGGCCGCGATCCCGTTCCCGCCCGAGCGGGTGCTGGAGCTGGGGATGGGCACCGGGGAGACGACGCGGCGGCTGATCGAGGCCCACCCGGACGCCTGGGTGGTCGGCCTCGACGCCAGCCCCGACATGGTCTTCCGCGCTCGCCAGACCTACGACGACGTCCAGCTGGCCCGCATGGAGGACCCGCTTCCCGACGGCCCCTGGGACCTCGTCATCTCCGTCCTCTCCGTCAACCAGCTCGACGACGACCAGCGCAAGAACCTCTGCCGACAGGTCAAGAACCAGTCCCGGTCCCTGGTCATCGGCGACGTCTTCAGGTCGAACCAGCTGAGTGACCTGGTGGAATGGTCGGGCGGCGAAGTCGTCTGGCAGCAGGGCGACCTGGCGGTGGTTCGAGCCGTGTACTTACCGACCCGCTAGCATTCCGCGACTCATGGCGGTCCCGAAGAAGAGAACTTCCAGCGCGCGTCGCGACAAGCGGCGGGCCAATCACAAGGCCGGCAAGGCGCGGTTGAACAGCTGTCCGCGCTGTCATAGCCCGCGACTGCCGCACCGGGTGTGCCCGACCTGCGGTACCTACGCCGGGCGTGAGGTCATCACCCACAAAGTCGCCGCGCCTCCGGCGACCGCTGCCGACTCCGAGTAGCCGTGGCGCACGGGCGCGGCGTCACCGTTGCCCTCGACGGGTACGGCGCTGAGCAGGGATTCGAGGTCCTCGCCGAGGGGGCGAGGCTGGCCGCCGCCGACGGCATCGGCGTCCGTGTCTTCGGGCCCCAGCGGGCCCTGGGGCTGGACGGCGTCGATGGTGTTGAGGTGGTTCAGACCACCGATTTCATCGGCAACGACGAAGACCCGGTGCCGGCGGTCCGGGGCAAGCCGGAGGCCTCGGTCGTGCGCGCCGCCCGCGACGTCGCCGAAGACGCCGCCGACGCGATGGTCAGCTGCGGCTCGACCGGGGCGACGATGGCGGCCGCGACCTTCGGGCTGCGCCGGCTCAAGGGGGTGCAGCGGCCGGCGCTCGCAGTCCAGGTGCCGGTGCCGGGCAAACCGGTGCTCTTCCTCGACGTCGGCGCCAACGTCGAGGTCCGCGCCCAGCACCTGGTCCAGTTCGCCTTCCTCGGCGCCGCCTTCAGCGACGCCGTGCTCGAGGTCGAGGGCCCGAGCATCGGCCTGCTCACGGTCGGCGAGGAGGCCGGCAAGGGGCGCGAGGAGGTCGTCGAGGCCCACCGCATCCTCGCCACGGCGCCCGGGATCGAGTTCGCCGGCAACGTCGAGGGCCGCGACCTGCCGGCCTCGGTGGTCGACGTCGTCGTCACCGACGGCTTCACCGGCAACGTCGCCCTGAAGCTGATGGAGGGGACGGCGAAGACCGTCGCCGCGGCGGTCGCCGACGCCGCCCGCTCCAACCCGATCTCGATGGTCGGCGGGCTGCTGCTCAGGCCTTCCCTCGGTGGCCTGCGCAGGGAGCTGCACCCCGACACCACCGGCGGCGCGATCCTGCTCGGGCTGCGCGGGGTCGCCGTCGTCGGCCACGGCAGCTCCGGCGCCGAGGGCATCGCCAACGCGGTCCGCCTGGCCGCCCGCTGCGCCGACGCCGACGCGGTCGGCCGCACCGCCGCCCTGCTGCGCGAAGGAGGCGCCGGCCGCGGCGCGCTCGCGGCCGGCGAGGGCGCGTGATAGTAAGGGGCGGATGAAGCGCGACGAAGTCCTCACCCTCGTCCGCGAGCACCTGGCCGAGGAGCTCGAGGTCGACGTCGAGAAGATCGGCGAGCAGACCCGTTTCAAGGAGGACCTCGACGCCGACTCGCTCGACCTCTACGAGCTGGTGATGGAGCTGGAGGACCGCTACGGCGTCACCGTCTCCGAGCAGCAGGCGGCGCGGATCGAAACCGTCGGCGACGCCGTCGGCTTCGTGCTCGAGCACGCGCCCGCCTGAACCGGTGGCGGCGAGCCCAGAGCCGGAGGTAGCGGCCCTCTCCGCCCTGATCGACGAGCTGCCGGCCGAGCTGCGGGCGCAGGCGCTCACCCACTCCTCCTGGACCGAGCGCCGGGTCGACTCCTTCGAGCGCCTCGCCTTCCTCGGCGACAGCGTGCTCGGGCTGGCGATCGCCACCGAGCTGTCCGAGCGCTTCCCCAGCGTCGCCGCCGGCGGCCTGACCAAGGTCCACAACCAGGCGGTCAGCGGCGTCTCCTGCGCCGAGGTCGGCCGCCGCCTCGGCGTGCCCGAGATGTTGCGCGCCAACGAGCCCGAGGGCGTCACCGCGGCGATTCCGGCCGAGGTCCTGCTCGACGGCGAGCGGCCGCTGCCGGAGGCGACCGAGGCGCTGATCGGCGCCTGCTACCTGGCCTTCGGCTTCGAGCGCACCGCCGCCGCGGTGGCGGCCGCCTTCGAGCCGCGGATCGAGCTCGCCTCGGAGACCCGGATCGACTTCAAGTCGGCCCTGCAGGAGCTGCTCGCGCGCCGCGGCGCGCGCGTAAGCTACGAGGTGATCGCCGCCACCGGGCCGCCGCACCGCCGCACCTTCGAGGTCGAGGCGATCGTCGATTCCGAGCGGGTCGGCGAGGGGGTGGGCCGGAGCAAGAAGGCGGCCGAGCAGGTCGCCGCCGAACAGGCGCTGAAGCGGCTCGGCGGTTAGGCGGATGGCCGCGGTCGCGTCCGACCGAACCGCGAGCCTAGGCGTCGCCGGAGCGAGGAGCGAGACATGTATCTGAGATCGATCACGATGAAGGGGTTCAAGTCGTTCCCCGAGCGGGTGAGCCTCGAGTTCTCGCCCGGCGTCAGCGTGATCGTCGGCCCCAACGGCTCCGGCAAGTCGAACATCACCGACGCCGTGCTCTGGGCGCTGGGCGAGCAGAGCCCGGGGGCGATCCGCGGCGCCTCGATGCAGGACGTGATCTCCGCCGGCGGCAAGGGGATCGGCCAGCGCCGCGCCGCCGAGGTCGAGGTCGTGATCGACAACTCCGACGGCCGCGCCGCCACCGAGTTCTCCGAGATCGCCGTGCAGCGCCGCCTCGACCGCTCCGGCGACGGCGTCTACCGCCTCAACGGCGCCCGCTGCCGCCTCGCCGACGTCACCGACGTCCTCTCCGACACCAACCTCGGTCGCGAGATGCACTCGGTGATCAGCCAGGGCCGGGTCGAGACGATCGTCCACTCCAAGCCGCGCGAGCGCCGGCTCCTGGTCGAGGAGGCCGCCGGGCTCGGCAAGCACCGCAAGCGCCGCCGCCGGGCCGAGCTGAAGCTGCGCGCCGCGCGCGACAACCTCGACCGCGCCCTCGACGTCGAGCGCGAGGCGCGGGCGCGGCTGCGGCCGCTGAAGCGCCAGGCGCAGGCGGCCGAGCTGGGCGCCCGGATCGAGCGCGAGGAGTTCGGCCTGCGGGGCCAGATCGTCGCCGAGGAGCTGCGCTTCGGCGCCGACCGCGCCGCCGCCGCGGAGAAGGCCGCCGCCGCGGCGCGGGCGACCCGCGGCAAGATCGAGGAGCGGCTGGCTGCGGTCGGCAAGCGCCGCCGAGAGGCCGAGGAGCGCTTCGCCGCCCGCGACCGCGACCGCACCCGGGCCTGGGGGCTGCTGACCAAGCTGCGCGGGGAGCAGGAGCGGGTCGCCGTCCGCGCCGCCAGCCTCTCCGGCCGCGAGGCCGAGCTGGAGGCGCGCCTGGAGGGGCTGCGCTCCGAGCTCGGCCCGTTGACCCTCGACGTCGGCGCCGGCGGCGCCCCGGTCGAGCGGGCGCGGAAGCTGGTCGAGGAGCTGGGCGAGATCGACGCCGGCCTCACGGCCGCTGTCGAGGGGCTCGCGGTGGCCCGCTCCGATGACGCCGCCGAGCACGCCCGCGAGGCCGCCCTCGGCGAGGTCCGCGGCGGCGCCGAGCGGGCCTCCCGTCACGCTCGCCGCGCCGAGGGGCTGCTCGGCGAGCGCCACCGCGAGGCGCTGCGCCGGCGGGTCGCCGACGGCGAGGCGCTGCTCGACGACGCCCGCGCCGCGCTGGCGGCGGTAGAGGGCGCCGCCGCCGCGATCCGCGCCCGGGTGGAGAGGACCGAGGGCAGGGTGATCGGCGGCGAGGGCGACGGCGACGAGATAGCCGAGGAGCTGCGCGCCTGCTCCCAGCAGGAGTTCGAGCTGCAGACCGAGATCTCGTCGGTCGCCGACGAGCTGACTCGGGCCGAGGTCGAGGCCGCCCACCTCGGCGACCGCCGGGCCGAGGCCGAGCGCGAGCTGGCGACGATCGCCGAGCGGCTCGGCGAGGCGGTCCCCGCCGCCGAGCGGGCGATGAGCGCGGAGGCGCGGGCGGAGATCGACCGCCGGCTCGAGCGCCTTGAGCGGCGCCGGACCCAGATCGGCCCGGTCAACCCGCTGGCCGAGCGCGAGTACGACGAGGCCCGCGAGCACGTCGAGAGCCTGCAGGCCCAGCGCGAGGACACCGAGCGGGCGATGCGGGAGCTGGAGACGCTGATCCGCGAGATCGACGCCGAGATCGAGCGCGCCTTCGAGCAGACCTTCGACGCCACCGCCAGCAACTTCGAGGAGATGGTCGAGCACCTCTTCCCCGGCGGCCGCGGGCGCCTGCGCCGGGTCGCCCTGCGCCCGGTCCGCGACGAGGCCCAGCCGGGCGGCGAGGGGGAGGCCCAGTCAGACGCCGAGCCGGAGCCCGAGGAGGAAGAGGAGCGCGAGGAGCTCGGGGTCGAGATCGAGGTCACCCCGGCCGGCAAGTCGACCCGCAAGCTCTCGCTGCTCTCCGGCGGCGAGAAGTCGCTGGTGGCGCTGGCCTTCGTCTTCGCCGTCTTCCTCGCCCGGCCCTGCCCCTTCTACATCCTCGACGAGGTCGAGGCCGCCCTCGACGACGCCAACATCGACCGCTTCCTGCAGCTGATCCGGCGCTTCTCCGACCGCGCCCAGTTCATCGTCGTCACCCACCAGAAACGGACGATGGATGCCGCCGACGTCCTCTACGGCGTCAGCATGGGCGGCGACGGCGTCACCAAGGTCGTATCCCGGCGCCTGCCGCGCGATGTCGAGGGCGCCGAGGACGAGGAAGAGGAGGACGAGGGCGGCACCCTCTCCGCCGTAGCCTGAGCACAACATTTCACGCCTGTTTGGGCGTCGATCCAGGCAGTACCCTCCCTCGGGGAGGAGGGAAATGGCGCAACGCCACATGGACAGGCTGACGTCGTTCGACACGTCGTTCCTGGCCAACGAGAAAGCGAACGGGCACATGGCGATCGGCGCCCTGCTGATGTGCGAGGGCGACGCCCCCAGCGAGGAGGACTTCCTCGTCCACATCCGCAGCCGCGTGCATCATCTGCCGCGACTGCGACAGCGCCTGCTCTACCCGCCGCTGCGGCTCGGCACCCCGTTCTGGGTCGACTACCCGCAGTTCGACATCCACCAGCACCTGCGCCGGATCTCGCTGCCCGCCCCGGGCACCGAGGCCCAGTTCCACGACCTGGTCGGCGAGCTGCTGGCGCCCCCGCTCGATCGCTCCAAGCCGCTCTGGGAACTGATCCTGGTCGAGGGCTTCGCCGACGATCGCTTCGGGATCGTCTACAAGACCCACCACGCGATGGCCGACGGGATCTCGGCGGTCGACATCGGCATGCTGCTCTTCGACGTCGAGCCCAAACGTGAGCCCGCGCGCGAGGAAGCGGACTGGGCGCCGGCGCGGTCGCCCTCGCGGACGGCCCTGGTCGGTCACGCCGGCGCCGGCGTCGCGGCGACCGTGCGGCGGCTCGGCCGCTGGCTGCGGCGGGCGCTGGGCGAGCCGGGCCAGGCCGGCCGGCGGGCCGCCGACGGCATCGCCGGCCTCTGGGAGGTGACCTGGAACCTCGCCCGGCCGGCCCCTCGGGTCCCCTTCAACACCGAGATCGGCGCCGGCCGCAGCTTCTGCTGGGCGAACTTCGACCTGCCCGAGCTCAAGCGCGTCAAGAACGCCCTCGGCGGCACCGTCAACGACGTCACCCTCGCCGTCGTCGCCGGCGCCCTGCGCCGCTGGCTGCTGGAGCGCGGCTTCGCCGTCGAGGGGCTGGAGCTGAAGGCGCTGGTGCCGGTCTCGATCCGGACCGAAAACGAGCACGGCGAGCTCGGCAACAAACTGACGGCGATGCGCGGCCCGCTGCCGGTCGGGGTCGAGGACCCGGTCGAGCGCCTGCACGCGGTCACCGCCGCGATGGACGCGCTCAAGGTCTCCAAGCAGCCGCTCGGGGCGGAGGCGATCTGGGGCCTCAACGACTGGTTCCGCGACTTCGCGCCGCCGCTGCTGCTGGCGCCGACGGCGGCGATCAACTTCTCCACCCGCCTCTTCAACCTGCTGGTGACGAACTTCCCCGGGCCGCAGGTCCCGTTCTACGTCCTCGGCCGCGAGCTGACCGCGGTCTACCCGGTCGGCTTCCTCGCCCGCAGGCACGGCCTGGCGATCGCGATCCTCAGCTACAACGGCCAGGTCGGCTTCGGCCTGCTCGCCGATCCCGGCTCGGTCCCCGACGCCGAGCGGATCGCCGGCCACCTGGCGGCCTCCGTCGAGGAGCTGCTGAGCGCCGCGCAGATAGCCTCCCCCGCTGACGATGGCGACGAGCTGGCGGGAGATGATCGACCTCGGTTCGCGCGAGAGCGCGAACGCCTCGGCGGCGGCTGAGCCCGAGCCCGAGCGCCGCAGCGTCTTCAAGCGCCTGCGCGAGAGCCTCGCGAAGAGCCGCCAGGCGCTGAGCGAGGAGATCTCGGCCAGCCTCTTCGACCGAATCGACGACGAGACCTGGGAGCGGCTGGAGGAGGCGCTGATCCTCGCCGACGCCGGCGCCCCGACCACCGCCGCCGTGGTCGAGCGGCTCGAGCACGAGGTCGAGGCCGGCACCGTCGCCGCCGACGGCGCCGCCGTCCGAGATCGGCTGGTCGAGATCCTGGCCGAGGTCGCCGCCACCGGGCGGGCGCCGATCGACCTCAGCGGCGAGCCCGCGGTGCTGATGATGGTCGGCGTCAACGGCACCGGCAAGACGACGACGATCGGCAAGGTCGCCTGGCACCTGAGCAGGGAGATGGGCCTCTCGGTCGTCCTCGCCGCCGGCGACACCTACCGCGCCGCCGCCGCCGAGCAGCTGGCCGAGTGGGCGCGGCGGGCCGGCGCCGACCTGGTCCGCGGCGAGGAAGGCGCCGACCCCGGCTCGGTCGCCTTCGACGCGATCGCCGCCGCCCGCGCCCGCGGCGCCGACGTCGTCATCGTCGACACCGCCGGCCGCCTCCACACCCAGGAAAACCTGATGGAGGAGCTGGCCAAGGTGCGGCGGGTGATCGCCAAGCAGCTGCCCGGCGCCCCGCACGAGACGCTGATCTCGATCGACGCCACCACGGGCCAGAACGGGCTGCGCCAGGCCAAGGTCTTCTCCGGGGCGGTCGACGTCGACGGCGTCGTCCTGACCAAGCTCGACGGCACCGCCAAGGGCGGCATCGCGCTGGCGATCGCCGCCGACCTCGGCATCCCGGTGAAGCTGATTGGCGTGGGGGAGACGCTCGAGGACCTGCGGCCGTTTGACCCGGCTGAGTACGCCGCGGCATTGCTGGCTGAGTAGGCACTTACCTTTGGGACGGGTTGGAGGGAGCCGGTACCCCTCCCCGGGAATTAGTCGCTCCGCGCCTTATGGGCGCGTCGCTCCGGATGTGAGAGCGCGACCTAAAGGTCGCGCAATAGCCAGATTGCATATCGCGTGCTTCGCACACATTCCCGGGGAGGGGTACCGGCTCCCTCCAACGAACCGCCGCCCGAGTCCGCGCCCAGAGACCGGAGTCTCTTGGTGAGAAGCCGGAGTCGTCTTGCCTGAGAAGAGCTCCGCGGGCTCGACCCCTGCCCTGCCACGCTCTGTCGTCTTAAGAGCGCTACCGGGACGGCGCTCCTGCCGGATCAGCCAGGAGTGTCGATCCAACGAATGATCCGGCCATCGCGTAGTTCGTGAAAGGCCGGAGGCGCCGGCGGTGGATCTCCAGAAAGACAATCGATCACAGCGGTGGGGCCTAGCAAGTGCTCCTCCACTGCCGTAGTCCAGTGGACCTCGGGATGAAGCAAACGCCGCAGGCGCTCCCAGTTTCGCCGCTCGATCGTGTCGAGAACGTCGCAGACCGCTGGTACCTGCTCTGCCATTCCGGTGTGCCTCCACGCGGTGAGGGTGACCACTGCGAGCCTATTGTTCCCCCTGCGACCAAGGGGTCTACCGATCAAGGATAAGGGAGGCCAACCTGACCCCCAGATCGCTGCGAAGACCTCTGTGCATGGGACCCCCAAGAACACCGTTTGGTTCTCAGAGGCGTTCTTGACATAGAACCGACCCTCACCTTGGGCGCCCTCTAAGCTGAGCCACCGTGTTCGACCAGCTCTCAGACCGGCTGCAGGCGACCCTCTCCG
Source organism: uncultured Solirubrobacterales bacterium (assembly GCA_963785775.1). Classification (GTDB taxonomy): domain Bacteria; phylum Actinomycetota; class Thermoleophilia; order Solirubrobacterales; family 70-9; genus VAYN01. Next base: position 158,725 of record CAWAWH010000005.1, on the reverse strand, counting down.
ACGTCCGTTCGCGCGGCAAGCTGAGCGAGTCGGACGTCGACGCGGCGATGCGTGAGATCCGCCTCGCCCTGCTCGAGGCCGACGTCAATTTCAAGGTCGTCAAAGCCTTCACCGCGAAGCTGAAGGAGCGCTGCCTCGGCGACGAGGTGCTGGCCAGCCTCGATCCCGGCCAGCACGTGGTCAAGATCGTCAACGAGGAGCTGGCGGCGCTGATGGGCGGGACCGGTCGCGAGCTGGCGATGGCCAGCAGCGGCCCGACCGTGATCCTGATGGCCGGCCTGCAGGGCTCCGGCAAGACCACCGCCTGCGCCAAGCTCGCCAGGCACCTGGGCAAGGACGGCAGGGATGTCGCGATCGCCGCCTGCGACGTCTACCGCCCGGCCGCGGTCGAGCAGCTGGTCACGGTCGGCGAGCGGGCCGGCGCCCACGTCTACCAGCAGGGAACCGACCGCGACCCGGTCGAGATCGCCGAGTGGGCGCTGCAGCAGGCCCGCACCGAGCGCCGCGACGTGCTGATCGTCGACACCGCCGGCCGCCTCCACGTCGACCGGGACCTGATGGCGGAGCTCTCCCGCATCCGCGCGAAGACGAAGCCGCACGACGTCCTTCTCGTCGTCGACGCGATGACCGGCCAGGACGCCGTCGGCGTCGCCGAGTCCTTTGCCGAGGCGGCCGAGTTCGACGGCGTGGTGATGACCAAGCTCGACGGCGACGCCCGTGGCGGCGCCGCGCTCTCGGTCAACGCCGTCACCGGCAAGCCGATCCTCTTCGCCTCGACCGGCGAGAAGCTGGAGGACTTCGACAGGTTCCATCCCGACCGCATGGCCCAGCGCATCCTCGGCATGGGCGACGTCCTCAGCCTGATCGAGAAAGCCGAGCAGCAGGTCGACGAGAAGCAGGCGGTCGACCTGCAGAGGAAACTCGAAAAGGACCAGTTCACGCTCGAGGACTTCCTGCAGCAGATGCGTCAGGTGCGGAAGATGGGCCCGCTCAGCGGCCTGCTGGGAATGCTGCCGGGGATGGGGGCGATGAAAGAGCTGAAGAACGCCGACATCGACGAGGGCGAGATGGACCGGGTCGAGGCGATCATCCTCTCGATGACCCCGGCCGAGCGGGCCAATCCCGGGATGATCAACGGCTCCCGCCGCAAACGCATCGCAAACGGCTCCGGGACCAAGGTCCAGAACGTCAACCAGCTGGTCAAGCAGTTCGACCAGATGCGCAAGATGATGCGCTCGATGGCCTCCGGCAAGATGCCCGACCAGCAGCAGCTGGCGCAGATGGCCGGCGGCGCGCCGCGCCCGAAGATCCGCCGTCGCTAGGGCGACCGCAGCCGATTCTGTAACCTGCCGCGTCCTATGGCAGTGAGAATCAGACTTAGACGAGTGGGTTCCAAGAAGAACCCGATCTGGCGGATCGTCGTCGCCGACAAGCGCTCGCCGCGCGACGGTCGCACGATCGAGACGATCGGCCAGTACAACCCGCAGACCAACCCCTCGTTGATCGAGTTCGACGAGGAGCGCGCGCGTCACTGGCTCGAGCACGGCGCCCAGCCCTCGGAGACGGTCGCGGGGCTGCTGCGCACCAAGGGCATCGCCGCCTCCGGCAGCTAGGCCGGCAGGGTCCGCGATGACCGAGCTGATCGAGTTCCTCGTCCGGGCTCTGGTCGAGGACCCCGAGGCCGTCGTCGTCGAGGAGTTGGAAGAGGACGGCGACCTGATCTACGAGGTGAGCGTCGCCGACGGCGACCTTGGCCGGGTGATCGGCAAGGGGGGGCGCGTGGCGAACGCGATCAGGACCATTGCCAAGGCGGCCGCCGTTCGAATCGACCGCCGGGTAATAGTCGACATCCTCGATTGAAGCTCGACGTATTCACCCTCTTCCCGGAGGCGTTCGACTGGTTTCTGACGCAGAGGTCGGTTACGAACGCGATCGCGGCGGGGAACGAGTTGCGGCTGTTCGACTACCGCGCGACGACGCCGCTTAAGGCCGGGCAGGTCGACGACTCGCCCTATGGGGGCGGGGCGGGGATGGTGTTGCGGGTCGACGTGGTCGATGCGGCGTTGCAGGCGGCGTATGGGGAGACGGGGAAGCCGCGGGTCGTGCTGCTCTCGCCGACCGGGCCGCTGCTCGACGACGCGATCGCGGACGAGCTGGTGGCGGAGCCGCACGTCGCTCTGTTGTGCGGGCGCTATGAGGGGTTTGACGATCGGGTGCATCGGCACCTGGCCGACGACGAGCTCTCGATCGGCCGGTATGTGCTGGCCGGGGGAGAGCTGCCGGCGATGGTGGTGGCCGACGTCCTGATGCGGAAGCTGCCGGGGGCGCTCGGGCACGCGGACTCCGCCGTCGAGGAGTCGTTCAGCCAGGTGCTCGAGGGGATGCCGGAGTACCCGCACTACACCCGGCCGGCCTCCTACAGGGGCTGGGATGTGCCCGAGATATTGGTCTCCGGCGACCATGAGAAAGTGCGCCGGTGGCGCCTCGATCAGAGCCGCCGGCGCGCCGAGCGATTCGACGCGGACGCCGAGTAGCTACCATTCCGCCACCGCGCGGTTCCCGCTTCCGGGTCCGGCGGTTTTTTCTCGCCAAATGAGCTCCGTAATCGACAGCATCGAGCGCGCCCAGCTGAAGGAGGGTCTTCCCTCGTTCAGCCCGGGCGACCGCGTCCGCGTCCACTTCCAGGTGCTCGAGGGCAACCGCAAACGCATCCAGGTCTTCGAGGGCGTGGTGCTGCGGCGCCAGGGCTCCGGCGCCCGCGAGACCTTCACCGTGCGCAAGCAGTCCTTCGGCGTCGGCGTCGAGCGGACGTTCCCGCTGCACTCGCCGAAGATCGAGAAGCTCGAGGTGGCGGCGCGCGGCGCCGTCAGGCGGGCCAAGCTCTATTACCTGCGCGGCCGCATCGGCAAGGCCGCCCGCGTCGCCGAGCGGCGCTGGGGGATCGACGACGACATCGTCGCCTCGCCGTCGGCGGCGCCGGCCGCGGTCGATGCCGAGGGCGTGACCCAGGACGAGGTGGTGCCGACCGAGGCCGAGGCAGACGAGACAGGGGAGCCGGCGGAGGCGAGCGAGCCGGAGGCGGCAGTGGAGACTGAGGCAGCGGCGGACACGGACGCAGAGGCGCCCGCGGCCGGGGAGACCGAGGACAACGCAGCGTCAGAGGATGCCGAGGAAGAGGAGCCGGCCAAGGCCGGCGACTCCGACGAGGATCCGGCCTGAAACTCTCGATCCCGAAGCCGAAGGGCAAAGGCGGCGGGCTTGTCGAGTTGGTCGTCATCGTCGCCCTGGCCCTGGGCCTGGCGCTGGCGATCCAGGCATGGATCGTCAAGCCGTACCAGATCCCCTCGGAATCGATGGAGCCGACGCTCGACGTCGGCCAGCGGGTGCTGGTCAACCGCTTCCTCTACCACTTCACGGACCCCGCGCCCGGCGACATCGTCGTCTTCCACCCGCCCGCCGGGGCCGACAACGGCACCGAATGCGGTGTCGAGCCGAAACCGGGCGAACCGTGCCCGCAGCCGACCAAGGGCGAGTCGAGTCAGAACTTCATCAAGCGGATCGTCGCCGGGCCGGGCGACACGCTCTCGGTCAAAGAAGGCCATCCCGTCGTCAACGGGGTGGAGAAGACCGACGAGCCCTACATCACCCCCTGCGGTGGTGCCGCCGCCTGCAACATGCCGCGGACGATCAAGGTCCCGCCCGACCACTACTTCATGATGGGCGACAATCGTGGGGCAAGCGACGACAGCCGCTTCTGGGGACCCGTTCCCCGCAGCTGGATCATCGGTGAGGCCTTTGCCACCTACTGGCCACCCGACCGCATCGGCACCCTCTAGGTCCCGCAGCGGCCGCCGCCGGCTGGCCCGCAGCCGCCGCCTGTTCGCCTTCGATCGCGGTCTCCAGAGCCGCTACGTCGCCGGCGCCGACGAGGCCGGCCGCGGCTGCCTCGCCGGCCCCCTGGTCGCCGCCGCGGTCCTGCTCGACTACGAGAGCCTCTCCCACGTCGACCGCCGCGCCCTCTCCGGCCTGCACGACTCCAAGCAGATGACCGAGGAGCGGCGGCTGGAGGTCTTCCCCGGCGTGCTGCGGGCGGCGAGCCGGGTCAGCGTCGTCGTCCGCTCGGCCGCCGGGATCGACCGCCGCGGTCTGCACGTGACCAACATCGAAGCGCTCTCGGTTGCCCTGGAGCGGCTCGACCCGCCGGCCGGCGCCACCTGCCTCTCCGACGGCTTCTCGCTGCCCCGCTGCGCCGTCGCCCACCGCGCCGTGGTCGAAGGCGACGGCACCAGCGCCGCGATCGCCGCCGCCTCGGTGATCGCCAAGGTGACCCGCGACCGCTACATGCGCCGCGCCGCCGCCGAGCACCCGGGCTGGGGCTTCGACGAGCACGTCGGCTACTCGACGCCTGAGCACCGCCAGGCGATCGAACAGATCGGCATATCGCCGTTGCACCGCCGCTCCTTCCAGTCAGTTGCGTACAGCCAACTCAGCCTGTGACTCAGAACGCAGCTTGCAGATGCTCGACGTCGGTGAGGCGGCCGCTGCGGTCGAAGCTGACGCCGACGGCGTCGAAGCGGATCTCGTCGTAGGGGGGCATAGACCGGCGCTCGGCCATCCAGGCGGTGGCGAGCCGGCGGACCCGCCGCTGCTTGCGGCGGTCGACGGCGAGGACCGGGCGCTCCGGACCGAAGGCAGCGCCCTCGCGCCCCGCCTTGACCTCGACGAAGACGAGGGTGCGGCCGTCGCGGGCGACGATGTCGAGCTCGCCGTAGCGGGTGCGGGCGTTGCGCTCGACGATCTCCCAGCCGGCGGCGAGCAGGCGGCTGGCGATCAGCTCCTCGGCGATCTGGCCGGTTCTCTGGCGGGCGAGGGTCACTGCCGGCAACGCTAGGGGCCGGCGGTCGGCGTTTGGCGCGTCAGTTGTGACAGCTCCGCTACGTCCAGCGCACCACACGTTCAATTTGGCTCCATAGCCTCGTCTCCGTGCTCGCCACGGCCCGAACCTTCACCCTCGACGGCATCGCCGCCCGCCCCGTCCGGGTCGAGGTCGACGTCCACCGCGGCCTGCCAGGCTTCGCCATCGTCGGCCTGCCCGACGCCGCGGTGAGGGAGGCGCGGGAGCGGGTGCGGGCGGCGCTGGTCAACTGCGGCTTCGAGTTCCCGCTGCGGCGGATCGTCGTCAACCTCGCCCCGGCCAGCCTGCGCAAGGCGGGGCCGGGGATGGACCTGGCGATCGCCTCGGCGCTGCTCAGCGCCTCCGGTCAGCTCGAGTGGGAGGCGCTGTCGCGGGTGGCGCTGGCCGGCGAGCTGGCGCTGGACGGCTCGACCCGGCCGGTCGCCGGGGCGCTGGCAATCGCCGAGGCGGCTCGCGAAGGCGGCGCCGACGCGGTCGTGGTCCCGGCCGAGAACGGGCCGGAGGCGGCGCTGGCGCGGGGGATCGACGTGATCGCGCTCGACGGCCTCGGCCGCCTGCCGGGGCTGGTGGCGGGGGAGTGGGAGCCGCCCCGGCCGGAGGCCCTGCCGCTGCAGCTCGGTGGCTCGGGCGCCGGCCCCGACCTCGCCGACCTGCGCGGCCAGCCGCACCTGCGCCATGCGCTCGAGGTCGCCGCCGCCGGCGGCCACAGCCTGCTGATGATCGGCCCCCCGGGCGCCGGCAAGTCGCTCGCGGCGAGCCGCCTGCCGTCGATCCTGCCGCCGCTGGCAGTGGGCGAGGCGCTGGAGGTGGCACGGATCGCCAGCGCCTGCGGCCGGCTGAACGGGTCGCTGTCGGGCGGGCGGCCGTTCCGGGCGCCCCACCACACGATCAGCCCCGCCGGCCTGGTCGGCGGCGGCAGCCCGCCCAAGCCGGGAGAGGCGACGCTCGCCCACCGGGGCGTCTTGCAATGTACCTGGGTCACTGCCAGGTGCCAGAGGTGCGCCCCGGAATCGCCGCGGTGGGCTCGCCATGCGCGCGCTGGGGACGCTACCGGCCGTCGCCCGGTGCCCTGCGCCCCGCTGCGCGACGGCCCTCTCGCGGCCTCTCAGCGGCCCCGAATCGAGAGGGCGCATGATGGCCAAGCTCGACTGGACACACGCGCCGCGCCGCTCGCAGCCAGCTTCCGCAGCGCCGACCCGCTCCCAACTCCGCCGGCTCGCCCGGCTCGGCGCCGTCGCGGTGCCCCGTACCCGCCACGAAGCGGAGCAGACGATCGCCGAGCTCGAGCGCCGGGAAAGGCTCGTTGGGAAAGGGAGGGCGGTCCGGTGAGCTGCACGATCTCACTCGGCGACCTCGACTTTCGCGGCGAGAGACGCGGCCGGCGCCGGCAACGACTTCATCCCACCGATCACCCCCGGACCCCGAACGTCGAGGGGGCGGTCGCCATGTAGCCAGGCTCGAGGCCCGGCAGGACCGGGCCACAACTCGCCACATGCCGCGTAAGCCCCGCGGGTGCCCTTTGGACAGGGCAGGCGGATTCGACGGGCAGTCGAACGATGAGCCGCCGCGGGGGGTCCGGAACGGACAGAGCCAGGTCTTGAAGTCGGCCGTAGGCGCGTAGACCCGGAACCCCGTATGGGAGCGGAGAGCGAGCGGATTAGTCCCCCGCTCTGCGGCAGAGGCGAGCACATAGAGCCACTGAGAACTACCCGGTAAGGGCAGCTCACCGCTGCGCCGGCACCCGCGAGAGGAACACACTCATGAGCTTCAAGAGTCGAGAGAAGAAGAGGCAGAAAAAAGCCGCGATCGGTCGAAGTCGTGAGCTTCAGCGACGGCAGCACGGCGACCGTCACTACCTGACGATCGTCTCGCGCTCCTGCTGCTGCAACGAGCCCACTTGCGGGCGACCACTTCGCGATGGCGCCGAAGCCGTCTACCGACACACCCCGCGGGAAATCCTCTGCCTCACCTGCGCCGACCGGCGCCGCATTCACTACCGGCCTTCGGAGCGCTGGGAACGGGCCAACTGCAAGAGGAGGGCCGCAAGATGAGCGCCGCACCTGTCAACGACGCCGGCCAGGACCGCCTTGACCTGCTTGCCGATCGCCTCGCCGATCGCCTCCTTGAGCGCCTTCCCGGCCTCGCCGACCTACCTGCTGCTGTTGCTTTTCTCGCCGACCGCCAGGACATCGCGCCGCCGATCGCCGCGAAGCTCACCCCGGAGCAGACCCGCCGCGTTGCGGCTTACCTGAAAAGCAACTTCACACCCAGCCAGCTTGCCCGGCTCAAACGATCGAGCACTGTGCGTCGCTGGGTGAACGAGAAGTCCAAGGAGGCGCGCTTCGAGACCGCCCAGAAGGTGTTCGGGGAATTGGACCGCTCGCCAAGAGCTGGCCGACGTGCTCGGCGAAGGGGCGGAGGAGATCGGGCCGGTTCCACTGAGTGCGCAATGCAACGGCGATGAACGCGCCACCTGAAAGCCTGATCGGGATGAAGCTTCCTCCCACAACCGCGCGGCCCTTCGGGGCCGTTGGCGGCGCTCCAGCCGGCCGGTCGGGCTCGTCTTGGTCCGAGTCCGGCCGGCCCGGCCAAAAATCCGGCAAGGGGGACCGCAACGTTTTGTCGGTCTCGCCGGCCGGACTCGAGCCGCGGGATAGTCGCGATGCCCACCCGCCACGACAAGGAGTCGCCCCGATGGCCGACCAGATGACCCTCCCCTCGCTCTACGCTCGAGCACCGTTTCCCGCGTCCCTGCGCGATGCCATCCAGGCGAAGGCTGACCGCCAAGAAGCCGCGTTCGGGCCGTCCAGCGCTGCCATTGAGAAGCGCCAGATTGCCGCTCTCCGCGCGGTCGCCGATTTCCTCGCTGGCGCCGATCTCTACGACCGCCACATGGTCATCCTCGGCGACGTCTCCGGCGAGCTCGCTGATCTGCGCGGCGAGGGAGCCGAGGGTCGTGATCGCTTCACTCCGACCGAGATGCAAGACCAACTCCTCTCCTGGCTTGGGAGTGCAATCGCACCACCGCCGCCCGAGCGCACGGTCGAAGAGCTCTGCGCTGCCGGCGTCCGCGATCTCGCCAATGCCCTGCGCGAGGAGGTGCGTCAATTCCGCGCCGAAGTCCACGCCGCCGAAGCTGAGGCAACGAAGGCCCGAGCCGAGGCTGCACAGATGGCCGCCGACGCCGCCGAGCTGCCCGCGGCTCGCTCCGAGGCCGAGGGCCTGCGCGAAGAACTGGCCGAGGCCGAGGAGACGATCGCCGAGTTGCGCGCCTACCTCCGCAAGCCCGCGCCCGCGCCCGCCGCTCGACGGATCAAGGTTGAAGGCGAGGTCGGGGTCTACGAGGCCGAGACCGCAGACGGCCCGGTGCTCGAGATCAACTTCCCCGACGACCAGGGCAAGACCCGCTGGCGCCGGCTCCCCGGTGCTTCGCTCGAGCAGGCCCGCGAGCTGCGCGCCGAGCTGGCCGGTAAGCCGGTCGCCGATGACGACGGGGACGAGGAGATCGTGCTCGATCGCGACCTCGACGCTGAGCTCGACCGCCTCGAAAAGCATCTGGGGCGCGAGCTGGCCGACGCCGAGACGAACGCGATCCTCGCCGAGCTTCCCGGCGCCGGCAGCGAGGGCGCGGTCGATCTCGTGGAGCGCTGGGGCGAGAGGTTGCAAACACCTGAGGCCGTAGCGGCCGGAACGGAGGCGTGACGTGTTTTCAGACGCTCAAGAGCTAGTCGACGCGATCGAAGGTCACTACGGCGAGGAGGTGCAGCAGGAAGCGATCCAGACCGCCGACGAACTCGGCCTCCTCGATCAGTGGGACGGCCAGCAGGCCAGCGCCGAAGACGAGCAGATCGTCGCAGGCATCGAAGCCGAGCTTGAGCGACTCGAGGCAAATATCGGCCGCTCGTTGACCGGCAAAGAGGTCGAGAACCTTGTCCAGCGCATCCCGGCGGAAGCGTTCCAGGGCGGGCCGGTACCTGACCTTGTCACTCCACACGCGGAGGCGCTGAAGAGTCGAGCAACCAACGACCGGGAGAGCAGAGTTCAGTTCATGGCCGAGGTCGCGGACGACGCAAAGGCGGCCCAGGAACCTCAGGAGACGCCGGGGCCGATACCGGACTACCTACAGACAGACGACCAGGCCGGCGGCCAGTACGACGACGCCGGCTGGGAGGAGTAGCCATGCCGATTCAGGTCTACAACCCGAACCAGAGCCGGCAAGCTACATTCGCCGGTCAGCCGGGTCGAGGTAATCACTGGGTCCGTGGTGCTGATTTGGCCGGGGACTGTCGATCACTGCATTAACCTCGCCGCTGGCGAGAGCAACAGTTTCGACTCGACCCGTCGTCGGCCTCACCATCTCCTCGCCCGACTCGGCACGGATCGAAGTCACCTGATGGACACCGGGATCGTCCTACTCGCCTCAGCAGCCCGCACGGCTACCACGGCCAGCGACGACGTTCGCACCACGGTCGGGGATGGCGGGGCGCTGCTGACCCTCGAGATCACCAAAGCCCCGAACACGGCCGAGACCCTGACGCTCCAAGTCGAAGCCAAGGATGAGGCGAGCGCAGCACGTCTCGATCACCGCCTTTGCCGCGATCAAAGCAGGCTCGGAACTCGCAGCCGGCACGACCCTCGCCTTCACGGTCCATCCCGCAGCCTCAGAGACGACACCGGTGGCGAGCCATGAAGTACAGGTCTTCCCGATCCCCCGACACTGGTCGGCGAAGATCATCCACTCCGCCGCTGGTAGCTGGACCTACTCGCTCGGCTACCATCCGCTCTCGGCGTAGGTGCGTCCTCCTCGCTGGCAGTGCGTCGCTTCGCGGGAGAGACCTTCACCACCTGCCAGCGCTGCCGTAGGCCGCGGCTCTCTAAGCTCGACGGCTGGCGCGTCATCGCCGAAGACGGCCAAGGCCGCCGATCTGCCCGGCTGCCTGACGTCGCTCGACGTCGTCCACTCGCTCGATCCCTGAGCGCCCGCGAACGGGCGGACCTGAACCGCCTGCACTAGCCTGACCCGCGGCGCAGTCGAGGCCGTGGGGGAGAGGGGCGCCCATGCCCCCTGAGCGCGTGGGTACGGAAGCCCGCTCGCCCAGATGCGGGCACAGTCTCATGGGCGCTTTCCAGGCGTTGGCGCTCTAGAAGTAGTGCGCGGCGCTCGGGCAGGGAAGCGAAGGCCCGTGGACGCCGCTCAAGCTCGACGCGCGCTGGGCCAAACGCGCGCGCGAGGCCGCCGGTCTCCGAGCTTCGCTGCTCCGTGCCGCTCCGATCCGCCGCCCGCCGCGCTCCATCCTGGCCGCCGGCTACTCGCCGAGTCGCTGTCGCGTCAGGATCTCCGTCGCGCGTCGACGCCGGACGCCTCCGAGCGCCGCTGGCCTCTTCACCTGCCCGCTCGTCGCTCCTGCAGGGTGGCGACGCCTTCCCCTGGCTGGCCCGAGCGACAGTCGCACCACCCTACGCCCGTTGCGTTGCACCACGGGGAGGCGCGACCGTCGTGCGGGATCCATGCGACAGGCGTCGCTCGAGGCCGCAGCTTCCACCCCGCCTGCTGTTTCGCTGTCGTCCGGGCCGCCGGCTCGCGCGTCGTCGCTGCTAGGTAGACGCCCGCTGCTCCGCTCGGTTGTCCATATAACCGGCCTCGCAGGTGTTCATACAAGCTGTCGTCTGCAGCTAGTGTCCATACATGGCCTAGACGGCGATCCAGGTGCGCGTCAGCGTCGAGCAATGAGACGCTATCCGAGCCCGCGCCGAGCAGGCTGGCCTCGGCGTTAGCGAGTACCTGCGCCGCGCTCGCTCTCGGGGATCTCGACGCGACGCCTTCACCCGCCGCGCCGTCGTCTCCGTCGAGGCAGTCGCCGCCGGCCGACAAGCCGCCGCCGCCGACGTCGCCCGCGACACCTACGCCGTCGTCAGAGCCCGCCGCCGAGTCCGAGGAGGCGTTCCTTAAGCGCCGCACTCAGCAACTCCACAATCAGGGGAACACGACGCCCCGCGCGAAGCAGCTTGCTCGGGCGGAGTGGGCGCAGCGAAGCTGAGGGCGGGGTAGTCGCCGGCAGCCGGCGCGACGCGACGGTCGGCTGCCCTTGGCGATCTACGATGCGACTCAATGCTGAGCTCGGCGACCTGGCGAAGGATCGAGGCCCTGGCGCTGATCGCCTTCATGGCCCTGGCGCTCGCGGCTTGCGGTTCCAAGCAGCCAGTCGAACGCTGCTTCGAGTATCGAGGCCACGCTGAGTGCATCGGGCCAGCGACGCCCTCGGATGAAGATCGGGGCATCTGGCCTCCAGCGCCGGCAGGTCCGTGACGCTCATCGGAACTGCGTCGTGCAGGCCCTCGGCGACAGGTGCTCGTCGCTCCCGGCCGCTGGCGACGCGAGGAGGGCGCAAGGAGGCCGCCTGACGGCCGCAGGGGGGCGAGCAGGGCCGCTGGCCGCCTTCGACGTCCCCGGCAGGCGTCGATCCCAGCCGGCGCCGCCAAAGCGGCGCTCTCAGAGCCCGTCTCGCGCCCTCGGCGGAGAGGCCGCGTGTGATTGGACGCGGCGATTCGGGCTCTCGGCTGATCGGCCGCTGATCGCTCCCGCCTCCGTCGCCGTCGAACGCCCAGCCGAACCCCTGCACCGCCTCCAACAAGGGGTCAGGCGCGAGCCGCCTTCTCCAACTCCTCCTGCACGATGCGGCGCACTGCTGCGGAGGTTTGATCGTCGCCTCCCTCGCCGTTCCCATCGGGCTCTAGAGCCGCCAGGATCGCGCCGCGGAGCTTCGCGTCCTCGACGTGCAGGTATCGCTGCGTGACGCTCAGGTCGCTATGGCCGAGCGCGAGCTGCACCTGGCGGATATCGGCGCCGCCTTCGAGCAGTCGGGTGGCGAAGCTGTGGCGGAGCATGTGCGGGTTGATCGGGCGCTCGCGGTTGTCGTCGTCCAGCTTGTAGACGGCCGCCTGGTCGCTGAGCCGGGCGACCATCGCCCTGACGTAGCGATCGGAGAGCTGATCGCCGGCCAGGGTCGAGAAGTACCAGCGCGATCGAGGCCGCACGTCGGCCCAGCGCTCGAAGGCGTCCCACGCCGCTGCCGGGATCGGCAGGTTCGCCCGGTCCTTCTTGCCCTTGCCCCGGCGGATCGACAGCGACTGGCCGCCGCCCTTCGCCTTGCGGACGATGTCGCGCGAGGAGAGGCCGATCACGTCGCTGACGCGGAGCCCACAGTCCCACATCGCGTAGAGCATCGCCCGGTTGCGGCGCCCGCTCGATTGAGTCCCCGGTGGCGCTGACCAAGCGGGTGAACTCCTCGGCGCTGATCGTCTTCGGCAGGCGGGTGGTGGCCATCGGCGTCTCCCTTCAGTTTAGTACCGCTTCTATAGAAATCCGGAACCAGGCTATCGCAGTGCAGAGCGGGGATCTGCACGTATGGCCGTATATCCGGTACTGAATCAGGCGTGAAGCCGGGTCGTCGGCGTCGCATCGACGTCGTCTCTGGCCGCCCGCGACGCTGCGCCTGCCGCCGTCTCGCTGGCGACCCCGGCTTGCCCGATGCCCTGGCCCATCCCGTCACGTCGGAGCGCAGGCGAACGCTGACCGCGTCGGGTCGGATGCCGGCGCTGCCGACTCGCTCGATCGCTCGCCGCCGCAAGACGACCAGGCGATCAACACCGCAGGGCGATGGTGCAGGCCAGCGCCTCGGCAGTCGGCGGCCTGGCTGCGTCTGACCGCGCGGTCGGCCAGTGCCGAAGTCCCACCCGGCCAACGAGTGCGGTTGCATTGGAATGCGACGAGTGTGTGAGCGCGAGTCCGTGCCCGAGCTTTGGCCAGCCGGCCTTCCGGTCCTCCCGATGCCGCTGCCACCGTCGCCCGTCGACGGGGGCGGGGGAGTCGTCACGTGGCGGCGCTGGCCCTTCTATAAATCAGGCCCACCACCGACAAGAATTGGAGCAAAGGAGCCCGGGTTGTGTCCACAGCAGGGAGGTGCCATCCTCGTCGCCCGTGGACCACACACTCAACGCGCGAGTGCAAGAGGCTGGCGGCACGTTAAGGAAGGTCTACGTGCGGCTGACGCTGGCCCCCGCCCAGATGCGAGCCGAGTTGCTGGAAGAGACCGAAGGCGAGCTGACCCTTACCGACGAAGAGAGGGGGCGGCTCGAGGGGCTGGCGGGGCTGATCGGCAAGGGCTCGATCGTGCGCGATGACCTCATTGCGGCGATGGACGACTTGGGGGTTCCCAGACCCAAGGGATCGGCGTTCGATGAGATCGCCAGGGAACTCGGGTTGAAGTAGGCCCGGATCGCCCCCGCTCGCTTCGCCGCGTGATCCGCTGAGCGAGGCGCACCTTATTGGCTAGAATGCTCCGCCAACCCTGAGCAACCCCCACGATCGCTCGGGACGACCCTGGAGAGAGGGCGGCAATGCAGACCAACGAGCAGGCGCACCTGGAGCAGAAGCGGGAGCGAGCGCGCGAGCACCCGGTCAGAGAAGCGATCCTGGCGACGCTGTCCAGCGACGGCGAGGGGGTGACGACCAGCCAGCTCCGCGAGCGCCTACCCGACGACCGCCCGCTCTCTGTGGTCGCCTACCACCTGCACGTGCTGGCCGACGCCGACCTGGTCGAGGCCAGCGGGCCGGAGACCGAGAGGGAGTGGGCGCTGGCCTAGCGCTTCCGGCCGATCCCGGTCATCAGCTCCGCGGCGGGGACGCGCAGGCCCTTGGCGATCTTCGCCACGGTCGAGACGCGCATATCGCGGACCCCACGCTCGGCCCGCGCCAGCTCGACCGCGTGAATGCCGGCGCGGCGCGCCAGCGCTTCCTGCGTCAAGCCCTGGTCGTGGCGAAGGCGGGCGATGTTGCGGCCGACGACGACCTTGGGCTCGGGCACGGCTGCGATGCTCGTTGGCTGAGCCGATCACGTCTAGAGCCAATGGCGTCCGCGCTCCCCTTCTCAGGGCCTCGCTCCGCCTCTCCCTAGCCGCCCTCGCGCCCGCTCTCGCCGCAGTTGGGGCAGAGGCGCCAGAGGACAGAGAGGACCGCAGATCGCCTCCCAGCGCTTTCCGGTCGAGTGGTGCCCAATGCCCCCGTGCCGGCGGTCGCAGCTCATAGGCGGCGCAACTTTCACTCCGTATCTGCGTATATGGTCAGCAAAGACACAGCGACCGAAGGCGGAGGCTCCGATGGCTGTACGACGTACCGCGAATCGCTCGGGGACGGGCGGTAGGCTGCCGATAGAAGTACCCGACCGACCCGACCAGCACCGGAGAACCTGATGGCTTCCGCGCACGACGTGGGCAAATACGTCCTCGAGAAGCGAGGATCGATGACGACCTGGAAGCTCCAGAAGCTCGTCTACTACAGCAAGGCTTGGCACCTTGTCTGGGAGGGCGAGCCACTTTTCCCGGAGCACATCGAGGCTTGGGCCAACGGCCCGGTGGTTCGGACCTCTACGACGTCCACCGCCAGCAGTACTCGAGGTCAACCTGGCCCAAGGGAAAGATCGGCAGTTTGAGCCCGGAGCAGCGCGGCTCGATCGACGCCGTCTTCGACTTCTACGGCGACAAGTCCGGCCACTGGCTCAGCGAGTTAACCCACCAGGAGGCGCCGTGGCGAGACGCTCGCGCCGGTCTCTCGCGAGGACAGCGGGGGAATCGCCGGATCACCGACGCCGCCCTGTTGGAGTACTACAGCGGCCTGGTCGGCGCTGAGACCAGCTGATCCGTTTTGGCGAAGCAACCGCGGACGGCCAACCCAGTCGAGCCCCGCAAGCAGCCAACGGCGATTCGCGACCCCGACGTCGTCAAGGACCAGCCGATTGCCTGGGGACTTCGCTGGGTCGACTGGGGCGGAGACCATGGCTGGCGAACACTCGACCTCAGCCAGATCGAGACGCTCCACGCCGAATTCTCGAAGCTCGAGGGCAGCACGTTCTTCGAGCTCGAGCAGGGCCGCAAGATCAAGGACATCCCGGTCGCGCACTTCAAGCTCGGCCCGCGAAAGCACCTGAAACAGATTGGGCTTGAGGAGGCGGAGGTCATGTGGGAGCTACGCCTGGCGAACAAGTGGCGGGCCTGGGGGCTCGTCGAGAAGGCGATCTTCTACTTCTTGTGGTGGGACGAGAAGGAGACGGTCTGCAACCCCCCACCCAAGGGTGAGCGCAGACGCTAATCGGCTGCGTCGGCCTAGAACGCCGAGTGGAAGTCGCCGCCGGTCGTCGTCTCCGTCACCCTGTACCCGAGAGAGGGCCTCCGGCGACCGATCTACGATCCCTCCGTGCCGACCGGCAAGTACGAGCGCGAAGTGCCGGGAAGAGCCGGCGCCCGCCTCCTTCGACGCCCTCACCTTGCAGGTGCGCGCGGTATCCGAAGCGAGGCGGGCAGCCAGGGATCGTCTCATTGGCGGCCGGCCGGCCCTACGCGCTGCTCTGCGCCAGCTGTCCGAGGTCGCCACGGTGCTGGCCGAGAGCGACGCGATCTAACCCGCTGAGGTCCGCCCCCGGAGTTATCCGCCGGTCGAGCCGGTAGGCTTCGCCGCAGCATCGCTCTGTGGGCTTGGCTTGAGCACCTTGCCTTCGAGGCGCGTCGGTTCCGGCCGGCGCGCTTTTCTTTTCGGGGGTTCCGTCCGGAGGGAGTGGGAGCCTTTGCTCCGTGCTCAAGCTGAAAGCAAACAGAAGCTGCGGCGATGCCCTCTCGGCTCTCTAACCGCCGCAGGGCCGGCCAAGTGGTCCGCGACACGCGGCAGTTGCTCCGCGCGATCCGCAGAGAGCTATTCGAGCTTCACGCGGCCGAGGAGTTCCGAGACCCCGCCGATGCCCTGGCGCTCGTAGGGCGCCGCCTCCGCGAGCACGGAGTGGCTGACTTCGCGGTCGCTCCGCTCGCCGCGTCCGCGATCAAGCCACTTGCGGAGCACGTGCAGCGACAGGCTGCAATCGCCAAGGCCGAGGCCCGTGACGCCGGCCAACGGCTCGGCCGGGTCTCGCTAGCCGTTCGCACTGCGAAGCATCCGCCGGCCTGCGTTGGAGCGACCCGTCACCGTCGAGCATCGGCCACCAGCTCCACCCGCACCCGCGGCTCCCGGCGATGTTCTTCGGCCGGCGGCGAACCCCCGGGAGACGCAGACGAGCCGCCTGGCGGGCGGCTCCACGTTGATCTAGTCCCCCGGTCGACACCGACTCGGGAGGGCGGTCTAGTGGCGGTGGCCGCCGTCAGCGAGGCGGCGTGGGAGCGCTCGAAGCCCCCCTCGCCGGCCTCGCTCACCCCCGCTTCCACCTGCCCGCTGTTTTGCAGTTCCACCCCGGCCGAGCGCGGTCGGCGAGCGGGAGACAGGGCGACCGCATGAGCCTCGCCACGGCAGCCGCTCAAGCGGTCGAACGGGCCGGCGGTACCCCGGCCGACCTCGAGGATCTTCTCTGGAGCTGGGGCCGTGCCTTCGCCGACGCCGAGCGCCGCGCTGCCGCGATTCGCTCTGGGATCGTGCAGGCCCGCTGCCGCTGCGCGGATGGTGGTGACGGCGACGGTCGGTGTGGCCGCTGCTACGGGCGAATTGAGGCGGCCCGATGACCCACCGCCCGGGCCAGAGAAAGCCCCGCGCTTGCTCCTGGTGTGGCGCGCCGACCTCGAGCGAGACGACCTTCAACGGCCGGGAGATCCCGCTCTGCGAGACCTGCCTCGGCCGGCTCCGTGATCCCCAGCACCGTCCCGACGTCGGCCGCTGCCTCGGCCGCCGCTTCCCGCTACCGGCCGAGGCCGCATCGCCGAAACGTCGCGAGACGCCGGCACGGCGGCGGCGATCGTTGAGAGGGGATGCGCTGGCCGCCGTCGAAGCCGAGGCCGCGAAGGCAACGCGGGCTGTTGCGGCTGCCGCCGCCGGCCTCCCCGCCGGGGTGCGCGCGCCGGAGATCTTCGCGCTCGAGGTCGAGCGCCTGATTGCCGCCGGCAGCGCTCGCCGCGCGCAGGCCGAGATCCGCACCTGGCGCTCGGCCTCGCTCGCGGCCTTGCGGGAAGGGGCTGACTCCCTGCCGTCGCCTCGCAGCGAACTGGCTGCGGCGGTTCGCCGGGTCAACGCTGCGTTCCACCGCCTCCCCGAATCCGGGCAGGGGGGCGTCGACCTCAGCGTCGATGCGCTCGAGCACGAGGTCGCCGCCGCGGCCGACGAAGGCAACCGAGAGCGCGCCCTGGCGGCGGTCCGCGCATGGGAGGGGCATCAGCTCGCCGCGATCGAGAGGGCTGGGGCATGACCCGCCCACCGGACCACCCCTTGCGGCTGGCGATCGACGGAACGCCGCCGTCGCTGAACGCGATCCCCGATGTCGGCGCGCCTCTCCGCGCTGCCGCTGAGCCTATCCGCGCCGCCTTCGCTTCGCAGCTCCCCGACGACTCGCCGTTGCGCGATGTGTCGTCGCTCCAGGTGTCGGCGTCGATCGCTTTCGCGGATCGCCGACACCGAGCCGCCCACAACTTCGAGCCGGTCCTGCGCTGCGCCCTCGAGGGGGCCTTGCAGGACGCCGGATGGGGGGCGCGCGATGTCGAGCTCCACCTGCAACTCCGTGGTGGAGCGGCCCGGCCGGGCACGACGATCGACGTGGCGAGGGCCGCCGAGTGAGCGCCCAACGGCCGATGCCCGAGGGGAGCCTGCCCGCGCTGGTGGAGGTCGCTGGCAGCGGAGCCGCTATCCGCACTCGCCGCGAACAGCTCGGGCTCACTCAGCGCCAGGTGGCGATCGCCATGTATGAGCGCCTTGGTCAGCTTGCCAGCGAGGCATCCTGTCTACGAGCCGTGGGCGAGATCGAGCGCGAGGCCCGACGCTTCAAGAGCGGCCACTACACGGAAGCGCTGCTATCGGTGCTCTACGGAGAGGCGATCGCCGAGTGAGCCCCGACGCGATCAAGGCGGCGGCCCACCGGCTCGCGATTAGCTCTTGCGAGGCTCAGGGCCTAGACGTGAAGATCACCGATCCGGTCCTGATCGGGAAGGTCGCCGCGGTGTTGAAGGCCGGCGGTTCAGGCCCTCCACCTGGGCGAGACGCGCTCCGGGTCGAAGCGGTTGCGGCCACGGACGGCCGGGGCGATCGTGACGTGCTCGAGGACGGCGCCGAGGATCGCGCGCCGTCGGCTGAGCGACAGCCCATCCCAAGCGGCGCGGAGCGCTGAGCCTTGCCCGACGAACTCGGCAACCGCACTCGTCCCGTTGGATCGCGCCAGGTCGAGCTTGGCCCGGTGCAGTCGCTCCTCGATCGGTGCGCGCGCTGCCATCCACTCCGTCGCGCTGATCCGCTGCTCGGCGTAGAGGCCCGCCAACTCCTCGAGCTGCGCAGCGGCGTCGTCCACCGCTTGCTGATGAACGTCCTCGCGATGCCCGTCCTGGGCGGCCAGGGCACGGGAGAGCGCCGGGCCTTCGAGCCGTTGGAGCGCCGTCTCGACGATCAGCGCCTCAAGGTCGTCGGAGAGGATCGCGAGCTTGCCGCAGCTATCGAAGCCGGGCCGTCGCGCGCAGACGTAGCGACGTCGGCCGTCTTCGCGGGGCCGCGAGGTCAGCGGCTTGCCGCAGCGGCCACAGAGCAGCATCCCGGCGAGCAGGTAGCGTCGCGCCCGCTCGTTCTTGCGGCGGGTCGGATCGGAGAGGACCGCCCGCAGCCGGTCGCTCTGCTCGGCGCCGATGATCGCCGGCCACTCGGCATCGGCGACGACCTCTCCCCGGTGCTCCCGCCGGCCGCTGATCCGAGCCGACTTGAGCATCCGGGTCAGCACTTGCGGCACCCACTCGCCCCCGGTGCTCGTCTTCACCCCGCGCTCGTTGAGGTCGAAGCAGAGCGACCGCACGCTCTCCCCGCCGAGCACCCGGTCGGCGAGTTCGATCACCACGGCGGCCTCAGCGGTGCGGATCGTCTTCCGGTCGTCCTCGAAGCCGAAAGGCCGCGTGCCGCCGCCGCCGATCTTGCCGTCCTGGGCGAGTTCCAGGGCCTTGCGCTTGATCCGGCGGCTCTTGTCGTCGGACTCCTTGGCGGCGACGGCACCCTTGATCCTCGCCATCAGCAGCCCGTCGCCGGACGCGAGGTCGATGTCACCAGTGACGGCGGCAAGCTCGGTGACTCCGGCGTCGTCGCAGATGCGAACGAACTCCTCCAACTCGGCCGGCTGGCGATAGAGACGGTCGAGGTCGTAGACGACCACGGCGTCGATCACCCCGTTTGCGAGGTCTTCGAGCATCCGCCGGTATTCGGGGCGGACGACGCCGCGCTTCCAGGCGCTGAGGTCGTTGTCGTTGTACTCGGCGGCGACCGGCCAGCCGCGCCGATCGACCAGCGCTCGGCAGTCCTCGAGCTGGCGCTTGACGCCCTTCGACTCTCCCTCGCGATCGTCGCTGATCCGCACGTAGATCGCTGGCCTGCGCGGCTTCACGTCAAGGAACATAGCAGGACACTGAGACACCGGGGCGTCCTCTTCCTCGACGAGCTATGCGAGTTCCGCCGCGACGCGCTGGAGGCGCTGCGGGCGCCGCTGGAGGCGGGCGAGGTCTCGATCGCGCGGGCCGCGGGCGCTCGCAACCTGCCCTGCCGGTTCATGCTGGTCGCCGCCGCCAACCCCTGTCCCTGCGGCCGCGGCGAAGCCGATCCGGATTGCAGCTGCGCGCCGGTCGCCGTGCAGCGCTACCAGGGCCGGCTCAGCGGCGCCCTGGCCGATCGCATCGACATCCTCGCCGCCGTTCGCCAGCCGAGCGCGGCGGAGATCGGCGGCGGCCCGGGGGAGCCTTCCGTCGACGTGCGGGTGCGGGTGGAGGAGGCCCGCGAGCGCCAGGAGCGACGGCTCGGACCCGGCCGCTGCAACGCCGAGATGACCCCGAGCGAGGCGCGCGAATGCGCGCTCAGCCCCGAGGCCGGGGCGTTGCTGGCGGATCTCTACGCGCGCCAGCGGCTCAGCGGCCGCGCCCACGACCGGGCGCTGCGGCTGGCGCAGACGATCGTCGACCTGGCCGGCGTCGAGACGATCGGCGAGGAGCAGATGGCGCAGGCGCTGCAACTGCGCAGACGGGACCGGGGCTGAGGATGGCCGAGCCCCGCGCCTGCCCGGACTGCCTGCGCCGCTCCCGGTTGCTGGAGCTGCTCGGCCCTTACATCGAGCGGATCGCGACCGGCGCGGTCGGCTCGCGCTCGCCCGAACTGCTGCGCCTCCCCAACGAGGACCTGGTCGCGGCCGCCGCCCCCAAGGTGGCCGCGCAGCTCCTGGGTCGGGTCGCGGCGATCTCCGAGCGCCACTTCGCCGGGGAGCTGGCGGCGGCGCGGTGCTGGGCCTGCTGTCGCCACGGCGACCTCTATCCGGACTCCCTGCGCGACGCCGACGATGCCCCCTGGGCGCTGATCGGCCGCGGCGACCCGGCCCTGCTCGACGGCCTCGATCCGTTCGGCGCGGTGACTATCGTCGGCGCCCGCCGCGCCACCTCCTACGGCCGTGAGATCGCCCGCGAGCTGGGGCGGGAGCTGGCGGCGGCGGGGATGGTCGTCGTCAGCGGCCTCGCCTTCGGCATCGACGCCTGCGCCCACCGCGGCGCGATCGACGCCGGCCGCACGATCGCCGTCCTCGGCTGCGGGCCGGACACCGCCTACCCCGCCGCCCACCGCTCGCTCTGGCGGCGCATCTGCGAGGAGTGCCTGGTGATCTCCGAGCTGCCGCCGGGCGCCTCCCCCTGGCGCTGGACCTTCCCCGCCCGCAACCGGATCATGGCCGCTCTGGCCGGGATGACCGTCGTCGTCGAGGCCGCCTCCCGCTCCGGCTCCCTGATCACCGCCGACCTGGCGGCGGACCTCGGCCGCGACCTCGGCGCCGTCCCCGGTCCGGTCACCTCGCGCGCCTCCGCCGGCCCCAACAACCTCCTGGCGGGCGGCGCCTGTGTCGTCCGCGACGCCCAGGACGTGCTCGACGCGATGCTGGGTGCGGGCGCCAAGCGGCTCGACCGCGCCGGCCCCGCCCTCGATCAGGTCCTCGCCGAGGTCCTCGCCGCCGTCGAGGCGGGTGAGAGCAGCTGCGACGGCGTCGCCGCCGCCCTCGGCCTCTCCGGCCCCGATGCCGCGACCGCCCTCGCCCGCCTCGAGCTGCTCGGCTACGTCATCTGCTCGACGATGGGCCTCTACTCACGCACGCTGACTCCATCTCCGACCGACTCGGATATCTAGGCTGCGGTCATGGCCAGGAAGCAGATCCCAACGGTGCTCTCGATCGCCGGCTCCGATTCCGGCGGCGGCGCCGGCATCCAGGCCGACCTGAAGGCGTTCGCGCGATGTGGGGTGCACGGGACGACTGCGATCACCGCGATCACGGCACAAAACACTCGCGGGGTCGAGCGGGTCGAGGTGGTCTCGCCGCAGATGGTCTTCAGCCAGATCCTGGCGATTGCCGAGGACATGGGGGCCGACGCGGTCAAGATCGGCATGCTCGGCTCGCCGGCGACGATCGACGCGGTTGCGGTTGGGCTCACCTACCTAGGGGTCGCGCTCGCGCCCGTGGTGATCGACCCGGTGATGGTCGCCGAGAGCGGCGCCGTACTGCTCGACGACGAGACGAGGGCGGCACTCGTCGACGTGATGCTGCCGCGCTGCGAGATCGCCACTCCCAACATCCCCGAGGCGCGCGAGCTGACCGGAGCGGGGGAGGAGGCATCCCAGGAGGAGCTCGCCCGCGGCATGCTCGAGCTGGGACCGAAGGCGGTCGTCGTCACCGGCGGCCACAGCGAGGAGCTGGTCGACATCTTCTTCGACGGCGAGCGCCTGGTCGAGATCCCGGGCGAGCGCCATCCCGACGGCGCCGCCCACGGCTCCGGCTGCACCCACTCCTCGGCATTGGCGGCGTTTCTCGCTCGCGGCGACGAGCCGCCGGAAGCCGCGCGCAAAGCGCGGGTGGTGGCATCGGAGGCGGTCGGCGCCGGCCTGCGCGAGATCGGCACTGGCCCGGGTCCGGTCGACGCCCTCGGCATTCGCGGAAGGTTGCTGGGCCTGGAGCCACAGTAGATTTCCGCGAATGAACTCGAACGGCGCCAAGACCGCCCTCCCGCGTCCCCGCTCCGCCACCGTCTTCGACGGGCCCGACCGCGCTCACGCGCGCGCCTACATGAAGGGGATCGGCTTCGACGACGAGGCGCTGAGCCGGCCGACGATCGGGATCGCCAACACCTGGACCGAGGCGATGCCGTGCAACTTCCACCTGCGGGCGCTGGCCGAGCACGTCAAAGAGGGCGTGCGGGCAGCCGGCGGCACGCCGATGGAGTTCAACACCGTCGCCGTCTCCGACGGGGTGACGATGGGGACCCAGGGGATGAAGGCCTCGCTGGTAAGCCGCGAGGTGATCGCCGACTCGATCGAGCTGATGGCCCGCGGCTACCAGTTCGACGCAATCGTCGCCCTCTGCGCCTGCGACAAGACGATCCCCGGCTGCGCGATGGCGCTGGCCCGGCTCGACGTGCCCTCGGTGCTGCTCTACGGCGGCTCGATCGCCCCCGGCCACTGGCACGGCCGCGACGTCACCATCCTCGACGTCTTCGAGGCGATCGGCGCCCACAACGCCGGCGACGTCAGCGACGAGGAACTGCGTGAGCTGGAGGGCGTCGCCAGCCCGGGGGCCGGAGCCTGCGGCGGCCAGTTCACCGCCAACACGATGGCCTGCGCCTTCGAGGCGCTGGGGATCAGCGCCGGCGGCTCGGCGATGGTGCCGGCCGAAGACGACGAGAAGGGGACCGTCGCCGAGAGGATCGGCGAGCTGGTGATCAACGTCCTCGCCGACGACATCACCCCGAGCAGGGTGATCACCCGCGACTCGCTGGAGAACGCGATCGCCTGCGTCTGCGCCTCGGGCGGCTCGACCAACGCGGTCCTGCACCTGATCGCCCTCGCCGGCGAGCTCGGGATCGAGCTGACGATGGCTGACTTCGAGCGGATCTCCCGCAACACGCCCCTGTTCGCCGACCTCAAGCCCGGCGGGCGCTTCGTCGCCACCGACCTCTACGCCGCCGGCGGCGTACCGGTGATCCTCAGGCGCCTCTCCGAAAAGGGCGTGCTGCACGAGGACGCGCTCACCGTCACCGGCAAGACGATCGGCGAGGTCGCGGCCGCGGCGACCGAGGCTCCGGGCCAGGAGGTGGTGCGGCCGCTCGGGGACCCGCTCAAGTCCGAAGGCGGTCTGGCGATACTCGGCGGCAACCTCGCCCCGGAAGGCGCCGTGGTCAAGCTCGCCGGCACCGAGCGGACCCGGCAGACCGGCCCGGCCCGTGTCTTCGAGTCCGAAGAGGAGTGCTTCCGGGCGGTCAAGGACCAGAAGATCGACGCCGGCGACGTCGTGGTCATCCGCAACGAGGGTCCCGTCGGCGGCCCCGGCATGCGTGAGATGCTGCAGGTCACCGCGGCGATCGTCGGCGAGGGCCTGGGGGAGAGCGTCGCGATGGTCACCGATGGCCGCTTCTCCGGCGCCACCCGCGGCCTGATGATCGGTCACGTCGCCCCCGAGGCCGCCAGGGGCGGTCCGATCGCGGCGATCCGCGAGGGCGACGAGATCACCGTCGACATCGACGGCCGCCGCATCGACGTCGCCCTCAGCGAGGAGCAGATCGCCGAGCGAGTCGCGGCCTACATATCGCCTCCTTCTCCCTTCGGGCCCGGAGTCATGGCAAAGTACGCCGCCACGGTCTCCTCGGCCTCACTGGGCGCCGTCACCAGTTAGGAAGTCGTCCAGCAGGGCGTTGAAACGCGCCGGCCGCTCCAGCTGCGGCACGTGCCCGGTGCGCTCGAAGATCTCCAGGCGGGAGTGGGGGATGCGGCGGTGGTAGCTGAGCGCCGCCGCCATCGGGATCACCCGGTCCGACTGTCCCCAGACGATCGTCGTCGGCACCTCGATCGTCCCCAGGCGCTCGCGGATGTCGTGGCGGATCACCGACCGCAGGGCGTCGGCGAAGCCGGGGCAGCGCAGGCCGCCCTCCATCTGCTCCAGCAGCAGGTCGCCGCGCAGCCGGTTCGGGAAGCGGACGAAGGGCGCCCAGAACAGCCGGCGGCTGCGGGGGTGGGAGACGATCCAGCGGCCTCGGTCGGCGACCGTCGGACCGAACGCCTTCCAGGCGAAGGCGGTCGCGGTGGCCCTCTCCTCCGGGTTCCAGGTGTTGATGATGCCGGCGGCGGAGACGAGCACGAGGCGGCTGAAGAGGTCCGGCCGCGCCGTCACCGCCTCGGCCGCGACGAAGCCGCCCATCGAGTTGCCGACGATCGCCGCCCGCTCGACCCCCAGCTTCTCGCAGAAGTCGTGCAGCAGCCGGCCGTAGGCGGGTATTTCGATCCCCCACGAGGGCATCGGGCTGGCGCCGAAGCCGGGCAGGTCGAGTGCGATCGCCCGGCGCTCGCGGCCGAAGTGCGGCAGGTTTTCCAGCCAGTTCTGCCAGCTGCCGGAGATGCCGTGGACGAAGACGATCGGCTCGCCCTCGCCGATCTCGACGTAGTTGACCTCGGCCCCGGGAAGCTGGACGCGGCGCAGGTGCCGGCGCCAATCGACCCGCCGCCACTCCGGGTCCGGATTGCCGTAATCCGAGCCGGCGGCGATGCACGGGTCGCGGGCCGTCGCCTCAGGCATACCCCATGCGTTCCAGCACCGGGATCTCGCGGATCTGAGGCGGCTGCAGGTGGTCCCAGAGGATGCCGCGCGGGCGCTCGTACTGGCGCTCGACTTCGATCACCGCCCGCGGCGTCGCAATCAGGTCGACCGGCAGGTCGTGGGCGGTCGTCATCAGGTGCTGGCGCAGGATCTGGATCGGGTGGACGGTGGTCGCCACCATGGTGTGGCTGTCGATCTTGCCGGCGTCGACCAGGATCCCGTACTCGAGGTCGTGGTAGCCGCCGCCTTTGCCGACCCGGGCGCCGCTGAGGTTGATCGCCACCGAGCCGCAGAGGACGAAGTCGATATCCGGCAGGTCGTCGAGGGCGACCACGCGCCCGTGCTTCAGCGCCCCCTTGATCGTCGCCGCCTCCTTCACCGCCGCCTTCGAGAGCTGCTTGGGGTCGAGCACCCGGAACGGGTGCGGGTCGCGCAGCCGCGGCACCGCCATGATCACCGTCTTGCCGTCCTCCAGCGCGATCCGCCGCGCGTGGGTCTGGGGCGAGTCGGGGTTGGCCTTGATCACCCGCGCGCGCTTCCAGAGCCGGTGGCCGGCCAGCTTCTCGGCCGCCAGCTTGGCGCCGGCGAAGTTGGGGATGCGGCCCTCGGCGCCGGGGAAGCGGGAGACGCCTTCGCGTTCCATCGCCTTCCAGACCTCCCTGCGAACCTCGTCCTTCGTGCGCACCGGCGAAAGATATCCGGCCCGCTGCCGATGGGACCGATGCAGATGCGAGATTGCAGGGAAGACGGCCGCGTTGACCGAATGATCCGAATGCCTAAACTTTTCGCAACCGGCTGTGGTGGCGCCCACTGAGGTCGAGTCGAGGGAGACGATGGGACGCAGGACGCAGATAGCAGCGATCGTCGTGGCGATCATCGTCGTGCTCGGCGCCGCCGGCGCCTACGCCTACGACAGCTCGCAGAAGGGCAAGATCGCCGACGGCGTCACGATCGCCGGCGTCGACGTCGGCGGCCTCGACGCCCAGGAAGCAACCGTGGCCGTGCGCCGCCACCTGCTGGCGCCGCTCCGCCACTCGCTCGAGGTCAGCTACGGCGGCGAGACCTGGGCCCTGCCGGGGGCCAAGCTCAAGGTCCGGGCCAACGTCGACGCCGCCGTCCAGCGCGCCCTCGACGAGAGCCAGGAAGGCGGCCTGCCGACGCGACTGGTCCGCTACGTCACCGGCGGCGAAGTCGACAAGCCGGTTTCCGCCCAGACCACCTACTCGCAGCCGGCGATCAACAGGTTCGTCCGCCACGTTGCCGGAGAAGTCGATCGCGAAGCGAAGAACGCGACGGTCAGCCCCACCCCCGACTCGCTCGAAGTGGTCGCCGGCAAGGACGGCCGCAAGCTGCGCGACGACCTGCTGACCCGGGAACTGCGGCACGCCGTCCTCGACGCCGCCGCCCCGCATACGGTCGCCGCGGTCGTCCACACGACCAAGCCGGAAGTGACCAGGAGCGAAGTCGGGGCGGAGTTCCCCTCCTACCTGACGCTCGACCGCAGCGCCTTCACACTGCGCCTCTGGAAGCATCTGAAGCTGGCCAGGACCTACACGGTCGCGGTTGGCCAGGAAGGACTGGAAACGCCGGCAGGGCTTTACCACATCCAGGAAAAGGAAGAAAACCCCTCCTGGCACGTGCCCAACTCCGCCTGGGCCGGCGAACTCGCCGGACAGGTGATCCCGCCGGGCCCGGCCGACCCGATCAAGGCGCGCTGGATGGGGATCTTCGAAGGCGCCGGCATCCACGGCACCGAAGAGGTCGAATCGCTCGGCAGCGCCGCTTCTCACGGCTGCGTGCGGATGTCGATTCCGGACGTGATCGAACTCTATCCGCAGGTCGAAGTGGGAACGCCCATTTACATCGGGTAGCGGGCGTGCGCAGGACGTGAGGGGAGTAAGACGAATTCAGTTTTGTGAACTGGGACGCGGCAATCGCCGAGTACGACCGCGACCTGCGGGCGCGGGGCGCGGCTGAGCGGACGCGGCGGGCGTACGGAGTCGACCTCGGCGGTTTCGTCGAGTGGGTGGAGCCGCAGGGGGTCGGGCCGGGGGAGGTTCGGCATCGGGACGTGCGGCGCTACGCGGCCGGGTTGTCGTCCGCAGGTGCGGCTCCGGCCACGGTCGCCCGCAAGCTGGCCGCGATTCGCGGCCTCTACGGCTTCCTCGTCCGCACCGAGCGGGCGGGGCAGAACCCGGCCGAGCTGGTCTCCAGCCCGAAGCGCGCGGAAAAGCTGCCCAAGGTGTTGAGCACCGAGCAGATGCGGGCCTTGCTGGAGCAGATCCCGGCCCGCACACCGCTGCAGCTGCGCGACCGGGCGATGCTGGAGCTGGCCTACTCCTGCGGCCTGCGCTGCGAGGAGATCGTCAACCTCGACCAGGGCGCGCTCGACTTCGAGAGCGAGCAGCTGCGGGTGATGGGGAAGGGCTCCAAGGAGCGGATCCTGCCGGTCGGCGAGCCGGCGCAGAGGGCTCTGCGCCGCTACATGGAGCGCGGCCGGCATCCCCTCGGCACCGATCCACGCGAGCCGGCGCTCTTCCTCTCCAAGAGCGGCCGCCGCCTCTCGAGCTCCGACGTAACCCGCCGGCTGGGCCTCTGGACGCGCGAGGCGGCGATCGCCGCCGGGGTCTCGCCGCATTCACTTCGACATTCTTTTGCGACGCATCTGCTCGAAGGTGGCGCCGACCTGCGTACCATCCAGGAGTTGCTGGGACACGCGTCGATCTCGACCACCCAGGTCTACACCCGAGTCGACGCCGCCCGCCTGCGTGACACCTATGCCGCCAGCCACCCCCGCGCATGACGCCGATCCGACCCACCGAACGTAGAATCGGGAGACGGGTATGGAAACTGGCGTAAAAGAGGTGGAGCTCCGCGACCTTTGGCGTCGCTACAAGGACGACGGCGACGCGACCGCGCGCGAGCGCCTGGTCGTCGCCTACTCGCCGATGGTCAAGTTCGTCGCCGGCCGGCTCGGCGCCGGCCTGCCCTCCCACGTCGAAGACGCCGACCTGATCTCCTACGGCCTGGTCGGCCTGATCGGCGCGATCGAGCGCTTCGAGCCCGAGCGCGGGATCAAATTCGAGACCTTCGCGATGACCCGCATCCGCGGCGCGATCATCGACGAACTGCGCTCGCTGGACTGGGTGCCGCGCTCGGTGCGCTCGCGAGCGCGGGAGATCGAAGCCTGCCAGGCCAAACTCGAGCACGAGCTGCAGCGGGCGCCGAGCGAGGCCGAGCTGGCCGCGAAGCTGAACATGTCGGAGGAGGAACTGCAGAGCGCGCTATTGGAGATCGCCAACTCCTCCGTCTACGCGCTCGACGAGCTGTGGACGGTCTCCGACTCCTCCGGCGACCAGGTCTCGCTGCTGGACACGATCGCCGACGATGGCGCCGCCGACCCCCAGGAGGCGCTCGACAGCAGCGAGGTCAAGGACCGGCTGACCGAGGCGATCGGCTCGCTGCCGGAGCGCGAGCAGCTGGTCGTCGCCCTCTACTACTACGAGAACCTCACCCTGCGGGAGATCGGCGAGGTCCTTGGCGTCACCGAGTCCCGCGTCTCCCAGCTGCACACCAAGGCCGTGATGCGGCTGAAGTCCCAGCTGCAACAGGCGTGATCGCGCGAAAATGGCGAAGCTGACCGTCAACGTCGACGGCGGCGCCCGCGGCAATCCGGGGCCGGCGGCGGTCGGCGTTGTCGTCCGCGGGCCCGGGGGGGAGGTGATCGAGGAGCGCGGCGAGCGCATCGGCCTCGCCACCAACAACGTCGCCGAGTACCGGGCGCTGCTGCTCGGGATCGAGCTGGCGGCGGCGCACGGGGCGAGCGAGCTGGAGCTGATCGGCGACTCCGAGCTGGTCGTGCGCCAGGTCGAAGGCCGCTACAAGGTCAGGGACGCGACGATGAAGGAGCTGCACGCCGAGGCGAAGCGGGCGCTGGGCGCCTTCGATCGCTGGTCGATCCGCCACGTCCGCCGCGAGCGCAACGCCGATGCCGACCGCCTCGTCAACGCCGCGCTCGACGGCGAGTAGGCTCGGGGCCGTGACCGGCAACGGCGCAGACTCGATCGATCCCGGCGTCGACATCGGCCATGTCCACCTCAAGGTGGCCGACGTCGACCGCGCCCTCGACTTCTATTGCGGCGTGCTCGGCTTCGAGCTGATGCAGCGCTACGGCGCCGACGCCGCCTTCGTCTCCGCCGGCGGCTACCACCACCACATCGGCCTCAACTCCTGGGAGTCCAGGGGCGGCACGCCGCCGCCTCCCGGCACGACCGGGCTCTATCACGTCGCGATCCGCTACCCCAGCCGCCGCTCCCTCGCCGACGCGCTGCGGCGCCTGACCGAGGCCGGAGTGCCGCTCGGCGGCGCCTCCGACCACGGCGTCAGCGAGGCCCTCTACCTCGCCGACCCCGACGGCAACGGGATCGAGCTCTACTGGGACCGCCCGCGGGAGGACTGGCCCGAGCCGCAGCCCGGCCAGAAGGTCGAGATGTACGTGCGCCCACTCGACGTCCCCGGCCTCCTGGCCGAGCTCGACTCCGGCGACTGAGCCTTCAGGCGGCGGCGCGCGCCGGGGCGGCGCCGCTCTGCACCGGGTGGCCGCCGTCGCGCCAGGCGCCGACGCCCTGGCCGACGTGGACGACGTCGGCGAAGCCCTCGCGCTGCAGGATCGAGGCGGCGAGGCCGCTGCGTTTGCCGCCGCGGCAGATCGCCGCGATCGGGCGGTCGCGCGGCAGCTCGTCGAGCCGCGCGGCGAGGTCGCCGTAGGGGATGTGGAGGGAGTCGGGGATGTGCTCGCCGGCGTACTCGGCGGCGTTGCGGACGTCCAGCACCAGCGGCGCCTCGGCCCCCTCGACCCGCCGTGCCAGCTCCTCGGGGTCGATCAGCTCGATCTTGCGCACTGCCCGCTCCTCCGTGCGCCAGGCGGTCATCCCGCCCTCGAGGAAGCCGCGGACCCCCATCCCCACCGCCGCCAGCAGCTCGGCGGCGTGGCGCTCGTCGCCGTCGGAGGCGGCGACGACGATGATCTCGGCCCCGTCCGGGGCGACCCGGGAGACCTTGGTGGCGAAGCCGGTGTCGTAGGCGGAGGTGCTGAGGGCGCCGGCGATGTGGGACTCGTCGAACTCCTCGTTGGTGCGGCCGTCGATGACGACGGCGCCGGCGGCGACCGCCTCCTCGACCTCGTGCGGGGTCAGCGGCGCCGGGCTGCCGAAGTGCTCGACCAGCGGGCCCTGGTTGAGGGCGACGATCTTGGCGACGTTGGGCGGCCGGTCGCCGAGCGAGGCGACCGCGTCCTCGACGAACTCGGCCTCGTCGGCGATCCCCAGGGCGCGGTTGTGGCGGCGCTCGAAGCCGATCGTCGAGGAGGTCTTGAGGTCGATCCCGGAGCCGCCGCAGAGCGAGCCGCCGAGGTGCCCCGGCCAGATCTCGACCTCGTCGTCGAGCGTCAGCAGCCGCTCGTGCAGGGAGCGGAACATGTCGGCCGCGCCCTCGCGCGGCTCCACCGCCAGATCGGGGCGGGCGACGTCGCCGATGAACATCGAGTCGCCGCCGAGCACCGCCCAGGGGGCGCCGTCGCGGCCGGCGTCGCGCAGCAGGAAGGAGGTGTGCTCGGGCCGGTGCCCGGGCGTGTGCAGCGCCTCGATCGTCAGGTCGCCCAGCGCCAGCACCCAGCCGTCGGCAACCGGCTCGTGCTCGTACTCGGCCCCGGCCAGCTCGTGGATGTGGATCGTCGCCCCGGTCGTCCGGGCCAGCTTGCCGTGCCCGGAGACGTGGTCGGCGTGGTTGTGGGTCTCCAGCACGTGCCCGATCCGCACCCCGTGCAGCCGCGCCAGCCGCCGGTAGGGCTCGACGTCCCACTGCGGATCGACCACCGCGGCGACGCCCGCTTCGCGGTCGGCCACCAGGTAGGAGGCGCAACCGAGGTCCTCGTGGATGATCTGGCGGAAGAGCATGGTCGGGAAAGGAGTCGAGCGATCAGGCTAGCGCGGAAACCAGGAGTGCGCCCGCGCAGCTAGAATCCCGCCCCGTGCGGCTGTAGCTCAGCTGGCTAGAGCGTCTGCTTGCCATGCAGAAGGTCGTCGGTTCGAATCCGATCAGCCGCTTCGCCCGGAAGCCCGCTCGTGGAGCGGGTTTCCGTGTTTTCGGGTTTCTCACGGCCAACAGAGAAACCGGGCTCGGTAGCGCCTCGCTGCCCGTTCGCTGCCCAATCGCGCCACGATTTCTGTTCCAGCGGATCTGCTTCATAGGCTGTTTCCGTGAGATGCGGCAAGGCAAGAGGACGTGTGTTGTGCTTGATCCCGTGAGTGCGGGCGCCTCAGACGGCCGAGACTGGCTTGCCCTCGCTGTGGCCGCCTACGGGGCCAGCGTGGCAACGATTGTCGCCAGCTTCCAATTCATGCGCGATCGGGCTGCCGTGAAGTTGGTGCTCACGCCGATTTCGTCCGAAACGGAAGGCAGCAGCGGATCGCCTGCCGAAGTCTGGGGAATCCGAGTCGTCAATCACCGAAAGCGGCCGATCACGATCCGGGACGCTGGCCTTTTGAGGGGCAAGGATCATTTGCATTGCCTGTTCTTGAATATCCACGGGGACCGGATTGCCGATCCCTTCCCCGTGGCACTCACGGACGGTATGAGCGCTGAGTTCTATGTGCATCGAGATGACCGCGCCGACGTTCGCGGTGCCTGGGTCCGTGATGCACGTGTTCGCACCTTCAAGGTTCGTTACCCCACCCGCAGTCCTTGGGCTCGATTGCGGGCTTGGCGCATCAACCGTCGGGCTGACAAACTCATCAAGGAACGCGAAGAACGTGTCGCTGCCTTGCGGCGGGGCGCCTAATTCGAGTTCGATGCGACCAACTCATCCAGTGCGGTGCCGTGGTCTGTTTTCGAGGCGATGACCTTGGCATAGAGGCCAAGAGTCATCTTCGGATCGGTGTGACCAGCCTGGGCCATCACGTAAGGCACGTCGGCCCCGGCGGCGAGGAGCAGGGAGATGAAGGTGCGGCGGAGCGAGTGAGGCGTTACGGCCCCAATCGGCTCCGCTTGGAGCATCTCGTTTGCCCTCTGCACGGCGGTCGTCAGGAGTCGGTTGCGGACGTTCGACGGGTTGTCGCGATGGCCCTCGCGGGTCGCGAATACGAAATCGGTTGGTTTTACGAATGAGCTTCCTGCCCGGTGTTCAGTGAGCAGATCGCGAAGGGCAGGGGTCAAATCGACTTCTCGGATTCCGGCATCGGTCTTGGAGGAGACAACCTGCAACCGACGGCCATCGAGGCTGACGTTGCGCCAGCGAAGGTCAAGCGCCTCGCTGATCCGCAGCCCGGCAAGAGCGAGGGTTGCGAGCAACGCACGACGCCGATGGATGCCATTGCGACTCTCCTCGTCAAGTTCTCCGGCCGCGCTGAGGAGGGCGGCGACCTGTTCCGGCTGCAAGTAGCTGCGGGACGGCTTGCTCTCTTTGAGGAGCCGCTTGCGACCTCTCGCGGGATTGCGGTCGAGGTAGCCGTACTCGACGGCCTGCTCCAGGATCGCGGCGAGGAGTCGGATCGTCTTGTTGATCGAGCCGTTCGACAGGGGGCGGGGGATGCGCGTGCGTTTTGCCTTCGGAAGCGCGAGCTGCTTCTGTCGCGCCGATTCCATCTCCTTGCTCTCGCGCACCTTCGCTCGCCTGTAGCGGTCAACCTCCTCCACCGTGATCGCCGACAGTCGGTGATCGGCGAAGTACGGGAGGAGGTGACTGGAGAGCCGCCAGCGGTAGTCAACGCGCGTCCGCTCTCGCAGCTCGGGGGAGATGCCCTCGAACCACTCGGAGGCGAACTCGTGGAAGGTCGGAACCTCCGTCGACGACCGCTCGGGTTCGGGTGCTGGCGGCTGCCAGATGCCCCGCTCGACATCGGCGAGGACATGCCGCAGCTCCTTTTCGGCCCTTGCGCGGTCCCAGCCCTCGCCGGACGCGCCAAGGGCGACATACCGGCGTTTCCCATACGCACGGAAGCGGAGAGCCCAGGCGCGGCCGTTCGTCGGCTCGACCACGCTGCCTGTCGCTTTGCGCGGCATCAGCGACCACCTCCGGCGATGGAGGCGGGGTCGGGCGAATGTGAGGGAGCAGCGGCGTGGCCGCGCTCCATAGGATCGGTATCAGCCATGAGGAGGGTCCATCTCCTTGTGGTCAGGCGGCCCGCTTGCGTTGGAGCGCGGCGGGTCGCCGCTTGTTGTTGACGACAACCGTACACCCAGGCGCGGCGAGCACATTCGTCATGATCGGCCCCGTCCGCGAACCGGCAGCAAGTTCGAGCTTCGCCGCTTCCTCCGAGGCGGACGACTGCCCGGAGCGGGTTGGTCAGCAGCGCCAAGCAGCTCGCGGACCTTTGCCGGATCGAACCGGAGGCGAGCCTTTGGACCCTCGCCCAGGCGCACGACACCAAAGTCGTTGGCGTGCCCGTAGACGAAGTCCCGACTGACCCCGAAACGGCGGGCGATCTCGGCGGCATCGACCAGTTCGACGGTTGCGGGGCCGGGTCGCAGCAGGTCAGCCACTCGCGCCGCCACTGCCTCGATGTCCGCTTCGCTGAGGGCCACCGCTATCCCCATCCGATCCGAACGTTCATTGCCCCGTATACGTCCGCGACGGCGGGCAAACGCCCCCGGAGATTCCCTGCCGCCCGCCGCGTCTCGTCCACGCGCCTCATGCCTTCCCTGTCCAGCGGAGGCGGCGGGTGCATCGTGTCCAACTCGCCAACCTCGATTAGCTGGTCCAACGCAGATTGGCCATCGGGCCATTGCCTGGAGGGGATTATGTGCTGAGAATGTCGCTCGTGCCCGACCCACAGGTCACCATTCGTGCCTCGACTCTCGGCGATGCCGAAGCGATATGCGGCATCTACAACGCCGCGCTCACAGAGCGAGGGTCCACCTTCGAGACCAAGCCTCGAACCGCCCAGGACTTCAACGGCCGGATTGAAGACACCCGATTCCCGTTTCTCGTCGCGGACACAGGACAGGGAATCGTCGGCTGGGCTGGGCTCGCCTCCTACAGTGACCGCCCCTGCTACGCCGGGATCGGTGAGTGCAGCGTCTACGTTGCAGTCGAGGCGCGAGGCCGAGGCGTTGGCACTTCGCTGGCGGAAGCACTCGCCCGCGTTGCCGAGGACAATGGTTTCCACAAGTTGATCGGCAAGCTGTTCACCGACAACACCGCCAGCATCCGCCTGGTCGAGCGCTGTGGCTTTTCCTCCGTCGGCCTTCACCGACGCCACGGTCAACTCGACGGCGAGTGGCGTGACGTTCTGGTCGTTGAGCGACTGTTGAACAACGATTGACAGCGAGAGTCATGCGAGTCCGCAATGCGACTATCGGCGACGTTCCCGGCATCTCCAAGGTCCACGTCCGCTCTTGGCAGGAGGCCTATCGAGGCATTCTTCCTGACTCCCTGCTCGACAGTCTCTCGATACCGGAGCGAGAGGAAAGTTGGAGCGCGCTCCTGAGAGAGGACGGAGATCGCTGGCTAGCGCTTGTGGCGGATGGCCCCGACGGCGTTCTTGCCGGTTTCTGCTCAGTGGCTACACCGAGCCGCGACAAGGAAGCGGGAGAGGCCACGGCGGAGATCGGGGCTCTATACGTCGATCCCGAGCATTGGCGCGAAGGTCACGGCGCAGCCATGCTCAGCGCCGCGTTCGCAGAGTTGACCCAGCAGGGCTGGCGCGACGTGATCTTGTGGGTGCTGCCGGAGAACGAACCTGCGCTCGCTTTCTACGAGCGCTTTGGGTTCGCCATCGAACCCGGCGTCGAAAAGCGCGAGGAGCGAAGCGGCCGACCCGTGATCCGCCTTCGGGCTGCGCTGGATGAGCCGATTCGACTCGTCCCATATGACCCGTCTTGGCCGAATCGCTTCGACCAAGAGCGATCTGCCCTTGAATCCGCTATTGGAGCCTGGGCAACGGGAGGCATTCACCACGTCGGCAGTACCGCCATCCCCGGCCTGGACGCCAAGCCGATCATCGACATACTCGTCGGCGTTGATAGTCTCGAAGCATCCCGCGCTTGCTTCGGGCCTCTGGAAAAGCTCGACTATCTCTATGCGCCATATCGAGCCGACGAGATGCACTGGTTCTGCAAGCCCCACCCGAGTCGCCGAACCCATCACCTACATCTCGTCCCGGCAGATTCGAGTCGGTTCCGCGACGAGCTGGCTTTCCGCGACCGCCTTCAGGAAAGTCCAAGGGTTGCCCAGGAATACGCGGCGTTGAAGCACGACCTCGCGGAGCGGTTTGCAGACAACCGTGAGGCTTACACGGACGCCAAGGCTGACTTCATCGGCCGCATCGTTGGGCGACGTTTATAAGGCCAGCGCTGCGCCCACCGTCTCTCGTCCACGCGCTCCACGCCTCCCCTGTCCAGCGGAGGCGACGGGTGCATCGCGTCCCAGGCCAAAGCCAGTCAAAGCAAGACAAGCCAGAAAGCCAGAACCGAAAAGAAGAAGGCAACCGAGAGCCAGAAGGCAGAGGGACTCAGAGCAGCCAGAGAGCTGCCCTGAGAAGCCATCAGGCCCAGCCTCAAAAGCAAAAGAAAAAGAGACCTCACGCCCTATCACTGAAGTGAATTTCCGGGGGCGCTCCGCCTCCCGGCCGGACATCAAGGGCGATGCAACGCCTGCCCGATGCAACCGCCCTTCCGCCCGGACACAGCTACCGATGATCAGCATCGGCAAGCTGGGCAAAGGCCAGGAGCGCTATTACACCGAGAAGGTCGCCGAAGGCGCCGAGGACTACTACTCCGGCGAGGGCGAGGCGCAGGGCCAGTGGATGGGCGACGGCGCTGCCGAGCTTGGGCTCACCGGGGACGTCGACCCCGCCCAGCTCACGGCGATGCTGACCGGCAACAACCCGGCCACCGGGGAACCGCTCGGCCTACGTCCGGTCGGCGGCAAGGGGCCGGTCCCCGGCTTCGACCTGACCTTCTCGGCTCCCAAGTCGGTATCGCTGACCTGGGCGTTGGGAAGCCCCGAGGTCGCCGCCGAGGTGGCGGCCGCCCACCAGCGCTCAGTAGAAGCCGCCCTCCGCTACATGCAGGCCCACGCCTGCTGGACAAGGCGAGGGGCCGGAGGCTCGGAGTTCGTCCAGGGCAACGGCTACCTCGCCGCCGCCTACGTCCACCGCTCCTCGCGAAACGGCGACCCCCAGCTCCACACCCATGTCCTCGTCGCCAACGCGACCAAGGGGCCGGACGGCAAGTGGTCGCGCCTCTACCACCCGGCGATCTACGAACACGCCAAGACCGCCAGCTACCTCTACGAGGCGAACCTCCGCCATGAGCTCTCCCGCTCCCTCGGGGTTCAGTGGCAGGAGGTGCGCAAGGGCATCGCCGAGATCGAGGGCTTCCGCGACAAGTGGCTGAAGACGTTCTCCACCCGCCGCGCGGAAATCCTCGAAGCCGCCGGTCCCGGAGCTTCGGCCAAGGCCCGCCAGGTCGCCACCCTGACCACCCGTCACGTCAAGGACCGCGAGATGACGCCGGAGAGCCTGCGCGAGCGCTGGACGGAGCGGGGGGCCGAGATCGGCCTCACCCGCGAGGGCATCGCCGCCACCCAAGGGAAGACGGTCGAGCTGAAAGCGGAGCTGACCCTTGATGCCCTAGACCGTGCGGTCACCGCCCACGCCGCCCACTTCGACCGCCGCGAGGCAATCCAGGCCGTCGCCGACCTGCTCCCAAGTGGAGCCCCCGCCAAGGAAGTCGAGGCCACTGCCGACGCCTTCCTTGCCTCCGAGGTCGTGATCCGCATCTCCGATGCAGCCAAAGGCGAGCGCTTCACCACCCAGCGCATCTGGGAACTGGAGCGAGGGGCGCTGGAGAGCGCCGAGAAGATGGTCGCCGAGCCCCGAGGCGTCGCCGGGGAAGTGATCGCGGCCAGAGTCATCAAGGACCGCCCCACCCTGAAGCCCGACCAGCGCCGCATGGTGGAGCGGCTGCTCGCAAGCCGGGAGGGCATCGTTGTCGTGATCGGCGAGGCGGGGACCGGCAAGACCTTCGCCACGGTGGCCGCCGCCGAAGGCTGGGCGCAGGCCGGGTTCAGGGTCCAGGCCGCAGCGCCGACCTGGAAGGCGGCCAACGTGCTGAGCGACCACGGGCTTGAGGCGAACACGGTGGCCGGGCTGCTGGGAAGTCTCGACCGAGGCTACGTCGAGCTGGACGAGCGAACCGTCCTACTGATCGACGAGGCGGGGATGGTCGGCACCGAGGGCATGGCGGGGCTGATTGGAGCGGCCGAGGCGGCCGGATCGAAGCTCGTCCTGATCGGCGACCCCGCCCAGCTCGATGCGATCGACGCCGGAGGTCTGTTCGCCGCTATCGCGGAGAGAACCGACCCCGTCGTCCTCGATGAAGTGATCCGCCACAACTTCGAGCTTGACCGCGAGGCGGCGAAGCGCATCCGCGAAGGAGAGGGAGGGCAGGCCCTCTCCCTGTACCGCTCGGAGGAGCGCGTGACCGTCGCGCCGGATGCCGACGCGCGAAGGGAGGCGATGGTCGGCGACTGGCTCGCCTCCTACCGCAACGGAGACGACGCCCTGATGGTGGCGCAGCGAAACGCCGAGGTCGAGAGGCTTAACGCAGCGGCCAGGGAGCTGCTTCGCAGCGAAGGGATGCTGGGAGAGCGAGAGATCGAGGTCGGCGGCGCGCGCTTCGCCGCCGGCGATCAAGTCATCACCCGCGTCAACGACCACGCCAACCAGATCTACAACCGAGAGCGCTGGCAGGTGGCCGAGGTCAACCCGGAGCAGGGCAGCATCCTGCTCCGGGGGATTGACCGCGCCCGCACGGTCGAGGTCGGACCCGACTACCTCTCCCAGACCACCTTGAACGGAGAAGTCGCCGCCCTTCAGCATGCCTACGCCGTCACCACCTACTGCGCCCAGGGAGCGACCGTGGATCGCGCTTACGTGATGGCCGACGCCTCGATGGACAAGCAGGAGTTCTACGTCGCCACCTCAAGGAGTCGTGAGGAGACCTACCTCTATGCCACGGCGGAGACCGACAGCGGGCGGGAGGAGTTCGCGCCGCCCTCGGTCGAGGATCGGGGAGCGCTGGGCGAACTTGCGCAGGCAAGCGAGCGCGACCGCTCCCAGACAGCCGCCCACGACGAGGCGAAGCGGGCGGAGCTGTCGAAGCTGCCGACCCCGCAGATCGCGGAGCGCCACCAGGAGCTTTCAGGCCCCGCCAACGCCGAGGTTCGCCAGGAAGGCGACTACACCCGCCAGGCCAGCGAAACCGAGCGCTGCCGCGAGCGCTACGAGCGGGCCGTCGCCCAGCGCGAGGCAGCCGAACGCCTTGGCTGGCGCGAGCGCAGAAGGGAGCTTCCTCGCGCCCAGGAGAACGAGCAGAGGCTCGCGGAGAGATTCACGACAAGCACCGAGAAGCTGCGCGGCATGGAGCAGCCTGGAGACTCAGCCCGCCGCGAGCAGCAGATTGCCGAGCGGCTTCTCGCCGAGCGCGTCGAGCAGGCGTTGATCGCTGCCCGGATCAAGCCGCCCAAGTACGTGACGAAGGAGCTGGGGGAGCGACCATCCGGGTCGGTCAAGGCCGGGGAGTGGGACCGGGGCGTGCGGGGGATCGAGGGCTACCGCCAGGAGCACGGCGTCACCGACAAGAAGCGCGCCCTCGGAAAGGAGGCGAAAGGGCCGTCGCAGCGAGCCGCGCGAGAGCGGGCGTTGCGGAGAATGCAGGAGGTACAGCGAAGGCTCGGGCGGCAGCAGCTCACGCGGTCAAGGGACACCGGGCGTGGACTCGGAATCGGCCGCTGAGCGCCCCCGACCCGCGCGATTATGGCACCGCCCTCGCGCTGGTCAACCCCTGCGGGGTACGGGCGCTGCGCGCCCTTGACAAGCGTGAGCACGGTGCGGGGTAGCGGGTAGGTCGGGGCGGCAGGCGTGGCACGTCCGCTGCTCAAAGCCTTCCTGTCACTCGATTGCCGATTCCCGCGCTACGCTGAGCCCATGAGCTTCACGCGGATCACTGTTCGGCCCGATCAAATGGGCGGCGTCCCCTGCGTGCGCGGCCTGCGAATCCCGGTGGCGACCGTGGTCGGCATGGTTGCCGACGGCATGAGTCAGGCCGAGATCGTTGACGCCTACCCGGACTTGGAGGCCGAGGACGTGCGCGAGGCGATGCGCTACGCGGCCGAGGCCGTGCGAGAGCGTGAGCTGCCGCTTGCTGCCTCCGGGTGAAGTTCCTGATCGACAACGCGCTTTCGCCCGCCCTCTCCGAGCAATTGAAGGCTGCCGGGCATGACGCTGCGCATGTTCGGGACTACGGGATGCAGGCAGCAGCCGACGAGGAGATCTTCGTTCGGGCGCAGGAGGAGCAGCGCATCGTCGTTTCCGCCGACACCGACTTCGGCACGCTTCTCGCTACCCGTCAGGAGCGCTCGCCTTCGGTGATCCTTTTCCGCCACGGCACCCAGCGACGGCCCGAGGGACAAGCCGAGGCCCTGTTGTCGAACCTTGAGGCAATCGAAGCCGACCTCGCCAGCGGAAGCGTCGTCGTCATCGAGCCCTCGCGTATCCGCGTGCGCTCCCTTCCGCTGGCCTCATAGGTCAGTCATCCGAGACGAGGTACTCGGCGGGGCCGGAGTGCTCGACCCAACCCGGTCGCCAGGCGACGCCCTTGACGAGATCGCCGACAGAGATCGAGTAGGCACCGGCGAGGCGAATCAGGACATCGAGGGTGGGGATGTGTTCGCCGCCCTCGATCTTGTCGAGGCGCGAGCGGGTGAGGGCGGCGCGCTTGGCAGCCTCGCGCTGGTCAAGGCCCGCAGCTTCGCGGGCACGGTAGATGTTGTCCGCGAAGTGGGCCAGCGCCTCGAACGGAAAGGAGGTCTTGGATCGCGATCCCGCAGTCATCGGGAGTTGGCGGGGGTCTCGACGGTGCTGCCGTTGGCCGAGGAATCGCCGATGCCGTTTGACCTCTGATCGCCCCGCTCGACCACCTCCCACGACCCATGCACGACGACCTCATAGCCGGGTCGCCACTCCAGGCCGACGACGAGATCGTCCAGGGCAACGCCAAGGCTCCCGGCGAGCCTGAGCGCGGTATCGACGCGGGGCATCCGCTCGCCGCGCTCCAGCAGGCTGACCTCGGTGCGGTGGATCGAGGCGCGGAAGCTCAACTCCTCCTGGGAGATGCCAACGCTCTCGCGGCAGCGAGCCAAGTTCTGGCCGAGGCGGACCTTCATCTCCGGTGTCGGCGGCGCTGTGGCCGGGGGGCGAGGGCTCACGACTTGCCCCCTGCTGTCTTCCGAAGACCCATCAGTCCGACTCCAGCGCGTCGAAGTAGAGCGCCGCGCGGGTGGGGAGGGCGACCGTAGCCTGGCATTCCAGAAGGCCAGCCCCGACCAGTTCGCGAACCGCTCGCTCGACGGCATCGTCGCTTTCGAGGTCGCTGTTCTCCCTCTTGAGGACGCGGGACAGCTCGGGGATCGTCAGCCTCTCGGGGTGGCGGTAGATGAGGAAGGCGAGGACTGCGCGCTCGACCTTCTTGTCTTTGGGATCGGGCGAGAAGGGATCGCTCTGCGCGCGATCCGTGGGGTTGCCTTTAGCCATAGGAGGGTCCATCTCCTTGTGGTCAAGCCCTCGGTTGGGGTTTGCGCACCGCCGGGG
Source organism: uncultured Solirubrobacterales bacterium (assembly GCA_963785775.1). Lineage (GTDB taxonomy): Bacteria > Actinomycetota > Thermoleophilia > Solirubrobacterales > 70-9 > VAYN01. Next base: position 118,568 of record CAWAWH010000005.1, on the reverse strand, counting down.
GCTGCTTGCTGGGGCCGGTAGCTCGATACCGTCTCCGCTGCGGCGGGACGAGTGATGCTTGGCCCGTCGCCACGGGGCCGGTGTTCCAGCACGCGGCCCCACTTATGTTCGCCGGAGGCTACCAGAAGTGTCGCGGTCGCCCCGACACTACCTATCAGCGCCGTGAGCTATTTCCGCGACGGTACTGTGGTGCAGGCCGGTCTCTTGGGCAATTTCGCGCAGCGAAAGACCAGCGGCCTGGGCGTCGGCGAATGCCTTGCGCCTCGCCTCTCTTACGTCCTCGGCATCCTGCTCAAACCTAGCCTGAGCTTCGCGGACGGCATTGCGGGCCTTCTGTTTGAGATCGGCGGGCATGGCTGGAGACTATGCGCAGTGCGCCGTCATTTCTCGCCGACGCCCCTCATAACCTCTGAGCGTGCGCGAAAGTCCCGAGCAACTCAGGAAGCACATCGAGAACCTGGCCGAATTCGAGACGAAGTTCGGCGAGTTCATCGCCGCCCTGGAGGCCGATAACGCCGCAGGCGAAGCGGCTGCTGTTGGCGCGCCTGACGACTTCGGCTCCGATTGGTCCGGCGAGGACTATGCGCGTCGTAAACGCGAGATATCTGGCTTGGCGGCAAGGGCGGACAGGGCGATGAAAGCGTTGGGAGTCGGCCAGATCAAACTGCATCATCCGGCCTTGCTTGGGGGTGGTCCGAGGGCGGCTGATCTTCCTTCTCAAGTCTTTGACTTCGTAGAGTTCAATGACTACAACGACGATGGCTTGACCTTGCAGCGCAAGATTTTGGAGCGCATTCCCGCGCAGCTCGCGGGCCTGGAGATGAAGCAGGAGGAAGCCGAGGAAGCCAAAGAGGAAGATGAATGGCGCCTTGCTGGCGAAGTCTTCCAACAAAGCACCGAACGGCATCGGCTGGCTCAGGAGCGACGAGAAGATCGAGCGGCGGCCAAGGCTTCTCAGTCATCTCTGAAGTCGTTCACTGCAGATGCGCCAGGGCGGAGTAGTACCTGGTACGAGAACCCCTGGGTCGTCGGTATAGGCGTAACCGTGATCGGCGGTGGCATCCTCACGGCCCTCATCGCTTTGCTGCATTAATGAGCTGAGGGTTCGGTTTTGGGCCGCACGCCGATCCTGCCGCCCAAGATAATCCGTTCCCCAGCCGATTACTCTCCACGTATGTCGCTTGAGATCAATTCACCGGAGACGCGAAGCCTTGCGCATCAAAAGGCGACCGAGCTACGACATGAGAGCCCGCGTGCCGCGCTCGATTACGTCGCGAGCCTGACGGCGACTGACTCATGGCGCTGGGCTTTGCTTGAGTTGAGGGGCATTATCGGAATTGACGCGGGATTCGACCTGGGCGAGGTTGAGCAGATTGGCCGAGGCATCGCACTACTTAAGTCCGCCTTTCCAGATCCCCAACCAATGACTGCATACAACATCGCGAATGGGGAGAACTCCCGATGGGAGTTGGTCCTGAGAGGGGAAGGCGTAGTCGCCGCGATAGAACGGGAGAGAAAGAGTCTCCATGCCGCACGGCGAATGTGGGAGCAAATCGGCCGGGATTTAACGGTCGAACCTGAACTCCGAGCGCAGGCACTCGTAAATGCGGGAAATTCCTACGACAATCTCGGCCGCGGTCACGAAGGAATCCGGCTCTATGACGAGGCGCTCGAAGCTGTTCCCGACTTCGCAATGGCGCACGGCAACCGCGGGAAGGCCCTAGCTAATACGTTGCCATTCGCGCGTGAGCACACGCACGCCGTTCTTGCCGAGGCTGTTGCGGCGCTCGACGCCGCTCTCGACTCGCCCGATGACGTGATTCGAGTTGGAGGACCGAGCGCCCTTGCGAGCTTTCAGCAGACGCGGGACCAGCTACCGGATGAAGTGCCGGAGCACCGCCACGAGCCGGAAGTCTGGAACGATCCGTACCTGTCCTGGTGTCGCCAGCACGGCCTATTCCTGCATGTCTCCCCAACGTGTCTGACCGAGACCTCCCCGCTTTTGGACCCGCTCATGTTCGAGCGCCTAGTCGGCGGTCTTGAGGATGGCAGCTTGGAGCGTAGCGACGCGCTGTTCGACGGTCTAAATGCAATTAAGCGCGAGTTCACGACGGTTCGTTATCTGACGTGGCTCGCGCTCGATCCCCAGAGCACGGTGGCGGAGCAGACGGGCGAACTCGATCACCGTACTCGACTCGTTGACGCCCTGAACTATGGGCGTTGGGGTCTGAGAACCGGGATCGCAGTGCAGTCGTTTGCGGCGACGACGAACTTGCTGGACAAGGTTGCAACCTTCACGCACGCGTATTTCGAAACTGGGCACAAGCCCAATGAGGTCTTCTTTCGCGATTTCTGGCAGGCGCCAAGCAGCAAGTCGATGGACCCAAAGTTGGCAGCGGTAATCACGCCGCCTCGCTGGAACTCAGGCTTGGCCGCTCTCTGTGATCTTGCAAATGACCTTCGGGACGACACGCCCCTCGCGGCTTTCGTGGCTCTGCGCCATGCGGCCACCCACCGGCTTGTTGTTGCGCACGAATTCGTACCCCCCGAGTCCACCGGCTGGCTTGAGCGCGTGGAATGGTCGGCCTTCAAAGCGGCCTCATTGGATCAGCTGCAGCTGGCCCGCGCGGCGATTATCTACTTGGTCCGCGCGGTCGATACTGAAGAGCACGCCAAGTCGCAGCAGTACGACGAGGGTGCGCTGGCACCCTTGCCTACGGCGTATGTAGACGCTGACCTTAGCCAGCTCGACTAGAGCGGGCGTGCCGGTTTGACAGCGAAGCTCGATGCCGGACAACGCTATGGACCCGCTGCCTCAAGCGGTCGACGGGAGGCGGCTGGATTAGACCGTTCTTGGGTCTTCCGCTCGCGCTAGCCTAGTCATTTATGTTCGAAATGCTAGATCCGCGCGCGTTTGACGATTCGCCTCTAGGACGGGAACTCATCGAAATCGCTGAGGGCAAGAAGCCCTGGCCGATCAGCAATGCCAGACGCCAGCACTACGTGCCACGATTCCAGCTATCGGACTTTACTCGGGACGGCTCGACGCTGTACCAACTCAAGACCGAGACCGGGGCATCCCGCAAGACGACGCCGACCCTCGCCGCCTCCAAGAAGTTCTTCTACGTCTATCCAGACCCTGACGTTGTGGGAGGCAGGGTCAACGTGCTTGAGGGGTTTTTCGCGATGGTGGAGAGCCACGCGGCCCCGGTGCTGCGACGCTTCGCCGTAGGGGAGCAACTGACTGAGCAAGACCGCGCGACCCTTTCCTTCTTCTTCGCCCTGCAGTGGGCTCGGACCCCGGCCGCGCTGAAGAAGGCCCAAGAGTTCGGAGGTGAGGTTCTGGCCTCGCTGGTCGCGTCAACCATGACGGACAAGCGGAAGTTCGCTGAGTTCAGGGCACAGCAGGAAGCTGACGGCGACGGCGACGACCACACCGATGAGGAAGCTGAGGAGCTTCGCAAGAGGTCAGTCGCGATGCTGCGCGACGGTGAACTACGGATCGTTGACCCGAGTGGTGGCAACACAATGGGGATGCTCGTCGCTAACGCCTCCGAGTTGGCGACCATGATGTACGGTGCCATGAACTGGAGGCTGTTCATCGCCGACGAGCCTGTCTTCGTCACTTCGGATCGGGGTTGCGCTGCGTTCGACCCGACGCCGATGCATCCTTGGTCGGGACATGCGCCGCTCAGTTCGCCGAACGCGGAGACTTGCTTCCCTATCAGCAGCACGGCATGCGTCCTCATGACCCCGAGCGACGATGTCACGATCAACGCCGTCAACGCTGGTCGCGACGACGTACGGAAGATGAACCTCAGGACTTACGGTTGGGCGGACAAACTAATCTTCGGAGCCTCCCAGGAGGCGGTCGTACAGGTTCGCAAGGACGCGAAGCGACACCCTGAGCTAGTCGTTCGGCCGCAGCCGATGCGTGGGGTCGTGTTGGTTGAGCGCGACCCCGACAACGACGCCCTCGCGCGCGAACACGTCGCTCGCGGCTGGGACCCGTACATGGTTCAGGAGGAAGATGGCGGCACCGTGCGCTACCTCGACTACATGGTCGTCGGCGAGGACGGCAACGCCGTCGAGATCACGCTCACCGCTGATGAGTTGGTTGAGAAGCGGCAGCGAAAGGCGCTCGGCTTGGCGGCCGATTCGTCAGAGGAGCTGGAAGGGAGTGTCTCCACCGACGTGGTGTCTCCGATATCGATCCGGCCGACCCGCAGCCCAGCCTTCCGCGAGCGCGGGTGGTAGTCAGCCGAGTCTCTGGGGCGACACGGAGCAGCGCGCTCTTTCGGGGGGCAAAGCGGAATTGGGCGACACCGCTGAGAGACAGTGTGCCCGCGAAGATGTTTGGGCAGCGAGCCGATCTCGCTGCCCAAACCCCGCCGAATCGCGCCTGAGGCATCCGCATTGGATGTCGCGCTTGATGCCGAACTTTGGCCCTACAGAGCCAAATGGACTCCCAACCTGGGTGCTTGCCATGCAGAAGGTCGAGGGTTCGAATCCCTTCAGCCGCTTGTTGTGTCTCGGGACATCGGAGACCACCAATCGCCAAATGGGCTCGCGGCAGGTCAGAGGCCGAACACCGTTACGGCCACCAGGATCAGCGAGAGCGTCGAAGTCACTGCCACGGTCGCTGCCGTCAGCCCGTCCACGATGCCCTGGTTGCGGTGCTCTCCCATCAGCTCCTCGCTGCGCGCGAGGCGCCAGATGAAGAAGAGGTTGATCGGCAGGAGCAGGCCGTTGACGACCTGGACGCCGACCAGCAGGGAGATGACGGGAATGCCCGGGATCACGGCGACGACGGTGGAGACGGCGATCATCGTCGCGATCACCCCCATGAAGACGGGTGCCTCGCGCATCCTGTTGCCGATGCCCTTCTCGAAGCCCAGCGACTCCGAGAGCACGTAGGACGTGGCGATTGGGAGGATCGCCGCCGCCAGCAGGCTGGCCCCGAGCAGGCCGATCCCGAACAGCAGCTCGGCGTAGCGCCCGGCCAGCGGCCCCAGCGCCCTGGCGGCGTCGGCGGCCGAGCCGATCGTGTGGGTGCCACCGACGTACAGGGTCGCGGCGGTGGCGATGATGATGAAGACGGCGATCAGGTTGGCGAAGAGGGCCCCCGCGACCGCCTCCCTGCCCTCGGTCTTCAGCTCGTCCCTGCCCACCCCTCGCTCGACCACCGCCGACTGCAGGTAGAGCTGCATGTAGGGGGTGATCGTCGTGCCGGCGGTGGCGACGAACAGCAGCAGGTAGGCGGGGTTGGTCTGGACCTGGGGAACGACGAGGGAGTGGGCGACTTCGCCCCAGTCGGGGCGGGCGAGGATCGCCGCGATCGGGTAGGCGAAGAACGGGATCGTCAGCCAGATGAAGATGCGCTCGGCCGAGCGGTAGGAGCCGCGCAGGATGATCAGCCAGATGGCGGCGGCGGCGATCGGCACCGAGACCTGGACGGGGATGCCGGCGAGGCCCAGCGCCGCCCCGACCCCGACGAAGTCCGAGATGCAGATGCCCATGTTGGCGATCAGCACGGCAGTGGTGGCGAAGGCTGACCAGCGGATTCCATAGCGCTCCCGGATCAGCTCGGCGAGGCCCTTGCCGGTGACGACTCCCATCCGCGCCGCCGCCCGCTGCACCATCACCAGCGAGACCGTGATCAGCACCATCGCCCAGAGCAGGCTGTAGCCGTACTTGGCGCCGACCGAGGAGTAGGTGGCGACGCCGCCGGCGTCGTTGCCGGCGTTGGCGGCGATCAGGCCGGGGCCGAGCAGGCCGAGAAATACGAGTACGCGGCTACGCCGCGAGCGCAACCGGGCAGGCAGGCGCGGCCGGGCACTCACAAGCGACCGGCCCCGGCGTATGGCGGCTCCTACTCGGCCCGCCATCGACTGCCTCGTGTTCGATCCAGAGTTCCATCGGCGGGCCAGTCTACGCCCGCGAACGCCTACTCGTCGCCGAGCAGTCCGAACCTACGCCGCCAGCCCTTGGGAAGCATCACCTCGAGCACGTCGTCCACCGTGACCACACCGATCATCCGTTCCTCGGCATCGACCACCGGCGCCGCGATCAGGTTGTAGTCGGCCATCAGACGGGCGACCTCCTCGAAGTCAGCCTCGGGGATCAGCTTGGGTATGTACTGGAGGTCCAACTCGGTCAGGCCCACTTCGGGGTCTGAGCGGACCAGGGTTGCCAGCGGGACCGCACCGAGGAAGCGATGCCGTGAGTCCATGACGTAGACGCTCGACAGCACCTCGGCGGCGAGCGAGCTTTGGCGTACCCGCTCCAAGACCTCGCCGACCGTCGCCTGCCGGTAGACGCTGACGAAATCTGGGCTCATCAGGCCGCCGGCCTCGGCCGGGTCATAGCCGAGCAACGCCCGTACCTTGCGCTGATGGAGCGTTGGGAGCAGATCGAGGACGACCCCCCTGCGCTTGTCGTCCAGCTCGGCGATCAGGTCGGCGGCGTCGTCAGGTGCCATGCGCGCGACCACGGCGGCCACTTGCTCGTCGGAGCGGTGCTCGATGAACTCCATCTGGTGCTGCTCGTCCAGCTCCTCGAAGACATCAGCTTCAAGCTCCAGGTCATCCTGGCCGACCGCCTGGATGATCTCCTCTCCCTCGCTGTGGGAGGCGGCCTCGACCAGATCGGCGATCTGAGCGGGATGGAGCTTGGCGAGCTTGGTGTGGAAGACGCGGAGCCGGACGGCCGGAACATCGCCGGCGAAGGGCTCGACGCTGGCCCAATCGAGGAACTCTCCGGTCGCGATCCTGCGCCCGAGCATTTGGGGGAGCAGACGGCGCATACCACCGCGCGGGCCGGTATCGACGCCGACCACGCGCCACCAGCCCTCCAGCCGCGCTAGCTCGACCTCGTTGGCTCGCACCAATCGCGCACCCTCGACGTTGATCAACTGGTGGTCGAGAACGTCGTGCTTGAGCAGCACCTCCTCCGGTCGCCTCTCGAATGGCCGCAGATCGAGCTTGGCCTTGCTGAGGACGGCTTCGCCGGGAGCGAGGTCGGCAAGTCTGTCTGAGGGCAGATACGCCTGTCGCCCGGCCACCGTCACCAGCAGCCCCGTGATCGGCGGGTAGCCGGTTCCGCTGAGGCGGACGATCAGGTCATCGACCCGGCCGAGCCGCTGGCCATCGCTGTCGCGGAGGGCGCCGCCGGTGACCAGCGAAAGGTGGAGCACCTTCGGCGACTGGGATGGCTCCGTGGCCATGGGCGACATGCTAGGCCCAGCGGCTAAAGTGCAGCGCTCGTGGGAAGGCAGATCGACAGGTTCGTGCCACCGCGCATACGCGCTGCGGCGCTGATGCCGGCGGCGGTTCTGACGGTCCACCAGCTGCGCTTCCAGCTCGCCTTCGGCGACCGCGCCGAAGGCAGGCTCGCCTCCGAGGGGCACCAGTACCTGGGCGCGCTGGCGCCGCTGGCGACGATGCTGCTGGCGATCGGGGTGGGGCTCTTCCTGGCCAGGGTGGCTCGCGCCTGGCGCCGGGGATCTGAGGGGAGCGAGGGCGCCGCGCCGGCCTCGGCCTTCCCGAGGCTCTGGCTGCTCGCGGCCGCTCTTCTGCTGGCGATCTACTGCGGGCAGGAGCTGCTCGAGGGCTTCCTCGCCAGCGGCCATCCGCAGGGAATCGCCGGGGTCTTCGGGCAAGGCGGCCTCTGGGCGATTCCCCTCTCGGTCGCTGCTCGGCGTCGTCGTCGCCCTCGGGCTGCGCGCCGCCGACGCCGCGGTTCGCTGGGCCGCCGCGCGCCGAGCCCGGCCGCGGCTCCGCCGGGCGCGGGTCCGGCGCTATCGGCGGCCGCTCGACGTCCTGCTCGCCCTTCGCGAGCCACTCGCGGGATCCGCGGCCGGCCGGGCGCCGCCGCCGGTTGCCTCAGTGACCTTCTAGCGCTCCGACGCCGCCGGCGCCGTGGGCGCCCAAAGCCGACCAAGGAGAAGCGAATGAGCCGCGCCAGATGGGCGGCGCTCGTGGTTGTGTTCGTGCTGCTCGCGCCGGCCTCCGCCGCGCTTGCGCACGGGGGCAACCCGAACTACCGCTCGGTAATCGACGGAGTGACGCCGCAGATGCCCGGCGTGAGTTTCCAGGTGCTGAATTACGACAGCTACATGCAGCTGCTCGATCAGCATGGCCACGAAGTGGTGATCTACGGCTACGAAGGCGAGCCCTACGCGCGGATCCTCAAAAACGGCACCGTCCAGGTGAACGAACGCTCGCCGGCGCTCTACCTCGACGAAAACCGCTTCGCCGAAGTCGCAGGTGCCGCCGATCGCCAACGCCAAGGCGCCGCCGAAGTGGAAGACGTTCGATCACTCCGGGTCGTTCATCTGGCACGACCACCGGATGCACTACATGTCGCCCGACCTGCCGCCGGTGGTCAAGGACCAGAGCAGGAAAACCAAGGTCTTCGACTACGAAGATCCCGATCAGCGTCGACGGCAAGAAAGGCGCGATCGACGGCACCCTCTTCTGGGTCGGCCCGGCCAACACCTCGAAGACCCCGTTCATCGTCGCCGGCATCGCCATCGTCCTCGATCGGCGGCGGCCTGGTCCTCTGGGTGCGGCGGCGGCGCCGCGACGAAGACGACGGCCCGAGCGCACCGCTGGAGCCGGCGAAGGAGGCCTGGTAGGTGCGCCGCGCCGACCCTTGCGCTCACGGCCGCTCTGGCCGCTGGCGCGCTGGCGGTTCCCGCCGGCGCGCTCGCGCACGCCCAGCTCGAGGAAACGACCCCCGAGCGCGGCGCCGTCGTCAAGCACGAGCCCGAAGCGGTCATCTTCCGCTTCGACGAGCCGGTCGAGGGCAACTTCGGCGCCGTCCGCGTCTATGACGCCGACGGCACGCGGGTCGACGAAGGCGACGCCTTCCATCCCAACGGCGAAGGCCCGCGGCTCGGCGTCCACCTCAAGCCCGGCCTGCCCGACGGCAGCTACACCGCCACCTACCGGGTCGTCTCCGCCGACGGGCACATCGTCTCCAGCGGCTTCGTCTTCTCGATCGGCAAGGCCGGCAAGGCGCCGACGGAGACCGTCGCCGAGCTGACCAGCGGCTCCGGCAGCGGCCCGGTCACCGAGACCGCCTTCGGCATCGCCCGCGGCCTGCAGTACGTGGCGATCGCGCTCGCCGTCGGCGGGCTCGCCTTCCTGCTGCTGGCCTGGCTGCCGGCGCTGGCGGCGGTCGGCGGCGCCTCGGAGTCCTGGCGCCGCGCCGCGCGGGCCTTCGCCTCGCGGCTGCGGCTGGTGCTGCTGCTCGCCGCGGCGATCGGCGCGATCAGCGCCGCCGCCGGAGTCGTCCTCGAGGGGGCCGAGGCCGCCGGCATCTCCGGCTTCTCGGCGCTGAAGTAGTCGATCGTCCGCGAGACCCTGGAAACCAAGTTCGGGACGTTCTGGGGCCTGGCGGTGCTCGCCTGGATCGCCTTCGGCCTGATCGCCGCGCTGGTCCTGCGGCCGGCGCGGGCGAGGGGTAGCGGGGCTCCTGGCTGCGGGCGGCGCTCGCCGCCGTGCCCCTGGTCTTCGTCGTCCTCGTCCCGGCGCTCTCCGGACACGGCAGCACCCAGGCGCCGATCGCCCTCAACTTCCCGGTCAACGTCGATCCACGTCGCCGCGATGGGCGTCTGGCTCGGCGGCCTGGCCGCGCTGCTCTTCGTCGCGCCGCGGGGGACCAGGGAGCTGGAGCCCGGCGACCGCGGCCGGCTGCTGGCGGCGGCGCTCTCGCGCTTCTCGCAGGTGGCGCTGATCGCGGTCGGGGCGATCCTCCTCACCGGCCTGGTCCAGGCCTACGTCTACGTCCGCCATCTCGGCGACCTGACCAGCACCGGCTACGGCCGTGCCGTGCTGATCAAGTTCATCCTGCTGCTGGTCCTGATCGCGATCGGCGCCTACAACCGCCGCCGCTCGGTGCCGCGGCTGAACCGGATCGCGGCGGGAGGCGAGTCGCCCGGCCGCGCCGGCCTGATCCTGCGCCGCGCGCTGCGCGCCGAGGTGGCGCTGCTGGTGATCGTGATCGGCGTCACCGCCGCCCTCGCCAGCTACGCGCCGCCGGTCAGCGCCCAGGGCGGGCCGTTCTCGACCGAAACCCTCGTCGGCCCGATCCAGCTGGAGATGAGCGTCGAACCGGCGACGGTCGGCGCCAACGAGATCCACGTCTACCTCTTCGACGCCAAGAGCGGCGCCCCCTACGCCAAGGTCAAGGAACTGAAGGCGACGGCGGCGTTGCCGGAAAAGAGCATCGCCCTGCCGCTGGAACCGCAGCTCTCCGGCCCCGGCCACTACACGATTCCCGACGCGCTGCTGAGCGCCGGCGGCGACTGGCGGATCGCCCTGACGATCCGGGTCTCCGCCTTCGATCAGTTCGCGAAGACGGTCGAGGTCCCGTCCGATGACGGTTCGCCCACTTGCTACGTCCTGCCGGCCCTGCTGCTCCTGGTCCCGCTCTTCTCGGCCGCTACCCGGGCGAGCGTTGCTGCGCGCCGTGTCGCTGCCCGCGGCGGCGCTCTCCTCGCTCGGCCTGCGGCGCGCCTCCGGCGGTGGCGCGCACCTCGGATAGAGCCCGAATGAAAGGAAAACCATGATGCGACGAGTCGCATTCCCAGTCGCGCTGCTCTGCGCTCTGGCCCTGCCCGGCGATCGCGCAGGCCCACGTCAGCCTGCACCCAAACGAGGTGCCGACCGGCTCCTTCGCCACCCTCGACATCCGGGTCCCGAACGAGATGGAAAGCGCCAACACGATCAAGGTCGAGGTCCAGGTCCCACCCGGCTTCCTCGACGTCTCGACCGAATACATGCCGGGCTGGACCTCGAAGGTGCTGACCAGCAAGCTCGCCAAGCCGGTCCAGACCGACGACGGCGAAGTCACCGAACAGGTGCGAGAGGTGATCTGGACCGGCGACGGCAAGCAGGGCAAGATCCCGCCGGGCCAGTTCCTCAACTTCCCGATCTCGACCGTGATCCCGGGCAAGGAAGGCGAAGTGCTGACCTTCAAGACGCTGCAGTACTACGACAACGGCGAAGTCGTGCGCTGGATCGGCGGCCCCGACTCCGAAGAACCGGCGCCGCAGATCGACGTCACCGCGCCGGGCGGCGTGCTCCAGGACGTCGCCGGCTCGGAGACGGCGCCGCCGGCTCCCGCCGCCGCGGCATCCGCGGGAGGCGAAGCCGCGAGCAGCCTCGAGCTCCGGCGACAGCGCCAGCAAGGGCCTCGGCATCGCGGCCCTGGTCCTCGGCGCGCTCGGCCTGCTCGCCGGCGGCGCGGCGCTGGTCCGCTCGCGAGGCCGCGCGGCGTGAGACCGATGCCCGCGGGTGACAGGAGGGCCCCCCGGCTTGTGCTGGGGGCCCTCGCCGCCTGCCTCCTCCTGGCCGGCTGCGGCACCACCTACAGCGGGGTCAGCAGCGAAGCCGCTCCACCGGCCTCCGACTTTCCCCGGCCGTCGGGGACGCTGACCGACGTCTTCAGGGCCGCCGACGGCGAAAGCCAGCTCGTGGTCCTGCCGACCCAGGAGGTCTTCGACAGGGGGACCGACCGCTACGGCTTCGGCGTCTTCACCGCCGGCAAAGAACAGGTCACCGACGCCAAGGTGGCCCTCTACTTCGCCCACGGCGCAGACGGCAAGGCGATGGGGCCCTATCCGGCCCGGGTCGAATCGCTGGCGACGAAGCCGGCCTTCATCGCCCAGACCACCGGCCAGGATCCCGCCGCCGCCAAGGTCGTCTATGTCACCGACTCGGCGCCGCTCGCACCGAGGGGGAGTGGCGCGTGCTGGCGATGGTGAAGGAAGGCGGCAAGCTCGAGGCGACACTGTTCCCGAGCGCCGTCGTCGGCCACTTCCGCCACTCGCGGCCGGGCTTCCCGATGACGACCGCGAACCCGCCCGACGTCGGCGAAAGGGCCCCCGACGTCCACACGCCGACCGCGGCCGACGTCGGCGGCGACCTGGCCAGGATCGACACCCGGATCCCGCCCGACGACATGCACGAAGACCTCGCCAAGGTGCTCGGCCGCAAACCGGTCGTGCTCGTCTTCGCGACGCCGCAGTTCTGCCAGAGCCGGATCTGCGGTCCGGTGGTCGACGAGGAGGAGCAGGTCAAGCAGCGCTTCGGCGACCGCGTCGCCTTCATCCACATGGAGATCTACAACCAGAACAACCCCGCCAAGGGGGTGCGGCCGCAGGTCACGGCCTTCCGCCTGCCGAGCGAGCCCTGGACCTTCGTCATCGACCGCCACGGGATCGTCCGCGCCCGCTTCGAGGGCGCCCTCAGCGTCGCCGAAATGGAAGCGGCCGTGGCGAAGGTGGCGGGAGGGGCGAGCCGGTGAGCTTCCTGCCCTTCGCCCACGCGCTGCTCGTCAAGCAGGACCTGCCGATCCCCGCCTGGCTCTTCGCCTGGGCGGCGTCGATCGTCCTGATCGCCTCCTTCTTCGCCCTCTCGGTCGCCTGGCGCAAGCCCCGTTTCGAGGACGAGCGCTGGCGGCCGTTCGCCACCGGGCTGTCGAACGCGCTGCTGGGTTGGCCGGCTCAGGTCCTCTGCGGCGCGATCGGCGTCTTCCTGCTCGGCGTCGCGATCTACGCGGGGCTGCGCGGCACCGAAGCGCCGGACCGCAACTTCGCGATCACCTTCCTCTTCGTCACCGCCTGGATCGGGTTCCCCTTCTTCTCGGCCCTGCTCGGCAACGTCTTCCGGCCCTTCAATCCCTGGCGGGCGGTCGGACGGGCGGCGGGCGGCGGCTTCCGCCTGATCGCCGGCCAGCGCTCGGCTCACCTCGACTACCCGCGGCGCCTCGGGCGCTGGCCGGCGGCGGTCGGCCTGCTCGCCTTCGTCTGGCTGGAGGTCGTCTACGGCTCGACCGGCGGCGTCGCCGTCGGACTCGATCCCCACGTCGCCGCCACCGCCGCCCTTCTCTACAGCGGCTACACGCTGGCGATGATGGCGCTGTTCGGGGTCGAGGTCTGGTGCGAGCGCGGCGAGGTCTTCTCCGTCTACTTCGGGATGTTCTCCCAGCTGGCGCCGATCGGCGTCCGCGACGGCAGGCTCGGCCGCCGCAGGCCGCTGGCGGCCGCGGCGAACTGGGCGACGCTGCCCGGCTCGGCCGCCGTCGTCATCGCCTCGATCTCCTCGACCAGCTTCGACGGAGGCCAGGAGGGTGCCTTCAAAGGCTCGATCGAAAGCCTCTTTCGCCGCCTCGCCGATGCCGGCTTCAGCCTGCCGACGGCGCTGCGCCTCTCCGACAGCGTCTTCATGCTGCTCACCTTCGCCGCCGTCGGCCTGATCTACGCCCTCGGGGTGCGCGGGATGCGGAGCGTTCCCGGCGCCCCCTCCGCGGCGAAGCTGCGCATGGGCTTCGCCCACACGCTGATCCCGATCGCGCTCGCCTACCTGGTCGCGCACTACTTCAGCCTCTTCGTCTACCAGGAGCAGGCGCAGTTCACCTACCTGCTGTCCGATCCCCTGGGGACGTCGAGCACCGACCTCTTCGGAACGGCCTCCGCCGGGATCGACTTCAGGGTCCTCAGCGCCAACGCGATCTGGTACGTCCAGGTCGGCTCGCTGATCGTCGGCCATGTGCTCGGGCTCACCCTCGCCCACGACCGCGCCCTCGTCTACTGGCCCGACTACCGCGGGGCGACCAGGTCCCAGTACTGGATGCTGGCGGTGATGGTCGCCTTCACCTGCTTCGGCCTCTACCTGCTGTCGGCCAACGCATGACCTTGCCGATGGCACATCTCGGCCACTGGCTCTGGGTCTTCTACGTGATCCCGGTCCTGATCGTGGTCGGCGGCATCCTCAGGTCGACCTGGGCCGAGAAGCGCCGCGAGCGAAAGGGGGGAGGAGACTAGAAAGACTGGCTGTCTGGCCAGGGCTGCCACAATGCCCGGCGGTGGCGAGCGAGCGGCAATACGACCTGGCGCTGTTCGGCGCGACCGGCTTCACCGGCGGGCTGACCGCTCGCTACCTGGCGGAGCACGCGCCCGAGGAGATGCGCTGGGCGCTGGTCGGGCGCAACCGGGCGAAGCTGGAGGCGGTTCGCGCCGGGCTCGCCGGCATCGACTCCAAGGCGGCCGACCCCGATCTGATCGAGGCCGACGCCGCCGACGCCGGCGCGCTGGCCAAGGTGGCGGAGTCGACCCGGGTCGCGATCACCACCGTCGGCCCCTACGCCCTCTACGGCGCCCCGCTGGTCGCCGCCTGCGCGGCCGCCGGCACCGACTACGTCGATCTCACCGGCGAGCCCGAGTTCGTCGACCGGACCTGGATCGAGAACCACGCCGAGGCGGAGCGGACCGGGGCGCGGCTGGTCCACTGCTGCGGCTTCGACTCGATCCCGCACGACCTCGGCGCCTACTTCACGGTCCAGCAGCTGCCGGAGGGAGTGCCGCTGAGGGTCGACGGCTACGCCCGCTCCGGCGCCAGCTACTCCGGTGGCACCTTCCACTCGGCGGTCAACGGCTTCGCCCGCGCCCGCCAGACGATCGCCGCCGCCAGGGAGCGCCGCCGCCTCGAGCGGCGCCCGGCCGGCCGCGAGGTCCACTCGGCCCGGCCCGGGGTCCGCCACGACGAGGAGCTCGGCGGCTGGGTGGCGCCGCTGCCGACGATCGACGGCACCATCGTCCGCCGCTCCGCCGCCGCCCTCGACCGCTACGGGCCCGACTTCACCTACGGCCAAAACATGGTCGCCAAGCGACTCGCGACGCTGGCCGCGCTGGGAGTGGGGGTGGGGACGGTCGGTTTGCTGGCGCAGCTGCCGCCGACCCGCGACCTGCTGCTGAAGATCAAATCCCCGGGCGAGGGGCCGGACGAGGCCGAGCGCGCCAAGAGCTGGTTCAAGGTCAGGTTCGTCGGCGAGGGCGGTGGCAAGCGCGTCGTCACCGAGGTCTCCGGCGGCGACCCCGGCTACGGCGAGACCTCGAAGATGCTGGCCGAGTCGGCCCTCTGCCTCGCCTTCGACGAGCTGCCGCCGAGCGCCGGCCAGGTCACCACCGCGCAGGCAATGGGCGACGCCCTGCTCTCGAGGCTGCAGGCGGCGGGGATAGCCTTCCGCGTGCTGGAGCCGTCCACTTGACGGGGAGAGGACGCCGTGTCGCTTGAACATGTCGACGTGCTGATAGTCGGTGCCGGGCTCTCGGGCATCGGCGCCGCCCATCACCTGCAGGAGCGCTGTCCCGGCAAGACCTACGCGATCCTCGAGGCGCGCGAGCGGATCGGCGGCACCTGGGACCTCTTCCGCTACCCCGGGATCCGCTCCGACTCCGACATGCACACGCTCGGCTACCGCTTCCGGCCGTGGACCGAGGCGAAGTCGATCGCCGACGGCCCCTCGATCCTGCGCTACATCCACGACACCGCCCGCGAGGGCGGGATCGACCGCCACGTCCGTCTCCGCCACCGCGTCGTCAGCGCCGAGTGGTCGAGCGCCGACGCGCGCTGGACCGTTGCCGCCGAGCGGACCGACACGGGGGAGACGGTGACCCTGACCTGCGGCTTCCTCTTCGTCAACAGCGGCTACTACCGCTACGACGAGGGCTACACGCCCGAGTTCGCCGGCATCGGCCGCTTCGGCGGCGCGGTCGTCCACCCCCAGCACTGGCCGGAGGACCTCGACTACGCCGGCAAGCGGGTGGTGGTGATCGGCAGCGGCGCCACCGCGATGACGCTGGTCCCGGCGATGGCCGAGACCGCCGCCAAGGTGACGATGCTGCAGCGCTCGCCGACCTACGTGATCTCGATGCCGGGCGAAGACGGGTTGGCGAACCGCCTGCGCGCCATCCTGCCCGAGCAGGTGGCCTACTCGCTGGTGCGCTGGAAGAACGTGCTCCTGCAGGGCGCCTTCTACCGGCTCAGCCGCCGCCGGCCGGAGCTGATCAAGAGGCTGCTGCGGCGCGGCGTGGTCAAGCAGCTGCCGCCCGGCTACGACGTCGACACCCACTTCGGCCCCCGCTACAACCCCTGGGACCAGCGCGTCTGCCTGGTCCCGGACGCGGACCTCTTCAGCGCGCTCCGCAGTGGCCGGGCGGAGATCGTCACCGACCGCATCGAGACCTTTACCGAGGGTGGGATCGAGCTCGAGTCGGGGACCGAGCTGGAGGCCGACGTCGTCGTCACCGCGACCGGGCTCAACCTGCTCTTCCTCGGCGGCATGCGGATCCTGATCGACGGCGAGGAGCCGGACGTGCCGCGGGCGCTGACCTACAAGGGGATGATGCTGAGCGACCTCCCCAACTTCGCCTACACGCTCGGCTATACCAACGCCTCCTGGACGCTGAAGGCCGACCTCACCTCGGAATACATCTGCCGCCTGCTCAACCACATGGAAGCGGCCGGCTACAGGATCTGCACGCCGAAGGCCGGCGATCCCACGATCACCGAGGAGCCGCTGCTCGACTTCAACTCCGGCTACGTCCTGCGCGCCCTCGACCACCTGCCCAAACAGGGGTCCAAGGAGCCCTGGAAACTGCGCCAGAACTACCCGGTCGACCTGCGGATGCTGCGCCACGGCCCGATCGTGGACGCCGGCATGCGGTTCTCCAACCCGGCGCCGCGCCCGCAGCCGGCGGAGCGGGCGACGGTCTGAGCGGCCCGGCTGCGCTCAGTCGGCGAAGATCAAGGCGACCGTCAGCAGCCCCAGCAGGACGCCGCCGCCCGCCAGGGCGCCGTGGGCGTAACGGGGCGCCGCGGGAAAGCGCCCCCGGGCCAGCTCGCGCTCGACTACCTGTCGCCGCCAGCTGCCGTAGGCGAGCACGGCGACGCCGTAGATCGCGAAGCACACTCCCACCGCCAGGTACGGCCAGCGCGCCGAGCTGCCGCTCAGCTCCGGCACCACCCGGCCGACCGCCAGCGCCACCGCCAGCGCGGTCAAGCCGGTCCGCCACCAGGCCAGCTCGGTGCGCTCGCTGGCGAGCAGCGTGCGCCTGGTCGCGTCGATCGCTTCTTCGAGCTTGGGGGGTTGCCGCGAACTCTCCATGCCGGCCCGAGGATAACCCCGCGCTGGCGAGCGCCCCGCCCGGGTAGTCTTGCCCGCATGGACGACCAGCAGGTTCTCAGCCGCATCGACGAGCTCGTCAGGGAGGAGGAGGCGCTGCTCCACCGCCACGAGGCCGAGGAAGCGCCGCTCAGCCCCGAGGAGAACGCTCGCCTCGAGCAGCTCAAAGTCCAGCTCGACCAGGCCTGGGACTACCTGCGCCAGCGCCGCGCCCTGCGCCAGTACGGGGAGGACCCCGACGAGGCCAGCACCCGCGACCCCGGCACGGTCGAGAACTACGAGGGCTGAGCTAGGCTTCACCCGCTTCCCGGCGCCTTGGCGGAGTGGCTACGCAGCGGCCTGCAAAGCCGTTTACACCGGTTCGATTCCGGTAGGCGCCTCTGGCTCTGGCAAGCTGCGTTTAGATTTTCCTGATGGCAACCACGGTGGGGGGTTTCATATGCCGGAGGTCGAGGTCTCGGCGGGCACCATCGAGTACGACGACACCGGCGGGAGTGGGCCCACACTCGTCCTGATCCACGGCCTCTCCGACTACCGCCATTGGCGCAAGGTGGTCGCCGAGCTGCGCTCCGAGTTCCGGTGCGTCTCACCTACGCTTCCGCTCGGCGCCCACCAGCGCCCGATGAAGCCTGAGGCCGACCTTTCGCTGCGGGGCATGGGCCGTATCCTCGCTGCGTTCATCGAGCGGCTCGGCCTGGACGACGTCACGCTCTGCTTCAACGACTGGAGCGCTGCCCAGACGATGATCGCGGACGACCTGATGGATCGAGTCGGACGACTGGTCCTCGTTTCCTGCGAGACCGCCGGCAACTACCCGCCCGGTCTCGGTGGCCATGGCGTCTGGCTCGCGGCGAAGCTGCCGGGCGGGATCTCGCTTCTGCGCTGGACCCTCTCCCAACCACGGCTTCGGAGCCTGCCGTTTATCTACGGCCAGATGACCAAGCGTGGGATCCCCGATCAGCTGATGGAGGAATGGCTGGAGCCTCTGAAGCGGCCGGAGATTCGCCGGGACTTGCGCAAGTACGCCGGCGACGCGATGCGTGGCAAACGCGACATCCGCGCCGCCACTCCCGCCCTCGCGTCCTTCGATCGCCCGGTCCTGGTCGTCTGGGACGGCGAGGGGCGAATGATGCCCAACGCGGAGGGCCGCCGCCTCGCCGAGGCATTTCCGAATGGCCAGCTGGTCGAGATGCCAGATTGCTACACGCTGATCCCCGAGGACCAGCCAGTGGAGCTCGCCCGGCTGATTCGAGAGTTCGTTGGCTGATTTGACCGACTCGCCTGGACGCGACGAGCGGTCAGTCCGATGAAGAGAGCGACACCGAACATGAAGAAGACGAAGAACGGCTCGAAGGAGGAAAAGGGGGGAGATTCTCCCTCTCAGCTGATCGACGCGAGGATCGAGGAGCTGGGCGACTGGCGGGGCGAGACGCTCGCTCGGGTCCGAGCTCTCGTCAAGCAGGCCGACCCCGAGGTGGTCGAGGAGTGGAAATGGCGGGGCGTTCCGACCTGGTACCACGACGGGATCATCTGCACCGGCGAGACCTACAAGGACAAAGTCAAGATGACCTTCGCCAAGGGCGCCTCGCTGGAGGACCCGTTAGGCCTCTTCAACTCAAGTCTCGAGGGCAACACCAGGCGTGCCATCGACTTCCATGAGGGCGACGAGATCGATGAGAAGGCGCTGAAGGAGCTCATTCGGGCCGCTGTGGCGCTGAACACGTCCTCGGCCTGAACGGCGCTCAACAGCTCCTCGGCTTCCGGTGCGAATGGCCTGGAGTGG
This sequence comes from uncultured Solirubrobacterales bacterium, assembly GCA_963785775.1. GTDB lineage: Bacteria > Actinomycetota > Thermoleophilia > Solirubrobacterales > 70-9 > VAYN01. Next base: position 99,811 of record CAWAWH010000005.1, on the reverse strand, counting down.
AGAAGTAGACTTCTGCCAATGGATGCAGAGGGCCCGCGGGCTCATCGGGCGCTCGCGTTCGTCGCAGTTTCTCTGGTGGTGTTCGGTATGAACGCATCGGTCGCCGGCGCCACGCCTTCGCCCGGCGCCTCGCGGTGGTCGGCATTGCAGGCCCGCCGGTTCTGGACGCCGGCGCGGATGCAGCGGGCGAGGCCGATCGAGAGCCTGAGGCCCGGTTCGGCGAACGCGGTCGTGCCCAGCGCGCCCAGCGCCGCCGCCGAATCGCCGCACCGCGTCCCGCCGGTGGCGCCGCGAGCGGGCGCCGCGGCCAGCGCGGCCTTCGACCCCGTTGCCGATCCCACCGCCGAAGCGACGCGGCAGAACGGCGTCATCTTCTTCCAGACCGGTTTCGGCCTCGCTCGCTGCTCGGGCACCTCGGTCAACGCGCCCAACTCCAGCGTCGTCATCACCGCCGGGCACTGCATCGACGAGGGTGGGCTCGGAGGTCATGCCGACGCCCGCCGCTGGGCCTTCGTGCCCGGATATCGCTACGGCCAGCGACCATTCGGCGTCTTCCCGGCCAAGTGGCTGGACACGACGCGCCAGTGGAAGACCACCGGCAGCGAGAACTTCGACGTCGGCGCCGCCGTGGTGATGCCGAACGAACATGGCCAGCGGCTCGCCGACGCGGTCGGCGGCGCCGGCATCGCTTGGGGGCTTCCGGCCCGTCAGGTCTTCGACGTCCACGGCTACCCGGTCGCGCCGCCGTTCGACGGCGAAACACAGCGCCTCTGCAGCCAGACGCCGTTCCTCGGCCACGACCCGCGCTCGTTCCTCTTCCCCGGGCCGCTCAACCTGGCGGTCGACTGCGACGTCACCGGCGGCGCCTCGGGCGGGGGCTGGACGATCCAGGGCGACGTCCTCAACGGCGTCACCAACTACGGCTACGGCGACGACCAGACGACCGACTACGGCGCCTACTTCGGCAAGGAAGTCGGGCGCCTCTTCTCGCGGGCGGGGAGCGTCCGGTGAGGCGGCGACACTGGCCGGGGCTCCTCGCCGTTGCGGCCTGCCTGCTGCTGGCGGTGCCGGCGACGGCGGGCGCGCTGCCGCTGGCAATCCCGACCGCGATGCCGCCGCAGATGCGCGCCCTGTTGCAGAGCCGAGGCCCGTCGCAGGGAGGCGACCAGTCGTTTCAACCCAAGTTCGAGCTGGAGACGTCGACCGGCTACAAGGTCGCCGTGGTCGGCCAGGGCGATGACGTGATCGTCGAGATCGCCCGCGACCATGCCCACGCGGTCACCGCCTACGTCGCCCGGGGCACGGTCAGCCGCGGCCGGCTCCAAGCGTCCTTCGGCGATCTCGGCAGGGTGTCGGTCCGCTTCCACCCCTCCGGCCGCGTCACCTACTCGAAGCCGCGCGGCAACTGTCACGGAGCGGACCGCTTCACCAGGCGCCTGGGAGTGTTCGCCGGCGACATCCGCTTCCCCGGCGAGGACAACTACCTGGCGCTGCACGTTCACCGTGCCAAGGGCCTGGTGCGCACCCCGGTCAACCTGCGCTGCGCGCCCGGGCACTTCGTCTTCCGGGACCCCGGCGGCTCCGGAAGTGAAACGGGTCATCCCAAGCCACGCCAGGTCGGGGTCCTCAGCGCCGGCTGGCATCAGGCCGTCGACTCGGCCGCGTTCTTCGCCCTCGGCACGGGCGACAAAACCCTCTTCATGGTCCTGACGGAACGCAGCGAGGGCAGCTTCGCCATCTTCAGGTTCGCCTCCCTGACCGGCCCCGGCAAGAGCTTTGGATTCAACGATCCGCTGACCCAGGCCAGGGTCTCTCCTCCCAAGCCCTTCCACGGCACCGGCACCTACAGAGCGGCGCCGGACGGCACGAAAACCTGGACTGGGCCACTCTCGGTCAACTTCCCGGGCGCGCCGCGCACGCCCCTGACCGGCCCGCAGTTCGAAGTCGGCTTCGAAGCGTCCTTCTAGCGGTCCCGCCGCCAGTTCGGCCGCAGGTACGCCTCCTCGAAGCCGGCGCGGAGGATGTTGCGGTAGCTGACCGAGGGCCGCTCGGGGACTCGCTCGCCGGTCTCGACGAAGAGGGTGTGGCAGCCGGCGGCCGCCGCGTCGACGATGCGGCGCCGGAGCAGGGCGAGCTGGCAGCCGCGTCCGCGGGCGGGCTCGAGCGTGGCGGCGATGCCGAACTCGGCGATCCCCCGGTGGATGCGCATGGCGGCGCAGGCCTGCGGCTCGCCGTCGACCCGGGCGACGTAGCAGCGCCAGTCCTCGTTGCCGGGGAGGCCGGCGAAGAACGCCGCGCTCCAGGCCTGGAGGCCGAAGCCGGTCGCGGCGATCATCCCGAAGGGCTCCCGATCGGTGCGGGTGACCTCGACGACCTCGACATCGCTCGAGACCGAGAACCGCGGCGGGTGGGCGTCGCGGACGAACTTCATCCAGGCGTAGGTCCTGGCGAAGCCGTTCGCCGCCAGCCAGTTCGCCGCCGCCTCGGCGCCCGCCAGCCCCGGGGTCAGCGACACGTAGCTGTCGACTCCCAGCTCCCGAACCCACCCGATAGCGGCGGCGAGGTGCCCATCCTCGACCGCGCCCGGCTCCGCCGCGCCGAGCACCAGGTTCATCATCCCCACCCCCGCCAGGGCGCTGACGGCGGTCGCCTGGATCGGTCCGAAGTCCCGCACCGCGACGCCGCGCTCGCGGGCGATCTCGGCCGGGACCGACTCCCAGATATCGCGCCAGAAGCGGCGCTCGACCCGGTCCAGGTCCTGGGGGTCGTACTCGACTCCGCCTTTGGTCTTGCGGGGCGCCATCGGTCCTCGCCAGCATAGGTCGCGACCTCGCCCGCCGGCCTGCGCCGCCCGTATGCAAGCCTGGAGGCGTGAGCGCCGTCACCGCCACCGCCACGACCGAGAAGCCGGCCCCCCAGATCCCCGAGAACCAGGTGATCGTCCTCTTCGGCGCGACCGGCGACCTGGCCAGGCGCAAGCTGCTGCCGGGGATGTTCCACCTCGCCCAGGTCGGGTTGATGCCGCGGCGCTTCCGGATCGTCGGGGCGGCGCGGCACGTGGTCGACGTCGAGGAGTTCCGCCAGCTGTCACGGCAGGCGATCGAGGCCTCCGGTCGCGAGGACCTCTCGCCGGCGACCTGGGACCCGTTCGCCGAATCGCTGGAGTTCGTCGGCGTGGGGGACGGGTTCGAGGCGCTCGGCGAGGCGGTCTCTGCCGCGCGCGAGGAGCTCGGCGGCGATCCCGGCCTCCTCTACTACCTCTCGCTGCCGCCCAAGGCCGCCGCCGGCACGGTCGCAGGGCTCGGCGCGCTCGGGCTCGGCGACGGCGCCCGGGTGATCACCGAGAAGCCGTTCGGCACCGACCTCGCCTCGGCCCGCGAGCTGAACGCGCTGCTGCACACGGTCTTCGAGGAGCGCTGCATCTACCGGATCGACCACTACCTGGGACGCGAGGCGGTGCAGAACCTGCTGGCGCTGCGCTTCGCCAACGGCATGTTCGAGCCGGTCTGGAACCGCAACCACATCGACCACGTCCAGATCGACATCCCGGAGACGCTCTCGATCGAGATGCGCGGCAGCTTCTACGAGCAGACCGGCGCCTTCCGCGACATGATCGTCACCCACCTCTTCCAGCTGCTCGGCTTCGTCGCGATGGAGCCGCCGACCTCGTTCGAGCCGAAGGCGCTGGGCCTCGAGCGCGAGAAGGTCTTCGACTCGATGCCGCTGCTCTCGCCGGAGAACGTGGTCCGCGGCCAGTACGCCGGCTACCGCGACGAGGAGGGCGTCGCCGCCGACTCCGACACCGAGACCTTCGTCGCGATCAAGGCCTTCGTCGACAACTGGCGCTGGGAGGGCGTGCCGTTCTACCTGCGCTCCGGCAAGCGGCTGGCCGAGAGCCGCCACCTGCTGACGATCGCCTTCGCCCAGCCGCCGCGCCGCATGTTCCCGCTCGACTGCGACCAGGTCGCCGAGTCCTTCGGCCACGACCACCTCACCTTCGAGCTCGGCGATCCCGGCAGCATCTCCGCCTCCTTCCTCGCCAAGGTCCCCGGCCCGACGATCCAGCTCGGCGAGGCCCACATGCGCTTCAGCTACGCCGACACCTTCGGCGGCACCGAGCACGCCCTCGATGCCTACGAGCGCCTGATCCACGACGTCATGGTCGGCGACCGCACCCTCTTCACCAGCTCCGATGCGATCGAGCGCCTCTGGGAGATCTCCGAGCCGGTGCTGGAGCGCCCGCCGCACACCCATCCCTACGAGCCCGGCTCCTGGGGGCCGGCGGAGATGGACGAGCTGATCGCGCCGCGCCGCTGGCACCTGCCAAACGACCACGTCTGAGGCCGAATCAGGAACGGAAAAGGGCCCCTGCGAAGGGGCCCCCTGTTTCCGAAGGACGTGCCACCAGAGAGATTGAAGTCGCTGGCTCGTCGGTCCTCGAGCTTTGAAGTTCTAGCTGCCGCAGCTCGTGCGACGTACTGATAAACACTCGTGGGACTGAAAAGTTGCACCGGTTGCATCGGCCGAAGACGAGCCGTCCCTTTAGCCGGCCGGCGACCACCGACCGGCTTCGGGTTGCCGCTGCTACGATTCAGGCATCCCGGGCGTTTAGCTCAGTTGGGAGAGCGCCACCTCGACAAGGTGGAGGTCACTGGTTCGAGCCCAGTAACGCCCATTCTCACTAGGCTCGCGGCCTCGTGATCGGCACCTATTCAGCAGTGCTGGCGGTGTGCGCCTCCTCGCTGGCGATCGGGCAGGCGGCGGTCGGGCTCTGCGGCTGGCGGCGCTGGTCGTGGCTGGCGCCGGCGGTCGGGCTGGCCCTGGTCCTGGCGATCTGCTGGGGCACGGTGCGGCTGCCGGGGCACGGCACGATCTCGGCGCTCGCCGTGCTCGCGCTCTCGCTGGCCTCGGTCCTCTATCTCCGGCGACGGCTGGAGGGTGGGGAGGACGCGCTGAGCGCCGGCTGGCCCGTCGCCCTTCTCGCCCTGCTCGCGGCCTCGCTGCCGTTCGCGGTCGAAGGCCACTTCGGGATCCTCGGCACCAGCTTCAACCCGGACATGTCGCAGCACCTGCTGGCCGCCGACCGGCTCGCCCACGGCGAGACCTCCCAGCTCCTGCACCAGGGCTACCCGCTCGGGCCGCACGCGGTGGTGGCGGCGCTCAACCGCGGCCTGGGGATCGGCCTGGTCCAGGGCTTCGGCGGCCTCACCGTCGCCGTCGCCATCCTCGCCCCGCTCACCGCGCTGGCCGCCTTCGCAAACCTCAGGCCGATTCCCCGCACGGCTGGCGCCCTGGTCGTCGGCCTCGCCTACGTCGTCGTCTCCTACTTCGCCCAGGGCGCCTTCAAGGAGACGATCCAGGCCCTCTTCGTCCTCGCCTTCGCCCTCTCCCTGCGCGAGTCCACCCGCGCCTGGCGCGACCTACCCCTCCGCTTCGTCCCCGCCGCCCTCCTCGCCACCGGCTCCGTCTACGTCTACAGCTTCCCGGGCCTGGTCTGGCTCGGCGGCACCTTTGTCCTCTGGGCGATTGCGGAGGGCGCCCTCGGCCGGCGGCGCAACCTCCCTCCCGCGGGTGGCGCGGTGGCGGGGGTCCCCCGCGGCGCGGAGGCGGCTCTGCCGCCGAGCACCGTGGGGGATGCCGCCGCGACAGGACCCGCGGGCCGGGGGCTCCGTCCTTCGACTTTCCGGGCTTTCTCCCTGGCCCTACTCGCCTTCCTAGTCCTGATCGCCCCGGAGATCGGCCGGATGATCGACTTCCGCAGCTTCGAGACCTTCGACCCCAACGGCCCCGGCCTGGGCAACCTCTTCGGCCAGGTCTCCCCCTTCGAGGCGCTCGGCATCTGGCCCTCCGGCGACTTCCGCCTCGCTCCCGGCGGCGGCGCCGTGCCCGCTGCCGGCTACTACCTGGGCGCCGCCTTCGCCCTCGTCCTGCTCCTTTACGGGATCGGCCGCTGCTGGCGCCGGCGCGAGTCGGCGGTGCTCGCCGGTCTCGCCGCCGCCGCGCTCGCCTATGCCGTCGGCTCGCGTCGGCGGCACTCCCTACACCGCGGCGAAGGCGATCGAGATCGCCGCCCCGCTGGCTAGCCTCGTCATCCTCCTGCCGCTGCTCGAAGAGGCCGACTGGCGACCCCTGTCGCGCTAGGCGAAACAAAAGCGCCAAGGGCTCGGTCCGCGCGGCGGCCGCGGGGCTCTTCATCGCCATGCGCCGCCGGCGGCTGCTCACTGCTCGCGCTCGCCAACGCCCCGGTCGGGCCTACGTCCTACTCGCCGGCCCTCACCGGACTGCGCTCTCTGGTCGCCTCCGGCTCGACCCTGGTCATCGCCTCGGACCAACTCCTAAGCGAACAGCACGGCGCTCCCTATATCTCCTGGGAGCTGCGTGGCGACCGGGTCTGCATCGAGGCCGAAGGCGAAGCTGGGAGTCGACCGCCACACGGCGTGCGGTTCGTGGTCACCGCGGCGGCTCCGGGCAGCCGCCGTTTCCAGGTCTTCGCCTGCGCCACGCTGCGCCTCCCTACGCCCTTTGGGAAGCGACCGGCCGGGTCGCCGCCACAGCCCGTGTCTCCTGATCGCCGTCCGGCAAGCGCGCCAGGGCCCATAAGTCGCCCGCTGCGAGTGCGTACGCATCTGCCTGCCGTGGAGGCCGCGACCGACAAGATCACCGTCACCCTGCCTGACGGCAAGCCGCTGGAGCTGCCTCCTGGTGCGACCGGGGCGGATGCGGCGGCGGCGATCGGGCCGGGCCTGGCCAGGGCGGCGCTGGCGATCAGGGTCGGCGGCGAGCTGCGCGACCTCTCGGCGCCGCTGCCGGCCGGGGCCGAGATCGGGATCCTCACCGACCGCGACCCCGAGGCGCTGGAGCTGATCCGCCACGACGCCGCCCATGTGATGGCCGAGGCGGTGATGGACCTCTACCCGGGGACGAAGGTGACGATCGGGCCGCCGATCGAGTCCGGCTTCTACTACGACTTCGAGTTCCCGGCCGAGACGAAGATCAGCGAGGACGACCTGCCGAAGATCGAGGCGGCGATGCGGGAGCACATCGCCGCCGACGAGCCGTTCGGCCGCCGCGACGTGCCGGTCGCCGAGGCGATCGAGATCTTCAAGGCCCAGGACCAGGGCTACAAGGTCGAGCTGATCGAGGACCTCGTCCGCGACGAAGGCGTCGAGACCGTCTCGCTCTACCGCAACGGCCCCTTCGAGGACCTCTGCCGCGGCCCGCACGGACCGTCGACCGGCCGGATCAAGGCGATCAAGCTCAGCTCGGTGGCCGGCGCCTACTGGCGCGGCGACGAGAACCGCGAGCGGCTGACCCGGATCTACGGCACCGCCTTCTTCTCCAGCAAGGACCTCGAGCGGCACCTGGAGCGGATCGAGGAGGCGAAGGCCCGCGACCACCGCCGGCTCGGTCCCCAGCTCGGCCTCTTCATGCTGCGCGAGGAGGCGCCGGGGATGCCGTTCTGGCTCCCCAACGGCACCACCCTCCTGCACCTGATCGAGGCCGAGGTTCAGGAGCAGCTGCGCAAGCGCGGCTACCAGGAGATCGCCACGCCGCAGGTGCTCGACGAGCAGCTCTGGCACCGCTCAGGGCACTGGGACAACTACCGCGACGAGATGTACTTCATGGAGGACGACGGGCGCCGCTTCGCGCTGCGGCCGATGAACTGCCCCGGCGCCTGCCTCGTCTACGGCGCCGGCCGCCACTCCTACCGTGAGCTGCCGCTGCGCCTGGCCGAGTTCGGCCGCGTCTCCCGCAACGAGCGCGAGGGCGTCCTCCACGGCCTGCTGCGGGTCCGCGCCTTCACCCAGGACGACGCCCACGTCTACTGCACCGAGGAGCAGATCACCGGCGAGGTGGCGAGCATCTGCGAGGCGATCGACGAGCTCTACGCGCGCTTCGGCTTCACCGACGTCCGGGTCGAGCTCTCGACTCGGCCGGAGAAGTCGATGGGCTCCGACGAGCAGTGGGCGAAGGCCGAGGCGGCGCTGGCGGCGGCGCTCGAGCAGCAGGGCCGCGAGTACGAGCTGCATCCCGGCGACGGCGCCTTCTACGGGCCGAAGATCGACTTCCACGTCACCGACGCGCTCGGCCGTTCCTGGCAGTGCGGTACCTGCCAGCTCGACTTCCAGATGCCGGAGCGCTTCGACCTCCACTACATCGGCGCCGACGACGCGCCCCACCGGCCGGTGATGATCCACCGCGCCCTGCTCGGCTCGATGGAGCGCTTCGCCGGGATCCTGATCGAGCACTACGGCGGCCGCTTCCCGGTCTGGCTGGCGCCGGTGCAGGCGATCGTCCTCTCGATCTCCGATCGCCACAACGAGTACGCCGCAAAGACGATGGCCGAGCTGCGCGAGCTCGGCGTCCGGGTCGCCCTCGACGACCGCTCGGAGTCGATCGGCAGGAAGGTCCGCGACGCCGAGATCGGCCGCTATCCGTACATGCTGGTGGTCGGCGACCGTGAGCAGGAGGCCGGCGCCGTCGCCGTTCGCTCCCACGCCGAGGGCGAGCTGGGGGAGATGTCGCCGGCGGCGTTCGCCGATCGGGTCCGGTCCGAGGCCGGCGCGGCCTGAGCGGCGCCGGGTTGCCAACCGCCCTCCTGCCTCTATACTCCGCCCCACTTGACTGCCGGCACGCAAAATCACCGCCGCCGCTGAGCGCTTCGTGCCCGCGTCCCGATCCCTCGTCCTCTTGAAGCTCCAGCGCTCCCCTCGATAGTGCCGGTTCCCCGCAGGTTCGATCGGCGCCCTCCAGAGCGTGACACGACGCGGATCAACGAACGCATCCGCGTTCCGCAGGTGCGCCTGATCGGCGCCGACGGCGAGCAGCTCGGCATCCTCGACATCGCCGACGCCCTCAAACGCGCCCAGGACGCCGACCTCGACCTGGTCGAGGTGGCGCCGGGCTCGAAGCCGCCGGTGACCCGCCTGCTCGACTACTCGAAGTACAAGTACGAGCAGGAGCAGAAGCAGAAGCAGGCGCGCAAGCACCAGCAGCAGGTCAACATCCGCGAAATCAAGCTGCGGCCGAAGATCGCGACCCACGACTACGAGACCAAGAAGGGCCACGTCGAGCGCTTCCTCAAGCACCACGACAAGGTCAAGGTGACGATCATGTTCCGCGGCCGCGAGCAGGCCCACCCGGAGCGCGGCCGGGCGCTGCTGCAGAAGCTCTTCGAGGACCTCGGCGGCATCGCCGTGATCGAGTCCGCCCCCCTGCAGGAAGGCCGCAACATGAGCATGCTGCTGGCCCCGAGCAAAGAGGTCGACAAGCTGGACGGCTCAGTCCCGGCCGGCGACGGCGCCGCGGCCGAGGGTGCAGCCGCGGCCGACGGGGCCGCCGAGGCGCCCGCCGACTCCGCGGCTGACGCTTAAGCGCAGCGATTCCGCGTCTGCTTCAATAGCGAGCCCGATGCCGAAGATGAAAACCCATTCGGGCGCCAAGAAGCGCTTCCGCAAGACCGCCACCGGCAAGCTCCGGGGCCGTCGCGCCTACTCCAGCCACATCCTGGAGAAAAAGTCGCCGAAGCGGAAGCGGAAGATGGCGCGGCCGGTGGAGATCTCGCCGAACGACGCGCCGACCGTGCGGGCCCTGCTGGGTGGAGGTAAGAAGAGATGAGCCGGGTCAAGCGCTCCGTCCACGCCCGCAAGAAGCGCCGCAAGGTGCTGAAGGAAGCGAAGGGCTACTTCGGCCGCAAGCACTCCTCCTACCGCTTCGCCAAAGAGCAGGTGCAGCGGTCGGGGATGTACGCCTACCGCGACCGGCGCAACAGGAAGCGCACCTTCCGCCGGCTCTGGATCACCAGGATCAACGCTGCCGCCCGCCTGGAGGGCATGAGCTACTCCGAACTGATCTACGGCCTCAACAAGGCCGAGGTCGAGGTAAACCGCAAGATGCTCGCCGAGATCGCGGTCAGCGATCGCGACGCCTTTCGCCGATTCGTCGAGCTTGCCCGGGAGGGTGCGGCCGCCTAGCGGCTCACCGACACTCCACTTTCCCGGGCGGGCCGTGAAGACGGCCCGCTTTTTCGTTCCAGGAGAAGAAACCGCAGACCAGAAGGTCACACCGACGAGGACACCGATGATCGCCAGCCCCCAAAACGAGAAGCTGAAGCTGGTCCGCAAGCTGCGCGACCGCAAGCATCGCGAGCGCGAGGGCCTGTTCGCGAGCGAGGGCGAGGACCTGGTCGCGGCGGGGCTGGCGGCGGGCGCCGAGCCGCGCCTCCTGCTCAGCGCCGCCGGCTCCGGGCTGGCGTCGCGGTGGGGCGGCGAGGAGGTCGAGCCGGAGCTGCTGGCCTCGGTCTCCACGCTCGGCTCCGGCACCCGGGCGATCGCGGTCTGGCCGCTGCGCTGGGCCGAGGCGCCCGGCTCGCCCTGCGTCTACCTGCAGGGCGTCGCCGATCCCGGCAACGTCGGCGCCATCGTCCGCACCGCCCACGCGCTGCTCGACGGCCCGGTCGTGCTCGGCTCCGGCTGCGCCGACCCCTTCTCGCCGAAGGCGGTGCGGGCCAGCATGGGCTCGCTCTTCGCCCGGCCGCCGGCCCGGGCCGAGCTGGCGCGGACGCCGGCGCCGCGGGCGGCGCTGGTCGCCCACGGCGGCGCTGGCCTGGAGGCGCTGGCGGGGGCGGCGACGCTCTGTCTCGGCGCCGAGCGCGAGGGCCTGCCCGGCGAGGTGCTCGCGGCCTGCGAGGTCGAGGCGACGATCCCGCTGCGTGGCGGCGCCGAGTCGCTCAACGTCGCCGCCGCGGCGGCCATAGCCTGTGAGCGGATATCGTCGCCCGCCATGTCGGAGGAGCAGCCTGATGCTTGAGCGGATCGAGGAGATCAGGGGCGAGGCCGCGTCGGCGCTCGAGGCGGCCGCCTCGAGCGCCGAGCTGGAGGAGCTGCGGGTCCGCTACCTCGGCCGCAAGGCCGAGCTGACGACGATCCTGCGCGGGATCGCCGAGCTCCCCTCCAGTGAACGCGGCGAGGTCGGCGGCGCCGCCAACAGGGCGCGCAAGGAGCTGGAGGAGCTGCTGGAGGCGAGCGCGGCCCGGCTCGACGTCAGCGAGCTCGATGCCAGGCTCGTCACCGACCGCATCGACGTCACCCTGCCTGGGGCGCCGCCGCGGCCGCTCGGCCATGCCCACCTGATCGCCCGCACCACGCGGCTGATCGAAGACACGATGGTCGGCCTCGGCTACCGGGTGGTCGAGGGGCCGGAGATCGAGCACGACTACTACAACTTCACCGCCCTCAATCACCCGCCTGGGCACCCGGCGCGGATGCTCCAGGACACCTTCTACGTCCAGTCCCACCCCGAGCTGCTGCTGCGCACCCACACCTCGCCGGTCCAGGTGCGCTCGATGGAGTCCCAGCCGCCGCCGATCTTCATCGTCGTCCCCGGCAAGGTCTACCGCCGCGACTCCGACGCCACCCACAGCCCGATGTTCCACCAGATCGAGGGGCTGGCGATCGCCGAGGGGCTGACCCTGGCCGACCTCAAGGGGACGCTGCTGGCTCTCTGCCGGGCGATCTTCGGAGAGGATCGCGAGGTGCGGCTGCGCCCGCATTTCTTCCCCTTCACCGAGCCCAGCGTCGAGGTCGACGTCTCCTGCTTCCAGTGCGAGGGGAGCGGCTCGCTGCCGGGCGGCGAGCGCTGCAACCTCTGCAAGGGCCAGGGCTGGATCGAGATCCTCGGCGCTGGCATGGTCGACCCCAACGTGCTCGGCTTCGTCGAGTCCCACGGCTACGACTCCGAGCGGGTCCAGGGCTTCGCCTTCGGCATCGGCGTCGAGCGGGTGGCGATGCTGCGCCACGGCGTGCCCGACCTGCGGCGCTTCTTCGACAACGACGTGCGGATGCTGGAGCAGTTCGGATGAGGGTTCCGTACTCATGGCTGCGCGAGTACTGCGACCCCGGCGTCGGGGTCGAGGAGATCGCCGAGCGGCTGGTGATGAGCGGGACCGAGGTCGAGCGGATCGGCGTGGTCGGCCCGCCCTCGCCCGAGGGCTTCGTCGTCGGCAGGGTGACCAGCGCCGGGCAGCACCCCGACGCCGACCGGCTGCGGGTCTGCCGGGTCGACAGCGGCGACGCCGAGGGCGAGCGGACGATCGTCTGCGGCGCCCCCAACGTCGCCGCCGGCCAGACCGTCGCCGTGGCTCTGCCCGGGGCGCGGATGCCGGGCGGCGAGACGCTGCGCAAGGCGAAGCTGCGGGGGGTCGCCTCGGAAGGGATGATCCTCTCGATCTCCGAGCTGGAGATCGGCGAGGACGCCGACGGAATCCTCGTGCTCGAGGAGGAGGTCGCGCCGGGGACGCCGCTGGCCGAGGTCCTGCCGCTGGCCGAGCCGGTGCTGGAGCTGGAGGTGACGCCGAACCGGGTCGACTGCTTCGGCGTCTGGGGGGTGGCCCGCGAGGTCCACGCGATCTCCGCGGCGCCGCTGGCGGCTGAGCCCTGGGGCGAGGACGCGGCGGCCGAGGGCGGGGGGGATGTGACGACCTCGCCTCGGTCGCGGTCGAGGTCCCCGAGCTCTGCCCGCGCTTCACCGCCCGCGTCCTCACCGACGTCACCGTCGCGCCCTCGCCGCTGTGGCTGCAGGCCCGGCTCAGCGCCGCCGGGCAGCGGCCGATCAACAACGTCGTCGACGTCACCAACTACGCGATGCTGCTGACCGCGCAGCCGCTGCACGCCTTCGACCTCGACAAGGTCCCGGGCGGGGCGCTGACCGTGCGCGCCGCGGCGGACGGGGAGAAGATGACGACCCTGGACGGGGTCGAGCGCACCCTCGACGCCGAGACGGTGCTGGTCTGCGACGCGAACGGGCCGACCGGGATCGCCGGGATCATGGGCGGGCAGGTCTCCGAGGTCGCCGAGGATACGACGCGGGTGCTGCTCGAGGTCGCCAACTGGGACGGCGCCAACATCCTCCGCACCTCGCGCCTGCTGGGGCTGCGCTCCGAGGCCTCCTCGCGCTTCGAGAAGCAGCTGCATCCGGAGCTCTGCATGCGGGCGCAGCGGATCGCCTCGCGGCTGCTGGTCGAGCTCTGCGGAGCGAAGCTGGTGCCGGGGACGATCGACGTCGCCGCCGAGATTCCCGCCCCGGCGCGGATAAGCGCTGCGGGCGGCGCGGGTAGAGGGGCTGCTTGGCATGGCGATCGAGCAGGTCGACCAGAGCGCCTACCTGGAGCGGCTCGGCTTCGGCGTCGCGGTCGACGGCGACGACCTCCAGGTCAGGTCCCGCCCGAGCGCCACTACGACGTCGTCCGCGAGGTCGACCTGATCGAGGAGGTCGGGCGCATCCACGGCTTCGACGAGCACCTGCCGACGACGCTGCCGGCGGTGGCGGAGAGGGTCGGCGGCCTCAGCCGCGAACAGCAGCTGCGGCGCCGGGCCGAGGACGGGCTGCGCGGCCTCGGCTTCGACCAGGTCGTCGGCTGGAGCTTCACCGGCCCCGGCGAGCCCGGCCGGCTGCGGATCCCCGAGGGCGATCCGCGCGCCGATCCGGTGCTGCTCGCCAACCCGCTCTCCGAAGACCAGTCGCGGATGCGGACGACGCTGCTCGGCTCGCTGCTCGACGTCGCCTCCCGCAACCTCGCCCGCGACGCCGAGCGCGTCGCCCTCTTCGAGTCCGGCCAGGTCTACCTGCGGCTCGACGCGGTCGGCGAGGGGCCGCTGGCCGGCGTCTTCTCGGGCGAGCGGGCGGCGCCCTTCGCTGAGCCGCACCGGCTGGGCTGCCTCGCTGTCGGCCCGCTGGTGGCGCGCTCCTGGCGCGGCGGCGGCGAGCCCGCCGACTTCTTCGCGCTCAAGGCCGCGCTGGAGGCGCTCGCCGGCCAGCTCGGCGTCGAGCTCGGCTTCGAGGCGGCGCCGGAGCCGTTCCTGCACCCGGGCCGCTCGGCCGCGGTCGAGATCGCCGGCGCCCCGGTCGGCTGGCTGGGCGAGATCCACCCGCTGGTCTGCCGCGATTGGGACATCGAGGCCGCGGTCGGCTTCGAAGTCGGCCGGCGCGGCGCTGGTCGGCGCCGCCACCGTCGGCGAGGAGATCTACGAGGACGTCACCACCTTCCCCTCGGTGCGCCAGGACCTCGCGGTCGTGGTGCCGGCCGAGGTCGCGGCGATCGCGGTGCGCGACGCCGTGCTCGAGGGCGGCGGCGAGCTGCTGCGCTCGGCAGGCGTCTTCGACCTCTTCGAGGGCGAGCAGCTCGGCGAGGGGCGCAAGAGCCTGGCCCTGCGGCTGGAGTTCCGCGCCGCCGACCGCACCCTCACCGACGAGGAGGTCGCCACTCTTCGCGAGGCGATCGAGTCCGAGCTGGAGCAGATCGGGGGCAGCCTTCGTGAGTGATGTCGGCGCACAGCCCCTGGTCGGCGAGCCCGCGGCGCGAGTCCTGGTCGCCGGTGCCTCCGGCTTCACCGGCGCCCTGGCGGCGCAGATCGCCTGGCGCCACCCGCGGCTGCAGCTGGTCGCGGTGACCTCGCGCAGCGACGCCGGCACCAGGCTCGACCGCCTCTACCCGCGCTACCGGGTGCCGCTGGAGCTGACGGAGCTGGACCTCGACCGGATCGAGGGCATCGACGCCGCGATCGTCGCCTACCCGCACGGCGCCGCCGCCCCGACCGTGGCGGCTCTGCGCGCGCAGGGCGTCCTCGTGGTCGACCTCTCGGCCGACTTCCGCTTGCGCGAGATGGAGACCTACGAGCGCTGGTACGGGGAGCACGGCGCCCCCGAGCTCTTCGGCAGCGGCGTCTACGGGCTGACGGAGATGTACCGCGACGAGCTGCGCGAGGCGAAGCTGGTCGCGACCCCCGGCTGCTACCCGACCGCCAGCGTCCTGGGGCTGGCGCCGCTGGCGGAAAAGGGGCTGCTCGCCGACGTCGTCGTCAACGCCATGCAGGGAGTCTCCGGGGCGGGGCGGGGCGGCGACGATGAGACGCACTACGCGGCGATGGACGAGAACGCCTTCGCCTACAAGACCGAGGGCCACCGCCACCGGCCGGAGATCGAACAGGAGCTGGCGGCGCTGGGCAGCCCGGCGCCGGTCGTCTTCGTCCCCCACCTGCTGCCGCTCGACCAGGGGGAGCTGGCCAGCTGCTACGCGCAGACGATCGAGCCGGTGACGAAGGAGCAGGTGCAGGCGCTCTACCGTGAGCGCTACGCCGGCGAGCCCTTCGTCCACGTCGTCGACCGCCCGCCGGGCCTGCGCGACCTCCGCGACAGCAACGAGTGCCACGTCTACGTCACCGTCGAGGAGCGCGGCCGGGTGCTGGCCTTCTCGGCGATCGACAACCTCTGGAAGGGCGCCTCCGGCCAGGGCATCCAGAACCTCAACCTGATGCTCGGGCTGGACGAGACCGAGGGGCTCGTACGAGCGCCTTCTTCAGGTCGCGCTGGGTCGACGCCCCGGCTGGGGTGGAGGAACTCGACCCCGCTCAACTTGCCCCCGGCTTCCGCGCCGGCGGCGCCCACTGCGGCCTCAAGGGCGGCGGCAAGACCGACGTCGGCCTCGTCGTCTGCGACGGGGAGTCGGTGACGTCGTCGATGGTGCTCACCCGCAACGCCTCGGCGGCGGCGCCGATCCGGGTCTGCCGCGATCTCGTCGAGCTGGATCGGGTGCGCGCCGCCGTCGTCAACAGCGGCAACGCCAACGCCGAGACGGGGGAGAAGGGTTATGCCGACGCGGTGGCGATGTGCGAGCGGGCGGCGGCGGCGCTCGGCCTGGGCCCCCAGCACGTCGCCGTCGCCGAGACCGGCACGATCGGCGTGCCGCTGCCGATCGAGGCGGTCCTTCCCGGCATCGACGAGGCCGCGGCCGGCCTCTCCGCCGGTGGGGCGGGGACTTTCTCGGACGCGATCACGACCACCGACCGCTGGTCCAAGCACTGCACGCTGAGCCTCGGCGGCGTAACCCTCTCCGCCCAGGCGAAGGGGGCCGGGATGATGGAGCCGAACATGGCGACGATGCTCTGCTTCGTCCAGACCGACGCCGTCGTCGCCGACCCCGAGGCGGAGCTGCGCGCCGCCGTCGACTCCTCCTTCAACCGGATCACCGTCGACGGCCAGATGAGCACCAACGACTGCGTCCTGCTCCAGGCCACCGGGACCAGCGGCGAGCCTCTGCCGGCGGGGCTGCTGGAGGCGGTGCTGAAGCAGCTGGCGATCGAGATCGTTCGCGACGGCGAGGGCGCCGTCCGGGTGGGGCGGATCGAGGTCTCCGAGGCCGCCTCCGCCGCCGAGGCCGAGCGGGTCGCCCGGGCGATCGCCAACTCGCCGCTGGTGAAGACGGCGCTGTTCGGCCGCGACCCCAACTGGGGGCGGATCGCCCAGGCCGCCGGCGCGGCGCTGGTCGGCGAGGACCTCGAGGAGATCGGCGCCGGCTCGATCGACGCCGCCGAGCTGGGGGCCGAGGACCGCCGAGGCGGAGATCGGGCTGCGGCTCGGCCGCGGCGAGCACCGCGCCCACGTCTGGTTCTCCGACCTCGGCTATGAGTACGTGCGGATCAACGCGGAGTACACGACTTGAGAGCGCCAACCGAGAGGAGCCGAGGATGACCGAGCAGGCGCCGCAGTCGCGGGCGGCCGGAGCCAGCGTCGAGACGCTGCTGGAGGCGCTGCCCTACATCCGCGAGTTCCACGGCCGCACGGTGGTGATCAAGTACGGCGGCGCCGCGATGCTCGAGGAGGGGCTGCGCGAGGCCTTCGCCACCGACGTCGTCCTGCTCAAGTACGTCGGCCTCAACCCGGTGATCGTCCACGGCGGCGGCCCCGAGATCACCCGCTACATGGACCGGCTCGGGCTCGAGGTCAGGTTCCACGAGGGCCTGCGGGTCTCCGACGCGGAGACGGTCGAGGTGGCGAAGATGGTCCTGGTCGGCAAGCTCAACTCGGAAATCGTCCAGCGCCTCAACCGCGCCGGCCAGCCGGCGGTCGGGCTTGCCGGCGAGGACGGGACCCTGTTCGAGGTCGCTCCCGCCGCCAACGCCGAGCAGGTCGGCTTCGTCGGCTCGGTCGAGCGGGTCGACGTCGACGTCCTCAACCACATCGCCGCCGATTACATCCCGGTGATCGCCTCCTCGGCCTCCGATCGCAACGGCCAGTCCTACAACGTCAACGCAGACGAGGCGGCGGGCAAGGTCGCCGCCGCGCTCGGCGCCCACAAGGCGATCTTCCTCACCGACGTCGAGGGCTGGCTCGCCGACGCCGGCGACGAGGCCTCGCTGATCTCGCGCGCTACGGTCGGAGAGGTCGAGGAGTCGCTGTCCGGCGTCGCCGGCGGCATGCGGCCGAAGCTGCAGGCCTGCGTCGACGCGATCCGCGGCGGCGCCCAGTCCGCTCACATCATCGACGGCCGGATCCCCCACAGCCTGCTGCTGGAGCTGTTCACCGACGCCGGCATCGGCACCATGGTCACGCCATGAGCCTGGCCGAGGTTCAATCGCTCGAGGATCGCTACCTGATGCGGACCTACAAACGGGCGCCGGTCGACTTCGTCCGCGGCGAGGGGGCGCTGCTCTGGGATGCCGAGGGGAAGGAGTACCTCGACTTCCTCACCGGGATCTCGGTCTGCTCGCTCGGGCACTGCCATCCGGCGGTGGTCGAGGCGGTGCGCGAGCAGAGCGGGCGCTTGATGCACGTCTCCAACCTCTTCTACACCGAGCCGATGGCGCGCCTGGCCGGGCGGCTCTCGGAGTCGAGCCTCGGCGGCCGCGTCTTCTTCGCCAACTCCGGCGCCGAGGCCAACGAGTGCGCGATCAAGGTCGCCCGCAAGCACGCTCACGGCCGGGGCATCGCCGCGCCGGAGATCGTCAGCTTCGAGGGCGACTTCCACGGCCGCACCTACGGCGCCCTGGCGGCGACGCCGAACCTGGCCCGCAACGAGGCGCTTGGGCCGATGCTGTCCGGCTTCCGCGCGGTCCCCCGCAACGACGCGACCGCCCTGCGCGGGGCGGTCGGCGCGAGCACCGCGGCGGTCCTGATCGAGCCGATCCAGGGCGAGGCCGGCATCCACCCGGTCTCCGACGAGGCGCTGCTGGCGGCCCGTCAGGCCTGCGACGAGTCCGGTGCGCTGCTGATCCTCGACGAGATCCAGACCGGGATGGGGAGGACCGGCTCGCTCTGGGCCTACCAGCAGACGCCGATCCGGCCCGACGTGCTCACCAGCGCCAAGGCGCTCGGCGGCGGCATGCCGATCGGCGCCTGCGTCACCGGCCCCGCCGCCGCCGACGTGCTCGAGCCCGGCGACCACGGCTCCACCTTCGCCGGCGGCCCGGTCGCGACCTCGGCGGCACTGGCCGTGCTCGACGTCGTCGACGACCCCGAGCTGCTGCGGCGGGTGCGGGAGCGGGGGGCGCAGCTGCGAGAGGGGCTGGAGGCTCTCGACGGGGTCGCCGAGACCCGCGGGCGCGGCCTCATGGTCGGCGCCGGCCTCGAGCCCGGATTCGACGCCGCGGCGGTGGGAGCGGACCTGCTCCAGCGCGGCCTCGTGGTCAACGTGCCGGCTCCCTCGACCCTGCGGCTGCTGCCGCCGCTGCTGGTCGAGCCCTCCCAAATCGAACGGGCGGTTGGACTGATCGGCGAATCGCTTCTAGGGTTGTCGGTCCCGTGAGACGCAAGGACCGCCCAACGCCGCCGCCGCAGCCGCTGGCGACCAGCACCGCTGAGCGGCTCGCCGCGATCGTCGAGGCCGCCGAGCGCGCCGCCGTCCAGGTGATCGACGACGCCGAAGAGCAGGCTCGCCGCCACCTTGAGCAGGCCCAGGCCGGGGCCGACCGGATCGCGGCCGAGCGCCTGCGAGCTCTGGCCGACGAGCTCGACCCGCCGTCGGCGCCCCGCCACGAGCCGCACTTGAAGCCGGTCGAGGCCCAGCCGGAGCCGCCGACGCCCGCCGAGCCTGTGACGGAGCGGCCCGCCGAGGCGAGCCCGACCGCGATCCGCAGCGGCACCGCCGCCGGCGCGCGCCTGCTGGCCACCCAGATGGCGGTCTCCGGCAACAGCCGGGCCGAAATCGAGGCCAGGTTGCGGAGCGGTTTCGAGATCGAGGACACCGCCTCGATCCTCGACGCGATACTTGGACCGGAGGACTGATGCACGAGGACCCGACCCGCTTGATGGGACCCGAAGACCGGGGTCCGGACGGACGCCAGCCGCGTGGCAACATGCGGCTGCTCGTCGCCTGTCTCGTCGCCGTCATCGTCGGCCTGGTCGTGGCGGTGGTCGTGATCGCCGGCAACGACAACGGCTCCGGCTCGACCGCCTCCAGCTCGGAATCGGCCACCACGCTGCCGAGCACGACCGAGACGACCCCGAGCACCACCACCTCGACCCAGCCCACCACCGGCGAAACGACGACCACCCAATCGACGGAATCGACGGAGCAGACCACCACCGCTCCGACGACGACGCCGACCACGACCCCGACCACCGCGCCGGAAGAAAACGGCAGCGGCGGCATCGGGGCGCCGTAGGCGTGCCGGAGCTCAGCCCCACCGCCAGCTACGAGGCCGACCCCTCGCAGGTCGACCGCGTCCTCCTGCTCTACTCGGGCGGGCTCGACACCAGCGTGATGCTGAAGTGGATCCAGGACTCCTACGAGGCCGAGGTCGTCTGCCTCACCGTCAACCTCGGCCAGCCCGGCGAGGACTACGGGGCGATCGAAGACGAAGGCGCGCCAGCTCGGCGCGGTCGAGTGCCATGTGGTCGACGCCCGCGAGCGTTTCGCCGCCGAGTTCCTGGCGCCGGCGATCAAGGCCAACGCCGTCTACGGCAACGGCTATCCGCTCTTCACCGCCCTCGGCCGGCCGCTGATCGCCCGCTCGCGGTCGAGTACGCGCGCCAGTCCGGCTGCGACACGATCGCCCATGGCTGCACCGGCAAGGGCAACGACCAGGTGCGGATCGAGGCGACGGTGGCGACGCTCGCGCCCGAGCTGCGGACGATCGCCCCGGTGCGCTCCTGGCAGATGGGCCGCGAGGAGGAGATCGCCTACGCCCGCGAGCACGGGATCCCGGTCAAGGGCGGGACCGAGATCGCGCCCTACTCGATCGACGACAACCTCTGGGGCCGCTCCTCGGAGGGCCGCTGGATCGAGGACCTCTGCCACGCCCCCGACGACGACGTCTTCCAGCTCGTCACCCGGCCCGAGGAGGCGCCCGACGAGGCCGAGACGGTCACGGTCGGCTTCGAGGCCGGCCTGCCGGTCTCGCTCAACGGCGAGCGCCTCGGCCTGGTCGACCTGCTCGAACAGGCGGCCGAGATCGGCTGTCGCCACGGAGTCGGCATCGTCGACCACATCGAGGACCGGATCGTCGGCCTCAAGGTGCGCGACATCTACGAGGTCCCCGCCGCCGCGATCGTCCTCACCGCCCATGAGGAGCTGGAGCGGCTGGTCGGCACGATCCACCAGAACCAGTTCAAGCCCGGGCCTCGACCAGAAGTGGGGCTACCTGGTCTATGCCGGGCTCTGGTGGGAGCCGCTGCGCAGCGACCTCGACGCCTACATGGACGCGGTCAACGCCCAGGTGACGGGGGAGATTGGGCTGCGCCTCTACAAAGGCAGTGTCCGCGTCGTCACCCGCGCCTCGCCCAACGCCGTCTACGACTCCGAGCTGGCCAGCTTCGACCAGTCTGGCGGCCTCTTCTCGCAGGCCGCCTCGCCGGGCTTCATCGAGCTCTGGTCGTTGCAGTCGCGGATGGCGCACCAGATTCGCGAGCGCAGCCGGAGGAGGGGAGCTGATGTCCGACTCGGTCGGCAGGGCCGCGGTCCGCTTCGCCTTCAGGTACCTGCGCCGCCGCTACCGGCGCGAGATCCGGATCGGGATCGGCGTCGGCGCGGTCGCGATCGGCCTCGCCGCCTATCTCGCCAGCCGCAATGTCCCCGAGGGCTGAGCCGTGCGGGGCTGCCCCGCGCCATCCGCCCTTCGTTGCGGCAGTCCTTTGCGACGCATTGGGGTACAAAGGACTGCCGCTAAGGCGTTCCGCAACATTCCTTGCCGGTTTTCGGCAGGCGGCTGAAGCGGTATTGGGGCGCCGCTAGCCTCGGCCATGCCGTGGTGCCGGTTCGCGCCAAACAGGATCTTGCAGTCGCGCTGCGCCGCGGCGATGCTGCTCGCGCTCTGGCGCGGCTGTCCGATTCTGGCGCCCGGCCGCCGACGCGGCTGACGCGGGCGCCTTGGAAGCCAAGCTTGCGCCGCCGCGGTGAAGCCAGCACGATCGCCGCCGGCCTGCGCGCCAGCCACGAACGGCTGCCGACGCCGAAGGCGAAGCGGCGAAGGCCGAAGCCCACGAGCAACGGCTCTCGGCGCCTGCTGGCCGAAGGCCAGGAACGCGCCGCCGCGCTGAGCCGCAAGCTCGACGAAGACCCGCCGTGAGCTGGCGGCCGAGAAGGCGCGGCTGCGCCGCTCCCGCCGCGCCCTCGCCGCACGCCTGGTGGCGATCTACGAGAGCGGCACACCGAGTGCCACCACCCTGCTCCTCGGCTCCACCTCCTACCAGGACATGGTCACCCGCGCCGACTACCTGCGGGAGATCGAGCAATCCGACAGCGCCCTCGCCGAGCGGTTCGAACAGGTGCGAAACGAAGTCCGCGGGAGGCCGGCGGGTCGCCGCGCTCTGAGGCCCGCGCCGTCGCCTACGACGAACGTCTCGCCGCCGCCCGCTCCCAGATCGCCTCCGTGCGCGAAGCCGCCGAGGCCTCGGCCGCCCGCCTGCATCGATCGCCGCCAGCCGCGAATCCGCGCTCGCCAAGCTCAAATCCAGCATCGGCACCTGGGTCAAGGAGATCCAGGCTGCCCGCGCCGCCGAAGCCCGCGCCGCCAGTCAGTCCGAAGCAGAAGAAGAAGTCGGCCGCTGGCTCGGCGGCCCCTACTCGATCCCCGCCTACATCGTGATGTGCGAGTCCGGCGGCAACTACAGCGCCCTCAACCCCTCCAGCGGCGCCGGCGGCGCCTACCAGATCCTCCCCTCGACCTGGGCGGGATACGGAGGCAAGGGCGAGCCACAGAACGCTCCCAAAGCCGAACAGGACCGGATCGCCGCTGAAATCTGGGCGGACTCGGGGCCCGGCGCCTGGGTCTGCGGGTAGGCACTAAGAGGGTCGTTAACCCTCCTCAGCGCCCCTCGGCGAGTCCCACTCGTGAATACCCCCGGAATTAGCGCGGAAGAGTCTCGAAAGAGGCCGGTGGCATCTGGCTCGGTTGGCATGATCGCCGGACCTCGATGAGCACTCCCTCCGCCGTCCATCTGCATGCCCACAGCGAGTACTCGTTGCTGGATGGGGCCTGCAAGATCGATGCGATGGCGGCGCGGGCGGCGGAGTTGGGGCAGCCGGCGCTGGGGCTGACCGACCACGGGGTGATGAACGGGGCGGTCGATCTCTACAAGGCCTGTAAGAAGCACGGGATCAAGCCGGTCGTCGGGCTCGAGGCCTACCTGGTCGAGGACCGCCGGACGATCAAGGAGCAGGCCGCGGTACGAGCGCAACCACCTGACCCTGCTGGCCGAGAACGACCGCGGCTTCGCCAACCTCGTCCAGCTCACCTCGGCCGGCTTCCTCGAGGGCTTCTCGCGCGGCAAGGCCAACGTCGACATGGAGCTGCTGGAGCGCCACTCCGAGGGCGTCATCGTCCTCACCGGCTGCCTGCAGTCGCGCTTCTGCCGGCGCCTGGTCGAAGAGCGCGCCGACGACGCCCGCGCCCACCTCGACGACCTGATCCAGGCCTTCGGCCCCGACCAGGTCTACTTCGAGGTGCAGAAGAACGGGATCGAGGAGCAGGACAAGGCGAACGAGGGGATCGTCCGCTTCGCCCGCGAGCTGAACCGGCCCGTGGTCGGCACCGCCGACGTCCACTACCTGCGGCGTGAGGACTTCGAACACCATGCGGCGCTGCTCTGCGTGCAGACCAAGTCGACCCTGGCGCTGCCGAAGATGAGCTTCGACACCAACGAGTTCTACATCAAGAGCTCGGAGGAAATGATCGAGTCCTTCGCCGAGTGGCCGGAGGCGGTCCCGAACTCGGTCGAGATCGCCGAGCGCTGCTCGCTGAACATCGAGCTCGGCAGCCTGCTGCTGCCCCGCTACCCGACCGAGGACGGCTCCGAGCCGGAGGAGATGCTGCGCCGCATCGCCGGCGAGGGGCTGCGGGCCCGCTACGGCGACCCGCCGCCCGCCGAGGCGGTGGAGCGGATGGAGTTCGAGCTCGGGGTGATCGAGGAGATGGGCTTCTCCTCCTACTTCCTGATCGTCTGGGACTTCGTCCGCTACGCCAAGGAGAACGGCGTCGCCGTCGGCCCCGGCCGCGGCTCCGCCGCCGGCTCGATCGTCTCCTACGTCGCTCAGGATCACCGACCTCGACCCGCTCGCCGAGGGGCTGATCTTCGAGCGCTTCCTCAACCCCGGCCGCAAATCGATGCCCGATATCGACATCGACTTCTCGGTCCGCGGCCGCGAGCGGATGATCCGCTACGTGGCCGAGAAGTACGGCCGCGAATCGGTCGCCCAGATCATCACCTTCGGCAAGATGGCGCCGCGCGCGGCGACCCGCGACGCCGCCCGCGTGCTCGGCTTCGACTACGCCACCGGCGACCGCCTGGCGAAGCAGATCCCGGAGCCGATCATGGGCCGCAGCCCCTCCTTCGCCGAATGCCTGCAGCCGGGCCAGGAGCTGAAGGCGACCTACGACAGCGACGCCGACGCGAAGAAGATCGTCGACGTCGCCCAGGGGCTGGAGGGGATCGTCCGCAACAACTCGATCCACGCCGCCGCGGTGGTGATCGCCGACCGGCCGCTGCAGGAGGTGGTGCCGCTGCAGCTGGCCGAGGACCGCAGCGCCCCGGCCGGTCCCAACGGCAATGGCAACGGCAACGGCTCGGGCAAGGCCGAGCGCCAGTACAAGATCGTCACCCAGTACTCGATGGGGCCGATCGAGGAGATCGGCCTGCTGAAGATGGACTTCCTCGGCCTCCGCAACCTCGACGTGATCGAGGACGCGATCGACATCATCCAGCGCTCGCGCGGCGAGACGATCGAGATGGAGCAGATCCCGATCGACGACGCCGAGACCTACGCGATGCTGGCCAAGGGCGACTCGACCGGCGTCTTCCAGTTCGAGTCGGAGGGGATGCGCGACGCGCTGCGCAAGGTCGGCCCGACCGAGTTCGCCGACCTGGTCGCCCTCGGCGCCCTCTACCGGCCCGGCGCGATGGCCTACATCCCCGCCTACGCCAAGGGCAAGAAAGATCCCTCGACGGTCCGCTACCCAGACCCGCGCCTGCGGGCGATCACCGAGGAGACCCACGGCTGCGTCATCTACCAGGAGCAGCTGATGGAGATCTCGCGCTCGATGGCCGGCTTCAGCGGCGCCGAGGCGGACGATCTGCGCAAGGCGATCGGCAAGAAGAAGCGCGAGCTGATGGCGACGATGAAGGACAAATTCATGCAGGGCCTGGCGGAATCGGACACCGCCCCCAACGTCGCCAAGGACCTCTGGAAGCTGAACGAAGCGGCCGCCGACTACTCCTTCAACAAGTCCCACGCCGCCTGCTACGGGCTGATCTCCTACCGCACCGCCTACCTCAAGGCCAACTACCCGGCCGAGTACATGGCGGCGGTGATCTCCTCGGTGATGAACACCAAAGACAAGGTCCCGTTCTTCGTCAACCGCTGCGAGGAGATGGGGATCGAGGTGCTGCCGCCCGACGTCAACTCCTCCGACCACAGCTTCGTCGTCAACGAGAAGGCGATCCGCTTCGGCCTCGACGCGGTCAAGAACGTCGGCCACGCCGCCGTGGAGGCGATCCTGCGCGCTCGCGAGGACGCCGAGATCGCCTCGATCTGGGACTTCTGCGAGCGGGTCGACTCCCGCGCGGTCAACAAACGGGCGATCGAATGCCTGATCAAATGCGGCGCCCTGGATTCGACCGGGGCGACGCGCAAGGGCATGCTCGAGGCGCTGCCGGCGGCGCAGTCCGCCGGCCAGAAGGCGCAGGCGGACGCGCAGATGGGGCAGGGCTCGATCTTCGACTTCGGCGAGGACGCCGGCGCCGCCGGTCCCGCCGCCCAGGCGCACCACCGGCCGCCGATCTCCGCCGTCGAGTTCGACCGCGCCGAGTTGCTGGCGCTGGAGAAGGAGACCCTCGGCACCTACCTCTCCTCGCACCCGCTGGCCGAGGTGCGGGGGGCGCTGAAGGCGCGCGTCGACTGCAGCCTGGCGGAGCTGGGCGGCAAGCCCGACGGCTCCTGGGTCACGGTCGGCGGCATCGTCGTCGAGTGCAAGAAGATCCGCACCAAGAGCGGCAGCCAGATGATGTTCGCCACCCTCGACGACGTCGAGGGCCAGGTCGAGATGCTGGTCTTCAAGGCGGACGAGTCCGAGAACGCCGCCGTGATCGCCCCCGACGCGATCGTCCTCGTCCGCGGCCGGCTCGACCACAAGGACCGCGGCGAGACCAAGCTGGTCGTGCAGGAGGCGCAGCGTTTCGAGCCCGACGCCGACGAGATCGCCCGCGGCAGCAAGAAGCTGGCGGCGCCGGCGGGGCCGTTCAGGGTCGAGGTCGACCCGAGCCGGCTCAGCCCGGGGCTGGTGGACGAGCTCAAGGCCGTGCTCGAACACCACAAGGGCGACGCCGACGTCCACCTGGTGATGCAGACCAGCGAGGGGCCGCGCAGCCTCAAGCTCGGCAGCGAGTACAGGGTCAGGCCGTCGAGCGGCCTGCTGGCCGAGATAGACCATGTGCTCGGCCACGCCGCTCTGGCCGCCTAGACTTTCCTCATGACCGCAACCCGCACCCAGGTCGGCGAGTGCCGCCAGTGCCGGTCCTTCTGCGACAAGATGGTCGAGCCGCGCGGTTGCATCGAGATCGGCTGCCGCTACCTCTACAGCTACGTCGACCGCCTCAACGGCCAGCAGTATGTCGGCTGCATGCAAGAGGTCTTCGGCGCCGAGGTCGAGCTCTCGGCGGTGCTGGAGCCGGGCGGCTTCGGCGGCGTCAAGATGACCGGCGAGCCGCTGCCGCACTGCCAGTTCTCGGTCGAGCGGGCCTACCTGGGCTCCGGCGAGTCCTACGACTGCGTCAACCGCCGTTTCTTCGACTGCAGCGAAGGCGGCGCCGAGGGCCTGCGCGCCTTCGACCTGCGCGATATCTGATCCGACACGTTTCCGTGTAATCGCCGACACGGTTTCGTGTAATATTCGTGTCATGTCTGAGACGGCTGCGGTAGCGGATATGGACGCGAACGAGGCCCTGGCGGCGGCGACCGGCGGTAACGGCGACGCCGAGCAGAGCGGCCCCAAGTTCACGCTCGAGCTCAACCAGGACCAGAAGGACATCAGGGAGTGGGTCCACGGCTTCGCCGAGGGCGTCGTCCGCCCCGCGGCCGAGGAGTGGGACGAGCGCGAGGAAACGCCCTGGCCGGTGATCCAGGAGGCCGCCAACATCGGCCTCTACAGCTTCGAAGCGCTGGGCCAGTTCTGGGCCGACGAGACCGGGCTGACGCTGCCGATCGCCAACGAGGAGCTGTTCTGGGGCGACGCCGGCATCGGCATGGCGATCATGGGCACCTCGCTCGCCGTCGCCGCGATCTTCGGACAGGGAACCCCGGAGCAGATGGGGGAGTGGATCCCCCAGTGCTTCGGCACGCCGGACGACGTCAAGCTCGGGGCGTTCTGCGCCTCCGAGCCCGACGCCGGCTCGGACGTCTCCGCGATCCGCACCACCGCCAAGTACGACGAGGCCAAGGACGAGTGGGTGATCAACGGCCAGAAGGCCTGGGCGACCAACGGCGGCATCGCCAACGTCCACGTCGTGATCGCCTCGGTCGACCGCGAGCTCGGCTCGCGCGGCCACGCCGCCTTCGTGATCCCGCCTGGGACCAAGGGCTGCGAGCAGGGCGCCAAGGTGAAGAAGCACGGCCTGCGCGCCTCTCACACCGCCGACGTCCACCTCGACGACTGCCGCGTTCCCGGCGCCTGCCTGCTGGGCGGCAAGGAGAAGCTCGACGAACGCCTGGCGCGGGTCCGCGAAGGCAAGAAATCGAAGTCGCAGGCGGCGATGCAGACCTTCGAGGCGAGCCGGCCGACCGTCGGCGCCCAGGCGCTCGGGATCGCCCGCGCGGCCTATGAGTATGCGCTCGAGTACGCCAAAGAGCGGCGCCAGTTCGGCAGGGCGATCGTCGAGAACCAGTCGATCGCCTTCGACCTGGCGAACATGAAGCTCGAGATCGACGCCGCCAGGCTGCTGGTCTGGCGCGCCGCCTGGATGGGCCGCAACGGCCACACCTTCGAAAACGCCGAGGGCTCGATGTCGAAGCTCAAGGCCGGCGAGGTCGCCGTCTGGGTGACCGAGCGGGCGATCCAGATCCTCGGCGGCAACGGCTACACCCGCGAGTTCCCGGTCGAGCGGATGCACCGCGACTCGAAGATCTACACGATCTTCGAGGGCACCTCGGAGATCCAGCGCCTGGTCATCGCCCGCGCGATCTCCGGCGTCCACGTCAAATAGAGACTTACGGCGGGAGAGCAAGGACCGGTGAGAGCCGGTCCTTGTCGCCTGCCTTGATGGGTGGGAGACCCGGTGGGGTGCGGTGGGATTGTCGTGCCCCTCCCCCGGAGGCCGTCGCGCAGCTGGATCGCTCCAGGGAGTCCAAGCGTGACCGCCTGAGCCTCCGGGGGAGGGGCACAGACGATCCCCTCCCGATCGGTTCTCCTATCGCCGCCTTTTAAGGCCTTCGCGGCGGAGTTTCTTCGCCAGGGTTACTTCTTTTTTGTCCGGGCCTTTCTTTTCGGGGCCAGGGGTCTCCAGGGTGGCGGGGAGGCCCTCGAAGCGGGGCTCGGAGAGGAAGGCGGCTAGGCCGCGTTTGCCCATCTCGCCCTTGCCGATGTTGGCGTGGCGGTCGCGGCAGGAGCCGAGCGGGGCGGCGGCATCGTTGACGTGGACGCAGCCGAGGCGGTCGAGGCCGATCTTGGCGTCGGCTTCGTCGAGGACGGCGCTGAGGTGGGCTTCGTCGGTGACGTCGTAGCCCTGGACGAACATGTGGCAGGAGTCGAGGCAGAGGCCGAGGCGCTTGTCGCCGCCGGCGCCGTCGATCAGGTCGGCGATCTGGTCGAAGTCGCGGGCCGAGCAGGCCTTTATGGCCGGCGGTCTGCTCGAGCAGGAGCGGGCAGGAGTCGCAGTCCTCGAGGGCGGCTGGCGATCGTCTTCGCGGCTCGTTTGATCGAGGGCGCGAGCGGCTCGTCTTTCTGGGACGCCGGGGTGGAGGACAACGCCAGCGGCGCCGATCGCGTCGCCGATCCGCAAAGCGTGGGTGAGCGAGTCCAGCGACTTCTTACGCAGCTCCTTGTCCTTGCTGGCGCAGTTGATCAGGTAGACGGCGTGGATCACCACCGCTTCGACCTTGGAGGCGCCATGGCCTCGCGGAAGGCGGCGAAGTCCTCCTCGCCGTATTTCGTCGGCCGCCACATGCGGGGGCTCTGGTTGAAGATCTGGATAGATTCGCAACCGCGCTCCTCGCCGCGCTCGATCGCGTTGGCGAGGCCGCCTGAAGTCGAAACGTGCGCGCCGATCAACATGACTAAGGAAAGCCTCCGTCTCCGATTTGCCCCCTCGCCGACCGGTGCGCTGCACATCGGCGGAGCGAGGACGGCACTCTACAACTGGCTTGCGGCGCGCCACGGCGACGGCGCGCTGGTACTGCGGATCGAGGACACCGACCGCGAGCGCTCCACGCCGGAGAACGTCGAGCAGATCCTCGACGCGATGCGCTGGCTGGAGCTGGACTGGGACGAGGGGCCGCTCTTCCAGGCCGAGCGCGCCGATCGCCACGCGGCTGCCCTGGCGCGGCTGCAGGAGTCCGGCGCCGCCTACCGCGACGCGGCGACGGCCAAGGACGTCGAGGCCTGGAAGGCCGAGCACGGCGCCGGCCGCGGCTACCGCGGCACCCCGACCGAGGAGCCCGGGGCAGCGATCCGGCTGCGGGTGCCCGACGCCGGCGAGACCGTGGTCGAGGACCTGATTCGCGGGCCGGTCGCCTTCCCCAACGCCAGCTACGACGACTTCGTCATCGCCCGCGGCGACGGCTCGGTCCTCTACAACTTCGCGGTCGCCGTCGACGACGCCGAGATGGAGATCACCGAGGTCGTGCGCGGCGACGACCACCTCTCCAACACGCCGAAGCAGCTGCTCGTCCTCGCCGCCCTCGGTCACGAGCCGCCGCGCTACGCCCACCTGCCGCTCCTGCACGGCCCCGACGGCAAGAAGCTCTCCAAGCGCCATGGCGCCGCCTCGGTGCAGGAGCTGCGCGAGGCCGGCTACCTGCCGGCGGCGGTCCGCAACTACCTGGCCCTGCTCGGCTGGGGGACCGACGATGACACGACGCTGATGCCGACGGAGGAGCTGGTGCGGCGCTTCCGGGTCGCCGACGTCGGCAAGTCGGCGGCGATCTTCGACGAGAGGAAGCTGCGCTGGCTCAACGGCCGCTTCATGCGCGAGCTGCCGCTAGACGAGTACACCGCCGCGGTCGCCAGCCACCTCGGCCGCGATCCCGACGGGCGCCTTCGCGCCGCCTGTGCGATCGCCCAGGAGAAAGCGCAGACCCTGGACGAGGTCTGGCCGCTGATCCGCTTCCTCTTCGAGCCGCCGGTGGACGACCCCGAGGCCTGGTCGAAGGTGATGAAGGAGGGCTCCGGGGCGATGCTGGAGGCCGCCGCGGCCGCCCTGGACGAGGTCGATCCCTTCGAGCCGGAGCAGGTCGAGGCGGCGCTGGCGCCGCTGCTGGACCGCTTCGAGGTCAAGCCGGGCAAGCTCTACCAGCCGATCCGGGTCGCGATCACCGGCAGCTCGGTCTCGCCGGGCATCTTCGAGTCGCTGGCCGCATTGGGACGGGAGGAGACCCGCGAAAGGCTCTATTTGGCCGTGAAACGGCTCTCGGTTCCACCAATGGACGGATAACTGAGCATCGGCGAGGTTTTTTTGGCTAAACCAAACGTCTTCACCTGCCGATGTGGAGTCCAATGGCAGTTACCACCACGCAGACCAACGGCAAAACCGCTGCGGACGAGGCCCTTGCCAGTGGGAACAGCGACGGTTCCAAGGGCTCTCGCAGCACCACCCTTCCCGGCAGCCGCCTGGCGGAAGCCTTCGAGGCGGTCGAGCGCTTCCCCGTCCTGATCGAGTCCCGCGAGCGCGTGATCGCCGCGGCGACCGCTGACACGGCCCGCATTGGCGAGCTGGTCGAAGCGGTCGAGTCCGACGTCGCGCTCTCGATCTCCGTGCTTCGCTTCGCCAATCGCAGCGGCGTCGTCGCCGGCGGCGTCGGCGGCGTTCCGGAGGCGGTCGAGGCGCTGAAGCCCTCGGGCGTGTTGGCGATCGCCGGCACCGCGCCCAGCTTCGACTTCTTCGAGTCCAACGGCGGCTGGGAGCTGAAACCGGAGCGCTTCCGGGTCCACGCCCTCGCCACCCAGCGCGCCGCCGACCACATCGGCCGCGCGATCGGCTGGGTCGAACGCGACGAGCTGGCGGTGGCGGCGCTGCTGCACGACATCGGCCGCCTCGTCATCTCCCGCCTGCACCCCGGCTACAAGGTCTACTTCGACGCCGGCTCCCGCACCCCCGAGCAGCGCCTGCGCGACGAACGCGAGCAGCTCGGCATCGACCACACCCTGGTCGGCGGCGTCCTCGCCCGGCGCTGGAACCTGCCGCAGCGGATCGCGGTGGCGATCGAGCGCCATCACGCCGACGACGCCGAGGGCCTGGCGGCGATGGTCGCGATCGCCGACATGGTCGCCCACTACTCCCAGGGCGAGGCGATCTCGCCGGAACGGCTGCGCGCCAGCGCCGCCCGCTGCGGCCTCGGCCTCGACGCTCTGCGCGAGCTGCTCTACGAGATGCCGCTGTCGCGCCAGGACGCCTCCCGGATCAGCGAGCCCTGCCCGCTCTCGGCCCGCGAGCTCGACGTCCTCCGCCACCTCTCCGAGGGCATGGTCTACAAGCAGATCGCCGGCGAAATGCAGCTCTCGGTCTCGACCATCCGCACCCACCTGCACAACGTCTACGGCAAGATCGGCGCCGTCGACCGCGCCCAGGCGGTGCTCACCGCCAGGGATCGCGGCTGGATTTAGCGGCAGGCCCGCATCAGTCGATCAGCGACTCCCTTATCGCCATCGCCACAGCATGGGTTCGGTTGCGAGCGTTGAGGCGGGCGAGGGCGGTCTTGATGTGGGTCTTGACCGTCTCTTCGCTGAGGTCGAGTTCGCGCGCCGCCACCGTCGTCGACTCGCCGTTGGCGAGGAGCTGCAGGATCTCGCGCTGGCGCCGGGTCAGCTTGCCGCGGCTGCCTTTCGGCGGCACGTCCGGGTCGACGAAGCTCTCCTGGGCGATCGCCGCGTCGACCGCCCGCCGCAGTTGCGCGGTCCCCGCAGTGCGGGCCACGTAGGCGCTGGCGCCGGCCTGCAGGGCGACGTTGGCGATGTGGCGCTCGGGTCGCTCGCCGTGGGCGACGATGCCGAGGCCGGGGGAGGAGCGGCGCAGGACGCGGATCGTCTCCTGACCGCTGATCGAGGTCTCGGCGCCGTTCTGGCGCCAGCGCATGTCGACGATCGCGACGTCGAAGTCGCCGATGTCGCGGACCAGGTCGAGCGCCTCCTCGCGGCTGGCCGACTCGTGCACCTCGAAGCCGTCGCCGAGCACGTCGCGGACTCCGAGCCGGACCAGCGGGTGATCGTCGATCACAAGGCAGTTAGGGCGCTCGCTCAGGACTGCTTCCGATCACTCGTTTGCGGGTTGGGCCCGTTCGCCGGAAACGACCCCGTCAGCTGCGATCCTAGCCCAGCCCGAAAGGGTGCGGTAGAAAGGAATTCTTGATTTCGATCACCTCCAAGTCCCGCTACGCGGTCGTCGCCCTGGCTGAGCTCGCCCGTTCCGGCGATCGGCCGGTGCCGATCAAGGAGCTGGCCGAGCGGCGCGAGATCCCCGAGCAGTTCCTCGAGCAGCTCTTCTCGACCCTGCGCCGCGCCGGGCTGCTGACCAGCCACCGCGGCATGCGCGGCGGCTACACGCTCTCCCGGCCCCCGGAAGAGATCACCGTGCTCGAAGTCGTTCAGGCGCTCGACGGCAAGGTCGGCCAGGAGGCCGACGAGGCCGGCGGCATCTGGGCCGAGGGCGTGACCGCCCTGCGCAAGGTCTTCGGCCAGACCACGATCGCCGAAGTCGCGCGCCGCGAGGCCGAAGAGGCCGGCAGCGGGATGTACTTCATCTGAATCGCTGCGCGTGGGAATTGGGTTTTGGCTTGTTCAAGCGGTTTTTACTCCGATTGCGTCCGGTTATTTCCGGTCGATTCAGGGGCTGACTGGCGCACAACTGGCGCGCAAGCTGCCGTTGGGAGAGGGTTTCCCCGACCTTTCGGTCGTCCGCTGGTCGAAGACGTAAGGCGGGTTTACACTTGCGGTATGGCAACTGCTGTGAAGAAGCTCGATCTTGAGGTTGGCGAGCTGATCGAAGTCGCCGGGCGCCGCTACGAGGTTGTGCCGGATCGAGAGGGCAGCTTGATCCTCGAGCCGGCGATCACGCCCGTTTCGGAGTTGTACGCGGAGCGCGGCTGGAAGCCAGCGTCCGAGGAGGACTTCAACCGGCTAACGGCCGACGATGAACCGCCTGACGGCGAGGGCTAGCACCGGCTAGAAATCGCCTGGCCGCACGTCCCAGGTCCGTTTGAGGGAGGGGTGCCTGGGGGCCGTATCGTTGAGTGCATGGTCAGCCCTGCCAAGAAGGTGCCGCCAGCCCCGATCATCTTCGGCGCCAGAGAGTGGGAGGAGGAGGTCGACCGCTTCGACCCCAAGGCTGACGCGCGGCTGAGAGCGGAAACCGCTCGCAGGGAGATTGAAGCCAGAAAAGGGAAGCACGCCTGGAAGCCGTGCGAAGCCGCCGGCAGTCGCGGCACGCGCCTTCCGGGCTGCCGAAAGGTCTACGTCCCTCTCGGTCAAGAGGGAGCCTCCGCGGCGCCCTACGGTTTCGTCTTTCAGTTGGCGAAAACCGAGGAGGGCCTTGCCTGGAACTTCATCGCCTTTGGCGAGCGTCATCCCGGCAACGCCCAGACGCGCAGCGTCTACGAACGCGCCCACAAACGCCTTCACGGCCGCTATCCGAGCTGAGGCGTTTCACCCAGACAGGGAAGCCGCGGCTTCGCCTGATCTACCGCAACCAGCCCGCCGACGGCGCTCCCGCCGAGTGCCAGTGGCTGACGATCGCGCCGCGGGCTGCCTGCGGGCGCACCGCAAGGCGCAGCAGCACCTGCGGTCGCAGTAGAGGGCTCTATGCCGATGGCTTGCGAGCGCTGACCAACTCTACGATCCCGAGGCGGGAACGTTTGACCTCTTCGACCGCGAAGCCCTCGGCTTCCAGGTGCTCCAGCGGTTCCCGCGTCAGGTGGTCGCCGCCGAAGCGGATGGCCAGCGGCTCGATCAGCTTCTCAACCGCCCGCACAACCCCCACCGGGCTGCGTACGTGCTCAGCGAAGATGAACTTGCCGCCTGGTCGCAACACCCGCTTTGCCTCTCGCACCGCTGCGCGGTCATCGGGGATGGTGCAGAGGGAGTACGTGCAGATCACCGTGTCGAAGGACTCATCGGCGAACTCCAGCGCCTCGGCATCGCCGAGGCGCAGGTCGATCTCGCGGCCCAGTTCCCCAGCTCGCCGTCTCGCTACCTCGATCATCGCCGGACTCAGCTCGACGCCAGTGAGCCGGATACCGGTGGGATAGAACGGTAGGTTGAGGGCGGTCCCGATTGCGATCTCCAACACCTCGCCGCTGGCCTGAGCACAGACCCACTCGCGGGTGCCAGCGAAGAGGGTTCGATTCCAGCGCCCCATGCTGCGGTCGAAGTGGGGTGCCTCCTTCTCATAGAGGAGCCTGATGCGATCGGTCTCCTCCGGGTGGAGCGGACCCGTGGTTTCAGGATTCATGACCCATCCCGTGAAGCGTCGCGAAGGATGCCGGTATCCTGTCATATAGCAATCACTATCTAGATAGGTTACATTATCTGAATGCCGCGAGCAAAGGTGCCGACCAGGAACGAGCGCCAGGAGCGGACCCGAACCGAGCTGCTACAGGCCGCTTCAGGTGTTTTCGCCACCCGCGGCTACCACGGCGCCAGCCTCGAGGAGATCGCCGCCGAGGCCGGCTATACGACGGGTGCCGTCTACTCCAATTTCAAGAGCAAGGAGGAGCTGTTTCTCGCCCTGAGCCAACACGAGCTTGAGAAGCGCCTTGCCGACTATCGAGCAGTGATCGACGCTGTTGACTCGGGAGGGGACGTCGAACAGGCGGCCGGCGAGCGCTTTGGAAGCTTTTTCCAGAACGATTCCGACTGGCCTCTTTTGTTCTTTGAGTTCTGGGCCTACGGCGCCCGCAACGAGAGTCTCCAGGGTGAGTTCGCCAAACAGCGAGAAACCGAGCAAGACATCATCGCTGCCGCGGTCAAGCGCCAAATGGACCAGGCGGGCATCGAGCTTTCTCTTCCGGCCGAGCAAATTGCTGTTGGCATCGGCGCCCTCATCAACGGACTTGCCTTTGAGCGCGCCCTTGATCCCGACTCCGTGCCCGATGAGCTATTCGGCCTGATCCTGTCCCGTCTGATCGTTGGCCTGCTGACCGATCCAGTGAGCGATTGATGTCGAGCAGAAGCGCCGTGTCGGCAGAGAAGGTTGGACTTTGCCTACTAGGCTGAATCCGCCCATCAGGCTGGCGACTGAGGATGACCATGAGGCGGCCGCCGAGGCGCTCGCGCTGGCCTTCGTCGATGACCCGGCCTGGGAGCATCTACTGCCCGACTCAAACGGGCGAGCCGAGCGGCTTCTCGCTTTTTTCACGGCCGAGATTGAGAACCTCACCCCCGACTACCGCCAAGTCTGGGTAGCAGATGATGGCAGTGGCGCTGCGATATGGGGATACCCCGGGCGGTGGCGGGTGCCAGTTGGTCGGACACTGCGCCCGGCCCGCCAGATGGTCAGAGTCTTCGGTTCTCGCTTGCCGGTTGCGGTCTGGACTCTTCTGCGTGCCGAACGACTTCATCCACGGACTTCAGAGCACTGGTATCTACAGTGGCTCGGCGTTGAGCCCCGCCATCAAGGGCAGGGACTCGGCGCAGCCCTGCTGGCACCCGTGCTTGCTTCGTGTGATCGCGACGAAAAGCCTGCCTTTGTGGAGGCCAGCAGCGAGCGCAGCAGCGCTCTCTACGCGCGCGCTGGGTTCACCCTCACCACGACTTTCCGGATGCCGCTCGGCGGACCGCCGATCCGGAAGATGTGGCGAGAGCCAATCTCATCATCCTGACGATGCTTGCCTTCGCAAGGCTTCTGCCAGCGCCTCGATCTCTGCTTCGTCGCCGAGTCGCGGAAGCCACGGCGGCTGCAGGCCGTCGCCGGGGTAGCGGGGAACGACGTGCAAGTGGAAGTGAAAGACGGTCTGCCAGGCCGCTGGACGGCAGGCGTTGACCAAGTTGACACCCTCGGCGCCGAGCCGATCGCGCAGCATCAGCGACAGTCGCTGCGCGGCGCCTATCGTCGCCACGAGGTCCTCGCTCTCGATCTCGTAGAGGTCGACGGCGTGGCGGCGCGGTACCACCAGCGCGTGACCACGGCTCGCCGGTTCGGGGTGCAGCAGCGAGACGGTGCGCTTGTCGCCTTCGATCACCCGCGCCGCGCTTCGCTGCAGCCCCGGCACGCAGAAGGGGCACTCCTCGGCTTCGCCTCGCGTCTCCGTCGTCTCACCCAGCAGCAGCGCGAAGAGGTCGGCGTTTCGCAGCTCCCGCTCAGGTGTCCCAGCCGCCACCACAGGGTCGCAGAGCACCAGCGGAACCTCCTGCTCGGCCAGCCCGCCGTGGCTGCGCAGCGGTCCACGCAGCTGGGAAAGGTCGTGCTCGGGCTCGGACTTGCCGAGCGCCGTTGCGGCATCGGCACAGACGACGAGGTCCCCGATCCGCTCCGCAGGCAAATGGAAAGCGAGCGCAGCGGCATCGCGATCAAGGACCGCTTCCACTCCCGGCAGCCGGGCCAGCGCGGCGCGCGCCTCCTCCACCTTGTCGCTCTCCACGTACACGTATGCGATCGACCCCAGCGCCCCGTGGTGGGCGATGTAGGGGTCAGTGATCGGCAGCACCACCCGCCCCGTGCCGAGCCCGGCGGCTTCGAGCGCTTCACCGAGGTAAAGCACGTTGGGATTGCCGTCCGCCCCCGCCTTGGCGCTCATCCCGTGGTCGGCGACCATCCCTACCCGCCAGCCGCCCGCCAGCGCCCGCCCGAGGCGCTCGTCGATTCCCGCGTAGAAGCGTTCGGCGAGCGGCTCTCCCGGCGCGACCTTGTGCTGGACGAAGTCGGTCAGCGAGCAGTAGGCGAGGCGGGTGCCGAGCCGCTCGGCGAGCGCCAGTGTCAGCTCGATTGCGTAAGCGGAGAGCTCTGGGTCATATATATCTGGGCGACGTCGGCCGACAAGCGACTCGCCGCTTGCGCCGTTCAAGCCCTCGAGGGTCTGTTCGTCGGCTCGCTCGGCGCTGATCGACGGCACCCCTCCGGCGCCGAGCAGCGCTCGCAGCTTCTCCTTCGCGCTAACCGCCAGCACCGGCACACCGGCGCGGGCCGCTGCGGCGAGGATCGTCTCGGCCCGCAGCGCCTTCGGGTCTGTCAGCTGGCGCTCAGCGCCGTCGGGGGCGAGGTAGTGATTGCCGGAGATCCCATGTTCTGCCGCGCTCACCCCAGCCACGATCGAGGCGTTGTTGACGTTGGTCAGGGTCGGGATCTGCGCTCTCGCAGTCAGCAGCTTCCCGCCCGCGGCCAGGGTCTCGCTCAAGTTCGGCATCGCGCCGCGCTCCAGCGCTCGCTCCAGGTACTCCCGCGAGGTTCCGTCAGGCAGATCGCCAGAGTCGGCTGCGCCGGCACCGCGTAGCGGCGCCCATTGCAGAGGAAGTGGGTGACCTCGTCTCGGCTCACATTAGGATTAATATCTAATTCGAGTTGGGAACACAATCCGAATTGAACAGGCAAGAAGCATCCTCCGGGCCGAGACAGAAGAGACCCCAGGCGCAGCCTGCGCGCCTACCACTTCCGGGCGGGCGTCCCGGCGCGACGGTCCGGCTTCACCCTCTTCTCTGCGGGCAGTTCAAGGGTGCCCCACGCTGGTTCCTCGGTCCGCCCGGGTTGCTCGGCGCGCCCCGCGCTCTCGGCCTCGGGGTGCCTGCCCGCGAGATGCTCGACGTCCCGATCGTTGCCTTTCTCCTCGAGCACCCCGGTGCTGGGCCGCTCCTGATCGACGCTGGCCTGCATCCCTCGGTAGCGGCGCGGGGACCGGAGGAGAGCTTTGGGCGAGTGGTCTCGCTCGGCTTCCCGAAGCTGCGGATGGAGCCCGAGCAGGCGCTGCGTGCCCAGCTCGCCGTCCGCGGCATCGACTCCGACTATGTCCAGCTGATCGTCATGACCCACCTGCACGCCGACCACGCCTCGGGCCTCGCCAGTTCCAGGGCGCAACCGTCGTCGTCGCTCGGCGCGAGTGGGAGGGTCGCGGCGGTGCCCTCGCTGGCTACAGCCCCCGTCAGCTCGATGCAGCGCTCGACTACCGCACCCTCGACCTCGACACCGATGGCGCTCCCCACGTCGGCTTCGCGCGCACCCTCGACCTCTTTGGCGACGGCAGCATGAGGCTCCTCGACACTCCTGGGCACTCCCCGGGCGATCTTTCGCTGCTTCTTCGTCTCGCGTCCGGTCAGGCGCTGCTCACCGGGGACGCCATCTTCACCCTCGCCGAGCTACAGGATGAGGCGGAGCCCTGGCGCGTCGCCGACCGCCCCCGCTACCGTGACTCCCTCGTCCAGCTTCGCCGCTTCGTGGCCGCGCATCCCGAGGCTTTGGTCATACCCGGCCACGACATGCGGGCGTGGCGAGCGCTGGAGCCGCGCTACTGAGAACATGGCTGCCGAGGCTGAGAATCCGATGAGCGCCAAGTCGAAGCGAGAGACCCGCGCCGAGCGCCAAGCGCGCATCCGCTCCGAGCTAATCGCCACCGCCGCCGAAGTCTTCGCCCGTCGCGGTTATCACGTGGCTTCGGTCGAGCAGATCGCCGAGGAGGCGCGACTCCCACGGCGCCATCCCCATGAACTTCGACGGCAAGGCCGACCCTCTCGCTGTCTTCGAGGACTACATGGCTGCGCGTGCCCGCGAGTTGCTCGGTTGAGATCGAGACGGCCCTGATGCTTTGCTGAGGTCAGAGCACGCGCGCTCGCCGATCAGTGGATCAGCGCTTCGCGAGTGATCGTGGACTTCTGCACCTGGAGTTCATTGTCGACGTCAGCGCCGACCCGAGCTGGCCCGGCGCTTCAGCGAGTTCTTCGCCCTCTGCGCGACGCCGTCGCCAACTATGTCTCCGATGATCCAGAAGAGGCTGGCGTCGAGCTGCGCCTCCATCTGCCGACGCCGCCCATCTTCGGCGCGCGCGGTATCGGCCTCGCGATTGAAGCCGCGATCAGTTCAGATGCGCAGCGCCAGGATCCCTCCGGTGACTTGAGCTGCTGTTGGCGCGATGGTCGAGCTGCACGCCGACTCTCCCGTCGCGTCGCGTCCTCTTCGAGGAGTGTCCTCGCCGACCGCGTCAACAGGAGCGACTCAACAGCGATCAAGCGGATCGCAGTCAGGCGGCGCAGGCGCGGCTCTCCAGCCGCCCTGAGGTCGACGCCGCGGACACGCACCTCGCGGCGGAGCTGGTCGTGATACAGTCGAGGGGGTCACCCACGGCCTCGTGATCGACCTCGGCCGGCCATCAACCTCCCGACTATGCGGCCGAGACGGTCCTTCTCCTCCGCGCGACCTCAGTCCATCGGTGGGGCGCAGCGACGACTGATCGGACGCCCGACTGCCTGATGAAAATTATCGTCGAGCCGCAGCAGCCGGCGCTGGCCGGCTCGCGTTACTCAGACAACCCTGCTTCGCCGCTGCGCAGCAGTTCGCGAATGCATTTCAGCCTCGTGGAGACCTCGGTCAGGTGGCCGAGCAACCCGATCATCTCGCGTCCGCTGAGGCGCTCAGAGCCTCTCTTCCCGGGTTCGATGCCCGGCCGCGAGAATCTATCGCTGGCGCGACGATTCCAACGCGGGGCGGCGCCGGGCCGAAACTGGCGCAGCTCCAACGGAGCCGCCGTCGCGGCATGGATCAGTTGGCCGCGGACCCAGCCGACAGCCATGAAGAACTGGGCCTGGAAGATGCCGCGAGCATCACCTCGCCCCAGTGGGAGCAGGGCCGGCCGTCCGTGAGGCGCGCGACGTAGCCGGAGGCGGGGTCGGTGTCGAGAGTTGAACTTCAGTGGCTCTTCGTTGTGTTTGGCCGCGCGCTGAGCTTTCTCGTTGGTCTCGTTCCATGCTTCCTCGCGAACCTCTGGGCAGCATCCGCCTCCAGAGCAGTATTCAGGGATGAATCGAGCGCATAGCCCAATCAGAGCCTGGGTCAGTGAGCGGTACCGGCGCAAGCCCAACCGCTTCGCTCATGTCCCGCAGGCCGCGACGAGCTCGCCGAAGGCTTCATCCCAGGAGATCAGCTGCAGGTCGTGATCGGCCGACTCGTCCGCGCCCTCAGGGGTCGGCCCGGGGGCAGCGAATGGCCGGGGGGGCTTCCGCGGCGGCTTTCGCTTAGCCTCGATCGCCAGCTCGGCCAGATGCCGGCGCCGCCGATCGTCTTCGGCAACCAGCGCCTGCTGCTCGATCGGCGCCTCGAGCATCGTCGGTTCCTCTTGGGCGGGGTCTAGCCAGGAGGCGATCCACGCCGCCGCCCCTCAGTTGTTGTCGGGCAGTCACCGCTCGACTCGCAACCCCACGCTCGGCGCCGCCGCGGGCGTCGCAGGTAGGCGCTAGCCCGTCTCGGCCCAGGTCATCTCGAACCCGTCGAGCTTCTCCACGACGAAGCGTCCGATCTCGGCTGAGCTCATCCTCCGCGGGCCATGCGCCCCCGCCAGGCAAAGATCAACCACGATCACTGATAGATCGTGATGCTCGCGAGCTTTAGGCAGAGTCACTAGACAAACGCTCGGGCTGTCCTGAACCCTCTCCTCTAATGGCCACTACGAAGCAAGAGAGAGCAGAACGGATAGCTGAAAACACGCGCGGCTGAGTCGCCGTTTCATCTCCTTGCGGCCCCACCGCCTGGTATCCACAGCTTCCTGGTCACGAACGCCCCCAGAGACCAAACGGCAGAATAAATTGCCGCTGGTACTTGCACTGAGTTCCGCGCCCTCAAGCTTGGAACCTGGCTAGGCACCGAGGAAGGCGAAGTCATCACCTGGGCGATCGCAGCGCCTGCTGCTTGGCTATAGAGAGGATGCAGAGCTGCGCGTGGACGCACTTGAGCTGGCGGCGGCGCTGCAGCAGAATAGATCGAAAGCCGCCGGATCTTGCGGCAGGCGATTGCCTTGGTCGGCCTGCTTGCGCGCGACATCGGATCAGCGGCAAAGCTCAGGCCGGCCGTGTCGCGCCCTCGACCATCCTCAAGTGTGATCGTGTAGGAGATCGGCGGCGGCGCCTCGCTGCGCCGGAGCAGATGCGCCTGCCCAGCTCCAGTCGATGAACACTTCTCGCTCGCCGCCCCTAGGGCGAGCCTTCGATACGGGCGGCTTGCCGCTGCTCGCCGGTACTGCACCTCCTTCGTAGACACGATCCGCAACTTCGACACCAGATCGTGTTCCACGCACATGGCCTCATAGAGCTCCCGAAGGCGAACACGGAACGCCGTGGGTCGCTGTCGCGACCTTCGCCTTCGCGCTCTCCGACCGCGATCCTCGCCCCCGACCGCCGCGACCGGCCTCGCGGGCCGACTCGACCCAGCTTCGGCACAGACGGCAGGGCTTGTCCTCCCGGCCGGTGTCGGGAAGACCGCCTCCGGCGAACTCGGGATCGCCGCGACGCCGGCGGCGGCACGGCGATCCTCGCAGGTGTCGTCGGCGCGATCGGTCCCGAAGGACGACCGGATGCCGCGTTCGGCCAGAACGGATCGTCGTACTCGAAAGCCTGGTCGGCCGGACTTCGTCGCCGACAGCATCGCGGTGGACCAGGCCGGACGGACACCCGTCGCCGGACGATGATGAAGCGAAGTTCACTGAGCTCCAGCGAAGAGTTCGAAAAGCCGCGGAAAGCGCGGCCGTCCTGCGGCTGACCCAGGACTGCGCCCTCGACCCCAGTTTCGGCTCCGGCGGCATCGCCAGCCTCCACGTCGGTTCAAGCCGCCGACCGAGATGAACACCGACACCGGACCGCCCCGGAGGCGTCCTTCAGCGGGTCACCGTGAGCCCGGACGGCTGCTGCGTTCACGGACTCGGACGACCTCGTGGTCGGGCGCGCCATCTTCACCTTCCCGGCGACCCGCAACGGAACGCCGTTCGTGCGAGGTCACCTATACGGCACCGCGGACCCGAGCTTCGGGCGCCGGCATCGTTGAGGGGAGCTGTCGACCCGCTTACGATCCCGACGCTGGCCTCCTCGCCGCGTCGCTTATCGGCACCTGGCGGGCAACCAACGTTCATCGGACAGGAACCGCACCGCCGAAGAATCAGGTGTCGACGATCCCGACCTCGGCGGGGCGCGAACAGGCCTACATGGATCCGCGCTCGGTCCCGATGGCCGCACGATGCGCTCCAGCTATCTCCGGTACACGAATGGGGTGAGATCGGCTCCTCCCACAAGTTCCACGTGCTCGCCCTGAACTGGAATGGATCCCGCGATACCGGATACGGCGACGGAGGCGCGGCCACGGTCGCAAATCGATCGCGAAAGTCCTCCTGAACATCGCCGTTGACCCTCAGGGTCGGGTTCTCCTCGGAAGCGAGACCGCATTCAGCGCGGGCACGCCGCGTCGGGCAGCCTCAGCGTGGTGCGCACCGGTCCACAAGAGGAACCGTCGACCACCGATTCGGCGAGAAGGGTTGGGCCGCCATCCACTTCTCCCGTACGAAAAATCCGTATGGCTCGCCCATTCCCGTCGTCGGGTCCCAGCGTTCGATCACCGTCGTCGCGGTCGCGAGGTATCGCAGCGGTGCCACCCGCGCGGTGCTCGCGAGACTGCGTCCTCAGGGCTCCGACTCGCTCGCCCCCGCCCCGGCGACACACCGCTACGCCCAAGCCGAAACCGGAGCTTCTTCGCTTCCCGCTGAGCAGGAACCACCGCATTCGCTCGCCGATGGTCCTGACTCCGGCATATGCCGCCCCGACCTACCCGCTAACCAGCACCGCGTCAGCGGCTGTCAAGGGCGCGAAGCGCCCGACCCCCGCAGGGGTTCACGGCCGCGAGCGCGGCGCCACAATCGCGCGGGTCGGGGCGCTCACCTACCGACGCCGAAGCCGCGCTCGATGCTCCTGCTGAGCTTCCGCTCCTGAGCGAGCTGGCGCTCCCTGCCGAGACGGAGCTGCGACTCGCGCAGCCGCCTTTGCGCCGCCTCGTGCGCCACTCGCTGGGAGGCCGACTCCGGCTCGCGGCCAAGGGCGCTCCGCTTGTCGGTGACGCCGTTCTCGGAGCGGTAGCCCTCGATCTCCTTCACCCCGCGATCCCACGCCTCGCGCTTGGCCGGATCGCTCGGTCTCTCACCCAGCTCCTTGACGATGTAGCGGGGGGTCTTGATCTGGGCGGCGGTGAGCGCTTGGGTTCAGCGCTCGCCGAGCAGCTGCTCGGCGATGGCGCGCTCTCGCCTTGCCGTGTTACCCGGCGCCTCCATCCGCTCCAGCTTGGCGAGGTTTTCATCCAGCCGGTCGCGCAGCAGCTCCTCGCTTTCGAGAGCGCGGGGCAGCTCCTTGCGGCGCTCGCGCCAGCCGAGGGCTTCGACGGCTTCGCGGTTCGCCACCGCCCGCTCGTATTGCTCCACGCGCGAGTCGACCTCTTTGCGCTGGCGCGCGTAGGAGTGCTCCTCGCGGGCCTCGATTCGCGCCGGGGTATCCAGCTCCCGTCGCCTCGCGGCGATCTCCGGCGTCGGCAGCCCGGCAAGCTCTCCCCGCAGCGCCTCGTCGTGCGCCGCGGTCTGGGCGCGGTCGCGCTCCGCCGCTTCGGCGATGTGGGCGATGCGCGTCGCGCTCGGGAGGCTTCGGCGCGATACTCCGCCCGCTCGACCTGAATCTCCGGCGTCGCGTAGAGGTAGGTCTCCTCGCGGCTCCTGCGAGGTGGCGACGTAGAGCTCCTGCTTGTCCATCGAGGGGTCGGCCATCACGTAGGCGCGGTCAACCGTGGTGCCCTGGGCGCAGTAGGTGGTGACGGCGTAGGCGTGCTGGAGGGCCGGGACATCGCCGCCGAGCGTGGTCTGCGCGAGGTAGTCGGGTCCGACCTCGACCCGCCGCGCCTGGTCGATGCCGTCGAGGACGATGCGGCGCTTCTCGGGGTCGACCTCGGCCACCTGCCAGCGCTCGCGGTTGTAGATGTCGGCGCTGGCGGTCGTTGACGCGGGTGATGACCTGATCGCCGGCGGCGAAGCGGGCTTCGCCGACCTCGATCTCCTGCGCGCCGAGCCGTCCTTCGGCGCGCATCAGCTCCCTGGCGGTGGCGTTCAACCGCTCGACCTCGGCGTTTCGCTTCGCCACCATCAGCGCGTCCTCGCCCTGCCCGATAGGAGCGCCACCAGTCGCTCGACCATCGCCTGCCGCCGCGCCTCGGCGTCGGGGGCGACGATGACCCGCTCGGCGGAGCGGTAGAGGGCGAGCGCTTCTCGTCCC
Organism: uncultured Solirubrobacterales bacterium; assembly: GCA_963785775.1. GTDB lineage: Bacteria > Actinomycetota > Thermoleophilia > Solirubrobacterales > 70-9 > VAYN01. The sequence goes on along the minus strand of CAWAWH010000005.1, from coordinate 56,138 downwards.
TCGCCCTCGCGGATTTGCTTCGCCGCCTCGCGGTCGAGCTCGTGGTTGTGGCGGATCACTTCGTCGAGGACGATCGGGTCGCTGCGATCGGCGATCGCGGCGAACAGCCCGCCCGCCTCGATCGCGCCGAGCTGCTGAGGGTCACCGATCAGGACGAGCTTTGACTCGGCGCGCGTCGGCGTGGCCGATCAGGTTGGCCATGTCCTCGGAGCCGACCATCCCCGCCTCGTCGACAGCAGGATGGATCGCGCAGGAGAGGAGCGACCTTGCCTCGCCGATCGAGGTCTCCGAAGCAGGCCGGCCACGCTCATCGCCTCAAGGCCCTGGCCCTTCAGCACGTTCGCCGCCCGCCAGGTCGGCGCAGCGACTCGCAGCTCATAGCCCGCCTGCGCCCAGCCTGCGGCGGCGGCGACGGTGGCAAAGCTCTTGCCGGTCCCCGCCTCGCCGATCACGACGACGATCCCCTCGCGCTCGGCGAGCAGGCGGCGGACCATCTCGCGCTGGTCGGGCTTCAGGGTCGGCCGGAGCGGGATCGCCTGGGCGGAGATCAGCTCACCGGCCACCCCGCGCGGCTCGGCTCGCCATCAGCTGAGCGCTCTCAAGCGCCTGGCGCTCCAGCTCCCAGATGCGCTGGGTGGTGAAGCGCTCGCCTTTGGCGCTCTCGGAGATCCGGACCACGACGTCGGAGGCGAGGAAGGCGTCGGCGACGCGCCTCGACCTCTTGCGCGGGCGCGCCATTGGGGAGCAGGTCGGCGACCGCCTGCACCGCATCGCGGCGGTCGAAGTGGGAGGCGTGGGCGGTCACCTGGCGGTCGAGGCGGTCCAGGGTCAGCCTGGGCCTTCAGATCGACGCTCGGCGCCCGAGGGTCGCCGCGATCACCTCGCGGTCCAAGCCGATCTCCGTCGCTTTTGCCTGCCAGCGCTCGCGCAGGCTCTCCTGGGTGAGGTCCTTCTCCTTCGCGCTTCGGGTGCTCAGGTTGGCGATCTGGCGGGCGCGGGCGGAGGCGTCGGCACCGGTCGCCTCGAGGATTTCCGCGCGGCGGGTCGAGAAGGCGCGCAGGTGCTCGTCGGCGAAGCCCTCGATCTCGGCGATGCCGTTGCGGACCGCCTGCCACTCGACGCCGAGGCTGCGGCTCAGCTCGTGGCGTAGATGGGCCTCGTAGAGGTAGCCGGCGGTCTTGGCGTGGTCATAGATCGCCGGGTGGTAGAGCCGCGTCCAGCGGCCGTCCGGTCCCCTGGGTGGCGTTGGCGATCAGGACGTGGGTGTGGAGCTGGGGGTCGCCGTTTCGCGAGGAGCGGTGGGTGTAGGCGGCGGCTAGGTAGCCATTGCCGTGGAGGAACTCCTTGCCGCCGGCGCCTCGTCTTGTCCAGCAGGCTTCTCGTTGCATGTAGTCGAGGGCGGCCTCTACGGATCGCTGGTGGGCTGCGGAGACCTCGGCGGCTGGCGACCGGACCGCCGAGCGCCCAGAGCAGGGAGACCGACTTCGGGGCGGAGAAGGTGAGGTCAAAGCCGGGGACCGGGCCGCGGCCGGGGACGGCGCGCATCCCCAGGGGCTCGCCGTCGACGCGGGTTGCGCCCGGTCAGCATCGCGACCAGCTGGTCGGCCTCCGACCCGGCCCTGAAGGCCGAGGTCCTCGGCGGCGTCGCCCAGCCAGCGGCCCTCCGCCTCGCCCTCGCCGGAGTAGTAGTCCTCGGCGCCTTCGGCGACTTTGTCGAGGTAGTAGCGCTCCTGGCCGGCGCCGAGCTTGCCGATCGTCAGCATCTACAGGGGCTGTCCCTGCAGCGGGCTCTTTGCTTCGGTCTTCCGGGGCATCACCCCCTATGTCGAAGCAGGGGGCTCGGTGTCCCCTGTTTTTTGTTAAGCCTCACACCGGGCGTGATACTGCGTGAGGGGCTGTGCTGTTGCTGTTGGGCTGTTGGCTGTGGCTGTCTTTCTCGGGGTCCTGGAGGGCTGGCTTGCTGCTCGGCTCCTTGGTCGTTCTTGCTGGGCTGCTGGTTTCGGTTGCTGGCTTCTCTCGGTCTCGGTTTTCAGTTCTTTTTCTTTTCTTGGCGTGGCTTCGCCGACGCAACCCGCCGCCTGCTTGGACAAGGGGGGTGAGACCTATGAGCGCAGCGCGATCCCGCAACGAGCCGACCCCGCCCTGGCGCGCCCTGTCCGGCTCCGTTGGCCGCGCCGTTGTCGAGGGCAACCGTGATTTGCGGGGGCGCTCGGGGCGCTTCGCGGACGAGGGGGATATGGAGATCGGCGGAACCGGCGGAGGCGCGATTCGACAGTCGGGGCGACATTCAGGTTGAGGCCGAAGATGGCGAAGAAGCTGACGACATCCATTCCGCGGATCGCGCTCACCCCGCCCGAGGCGGCGGCGGCGATCGGGGTCGGCCCCGACTTCTTCGATCAGAACGTGGCGCCGGAGCTGCGGCTGGTTCGCAGAGGTCGCAAGCGGCTGGTGCCGGTGGTTGAGCTGGAACGCTGGACCGCCGAGAACGCCGGTCGACCTGTCGCCGAGGAGGTCTGGAATGGGACGCGGTGATCGGAACGGAGAGAAGGCTCGTTTTCCGGTATAGCCACCAGCTATAATGAGTGCATGGCAAAGGCGCAGAAGGTGATGGTCTCGATCCCCGACGACCTGCTGGTCCGCATCGACCGCGAGGCCGACGAACGCGGGACCACCCGCAGCGGCTTCTTGCAGGAGGCAGCCCGCCGCGAACTCGGCTGGCCCGACCCCGTGGCGATCGACGCGGCGCTGGCGCGCGGTCGCGCCGCCCTCGACGGGCTCGGCGGCTTCGAGGCGGCCGACTTGATCCGGGTCGAGCGGAAGGGTCGCGATGAGCGCGATCGACGTCGTTAGCGACGCCAACGTCGCCCTCAAGTGGTTCCACGCCGAGGGCGAGGAGGAAGTCCCAGAGGCGCGCGCGCTGCTCGACGCCCACCGCTCGCGGGATCTCGGTGTGGCCGTCCTCGACCTGACGCCTTATGAGATCGGCAATGCGCTGATGCGCGGCCGGGCGGGAGCGAGTGCCGAGCAGGCGGCGATCGTCCTTGAGGCCCTCGGCGAGGTCTGCGCCACGGTCAGCCCCAACGGCGCCGACTTTCGCCGCGCCGCCGAGCTTGCCGAGCGACACGACTTGACGCTCTACGACGCCGCCTACGCAGCGGTGGCCGAGAGCCACGGCGCGGCGCTAGTGACCTTGGACGGCGCCCTGTTGGACGCCGGCCTGGGGGTGCGACCACGGGAGCTGGCAGCCAGGTTCAGCGGTGAGAATGGCGCGGAGGAGGGGAGTCATGGCTGAGGGCATCAGGAAGCGGCACACCCGCAGCTGTCCCGCCAACAAAGGCAAGGCCTGCCGCTGCGACGGCGGCTATGAGGCCTCGGCCTATTCCAAGCGCGACGGCAAGAAGATCCGCAAGACGTTTGCCCGCGAAGGCGAAGCGAAGACCTGGCGAGCCGATGCTCTGGCCGCTCTCGCCCGCGGCGGCCTGCGTTCGGCGAAACCGACGACGGTGGAGCAGGCCTGGAAGCTCTGGCACGCCGGAGCCAAGGCGGGCACCATCGCGAACCGCTCCGGCGATCCCTTCAAGTCCTCGGCCTTGCGCTCCTACGAGCGGGCGATGCGGCTGCGGGTGTTGCCGGAGTTCGGCGACGTGCGCTTGGCCGATGTCCACCGCCCAGACCTTCAGGAGTTCGCGGACGGCCTGGTGGCCGAAGGCTTGAACCCGTCCACGATCCAAGTCACCTTGCTGCCCCTGCGCGCCATCTTCCGACGCGCGCTCTTGCGTGGCGAGATGGTGGCGAACCCCTGCAGCGGCCTACAGCTCCCGGCCGTCCGCGGTCGCCGCGAGCGCTACGCGACCCCGGCCGAAGCCGAGTTGCTGATCGCCGCCGTCCCTGCCGCCGATCGCCCGATATGGGCCACCGCCATGTACGGCGGGCTGCGCCGCGGCGAGCTGCAAGCTCTACGGGCGGAAGACATCGACCTCGCCGCAGGCATTATCCGGGTCGAGTACGGCTGGGACTGGAAGGACGGAGAGATCAGGCTCAAGTCCGATGCCGGCCGGCGTCGCGTGCCCATCAGCGCCATCCTGCGCGACTTCCTCTCCGAGCGCCTGGCTGCTTCTGGGCGCGTCGGCGCCGAGCGGATCTTCGGGCTCGCGAGCGGGTCCGGCCCCTTCGAGCCCACCAAGCTGACGAAACGCGCCGACAAGGCGTGGAAGGCAGCCAAGTTAGATCGCATCACTCTCCACGAGTGCCGCCACACCTTCGCCTCGCTGATGATCGCGGCCGGTGTCAACGGCAAAGCTCTACAGACCTTCATGGGCCACGCCAACATCGGCATCACCTTGGACCGCTACGGGCACCTGATGCCCGGCTCGGAGGCCGAGGCAGCGGGACTCCTCGACACCTATCTAGAGGCCCAGCGCAAGCGCGACGAAGAGGCCGCTCGCGCGGCTGGCGGCGAGCTGACTGGCGCACCAGCTGGCGCACAAGGGGCGCACGATGGCGGGAAACCGCTCTAGAATGCCACTTTCTGTGAACCCCACTGGGATGTACTTCATCTGATGCGGATCGGCGCGGAGGCTTCGGCGGTCGTCGGCGGCACCCCGCTGGTGCGGCTCGACCGGCTCGGGAGCGGGGTCGGGGGGGAGGTCTGCGCGAAGCTGGAGTACTTCAGTCCCGGCGGCTCGGTCAAGGACCGGATCGGGGTGGCGATGATCGACGCCGCCGAGGAGGCGGGGTTGGTCAAGCCGGGGCGCTCGGTGGTGGTCGAGCCGACCAGCGGCAACACCGGGATCGCGCTGGCGATGGTCTGCGCGGCGCGGGGCTACGAGCTGATCCTGACCCTGCCCGAGGGGATGAGCCGGGAGCGGGCGAAGCTGCTGCGCGCCTACGGGGCGGAGGTGCGGGAGACGCCGTCGCTGGGGGGGATGAACGAGGCGGTGGCGCTGGCCGAAGAGATCCGCGAGCAGCGCCGGGCCTTCATGCCGATGCAGTTCTCCAACCCGGCCAACGCCGAAGCCCACCGCCGCACCACGGCGGAGGAGATCTGGCGCGACACCGACGGCAAGATCGGCGCCTTCGTCGCCGGCGTCGGCACCGGCGGCACGATCACCGGCGTCGGCCAGATGCTGAGGGAGCGCTCGCCGGAGGCGCTGGTCGTCGCGGTCGAGCCGGCCAGCTCGCCGGTGCTCTCCGGCGGTCCCCCCGGCCCGCACAAGATCCAGGGGATCGGCGCCGGCTTCGTGCCCGAGGTGCTGGACCGCTCGGTGATCGACGAGGTGCTCTCGGTCGGCGACGAGGACGCGCTGGAGACGGCGCGGCTGCTCGCCCGCGAGGAGGGGGTCCTGGCCGGGATCTCGGCCGGGGCGAACGTCAGCGCCGCGCTCGCGGTCGCCGCGCGGCCGGAGATGGCCGACAAGCGGGTGGTGACGGTCGTCTGCGACTCGGGCGAGCGCTACATGTCCCTACCCTTCTTCTCACCATGAGCAGGTGGAAGCGGGTGGTCTCCGAGGTGCGCGCCGACGTCTGCCGCGGCCCGCGACCGCGACCCCGCCGCCCAGGGCGTCTCCACCTTCGAGATCCTCAGCAGCTGGGCCGGGGTGCAGGCGCTGCTCGCCCACCGGGCGGCGCACGCCCTGATGGAGGCCGGGGTGCCGGTGCTGCCCCGCGTGATCGCCTACACGGCCCGGGCCGTGACCGGGGTGGAGATCCATCCCGCTGCGGTGATCGGCAGCGAGTTCTTCATCGACCACGGCGCCGGCGTCGTGATCGGCGAGACCGCGCGGATCGGCAACCGCGTGACCCTCTACCAGGGGGTGACGCTGGGCGGCACCGGCTTCCAGCGCGGCAAGCGCCACCCGACGCTCGGGGACAACGTCACCGTCGGCTCCGGCGCCAAGCTGCTCGGCCCGATCGCGGTCGGCGACGGCGCCAAGGTCGGCGCCAATACGGTCGTGGTCGAGGACGTGCCGCCGGGCGCGACCGTGGTCGGCAACCCCGGCCACCCGGTCAGGGTCGAAGGCAAGCGGGTCGAGGGGCCCGATGCCGACTGGATCCACCTACCGGATCCGATCGCCGAGGCGATCAAGGGTCTCTCGGAGCGGATTGCCGATCTCGAGCGGCGGCTGGCTCGAGATCTAGACGGGGCCGACGGACGGGCTACGGGCTCGCCGGAGATCCGCTCCCGCACCGGCCGCTCGTCGGCCGGTGGCTGAGATAGCGTCTGCGCCCAGCGTCTGTCTCAGTCCGCAATTCACCATTCGAAAGGCATCGTCTTGAAAAAGCGTCACCTGCTCCTTCCCTGTCTGTTGATCGTCTCCGCACTGGCCCTGGTGGCGTGCGGCGGTGGCGGCAGCAGCGACGAATCGGAAATCGAAGAAGCGATCGAAACCTCGGCGACCACGGGCGATCCGTCCAACTGCACCAAGCTTGAGACCGCGAACTTCGTCGAACAGAGCACCGGCGAAAGCGGCAAGGCAGCGATCAAGGCCTGCGAAGAAGAAGCCAAGAAGGATCCGGAAAGCAAGGCCGAATCGGTCGAAGTGACCGAAGTCGAAGTTGATGGCTCGAAGGCGACGGCGAACGCGGCGATCAGCTGGCGGCAGCCTTGACAGTCAGACGGTCTCGATCGCCCTGGTCGAAGAAGACGGCTGGAAGCTCGACGAACTCACCGGCTTCGTCAAGCTCGACCAGGGAGCCCTGGCGCAGGTGTTCGAAACCCAGCTCGAAAAGTCCGGCGAACTCAACTCAAAGCAGACGAGCTGCATCGTCGAAGGGATCGAAGAAATGCCGCAGGCAGAAATCGAAGAAATCATCCTCAGCGGCAACTCGACTCCGATCGAAGAACTCGCCGAAGGCTGCGCCAAGTAGGCACCTGAGACCGGCTAGCGCCCGCCGAGCGCCTGGCTATGCTCGGCGGGTGACCTTTCAGGCTCAGTTCGAGACTCCGCCGGAAGGCCAGCCCGGCTCCGGCGCCGCGCCCACGGAGGTCGGCGCCGACCGCGTCGAGCGGCTGCTCTCGGGGCTGAACCCGCCCCAGCGCGAGGCGGTCGAGGCCGGCGACGGGCCCTGCTGGTGCTGGCCGGGGCGGGCTCCGGCAAGACCCGGGTCCTGACCCACCGGATCGCCTACCTGCTCGCCACCGGCCGGGCCAGGCCGGGGGAGATCCTGGCGATCACCTTCACCAACAAGGCGGCGGCGGAGATGCGCGAGCGGGTCGGCCGGCTGATCGGCAGCTCGGTGCGGGCGATGTGGGTGACGACCTTCCACTCGGCCTGCGCGCGGATGCTGCGGGCCGACGCCGAGCGGCTCGGCTACTCGCGCGGCTTCACGATCTACGACGAGTCGGACTCGCTGCGGATGCTGAAGCGGGCGATGCGCGAGCTCGGGGTCGACCCGAAACGCTACCCGGCGCGGGCGATCAAGACCAAGATCTCCGGCGCCAAGAACCAGCTGATCGACGCCGGCGCGTACGCGGACACTCAGGGCAGCCTCTTCGAGGAGGTCGTCGCCGAGGCCTTCCCGCTCTACGAGAAACGGATGCTGGAAGCCAACGCGATGGACTTCGACGACCTGCTGGTGCGGACGGTCAACGCGCTGGAGCTGTTCGAGGAGGTGCGCGAGCGCTGGCGCCGCACCTTCCGCCAGGTCCTCGTCGACGAGTACCAGGACACCAACCACGCCCAGTACCGCCTGCTGCAGCTGCTTGCCGCCGACCACGGCAACCTGATGGTGGTCGGCGACGACGACCAGTCGATCTACGGCTTCCGCCACGCCGACATCCGCAACATCCTCGACTTCGAGCACGACTTCCCCGAGGCCGCCTCGGTCAAGCTCGAGCAGAACTACCGCTCGACCCAGACCATCCTCTCCGCCGCCAACGCCGTCGTCGAGCGCAACCGCGAGCGGCGGCCGAAGCGGCTCTGGACCGAGAAAGAGGGCGGAGAGCCGGTTCAGCTCGCCGAGCTCGGCGACGAGCACGAGGAGGCGCGCTGGGTGGCGGCGGAGATCGAGCGGCTGGGGGAGGAGCACGGGGTGGCGCGCTCCGACGTCGCCGTCTTCTACCGGACCAACGCGATGAGCCGGGTGCTGGAGGACACCCTGGTTCGCTTCGAGCTGCCCTACCAGGTGATCGGCGGCACCAAGTTCTACGAGCGGGCGGAGATCAAGGACGCCGTTGCCTACCTCAGCCTGCTGGTCAATCCCGCCGATCAGGTCTCCTTCGCCCGGATCGTCAACTCGCCGCGGCGGGGGATCGGCAACACCAGCCAGGGCCGGCTCGCCGCCTACGCGAACACGGCCGGGCTGACGATCTGGGAGGTGATGGAACGGGCCGAGGACGTGCCCGGGCTGAGCGCCGCCGCGATCAAGGCCGTCTCCCGCTTCTACGAGACGATGGAGGGGCTGCGGGCGCGGGCCGAGTCCTCACCGGTGGCGGCGGTGCTGGAGGCCGTGCTGAGCGAGAGCGGCTACCTGGAAGCGCTGGCGGCCGAGCGCACGGTCGAGGCCGAGGGGCGGGCCGAGAACCTCGAAGAGCTGGTCGGCGTCGCCGCCGAGTTCGACCTCAACCGCGAGCGCGAGGGCGCGAGCGAGACGCCGCCCTTGGAGGAGTTCCTGCAGCAGGTCTCGCTCGTCTCCGACCAGGACTCGATCCAGGCCGAGGAGCAGCTGGTGACGCTGATGACCCTGCACAACGCCAAGGGCCTCGAGTACGACGCGGTCTTCGTGGTCGGTTGCGAGGACGGCGCCTTCCCGCACATGCGGGCGCTGGAAGAGGGCGGCGAGGAAGAGGAGCGGCGGCTTTGCTACGTCGCCATCACCCGCGCCCGCGAGCGCCTCTACATGACCTGGGCGCGCGAGCGGCGCCTGTTCGGGCGGGCCGAGCACAACCTGCCCTCGCGCTTCATCGACGAGCTGCCGGCGGAGCTGGTCGAGCGCCACCAGAAGGCCGCGGTAGGGGCCGGCGGGGTGTCCTGGAACGCCCTCGGCGGGCGGCGCCGATCCCGCCCAGCCGCTCGACCCCGGGCCGGCGCTGGAAATGCAGACCGGCGACGACGTCGTCCACGCCAGCTTCGGCGACGGCGTCGTCACCGCGGTCGAGCCCGGGGGGGTCGTCGTCGTCCGCTTCTCCGGCGACGGCTCCGAGCGCAAGCTGATGGCCGACTACGCGCCGATCCGGAAGCGGTAGCGGTATGGCGGCGAGGGTGATCGACGGCAAAGCGGTCGCGACGCGAATCCGCGAGCGGGTGGCGCGCGAGGTCGCCGAGATGGCCACGCCGCCGGGCCTGGCGACGATCCTGGTCGGCGACGATCCGGCTTCGGAGATATACGTGCGGATGAAGCGGGAAGACTCGGCCGAGGTCGGGATCGAATCCTTCCACCACGAGCCTGGCGGCGATGTCTCTCAGGAGGAGCTCGCCGGTTTGATCCGCTCCCTCAACGAGGATGTGCGGGTCCACGGCATCCTGCTTCAGATTCCCCTGCCGGGGCATCTCGATCAGGATCCGCTGATATCGCTGATCGATCCGGCCAAGGACGTCGACGGGCTTACCCCTCTCAGCGCCGGCCTGCTCACCCAGGGACGCGAGGGGGCGTTTGCCTCCTGTACGCCGTTGGGAGTGATGGAGCTGCTGCGCGAGGCGGAGGTAGACCTCGAGGGCGCCCGCGCGGTCGTTCTTGGGCGATCCATCTTGGTTGGCAAGCCGGTCGCCGCGCTGCTGCTCGCCGCCAACGCCACCGTCACCCAGTGCCACTCCCATACCCGCGACCTGGCCGCGGTATGTCGTGAGGCCGACGTGTTGATCGCCGCCGCCGGTTCGCCAGGCCTCGTCACCGCCGAGATGGTCCGCCCGGGAGCGACCGTGATCGACGTCGGCACCAACCGCACCGAGTCGGGCCTTGTGGGCGACGTCGACTTCGATGCGGTCAAGGAGGTGGCTGCCGCGATCACCCCGGTTCCCGGCGGCGTCGGGCCGATGACACGGGCGATGCTGCTGGTCAACACCTTGCAGGCCGCGCGCGCCAGCACGCTGTCCGCGCCGGCATAGAAGGGTCGGCCATTTGCCCGCCGAATAGGCCGGAAGCGGGTATAGGGTCGGCCTCGACCGGCCAAGCTTCCACGGAGGGATATGCAGATGGACGTAGACAAGCTCAACACCGGAGAGAAGATCGCCGGGGCATCGGCTGTCCTGCTCTTCATATTCATGTTCTTCGACTGGTTCGGCGTCGAAGTCTCGGGCGGTGGATTCTCGGGCTCGGTGCCGGGAGCCGGCGGCAGCGCCTGGGACGCGCTCGAATTCATCCCGATCGTCCTCGTGATTGCGATCGTCGTCGCCCTGGTCAACGTCTTCCTCCGTCTCAGCGACTCCGACTACGAGCCGCCGGTCTCGATGAACGTCGCCGTCGCCGTGCTCGGCGGCATCTCGGTGCTGCTCGTCCTCTTCCGCATCGTCGACCCGCCGAGCTTCGGCAGCTTCGGCGGCGTCTCCGTCGACGGCACGCTCGAATTCGGCATCTTCCTCGGCCTGATCGCCGCCGCCGGCGTCGCCTACGGTGGCTACCGCGCCATGCAGGAAGAGGGCTCCAGCTTCAGCGACACCGCCGACAAGCTGTCGGGCGGCGGCGCGCCGCCTCCGCCACCCCCACAAAGTGGTGGCACGCCTCCGCCTCCGCCCCCTCCTCCTAGCAGTTAGCTCTCTGAGGGGAGGGCTACGAGGAGGAACCGGTGGCGACTCCTCGCGCTATCTGCTTGGAGAAGGCAATGACGGTCATCATCGGGTTGACGCCAACCGAGGTGGGGAAGAGGGAGGCATCGGCTACGTAGAGGTTGCGGGTGCCGTTGACGGAGCCGTCGGCGGCGCAGGCGCCCTCGGCGGGGTCGGCGGCGATGCGGGCTGTGCCCATCGGGTGGAAGGCCTCCAGGCGCAGCTCCGAGGGCTTGAAGGTGGTCGCCTCGAACTCGGCCAGGTCCTGCGGTCGCAGGACGCCGACGCGGGCGATGTTCGGGTAGACCTCGCTCGCCCCGGCGGCGAAGTGGATCTCGGCCGCGCGGGCGATGCCGTAGGCGAGGCGGCCGGCGTCGTCGCGGGTCAGCCTGTAGCTGGCGCGCAGGGAGCCCTCGGCGCCGAGCCCGACCCGGCCGGAGGAGGAGTCGGAGAGGTGGACGCCGATCGAGCCGATGTGGCCGAAGTCGAGCATCGCTTCCTGGTGGGCGCGGCCGGCGCCCTGCAGCCAGGCGCCGCCGAAGGCGAGCGGGGTGAAGGTCGCCTCGAGCAGGATGCCGCTCCGCTCCCACTCGTCGACGTAGTAGCTCTGCATGACGCCGTCCCAGCCGCGCACCTCCTCGCCGTAGCGGGCGCCGACCCAGCAGGCAGGGTGGATGTGGAGGTTGCGGCCGACCTGGCGGCCGCCGAGCCCGGAGCGCTGCAGCAGCTCCGGCGTGCCGAGGGCGCCGCCGGCGACGATCGTGGCGCGGCGCGCCCGCACCGTGAAGGCGCGCCGCCGCCCGCCGGCGCGGGTCGAGCCGGCGACGCCGATCGCGCGGCCGTCCTCGGTCAGGACCCGCTCGACCTGGACCCTGGCGCGGATCCGCGCCCCGGCGGCGACGGCGCGGGGCAGGTAGCTGACGTGCATGCCGCGCTTGGCGTCGATCTCGCAGCCGAAGGGGCAGGAGCTGCACTGCACGCAGCTGCCGGCATTGCGGTGGATCGGGCCGCCGCTGGCGCCGATCGCCGCCGCGCCCTCCATCGCCAGCTGGCCGTTGCGGCCCATCCGCTCGGGGTCGAGCCGGGTGACGCGGAGGAACTCCTCGGCCTCGGCGTAGTCGGAGTCGAGGTCGCCGGCCCAGGCGATGCCGAAGCGCTGCTTCCAGCTCTCCAGCACGGCGCCGGGAGCGCGGAAGCAGGTGCCGGAGTTGATTACGGTGGTGCCGCCGACGACCCTGGCGACCGGGACCGGGATCGGCGGCTTGCCTTCGGCGATGGTGAGGCCGCCGTCGCGGTAGAGCTCGGCGATCGCCTCGAGCGGGTCGCTCGGGTAGCTCTCGCGGTCGTAGTGGGCGCCGGCCTCGAGCACGATCACGTCGAGGCCGGCCTCGGCCAGCGTCGCCGCCGCGACGGCGCCGCCGGCGCCGGAGCCGACGATGACGACGTCGCAGTCCTCGTCTTCGCCGGGCGGCTCGGTGTCGCCGAGGCTGCCGGCGGGCTCGGGCAGCGAGCCGTCGGCGAGGGCGCAGCCGATCCCGAACCCGATCCGCTCCTCGACCTCGGGCGTCACCGCGTAGCCGAGGGTTGCGAAGAGCTTCGCCATCAGCAGCAGGTCGTGGTGGAGGGAGAGCCGCGAGCCCTCCAGCCTGTGCAGGAAGTCTTCCCGGGCGGCCGGGTCGAGGCGGCTGAAGCGCCAGGGGAAGGGGAGCCACTCGAAGGCGCGCAGGCCGAGCTTCAGCCGCGCCAGCACCCGCGGCGAGACCGAGGTGAGGAAGCCGGCGACCGGGCCGGAGACGTTGACGTCGCGCTCGGCCGCGGGCAGGCCGTCGATGCCCGGCGCCATCGCCGCGCAGATCGCGCTCAGGGTGCGCTGCTCAGCGGCCGAAAGCCCTGGCGCGCGCTGTCAACCGGGGTCGACGGGGCGGCCGATGCGACCTGCCAGGGCCCAGAGCCCGAGCGCGATCAGGACCAGCGAGCCGTCGAGCAGGAAGTTGAGCAGGTAGGCGAAGACCTGTTCGTCGAAGACGAAGAAGCCCAGCGTGGCCAGGGACGAGGCGGTCTTGCCGGCGGCGAGCACGAGCAGCAGCGCCCGGTAGCGGACGACGTCGGTCTGCACGACCAGGCAGATGCCGGTGATGACGACCATGTAGGCGAAGCCGAGCGAGAGCCAGAGCTGCTCGTCGCCGTGCGGCGCGCGCGTGTGGTTGCCGAGCCATTCGCCGAAGTCGGAGATCACGTCGAGGGTGCCGTTGGGGACGGCGATGAAGAGGAGGCCGACGACGGCGAAGCTGAGGGCTAGCAGGCGCAGGCTGACGGCCACGAAGCGCTCTGCTGCCGGTCCCTGCATCGGCGGGACAATAACTGGCTGGGCAGCCAGTTGTCCGCCGCTTAGAATCCCGCCGATGATCGACCGGGATCAGGTGCTGCACGTGGCGAGGCTTGCGCGGCTGCGGCTGTCTGAGGAGGAGGTCGAGAGGATGGCGGGGGAGTTGTCGGGAATTCTCGAGCACGTGGATCGGATCGGGAAGCTGGACCTGGAGGGGGTGGCGCCGACGAGCCACGTGGTCGAGCTGGAGAACGTGCTGCGGGCCGACGAGCCGCGGCCGAGCCTGGCGCCCGAGGTGGCCCTGGCCTCCGCGCCGGAAACGGTCGACGGCGCCTTCCGCGTCCCCTCGCCGCAGGCCGACGCCTGATGGCCGGGATACTCGAGCTGACCGTCGCCGAAGCGGCGGCGCGGATCGCCGCCACCGAGCTCTCGGCCGAGGAATGCTTCGCCGCCTGGCAGGAGGCGGCCGCCGGCGACGATCTCAATGCCTACCTGCACCGGGTCGAGCACCCCGTCGACCACCAGGCGATGGATGGGCCGCTCGGGGGCATCCCGGTCGCGGTCAAGGACATCTTCTGCACCGAGGGGATGCCGACGACGGCCGGCTCACGGATCCTCGCGGGCTACCTGCCGCCCTACACGGCGACCGCGGTGCGCCGCCTCGACGCCGCCGGCGCCCGGGTGCTCGGCAAGACCAACATGGACGAGTTCGCGATGGGCTCCTCGAACGAGAACTCGGCCTACGGCCCGGTGCTCAACCCCTGGGACCGCGGCCGCGTTCCCGGCGGCTCCTCCGGTGGCTCGGCGGCGGCGGTCGCCGGCGGTCTCGCCCCCTGCGCGATCGGCACCGACACCGGCGGCTCGATCCGCCAGCCCGCCGCGCTCTGCGGGATCGTCGGCCTCAAGCCCACCTACGGCGCGATCTCCCGCTACGGGATGATCGCCTTCGCCTCCTCGCTCGACCAGTGCGGGCCGTTCACTCGCGACGTCAGCGACGCGGCGCTGCTGCTGGAGGCGATGCAGGGCCGCGACGCCTGCGACTCGACCTCGGTCGGGATCGCGGGCGGGGTCGTCCTGCCCAGCCGGGAGAGCCTCGAGGGCCTGCGCTTCGGCGTGCCCAACGACCTCACGCGCCACGTCTTCGACAGCGGCGTGCGCGAGGTCTTCGAAGCGACCTTGAAGCGGATCGAAGAGCTCGGCGGCGAGGTCGAGGAAATCTCGCTGCCAAATGCCGAGCACGGCATCTCCGCCTACTACGTGATCGCTCCGGCCGAGGCCTCATCCAACCTCGCCCGCTACGACGGCGTCCGCTACGGGATGCGCTCCGGCGGCGACGGCGACCTGCTGGAGATGTACGAGACGACCCGGGCCGAGGGCTTCGGGGCGGAGGTGAAGCGGCGGATCATGCTCGGCACCTACGCGCTCTCCTCCGGCTACTACGACGCCTACTACGGCCAGGCGCAGAAGGTCCGGACTCGGATTGCCGAGGACTTCGAAGCTGCTTTCGCCAAGGTCGACTTCGTGGTCACCCCGACCTCGCCCTCGGTCGCGTTCAAGCTGGGCGAGAAGACCGACGACCCGCTTTCGATGTACCTCAACGACTTCTTCACGGTGCCGATGAGCCTGGCGGGCATCCCGGCGATCTCGATCCCCGCGGGCCTGGCCGAACCGGGAGGCGGCGGCCCGGAGCTGCCGGTCGGCTTCCAGATCGCCGCCCCCGCCTTCGGCGAGCAGGGGCTGCTGGAGGCGGCTTACGCGCTCGAGCAGTCGCTCGGCTTCAAGACCAGGCCGGAGGGCGTCGGTGGCTGAGCTGGAGGCGGTGATCGGGCTGGAGATCCACGTCCAGCTGGCGACGAGGACGAAGATGTTCTGCGGCTGCGAGCTCTCCTTCGGCGACGCGCCCAACGTCCACACCTGCCAGATCTGCCTCGCCCATCCCGGCGTGCTGCCGGTACCGAACGAACAGGCGATCCTCTACGCGCTGCAGATTGCCGCGGCGCTGGAGTGCGAGGTGGCGCCGCGCTCGATCTTCCACCGCAAGAACTACTTCTACCCGGACAATCCGAAGGCCTACCAGATCAGCCAGTACGACATCCCGCTCGCCAGCAACGGCAAGCTGGGCGACGTCCGCATCCACCGCGCCCACCTCGAGGAGGACGCGGCGAAGATGATCCACGTCGGCGAGTCGGGCCGGATCCACGGCTCCGGCGCCTCGCTGGTCGACTTCAACCGCGGCGGCACGCCGCTGGTCGAGATCGTCACCGAGCCGGACCTGCGCGGCGCCGCCGAAGCGGCGGAGTGGGCGCGGCTGCTGCGCGAGACGGTGCGCCAGCTCGGCGTCTCCGACGTCAACATGGAGGAGGGGAGCCTGCGGGTCGACGCCAACGTCTCCGTGCGCCCGGCCGGATCCAAGCAGCTCGGCGTCAAGACCGAGCTGAAGAACATGAACAGCTTCCGCTTCCTCCAGCGCGGGGTAGAAGCCGAGCTGGAGCGCCAGCGCGAGCTGATCGGGGAGGGGGGGACCGTGGAACAGGAGACGCTCCACTTCGACCCCGCCAGCGGCAGCCTCACCTCGCTGCGCTCGAAGGAGGAGGCCCACGACTACCGCTACTTCCCCGAGCCCGACCTGGTGCCGCTGGCGCCGACCGAGCGGATGCTGCGCGAGGCCCGCGAGGCGCTGCCGGAGCTGCCGGCGGCGCGGATCGAGCGCTACGTCGGGCTGGGTCTGGCGGCGGACGTCGCCGCGACGCTGGCGACCGACCCGGCGACGGCGGGCTACTTCGAGCGCACGGCGGACGCCGCCGAGGGGGTCGAGCCCAAGGTCGTCGCCAACTGGGTTACGGGAGAGCTGGCGGCCGCGCTGCGCCAGGGTGGCGAGGACGTCTCCGCTGCCGACTCCAGGGTCGAGCCGGACGCCCTCGCGGCCCTGATCGCACTGGTCCAGGAAAAGAAGATCTCCCACGGCAGCGGCAAGACCGTGCTCGCGGCGCTGGTCGCCGAGGGTGGCGACCCGGCCGCGATCGTCGAGCGCGAGGGCCTCGCCCAGATCGCCGACAGCGGCGAGCTGGAGTCGATAGTCGCCGCCGCAGTCGAGGCCAACCCCGAGGCCGGCGAGCAGATCCGCGCCGGCAACCAGAAGGCGATCGGCGCCATCGTCGGCGCCGTCATGCGCGAGACCAAGGGGCGAGCCGACGGCGGCGAGGTCAACCGCCTGATCCGCCAGCAGCTGGGCCTGTAGGGGAGTCGGGAGGGCCTCCCGACTCCCCCCGCAGCGCTTAGTGCCTTCCGACACTTTGTAACAAATTGTCACAAAGTGCTACCGTGGCCACATGGCCTGGAACGTCGTCATCGCCGGGGGTGGGTTTGGCGGCCTGGCGGCTGCGCGGGAGCTGGAGAAGACGATGCCGCGGCAGTCGGCGCGGCTGGTGCTGGTCAACGAGACCAACTTCATGCTCTACACGCCGTTCCTCCCAGAGGCCGCGGCGGGGACGCTGGAGCCGCGGCACGTGGTGACGCCGCTGCGGGACATGCTGAAGCGGACCTACCTGCGGCTGGGCTCGATCGTCGGCCACGACCCGGAGGCCAAGACCGTCGAGCTGCGGGCCAAGTACGGCGAGGTCGAGACGCTGCCCTACGACCAGCTGCTGCTCTCGCTGGGATCGGTCTCGCGGGTCCTGCCGGTGCCCGGCCTGGCCGAGCACGCGATCGGCTTCAAGGGCCTGGCCGACGCGATCTGGCTGCGCAACCACGTGGTCGAGACGCTGGAGGAAGCCAACGCGACCGAGGACCCGGCCCGCCGCGACCGCCTGCTCACCTACGTCTTCGTCGGCGGCGGCTACGCCGGCCTCGAGGCGCTGGCCGAGCTGCAGGACTTCGCCGCCGACGCGATGGAGAGCTACCCGCGGGCCCGCCTGCACGGGATGCGCTGGGTGCTGGTCGAGGCGACCGATCGGGTCCTGCCGGAGATCGATCCCCAGCTCGCCGACTACGCCCTGCGCGAGCTGCGCGGGCGCGGCATCGACATCCGCCTGGAGGCGACGTTGGAGGAGGTGGGCCCCGACTCCGCCCGCCTCTCCAGCGGCGAGACGCTGCCGACCGGCACCGTCGTCTGGACCGCCGGCGTCGCCCCGCAGCCGGTCCTCCGCGACCTCAACCTGCCCCTGGACGAGCGCGGCCGCGTGCCGGTCGACGACCACCTGCGGGTCGAGGGCCTCGACTCGGTCTGGGCGATCGGCGACTGCGCCGCCGCTCCCGACCCACGCGGCGGCATCTGCCCGCCGACCGCCCAGCACGCCGTCCGCCAGGGACCGGTGGCGGCCCGAAACATCGCCGCCGAGCTCGGGATCGGCACGACGCAGCGGTTCGAGTACCGCAGCGAAGCCTCGTTCGTGAACCTCGGCCGTTACAAGGCAGTGGGCCGGATCGGCGGCCGCACCTTCCGCGGCTTCCCGGCCTGGTGGTTGGCCCGGACCTACCACATGAGCCAGATCCCGGGCGCCGCCCGCAAGGCCCGTGCCGTGCTCGACTGGACCGCCGGCCTGCCGTTCCGCCGCGACATCTCCGAGGTCGGCTCGATCGGCCATCCCAAGCAGTTGCTCTAGCGCCAGAATGGAGCCATGGAGTACCTGGTCATCGTCTTCTTCTTCGGCCTCGCCACTGCCATCATCGGCAGGAGCAAGGGCAGCTCCTTCTTCGTCTGGTTCCTGGTCGGCGCCGTCCTGCCCATTCTCGGCCTCGTCGCCGTGATCCTCTACCGGGTCGAGAAGGACGAACCCGAACGCCAGTGCCCGAAGTGCCACAAGGACCTCAAGCTCTACGTCCAGGTCTGCCCTCGCTGCGGCACCGACCTCTACCTTCCCGACCCGGCGGCGGTCCGGCACCCCGGTGTGCGATAGGGGAGCCCGCCCCCTACCTGAGCCAGGTTCGCACGATCGCGTTGGCGAAGCCCACCCCGTAGCGGAAGACCGCCGGCTTCTTGGAGTGGCCGTGCAGGCGCTGTTCGACCGTGATCGGGATCTCCTTGGCGGGGATGCCGCGCTTGATCGCCTCGATCATGAACTCGGAGGTGTGGAACTGCTCCTGGCGCAGGACCAACTGGGGGAGCACGGTGGTGCGGACGGCGCGGTAGCCGTTGGAGCAGTCGGTGACGTGGGTGCGGGTGATCAGCGAGACGAGGCGGTTGAAGAAGACGATGCCGAGCTCGCGGGCGAAGTGGTTGCGGTCGGCGTGGCCGAGCACGCGGGAGCCGTGGGCGACGTCGACCTCGCCGTCGAGCACCGGCTTGACCAGGCGCTCCATCTCCGCTGGCAGGTGCTGGCCGTCGGCGTCGAGGGTGACGACCACCTCGGCGCCGGATTCGACCATCAGCCGGTAGCCGGTGCGCAGGGCGGCGCCGCCGCCGCGGTTGGTGACGTGGCGGGCGACCGCGGCGCCGTGGGCGGCGGCGACGTCGCCGGTGCCGTCGCGGGAGCCGTCGTCGACGACCAGCACCTCGGTCGCCACCCCGCAGACCTGGGTCGGCATCTGGTCGAGCACGTGGCCGATGTTCTCGGCCTCGTTGTAAGCGGGGACGAGGATCGCGACCTTGCCGCGGAAGCGCTGCGGCAGCTTGGCCTGGCGGAACTCCTCCCAGGCCAGGCCCTCCAGCGCGGCCGAGAGCTGGCGCGAGTTGCGCGCCGCCTGCGAGAGCGCCCGCAGGATCAGCAGGAAGAGGATGAAGATGGCGAAGACGGCGAGGCCGAGGATGCGGCCGCCGTTGCCCTTTTCGAAGGAGAAGGCGGAGAGCAGCTTGTCGGTGATTTCGGTGCCGGAGACCAGCATCAGGCCGAGGCCGGCGACGAGCAGGATCAGCACGTCGACGTTGCGCAGCGAGCGCCGGCGCAGGATGGCGTAGAGCACGATCGCAGCGCCGATCAGCAGACCGGCGCTGCGCAGCGCGGTCAGTTCGGCGGGGAAGATGCCTGCTCGGGGGACCATCGGCCGGCAGAGGATAGGGCCGAGGCGGCGCTGGACAGGGTAAGGGCGGCGAGCGGAAAGACCAGCGTCATCAGCACCTCGTTGCGGCGCGGGGCGGCCAGCGAGACGGCGCCGACGATGGTGACGAGGACGATCGGCGTCGCCAGCGCCACCAGCTCCCACCAGGAGCGGCGGCGCCCCAGCAGGACAAAGCCGGCCAGGCCGAGGGCGACGACGACGATCTGCAGCGCCCGCCCGAGGCCGCTGCTCATCGCTTCGCCGACGCCGCTGCTCCACATCCGTCCGACCTTGCGGGCGGTCATCCCCAGGTAGCCGAGCGGGTCTTCGCCGAAGTACCTGGAGAAGTTCTGCTTGCCGATCTTGCCGAGGGCGGAGTCGCGCGGCAGGTCCGGGTAGCGTGCGGCGACGCGGTCGAAGAGCGGCGTCGGGTTGACTTCGTTCAGCGCTTCGGAGTTCGGCGGCAGCGACTTGTGGTCGTAGCGTTCGTAGAGGAGCGCCTTGACCCGCTGGTATTCGCCGTCGGCGGGGAGGAAGGTGCCGACGTAGAGCGCCTTGCCGCTGCCGGTCGAGATCGGCACCACCCGGCCGAGCACGTCGACGTTGCGGATCGTCCAGGGCACGATCGGCAGCAGCAGGCCCACACAGAGCAGGGCCGCGCTGGCCAGCCCCGGCCTCCAGGCCCAGATCGAGCCAAGCGTTCGTCGCTTGTCGCCCACAGGGCTACGAGCAACGAGCGCTTCCAGGTGGCCGACACGAATCGCGGCCAAGACGACGAAGGCGGCGCCGACCAACAGGTACTCGGGCCGGAACATCGCGGTCAGGCCGAACAACAGGCCAGGGAGCAGCCACCTGGCGCGCGAGGGAGCGCCCGCCAGGCCGTCGCTTGCCCAGAGAAAAGCCAGGACCGCCGCCGGCAGGGTGAGGATGGCGGGAGGCTCGCTCATCAGCTCGCCGGTGGAGTGGATGAACGGGGGGTAGACGGCGACGGCAAGGGCCGCCAGTAAGCCCGTCCAGCGGCCGCCGAGGCGCTCGCCGAGCAGGAAGACGACGAGGATCGCGGCGACCCCCATCAGCGCCTCGACGATCCGCGCCGTGCCTTCGCGGGCGCCGCTGGTCGCGTAGAAGCTGGCGGCGTAGAGCAGCGGCGCCCCCGGCGACCAGTCGCTGGAGTCGTGGAAGGTGGGCCCGCCGAAGCTCCCTTCCTCGTACAGCGCCTTGGAGAGCGCGTAGTAGGCATGGGAGTCGTCGGCCGGGTTGGCCACCGGCTTGACGACTACGTAGGCACGGGCGCAGAGCCCGACCAACGCGATCAGCGCCAGCAGGACCAGCGTCGTCCTCCCGTAGCGGACGGGAAGCGCACGGAACCGGTCGGCGACGGCGTTCAAGGCCGGCTCAGGCTACCCGTGCTCTCGCCGCTCGATCGATTT
Organism: uncultured Solirubrobacterales bacterium; assembly: GCA_963785775.1. Taxonomy (GTDB): domain Bacteria; phylum Actinomycetota; class Thermoleophilia; order Solirubrobacterales; family 70-9; genus VAYN01. The sequence continues at coordinate 35,709 of CAWAWH010000005.1, read as the reverse complement.
TGCCGGCTGGGACCGGCTGAATGCGTCGAGCGACGCGACGCGGGCCGATCCCAGAGCCAGGTCGAGCCGACCCCGGCGAGGGCGGCGACAAGGGGCAACATCACCAGCACCCGCCGGGGCGAGGCAACGAGAACGGCGCTGAGCGCCGTGATGGAGAGGAAGATCGTGGTCAGAACCAGCGCCTCCCAGCGGCGCCTCCATGCCAGCAGACAGAGGCCGAGCAGGCCGAGGGCGACGAGCGCCCAGTGCAGCGCCTCCCAAACCGGCCTCCGCATCACGTCGCGCGGGCCGTGGGACCAGATGCGGCCGACCTTGGCGGCGAGGAAGCCGGCGAATTCGAGCGGCTCTTCGGAGACGTCGTCCCAGAGCTGTTCGCGGCCCATCCGCGAGAGCGCCTGGTCGGTTTCGAGCCGGGGATGACGGGCGGCAGCGAGTCGGGCGAGGATCTGCTCCAGGCGCAGGCGCCGGGCGTCGGCCGGGGCGAAGATCCCCGGGTGGCGGGCCACGACCTCGGCGCCGACCCTTTCCGGGTCGCCGCCGGAGGGCAGGTAGGTGCCGGCGAAGAGCACCTGGCCGCCGCCGGTCGAGATCGGCACGAAGCGGCCGAGCGCCTCGGCGTTGCGGACCGTCCAGGGGGCGATGACGAGGGCGACCCCACCCAGCAGGATCGCCGCCCGGGCCAGCGCCGCCCGCCAGTCGTCCCTGACCCTGCTGGCGAACACAACGGCTCCGAGCAAGCTGGCGACGCCCAGATACTCTGGTCGCACCATCGCCAAGGCTCCGAGCAGGATGCCTGGCAGCAACCACCTGAGGAGCGGGTGGGTCTGTCTCGCATCGCTTGCCCAGAAGATCGCGAGGACCGACGCCGAGAGCAGGGTCGCCGCCAGCGGCTCCGACATCAGCATGCCTTGGTACTCGAGCAGGGCGGGGTAGATCGCCACCGCCGCCGCCCCGATCAACCCCGCCACCACGCCGCTCGATGCATTTGCCCCACTGGAGGGGGCAAAAAGCATCGAGCGGCGCAGGCGATATCCGATCATGTACGCGAAAAGGATCGAGAGACTGCCGAGAAGCGCGAGGATCACGCGCGCCGTGCGTTCGTGGACGCCGCCCGTCGCCTCGTAGATGCCCGCTGCCAGCAGTGGCAGGCCGGGGGAGTAGTTGCTCGACGGCTGGGTCGCCGCCGCGCCGGCGGTGAAGCCGTCGCCCCGATCGAGGTTGGCGGCGATCCTCGCGTAGGCCGCTGCGTCGTAGACGGGCGCCCGGCCTTCCCAGGCCTCGCCGACCCTCAGGCCGACTCCCAGCAGCAGGATCGCGACCAGTGCGGCGAGGCCCACCCGACCCCCATTGCGCGCCGCCAGCCCGTTTCCCATCGCCCGGATGCTATGCGGAGGACAGCGTCTCCAAAAACGAGGACAGCGTCTCCAAAGGCGCTGGGCATCGTTCCCGTCAACTAAGCTGCCGCCTCCTATGCGAATCCTCATCCTCGGGGGTGACGGCTACCTGGGCTGGCCGACGGCGCTGCGCTTCTCGGCCGGCGGCCACGAGGTCTCCGTCGTCGACAACTTCTCGCGCCGCCGCTGGCACGAGGAAGCCGGGACCGGCTCGCTGACGCCGATCGAGCCGCTCGAGCGGCGGATCGCCGCCTGGCGGGAGCTCTCCGGCAAGGAGATCCGCAGCTACGTCGGCCCGATCGAGGACGGCGACTTCCTCGACGAGGTCGTCGCCGAGACCGTGCCCGAGGCGGTCGTCCACTACGGCCAGCAGGCCTCGGCCCCCTACTCGATGGCCTCGCGCCAGAAGGCGGTCGAGACCCAGCACGCCAACGTGATCGGCAACCTCAACCTGCTCTTCGCGATCCGCGACCACGTCCCCGACTGCCACCTGGTCAAGCTGGGGACGATGGGCGAGTACGGCCAGCCCGACATCGACATCGAGGAGGGCTACATCGAGATCGAGCACAAGGGCCGCAGGGACACCCTGCCCTTCCCGAAGCTGCCGGCCTCGCTCTACCACTGCTCCAAGGTCCACGACTCGACCAACATCCACTTCGCCTGCCGGATCTGGGGCCTGCGCGCGACCGACCTGAACCAGGGCGTCGTCTACGGGATCGAGACCGACGAGACCGCCGGCGACGAGCGCCTGATCACCCGCTTCGACTACGACGAGATCTTCGGCACCGTGCTCAACCGCTTCTGCGTGCAGGCGGTGATCGGCCATCCGCTGACCGTCTACGGCGCCGGCCACCAGACCCGCGGCTTCCTCAACATCCGCGACACCATCGCCTGCGTCGAGCTGGCCGTCGCCGAACCCGGCCGAGCGCGGCGAGTTCCGCGTCTTCAACCAGTTCACCGAGCAGTTCTCGGTGCTGGAGCTCGCCGAGCTGGTCCAGCACGCCGGCGAGCACCTCGGCTACGCGGTCGAGATCCAGCACTGCGAGAACCCGCGGGTCGAGAAGGAAGAGCACTACTACAACGCGGTCCACACCAAGCTGCTCGACCTCGGCCTCGAGCCGACCCTGCTGGGCGAGGAGCTGGTCGAGTCGATGATCCACGTCATCGAGCGCTACAAGGCGAACGCGATCGAGGGCTCGATCGACCCGCATACTCGCTGGAACCCGGCAAAATCGCCTGCTGGCCAGGCGTAGCGCCGCTGGTACCATCGCCAGTCCGATGAGAGCCGCGGACACGCTGATGGAATCGCTCAAGGCCGAGGGCGTCAAGGACGTCTTCGGGATCCCCGGCGGGGCGAACCTGCCGACCTACGACGCCCTCGTCGACGCCGACTTCCGCCACGTCCAGGTCCGCCACGAGCAGGGCGGCGGCCACGCCGCCGAGGGCTACGCCAAGGCATCGGGCCGGGTCGGGGTCGCCTTCGCCACCTCCGGGCCGGGCGCGACCAACCTGGTCACGGCGATCGCCGATGCGATGCTCGACTCGGTCCCGACCGTCTTCATCACCGGCCAGGTGCGGACCGACCTGATCGGCACCGACGGCTTCCAGGAGGCCGACATCCTGGGGGCGACGCTGCCCTTCGTCAAGCACTCCTTCCAGGTCACCGACGCGCGCCAGATCCCCGAGTACGTGCACGAGGCCTTCCACGTCGCCTCGACCGGGCGGCCGGGGCCGGTGCTGCTCGACATCCCGCAGGACCTCTCGCGGGCCGACATCGACTACCAGCCGCGGACCGAGCCGGTCGAGCTGCCCGGCTACAAGCCCTCGACCGAGGGCAACATCAAACAGATCCGGATCGCCGCCAAGGCGCTGGCCAACGCGCGGCGGCCGATCTTCTACACCGGCGGCGGCGTTGTCAACGCCAACGCCGCCGAGGAGCTGCGCGAGCTGGCCGCCTCCGACCGCTTCCCCGTCACCTCGACCCTGATGGGGCTGGGAGCCTTCCCGGCCTCGAACGAGAACTGGCTGGGGATGCTGGGCATGCACGGCACCTTCACCGCCAACTACGCGATGGACAAAGCCGACCTGATCGTCGCCATCGGCGCCCGCTTCGACGACCGCATCACCGGCAAGCTCGAAGAGTTCGCCCCGCACGCCAAGGTCATCCACATCGACATCGACCCGGCGGAGATCTCCAAGAACGTCGGCGCCCACATCCCGATCGTCGGCGACGTCAAGCTGGTGCTGCCGAAGCTGACCCGCGAGTACCGGGCGCTGCAGACCGACTCCTCCCGGCTCGAGGCCTGGTGGAACCAGCTGCGCGGCTGGCAGCAGGAGCACCCGCTCTTCTACGAGCCCGGCAAGGACGGCGAGATCAAGCCGCAGTTCATGGTCGAGGCGATGCACCGGGCAACCCGGGGCGAGGCGATCGTCACCTCCGACGTCGGCCAGCACCAGATGTGGGCCGCCCAGTACTACGGCTTCGACCGGCCGCGCCGCTGGATCAACTCCGGCGGCCTCGGCACGATGGGCTTCGGGCTGCCGGCGGCGGTCGGCGCCAAGGTCGCCTGTCCCGACGAGCACGTCGTCTGCCTCGCCGGCGACGGCAGCCTGATCATGAACGTGCAGGAGCTCGCCACCTGCGTGACCGAGGAGATCCCGGTCAAGGTCTTCCTCATGAACAACGGCTACATGGGCATGGTCCGCCAGTGGCAGGAGCTGTTCTGGGACCGTCGCTACAGCTCGGTCGAGATGGGCGCCAGCCCCGACTGGGTGAAGCTGGCCGAGGCCTTCGGCGCCACCGGCATGCGCTGCGAGAGCTCCGACGACCTCGAGGAGACGATGGTCAGGGCGCTGGAGACCGACGGCCCGGTCCTGCTCGACGTCCGCGTCGCCCAGGAGGAGAATTGCTACCCGATGATCCCGCCGGGCAACGCCGCCCGCGACATGGTCGAGGCGCCGAGGGCGGTGCGCTGATGGAGGCGGGGACCCCCGAGCTGGTCAAACTCGAGAACCTGCACCTGCCAGGGCAGCTGAGCGGCCGCAAGCACATCCTCTCGATCCTGGTCGAGAACAAGCCGGGCGTGCTGGCCCGCGTCGCCGGCCTCTTCTCGCGCCGCGGTTTCAACATCGACACCCTCGCGGTCGGCCCGACCGACGACCCCAGCATCTCGCGGATCACGCTGACCCTGGACGGGGCGGTCCACCCGATCGACCAGGTGACCAAGCAGCTGCACAAGCTGATCAACGTGCTGAAGATCCGCGACATGGAGCCGGAGGAGACCGTGGCGCGGGAGATGGCGCTGTTCAAGGTCTCCTCGGCGGTCGAGAACCGGGCCGAGATCATCCAGTTCGCGGAGATCTTCCGAGCCAAGATCGTCGACGTCGCCCGCCGCACGATGACGATCGAGGTGACCGGGTCGGCCGACAAGATCGAGGCCTTCGAGCGCATGGTCCGCCCCCACGGCCTGGTGGAAATGGTCAGAACGGGTGAGATCGCAATAGCAAGAGGCGCGGAGTAGGCCCCCGGCCGATGGGCCGAAAAGTCGCTCCAGGGTCGACATTTCGGCCCATCGACATCGAATCTCGGCTTCTGGAGGGTCTCGGCCGGGGGCGGCGGACTCTCGTCAGCGTCACGGTCGAGGCCGAGGTCGCCGATCCCTGCGCGGCGGTCTTCGCCTCGCGGCTGGCCTCGGACCGCTGGTTCTGCTGGGAGCAGCCCGATCGGGGATTCGCGCTTGCCGGGCTCGGGGTCGCGCACGAGGCGGCCTCGCGCGGGGAGGCGCGGTTCGCCGATGTCGCCCGCGAGTGCCTGCGGATCGGTGGCGATGCCGTGCTCGAAGAGCCGCGCGGGCTGCCGGCGGGCGCCGGTCCGGTCTGGCTGGGCGGCTTCGCCTTCGACCCCGAGGGCGGCGCCTCCTCGACCTGGTCCTCGCTCTCGCCGGGCTCGCTGGTGCTGCCCGAGCTCTCGCTCTGCCGCAGCGGCGAGTGCGCCTTCCTCACCGTCAACGCCGTCGTCCAGCCGGGCGACGATGCCGAGGAGCGTGCGGCGGCGCTGAGCGCGAGGTTGGCGGGGCTGCATTCCGAACAGCCGCTGCCGATGCTCGACCCGCACCCGACCGCGCACGCGGAGATCCGCAGCGCCCGCCCGCCGGGAGACTTCGAAGCTGCCGTCGCCGCGGCCACGTCCCGGATCGGCGCCGGGGAGATGAGCAAGGTCGTGCTGGCCCGCGAGGTCGTCGTCGGCGCTGCCTCCGCCCACGATCCGGCCGCCCTCTTTGGCGCCATGCGGGAGCAGTTCCCGGCCTGCTTCTGCTTCTGCTGCGGCACCCCCGAGGCCGCCTTCATCGGGGCCAGCCCCGAGCTGCTGGTCCGCCGCTCCGGCGCCAGCGTCTCCACCGTCGCCCTCGCCGGCTCGACCCGGCGCAGCTCCGACCCGGCGGTCGACGATCACCTCGGCGAGCAGCTGCTGCGCAGCGACAAGGACCGCCGCGAGCAGCGGATCGTCTCCGAGCGCATCGTCCGCTCCCTGCGCCCGCACGCGGTCTGGGTCGAGGCGACGGCGGAGCCGGAGATCGTCAAGGTGGCGAACATCCAGCACCTGGCGACGCCGGTGATCGCCCAGCTGGCCGAGCCGCACTCGGCGATCGAGCTGGCGGGGATGCTGCACCCGACCCCGGCCGTCGGCGGCGAGCCCTGGCCGAACGCGGCCGCCGCGATCGCCGACCTCGAGGGCATGGACCGCGGCTGGTACGCCGGCCCGGTCGGGTGGATGGACGCGACCGAAGACGGCGAGTTCTGCGTTGCCTTGCGCAGCGCCCTGTTGCGCGATCGTGAGGCGCACCTGTTTGCCGGGGTCGGTGTGGTGGCGGGGTCCGATCCGGCGGCTGAGCTGGCGGAGACTGAGGTCAAGCTTCAGGCGCTGCTGCCGTTGCTGGCTGAGTAGGGGAAGGCACCGGAGCCCCTCCCGCGGAGGCCGTCGCGCAGCTGGGTCGGCGTGGAGGGTTCAGGCGCTGCCGCCTGAGCCTCCGCGGGAGGGGCTCCGGTGCCTTTTACCTGCTCGGCAGGTCGGCTAGGGCGGTGTGGACTCGCTGGGTTAGCTGCCGATGGGCTTCGACGTTGGTGCGGCGGTTGGTCTTCACCTCGATCAGGCCGGTGCCGGCGGCTAGGGCGTCTGAGAGGTCGGTGAGGGACTCGAGGCGCAGGTGGGGCAGATCGAAGAGAGCCGCCGCCTTTCCAACTTCGACCCCCCGTGGCGTTCCCAGCAGGGCCTCGAACTCGTCACCCGCCAGCGCTTGCTCCTGGGGCAGGAAGTGGAAGATGCCGCCGCCGCCGTTGTCGATGACGACGATTCGGACCGGGGGGGAGGCGTCGCGCAGGGACGCGAGGCCGCCGATGTCATGGAGCAGGCCGAGGTCGCCGGTGAGGATCGTGGTCGGGCGGTTGCTGGCGCGGGCGGCGCCGATGCCGGAGGAGAGGAGGCCGTCGATGCCGTTGGTGCCGCGGTTGCAGAGGAACTTGACGTCTGCCTCCGTGGCGGCGAGGAAGGCCTCCTGGTCGCGGATCGGCATGCTGGAGGCGGTATAGACGAGGTCGCCGTCGCGGTGGGCGCAGCCGAGGGCGCGGTGCAGCGCCGGCTCGGTGATCGGGCCGCTCGCACCATCCCCAGCGCTCCCGCCTCCATCGCCAAGCACTGCGTCCAGGGCCAGCTGTGCTGCCTCCTCGGCGGCGATCCACTGCTCCGGCGCCGCTCGCGGCTCTTTCTCCAGCCGCGTCGCCCAACCCGAGGCCAGCTCGGTCGGGTCCGCCCGCAGGATCGCCGCGGCGCGGTTGCTCGGCTCGTTCCAGCCGCCATAGGGGTCGACGACGATTTCGCTGGCGCCGCTGGCCGCCAGCCAGGCCCGCAGCGGCTTGCTGGTCGGCATCTCGCCGAAGCGCAGCACCAGGTCGGGGACGACCGAGCGGGCGAAGCGCTGGTCGCGCAGCAGCAGGTCGTAGGCGGCGATGACGTGGGAGCGGTCGTGGAGGCCGCAGCGCAGCTGCGAGGTCGGCTCGGCCAGGATCGGGAAGCCGGAGGCGCGGGCGAGGTGGGCGAGCGGCTCGCGCAGCTCCGGGTCGAGCTGGCGGCCGGCGACGATGATGCCGGCAATAGCGTCGCCGATGTGGCCGGCGACCTCGTCGAGCAGGAAGGCCGAGGGCTCGAGGTCGATCCGCGTCACCGCGGTCAGCGGACGCCCGTCGCGCCCATGTAGGGCCAGCGGGTCGGTCGCGCTCACCGCTCCCTCGACCGGCAGCGGCGCCAGCGGCTCCCGCCAGGGGAGGTTGAGGTGGACCGGGCCCGGTCGCGTCTCGCCGCGGGCCGCCGCGACAGCGCGGCAGGCGACGGAGCGGTAATGCAGCAGCCCGCCGTCGTCGGCCTCGTGCGTCCCGACTTCGCAGAACCAGCGCACCGAGGCGCCGAAGACCTTGATCTGGTCGATCGTCTGGCCGGCGCCGATCCCGCGCAGCTCCGGCGGCCGGTCGGCGCTGAGCACGAGCAGCGGCACCCCTGACTCGTCGGCCTCGATCACCGCCGGGTGGTAGTTGGCGACCGCGGTGCCGGAGGTGCAGAGCAGCGCCACCGGCTCGCCGCTCGCCTGCGCCGCGCCCAGCGCGAAGAAGGCCGCGGAGCGCTCGTCGACGATCACCGTCACCTCGATCTCGGGCTGGCGCCAGAGCGCCACCGCCAGCGGCGTCGAGCGCGAGCCGGGGGAGACGACCGCGTGGCGCAGCCCGCTCCGCGCCATCTCCTCGACGAAGGCGGAGGCGAGGGCGGTGTTGGCGTTGGTCGGGTCCACGCGGCTGGGCGCTCTAGCCGCCCATACGGCGATTAAGGCGCCCAGGCAGGCTAAAGCCGATGGGCGTCGAGCGCGCGCTCGTCGATCTCGACCCCGAGCCCGGGACCGGGCGGCGAGTGCAGCATGCCGTCCCGCAGCTCGCACTCGACCGTGGCCACGGTCGCGTCGAAGAGCCGCTGCGTCGCCAGGCCGTGGGAGAGCTCGACCCCGCCGGCCGGGGCGCTCTGGCGCAGCGTCTGCGCCACCTGCGCCGCCGCCGCGATCCCGACCGGGCCGTCGAGGGCGCTGGAGAGGTAGGAGGGGAGGATTTCGGCGATCGCGATCGCCTCCTCGGGCCCGCCGACCTTGGAGAGCTTGATCCCGGCCAGGTCACAGGCGCCGAGCGATGCGGCCCGCTCGGCGTCGGCGCGGCACTCGACGCTCTCGTCGCCGGCCAGCGGGATCGAGGTGGCCACCGCCACCTCGGCCGACTCCTCCAGCGTCGCCACCGGCTGCTCGGCCAGCTCGACGTCGAGCTCCTCCAGCGTCGGCCAGCGTGCGCTTGGCCAGCTCGACGTCCCAGGCGGCGTTGGCGTCGACCCGGATCTGCGCTTCCGGCCCGACCGCCTCGCGCACCGCCCGCACCTGGCCGGCGTCGTCTCCGACCCCGAGCTTGAGCTTGAAGCTGGAGAAGCCCTCCGCCGCCCAGCGCAGCGCGTCCTCGGCCACCGCCGCGGGCTCGCCGGCGACCAGCGTCGCGTTGCACGGAACCGGCGCCGCCGGCGCGTCGGGCGAGGAGCGACCCTCGACAGCGGCTCGCCGTCCGCGCAGGTCCATCAGCGCCGTCAGCGCCGCACAGCGGGCCGGCGCCGAGAGGTTGGCGATGCCGCCGCCGAGACTCGCCTCGTCCAGCTCCGAGAGCTCACCCAGCAGCCGCAGCTCCTCCGCCACCCGCTCCAGCGTCGCCCCGCCCCGCATCGCGAGCGGCACCGCTTCGCCCAGGCCCGTCAGCCCGTCCTCGGAGCGCAGCCGCAGCAGCACCATCTCGCGCCGGGCGAGGCTGCCGCGGGCAGTCACGTAGAGCTCGCGGAAGGGCAGCGCGTAGGGGATGACCTCGACGGAGGCGATTCGCACCCGGACAGCTTCCCACTCCGGCGCCGCGCCGGCTCGGTTTCAGCTCGAGATCAACAGGCCGGCGGCGACCAGCAGGCTGTAGACGGCGAGCAGAGCGCCGGTGGCGGCGAGCGCCCCGTTCAGCGCCGGGCCGTCGCTGCGGTTGGACATCGTCCGCATCGGGCCGATCGCCATCGGCAGCGCCAGCAGGCCGATCAGCGGCAGCGCGCTCGCTTCGCCGGCGGCGAGGGAGACCGGCAGGACGACGAAGGCGCCCAGCACCAGCAGCCGGTAGAGCATCACCGCGTTGGCCCGTCCCATCCGCACCGCCAATGTCATCTTGCCGGCGCGGCGGTCGGTCTCGAGGTCGCGCACGTTGTTGACGACGAGGATCGCCGTGGCGAGGAAGCCGACGGCGATCGAGAGCCCCAGCGGCAGCGCGTCGAGCTGCTCGACCTGCACGTAGTAGGAGCCGTTGACGGCGACCAGGCCGAAGAAGAGGAAGACGAAGACCTCGCCGAGGCCGGCGTAGCCGTAGGGCCGCGGGCCGCCGGTGTAGAGGACGCCGGCGGCGATCGAGACGGCGCCGATCAGCAGGATCACCACCCCGGCCACGGTCGCCAGGTAGATGCCGCAGGCGACGGCGACGGCGAAGGCGATCCAGGTCGCCCGCAGCACCCGCTGCGGCGTCACCAGCCCGGCCGAGGTGACCCGCACCGGCCCGAGCCGGTCGGCGGTGTCGGCGCCGCGGCGGGCGTCGGAGTAGTCGTTGGCGAGGTTGGTCCCGATCTGGATGAAGATCGAGCCGACCAGGGCGGCGGCGAAGGCTCCCCAGCGCGGCAGCTGCCCGACCCACTGCACCGCGGCGGCGGTGCCGACCAGCACCGGCGCGATCGCCGCCGGCAGCGTCCGCGGCCGCGCCGCCATAACCCAGATCCTCATGGCCGGCGGGGGAACTTGGAGAAGTCGGGCTGGCGCTTCTGCTTGAACGCCTCGCGCCCCTCGGCGGCCTCGTCGCTGCCGTAGAAGAGCAGGTTGGCGTCGTGGGCCAGCTGCTGGATGCCGGCGTAGCCGTCCTCGTGGGCGTTGAAGCTGGCCTTGGCCAGGCGCAGGGCGAAGGGCGAGAGCGCGAGCATGTCGCGGCACCAGGCGACGGTCTCCCGCTCGAGGTCCGCGACCGGCACGACGATGTTGACCAGCCCCATCCGCAGCGCCTCCTCGGCGTCGTACTGGCGGCACAGCAGCCAGAACTCCTTCGCCTTCTTGGTCCCGACCAGGTCGCGCAGCAGGGAGGCGCCGAAGCCGCCGTCCCAGGAGCCGACCCGCGGCCCCGTCTGCCCGAAGACGGCGTTGTCGGCGGCGATCGTCAGGTCGCAGCAGACGTGGAGGATGTGGCCGCCGCCGATCGCGTAGCCGGCGACCATCGCGACGACCGGCTTCGGCAGCCGGCGCATCTGCACCTGCAGGTCGGTGACGTGGAAGCGGCCGAGCGAGGCGCCCTCGGCGACGTAGCCGCTGTCGCCGCGGACCGTCTGGTCGCCGCCGGAGCAGAACGCCTTCTGCCCCTCGCCGGTGAGGACGATCGCGCCGATCTCGGTGTCCTCGCGCGCCAGCTCCAGCGCGGCGGAGATCTCGACCAGCGTCTGCGGCCGGAAGGCGTTCAGCACCTCGGGCCGGTCGATCGTGATCTTGGCGATCCCGTCGGCCTTCTCGTAGCGGATGTCGCCGTATTCGCCGGCGCCGCTCCACTCGATCGGCGCGTAGAGGTCCTGCTCGGGCGGGGCGTCCTTGTGGCGTTTGGGCATGATGGGCACGATATCCGTCCAATGAAGCTCGACGACTGGCTGGCCCAGAGATCCCAGAGTTGCCCCGACCGCACCGCGCTGGTGGCGGACGGGGCCGAGATGACCTACGCCGAGCTGGAGGCGGAGGCGACCTGGGTCGCCCGCCGGCTCGCCGCCCACGGCGTCCGCCGCGGCTCCACCGCCGCCCTGACCATGCACCCGCGCCGCGAGCAGGTCGTGCTGGCCCACGCGCTGATGAAGGTCGGCGCCAAGCTGCTGCCGCTGAGCCCGCGGCTGACCCCGGAGGAGCGGGCGGCGATCGTCGGCGCCGAGGACCCGATCGTCGACCTCGACGACGCCGGCGAGCTGACCCAGACCGAGGCCGACCTGCCGCTGCTCGGCGAGCACGACATGGACGAGGTCTGCGCCCGCGTCCTCACCAGCGGCAGCACCGGCGCTCCGCACCCGGTCGGGCTCACCTACGGCAACTTCCTCTGGAGCGCCGTCGGCTCCGCCTTCAACATCGGCGTCGAACCGCGGGACCGCTGGCTCTGCTGCCTGCCGCTGAGCCACATCTCCGGCCTCGGGATCGTCATGCGCTCGGTCATCTACGGCACCGCCGCGGTGGTCCACGAGGGCTTCGATGTCGACCGCGCCGGCGCGGCGCTGGAAGGCGAGGAGATCACCGTCGTCTCCGTCGTCGCGACGATGCTGACCCGGCTGCTGGAGGCGGGCGCCGACCTCTCCGGGCCGCGGGCGATCCTGGTCGGCGGCGGCCCGGTGCCGGAGGAGCCGCTGGAAGAGGCGATCGCCAAGGGCGCCACCGTGGTCCAGACCTACGGCCTGACCGAGACCTGCTCGCAGGTGACGACGCTGGCCCCGGCCGAGGCCCGGCGCAAGCTCGGCTCGGCCGGGCGGCCGCTGCTGACCACCCACCTGCGGATCGAGGACGGCGAGATCCTCGTCCAGGGCCCGACCGTCGCCCCCGGGCGCGCCGACGCCGACGGCTGGCTGCACACCGGCGACCTCGGCCAGATCGACGAGGAGGGCTTCCTCTACGTCAAGGACCGGATCGACGACATGATCGTCAGCGGCGGCGAGAACGTGGTCCCGGCCGAGGTCGAGGAGGTGCTGCTGCGCCACCCCGAGGTGGCCGATGCCGCCGTGGTCGGCCGCGAGGACCCGGAGTGGCAGCAGGCGGTGACCGCCGTCGTGGTCCTGGAAAGCGGCTCCGACGTCACCCCCGACGACCTGCGCCGCCACTGCGCCGAATCGCTGGCCGGGTTCAAGGTGCCGAAGCGGGTCGAGCTGGCGGCGGCGCTGCCGCGCACGCCCTCCGGCAAGCTGATGCGCAGGGCGCTCCGCTAGGGCGGTTGGATAGCCTCCCGGCCATGCGCACCGACGACATCTTCTACGACAAGGACGCCGACCTCGGCAGGCTCGACGGCAAGACCGTCGCGATCCTCGGCTACGGCTCCCAGGGGCACGCCCACGCCCTCAACCTCAAGGACTCCGGGGTCGAGGTGGTCGTCGGCCTCCGCCCCGATTCCTCCAGCCGCGCCAAGGCCGAGGCGGCCGGGCTCGAGGTGCTCGACGTCGCCGAAGCGGCCAGCCGCGGCGACCTGGTGATGATCCTGCTGCCCGACGAGAAGCAGGCCGAGGTCTGGGCTTCGGACATCGCCGACGGCATCGCCCCCGGCAACCTGCTGCTCTTCGCCCACGGCTTCGCGATCCACTTCGGCGAGATCGAGCCGCCCCCCGGCGTCGATGTCGGCATGGTCGCGCCCAAGGGCCCCGGCCACCTGGTCCGCCGCCAGTACGAGGAAGGCAACGGCGTCCCCTGCCTGATGGCGGTCCACCAGGACGCCAGCGGCGATGCCCACGACCTCGTCCTCGCCTACGCCGCCGGGATCGGCGGCGGCCGCGCCGCGATCATCGAGACGACCTTCAAGGACGAGTGCGAGACCGACCTCTTCGGCGAGCAGGCGGTCCTCTGCGGCGGCGCCTCGGAGCTGGTCCGCGCCGGTTTCGAGACCCTGGTCGAGGCCGGCTACGACCCGCGCCTGGCCTACTTCGAGTGCCTGCACGAGCTCAAGCTGATCGCCGACCTGATGTACGAAAAGGGCATTCAGGGCATGCGCCACTCGATCTCCAACACGGCCGAGTACGGCGACATGACCCGCGGCAAACGGGTGATCGGCGAGGAGTCGCGGGCGGCGATGAAGCAGATCCTCGCCGAGATCCAGTCCGGCGACTTCGCCCGCGAGTTCATCGCCGAGAACAAGGCCGGCAACGAGAACTTCGATCGCATGCGCAGCGAGGCGGCCGGGCACGAGGTCGAGGGGGTCGGGAAAGAACTGCGGGACATGATGCCCTGGATCGACCAGGGGTTCAGGGATACGAAGTAGGGCGCTGACGTGGGGGAGGACCGGATGCCCCTCCCACGGAGACCGTCGCGCAGCTGGGTCGGCCTGGAGGTTCGGGCGTTGCCGCCTGAGCCTCCGTGGAGGGGCATCCGGCCCTCCCAACGAAGCTCTGCCTCATGTTTTCTCAGCGGTGGGTCTCGCCCTCCGCTAGCTTGCCGTCGCGGCCGACGTAGCCGTTCTTGCCGCCTACTACGACGTAGACGGCGTCCTCGGAGCCGCTGAGGTTCTTCACTTTGCGGGAGGTGGGGGCGTCTACCCAGGCCAGGCCGCCGGGACCGAGGCGCCGGGTCGAGCCGTCGCCGAAGGTGAACTCGACCTCGCCGCTGTGGACGAAGTAGAGCTCCTCCTGCTCGTCGTGGAAGTGGCTGCCGGTCTCATAGGCCGGCGGCAGGACGATCGCGTTGACGCCGAAGGCGGTGACCCCTAGCTCCCTGCGGATCTTGCGGAAGCCGGGGCCCTGGCCGAGGCCGTCGAGGTTGGCGACGGCGTAGCCCTCGCCTTTGGCGACGGCGTCGGTGGCGGAGTCGTTCATCGCGATCCTTCCTAGACCGCCGGCGCGGGCGGAGGGGTCGGGGGCGCGGGCGGAACGGCGGGTGCGCTCGTGCGCGCCGCCTCGATCCCGATCGGCGGGTAGTCGTCGGTCAGCAGCGTGTAGTAGCCGAAGACGCGGGCGTAGAAGCTGTTGACGAAGGTCAGGGCGTTGTTGATCCCCTCCGGCAGGTAGCCGCGGAAGACGATCGTCAGCCAGGCGACGATCGCGGCGCCGAGGTGGAGGTAGTTGACCGCGTAGGAGACGATCAGCATCGGCAGCACGAGGATGATCCGGAAGAAGGCCTTGAGCCGGCTCTGGCGCTCGGCCGCGGGGGCGATGTTGACCCGGATCGGGTAGCTGGGGTCGTCGGCGATTCCGAACGGCGGCCAGACGTCGGTCTGCAGGTAGGCCCAGGCGTAGAAGCGGACGGCGAAGCGGACGACGCCGCCGTTGAAGTTGTAGAGCCACTGCGGGTAGCGCCCGAGGATCACGACTGCCACCCAGGCGAAGAGGTGGGTGAAGGCGACGAGGATCAGGTAGACGTAGAGGACGATGATCCACGGGATCGCCAGGATCAGCCGGAAGAAGGTGGTCCAGCGGTTCGGCGTCGGGTTGAAATCGGCTTCGTAGCTAATCGGATACATCGATCCCCCTCAGGTTGGACGGGCCTGCCGAGACAGCGTCGCGAGCCTACCCCCGGGCTCGGCGGGAGTCCACCCGCGACGGTCAATAACCTGTCGAGCCCGATGCCGACCGAGACGACCGAGACCGCGCGCATCCCCGCCGAGCTGAAGCCGGCCGACGGCCGCTTCGGCTGCGGGCCCTCGAAGGTGCGCCCCGAGGCGCTGGCGGCGCTGGCCGAGCGCTCGGACCTGATCGGCACCTCGCACCGCCGGGCGCCGGTCCGTGACCTGGTCGGCCGCGTGCGCTCCGGGCTGGCAGAGCTCTTCGCCCTGCCCGAGGGCTACGAGGTCGCGCTCGGCAACGGCGGCACCACCGCCTTCTGGGACGCCGCCACCGCCTGGATCGTGCGCGAGCGCGCCCTCCACCTGACCTATGGCGAGTTCTCGCGGAAGTTCGCCAAGGCGACCGCGGCGGCGCCGTTCCTGGCCGCCCCGATCCTGGTCGAGGCCGAGCCGGGCGACGCGCCGGCGCCGACCGCCGACCCCGCGGCCGACGTGATCGCCTGGGCCCACAACGAGACCTCGACCGGCGTCATGGTCCCGGTCGAGCGGCCGGCCGGCGCCGGCGATGCCCTGGTCCTGGTCGACGCCACCTCCGGGGCCGGCGGCCTCCCGGTAGACGTCGCCGAGGCCGACGTCTATTACTTCGCCCCGCAGAAGTCCTTCGGCGCCGAGGGCGGCCTCTGGCTGGCGCTGCTGAGCCCGGCCGCGATCGCCCGGATCGAGGAGCTGGATGGGGCCGGGGGCCGCTGGCAGCCGGAATTCCTCTCGCTGCAGACGGCGCTGGAGAACTCGCGCAAGCAGCAGACCTACAACACGCCGGCGCTGGCGACCCTGCTGCTGCTCGCCGACCAGGTCGAGTGGATGCTCGGCAACGGCGGCCTCGACTGGTGCGTCGAGCGCACGGCCGACTCTTCCAGCCGCCTCTACGGCTGGGCCGAGCGCAGCGAGGTCGCGACCCCCTTCGTCGCCGACCCGGCCAAGCGCTCGCCGGTCGTCGGCACGGTCGACTTCGCCGACTCGGTCGACGCCGCCGCCCTCGCCGCCGCCCTGCGCGCCAACGGCATCGTCGACGTCGAGCCCTACCGCAAGCTCGGCCGCAACCAGCTGCGGATCGGGATGTTCCCGGCGGTCGAGCCAGCCGACGTCGAGGCGCTGACCGCCTGCATCGACTGGGTGCTCGCCAACGTCTCCGGGGTGGCGAGGTGAAGGTCCTGGTCAAGGAGAAGATCGCCGACACCGGCGTCGACCTGCTGCGCGCCAACTTCGACGTCGACCTCGGCCTCGAGATGTCCGACCAGGAGTTGCGCGAGAAGATCGGCGGCTACGACGCGATCCTGATCCGCTCGGCGACGAAGATGACGCCGGATCTGATCGAGTTGGCGACCAACCTCAAGGTGATCGGCCGCGCCGGCACCGGCGTCGACAACGTCGACATCCCCGCCGCCACCCGCCGCGGCATCATCGTCGCCAACGCGCCGGAGTCGAACTCGGTCGCCGCCGCCGAGCACACCCTGGCCCTGGCCCTGGCCCTCTTCCGCAACGTCCCCCAGGCCCACGGCTCGCTGGTCGACGGACGCTGGGACCGGGCCAAGTTCAAGGGCGCCGAGCTCTACGGCAAGACGCTCGGCGTGATCGGCTTCGGCCGCATCGGCCAGCTCGTCGCCAAGCGCGCCCAGAGCTTCGAGATGGACGTCGTCGCCTTCGACAAGTTCGTCTCCGCCGAGCGCTTCCGCGAGCTCGGCGTCGAGGGCGCCGAGAGCGTCGAGGAGGTGCTCGCCCGCGCCGACCTCGTCACCCTGCACGTGCCGAAGACGCCGGACACGATCGACCTCATCGACGCCGGCACGATCGCCCAGATGAAGGACGGCGCCCGCCTCGTCAACTGCGCCCGCGGCGAGCTGGTCGACCTCGACGCGCTGCTGGCGGGTCTCGAGTCCGGCAAGCTCGGCGGCGCCGCCCTCGACGTCTTCCCGTCCGAGCCCTTCACCGAGCACCCGATCTTCGCCCGCGACGACGTCGTCGTCACCCCGCACCTCGGCGCCTCCACCGCCGAGGCGCAGGACCGCGCCGGCGTCGTCACCGCCGAGCAGGTGACCGCGGCGCTCAGCGGCGGCGTCGTCACCAACGCCGTCAACATCGCCGCCGTCCGCCCCGAGGCGATGGAGGCGCTGGCCCCCTTCGTGCCGCTCTGCGAAAAGCTCGGCCGCCTCGCCCAGGGCCTCGGCGAGGGCTCGGTCGACCGCGTCAGCGCCGAGTTCCGCGGCCGCATCGCCTCCCACGACACGCGCCTGCTCGGCATCGCCGTCCTGGTCGGGATCCTCTCCGGCCACACCGAGGAGCCGGTCAACCTCGTCAACGCGCCGCAGATGGCGGAGGAGCGCGGGATCGAGCTGGTCGAGACCAACGACGCCAGCGCCGGCGACTTCACCGAGCTGGTCACCGTCCGGGTCGGCTCCGGCGACCACGAGGTCGAGGTCGCCGGGACCAGCGTCGGCCCCCGCAACGAGCCCTACCTGGTCTCGGTCTGGGGCGAGGGCTTCTACCTGCCGTTCGCCGAGCACCTCTCGGTCTTCCGCTACGCCGATCAACCGGGGATGATCGGCCGGGTCGGGACTCTGTTCGGCGAGGAGGGCGTGAACATCGTCTCCGCCGCGGTCGGCGCCGAGCAGGACGGCCGGCGCGCCGTGATGGCGCTCACCACCGACGCCCCGGTGCGGGCCGAGACGATCGAGAAGATCCTCGCCCTCGACGGTTTCTCCGTCGGCCGGTCGGTAGACCTTTAGGCTGGGTCGATGCGCGCGGTCGTCCTAACCGGAACCGGCGGTCCCGAGGTCCTCCAGGTCCAGGAGCGCCCCGACCCCGCGGTCGGGCCCGGCGAGGTGCGGATCGGCGTCCGCGCCGCCGGCATCAACTTCGCCGACACGATGGCCCGGGTCGGCCTCTACCCGGACGCCCCCAAGCCTCCCTGCGTGCTCGGCTACGAGGTCGCCGGCGAGGTCGAGTCGGTGGGGGAGGGGGTGAGCGACGTCAAACCAGGTGATCGCGTCGTCGCCGGCACCCGCTTCGGCGGCCAGGCCGAGCTGGTCACGGTGCCGGCCGCCCAGGTGCTGCCGCTGCCCGAGCGCCTCAGCTTCGAGCAGGGCGCCGCCTTCCCGGTCAACTACGGCACCGCCTACGCGGCGCTGGTCCTGATGGGCGGCCTGCGCGAGGGCGACCGCGTCCTCATCCACGCCGCCGCCGGCGGAGTCGGCATCTCCGCCATCCAGATCGCCCGTAACGTCGGCGCCGAGATCTTCGGCACCGCCTCGCCCGGCAAGCACGACGCGATCCGCGCCCAGGGCGTGACCCACGCGATCGACTACCGCAGCAGGGACTTCGAGGACGAGGTGATGCGGATAACCGGTGGCGAGGGCGTCGACCTCGTCATCGACGCGCTCGGCCCGACCTCGTTCCGCAAGGACTACCGGCTGCTGCGCCCCGGCGGCCGCATGGTCATGTACGGGCTCTCGGAGAGCACCAGCGGCGGCGCCCGCGACCTGCCGGCGACGCTGAAGAGCCTGGTGAAGATGCCGCTGGCGACGATGCCCTGGTGGAAGAGCCTGACGATGATGAACGAGAACAAAGGCGTGTTCGGCCTCAACATGCTGAGCTGGTGGGACCGCGAGGGCAACCTCGACCGCGTCACCGAGCCGCTGCTGGCCGATCTCGAGACCGGTCGTATCGAGCCCGTGGTCGCCGAGGCCTTCCCCTTCGACCGGGCTGGCGAGGCGCACGAATTCATCGCCCAGCGCCGCAACGTCGGCAAGGTCGTGCTGTTCCCTTAGCAGTGCTCTGAGACTCGAGTCCCTGGGCGATTCCGCGATGAAGAGGGCGATCCTGATTGCGATCACTGTGCTGTCAGCTCAGGCTGCGACGGTCGCCCGCGCCGCCGAACCGCAGCTGACCGTGCTGCTCGCCGGCGGCGCGGAAACCAACACGATCTCGATCGGGCTCAGCCCCGACGGCCGCAGCTACGTGATCGACTCGGTCGCCCCGCTCGAAGTCGGCGGCGATGTCTGCGCGCATCCCGAAGGGCAGCCGAACGAGCTGGTCTGCGAAGCGGCCCGGATCGGCGGCTTCGAAGTCAACGCCGGCGGCGGCGACGACTCGGTGACAGTGGCGCGCGAAGTGCCGGCCCCGGTCACCCTCCGCGGCGGCCCCGGCAACGACCGCCTGGTCGGCGGCGCCGGTGGCGACAAGCTGATCGGCGGCGCCGGCGACGACACCCTGATCGGCCGCGCGGGCTCGGACTCGCTCTACGGCGGCCCCGGCAACGACCGCCTGGTCGGCGGCAGCGGCGACGACGTCCTCCACGGCGCGTCGGGCGAAGACACCCTGCTGGGCGGCTCCGGGCAGAACGTGCTGGTGCCCTGAGTTAGGCGGCCTGCTCGCTCGGGCGCGCGCGCCCGAGCAGCGTTCCACCAACGAACAGAAGCGCGATCAGGAAGCCAACCAGCGAGAGAGCGGCGTCGAGGCGGAAGGCGGCCTGGATGCCGTCCACCAGGGGCGGGATCGAGGCCGAGAAGACGGTGGTGGTCAGTCCCAGCCCGATCGAGCCGCCGGCGATCTGGAACATGTAGACGATGCCGCCGGCGAGGCTGGTCTGCGATTCGTCGACCGAGGTGACCCCGGCCGTGGTCGCGGTCGGGTAGAAGCTGCCGACCCCGAGGCCGAGCACGATCATCCCCGGCACCAGCGCGCCGTAGCCCGAGCTCGAGTCGACCTGGGAGAAGAGGAAGGGGGCGATGGTGATGCAGGCGGCGCCGAAGACGGCCAGCGGCTTGGCGCCGAGGCGGTTGTAGAGCGGCCCGGCGACGAAGGAGACGACGGCGAAGACGCCGAGGAAGGGGAGGATCCCGACCCCGGCTTCCAGCGCCGAGTAGCCGAACTGCTTCTCCATGAACTGGGGGAGGTAGAGCAGCGAGGCGAAGAAGGTCGCCGACATGAAGAGGATCGCCACGCAGGAGGCGGTGAAGCTGCGGTTGCGCATCACACCGCGCGGCACCAGCGCGTGCGCCCCGGCGCGCCGCTCGATCGGCACGAAGGTGAGAATCAACGCCGCCGCCAGCACCAGCATCCCGATCACTTTCGGGTCGCCCCAGCCCCAGTCGTCGACCTGGTCGAGCGCGACCAGCAGCGAGACAAGGCCGATCGAGAGCGCCGAGATGCCGGCGTAGTCGATCTTGTGGTCGCTGGATTCCGGCTCCTTGACGTGGACCAGGAAGTAGGTGACGGCGACGGCGAAGATCGAGATCGGCACGTTGAGGAAGAAGATCCAGCGCCAGCTCAGGGTGTCGGTGAGGACGCCGCCGATCAGCGGCCCGAGGGCGTTGCCGAGCCCGGCGGCGCCGAGGATGATCCCGCCCGCCAGACCCGCCTTGTCTTCCGGCAGGATCGCGAAGGTCATGCCGAGGATCGCCGGCCACATCAGCGCCCCGCCGATCCCCATCAGCGTGCGGGTGGCGATCAGCCAGGTCTCGGTCTGCGCCGCCCCGCCGAGCGCCGACATCGAGGCGAAGATCGCGGTGCCGAGGAAGAAGGCGTTGCGGCGCCCGAACATGTCGGCGAGGCGGCCGCCGGTGACGATCATCACCCCAAAGGTCAGGGCGTAGGCGTTGACGACCCACTGGATCGTGTTGATGTTGGTGTCGAAGTCCTTCTCGATCGTGGGCAGGGCGACATTGACCGCCGAGAAGTCGTTGGCGATCACCACCACCGCGATCCCCATCGCGAAGAGGGCGAGCCAGTTGGTGCGCTGAGGGGCGTCGATGCGGCTCACCCTACGCAAAGCCGCCGATGCCTCAGGCTTCTGCGCTACCCTGCTCTCAACGGATGACCCACCGGTTCGACAGCCTCGCGCTTCTCCTTCTCCTCCCCCCTCGGGGGGAATAGCGCTGGGCGGCGCGATAGCCGCGAGAGACAGAGGCCATTCGTACTGAGTAGAGAAGGAGGAGGTCCAGATGGGACCCGCATCTGACGCCAACCGCGTCCACATATTCGACACCACCCTGAGGGATGGCGAGCAGTCGCCCGGCATCTCGCTGAACACCGCCGAGAAGGTCGAGATCGCCCAGCAGCTGGCGCGGCTGGGGGTCGACGTGATCGAGGCCGGCTTCCCGATCACCTCGCCCGGCGACTTCGAGGCGGTCCAGAAAATCTCGCGGGTGGTCGAGGGACCGGTGGTCTGCGGCCTCGCCCGCACCCACAAGGCCGACATCGACGCCGCCTGGGGGGCGGTGCGCGACGCCCAGCGGCCGCGCATCCACACCTTCATCTCCACCTCCGACATCCACATCGAGCACCAGCTGCAGACCGACCGCGAGGACGTCAAGGGCCAGGCCCGCGCCGCCGTCGCCCTGGCCAAGTCCTGCTGCGAGGACGTCGAGTTCTCGCCGATGGACGCGACCCGCGCCGACATCGAGTTCACCGCCGAGGTCTGCGCGATCGCCGTCGAGGAGGGCGCGACCGTCGTCAACATCCCCGACACCGTCGGCTACACGACGCCGGAGGAGTACGCGGACTACTTCCGGCGCCTGTACGAGCTGGTGCCGGCGCTGCGGGGCGTGGAGACGTCGGTCCACTGCCACGACGATCTGGGCCTGGCCGTCGCCAACTCCTACGCCGGCGTCCTGGCCGGGGCACGGCAGGTCGAGTGCGCCGTCAACGGGATCGGCGAGCGCGCCGGCAACTGCTCGCTGGAGGAGATCGCGATGCTGATCAAGGTCCGCGAGGACGTCCACGGCCTCGCCACCGGCATCGTCTCCCGCGAGATCGCCCGCACCAGCCGCATGGTCTCGCGCCTGACCGGCTACGCGATCCAGCCCAACAAGGCGATCGTCGGCCGCAACGCCTTTGCCCACGAGTCCGGGATCCACCAGGACGGCGTGCTGAAGGAGCGCAGCACCTACGAGATCATGGACGCGACCGAGGTCGGCCTGGAGTCGAACTCGATCGTGCTGGGCAAGCACTCCGGCCGCCACGCCCTGAAGGACGCCCTGGAGCAGCTGGGCTTCCAGGTCGAGGGCAACGCTCTGAACGCCGCCTTCAAGGCCTTCAAGGAGGTCGCCGACCGCAAGAAGCAGGTGACCGCGCTGGATCTGGAGGCGATCGTCTCCGACGAGATGCGCGAGCGCTCCGACGCCCACGAGCTGGCTTGGTTCGAGGTCGAGGCCGGCTCCCGCCGCGAGCCGGTGGCCAAGGTGGCGGTGACGCTCCCGTCGGGCGAGGAGGCCGTCGGAGAGTCCGGCGGCGACGGCCCCGTCGACGCGATCTTTCGCGCCATCCAGTCGGCGACCGAGACCGAGTGCGAGCTGGCCCAGTACACGGTCGAGGCGGTGACCGGGGGGGAGGACGCCCTCGGCGAGGTGACGGTGATGCTGCGCACCGCCGGCCGCCTGGCGACCGGCCAGGGCGTCGCCACCGACATCCTCGAGGCCTCGGCCCGTGCCTACGTTCGCGCCCTGTCCAATGCGCTCGAAGGCGCGGCAACCCGCGAGGCCGAGGCGGCGACTGCCGAGGCCGCCGTGGAGCGGACGCCCGGGCCGTAGTTAGGACGAGTCCGGCGTGCCCAAAGAGGTGCGCGCCGGAAGGGTTGGGACAGGCAAAAAGAACCAGAATACAAACGTCTGTGATAACGTACGAACCCCATGGCAGCCACCACCGCCAGACCTGCAACCCCCGAACCACCCACCAAGGAACCTGTCGCAAGCGTCGGTCCCCGTGTCCGCGCTCTGCGCGATGCGATGGGGCTCTCGCTGCGCGACCTGGCCGAGCGCAGTGGGGTCAGCGCGCCGATGCTCTCGCAGGTCGAGCGCGGTGAGACCAGCCCGACCCTGGCGGTCGCCGAGAAGATCGCCGCCGGGCTGGAGCTGACGCTGTCGCAGCTGCTGCGCTTGGACGAGGGGCAGCATGTCGCGGTCAGCCGGGCCGGCCGCCGCCGCAGCTTCGAGCGCGGCGGGCACCGCTTCGAGGAGCTGACCCCGCCGCTGCCCGGCCAACGAGCCGATGTCTCCCTGCACGTGCTGGGGCCCGGAGCCAGTACCGGCGGCCGCGAGGACCCGCCGATGCACGAGCCCGGCAGCCGCGAGACGACGGTCGTCCTCGCCGGCACCCTGGCGCTGGTCGTCGACGGCACCCGGCACGAGTTGCTGGAGGGCGACAGCGTCACCTTCGACGCCGACCTGCCCCACCACTTCGAGAACGATGGCGAGGAGCCGACCAGGTTCATCGCCGTGATCGCCGCCGGCCTGCGGCGGGGATAGGAGCCGAGCGATGCCCAAGAACATGTTCGAAAAGATCTGGGAGGCGCACGAGGTCTCCGGCGATCTCATCTACATCGACCTGCACCTGGTCCACGAGGTCACCTCGCCGCAGGCCTTCGACGGCCTGCGCCTGGCCGGCCGCTCGGTCCGCCGCGCCGACAAGACCCTGGCCACGGCCGACCACAACGTGCCCACCGACGGCACCATGGCCGCCCGCCTGATCGCCGACGAGCTCTCCCGCGTCCAGGTGGAAACGCTGGAGCGCAACTGCGAGGAGTTCGGCATCCCGCTCTACTCGCTGGGCTCCGACCGCCAGGGCATCGTCCACGTGATCGGCCCGGAGCTGGGCGTGACCCAGCCGGGGATGACGATCGTCTGCGGCGACAGCCACACCTCCACCCACGGCGCCTTCGGGGCGCTGGCCTTCGGCATCGGCACCTCCGAGGTCGAGCACGTGCTGGCGACCCAGTGCCTGGTCCAGAAGCGGCCGAAGACGATGCGGATCTCCTACTCAGGCGAGCTCGGCACCGGGGTCACCCCCAAGGACCTGATCCTGGCGACGATCGGCCGCCTCGGCACCGGCGGCATGACCGGCTACGCGGTCGAGTACGCGGGCCCGGCGGTCGAGGCGCTGGGAATGCCGGGACGGATGACGATCTGCAACATGACGATCGAGGGCGGCGGCCGCGCCGGGATGATCGCTCCCGACGAGACCACCTTCGAGTGGGTCCGCGGCCGCGAGGCCGCCCCCGCCGACTTCGAGGCCGCGGTCGAGCGCTGGCGCCGGCTGCCAAGCGACGAGGGCGCCGGCTTCGACACCGAGGTCGAGGTCGACGCGTCGGCGATCTCGCCGATGGTCACCTGGGGCACCAACCCCGGCATGGTCGTCGAGGTCACCGACACCGTTCCCGACCCGGCCGCGATGGACGTCCCCCGGCGACCGCGAATCGGCGGAAAGGGCGCTCGCCTACATGGGGCTGGAGCCCGGCACGCCGATGACCGAGGTGGCGCCGGAACGGGTCTTCATCGGCTCCTGCACCAACTCCCGGATCGAGGACCTGCGCGAGGCGGCGGCGATCGTCGACGGCCGCAGGGTCGCCGGCTCGGTCCGCGCCATGGTCGTCCCCGGCTCCCAGCAGGTGAAGGCAGCCGCCGAAGCCGAGGGCCTGCACGAGGTCTTCCGCGGCGCCGGCTTCGAATGGCGCGAGGCGGGCTGCTCGATGTGCCTGGGGATGAACCCCGACATCCTGGCCGAGGGCGAGCGCTGCGCCTCGACCTCCAACCGCAACTTCGAGGGGCGGCAGGGGAAGGGTGGGCGCACCCACCTGGTCAGCCCGAGGATGGCGGCCGCAGCCGCGATCGAGGGACGTTTCGTCGACATCAGGGATTGGAGCTGAAGATGAGGCCGATTGACGTGATCGAGGGCAGGGTGTCGGTGCTGGACCGGGCCGACGTGGACACCGACCAGATCATCCCCAAGCAGTTCCTCAAGCGGGTCGAGCGGACCGGCTTCGGCGAGTTCCTCTTCTACGACTGGATCCGCGACGGCGAGATCGAGCTGGAGCCGAACCCGATCCTGGTCGCCGGCCGCAACTTCGGCTGCGGCTCCTCCCGCGAGCACGCTCCCTGGGCGCTGGAGGACTTCGGCTTCGAGGCGATAGTGGCGCCGTCCTTCGCCGACATCTTCTACTCCAACTGCACCAAGATCGGGCTGCTGCCGGCGATCCTCGACGAGGAGCACTGCCGCGCCGTCGCCGAGGCCGGGGAGGCGCGGATCGATGTCGACGACGAGACGTCACCTGCGCCGCCGGCGTCTTCGAGTTCGAGGTCGAGCCCGACGTCAAGCACCGGCTGCTGAACGGCCTCGACGACATCGGCATCACGCTCGAGAACGCCGCCGCGATCGACAGCTTCGAGGCGACGGGAGCCGCCGACCGCGGCCCGGTCACCACCGCGCTGTGAGCGGCCCGGGCCCGGCCGGGCCGATGAACAGCAGCGCCCGCGAGTGGGACGCCGAGACCTACGACGCCGTCTCCGACCCGCAGTTCAACTGGGGGATGGAGGTGCTCGACCGGCTCGAGTTACGCGGCGACGAGGCGGTGCTCGACGCCGGCTGCGGCTCCGGCCGGGTGACCGCCGAGCTGGCCAGGCGCCTGCCGCGGGGGCGGCTGATCGCGGTCGACGGCTCCCGAGGCGATGATCGCCAAGGCGCGTGAGCGCCTCGGCGACGAGGTCGCCTACGTCGTCTCCGACCTCTCCGAGCTGGAGATCGAGGAGCCGGTCGATCTGATCTTCTCGACCGCGACCTTCCACTGGATCCTCGATCACGACCGTCTCTTCGCTCGCCTGCGGGCGGCGCTGAAGCCGGCCGGCCGTCTGGTCGCCCAGTGCGGGGGAGAGGGCAACGTCGCCGAGCACGCGAAGGCGATCGCGACGGTCGCGGCGCGACCGGAGTTCGCGGCGCACCTCAGCCAGATGACCGGGATCTGGAACTTCGCCACGGCCGAGGAAACGGAGTCGCGCCTGCGCGCCGCCGGCTTCCCGCAGGCCCGCTGCTGGCTGCAACCGCGCCCGGTGCAGCCCGAGCAGCCGTCTGGAGTTCACCTCGACGGTCTCGCCTCGGGCCCCTCCTCGCCCAGCTCCCCGAGGCGCTTCGGCCCCCTTCGCGGAAGCGATCCTTGGAAGAGTCGCCACATCCCCTGGTGCTCGACTACGTGCGCCTCAACATCGAGGCCGTCGCCTGTGCATAGAGTTCCGCTCTCGTGAGCGACGCACCGCGCATAGTCGTCCTCCCCGGCGACGGGATCGGACCGGAGATCGTCGCCGCGGCGCAGCGGCTGCTGGAGTCGCTGGGCGAGTTCGCCTTCGACGAGCGCCTGATGGGCGGCTGCTCGATCGATGCCCACGGCACCGCCCTCACCGACGAGGTGCTGGAGGCCTGCCGCAACGCCGACGCGGTCCTGCTCGGCGCCGTCGGCGGCCCCAGATGGGACACCACCGACCCCGAGGCGCCGCGCCCCGAGCAAGGCCTGCTCGGCCTGCGCAAGGGCATGGGCCTCTACGCCAACCTGCGCCCGGTCCGGCCCAGCCCGGCCCTGGTCGGCGCCAGCCCGCTGCGCGAGGAGCGGATCGCCGGCACCGACCTGCTGGTCGTCCGCGAGCTGACCGGCGGCATCTACTTCGGCGACAGCGGCCGCGACGGCGACAGCGCCCACGACACCTGCGAGTACACCGCCGGGGAAATCGAGCGCATCGCCCGCATCGCCTTCGAGGCGGCGCGCCGCCGCGCCGAGAGCTCCGGCCGCTCGCCGCGGCTGACCTCGGTCGACAAGGCCAACGTGCTCGAGACCTCGCGGCTCTGGCGCGAGGTGGTGACCGACATCGCCCCCGACTACGCCGACGTCGAGCTCGACCACCTGCTGGTCGACAACGCGGCGATGCAGCTGGTCTCGCGCCCGGCCGACTTCGACGTGATCGTCACCGAGAACCTGTTCGGCGACATCCTCAGCGACGAGTCGGCGATGCTGACCGGCTCGCTGGGGATGCTGCCCTCCGCCAGCCTCGGCGCCGACGGCGCCCCGGGCCTGTTCGAGCCGGTCCACGGCTCCGCCCCCGACATCGCCGGCAAGGGGATCGCCAACCCGCTGGCGACCTTCCTCTCGGCGGCGATGATGCTGCGCCACGGGCTCGGTCGGCCGGACGACGCGGGCCGGATCGAGGCGGCGGTCGACGCGGTCCTGGAGAGCGGCCTGCGCACCCCAGACCTGGCGGCGGGGACGCTGGCACCGCCGCCGATGCCAGACGTCCCCGCCGAGGTCGAGGTCGGGACCGCCGAGATGACCGACGCGGTCCTCGAGGCGATTTCCGTCTAGGGAGCGGTCACCGCCCACTGGCCATAGGCCGCGTAAGTGCCATCGCTGGCGATCGATTTCGCCACCAGGCCAAAACCGAGCCGGGTGTTGTTCTCGACGCTCAGCGGCGCCGAGGCATCCAGGTTCGTTTCGGTTGTGAGGTAGACGCAGAGGTTGCCGCCGGTTGCCTGAGGAGTCTGTTCGCTGCCGCCGCTGAGGCCGCCGCAGTTGGCGGTTTTTTCGCCTTTCTTGAGAACCGTCACGGTCGCGCCGTTGGCCAGCGGCAGCGCGTAGCTGACGGCGCCGTTGGCGGTGACTGCGGTGGCGCCGCCGTTGGTGCCGCCGACGTCGAAGACGCCGCGCAGCGTCTGTCCCGCCTTCAGCGTCGTCACGGTGCCGCCGATTTCGCTGGAAAGCTTCGCCGGCGTCACCGAGCCGTTGGCGAGGATCGGCGTGGTCACCGCGTTGGCCGCCAGTTTGGCGGTGTTGACTACGCCGTTGGCCGAGTTTGGGTTGGTGATCACGCCGTTCTTGATCGAGCTGGCGAGCACGGCGCCGGCGGCGATCTTGGCGCTGGTGATGGCGCCGTTGCCGATGTTGCCGGGCAAGACGGAGTTGGGGCCGAGCTTGCCGGCGATCACCGACTTCGGCGCCAGCTTGCCGCTGGCGACGGCGCCCTTCCTCAGCTTCGCCGTCGTCGACGGCGCCGCGCTTGAGCTGCCTGGCGCCGACGCTGTTCCTGGGCAGTCCGGCGGCGACGGCGGCGCCGCCGAGCGCGACGAACAGCGCGATCGTGGCGATGACATTGGAGTAGCTGAGCTTTGGCGGAGTCTCGATTTCATCGGGTCCTGCGCCTCCTTCTTTGCTTTCGGCCGTCATTCGTGGTTCTGAGGGTGAAGACCTTCGTTTGATCGGGCATACTTCCCTCCAACATGGATACGGCGGATTTGATTTGGAAGAACGGCGAGTTCGTGCGCCTGGGAGGACGCCAAGATGCACGTGCTCAGCCACGGCCTGCACTACGGCACCGGCGTCTTCGAGGGGATCCGCTGCTACGAGACCGAGCGCGGGCCGGCGATCTTCCGCCACCGCGACCACCTCGCGCGGCTCAGAAGTCGGCCGGGCTCTACTACTTGGACCTGCCCTACCAGCGCCGAGAGCTGCGCCTGGCGACGCACGAGCTGCTGCGCCGCAACGGGCTCAGCTCCGCCTATATCCGCCCGCTCGCCTTCCGCGGCTACGGCGAGATGGGCCTCTACGCGAAAACCGCGCCGATCGACGTGATCGTCGCCGCCTGGGGCTGGGGCAGCTATCTCGGCGACGAGAGCAAGCCGACGGCATCCGCGCCAAGGTCTCCTGCTGGCGGACGATCACCGGCGCAGCCTGATCCCGCACGCCAAGGCCTCCGGCCAGTACCTGAACTCGATCCTGGCCAAAACCGAGTCGGCCAACTCCGGCTACGACGAGGCGATCCTGCTCGACGAACGCGGCTTCGTCTCCGAGGGCTCGGGCGAGAACATCTTCGTCCTCCGCGACGGCAGATCCCTGACGCCGGCCGCACGTCGCCTCGATCCTCGACGGGATCAACCGCAACTCGGTGATCCAGATCGCCCACGACCTCGGCTACACCGTGGTCGAGCGCGACATCGCCCGCGCCGAGCTGTACCTGGCCGAGGAGGTCTTCCTCACCGGCACCGCCGCCGAGCTGGTGCCGGTGCGCGAGATCGACGACCACACGATCGGGCCGGCAAGCCCGGCGAGATCACCCGCGACGTCCAGGCCAAATTCGAGGACGCCCTCTACGGCCGCGCCGAGGAGTACCAGGAGTGGCTCGACTTCGTCGAGGCGCCGGCCGAGGTTGACGCCCCCAGTAGAGTCAGCTCGTGATGCGCCGTCAGTCAACGAGTCAATCGGGCGAATTACCGCAGCCGCCTAGCGGCTGGCGCGGCGATGCCGTGCGCTCAGGCCCTTGCGGCCTCTCCCCGATCTTCGGACTCGAAAGGCAGCAGATGGAACAGGTGAAGCTCTACGACACGACCTTGCGCGACGGCATGCAGGGCGAGGGGATGTCGCTCTCGGCGTCCGAGAAGGCACGCGTCGTCCTCGCCCTCGACAAGCTCGGCGTGCAGATGATCGAGGCCGGCTTTCCCAGCTCGAACCCGAAGGAGGTGGAGCTCTTCGAGCAGCTGGCCGAGCTCGAGCTCGAGCAGGCGACGATCTGCGCCTTCGGGATGACCCGCCGCCGCGACACCGCGCCCGAGGACGACCCGGCGCTGGCGACCCTGGTCGGCAGCTTCGCGCCCGTCGTCACCCTGGTCGGCAAGACCTGGGGCCTGCACCTGGAGAAGGTGACGAAGGTCTCCCGCGAGGAGAACCTGGCGATGATCGCCGACTCGGTCGGCTTCTGCCGCGCGCCGGGGCAAGCGCGTGGTCTACGACGCCGAGCACTTCTTTGACGGCTACCGCGACGACCCCGGCTACGCGCTGGCCTGCCTCGAGGCGGCGATCGAGGCCGGCGCCGAGAACGTCTCGCTCTGCGACACCAACGGCTCCAGCCTGCCCGACCAGATCGCCGCGGCCACTGCGGCGATGGTGGCGAAGCTGGGGGAGGGGGTCGAGATCGGGATCCACGTCCACGACGACGCCGGCTGCGGCGTCGCCAACTCGCTGGCGGCGGTGCGCGAGGGCGCCCGCCTGGTCCAGGGCACGGTCAACGGCTATGGCGAGCGCTGCGGCAACGCCAACCTGACCTCGATCCTGCCCAACCTGCAGCTGAAGATGGGCTACGGCGTGGTCTGCCGACGGGCAGCTCGCTACGCTGACGGAGACGGTCCACTTCGTCGACGAGCTCTGCAACCTGACCCCGAACCCCGACGCGCCCTACGTGGGCCGCAACGCCTTCGCCCACAAGGGCGGCATGCACGTCGCCGGGGTCGAGGCCGACGCCCGCACGTTCGAGCACATCGACCCGGCCGCGGTCGGCAACCAGCGCAACGTCCTGCCCTCCGAGCTCTCCGGCAAGGCGACGATCCGCGACCAGGCCGAGCAGGCGGGCCTGGAGATCGACGACGAGGCGGCGGCGCGGGCGGTCGAGCGGCTGAAGGAGCGCGAGCACCGCGGCTACCATTACGAGGCGGCGCCGGCCTCCTTCGAGCTGCTGCTGCGCCGCGAGGCCGGCAGCTACAAGCCGCTGTTCAAGCTGGAGAGCTTCCGCGTCGTCACCGAGAAGCGGGCCGGCGGCGAGGTCGAGACCGAGGCGACGATCGAGGTCGAGGTCGACGGCGAGCGCTACGTCCGCGTCGCCGAGGGCAACGGCCCGGTCAACGCCCTCGACAGCGCCCTGCGCGGCGCGATCGCCGATCGCTACCCGCACCTGGCCGAGATCGAGCTGACCAACTACAAGGTCCGCATCCTCGACGAAGCCCACGGCACCGGCGCCGTCACCCGCGTCCTGCTCGACTCCGCCGACGGCGAGCGCGAGTGGGGGACGATCGGCGTCTCGGAGAACATCATCGAGGCCTCCTGGGAGGCGCTGGTCGACTCGCTGGAGTACGCGTTCCAATGAGCGCCGAGGCAGATCCCGTTGGCGCGGCCGGAGATCGGGGCCCGCGAGGAGGAGCTGGTGCTGGAGGTGCTGCGCTCCGGCCGCCTCTCGCTGGGCCCGATGGCGAGCGCTTCGAGCGCGAGCTCGCCGCCTGGCTCGGGGTCGAGGACGCGGTCGCCGTCTCCAGCGGCACCACCGGCGCTGCACCTCGGGGTGCGGGCGCTCGGCTGGGGCCCTGGCGACGAGGTCCTGACCAGCCCCTTCAGCTTCGTCGCCTCGGCCAACTGCCTGCTCTACGAGGGTGCCCGGCCGGTCTTCTGCGACGTCGACCCGGTCACCCTCAACCTCGACCCGGCCGCCGCCGCCGCCGCGGTCGGGGAGCGCACCCGGCGGGATCCTGCCGATCCACATCTTCGGCTACCCGGCGGCGATGCCGGAGCTGGAGGCGCTCGCCGCCGCGGCACGGTCTGGGGATCCTCGAGGACGCCTGCGAGGCGATCGGCGCGGTCGACTCCGAGGGCCGGGCGGTCGGCGCCCGCGGCAACCTCGCCACCTTCGCCTTCTACGCCAACAAGCAGATGACCACGGGGGAGGGGGGGATGATCGTCCCCGGCGACGCCGGCACGGCGGCGCGCCTGCGCAGCGAGCGCAACCAGGGCCGCGCCGCCGACATGGGCTGGCTCGACCACGATGGCCTCGGCTTCAACTACCGCCTCTCCGACCTCGCCGCCGCGCTCGGCGTCGCCCAGGTCGAGCGGCTCGACTCGCTGCTCTCGCGCCGCGACGCCGTCGCCTCGCTCTACGCGCAGCGGCTCGCCGGCGTCGAGGGGGTCGAGACCCCGATCGCCGCCCGCGGCGAGGAGCGTCGCAGCTGGTTCGTCTACGTCGTCCGCCTCGCCGACGACGTCGACCGCGACGCGACGATCGCCCGCCTGGCCGAGCGCGGCGATCGCCAGCAAGGCCTACCTGCCCTGCATCCACCTCTTCCCGCACCTGCGCGAGCTGGGCTATCGCGAGGGCCAATTCCCGGTTGCCGAAGCCGCCGCCGCCCACTCGCTGGCGCTGCCCTTCTTCCCGGCGATGAGCGAGGCCCAGGTGGACCGTGTCTGTCAGGAGCTGGCGGCGGCGCTCGGTCAGGGTCCAGTCGGGGGATAATCGCGCGCTCGATGTCCCGCTTCCGCAAAGACCCGACCCGCGCTTCTGGCGCCTCAACCGCTCGCTCCCGTTCGACTGGCAGCTGGCGCCCTACGACATCGACCAGTCGCAGCGCGCATGCCCGCGGCCTGCTCGAGATCGGCGTCCTCGACGACGACGAGCTGGCGACGATCGAAGCCGGCCTGGAACGGGTGCAGGCGCGCATGGCCGAGCACGGCTTCGAGTTCGAGGAGGCCGACGAGGACATCCACATGGCGATCGAGCGGCTGCTCGGCGAGCAGATCGGGCCGTTCGCCGGCAAGCTCCACACCGGCCGCTCCCGCAACGACCAGGTCGCCACTGACGTCGCGATCGTCGTTCAGGCGCACTCGCTGCGCGCGATCGAGCTTTGCGGCGAGGCGATGGAGCGCCTGCTGGAGCTGGCCGAGGCCCACAGCGACTGGCCGATGCCCGGCTACACCCACCTCCAGCGCGCCCAGCCGGTCTACCTCGGCCATCACCTGCTCGCCTACTTCTGGATGCTCGCCCGCGACGTCCTGCGCTTCCAGTTCGCGCTCGACAGCGCCAGCGTGATGCCGCTCGGCTCCGGCGCCCTGGCCGGGGTCAACTGGGAGATCGACCGCGACGTCGGTCGCCGCCGACCTCGGCTTCGACGCACGTCAGCCACAACTCGATCGACGGCGCCTCGAACCGCGACTTCGTGCTCGACTACCTGGCGGCCGCCTCGACCTGCTCGATGCACCTCTCGCGGCTGGGCTCGGAACTGGTGATCTGGTCGAGCAGCGAGTTCGGCTTCTGCGAGCTCGACGAGTCCTTCTCCTCGGGCTCCTCGATCATGCCGCAGAAGAAGAACCCCGACTCGGCCGAGCTGCTGCGGGCGAAGAGCCCTCGCGTCGCCGCCTCCTACGCCACCCTGCTCGGGGTGATGCACGCGTTACCACTGACCTACGGCAAGGACATGCAGGAGGACAAGGAGCCGCTCTTCGACGCGATCGACACCGTCGAGGCCTGCCTCGACGCCACCGCGGGGATGCTCTCCGGGATCGACTTCGACCGCGGTCCGCATGGAGGATGCCTCGGGCGACGAGATGCTGGCCGCGACCGAGGTCGCCGACCTGCTGGTCCGCCGCGGCGTCCCCTTCCGCGAGGCGCACGGGATCGTCGGCGGCCTGGTCCGCGACGCGGTCGAGCAGGGTCGCTCGCTCTCGGACTTCTCGGCCGAGGAGCTGCGTGAGCGATCCGAGCACCTCGACGACTCCTACTACGAGGTTCTGCGGCGCTCCAGCTGGCTGGAGTCGAAGCGGATCGCCGGCGGCACCGGCTCGGGGCCGCTGACCGCCCAGATCGACGAGGCCCGTGCCACCCTCGCCGCGGTCAAGACCCGGGTTCTCGACGAGCGCTCTTGAGGCTGGAGCGGGACTTCTTCGACCGCTCGGTCCACGACGTCGCCCGCGACCTGATCGGCTGCCGGCTCTTCTTCGACGGCGTCGGCGGCACCATCGTCGAGACCGAGAGCTACGAGCGCGACGACCCCGCCTGTCACGCCTACGTCGGCCTCACCGACCGCACCGAGGTCCTCTTCGGCCCACCCGGATTCGCCTACGTCTACCTCTCCTACGGCATCCACAGCCTGCTCAACGCCGTCTGCGAACCGGAAGGCGAGGCGGCCGCGGTGCTGATCCGGGCGCTGGAGCCGACGGCCCGGCTGGAGACGATGCGGGCCCGCCGCGGCGACCGCCCCGACGTCGAGCTCTGCTCGGGCCCGGGCAAGCTGACCGAGGCGCTCGGCATCGGCCTCGAGCGCAACGGCGCCGACCTCGCGGCCGATCCCTTCCTGCTCCTACCCCCACAGCCCGACTGGAGCGGCCGAATCATCACCGGCCCACGAGTGGGGATCACCAAAGCAGTCGAACGCCCCTGGCGCTTCAGCCTCGAGGGCAGCCGTTTTGTCTCACGCCCCCGGCCGTAGAGCCCATCCCGGTAGGGGTGGAACGTCTTGTACTTTTTTGGCGCAACGGCCAACGGACGGCAGTTGCGGCTCCTCAAAAAAGTTAAGTGGAACCCCTACCGGGATGGGCTCTCAACCAGCCGTGACACCACCGCCGCCCCCACTGGATTCCGGCGCCGCTTCGGGCGCGGCTTCCGGCGCTGCTTCGGCCTTGGGAGCCGCTTCGACTTCGGGCGCCGCTTCCGCTTCTTCGGTTTCCGCCGGCGCTTCTTCGTATTCGGTCGAGGGTTCGGACGGCACGTAGCTTTCGGTTGCGCCGCCTTCGCCCGCTTCACGGCCTTCCTTCTTCGCCTTCTTCTCAGCGGCGTGTTCGGACTGGATTTCCTGCCAGGCGGAGATCACTCTGGCCCAGATCAGGGCCGGGAAGGTGCCGCCCATCACCGGTCCTCCGTTGAAGAGCGTCTTCATCGACGTCGTCGAGTCGGCGTAGCCGACCCAGACGCAGGCGGTTACTTCGTTGCCGACGCCGCCGCAGAACCAGGCGTCGGCCTCGTTGGAGGTCGTGCCGGTCTTCCCCCACTCGCCTTCGGCGCCAGTCTGGGCGCTGGTGCCGGTGCCGCTGGAGACGACGGTTTCGAGGATGCTCTTGGCCTCTTCGCCGGTGCTTTGGGAGATCACCTGTTCGTGGGTGGGGTCGTTGTCGCCGCCCTTGATCGTGTGGCCGCTCTTGTCGGTGACCTGGGTGAAGGCGACGGGACTGTCGCCCGGTTTTGGCGCGAGCGTGCCGCTGACGCGATCGCCGTTGTTGCCGATCGTGCTGTAGGCGTAAGCCCAGCCGAGCGGAGTGACGCCTTCTTCGAGGCCGCCGAGGACCATCGCCGGATTGGTCGAGATCGGGTCGGAGTAGCCGGCTTTGTGGATCGTGGCGGCGATCGAGTGGGTCCGATCCTGGATCGTCTTGCCCTTCAGGCCTTCGAGCCCGAGCTGGGCATAGATCGAGTTGTCGGAGTAGGTCGTCGCGCAGATGATCGAGCAGGAGCCGAGATAGGAGTCCTCGTCGTTGTGGACTTCGAAGGTTTCCTCGCCGTGCTTGCCGAAATGGAAGATCTGCGGCGCCGATTCGTATACGGTTTCCGGCGAGATCCCCTCTTCCAGCGCGGTCAGCAGGGTGAAGGGCTTGATCGAGGAGCCGGGCTGGCGGTGGCCTTGGGTGGCCAGGTTGAAGGGCCTGGTGTCGAAGTTGGGACCGCCGACCATCGCCTTGATGCCGGCGTTGCGGTTGTCGATCACGACCACCGAGGCGGTCGCCGGCGAGTAGCCGAGGTAGGAGTTGACCGCTTCTTCGGCCGCTTCCTGCAGCTGCAGGTCGAGGGTCGCCTTGACCTTGAGGCCGCCGAAGAACGCCTTCGAGGCGCCGTAGCGTTCGACCAGCTGCTGGCGCAGGTAGGCGGTGAAGTAGGGGGCCTTGGATTCGAACTTGGGCGGTTCGATGTCACTGGGCGAGGGCAGCGCCTGCTTGATCCCTTCCTCCAGCTGGGCGTGGGAGATGTAGCCCTGTTCGTACATCTTTTCCAGCACCAGGTTGCGGCGGCCCAGTGAGTTTTCCGGGTAGACCTTGGGGTCGAAGGCCGAGGGCGAAGCGATGATCGCCGCCAGGGTCGCCGCCTCCCACGGCTCCAGGACCGAGGCGCAGGGCTCGGTCGGGGTGCCGCAGCCGGGATGGGAGGCGCCGAAGTAGGTGCGGGCGGCGGCCTCGATCCCGTAGGCGCCCTCGCCGAAGTAGATCGTGTTCAGGTACTCGGTGAGGATCTTGTCCTTGGTCCAGTGGCGCTCGAGTTTGTAGGCCAGCGCCGCCTCGCGGAACTTCTCCAGGATCGTGCGGCTGCCTTCGGCTTCGAGCGCGTTCTTGACGAACTGCTCGGTGATCGTCGAGGCGCCCTGCTGGGCGCTCTGGCTGAGCACGTCCTTGACCAGAGCGCGGCGATGCCCTGGAAGTCGACGCCGTTGTGTTCGTAGAAGCGCGAGTCCTCGATCGAGACCACCGCGTTCTTGACATTGGGAGAGATCTGCGAGGAGTTGAGCAGGATTTTGTTCTGATCGCTGGTCAGGGTGCCGAGCGGTTCGCCGTTGTCGTCAACGACCTCGCTGTTCTTCGAGGCTC
>CAWAWH010000004.1:0-43909 GCA_963785775.1 uncultured Solirubrobacterales bacterium | reverse complement strand
TAGGGTCATGAGGCTCCGGGGGGAGGAGTTCTTGGTGCCGCGCCCTTGGCAGGGACGTGCGCTTCAGCCGCCACGCGAAGAACAGGATGCGTCGTCATAAGCTCGACCGAGCCGACATCGTCCTCATCGTTGAGTCCGAGAATCGAAGGGGCGAGGATCCGAAGGGGGATCCCATGTACGTAATGCAGCTCCGCGGCATCACCTACTGCGCGGTAGTTGCGCTCGATGACAGAAGCTTGATCACCGTCTACGATTTAAACCCATGATCAAGGCCGACTATGAGAGCCGTTTCGACACGATCCAGATCACGCTGGACGGAACGGACGATCTGGGCGGGGGTAGCGACGTCGTTGAAAACGGCGCGGTGATCGTCAGTTATGCGGGGGGCCACCCCGCAATGATCGACGTGATGGGGACCAGGAACGGATTCGAGAAGCCGCTACGTATCGCCGCGGAACGCAATGGTCTGGACGCGGAAGCGCTCCTCGCTGTTGCCCTGGCGGCAATTGCGGCGCCCGATCGGCCAGTGCGGCTTGACGTCGGCGTTCGGGTAGCTGTCTAACGCCTGCGGCAGCCGTCCCCTGCTATCTTTCCCGGTCGGCCCATTGGGCTGGCTGCATCATCCTGCCGTCCGACTCATGGGGCGTGCGGGAATCCTGTATTCGATACGAGACCGGAGCAATGAAGGTTCGAGCTTCCGTGAAGCCGATGTGCGAGAAGTGCAAGGTCATCCGCCGAAACGGCGCCGTTTTGGTGATCTGTCAGAACCCCCGCCACAAGCAGAGGCAGGGCTAGGCGCGCATGGCACGTATCGCTGGGGTCAACGTCCCCGTCAACAAACGGATCGAGGTCGGCCTCACCTACATCTTCGGGATCGGCCATTCGACCGCCCAGAAGATCCTCGAGGAGACCAAGATCGACCCCGGCACCCAGGGCAAGGACCTGACCGAGGAAGAGGTCATCAAGCTGCGCGAGGCGGTCGAGAACCGCGAGGTGGAGGGCGACCTGCGGCGTGAGCGCTCCCAGAACGTCAAACGGCTGATGGAGATCGGCTCCTACCGCGGCCTGCGCCACCGCCGTGGCCTGCCGGTCCGCGGTCAGCGCACGAAGACCAACGCCCGCGGTCGTAAGGGTCCGCGCCGCCTCAGCGTCGCCGGTAAGCGCAAGGTCTAGGAGCAGGGATGGCTGAGAAGAAACCCTCGAAGGGGCGTGCCCGTCGCCGCGTCAAAAAGAACGTCACCTACGGGCAGGCGCACATCAAGACTTCCTTCAACAACACGATCGTCACCCTGACCGACACCGAAGGCAACGTGATCGCCTGGGAGTCGGCCGGCTCGGCCGGGTTCAAAGGCTCGCGCAAGTCGACGCCGTTCGCCGCCCAGGTGACCGCCGACGCCGCCGCCAAGAAGGGCATGGAACACGGCCTGGAGCGGGTCGAGGTCTTCGCCAAGGGCGCCGGCTCCGGCCGCGAGACGGCGATCCGCTCGCTGCAGGCCGCCGGGCTCGACGTGACCACGGTCAAGGACGTCTCCCCGCAGGCGCACAACGGCTGCCGCCCCAAGAAGCGGAGGCGCGTCTAGATGGCTCGCGATACCGGCCCCCAGTGCAAGCAGTGCCGCCGCGAGGGCCAGAAGCTCTTCCTCAAGGGCGAGCGCTGCTTCACCGACAAGTGCGGCGTCGAGCGCCGCTCCTACCCGCCCGGCGAGCACGGCCGCGGCCGCCTGCGCCAGTCCGAGTACCGCGTGCAGCTGCGCGAGAAGCAGAAGACGCGCCGCTACTACCAGGTGCTGGAGAAGCAGTTCCGCGCCTACTACGACAAGGCCTCGCGCCAGGACGGCGTCACCGGCGAGAACCTGCTGCGGCTGCTGGAGTCGCGCTTCGACAACGTCCTCGTCCGCCTCGGCTTCGCCGCCTCGCGGCGCCAGGCACGGCAGTTGATCAGCCACGGACACTGGCTGATCAACGGCCGCCGCGTCGACATCCCCTCTTACCAAGTCCGTCCCGAGGACATCATCTCGATCAAGGCCGGTTCGTCGGCCACCGACACGATCCAGCGCGCGACCGAACTCGTCTCGACCGTGCCGGCCTGGCTGCAGGCCGATCACGATGCCCTCACCGCCAAGATCCTGCGCCTCCCCGAGCGCTCCGAGATCTCGGCGCCGGTACAGGAGCAGCTGATCGTCGAGCTGTACTCCAAGTAGCCCGGAAACCGAAATCTCTGCACACGCATACGCAAGGAACTCATGACCACTGATTTCCAGGTCCCCCGCATCACCTCCGAGAAAGTCGATGACCGTCGCGGCACCTTCACCATCGAGCCGCTCGACAAGGGCTTCGGCTACACCTTCGGCAACAGCCTTCGCCGCGTCCTGCTCTCCTCGCTGGGTGGCGCCGCGATCACCAGCGTCCGCATCGAGGGCGTCGCGCACGAGTTCTCGACCGTGCCGGGCGTCAAGGAGGACGTCACCGACATCGTCCTCAACCTCAAGGACCTCGTCGTCCGCATGCACACCGACGCCGACGAGGTCGAGGCGCCGCTGGTCGCCACCGGCCCCGGCGAGGTCAAGGCCAAGGACATCGACCTTCCCTCCGGCGTCGAGATCCTCAACCCCGAGGCGCCGATCGCGACGCTGGAGAAGAAAACCAAACTCGAGGTCTACCTGACGATCGGCCGCGGCCGCGGCTACTCGCCGGCGGAGGAGAACAAGTCCGACGAGCAGCCGATCGGCGTGATCCCGATCGACTCGATCTTCTCGCCGATCCGCCGCGCCTCCTACGCCGTCGCCGCCGCCCGCGTCGGGCAGCGCACCGACTTCGACAAGCTCACCCTCGACCTCGAGACCGACGGCTCGATCGAGCCCGCGGCGGCGCTGCGCGAGGCCTCCGAGATCCTGATCAAGAGCCTGGCGATCTTCACCGACGCCGAGCGGGTCGAAGAGCTGACCGCGCGTGAGCCGGTCCCGGCGCTGTCGGCGGACCCGCTCTCCTCGTCTGGCGGCGACGGGGTGGCGGGCAACAACGGCCTCGACGAGATCCTGATCGAGGAGCTCGAACTGGGCGTCCGCTCCTACAACTGCCTCAAGCGCGCCGGCGTCCAGACCGTCGGCGACCTCGTCCGCAAGTCGCGCGGCGAACTGAACGCGATCCCCAACTTCGGTCAGAAGTCGATCGAGGAAGTGATCGAGACCCTGCACGCCCGCGGCCTCGACCTCCAGCAAGACTGAGGACGCGGCGAGAGCGGAGCGGAGAACCCTGTGCGCCATCGCAAGAAGCGGAACAAGCTCAGCCGCAGCGCCGCGCACCGCGAGGCGCTGCTCTCGAACCTCTCGAAGCAGCTGATCGAGCACGAGCGGATCCAGACCAGCCAGGCCAAGGCCAAGGCGGTCAAGCCCGAGGTAGAGAAACTGATCACGCTGGCCAAACGCGGCGATCTGCACGCCCGCCGGCAGGCGCTCTCGACCCTGCACAACGACAAGTTCATCGTCCACAAGCTGTTCGACGAGGTGGCGCCGCGGTACGCGACCCGGCCAGGTGGATACACGCGCATCGTCAAGCTGGGCCCGAGGCGGAGCGACTCCACCGAGATGGTCTATCTCGAGTTGGTTTAGCGGGTGGAAGCGGGGAGGGAGGCCTTCCCCAGACACATCTCGCTATGGCTCGATGTTGAGTGTCTGGGGAAGGCCTCCCTCCCCGCCCTGTCACTCGTAGGAGACAGACTCGAGGTACAGGCCGTGGGGTGGGGCCGTTTCGCCTGCTTGGCTACGAGGTGCGCCCCCTAGGAGGGTGGTGAAGCTCTCTACGGTGCGGCGGTTGGAGGCCACCTCGAGCATGGTGCCGACGAGGATCCGGACCATGTTGCGCATGAAGGCGTCGGCGGTGATCTCGAAGGCGAGGATGTCGCCCCGGGGGACCCACGCGGCCCTGGAGACCTCGCGGTGGAAGTGGACGTGGTCGGTCCGGGTCGGGGTGAAGGCGGTGAAGTCGTGGCGCCCGATCAGGGACGCGGCGCAGGCCCGCAGGCCCTCGCGATCGATCCGGTGCGGCCACCAGAGGGCACGTCCGCGCTCGAACGGGCTGGCGGGGCGGCGGGCGAGCAAGCGGTAGCGATACGTGCGCGAGCGGGCGTCGGCGCGGGCGTCGAAGCCGTCGGCCGCCGCCGTGGCGACCATCGCCAGGTCCCGCGGGCCGATCCCGTTCAGGCGCCGGGTCAGGTCGCCGGGGATCTCCGTCGCGACGAAGCTCGCCACCTGCCCGCGGGCGTGTACGCCGGCGTCGGTCCGGCCCGCCACGGTCAGCTCGACCGGCTGGCGCAGGACGGTCGCCAGCGCCGTCTCGATCTCGCCCTGCACGGTCCTCAGACCTGGCTGCTTCGCCCAGCCCGAGAACTCCGACCCGTCGTATTCGATGTCCAGCCTGACCGTTTGCACCGCGGCCAGTATGCCCGTACGCGACCCGCCTAGAATCGCCGGTGTGCGCATCCTCCTCACCAACGACGACGGCATCTCTGCCCCCGGGCTGCAGGCGATGCGGCGGGCTCTGCGCGAGCTGGAGGACGTCGAGGTCGACGTGATCGCTCCCGACTCCAACCGCAGCGCCACCGCCCGCAGCATCACCACGCGCTCGCCGCTGAGCGTCGAGGAGGTCGAGTTCGGCGACGGCCACACCGGCTTCGCCACCGACGGCACCCCGGTCGACTGCGTCCGCTTCGCCGAGCTGGGCCTGCTGGGCGGCCGCCCGGACCTGATCGTCTCCGGGATCAACCACGGCGCCAACCTCGGCGACGACATCACCTACTCGGGCACGGTCGCGGCGGCGCTGGAGGGAATCGTCCTCGGCATCCCCGCGGTGGCGCTGTCCCAGCAGTCCTCCGGCGGCGGCATGGGCTACGTCAGCGGCCGCTTCGACTTCGCCGTCGCCGCCGCCTTCGCGGCGCGGCTGGTGGCGCGGCTGGCGACCGAGTCGATGCCGGAGGCGACGCTGATCAACGTCAACTGCCCCGCCGGCGAGCCGAACGGGATCGAGGTGACCAGGCTCGGCAAACGGATCTACAACGACGAGCTGAAGCTGGTCGGCGAGGAGTCCGAGGGCGGGCGCCGGCGCTATGAGATCTACGGCTGGCAGCCCGGCTACGAGGAGATCGAAGGCACCGACCTCTACGCGGTGGCGGCGGGGCGGATCTCGGTCACCCCGATCCACTTCGACCTCACCGACCACGGCGGCCTGGAGCGGCTGCGCGGCTGGGGCTTCGAGGAGATGCTGGCGGCGAGCGCTCCGGCAGCGTGAGCGACTCGGCCGAGCGGCGTGCCGCCGAGCTGCGGCGCCAGCTCGAGCATCACAATCAGCGCTACTACGTCCTCGACGACCCCGAGATCGGCGACGACGAGTACGACGAGCTGCTGAACGAGCTGCGGGCGCTGGAGGAGCAGAACCCGGAGCTGCGCAGGCCCGACTCGCCGACCCAACGGGTCGGCGCGCCGCCGCTGGAGCGCTTCCGGCAGGTCGAGCACGCCGAGCCGATGCTCTCGCTCGCCAACGCCCGCGACGAGGAGGAGCTGCGAGCCTGGGAGGCGCGGCTGGCGAACCACCTGAAGCGCCTCGACATCGCCGCCTCGGAGTTCAGCTACACGACCGAGCCGAAGATCGACGGCCTGGCGATGTCGCTGACCTACGAGGACGGGGTCTTCAGCCGCGGCGCCACCCGCGGCAACGGCCGGGTCGGCGAGGACGTCACCCAGAACCTGCGCACGATCGGTGCGATCCCGCTGCGGATCGAGGAGGCGCCGCCGCTGGTCGAGGTGCGGGGCGAGGTCTACCTGCCGATCGCCGACTTCAAGGCGCTGAACGAGCGCCGCGCCGAGGCGGGGGAGCCGACCTTCGCCAACCCGCGCAACTCGGCCGCCGGCTCGATCCGCCAGCTCGACCCGGCCCTGGCGGCGGAACGGCCGCTCTCGATCTGGTGCTACGGGATCGGCGCCGTGCGCGGCCTCGACCTCGCCACCCACAGCGAGGAGATCGCCTGGCTGCGCGAGCGGGGCTTCAAGGTCAATCCCGACACCGGCCACCACGAGGACATCGACTCGGTCGTCGAGCGCTGCCGTTGGTGGGAGGAGCGGCGGGAGTCGCTCGACTACGAGATCGACGGCGTCGTGGTCAAGGTCGACGAGCGGGCGCTGTGGCGGGAGCTGGGCGTGGTCGGGCGCGAGCCGCGCTGGGCGATCGCCTGGAAGTTCGCGCCGACCACGGCGACGACGACGATGAAGAGCGTCGTCTGGAACGTGGGGAGGACCGGGCACCTGGTCCCCTTCGCGATGCTGGAGCCGGTCCACGTCGGCGGCGTCACCGTCTCCACCGCGACCCTCCACAACGAGGAGGACCTCGAACGCAAGGACGTCCGCGAGGGCGACGAGGTAGTCGTCATGCGCGCCGGCGACGTGATCCCGCAGGTCGTCTCGCCGAAACTCCCGCGCAAGAACAAGCGCGCCCGCAAACCGCGCCCGCCGCGGAAATGTCCCGCCTGCGGGACCCCGACGGTCAAGCCCGAGGGCGCCGTCTTCACGATCTGCCCCAACCGCTCCGGCTGCCCCGGCCAGTCCTTCCAGCACGTCAAGCACTTCGTCAGCAAGGGGGCGATGGACATCGACGGGCTGGGGGAGAAGCAGGCG
This sequence comes from uncultured Solirubrobacterales bacterium, assembly GCA_963785775.1. Classification (GTDB taxonomy): domain Bacteria; phylum Actinomycetota; class Thermoleophilia; order Solirubrobacterales; family 70-9; genus VAYN01. The sequence goes on along the minus strand of CAWAWH010000004.1, from coordinate 37,247 downwards.
CTGCGTTTCCTCGAAGAGGGCCTGATCGAGGACGTCGCCGACATCTACGAGCTGAGCGGGGAGAAGCTGATGGCGATGGACCGCTTCGCCGAGACCTCCGCGCGTAACCTGGTCGCGGCGATCGACGACTCCCGCCGGCGCCCGTTCAAACGAGTCCTCTACGCGCTCGGGCTGCCGGGCGTCGGCTACGTGACCTCGGAGGCCCTGGCCGACCATTTCGGCTCGATCGACGCGCTTCGCGCCGCCGACCCCGAGCAGATCGAGGAGGTCGAGGGGGTGGGGCCGATCATGGCGGTGCAGATCGCCGAGTCGCTGGCCGACGAGCAGACCTGGGCGCTGGTCGAGAAGCTGCACGAGAAGGGCCTGCGGCTGGAGCAGGACGCCTCCGAAAGGCGAGCGGAGGGGGGGCCGCTGGAGGGCAAGACGCTGGTGCTGACGGGAACGCTGCCGGAGCTGACCCGCGAGCAGGCGGCGGCGATGATCAAGGAGGCCGGCGGCAAGATCGTCAACTCGGTCTCGAAGAAGACCGACTACGTGGTTGCCGGCGAGAGCCCCGGCTCGAAGCTGGCCAAGGCGGAGTCGCTTGGGATTGAGGTGCTAGACGAAGCCGGGCTGCTGACGCTGCTTCAGTAGCTGGCGACGAGGGCGGCTATGCGGTCCTGCTCGAGGTGAGCGTAGTTGAGGTCGGCTACGCCGTTCATCAGGACCGAGAAGGCCATGGTCCGGCCGCTCTTGTCGAAGCAGTAGCCGGAGAGGTTGCTGACCCCGGTGAGGGTGCCGGTCTTGGTCCGGCAGCGACCGTAGGCGGCGGTGCCGTGCATGCGGTCGGCGACGGTGCCTTCCTTGCCGGCGAGGGCGAGATCCTGGATGAATTCGTCGCCGGCCGGGTCGTTGCGCATCGCCAGCAGCAGGCTGACCACCTGGCGCGGCGAGGCGCGGTTGGAGCGGGTCAGGCCGGAGCCGTCGACGGCGTGGACGCCGGAGCCGTGGGCGCGGGCGAATTCTTCGACCACCCTGGCGCCGGCCGCCGTCGTCCCGGCGGCGCCGAAGCGCGCGCCGAGCAGCTTGATCAGGGTCTCGGCGAAGAAGTTGTCGGAGTAGACGTCGGTGGTGTTGACGATCTGGCTCAGGGTCGGGGAGCGGACGATCGCCACCCGTTCGGCGCCGGGGGGCGTCGGCGCCAGCGCCACCTGGGACGGGACGGCGATGCCGCCGGCGTTGAGCGAGCTGGCCAGCTTCGAGGCCGCCAGCTTGGCCGGATCGGCGGCGAAGCCGCTGCTGGCGGTGGAGCCGCTGAAGCCGGAGTCGAAAGCGAGGCCGGAGAGGGGGCCGATGTAGGGGCTGGTCGCGTAGCCGGAGTCGGCGACGCCGCGGCGGCGGTCGAAGATCGTGTCGTCGGCGTAGAGGCGGCCGCTGATCGCGTGGATCCCGGCGGCGGCGATCTGGGGCTCGAGGGCGAAGATGTCGGTGCCGAGCCCGGCCAGGTAGCTGTCGTAGAAGGTCGGGGTGCCGAGGGTCGGGTCGCCGCCACCCTGCAGGTAGAGGCTGCCGTGGAGGACGCCGGCGGAGTCGATCCTGCCGTAGCTGAAGACCTTGGTCGCGATCCTGGAGCCGGGGCCGAGCCGGGAGAGCGCGGTCGAGGTCGTGAACAGCTTCATGTTGGAGGCCAGCGAGCGCGGCGTCCCCGGCGACTTGGCGCAGACGACTTCGCCACTTTCGGCCGCGGCTACAAGCAGGCCGCTGGCCGAGCCGCCGCCCTGGGTCAGCATCCCCCGCATCTGGTCGCAGGCCTGGCTTGCCTGGGCGGCGGAGGCGGGCAAGAGCGCCAGGAGCAGGGCAAACGCGACCGCGACGGTCGTGACTGGGGCTGCGGTTCGTCTCATCTCAGCTAACAACACGAGTGCTGGCGAGGGTAGCGGGGACGGCCCGCCCGACCCGACTGAGATAATCACGTTTTACATGGGCAAGGTCGTCGACATCGAGTCCAAGCCACGGCGCAAATCGCGCGGCCGCAAAAAGCCCTCGAAGACCGCCCTGGTGCTCGGCGGCGGCGGCTTCACCGGCGGGGTCTACGAGATCGGCGCCCTCCGTGCCCTCGACCTGCTGGCGGTCAACAGCACCGTCAACAACTTCGACGTCTACGTCGGCACCAGCGCCGGCTCCTTCGTCGCCGGGATGCTCGCCAACGGGGTCACCCCGGACGAGATGATGCAGGTGCTCAACTCCCGCGTTCCCTCCGAGCTCGAGGACCTCGACCTCGACCGGGTGCTCAAGCCCAACTACCTCGGCTTCGTCTCGAAGGCGGCGATGCTGCCGCTGCGCACCGTCGAGCTGCTGCGCTCGCTGGCCAGGATCGGCGAGCTCTCGGCGATCGACATCGGCGTCGGTCTGGCCGAGGCGCTGCCGACCGGGCTCTACTCGGGCTCGGGCCTGGCCGACTACGTCGAGGAGGCGCTCGCCGCGACCGGCCGCGTCAACGACTTCCGCCTGCTCGATCGCGAGCTCTACCTGACCGCGACCGACCTCGACACCTGCGAGCGCATCGTCTTCGGCGAGGAGGGCTGGTCCGACGTGCCGATCTCGAAGGCGATCCAGTGCTCGACCTGCCTGCCGATCGTCTACAAGCCGGTCGACCTCAAGGGCCGCCAGCTGGTCGACGGCGGCATCCGCTCGACCACCAACGTCGACATCGCGGTCGAGAAGGGCGCCAAGTTCATCGTCGTCGTCAACCCGCTGGTGCCCTACGTCAACGACTTCGAGAAGACGATCCCGACCGTCTTCGGCAAACGCGTGCGGCGGGTCTCCGACATGGGACTGCCGGCCATCGCCAACCAGACCTTCCGCCTGATCGCCCACCAGCGCCTGCACCAGGCGGTCGGGATGTGGCAGGAGAAGTACCCGGGCGTCGACATCGTCCTGGTCGAGCCCGAGCCGACCGACGAGCTGATGTTCGGCACCCCGATCATGGACTACTCGCGGCGGCTGAAGATCGCCCGCCACGGCTTCGAATCGGTCACCGCCACGCTCGCCCAGGACTACGATCGCTTCAAGGAGATCGCCGAGCGCCACGGCCTCGAAATCTCCGAGCGCCGCGTCCGCCGCGTGGTCGAACGGGCCGGTGAAGAGGAGGCCGAGCAGACGTCGGCCTGGCGCCGCGTCCTCGAGCAGACCACTTCGGTCCTGCTCCGCCAGTCGGGCGAGGCTTCCTGAGGCCCCCGCGCCGCCTGTCCTAGGCGGCGTAGAGCTGCTCGATCGCGTCCTCGTGCTTCGAGGCGACGACCGCCCGCTTGACCTTCAGGGTCGGCGTCAGCTCGCCGCTCTCCTGGGAGAGGTCGTGGGGGAGGATCGAGATCTTCTTGACCTGCTCGACCCGGGCGAAGTTCTGGTTGATCTTGTCGACGTGGGCCATGATCGAGGCTTCGACGTCGGGATCGTGGGCCAGCTGGGCGGGGTCACCGGGCAGCCCGTGCTCCTTCGCATAGGCGACCGCCTCTTCGGGGTCGAGGGTGACCAGGGCCACGAGGTAGGGCCGGCGGTCGCCGACGACGACGCACTGGGAGACCAGCGGGTGCTGCTTGATTTCGGCCTCGAGGTTGGCGGGGGTGATGTTCTTGCCGCCGGCGGTGATGATGATGTCCTTTTTGCGGCCGGTGATCCTGATGAAGCCCTCGGAGTCGATCTCGCCGATGTCGCCGGTGTGCAGCCAGCCGTCGACGATCGTCTCTCTGGTCGCCTCCTCGTTCTTGTGGTAGCCCTGGAAGACGTTGGGCCCCTTGACCAGGATCTCGCCGTCCTCGGCGATCTTTACCTCACAGCCCGGGAAGGGTTTGCCGATAGTGCCGACCTTGAAGTCGTCGGGCGAGGAGATAGTCGCCGCGGTCGAGGTCTCGGTCATCCCCCAGCCCTCGAGCACCAGCACCCCGGCGGCGTCGAAGAAGCGCAGGATCTCGGGGTTGATCGGGGCGGCGCCGGAGACGGCGAGGCGCAGCTTGCCGCCGAAGAGGTTGCGGATCTTCGACAGCACCTGCTTGTCGGCGAAGGCGTACTCGCGGCTGAGCAGGAAGCCGGGGCGGCGGCCGCCGCGTTCGGCGGCGCGCATCCGGCCGCCGACCCGGATCGCCCAGTCGAAGATCGCCTTTTTAAGGCCGCCCTCTTTTTCCATGCCGCTGGTCGCGGCGGTGTAGATCTTCTCGAAGATGCGCGGCACCGAGGGAAAGTAGGTCGGCTTCAGCTCCGCCAGGTTGGGCATGATCTTCAGCGGGTCGCGCTCCCAGTAGGCGATGGTGGCGCCGAGGTCGAAGCTGCCGAACTGGATCAGCAGGGCGAAGGAGTGGGCCAGCGGCAGGTAGAGGTAGGTCAGGTCTTCGTCCTCGATGACGCTGGTCTCGTTGACCATGTCGAGCATCGCGCGGTAGTTGCCGTGGCTGATCACGCAGCCCTTGGGCGGGCCGGTGGTGCCGGAGGTGTAGATGAAGGTGCAGACGTCGGCCGGGGTCACCGCCGAGTAGAGCGACTCCCAGCGGGCTTCGTCGCCGCTGCCCTTCGCGGCGAGCTCCTCCATCGAGAGCGAGTCCTCGCTGGAGCCGGTCATCATCACGATCTGCTCCAGTTGCGGCAGCTGGTCGCGGACCTTGCGGACCTTCTCCAGCTGTTCGGCGTCCTCGACGATTACGACCTTCGCGTCGGAGTTCTCCAGCACGTAGCGGCACTCCTCCGGGGAGTTCGTCTGGTAGATCGGGACGACGGTGGCGCCGATCGAGAGCGCCGCGAAGTCGAAGTAGGTCCACTCCGGGCGGGTGTTGCCGAGGATCGAGACGCGGTCGCCCTTGACCACGCCCAGCTCGGCCAGGCCGAGCGCCAGCGGGCGGACGATCTTCAGCACCTCGTTGAAGCTGCGGTCGACCCACCGATCGCCGTCCCTGTAGCGGACGGCGGGAGCGTCGCCGTAGGTCTGCGCCGAGCGCGGCAGCAGATCGGCGAGAGTCTTCGACTTGGTTCCCCTCCCCATTTGCGGAGGAGTCTAGTTATCGCCCGGCGCGGAGGTGTCAATGACCGCGAGCGCACGTTGCGGCTTCCTCGCCAGGCCGGCCGGGATAATGCGGCGCGTGCCGGAAGCCACCGTCAAAGCGCTGCCCCGCCGGGGCCGGATCTGGGTGATCGCGGTCCTCGCCGTGGGCCTATTCGGGCTCGGCTACGCGATCGTCCAGATCTCGACCCAGAAGGCCGACCCCAACATCATCCACATCGAAGGCATCTCCGAAGCCCAGGAAATCTTCGGCGGGGTGCCGCAGGAAGGCGACCGGCTCGGCTCCTCCGACGCGCCGGTGACGATCCAGATCTTCAACGACCTGCAGTGCTCCAGTTGCCGCGAAGACTTCCTCGGCACGGTTCCGAAGCTGACCGAAAACTACGCCCGGCCGGGGACGTGAAGCTGCTGTATCGGCACTACTCGAACAGCGAAACCCAGCTCGAGCGGGGCTTCTACGGCGCCGAGGCGGCGGCCGAACAGGGCTACGGCTGGCAGTACATCTATCTCTTCTTCCGCAACCAGGCTGAAATCAAAGGCGGCTCGGAAGCTCGCTTCGAAAGCTTCCTCGACTCGGTCGCCGGCGGCGTGGAGGAACTGAACGCCCCCGAATGGGAATCCGCGCTGGAAGAAGAGGACAGCCCCGACGGCCCGATCTCGAAGCGGCTCAACGGCTACGCGGAACTCGGCGAAGACCTCGGCATCCGCTACGGGCAGGCGGCGATCGTCAGCGGCCCCAACGGCACCCGGACGCTTCAGGAAGGGCCGACCTTGGGCCAGATCGAACGGGCAATCGAAGAAGTGCAGTAGAAAGGCGGGCCGGTCCTGCCAATCGGGGCGCCCGGATTTGAACCGGGGACCTCACCGACCCGAACGGTGCGCGCTACCAGGCTGCGCCACGCCCCGAGAGCGGCGATTATCTCAGAGCGGCGGTGAAACGCGGTTTCGCCCCTGCCCGCTACTTTGCGCAGGGACTCTGTTTCCGGTTATGGCGATGAACCGCAAGATCCCCCTGGTCCTCGTGCTGGCCCTGATGGCGATCGCGCCGGCGACGGCGCATGCCTATCTGCCGCCGGGCTTCGTCGGCGTCTCGCCCCAGAGCCCCTCCAGCGCCGCCGACTTCAAGCTGATGAGCGAGGCCGGGGTGGAGAGCGTGCGGCTGCCGCTCTACTGGACCGTGGTCCAGGCCAAGGCGCCGACCGTCGCCGACGCGAACTGGGCGCCCTTCGACCGCGAGGTCGAACTCGCCGCCGAAGCCGGGATCCGGGTGATGCCGTTCGTCTGGGGCTCGCCGGGCTGGGTGGCGCCGGAGGTCGGCGACCTGCCGGTGCGGAGCTCCTGGCAGCGCTGGGGCTGGACCAAGCTGCTGCGCGAAGCGGTCGGGCGCTACGGGCCCGGGGGCGGCTTCTGGGAAGAACACGAAGAACTTGACTACCTGCCGATCCGGCGCTGGGAGATCTGGAACGAGGAGAACATCGTCACCTTCGCCAACCGGCTCGACCCGGCCGCGTTCGCGACGCTGATCCGGATCTCCGGCCGGGTCCTCCACGGCGCCGACCCGGGCTCCAAGGTGATCGTCGGCGGCCTCTTCGGCCGGCCGCTGCAGGTGCCCCCGAACGTCGCCTCGGGCGACTACCTCTCGCGCCTCTACCGGGCGCGCGACGTCAAGCAGTACTTCGACGGCGTCGCCCTGCACCCCTACGTCGCCCGGGCCAAGGCGATGGGCGCCCAGCTCGACAACCTGCGGCGGATCATGCGCGTCCACCACGACGGCTCGACGCCGATCTACCTGACCGAGCTGGGCTGGGGCTCCCAGAGCGGCCCGACGCGCTGGGAGCGTGGCCTCTACGGGCAGGCGAACCAACTCTCGCAGGCCTTCTCGATGCTCTCCGCCAACCGACTGCGCTGGAACGTCGGCGGCGTCTGGTGGTTCACCTGGAGCGACGAAGGCGGCGCCTGCAGCTTCTGCCGCTCCGCCGGCCTGCTGACCGCCAACCGCAGGGCGAAGCCGGCCTGGTATCGCTTCAACGCCTGGACCGGGGGCGACGCGGACACGGTGCCGCGGGCGCAGTTCGGCGCCGCCGGCGAAGAACTCGAGCCGAGCGGCGAAGCCAAAGCCGGCGAAGGCCCCGTCGCGGCCGGCGAATAAGCCCCCGACGGATCGCCGCCGCTAGGCTCCGTACTCACTCTCAGAACTCGAACCGAGGAGTCGCCAGATGCCTTTCTCAGTGCCCGATCTTCCCTACGCCTACGACGCGTTGGAGCCGCACATCGACGAGGCGACGATGCGCGTCCACCACGACAAGCACCACCAGGCCTACGTCGACAAAGCCAACGCCGCGCTCGAGGGGACCGAGTGGGCCGATCGCGACGTCGAGGACGTCCTCACCAACCTCTCCAGCCTGCCCGGCGACAAGCAGGGCTCGGTCCGCAACAACGCCGGCGGCCACTACAACCACTCCCTCTTCTGGCAGATGCTGAGCCCCGACGGCGGCGGCGAGCCGGAGGGCGATCTCGGCGCCGCGATCGCCGAGACGTTCGGCTCCTTCGACGCCTTCAAGGACGAGTTCAAGAACGCCGGCATCGCCCGCTTCGGCTCCGGCTGGGCCTGGCTGGTCAGGGACTCCTCAGGCCTCGCCGTCGTCTCGACGCCGAACCAGGACTCGCCGATCTCCGACGGCAGCACGGCCCTGCTCGGCTGCGACGTCTGGGAGCACGCCTATTACCTCAAGTACCAGAACAAACGGCCCGACTACATCGACGCCTTCTGGAACGTCGTCAACTGGGATTACGTCGCGGAGCGCTTCGCCAGCTAACTGCTCTGGGCGCCGGCTGCGGCCTCTTCGCGGGTCGCGGCCGGCGGGATCGCCGCCATCGCGTGCTCGGCCAGCGCGGTGATCGTCAGGCTGGGGTTGACGCCGACGTTGGCCGGCACCGCGGCGCCGTCGCAGACGAGCAGGTTCTCGTAGCCGAAGACGCGCTGGCGGTTGTCGACGACGCCGTCCTCGGGGCCGTGGCCGATCACCGCGCCGCCGAGGATGTGGGCCGTGGTCGGCACGTTCATCAGCGCCTCGTTGATCGAGCTCTGGGCGACGCCGCCGGTGCGCTCGGCGAGCCATTCCGCCGCCTGGTTGGCGACCGGAATGAAGGTCGGGTTCGGCCGCTCGGGGTCCTGCTCGGTCTGCAGCCGCACGTCGCCCGAGCGCTTCAGCTTCGGCCGCAGCGCGATCGCGTTGTCCAGGGTCTGCATGACGAGGATGATGATCGTGCGGCGCGACCAGCCCTGCGGCCACATCACCTGGGCGAAGCGCTTGGGGTGGCGGAGGATCTGGCCCAGCAGCTTCAGCGGCCGGGTCATCCGGGTCCCGTCTCCGACCAGCAGCGTGTAGAGCGTGTTCATCGAGTCGCCCGCCTTGCCGTAGGTGACGGTCTCGATATGGGTGTGGGGATCGGGGTAGATGCTGGAGGTGATCGCCACGCGCTTGGTCAGGTCGTCGGGGTAGTCCTCGGGGACGGTGACCGCGAGGATCACCTCGCTGTTGGTCCGGACCAGCTCGCCGAGGCGCGGCGAGACGCGCGGCAGCGAGCCGCCGAGCCGGCAGCGCTGCAGGAGCTTGTTGGTGCCCAGCGCCCCGGCGGCGACGATGACGCCGCCGGCGGTTAGCGTGCGCCGGCCACGGCCGCGCAGCAGCCCCGAGCGCTCGCTGGTGACCGCGTAGCCGTCGCTGCCGTCGGCGGCGCCGAGCGGGCGGATCTCGGTCACGGTGCGGTTTGGCTTGACCTCGACCCCGCGCCTCTCGGCCATCCAGAGATAGTTCTTGACCAGGGTGTTCTTGGCGCCATGGGGGCAGCCGACCATGCAGCGCCCGCACTGCATGCAGCCCGTGCGTTCGGGCCCCTCGCCGCCGAAGTAGGGGTCGGGGACGGTCTTCCCGGGCTCGCCGAGGAAGACCCCGACGGGGGTCTTGCGATAGGTGTCGCCGACGCCGATCTCCTCGCCGAACTCGCGCAGCAACTGATCGGCCGGGTCGTCGTGCTCGTGGACGACGACGCCGAGCATCCGCTGTGCCTCCTCGTAGTGGGGGGCGAGCGCCGACTCCCAGTCCTCGAGGTCCCGCCACTGCGGGTCCTGGAAGAAGTCCTTCGGCGGCACGTAGAGCGTGTTCGCGTAGCCGAGGCTGCCGCCGCCGACGCCGCAGCCGCTGACCACGGCGACGTCCTTGAACGGGGTCAGCCGGAAGATTCCCCGCAAGCCGAGGCGCGGCGCCCAGAAGTAGCGCCGCAGGTCCCAGGTTGACTTGGGGAAATCGTCGTCCCCGAACCGCTTGCCGCACTCGAGGACGGCGACGCGGTAGCCCTTTTCAGCAAGGCGAAGCGCCGAAACGGAGCCCCCGAAGCCAGACCCCACGACTATCCAGTCGTAGTCGTGGGTCACGCAGGCTTACGCCTCGCCCGGCTCCAACGGCCGGAAGTCGGACGTGCGGGCTCCGCAGACGGGGCAGAACCAGTCCTTGGGAATGTCCTCGAAGGCGGTTCCGGGCGGAATGCCGCCGTCGGGGTCGCCGATAGCGGGGTCGTAGATGAACCCGCAGCTATCGCAGATCCACAGGGTCGCTTCTTTGATCGCGGTCATACCCGAATTCTAGAGAGGGCTATTTGTCGCCGAAGCTGACCGAGACCGGCTCGCGCTCGGCGCCGTCGATCTCGAAGTACTCGCGCGCGGTGAAGCCGCTCTGGTTGGCGATGATCGAGCCCGGGAACTGCTGGATGTCGGTGTTGTAGGACTGGACGTTGGAGTTGTAGATCCGGCGCGAGGCCTGGATTTCGTCCTCCAGCTCGGAGAGGTTGCGGCTGAGCTGCTGGAAGTTCTCGGTGGCCCGCAGGGTGGGGTAGTTCTCGGCCACCGCTTTCACGTCGGCCAGCGCCTGGGTCAGTTTTTGCTCGGCCTGGGCGGTCTCCTCGACGCCCTGCGCCGCCATCGCCGCGGCCCGGGCCTGAGTCGTTTTCTCGAAGGTCTGGCTCTCGTGCTCGGCGTAGCCCTTGACCGTCTCGACCAGATTTGGGACGAGGTCGTGGCGCCGTTTCAGCTGGACGTCGATCCCGCTCCAGGACTCGTCCACCCGGTTGCGCGCGGCGATGATCGAGTTGCGCTTCCCGATGTAGTAGAGAACCGCGATGACGATGATCACGACGATGACGATGAGGATGATCATTGAAGCTCCTGTGGTCGGACCGGGCTTGCGTCCCATCCTAGCCCGTCAAACCTCCGCCGACGGGCCGATGAGTCGACCGTGAGGCGACATTTCGGCCCGTCGACCCTAAGATCGGCGCCGATGGGAGCGAAGCAGGAAGCGGAGGAGTGGGCCGGGGCGGTGCGGCGCTACGGCGAGCGCAACGGGCTCACCTACGAGGAGGTGGGGGGAATCAACCCCAAAGACGGGCCGGTGGCGCTCTGCGTCGGCGGCGTCAACCGCCTCACCGGACAGCTCAGCGAAGGCTTCTGGGGCGCCAGCTGCGACGCCGACGAAAAGGAGGTCGGCGGGCTCTTCAACAAGGCGGTGCTGCCGACCGCGCTGCTCGCCAAGGCCCACATGCCGGACCTGGCCCAGGTCGTGCCGGCCTTCAACGTCGAGTCGATCGAGGGCCACGAGGTCGTCACCCAGCGCTTCTCGCGCAAGGTCGAATTCGAGTCGATCGACTTCAACAGGCGCTTCTGGGCGACGGTGCCGAAGGAGTACGACCCGGTGGCGCTGCGCGAGCTCTTCGGCCCTGGTTTCCTCGCCTGGGTGACGACGATGACCGGCGAGGTCGACTTCGGCGTCAACGACCGCCAGCTCTGGTTCCTCTGGCGCCTGCGGGAGCGCAGCGAAGCGGAGCTGAAGACGGCGCTGAAGAACGCCGGCGAGCTGTTCAAGCGGCTGCAGAGCGAGATGGACGAGAGCGGCATCCACACCTATCCGCCCGGCCCCTGGCACGCCGGCCTGGCGCCCTTCCCAGAGGGCTAAGCCGGGTAGCCGGGGTCGCCGGGGAGGACGACGCGGTGGTTGTCGCGGTCGCCGACGACGACGGGGAGGATCGGCTCGACGGCGCGGTCGCGATGGGCGGCGATCGCCTCGTCGGAGGTGCGGAAGGGGAGCAGGGATTCGAGCTGGCGCACGGTCGGGAAGGCGAGGACGAGCTCGCCGGCGGCCTGCGCCTCGAGCGCCGCGGCTGGCTTGAACCAGTTGGCCTCGGTGGTCTCGATGCCGTCGGGCTCGGGCGGCGTGTGGGCGGGGGCGAGGGCGAGGAAGAACCAGGCGTCGAACCGGGTCGAGATCACCGCCGGGGTGATCCAGCGGGAGAACAGCACCAGCTCCTCGTCCGCGGCCAGCTCGATTCCCGCCTCCTCGGTCAGCTCCCGCACCGCGCAGGCGCGGTGACCGGCCTCCGCGGCGCCGTCGGCGGCGTCGACCGCGCCGCCCGGGAAGACCCAGACCCCGGGCATGAACTTCGCCTCCTCGCTGCGCCGCAGCAGCAGCACCTCGAGCTCCCGGTCGCCGTGCCTGCCGCCGCGCCGCAGCAGCACCACAGAGGCGGCGGGGCGCGGCTCGGACGGCTTCCCCAGATTGGGCGCCTCGGCCGGACCGCGCTGTCGCTCACCCATCGGCCCACCCTATATCGGCGACGTCGGAGTCAGGCCGCGAGGGGCAGGGCAACCGCGGCCTGGATCGAGGCGGCGACTATGTCCAGGAGGCGGGAGAGGTCCTCGGCGGAGATCGAGAGTGGGGGGACGAGGACGACGGTGTCACCGAGGGGGCGGACGATGGCGCCGCGCTCGCGGGCCTCCAGCGTCACCCGGTGGCCCATCCGTTGCGCCGGGTCGTGCTGGCCGAGGTCGATGCCGACCATGAAGCCGCGCCAGCGGACCTCGGCGACCTCGGGCATCGCCTCGATCTCCGCTAGGCGCTCGCCGAGCAGGCGGATCTTCGGCTGCAGGCGCTCGATCGTGCGCTCGGACTCGAAGACGTCGAGGCTGGCCAGGGCCGCGGCGCAGGCGAGCGGGTTGCCGGTGTAGGTGTGGCCGTGGAAGAAGGTGCGCTGCTCCTCGGGGGCGCCGAGGAAGCCCGCGTAGATCGCCTCGGTGGCCAGCGTCGCCGCCAGCGGCATGTAGCCGCCGGTGATGCCCTTGGCCAGGCAGAGCAGGTCCGGCGCCACGTCCTCCTGCTCGCAGGCGAACATCGTCCCGGCGCGGCCGAAGCCGGTCGCCACCTCGTCGCAGATCAGCAGCACGCCGTGGCGGTCGCAGAGCTCGCGGACGGCGCGCAGGTAGCCGCGGGGCTGGACGAGGATCCCGGCCGCGCCCTGGACCAGCGGCTCGACGATCACTGCCGCCACATCCTCGCCGTGGGCGGAGAGGATGCGATCGAGGTCGGCGGCATCGCCCGGCTCGGCGGCGTGGGTCTCGAACAGCAGCGGCCCGTAGGCGGCATGGAAGAGGTCGATGCCGCCGACCGAGACCGAGCCGATCGTGTCGCCGTGGTAGGCCCCGCGGAGCTTGACGAAGGCGGTGCGCCGGGCGTGCTCGCCGCCGCGCTGGCGCTGGTACTGGAAGGCCATCTTCAGGGCGATCTCGGCCGCGGTCGAGCCGGAGTCCGAGTAGAAGACGCGGGACAGGCCCGGCGGGGCGATGCCGACCAGGCGGGCGGCCAGCTCGGCGGCGCCGGGGTGGGAGAGGCCGAGCATGGTCGAGTGCGCGACCCGCTCCAGCTGCTCGCGGACGGCGGCGTCGATGACGGGATGGCGATGGCCGTGGACGTTGCACCAGAGTGAGGAGGTGCCGTCGATATAGGCGCGCCCGGCGGCGTCGAAGAGGTAGGAGCCCTCGCCGCGCTCGATCAGCAGCGGCTCTTCCTCCGACCACCCCTGCTGCTGGGTGAAGGGGTGCCAGAGGTGGTCGTGGTCGAGCTGAGCGGGGTCCGCCGGCATCGAGGCACGACGTTAGACGCGAGCCCGGCCGGAAACCGGGTAGAGGCGGCAGTGTGATTACACTCACAAGTGCTACATGGATTCATGTCATGATTGCTCCGGATGGCTGAGCGAGGAGCGATACCCCAGGTTCCCAAAGCCCGTCAACGGGCGCTGCGCGCCGTCCGCTCGCTATTCAGCCCGCTGCTGCCCGACGACTATCTCGAACTGATCGACCCGCTCTGGTCGACTCGCGAACTGCGCGGCCGGATCGAGCGGATCGTGCCGGAGACCCCCGAGGCGGCGACGGTGCTGATCCGCCCCGGTCACGAGTGGGGCGGCCATCGGCCGGGGCAGTACCTGCGAATCGGCGTCGTAGTCGACGGGGTCCACCACTGGCGCGCCTACTCGCTGACGACGGCTCCTGGGCGCGCCGACGGCTGCATCGGGATAACCCCGAAGCTGGTCGAGGCGGGCAGGGTCTCTCCCTATCTGGTGCGGGACGCGCGGCCGGGAGAAGTCGTCCGCCTCGGCGGCGTCGAAGGCACCTTCGTCCTGCCCGAGCCGGCGCCCGCGAAGCTACTCTTCATCAGCGCCGGCAGCGGCATCACCCCGATAGCCAGCATGCTTGACGTCCTCCACAGCCGCGGTGCCGTCGGCGATGTCGTCCACCTGCACTCGGCGCGGACCGCGGACGGGGTGATCTTCGGCGCGCGCCTGCGTGAGATCGACGCCGCCCACGGCGGCTTCCGGCTGCACCTGCGCCTGACCGGCAGCGAAGGCCGCCTGGCCCCGGCCGACCTCGATGCCCTCTGTCCCGACTGGCGCCGGCGCCACGCCTTCGCCTCCGGCCCGGGGGAGATGCTCGACGACCTCGCCCTGCACTGGGAGCGCGAGAGCGACCCGGAGCTGCTGGCGATGGAGCGCTTCCAGCCGACGATCGGCGGCGTCGCCGGCGGCGGCGAGGGCGGCCCGATTCGCTTCGCCAAGAGCAAAGTTGAGGCTGCTTGCGACGGCGCCACGCCGATCCTCGCCGCCGGCGAAGAGGCCGGCGCGCCGCTGCCGTTCGGCTGCCGGATGGGGATCTGCCACACCTGCGTCGGCGAGCTGCGTCACGGCCGCGTGCGGGACCTGCGCACGGGCGAGGTCCACGGCAGCGAGGGAGAGATGGTCCGGACTTGCGTCAACGCCCCCGAGGGGCCGATCGAGATCGCACTTTGACTACCGAGAGGATTCGATGACCGCTACCACCGAGATCGAGAGCCCACTGAGCCGGCTCTCGCCCGAGCAGACCGAGGAACTGGCCCGCGAGTTCGACGCGATCCGCGACCGCGTCCGCGCCGACCTCGGCGCGCGCGACCGCCGCTACATCGAGAGCATGATCGAGATGCACCGGCGCCTGGCGGTGCTCTCGCGGGCGCTGCTGCTCGCCTCCAACAGCCTGCCGGCGCGGTGGGCCGGGACGGCGTCGCTCTCGGCGGCGAAGATCCTCGAGAACATGGAGATCGGCCACAACGTCCTGCACGGGCAATGGGACTGGATGAACGACCCCCGCATCCACTCCACGACCTGGGATTGGGACACCGCCTCCACCGCCGAGGCCTGGAAGCACTCCCACAACTACGTCCACCACACCTTCACCAACATCCGCGGCAAGGACAAGGACCTCGGCTACGAGATCATGCGGATCGACCCGGAGCAGAGGTGGCACCCGGTCTACCTCCTGCAGCCCCTCTACAACCTGCTGCTGATGGCCTTCTTCGAGTGGGGGGTGGCCCTGCACGACATGGACTACGAGGCGATCCGCAAGGGCGAGAAGTCCGAGGCGGAGGTGAAGCGCCAGGTCAAGGGCATCGTCGGCAAGGCGAAAAGCCAGATAGTCAAGGACTACATCGCCTGGCCGCTGCTCAGCGGCCTATCCACGGCCGGGGTCGAGCTGGCGCTGAAGACGGTCGCCGACCGCCGCGCTCCGGGGCGCCGCCGCCGGGGCGGGCTCGCCGGAAACATGCGGCGGGCGCTGAGCAAGGGCGCCCGCGCCTACCGCAAGACCGCGAAAGCCAACGCGACCGCCAACGTCGCCCGCAACGTCTGGGCCTACGCGATCATCTTCTGCGGCCACTTTCCCGACCAGACCTACACCTTCAGCCAGGCCGAGGTCGAGGGCGAGAGCCCCGGCGGCTGGTACGTGCGCCAGCTCTCCGGCTCCGCCAACATCGAGGGCGGCCCGTTCTTCCACGTCGCCAGCGGCAACCTCGGCTTCCAGGTCGAGCACCACCTCTTCCCGGATCTGCCCAGCAGCCGCTACGCCGAGATCGCACCACAGGTGAAGGACGTCTGCGAGCGCTACGGCCTGCCCTACAACAGCGGCCCCTTCCTGCAGCAGCTGGGGATGGTCCAGCGCACGATCCTGCGCCTGGCGCTGCCCGGCGGCGAGCCGCGACCAAAGCAGGGCCCGTACCGGGCCGAGGTGCCCGCCTCTGTGTGACATAGGTCACGGGAACAACTATTGCGCTTGAGGAATAGTTGCTAATTTGCAACTATTCCCTCGCATGCAAGCGAGCGACGTAAAGGCGATAGCCGAGAGAGCGGCGACCGAAGCAGGGCCCGAGGCGCAGGAGACGGCAGCGCGGCTGACCGCGCTGCTCCGCCACCTCTTCCTCTACGACCGCGGCAACCAGCTGCGGGTGATCGAGGAGTCCGGCCTCTCGATGACCCAGTGCAAGGCCCTGCTGGAGCTGGGTGGGCTGGGCCAGACCGCGGAGGCCTGGCAGGTGGGAGACCTGGCCGAGGTCTTCGGCGTCTCCGTGCCCTCGATGAGCCGGGCGGTCGACGCCCTGGTCAAGGAGGGGCTGGCGACGCGGGTCGAGGACCCCGAGGACAGGCGCGCGCGCCAGGTCCGGATCACTCCCAAGGGCAAGAACCTGGTCGAGACCCTGGTCGCCGTTCGCCAGTCCGGGATCGAGGCCTTCGCCTCGACTCTCACCGCGGCCCAGCGGCGCAAGCTCGACGCCGCCGTCGACTCGCTGATGGACCGCGACGACATCGCCCAGACCTATGAGCACCTGAAGGGAGTTGGACCCGCTTGACCCGTTACAACCACCTGATCACCGACGACAACCGCAAGTGGTGGACGCTCGGGGCGATGTGCTTCGCGCTGTTCATGATCATGCTCGACAACACCGTCGTCAACGTGGCACTGCCGTCGATCCAGAAAGACCTCGGCGCCTCGATCTCCGGCCTCGAGTGGACGATCAACGGCTACACGCTCTCCTTCGCGGTGCTGCTGGCGACCGGCGGGCGGCTGGGGGACATCTTCGGCCGCCGCCGCATGTTCGTCTTCGGGGTCGTCATCTTCGCCCTCTCCTCGGCCACCGCCGGCTTCGCCCCGGACGCGACCTCGCTGGTCGTCAGCCGCATCGTCCAGGGAGTGGGCGCGGCGCTGATGATGCCGGCGACGCTCTCGATCATCACCGACGCCTTCCCCGCCTCCGAGCGCGGCAGGGCGATGGGGATGTGGGCGGGCGTCTCCGCCCTGGCCCTCGCCGTCGGCCCGGTTCTGGGCGGGTTCCTCACCGAGCACGTCAGCTGGCGGGCGATCTTCTACCTCAACATCCCGGTCGCGATCGGGGCGGTGACCGCGGCCCTGTTCGCGGTGCGCGAGTCGCGCGACACGACGGTCGGCCGCGAGGTCGACTACGCCGGCGTCGCCGCGCTGACCGCCGGCCTCACCGCGCTGATCCTCGCCCTGGTCGAGGGCAACAGCTGGGGCTGGGGCTCGCCCGAAGTCGTCGCCCTGCTGGCCGCGGCGGCGCTCGGGCTGGCCGCGTTCGTCGCGATCGAGCGACGGGTCAAGGTCCCGATGGTCGACTTCAGCCTGCTCTCCGACCGCAACTTCCTCGGGGCGGTTGTGGTCGCCCTGATCGTCTCCTTCTCGATGCTCGGCGTCTTCTTCTTCCTCGCCCTCTACATGCAGGACATCCTCGGCTACTCGCCGCTGGAGGCGGGGGTGAGGTTCCTGCCCTCGACCCTGATGATCGTCGGCGTGGCGCCCGTTGCCGGGCGGCTTTCGGACCGCTTCGGGCCGCGCTGGCTGATCGCCGGCGGCCTCGCGGTCGTCGCCGCCTCGCTCTACAGCTTCAGCGGCATCGCGGTCGACTCCGGCTACCTCGACCTGCTGCCAGGGTTCACGCTGCTCGGCATCGGCATCGCAATGACGATGTCGCCGATGACCAGCGCCGCGATGAACGCGGTGCCGGTGCAGAAAGCGGGGATCGCCTCCGGCGTGCTGTCGATGTTCCGCATGGTCGGCGGCAGCCTCGGCGTCGCCGTCACCGGCGCGATCTTCCAGGCTCGCGTCGGCACCAGCTTCGAGACCGCATCGCCGCAGCAGTTCGTCGATGCGCTCGGCTTCGCGATGACCGTCTGCGCCGCTGTGGCGCTGTTCGGCGCCGCCGTCGGAGCCGTGGCGATCCGGGCCAAGAAGAACAACGGCGCGCACCGGCTCAGCATCGAGGCGGCCGAGGCGGAGGTCAACCCGGGCGGCGAGGCGCTGGCCGCTCGCGAGACCGTCGGCGACCCGGCTTGAACCCGCCGATGGGCCGATAAGTCGAGCCAGGAGCGACTTATCGGCCCATCGGCGGGCGTAGCGGCGGCCAGGTGGCGGGTTGGGCGAGGTCGAGGAGGGGAAGGACCTCAACCTCCACTTTGCCCAGGGCGGCGATCGTCTCGCGGTTGGAGGACTCGATCTCGGTCGGTTGGCCGGGCCAGGGGGTGAGGACGACGGAGGCGACCTCGAGCCCGGCGGCGCGGGCGGCCTCGATCGTCAGCAGGGTGTGGTTGATCGTGCCGAGGCCAGGGGAGGAAGCGATCACCAGCGGGTAGCCGAGGTCCACGGCGAGGTCCCGGACGAGGTAGGGCGGGGCGCTTTTGTCACCCGCTGGCTTGCAAAAGCCCCCCGCAAGCGGGACCAGCAGGCCGCCAACCCCCTCGCAGACCAGTAACTCGGCGCTGTCGGCGGCGGCGCGGGCGGCGGCGCGCAGCCGCTCCGGCTCGATCTCCTCACCCGCCATCGCCGCCGCCAGGTGCGGCGACGATGGCGGCCCGTAGCGATACGGCGCGATCTCGCCGTCGCTCTGCGCCGAGCCCGCTGCGCGCCTCAGCAGCTGGTGATCGGCCTCGCCCTCCTCGTCGAGGCCGGTGATCGCGGGCTTGAAGACGGCCACCGATTTGCCCTCGGCGGCGAGGGTGCGGGCGATGACGGCGGCGATGACGGTCTTGCCGACCTCCGTGCCGGTGCCGGTGACGAAGACTCCACTGGGTGCGCCCATCGGGGTTGGCTATGCCGCCTGCGCCAGCCGGCTCGGAGCGGCGAGGCCGAGCTCGCGGGCGGCGCCGCCGACCAGCTTCGCGGCGCGCTCCAGCTCGCCCACCCGGTGGGAGGCCATCACCGTGAAGCGCAGGCGCGAGGAGCCCTCGGGGACGGTCGGCGGGCGGATGCCCTGGGCGAAGACGCCGCGTTCGAGGACGCGCTCGCAGAGGTCCATCGTGGTCCCGGCGTCGCCTACCTCGAGTGGCACGATCTGCGTCTGGGAAGCGCCGGCGTCCAGTCCCTCCGCGGCGAGGGCGGCGCGGAAGCGCTCCGCGTTCGCCTGCAGGCGCTCGACCCGGTGGGAGGAGACGAGCTCCAGCGCCGCGGCCGCGGCGGCGACCGAGGGCGGCGGCGGCGCGGTGGAGAAGACGAAGGGGCGAGCGGCGTTGACTAGGTAGTCGACGGTCTCGGCGCCGGCGCAGACGTAGGCGCCGTAGGAGCCGAGCGCCTTGCCGAGGGTGCCGACCACGAGGTCGACCTCGCCGCTGAGGCCGGCGCCGGCCACCGAGCCGCGGCCGCCGGGGCCGACCGCCCCGGTGGCGTGGGCCTCGTCGACCATCAGCCGGCAGCGATGGCGGCGGGCCAGCTCCAGCAGCTCGGGCAGCGGCGCCAGGTCGCCATCCATCGAGAAGACGCCGTCGGTGACGATCAGCGAGGCGCGGCCGCCGGCCTCGCGCAGGCCCCAGGCGAGGTGCTCGAGGTCGCCGTGGCGGTAGACGAAGGTCTCGGCGCGGGAGAGGCGGCAGCCGTCGACGATGCTGGCGTGGTTGAGCTCGTCGGAGAAGACGACCTCCCCCCGCCCGGCCAGGGCGGCGATCGCCCCGGTGTTGGCGAGGTAGCCGGAGCCGAAGAGGAGCGCCGCTTCGTAGCCCTTGAACTCGGCCAGCTTCGACTCCAGTCGCCGGTGCGGCTCCATCGTGCCCGAGATCAGCCGCGAGGCGCCGGCGCCGGCGCCCCAGCGCATCGCCGCCTCGGCGGCGGCGCCGCGGACCCGCGGGTGCTCGGCGAGGCCGAGGTAGTTGTTCGAGCAGAGCAGGAGGACCGGCCGGCCGCCGAGCAGCACCCGCGGGCCCTGCGGCCCGCTGACCAGGCGCAACCGCCGGTAGAGCCCGCGGTCGCGGAGCTCCTCGAGCCGCTCCGCGACGTCGGTCACTTCGTCGCGGCTGGAGCCGGGTAGGGCGGGGGCTTCTTGGCCTTCTTGATCACCCGCAGCTGGGTCGACGGGTCCCAGAAGTTCGCTTCCTCCTGGCGGTCGACCAGCTCCTCCGTCGGCGTCGCCGGCGTCTCGCCGTCGAGCCAGCCGGAGCGGTTGTCGGGCCGCGGGTTGGCGCCGTTGTCGGGCTGGCGGGCGACGTTCAGCCCCAGCTCCTCGAACATCGCCCGGTCGTCCTCGGGCTCGGCGCCGAGGGTGGTGAGGAAGTTGCCCATCATCACCCCGTTGAGGCCCGCCTTCACCGCCAGCGGCTGCAAATCGCCGAGGTTCTCGACCCGGCCGCCGCAGAGGCGGAAGAGGGCGCCGGGGATGATCAGGCGGAAGATCGCCACCCACTTGACGACCTCCCAGGGGTCCATCGGCTTGCGGTCGCCGAACTTGGTGCCCTGGCGCGGGTTGAGCAGGTTGATCGGCACCGAGGTCGGGTTTATCTCGGTCAGCTCGAAGGCCATCTCGACCCGTTGCTCCTCGCTCTCGCCGAGGTTGAGGATGCCGCCGACGCAGGTCTCCAGGCCGGCCTCCTTGACCGCCTGGATCGTCCGCAGCCGGCCCTCGTAGCGAACCGTGCTCGAGACCTCGGGGTAGTAGGAGCGCGAGGACTCGACGTTGTGGTGGACCCGCTGCACGCCCGCCTCGCGCAGCGCCTTGGCGCGCTCGGCCGACATGTGGCCGATCGAGGCGCAGCGCTTGAGGTTGGTCTGCTCGGCAACCAATCTCGTCCCCTCGAGGATCTTCTGGAAGTCGCGTTTGGAGAGGCCCTGGCCCTGGGTGACCATGCAGAAGCGGTGGGCGCCGGCGGCTTCGGCGGCCTTGGCGTGCTCGAGGATCTGCTCCGGCTCCAGCATCGCGTGCATCGGCGTGTCGGCCTCGGCGTAGCGGGACTGGGCGCAGAAGCCGCAGTCCTCGGCGCAGCCGCCGGACTTGGCGTTGACCAGCGAGCACATGTCGGTCGAGTCGCCGAAGTTCTCGCGGCGGACCTGCCAGGCGCGCTCGACCAGGGCCCCGATCTCGTCGTGGCCGGTCAGCCGGCCGTAGTCGAGGGCTTCGTCGAAGGTGATCAGAGAGGGCATTCCTGACTCTTTTCCAGGGGTTGGTCCGGGGGTGGATCGACCGCAAGGCTAGGAACCGGGCCGGACGCCGGCCCGGGGCGTCAGGTCGTTCCGGGGACGTCGTCGCGGACCGCGATCGGGTCGAAGACGCGGACGCCGTCGCGGCCGCCGTCCTTGGCCGCGTACATCGCCGTGTCGGCCTCGGAGACGATCGACTCCGTGCTGGTGCGCGGGTCGTCGCCGAACATCGCCACGCCGATGCTGGCGGTGACGGCGTCGAAGCCCGCCAGCGCCGGTGGGTGCTCGCGCACCGCGGCGGCGATCGACTCGGCCACGATCCGCGCCTCCGCCGCGGTGGCGCGGGGGAGGACGATCGCGAACTCGTCGCCGCCGAGGCGGGCGAGGACGTCGCTCTCGCGGGCGCGCCCGCGCAGGACGTCGGCGATCTCGACGATCAGGCGGTCGCCGGCGGGGTGGCCGTGGGAGTCGTTGACCGCCTTGAAGTGGTCGAGGTCGAGCATCAGCAGGGCGCCGGTGGCGCCGTCGCGACGCCGGCGCGCCATCGCCCCCCGCAGGTCTTCCTCGAAGCGGCGGCGGTTCTTCAGCCCCGTCAGCGAGTCGAGGCTGGCCTCGCGCTGCAGCTCCTGCATCCGTTCGTTGCGGCTCCAGACCAGGATCAGCGAGCCCAGCAGCGCCGCCAGGGAGATGCCGACGACGGCCAGCAGCAGCGGCAGGCTGACGTCGGGCCGGTTGGGGTCGCGGACGACCAGCAGCCAGGTGCGGTCGGCGAGGTGGATCGGGGCGGTGGCGGCGTCTTCGAGCTTTCCCTGCCTGCCGGCCATGGTGTGGCGATCGATTCGCAGCTGCACGTCGGTCGCGCCGGGGACGGTGGAGATCGCCGCCGCCGCGAGGTCTTTGATGCGGAAGGCGCCGGCGGCGAAGCCGACCAGGGCCCGGCGCCGCTCGGCCACGGTCCGCGTCGGGGCGCCGTCGCGGTAGACCGGCCGGTAGACGTTGATGCCGACGCCGCCGATCAGCAGCTTGACGGGCGGCGTCGCCACCGGCTCGCCGCGGTCGCGGGCGCGAAGCAGGTATGGCCCTCGCGTCGGGTCGGCGGCGAGGTCGTAGCCGACCGGAGAGGCGCCGCCGAGGCCGCTGACCGCGTAGACGACCGGGTAGTAGACGGGCCGCGTCCGCGCCCGGCGCGGGCCGCCGCCGCGGAGTTCGAAGATCGGCGTGTGGTGCCGCAGTTCGAACGCGGCGCGCTCGGAGTTGGGGACGCGCTGCACGAAGGCGGTCGCGCTCAGGGCCCCCTGCTCCAGCAGGGGCCTGGCGACGACCTCGAACTCGTGGCGGCTGAAGCTGCCCTCGGCCTGGAAGAAGGCGGCGGCGCTGGCGAGCTGGCCGATCGAGAGGCCCGCCACCGATTCCGCCTGGTGCGCCGCCCGCGCCGCCTCGTCGCGCTGCTTCTTGTGGAATTCGGCGCTGTCGTCGGCGTGGACGACCAGCGCCGCGACCACCGAGCCGGCGGCGATCAGCAGCACAGCGGTCAGACCGATCCAGAAGCGCAGTCGCATGCTTGCTTTGTCGGCGGGCGAGGCCTCGGTGTTGAACCTGGGAGGGGTCGTGCGCCGGCCCTCGCTCAGGCGCCCGGCACGGCCGCCAGCGACTCCCACAGATAGAGGCTGGCGAGGCTGCGGTGGGGCCGCCAGGGCTCGCCGATCTCCAGCACCTGCGCGGGCGGCGGCATCTCCTCCAGCCCGTACTCGATCTGCACCGCTTTGCGGATGCCGAGGTCGCCGCCGGAGAGGACGTCGGGCCGCTCGAGGTGGAAGAGCAGGAACATCTCCGCGGTCCACTGGCCGAGGCCGCGCACGGCGACGATCTCCTCGATCGCCTCCTCGTCGCCGAGCTCGTCGAGCCGGTCCAGCTCGAGCTCGCCGCTGAGCACGTGGGCGGCGAGGTCGCGGATGTACTCGACCTTGCGGCCGGAGAGGCCGGCGCCGCGCAGGTCCGCTTCGCTCGCCTCCAGCAGCTGCTCCGGGGAGGGGGTGGCGCCGCCGAAGACGTCGAGCACCCGCAGGTAGATCGTCCGCGCCGCTTTGGTCGAGAGCTGCTGGCCGACGATCGCCCGCAGCAGGGCGCCGTAGGCGTCGGCGGGGCGCTCCTCGCTGCGCCGCCGCAGCCGGGTGGCGAGGTCGATCTCGCCGACCCGCTCGATCAGCGCCGCCATCTTCGGGTCGGAGGCGGCAAGCGCCGCGCGCGCCCTGGTGCTCACCGGCCCCTCCATTCGGGGAGCCGCTTTTCGCCGAAGGCGCGGATGCCCTCGCGGAAGTCCTCGGAGGTGAAGCAGGATTCGCGCAGGGCGATCAGCCCCGCCTCCTGCTGCTCGGTCAGCGCCGGGCAGGCGTTGAGCAGGTCGATCGCGTGCTTGTTGCCCCGCATCGAGAGCGGCGCGTTGGCGGCGATCTCGGCCGCCAGCGCGACCGATTCGGCCTCGAAGCGATCGTCGCTGACGACCTCGTTGACGAGGCCGAATCGCTCCGCCCGGATCGCCTCGAAGTTGCGCCCGGTCAGGAACAGCTCCTTGGTCCGCGCCATCCCGATCGTGTCGATGAAGCGGCGCAGCCCGGTGTGGCCGTAGATCAGGCCGAGCTTTGCCGGCGGCATCCCCAGCCTCGCGCTCGCCGCGCAGAGCCGCAGGTCGCAGGTGACAGCCAGCTCGAGGCCGCCGCCGAGGCAGTGCCCGTTGATCGCCGCCAGCGTCGGCCAGGGATGGTTGGCGATCGCCTCCATCGCGCCGTGGAAGGGGTGGGCGACGAGGGCCTCGGCGTCGCGCTCGAAGGTCTCCTCGGGGATCGTGGCGATGTCGTAGCCGGCGGAGAAGACCGGCGGCGCGCCGGTGATGATCACGCAGCGGGTCTCGATCCCCCGGTCTAGCTGCGGCAGCGCCTCCGCCAGGGCGTCGAGGATCTCGTGGTCGAGGGCGTTGCGGCGCTCCGGGTTGGCGATGCGGAGTCGGGCGACCCCCTCGGCGGGGCGGTCGAGGACGAGCTTGCCGCTCGCCAATCGCTCCTCCACCGGAGCTACTCCAGCACCACGAGGACGTCGCCTTCGCTGACCGCCTGGCCCTCCTCGCAGCGAATCTCCTTCACCTTGCCGTCGTCCTCGGCCTCGACCGGGATCTCCATCTTCATCGACTCGAGGATGACGACGGTGTCGCCATCGGAGACGTCGTCGCCGATGGCGACCTCGATTTTCCAAACGTTGCCGGTGATGTGAGCCTCGATGTCTGGCATGGGCGGGGACAATAGCCGCCGTGGAGGACTCGCTGGCAGTGATAATCGCCGCGCGCGACGAGGCCGACCGGATCGGCGAGACGGTCGCGGCGCTGCGCGGCGCCTTCCCGGGGGCGGCGGTCTGGGTCGCCGACGACGCCTCCGGCGACGGCACCGCCGAGCTGGCGATGGGCGCTGGCGCCCAGGTGGTCAGCCGCGGCAAGCCGCACGGCAAGGGGGCAAACATGACCGCGGCGGCGGAGGCGGCGCTGAGCGCCGCGCCGGCGCCGCGGCTCTTCCTCCTCTGCGACGGCGACCTCGGCGCCTCCGCGGCGCGCCTGGCGCCACTGGTCGAGGCGGTCGAGGGTGGCGAGTGCGACCTCGCCGTGGCCGCCTTCTCGCGCCGGGTCGGCGGCGGCTTCGGCCTCGCCCTCGGCTTCGCCCGCTGGGCGATCCGCCGTCTCTGCGGCGCCGAGACGCAGGCGCCGATCTCCGGTCAGCGAGCGCTGCGGGCCGACGCCCTGAGGGTCTGCCTGCCCTTCGCCGCCGGCTTCGGCATGGAGGTCGGGATCACGGTCGACGCCGTCCGCGCCGGCTACCGGCTCGGCGAGTACGAGCTCGATCTCCGGCACCGGGCGACCGGGCGCAGCCTCGCCGGCTTTCTCCACCGCGGCGCCCAGCTGCGCGATTTCGCCAGGGCGTACTGGGCGCGGCGCCAGCCTGGGTCGGAGTAGATAATCCCGCCAGTGATCCTCGCGATCGACCAGGGGACGACCGGGACGACCTGCCTCGTCTTCGACGGCGAGGGGCGGATCGCCGGGCGCGGCTACTCCGAGTTCGAGCAGCACTTCCCGCGACCGGGCTGGGTCGAGCACGACGCCGGCGAGATCTGGGAGGTGACGCGGCGGGTCGCCGCCGCGGCGATCGCCGACGCCGGGATCGAGGGCGCCGCGCTCGACGCGATCGGCATCGCCAACCAGCGCGAGACCGTCGTCGCCTGGGACCCGGTGACCGGGGAGCCGGTCCACCGCGCCCTGGTCTGGCAGGACCGCCGCACCGCCGAGCGCTGCGACGAGCTGCGGGCGGCGGGGCGGGAGGCGCTGGTCCGCGAGCGCACCGGGCTGACCATCGACCCCTACTTCTCGGCGACCAAGATCGAGTGGCTGCTGCGCAACGCCGAGGGGGTGGAGCGGGCGGTCTTCGGCACGATCGACTCCTGGCTCCTCTTCAAGCTGACCGGGCGCCACGTCACCGACTACTCCAACGCCTCGCGGACGATGCTGTTCGACATCCGCCGGCTCGGCTGGGACCCGGAGCTGTGCGCGCTGCTCGGGGTCGACCCGGCGCGCCTGCCGGAGCCGTTGCCCTCCTCCCACGTCTACGGCGCCACCGGCGAGTTCGGCGGCGAGGTGCCGGTGGCGGCGATCGCCGGCGACCAGCAGGCGGCCCTGTTCGGCCAGGCCTGCCACCGCCCCGGCATGGCCAAGAACACCTACGGCACCGGCAGCTTCGTCCTCCTAAACACCGGCGCCGAGCCGCCCCGCCCGCCCGACGGCCTCCTCGCCACCGTCGCCTGGGGCCTGGGGGATGAGGTCGCCTACGCCCTGGAGGCTTCGATCTTCGTCACCGGCGCCGCGGTGCAGTGGCTTCGCGACGGGCTCGGGATCGTCGAGCAGGCGGGGGAGACGGAGGCGCTGGCGGCCTCGCTCGACTCCAACGACGGCGTCTACTTCGTCCCCGCCCTGACCGGGCTCGGCTCGCCGTACTGGGACCCCTACGCGCGCGGCACGATCGTCGGCCTCACCCGCGGCAGCGGCCGCGCCCACCTGGCGCGGGCGGCGCTGGAGGCGATCGCCTACCAGACCGTCGACGCGGTGCGCGCCCAGGAGGCCGCCGCCGGCCGGCGCTTGGAGGTGCTGAAGGCGGACGGCGGCGCCACCGCCAACGCCTGGCTGATGCAGTTTCAGGCCGACCTGCTCGGCGCCCCGGTGGTGGTGCCGGAGATCGCCGAGACGACCGCGCTCGGCGCCGCCTACCTGGCCGGGATCGCGACCGGGCGCTGGAGCCTGGAGCAGGTGGGGGAGATGTGGCGCGAGGCGGCCCGCTACGAGCCGCGGCTGGGCGCCGACGAGCGCCAGTCGCTGCAGGCCGGCTGGGCGGCGGCGCTGGAGCGCTGCCGCGGCTGGGCGGCCCCGGGTGGCCCGGTCGCCGCCGCGTAACCGTCCCCGGCGCCCAGGGTAGGCAACTGCGCCGGCCGGCCGGCGCCCCGATGAACGACATCAGGCCACAGGTCTACAAGGACCCTCGTCCCGCGGAGTACTTCACGCGCTTCCACGAGCGTGCCCGCAATCGCGATCCCGACTGGATCTACTCGCTCGCCCGGCTCGTCCTCACCCTGCCGACGATCCTCGTCTTCCGCACCCGCGGCCTTGGGGTCGCGAACGTGCCGCGCCAGGGGCCGGTGCTGATCGCCCCCAACCACTTCAGCGCCTGGGACCACTTCTTTGCCGGCGTCTACCTGCGCCGCCCGCTCCGCTTCATGGCCAAATCGCAGCTCTTCAAGAACCCGGCGATCGAGTTCATCTTCTTCCACGGCGGCGTCTTCCCGGTCCGTCGCGGCAAGCACGACGAGGAGGCGATCACCACCGCCAAGACGATCCTCGCCAGGGGCGGCATGGTCCTGATGTACATCGAGGGCGGCCGCTCGCGCAGCCGTGAGCTGGGCGAGCCGAAGCCCGGCGTCGGCCGGCTGGCGCTGGAAACCGGCGTGCCGGTGATCCCGGTCGCGATCCACGGCTCGGCCGGGGTGCGGCGCTGGAAACGGCTGCGCTTCCCCAAGGTGACCGTGCAGTTCGGCGAGCCGCTCGCCTTCCCCGTCGAGGCCGGCGCCGGTCGTGAGCGCCACCAGGAGGTCTCCGACCGGGTCTTCGACCGGGTGCGGGAGATGTACGGGCGGCTCGAGGCCGAGGGTCGCGGCGCCGTCGCCCGCGACCTGCGCGCTCACTCGTAGCGGGCGCCGAGCTTCGCGTAGAACCCGGCGTCGTGGCCGGGGGTGATCGTCGCCTCGGGGAACTGACGCTGAAACAGGCGCAGCTCCTGCAGGGAGCGGCGCAGGTTGTGGGCGTCGAAGGGGCGCGGCGGCATCGCCGCGTCGCCGCTGAGCTGGGCCGCCACGTACATCGCGTCGCCGCCGATCACGAAGTCGGTCTGCTTCAGCCGGCAGACCACCGAGATGTGGCCGGCGCTGTGGCCGGGGGTGAAGGCGAGGCGGATCGAGCCGTCGCCGAAGAGGTCGAAGGTGCGGCCGAAGCTGGCGTAGGAGTCGTTGCCGGCGCGGTCGAAGTCGACGGTGCGGTAGTCGAAGGCGTAGTCGAAGTGGGGGCGGCGGTAGCCGTTGAGGGTGGGGCGGGGGCCGGTCGCGGCGGCGTTCCACTCCTGCTCGCTGAGGACGAAGGTCGACTGCGGGAACTCGGAGATCGCCGAGGTGTGGTCGATGTGCATGTGGGTCATCAGCACGACCGGGACCTCGCCCGGGTCGAGGCCTCGCTTCCGCAGCTGCGCCGGCACGTCTTCGCCCGGCTCCAGCGCCGGCTTGCCGAGGCGGTTGCCGATGCCGCCGAAGTTCTCCCTGCCGTCGGTGGCGACCGAGGGGTGCAGGCCGGTGTCGACCAGGATCGCGCCGGCGCTGGGGTGGCGGACGAGGAAGGCGGGAACCGGGACCGGGTTCGGCGCCGAGCCCAGGAACAGGGCCTTGGCCAGCTTCAGGGTGATGAAGCGCCCGCCCGGGCTGACCATCATCTCCCGCGGGAAGTCGACGTGGCCGGCGATCAGCGGTTCGACGACGACCGTCGCCCCCGGCGTCCCCCCGGCAAGCGGCTCGTGCAGGGGCTGCGCCTCCACCTGAACCTTCATCGCAAGTGACATTACCGCCGATCGGGTCGCCTATAGGCTTGCGCGCCGATGGCTGAAAGCTCGCATTCGCAGGTGTTCCGCGACGGTTTGCTCGACGGCAGGGTCTGCGTCGTCTCCGGCGCCGGCAGCGGGCTGGGACGGGAGATGGCGCTGGAGCTGGCGCGGCTCGGCGCCGCGGTGGTCGGCTGCGGGCGTCGTTCCGAGCCGCTCGAGGAGACCGCGGCACTGGCCGCGGCGCTGCCCGGCTCCTTCGAGCACGAGCCGCTCGACGTCCGCGAGGAGGAGCCGGTCGAGCGCTTCTTCGACGCCCTGCTGGAGCGCCACGGCCGCCTCGACGTGCTCGTCAACAACGCCGGCGGCCAGTTCCTCAGCCCGGCCGAGGCGATCACCCCGAAGGGCTTCCGCACGGTGATCGATCTCAACGTCCAGGGCACCTGGCTGATGACCCGCGCCGCCGCGACCAAGGCCTTCATCCCGCAGGGCGGCGGCAAGGTCCTCAGCGTCACCCTCTCCCCCCACAACGGGATGCCGGGGATGGTCCACTCCGGCGCCGCCCGCGCCGCGGTCGAGAACATGATGCGGACGCTGGCGATCGAGTGGGCCCGCTTCGGGATCAAGACCTGCGCCCTCGCTGCCGGCCAGTTCGCCACCGAGACGCTGCTGACCAAGTACCCGCAGGTGGTCGTCGACAACCTCGAGCGCTCGATCCCGATCGGCCGCGCCGGCCGGCCGGAGGAGATGGCCTGGCTGGTCGCCTACCTGGCCTCGCCCGCCGGCGACTTCTTCTCCGGCACGACGATCACGATCGACGGCGCCCGCGACAACTGGGCCGGCCCCTGGCCCCCCGAGGCGATCGCCACCGACTCCGGCGACCCCGTCGCCGAGGAGCGGCGTCCGAAGGAGTAGCTGGTGCGGGTAGAGGGTCCGGTGCCCCTCCCCCAGAAGCCGTCGCGCAGCTGGGGCCGCTGCTAGGGCTCGAGCCCTGCCGCTTGAGCTTCTGGGGGAGGGGCACCGGACCCTCTACCGCGGCTCCAGTACGACCAGCGGGATCTCGCGGCCGGCGCGGGCTCGATAGTCCTTGTAGCCGGAGTAGGCCCTGTCCGCCAGAGCCCAGAGATGGTCGCGCTCCTCTGGTTTGGCGACGCGGGCGTGAACCGGCACCGCGTGGGAGCCGACCTGGACCTTGGTGTCGGGATTGGCGAGCAGGTTGTGGTACCAGGCGGGGTGCTTGGGATACCCGCCCTTGGAGGCGACCACGACGAGATCCTCGCCCTCGCGCACGTAGAGCAGCGGCGAGGTCCGCTTGACGCCGCTTCTGGCCCCGACGTGGTCGAGCAGCAGCACGCGCACCGGCGAGCCGGGCAGGCTGTGCCCGACCCGCCCACCCGTCGCCCGGTAGAGGAACGTGTGGACGCGCATCCCCCGCCATATCAGCGGCCAGGTCCGGTCCGCCAGATCGAGATAGCTCAGGTGTACATGCCTCCGAACATCCCTCCGGTCACGTTCAGCACTTGGCCGTGCACGTAGTTGGCCAGCGGCGAGGCGAGGAAGAGGACCGGGCCGGAGGCCTCCTCGGGCGAGGCGGGGCGGCCGAGCGGGATGATCGCCGAGGCCATCGCCCGCATCTGCTCGGGGATGCCGAGCTCGATCTTCTCGCCCCCGGGAGCGGTCATCTCTCCGCCCTCCTCCTTGGCGGCGGTGAGGCGGGTGTCGACGAAGCCGAAGGCGACCGCGTTGACGTTGATCTTGAACTGGCCCCACTCCTTGGCGAGGGTTTTGGTCAGGCCGACGACGGCCATCTTCGCCGCCGAGTAGTTGACCTGGCCGGCGTTGCCCATCGTCCCCGAGGTCGAGGAGACGTTGATCAGCTTGCGGAAGACCTCCCTGTCTTCGCCGCGCTCGGCCTTGGCGGCCTCGCGCCAGTGCGGGGCCAGCGCCCGGGCGACGCGGAAGGGGGCGATCGTGTGGATGTCCAGCATCGCCTGGAACTGCTCGTCGGTCATCTTGTGGGCGACGCCGTCCCAGGTGTAGCCGGCGTTGTTGACGACGATGTCGACGGCGCCGAAGGCGTCGACGGCGGCGGCGACGAGCTCGTCGGCGGCGCCCTCCTTGGTCAGGTCGCCGGCGTGGACGGCGGTCTCGCCGCCGATTTCGCCCGCGGTCTGCTCGGCGACGTCGGCGTCGAGGTCGTTGATCAGGACCTTGGCGCCCTCGGCCGCGAACAGCTCGGCGGTCGCCCGTCCGATCCCCCGCGCCGACCCGGTGACGATCGCCGCTTTCCCATCGAGAAGTCCCATCAGTCTGCGTCTCCTTTTAGTTCGTGAAGTCGGCCGCGGAGGCTACATGGAACGCAGAGATCCTGGTCAGCCGGCCAGTTCCGGGCGTTCCAGGCAGAATGGCGGTGTGAGCGACCTCGCCAGCATCTTCCTGCTCTCGCTGCTGGCGATGTTCAACCCGACGCTGCTGGCGGCGGTGACGGTGATGATGCTGTTGCCGGGCACCAAGAAGCTGATGATCGGCTACCTGCTCGGCGCCTACCTGACCAGCATCAGCCTCGGCCTGCTGATCGTCTTCTCCCTGCACGGGTCGGGCGGCGTCGAAACCGCCCGCCACACGCTCAGCCCCGCCGAGGACATCGTCGTCGGCACGATCGCCCTGATCGTCGCCTTCGTGCTGGGGACCGGTCGCACCGCGCGGTTGGAGGAACGGCGGCGCCGGCGCAAGGAAAAGAAGGAAGCCGGGGGGAACGGCAAGCCGAAGTGGCCGGAACGGCTGCTCGGGCGGGGCTCGGCCCGCGTCACCTTCGCGGTCGGCGTCGTCCTCACCTTTCCCGGCGTCTCCTACCTGGCGGCGCTCGACCGGATGGCGAAGCTCGACGCCGGGACCGCCCCGACGGTGCTGCTCGTCGTCGGCTTCTGCCTGATGCAGCAGATGCTGCTCGAGCTGCCCCTGCTCGGCTACACCTTCGCCCCCGAGTGGACCCAGGACGCGGTTGTCCGCTTCCGCGCCTGGCTCGCCCGCAGCGGCCGCCGCGCCGCGGTGCTCGGCGCCACCGCGGTCGGGATCTTCCTGCTGGCGCGCGGCCTGATCACCCTGCTCGCTTAGGAGTCTTTGACCTGCATGGCGCGTTCGACAACGGCATCGGCAGCACAAGCCGGCGCCTCTCTAGCATCGGAGCGATGCGTGGTTCAACGGGAGGACGCTGCCTGCTCGTCGTGGCACTGGCGACGCTCGCGCTGCTGGCGACCGCGACCACGGCGTCCCCCGCCGGCCGGATCGTCGTCTTCGGGGCCGAGTCGGGGTCGCACCTGACCCTCGGCACCAGCGGCTCGGACGTCGTCGTCGATGGCTACATGGCGGCCACCCAGCCATCCGGCTGCCGGCTCGCCCGCTCCCGCCTCAGCGCCGTCTGCCCGGCGAGCGGGGCGGAAGCGATCGAAGTCGACATGGGCCCGAGCGGCGACCTCGTCGAAGTCGTCGATCGCATGCCCTTCCCGCTCACCGCCCACCTCGGCGCCGGATCGGACAAGTTCATCGGCAACGGCGAGAAGGACACCTGCTATCCGGAAGGGACGGTGCGCAACCGCTGCATCGGCGGCGGCGGCAACGACGTCTGCATCAGCGGCCCGAAGAACACCGACTGCGTCGGCGGGCCGGGCAACGACTACTGCCGGGAGAGCACCGGCAGCGACGGCTGTTGGGGCAACGGCGGGCGGGACATCTGCCTGATGGGCCCGGGCGAAGACGGCTGCCACGGCGGCGCCGGCAACGACCGCCTCTACGGCGGCCCCGGCGCCGACCAGCTCTACGGCGGCCCCGGCTTCGACTACTGCAACGGCGGCCCCGGGATCGGCAAGTCACACGAATGCGAGACAGGGCCGGGGCATTAGCCGGTCACAGGTCGCGGACTCGCCGACCGATCTCTTGATCAAGCGGATAGCCCGCGGACTCCCAGAAACCTCCCGCCACCTCATCCTCAAAGGCGACCAGCGCGGTCACACGACGGACCCCGCACTGGCGTAGATAGTCCTCTCCTGCCCGGGTCAGTGCGAGCCCGATGCCCTCCCGCCGATGCCCATCGCGAACGGCGAGCCGGTACATGTTCCCTCGCCACCCGTCCCAGGCGGCGATCAGGGCACCGACTATCTCTCCATCCCGCTCGGCTACAAAGAGTGCTGCCGCTCGCATGCCACTACGGCGCCGAGGTTCCGGCCCGCCCGTAGTCGTCGCTAAGGCGCACCACGTCGTCGAGCTCGGGCGTGGAGACCTCGATCACGACGGCGTCCTCGAGCGCCTCGATCGTGTGCACCTGCCCGGGCTCGTTGCGCCAGACGGCGCCGGCTGCCAGCTCGGTCGACACCAGCGAGTCTGCGCTCGGCCCGCAGCTCAGCATCAGGCGCCCGGAGAGCAGGTAGGACGTCTCGTCCTTCTCTTCGTGGTACTGGACCGAGAGGCGCTGCCCGGCCCGGACGTGGAGCAGCTTTCCGGCGTAGCGATCAGTCTGCGCGAACCAGAGCTCATACCCCCATGGCTTGTCCACACGGCGCGGCAGTTCTTTGTCCATCTCTCACACAGTATTGGCGACGAGTCCTGGCAAGTCCTCCATCGCTGTGAAGACGGCGTCGGCGCCGTCGAGACGCGCGGAAGGCGTCGCGGCCGCAAAGCCGAGCGCGGACATTCCTGCCGCCTTGGCGCCCGCCACGCCGAACGGGCTGTCCTCAACGACGATGCACCGCTCCGGCGGCGCGGACATGCGCGACGCCGCATGGAGGAACAGGTCCGGAGCCGGCTTGCCTCGCTGGACTTCCTCCACCGAGAAGATCCGCCCGGCAAAGCGATCCCACAGGCCGGTCAGGCCGAGGGTGAAGCGCATCTTCTCGTGACTGCCGCTGGAGGCGACGCAGGTCGGCAGTTCGATCTCTTCGAGCGCCTCGACTACGCCCGGCACGGGCCTCAGCTCGCGCCGAAAGCCCTCGCGGACAGCTGTATCGAGCTCTGCTTCCCATCCCTCGGGCACCGGCCGCCCCAGGCGCTCGGCGAGGATTCCTAGGGTCGCCTCCATGCCCAGGCCGAGGAAGTCGCGGACACAGTCCTCATAGTCCATCTCCAGGCCGAGCGCGGAGATCCGCTCCGCCTGGATGCGCAACGAGATCCGGTCGCTGTCGACCAGGACCCCATCGCAATCGAAGATCACCAGCTCAGCCACGGCTGCGAAGGGTACGGTTCAGCCACCGATGGTGGCCAGTTGCAGATCGTCGACGACTCCTATCTCCGCCTCTCGAGGAGGCAGGCGCCAGGGGGCTCTACGAGCTGATTGCCTATTGGTTGGCAAGAGGTAGCCGAGCGCGGACTTTCCAGCGCCCCCAGTCGGGCTCGACCTCCTCAAGCAGCACGACTTCGCGCGCTACCGATCTGATCGGCAAGCTGCGCTCGACATCCGTCTCCGCCTCATCCATCAACGCAGCGTCTCCGTGCGCAACCGTCAGGTGCGGCATGACGCTGTCGAACGCCCCCTCGTAGGGCGGGTGCTCGGGAAAGCGGCGAACGATCGCCTCGGTCAGACGCACAAAGGGCGAGGCTGGCTCGGGGGCGAGATAGAGCGTCGTGGGAAACCGTCCCGGCTTGCGAAGCGCGAACTCGAAGGGGTCTACCTCGGCGACGATCTCTGCAAGCGATGCGATGACGAGTTGATCGAGCTTTGTGGCAGGCGCGAATGGGAAGAGGAGCGTGATGTGCGCTGGCACCCCGATCGAGGGCTTGTCGTTGCAGGTCTTCTCCCGCCACCGATCGACCGCGTCGGCGGCTTCGGGACGGGGATGATGATGGTGCTCCGCAACGCGCTAGGCATGCGCCCACCAGAGGTTGAGCAGTTCTGGTCTCACAGTGGAGAATCGTCGCAGCCTCGACGGTGTCAGCTACTCGATGCTGGTGTGCAGACTGGCGCGCAGCCGGATGACGGGTCGCCCGCTTCGCTCCTCGAGCTTTTCGATGCCGTCCTCGACCTCGAAGTCGAATCGGGCGTAGAAGGCGAGCGCAGCGCGGTTCTCGGGCAGAACCCAGAGGATCACGTCGCGAAAACGCCGCCGGTCCAGCTCTTGGAGAGCGGCGTTCAGCAGGGCGCCGCCGGCTCCCTGACGCCAATGGTCGGGGTCGATGTAGAGAGCGCCCACCTCCGCCGTGAGCGCATTGGCGTCCTCGTCACGGCCGGGAGTCGCCACCGAGCAGAATCCCGCAAGGTCGCCGCCGCTCAGCTTTGCCACGAGCGTCAGCCATCGCCCCTCGCTCTCGCCGAGCAGCACCCGCCAACTCCCTTCACGCTCCGACACCGAAAGACTGTCGAGCAGCTCGTCGGACAGGATGCCCCTGTAGGCAGCCTGCCAAGAGCGCACATGGATATCGGCGATGCTTGGGGCGTCCCCTTCTTGCGCCAGCCTGACACTCACGGGTTCGATGCGCAGCAGGGTATGCGGATCAGCGCACCTGGAACGAGCCGGTTCGCAGGTAGACGGCCAGCAGCTCAAGCGCATGCGCAGTCGGGGAATGGAGCGGCTCTGGGGGCGCGTCGAGGTCGATGAACATCACCTCGGTCGCCTCCACCTGATCGGGGCATGGGGTTCCTCTCCAACCCCTCGCCAAGAAGAGTAGGGCGAAGCAGTGGGTGACGTCGCCGTTCGGGTAGTGGATCGTGTGCAGCTCGGCCTCCGAGAGGCAACCGAAGGGGATCAGCTCATGCTCTGACACCTCGATCCCTGTCTCCTCGACCAACTCGCCGATCGCCGTCCGAGCGAAGCTCCCGCCTGGCTCTGCAGCGCCGGCCGGCAGGCACCAGGTTCCGTCGTCGGTGCGCTTGGTCAGCAGGACGCGCCGATCGTCTCGCTGCAAGGCAACCATCGCGCCGGGCATGAGGACAAGGTCGTTGCCTACTGTCTGTCGCAGCCGCCAGAGATAGGAGTCTCGATAGGCCACGTTCAGGTTCGTCGACCGAGCTCGGAGACGACCAGCCGCAACCCGACATCGAGCTCGTCCAGCTCGCGCAGATGTCCGTAGCGCTCCTCCCAGGCTCCGCTCTCCAGGTCGGCGGCCAGCCTCTCCCGGCCCATCCGCCCGCCTCGACTCCTCCGATATGCCCTGCCAGACCCACATGGCCGCACGACCTCCTCGTCGAAGAGCAGCTTCGGTCTCGCCCAGAGTGCCGCGAAGAAGTGGTCCTCGCAATCGCGCGGCACGGGGATGGGGGAACTCGTAGACGCCGGCAGCATCGCCTCCAAGTCGCGGCTGCTTGCCCCCGATGGCCGCTTCAGCTTCAGCATCTCCGGGAAGTAGTCGGCGGTGATCCACAGGTCCTCCAGAGCCTCGGAGTCGAAGGTCACCATGACCACGCGCAGCCGCGCCACCCGCTGCATCTCGCTCAACCCGGCGCTCAGATCAGTCCAGTGATGGGCGGTCAGCACCGCCATCGCTGCGTCGAAGGAGTCGTCGTCGAACGGCAATGATTCGGCGCTCGCCTGCATGACCGGCGCCGCACCGGCGGGCCGCTGGGCAATCATCTCGGCCGAAGGCTCTACCGCCGTCACCTCGCGGCTGGCGGGCTCGTAGGAGCCGGTGCCAGCGCCGACGTTGAGAACCGCCCGCGCGTCGCCCAGCGCATCGTCGATCCGCGCCGCGATCCGCGAGTCTGCGCGGCGTTGTGCGCTATAGCCGACCCCGATGCGGTCGTAGACGACCTTCGTCATGAGGCCATCGTATTTCGCTCCCTACAACCCCATCTGCTTGCCGAGGATCTCCTTCATGGGTCCTGAGCATGGCACGGGCGGGCATACGGGATCATCGGAGGGCAAGGACTCCCCGCAAATGAGCTTGTTTGAGGACGGAGGCGATGATCGGTAGTGATCGCGAGTGGTCCAGCTGATGTGTCCGGATTGTGTCCGCCTAATGCGTGGCTGACCTTTTGCACCCCGCGTTCAGGGACATCAGCACGGTCATCAGGCCGGACCCAGCGATATACGATCTCGCCGATGTCTTTGACAGCCACGCTCGAGGAGTTGCTAACGAAGGGCGACGAAACTTAAGTCGTCAGCCGGAAATGAGGCCAACACCAAGGCGCTTCTGATTGAGCCGCTGCTGGCCTCTCTCGGCTGGGATCCCACAGACCTTGATCAGGTGGAGCGTGAGTATCGCGTCTTCGACGGGACTCTGCTCGACTATGCCCTGAAGATCGAAGGAAAGCCTCGACTCTTTGTAGAGGCAAAGGCCGTCGGGTCGAATCTGGATGACAAGGCCTTCATAGCCCAGACGGTCAACTACGCAAACAACGCAGGCGTCCTTTGGTGCGTTCTCACCAACGGGATTGCCTATCGCGTCTACAAGACGAATGAGCCCGTGGACATGGAGGAGAAGCTGCTCTTCGAAGCAGACATATCGGAAGCGGGAACCGGGGCGGCGAGCGAGGTCGCAAAGGCCCTTCAGCTCATCGGCTTCAAGGCGCTGCAGGATGGTGAACTCGAAAGCTGGGGCGAGCGAGTCTTCGTAGACAAGCGAGTCAGGAAGGCTCTCTCCTTGCTTGCACAGAAGCCCCCGCACGCACTGACCCAGGTAGTTGCCAGTGCACTTGGAAAGCCGACTATCCAGCCAGACCGTCTTCGTGAGAGCCTGATGCGAATTCTTGATGTCGCCGAAGGCAGCGCGACTCTCAGTCCTGCGTCAGCCAAGCTCGCCTCAGCCATTCCTGCCCCTGGCAAAGCTGCCCCTACGCCTGGCAAGGAATATCCGCTGGATCACCACCTTGAGGGGAAGCCAGCAGCCATAGTCGATTTGTTCGAGCAGTTCGACGAGTTTGTTCGGAGTCTTGGGGCGAATGTCTCGCGACGGGTCCGGAAGCAGTACCTGGGCTACTTCAACGGCAAGCGATCATTCTGCACAATCGAGCTACAGCGTCAGCGAGCGATCATCTACTTGAATCTCGACCCCACCGACACCAAGTCTTGGAATGAGCACTCGATGAGAGATGTGCGCGAGATAGGGCACTTTGGAATGGGGGATACAGAGTTCTCCCTGCGCGAGTCCTCCCAGCTAGACGAACTCAGGGGCCTGGTGAAGCAGGCTTACGCGGGCACTCCGTAGTAGCTGGGTCTCCGAGGCTGGGCAGCAGGTCTTAGAGGGCCGGGACGCGTGGGTGCCCGCGCATGTCGTGCTGTCGGCCTGGAGGGCGCACGTCCCTACGACCTTCGCCACAGCTTTGTCTCGCTGCTGAGCCATGAAGGGCGCAGCGTGGTCGAGGTTGCGCGGCAAGCTGGGCACTCACCGACGATGAATGTCGAACTCATCGAAGACATGGGCATAGACGTCGAGAGTCCGTGTCCGAGCCAGGCGGCCACAAAACGGACACATCGAGCCGCGCCTGTGCGATCTGATCCTCGGCAGACACTCGCTCGGCGGGTGCCGGGAACGCAGAAAATCC
>CAWAWH010000003.1:0-1248674 GCA_963785775.1 uncultured Solirubrobacterales bacterium | reverse complement strand
GCTCGGGTGCCGGCTTCTCCTCGACCCGAACCTCCCTCGGCGCCTGAAACGTGACCGCTCGCATTCCCTGCAACCTATCGCCGGCGAGCGACCGAAGGCGTATCCCACCAGCCGATGGCGGCCGGTCCCGGTAGGGGTGAAGCGTCTTGTAATTTTTTGGCGCTGCGACTCGGGCGACAGCAGGCGGCGATCCACAAAAAAGTTAAGCGAAACCCCTACCGGGACCGGCCGCCAACCTAGGCGCTGACGCCGGCGACCTGGAAGCGTTGGTCTCGCCGTCGGGGCTGGCCGTCTCGGCGATCCGCGATTCCAGCGCCAGCTCCTTCTCGAAGTCGGCCGCCTCGCCGTGCTGGAAGGAGACGTCCTTGCCCTCGAGCAGCTCGATGAAGACCTCGACGAAGCGGGCGTCGAGCTGTTTGCCGGCGACCCGCCGCAGCTCGACGATCGCGTCGTAGCTGGACATCGGCGTGCGGTAGGAGTCGCGGGCAGTCATCACGTCGTAGGTGTCGGCGACGGAGATGATCCGCGAGAGCTCCGGGATTTCCTCCCCGGCCAGGCCGCGCGGATAGCCTTTGCCGTCGATCCGCTCGTGGTGGGCGAGGATGATCTCGGCGACCGGGCCGTAGCCGTCGAGCGAAGAGACGACGCGCGCGCCCTGCTGCGGGTGGCGCTTGATCAGCATCCAGTCCTCGTCGGTGAGCGGCACGTTGGCCTTGAGGATGCGGTCGGGGAGGATGAACTTGCCGATGTCGTGCAGCAGCGCGGCGATATGGACCAGCTCCTCCTCGCGGCGCGAGTAGCCGGCCCGCTGGGCGATCGCCCGCGAGTAGCGGGCGACGGCGGCGGAGTGGCGGGCGGTCATCTGGTCGCGCAGGTCGAGCGTGCGCAGCATCGCGCTCAACATCCCGACCTGGAAGCTGGCCAGCTGCTTGCTGCGCAGCTCCAGCTCCTCGGCCCGCTGCTGGGAGACGCAGCAGGGCGCCGAGCAGGTACTGGAAGGTGACCAGGACGACGCCGAACAGCGCGATCCCCGCCATGCCCGACCTGATGTAGAGATAGGCGACGCCGACCGCCATCAGCGCGCCGGCGAGCTCGGAGGGCAGCACCGGGAGCAGGGCGGTGCGGACCTTGCGTCGAGGAAGGAGCTGCGCTCCAGGTAGCAGGCGTAGGAGGCGATCATCATGAAGTTGATCGCCAGCGCGAGCATGAAGGCCGCGAAGATCAGGGCGTAGAAGGCCGGATCGGACTCGGTGATCCCGGTCGCCGGTGGTCGACCCAGTGGAAGGCGATGCCGCTGACCAGCGGGAAAGTCGCGAAGGTGAGGCACGTTGTTGAGGAGGTAGTGCGCGACTCGTCGCGCCAGCGCAACCAGCCGACGACAGATCGTCAGCGACGCCGATCACGGCGGCCGGCGGGCCGCCGAGGAAGACCATCGCCAGGACCATCGGCAGGAAGCTGCCGGAGAGCTTCAGCTTCGACGTCGGTGGTGATCGCCGTCAGGTCGCTGAAGATCGAGAAGGCCAGCAGGATGCGCGAACAGGGCGAGATCCCAGTTGCGCGGTGCCGGCGGTCAGACGCCGACACGCGGCGACCGCGACCAGACGCGACGACCTGCGCGGCGATCGACCAGACTGGTTGGGCGCTTGTCTAGCCATCGGCTGACCGGGGGCGGCGCGTCGCGGAGCTGCTCGCCCGTGCGAGCCCTCGGCATAGGGTTCACCGGCCGAGATCCATTCCCTGCGACAGGGTCGTGCAGATCTTGCGCGCTACGCACATGGCTCTGAAATTACCCGCTGAGAGGCTCCGTACAAGCGGCTGGCCGGATGACCGGCGCTTGCAACGGCGCGGGTCGAGCAGCCGCATCCGAGCGGCAGCCCGCAATCGGCCTCGAAAAAAGAAAGGCGCCCCCGCAGGGGCGCCCTTTGAAACGTCTCGAAGCGAGCTCGTACGCCTGCTCGCTGTGAAGATCTAGTGCGGTAGCCCATGTGCAGTCCCTTTCGTCGGATGAAGCCCTCAGATTGCGCACCGCCATCTGAAACTCGTGAAATGCCTGGCAATGGTTGTAGCACAACTTCGCGGAAACTTGTGCATCTGCAGGAAAACTTGTGCATAAATGCAGTAGTTCGCCCACGACCAGCTATGCGTAACGACGCCTGACCGACCCCCTGCGGCGGCCCCCCTTCCG
This sequence comes from uncultured Solirubrobacterales bacterium, assembly GCA_963785775.1. Lineage (GTDB taxonomy): Bacteria > Actinomycetota > Thermoleophilia > Solirubrobacterales > 70-9 > VAYN01. The sequence goes on along the minus strand of CAWAWH010000003.1, from coordinate 1,246,489 downwards.
GCGGCTCGCGACGACCTACGCGGTCAACGAGCTGGGCGACTGGATGGGGATCGTCGCCCTCTCGATCCTGGTCTTCGAGCGCACCGACAGCGCCCTGGCGACCGCCGGCGCTCTTCCTCGGCACCCGCTTCCTCCCCGCCCTTGCTCGCGCCGATCCTGGTCACCCGGGCGAGCGGCCGCCCCCGCGCTTCGCGCTGCCGGTCATCTACTGCGGCGAGGCGGCGGCCTTCGGCGGCGCTGGCCCTGCTCGCCGCCCACTTCTCGCTGCCGGCGGTGATCGTGGTGGCGACGATCGACGGCGCCCTGGCCCTGACCGGCCGCTCGCTGACCCGCGCCGTGGTCGCCGCCCTGCTGGAGCCGGCGGGCGAGCTGCGCGCCGGCAACGCGCGTGCTCAACGTCGCCTTCACCGGCGGCGCCGCGATCGGCCCCGGCGCTCGCCGGGCTCGTCGTCGCCGGCTTCGGCGTGCAGACCGCGCTGCTGCTCGACGCGGCCTCCTTCTACGTCGTCGCCTGGATCCTGCTCACCGCCGGCCCGCTCCCCCAGGCCGAGCCCGAACCCGGCCGGATGCGCGAACGGGTCCGCGCCGGCGTCGCCTACCTCCGCGAGCAGACGACGCTGCGCCGGCTGCTGATCGCCCAGGGCGCCGCCTTCGTCTTCTTCGCCGCGGTGATCCCGATCGAGGTCATCTACGCGAAGCAGACCGCTCGGCGCCGAGCGACTCCGGCTACGGCCTGCTGCTCGCCAGCTGGGGAGTCGGGATGGTCGTCGGCAGCTTCGTCTTCGCCGCGGTCCGGCGGGCGCCGCTGCCCCTCCTGCTCTTCTTCAGCACCATCGCGGTCGGCGCCGGCTACCTCGGGCTCGCGGTCGCGCGCCGACGCTGGCCCTCGCCTGTGCCGCCTCGGTCGTCGGCGGCGCCGGCAACGGCGTGCAGTGGGTGGCGGTCGATCAGCGCCGTGCAGGAGCTGACGGTCGCCGGGCATGCAGGCGCGGGTGATGAGCGTGCTCGAGTCGATCGGCGCCGCGATGCCCGGCATCGGGTTCGCCGCTCGGCGGCGTGATCGCCACCGTCGCTCAGCCCTCGCGCCGCCTTTCTCGTCGCCGGGCGTCGGCATCCTCGCGATCGTCGCCGTCGCCGCCCCCATTCTTGGAACCAATTGGTCTGAACGCATCTCGCAGCCTCCGGTTCATATCGAGCTTGACGGGGGTGACGACGTTGTGCTGGAGTTGATCCCAGGGGGCCGGTCCGTCCAGTCCGACTCGGAGGTACTGACCTTGAAGAAATCTTTGCGTGTTCGTCGCGGTTCTCGGACTTGCAGCGGTCGCAGCCATTGGACTGGTCGCCTGCGGCGGCAGTGGCAGCAGCGGCTCCAGCGGGCGGCAAGGAAGGCGGGACGCTGAACGCCACCTATCGCCGGCTTCCCCGACTACCTGGACCCGGCGCTCTCCTACACGGCGGAAGGCTGGACGGCGATGGGCGAGACCTACATCCCGCTGCTGACCTACAAGCACGCCAACGGCGCCGCCGGCAGCGAGGTGGTCCCGGGCCTGGCCAAGAAATGCCGAAGATCACCAACGGCGGCAAGACCTACACGCTCTTCCTGCGCCCCGGCCTCAAGTACTCCAACGGCAAACCGGTCAAGGCCTCTGACTTCACCTACGCGGTCGAACGGGCTCTTCAAGGTCAACTCCGGCGGCTCCCCCTTCTACACCGACATCGTCGGCGCCGAAAAGTTCGCCGAAACGAAGAAGGGCGGCATCCCCGGGATCAAGACCAACGACAAGACCGGCGAAATCGTCATCAACCTGGTCAAGCCGCGCGGAACCTTCACCAACGAGCTCGGCCTGATGTTCGTCGCCCCGGTTCCGCCGAGCACGCCGGACACGAACCAGTCGACCAACCCGTCCCCGGCCACCGGGCCCTACATGATCACCAAAGCCAACCCGGCAAGGGCTGGTCCTACGAACGCAACCCCTACTGGGCCAAAGCCAACTCGAAGGCGATGCCGGAACTGCCCAGCGGCCACATGGACAAGATCAACGTCACGATCATCCGCAACCCCTCGACCCAGGTCAACGACGTCGAGCAGGGCAAGTTCGACTGGATGCAGACCCAGCCGCCGCCGGACCGCTATCCGGAAGTGAAAAGCAAATACGAAGGCACCCAGTTCCGAGTCGAGCCAACGATCAGCACCTACTACTTCTGGATGAACACGACGAAGCCGCCGTTCAACGACGTCAAGGTCCGCCAGGCGGTCAACTACGCGGTCGACCCGGCGGCGCTGGAACGGATCTACGTCGGCCAGATCGACCGGCACCCAGCAGATCCTGCCGCCCGGGATGCCCGGCTACAAGAAGTTCGAACTCTACCCGCACGAACCTGGCCAAAGCGAAGGCGATGATCGAAGAAGCCAACCCCTCCGATCGCAACATCACCGTCTGGGGCGACAGCGAAGCCGAAAACGAAGCAGCGGTCGACCTACTACCAGGACGTGCTGAAGAAACTCGGCTTCCACACGACGCTGAAAATCCTCAACCCCGACAACTACTTCACGGTGATCGGCAACACGATCGACGCCCGACCTCGACACCGGCTGGTCGGACTGGTTCGAGGACTACCCGCACCCGAACGACTTCTTCCAGCCGCTGCTGGCCGGCGAAAGCATCCTGCCGACCAACAACAGCAACTTCGCCCAGATCGACGATCCCGGAGTTCAACAAGAAGATCGCCAAGCTCGGCGAAGAACAGCTCGGCCCCGAACAGGAAGCCGAATACGCGGCAGCTCGACAAGGAATTCATGGAAGCAGGCCCCGTGGGCTCCCTACGGGAACCGGACGCTCTCGACCTTCGTCTCCAGCGCGATCAACCTCGAAAACGTGATCTTCAACCCGACCTTCGGCCAGGACCTGACCAGCTTCGAATTCAAGTAGGCGCCCGCGCAGTGGCTCTCGAGCCCCAGCCGGATCCGGCTCTCCCTGGCGGAGAGCCGGACGAAGGATTTCCCGCCGCGCCGCCGGGAGTCGACGTCGAGGGCCGCAGCCCCTGGTACCTGGCCTACAGACGGCTGCGGCGCAACCGCGTCGCGCTGGCCTTCCTCGGCCTCTTCTTCCTGATCGTCGCTCTTCGTCCTGGCGGCGCCGCTGTGGGCGCACAACGTCGCCCACACCGGCCCGAACACGACCCACACGCTGGAGAAGCTCAGCGTCGACGGCGAAGCCGCGCGAAGTCGTCACGCTCGAAGGCAAGCCGATCGGCCCGCAGTGGTTCGGAGCCGGCGGCAGGTTCTTCCTCGGCGCCGACGGCGGCCTCGGCCGCGACGAGATGGTGCGGCTGATGTACGGCGGGCGGACCTCGCTGTTCATCGGCTTCACCTCGGCCCTGATCACGACCATCCTGGCGACGATCCTCGGCCTGATCGCCGGCTACTTCCGCGGCTGGACCGACGCGGTCATCTCCCGCACCATCGACGTGATCTGGGCCTTCCCGGTCGTCCTGCTCGGGATCGCGCTGGGAACGGCGCTGGCCGTCGGCGGGCTGAAGATCGGGCCGATCGAGATATCCGGCAACTCGCTCTGGATCCCGATCCTGATCATCGGCGTCGTGATGGTGCCCTACATGGCGCGGCCGATCCGCGGCGAGGTTCTGGCGCTGCGCGAGAAGGAGTTCGTCGAGGCCGCGGTGGCGCAGGGCGCGGGCTCGCTGCGGATCATGTTCGGCGAGCTGCTGCCCAACCTCTGGTCGACGATCATCGTCTTCTTCACCCTCAACATCGCCAACAACATGCTGCTCGAGTCCGCGCTCTCCTTCCTCGGCGCCGGCGTGCGGCCGCCCAACTCCTCCTGGGGAACGATGGTCTCGATCGGGACCGAATCGATCTACACCGCGCCGCTGCTGGCCTTCGCGCCCGGGGTGATGATCCTGCTGACGGTGCTCTCGCTGAACGTCTTCGGCGACGGGCTGCGCGACGCCCTCGACCCGAAATCGAAAGTCCGGCTCGAGGCCCGCGCCGGGCATGGTCGAGCCGCAGGGGACGGCGGTCTGATGGGCCGCTTCGTCGCCAGGCGCCTGGTCGGGATGGTCCTGGTCCTCTTCGCGGTCTCGATGGTCGTCTTCCTGATCTTCAACGTGATCCCGAACTCCGACCCGGCGCAGCGGCTGGCGGGCAAGAACGCCGACCCCGACGCTGGTCAAGAGCATCGAAGAGGAATGGGGCTTCGACGAATCGCTGCCGGTCCAGTACGGCGACGATGATGAAGAAGATCTTCACCGGCGAACTGATCTCCTACGACGAACGGCTCAACGTCGACGACCAGATCGTCGAAGGGATCCCTGCCAGCTTCTCGCTCTGCATCGGCGCCGCGGTGATCTGGATGTTCTTCGGCGATCCTCTTCGGCTACCTCTCGGCGATCCGGGCCGGGGGCTGGCTCGACCGCGGCCTCACCGTCGCTCTCGGTCGCCGGCATCTCGATGCCGGTCTTCCTGCTCGCGCGCGATCTTCCTCTACCTCTTCACCTACAAGCTCGAACTCTTCCCCGCCAGCGGCTACGTGCCGCTGACTGGAAGACCCGATCCAGTGGGCCTACCACCTGATCCTGCCCTGGTTCACGCTGGCGATCCTCAACATCGGCTTCTACAGCCGGGTGCTGCGCTCCAACATGCTCGACGTCGATGCGCGAGGACTACGTGCGGACCGCCCGCGCCAAGGGCCTGAGCGAGCGGCGGGTCCTGATCAAGCCACGTGCTGCGCAACTCGCTGATCCCGATCGTCACCCTCTTCGGGCTCGACTTCGGGGCGACGATCGGCGGCGGCGCGATCATCACCGAAGTGATCTTCAGCCTCGACGGGGTCGGCGCCTACGCGGCCGAAGCGATCACCAACCTCGACCTGCCGCCGATGATGGGCGTGACCCTCTTCGGCGCCTTCTTCGTCGTCCTCTTCAACGCCGTCGCCGACGTCGTCTACGCCTACCTCGACCCGCGGATCAGGCTGGGGACCTCGGCGCAGTGAGCCCGCGGCGCTGCTCTCCGTCAGGGACCTGCGGGTCGGCTTCGCGACCGAAGGCGGGCTGCTGCAGGCGGTCGACGGGGTCAGCTTCGACCTCGCCGCCGGGCGAAGTGCTGGCGATCGTCGGCGAGTCGGGCTCGGGCAAGAGCGTCACCGCGCAGACGATCCTCGGCCTGACCCGCTCGCCCAACGCGGTGATCGAGGGCTCGGTGCGGCTGCGGCGACGCCGAGCTGCTGGACGGCGAGCGAAACGCGAGCTGCGCAAGGTGCGCGGCGAGCGGATCGGGATGGTCTTCCAGGACCCGATGACCTCGCTTCAACCCGGTCTACCGGATCGGCAGCCAGATCGTCGAGGCGATCCGCGCCCACGCGCGACGTCTCCAAGGCCGAGGCGCGCGCCCGCGCGGTCGAGCTGCTCGACTCGGTCGGGATCCCCGACGCGGAGCGCCGGGTCGACGACTACCCGCACGAATTCTCCGGCGGCATGCGGCAGCGGGCGATGATCGCGATGGCGCTGGCGCTGGAGCCGCGAGGTGCTGATCGCCGACGAGCCGACCACCGCCCTCGACGTCACGATCCAGGCCCAGATCCTGCGCCCTGCTCGAGGACCTCAACCGCGAACGGCGGCTGGCGACGATCCTGATCACCCACGACCTCGGCGTCGTCGCCGAGGTCGCCGACCGGGTGCTGGTGATGTACGCGGGGCGGGTGGTCGAGGAAGGGACGCTGGACGAGATCTTCTACGACCCCCAGCACCCCTACACCTGGGGGCTGCTGGGATCGCTGACGCGGATCGACCGGCCGCGGCCGAAGCGGCTGCCGCAGATCAGCGGCGCGCCGCCGTCGCTGATCTGCGCTGCCGCAGGGGCTGCTCGTTCCGCCCCCGCTGCCCGCACGAGTTCGGCCGCTGCACGCGAGATGCCGCCGCTGGAGGCCCGGCTCGCCGACGCTCCCTCCCACTGCGATCGCTGCTGGCTCGAGCCCCGAGCAGAAGCGCCAGAAGCGCGAGGTCGAAGGGCAGATCGGGCTGGAGGCGCCGGCCTGATGGCGAGCGCCGAGCCGCTGCTCGAGGTCACCGACCTGGTCAAGCACTTCCCGGTCAAGCGGGGGCTCCTGGTCGACCGCGAGGTCGACCAGGTGCGGGCGGTCGACGGGGTCAGCTTCAGCGTCGGCCGCGGTCAGACGCTCGGGCTGGTGGGCGAGTCCGGCAGCGGCAAGTCGACCGTCTGCCGGGCGATGCTGCAGCTGCTGCGGCCGACCTCGGGCTCGGTCCGCTTCGAGGGCGAGGAGATCGCCGGGCTCTCCCGGCGACAGCTGCGGCCGCTGCGGCGCGAGATGCAGATGATCTTCCAGGACCCCTACGCCTCGCTCAACCCGCGCAAACGGGTCGGCCAGATCGTCGGCGACCCGCTGAAGCTGCAGGACGTCGCCTCCGGCGTGGAGCTGCGCGGGCAGGTGCAGGAGCTGCTGGAGCGGGTCGGCCTCTCCACCGAGCACTACGACCGCTACCCGCACGAGTTCTCCGGCGGCCAGCGGCAGCGGATCGGGATCGCCCGGGCGATCGCCCTGAAGCCGAAGCTGGTCGTCGCCGACGAGCCGGTCTCGGCGCTGGACGTCTCGATCCAAGCGCAGATCGTCAACCTGCTCGACGACCTCCAGGACGAGCTCGGCCTCACCTACCTCTTCGTCGCCCACGACATCGGCGTCGTCCGCCACATCTCCGACCGGATCGCGGTGATGCACGACGGCAAGATCGTCGAGGAGGGAACGGCGGACCAGGTCTGCGAGCGACCGGTCGACGCCTACACGAAGAAACTGCTGGCGGCGGTGCCGATCCCCGACCCGCGCGAGAGCCGCGAGCGCCGAAACCGGCGAAGGGGATGCGAGCCCCTCCCCAGACACATCCGCATGGCTCGATGTTGAGTGTCTGGGGAGGGGGTCTCGCATCCCCTATCCACAGTTTGCGTAGGGTCGCGGTAGATGGATTTACCTCTGTCGCCGCCGATCAAGCCGCAGCTGGCGCTGACCCGCAAACAGCTGCCGCTGGGCGAGGAGTGGGCGTACGAGCCGAAGCTCGACGGCTTCCGGGCGATCGTCTTCGTCGACGGCGACGACGCCTACATCCAGTCGCGCAGCGGCAAAGCGCTGGCCCGCTACTTCCCGGAGCTGGAGCTTCGCGCCCGGGCGCTGGGTGCTGGATGGCGAGCTGGTGATCCGCGACGCCGACGGCAACCTCGAATTCGACGCGCTGCAGAGCCGCATCCACCCGGCCGAGTCGCGGATCGAGCTGCTCTCGAAGGAGATCCCGGCCGACTACGTCGTCTTCGACCTGCTGGCCGAGGGCGACGAGTCGCTGCTGGAGAAGCCGCTCGCCGAGCGCCGGGCGCGGCTGGAGGCGATCGCCGGGAAGGCCGGGCCTGGAGCTGACGCCGCTGACCGCCGACACCGAGCAGGCCGAGCGGTGGCTGGGCAGCATCGAGGGGGTGATGGCGAAGCAGCTCGACGCCCCCTACCTCCCCGGCAAGCGCAAGGGGATGGCGAAGGTGAAGCGCGAGCGGACGATCGACTGCGTGGTGATGGGCTGGCGGCCGGGCAAGGAGGAGGGCACGGTCGGCTCGCTGATCCTCGGCCTCTACGACGGCGGCGAGCTGCGCTCGGTCGGCCATATCTCCGGCTTCTCGGCGGCGGCGAAACGAAGCATGCGGGCGATGCTGGCGCCGCTGGAGACGGGCGAGCGGCGGCGGCGCCGAGCCGAGCCGCTGGACCGGCGGGCGCGACCTCGAGTGGGTGGCGCTGCGGCCGGAGCTGGTGATCGAGGTGGGGTACGACCATGCGGCCAGCGGGCGGATTCGGCACGGGGCGCGGTTTCATCGCTTTCGGGACGACAAAGCGCCGGAGGACTGCAGGTTCGAGCAATTGGACGAAGGGGCTTAGAACAAAGGTTCCTGGCCGGCGGGTCCTGTCGGTGCGGCATCCCCCGCCCCACCGCCACCCGCCGGAGGATCCTTCCTGCCAGCTCGGGAGCGGCCCCAGCCGCGAACTGCGCGGGTTGCCCGCTTTCGCTGCTCGGGCTGCATGTATGTGCGGTCGTTGGGTAGAGCTGCTCGTATTTCGGTAGGAGATCGGGGCGTTTTTCCTTCAGCCAGGCGAAGAAGACGTCCTTTACCTCGCCGCGGAGGTGGAGGGCGACGCCGCCGAGGAAGGTGGCGCCCGCCTCCCTGGCGCGTTCGACGATCGGGCGGACCTGGTCGGGGTGGTCGTTGATGCCCGGCATCAGCGGCGCGATGAGGACGCCGGAGTCGATGCCGCGGCGGCGCAGCTCGGCGACGGCATCGAGTCGGGCGGCGGGGCTGGGGGTGTGCGGCTCGGTCGCCCGCCAGGCCTCCTCGTCGAGGGTCGGCACCGAGAGGTTGACTGAGACCGGCAGGTCCTTTTGCGCCATCCGCTCGAAGATCTCCACGTCGCGCATCGCCAGCGGCGACTTGGTCAGGACCGAGACCGGCGTGTCCGCCGCCTCCAGCGCCTCGAGGATCTCCGGCATCATCCGGTAACGGCTCTCGACCCACTGGTACGGGTCGGTGTTCGTCCCCAGCGCCACCAACTCCCGCTTCCACCCCGGCCGCGCCAGCTCCGCCCGCAGCAGCTCCGGCACGTTGACCTTGACCACGATCTCGCGCTCGAAGTCGCGGCCGGCGTCGAAGTCGAGGTAGGTGTGGGTCCGCCGAGCGAAGCAGAAAACGCAGGCATGGGTGCAGCCCCTGTACTGGTTGACCGTGTAGCTGAACCCGTAGCGCCCTCCCGGCACATGGTTGAGCGCCGAGCGGGCGCGGACCTCGTGGAAGTTGATCCCCATCGCCTCGGGGGCGTCGAAGGTGCGGGTGACGGTGCCGTCGCCGACTCCCGGCAACCGCAGATCGTTCTCGACTCGCTGCTCGTCCCAGCGCACGAACATATGTTCGCACGCAAACCGGCGGCGCTCGCCGCGCGATGCACCGGCCCCATGCGCGACCAAAACGAGCGAACGGCGTGGCGTTAGATGCTGGAGCCGGTCTCGTCGCGCTTGAAGTCCTCGAGCTGGCCGAGGGCTTGGGCGCGGGCCTTGGCGCGCAGGGGCGGCAGCAGGGCGACCAGGGTGCCCTTGGCGCCGAGCGCCTGCTTGGCCCAGCGGCTGAAGTCGAAGTCGTCGATGTGGTCGGCGATGCGGCCGTCGGCGGCGAAGCGGAGGGTCGCCCGGACGTCGTTGACGACGGGGCGGCCGGTGGAGAAGGTGTAGCGGGCGATCCAGTGGGCGGTGCCGGTCTCCTCGTTGGCCTCGTGCTCGCGCAGCTCGACCTTCAGGTCGGTGGCGCGGCCGGTCAGCATCCGCCACATGGCGCCGATGTCGTCGCCTTGGAGATCGCCGAAGGCGGGATCGCGGAAATGGGCGCCCGGCGCGTAGCAGGCGGTCATCGCGGCGCCGTTGCACTCGCCGAGCGCCGCGTAGAGGCGCTCGATCGTCGCGTTGTTGGCCTCGGCGGAGATCAGCCCACCCTATGCCCTGCGCGGGCAGCGCGCCAGCCGCTGTGGATCTCCCCCGAGCGGTAGACGAATCCCGGTCCCGCACGGATGTTAGAATATCTGACGTGAACGTAAAAAAGAGATTTGCCGGGGCGGCGGGGGTTGACGCCGACCACGAGCATTACAAGTGGTGGGCCCTCTCCTGCACCAGCCTCGGGATGCTCCTGGTGGCGACCAACTCGGGGACGCTGATCATCGCCCTGCCGGACCTCGAGCGGGCGCTCGGCACCAGCCTGCTGGAATTGGTCTGGGTAATCCTCGCCTACATGATCTCCTCGACCGTGCTGGTCCTCACCGCCGGCCGGCTCTCGGATCTGTTCGGCCGCAAGAACGCCTTCGTCGGCGCCTTCGTCCTCTTCGCCGCCGCCTCGCTGGGCGCCGGCTTCGCCGCCGACGGCACCCAGCTGATCCTCTGGCGGATCGTGCAGGGGGTCGGCGGCGCCTTCATCTTCGCCAACGGGCCGGCCCTCGTCACCGACGCCTTCCCGCGCGACCAGCTGGGGCTGGCGATGGGCACGAACACGATGGTGGCGGCGATCGGCCTGGTCCTGGGGCCGGTGCTGGGCGGCGCCCTGGTCGCGATCTCCTGGCACTGGGTCTTCTGGTTCAACGTGCCGCTGGCCCTGGCCGGCGCCGCCTGGGGCGCCCTGATCCTGCGCGAGCTCTCCCACCGCGACAGCGTCCGCGGCCTCGACCTCGGCGGCACCCTCACCTTCGTCGTCGGCCTGACCGGCCTCGTCTACGGGATCTCGCGCGGCGGCATCTCCGGCTGGGACGACCCGCGGGTGATCGGCAGCCTGCTGGTCGCGGCGGTGCTGCTGCCCCTGTTCGTGCTGATCGAGCACCGCGGCAGGGCGCCGATGCTCGACCTCTCGATCTTCCGCAACCGCCTCTTCGCGGCCGCCTCGGGCGCCACCTTCATCAACGGGCTCTCCCGCTTCGCCCTGATGTTCATCTTCGTCTTCTACTACCAGGGGGCGCAGGGGGACGACCCGATCACGGCCGGGATCAAGCTGGCGCCGATGGCGATCGGGATGCTGGTCGCCTCGCCGCTGGCCGGGATCTGGGCCGACCGCCACGGCTCCCGCCTGCTGGCGGCGCTGGGGATGCTGGTGACCGCGCTCGGCCTGGCGCTGATGACGACGCTGCAGGCCGGCTCCCCCTACTGGGAGGGCGGCGCCTACCTCACCCTGGTCGGGATCGGCTCGGGGATGTTCAACTCGCCCAACACTGCGGCGATGATGGGGACGGTGCCGACCGAGCGCCGCGGCATCGCCGCCGGCGCCCGCACGATGCTGCAGAACACCGGCGCCGTGATCTCGATCGCCTTCGTGCTGGCGATCGTCACCGCGGCGGTGCCGAAACCGGTCCTCTTCAAGATCTTCTCCGGCCTCGCCTCCGGCCTGACCAGCGCCCAGCTCGACCCCTTCATCGCCAACATGCACACGGCGCTCTGGGCGCTGGCGGCGACCTCGGTGCTCGGCGCCGGCGTCTCGCTGCTGCGACCGCGCGACGAGAGCGCGCCGGCGCCCGGCGTATCCCCCGGCCGCGCAATCGGCGAGGCGATCCGCGAGGAGGTCGAGGCGACGCCATGAGCGGCGGGCTGCGGATCGGCGAGGTCGCCAAGCTGGCGGGGACGACGCCGCGGACGATCCGCTACTACGAGGAGATCGGGCTGCTGCCGGCGGCGGGCGGGCGCGAGCCCGGCGCCCACCGCACCTACGCCGAGGCCGACGTCGAGCGCCTCACCGACCTGCTGCGGCTGAAGGACCTGCTGGGGGTCTCTCTGGAGGATCTGAAGGAGCTGGTCGAGGCCGAGGGGGCGCTGCTGGAGCTGGTGCGGCGGCGGCGCGAGGAGATCGCCAAGCTCGAGGCCGAGCTGACCGTCGCCTGACTAGGCGCCGGCCGGCTGCGGCGTGCCCGCGGTCTGCTCTTCGAAGTGCTTGCTCAGCATCGTCACCTGGCCCTGGTAGTTGGAGCCGAGGCTGGCGCCGTAGAGGCGCTCGGCCGGGGCCTCCATCCACTCCAGGCCGAGCTTGCAGACCGGCTGGCGGTGCTCGACCATGAAGGAGACGTCGCGAGCCCGCACCTCCAGCGCCGCGCGGCTGCCGTGCCTCCCCCCCTCCGGGTCGTAGCCGAAGCCGGGGTCGAAGAAGCCCGCGTAGTGGGTGCGCAGCTCGCCGGCGGTGGGGTCGTAGGCCATCATCTCGGCGGCGATCCGCGGTGGGATGCAGACGCCCTCGGCGGAGAGCAGCAGGTAGAAGATCTCCGGCTCCAGGACGATCCGGCCACCGGGCTCGGGGAGGACCGGGTCCCAGTAGTCGCTCCAGCGGTAGGCGCGGATCCGCGAGAGGTCGACCGGCAGGCTGTTCTTCTTCGCCCGGTAGCCGACGGTGCGGTCGCCGGGGCCGGAGAGGTCGAGGCTGAGGAAGAGGCCGTCGGCGACGGCCAGCTCGGCCTGCGGCACCGGCTCGGAGCCCAGGTAGAGCAGCGGCGCCTCGTCCTGCAGGTTGCGGATTTCGCCGTCGTCGAGGCGGACGTCGCCGCGGGCCAGCCGCAGCTGGTTGAGCGAGAGCCCGGTGCGAACCTGGATCGCGAAGGAGCGCGGGACGATCTCCAGGTAGAGCCGGCCGCGGTAGCCGGCGCGGATGTCGTCGAAGCGGTGGTGGCGATCGGTGATGACGCGGGTGAAGACGTCGAGGCGGCCGGTCGAGCTCTTCGGGTTGGCCTTCGCCCGCACGTCCTCGGGCAGCGCCAGCTCCTCGATCAGCGGCACCAGGTAGGGCCGGTCGCGCTCGAGCACGGCGCCGTCGCGCAGGTCCACCTTCTGGAAGGCGAGCCCCTCGATCTTCTGCTCGACCGTCGAGTCGACGTCCGGCAGGAAGGAGCAGCGCAGCGCCCAGGCAAAGTCGCCGAGGCGGAGGTCGATGCTGGCGGGCTGGACCGCCTCGGGGCGGATGCGGTAGTCGCCGGAGCCGACCCACTCCAGCTCGATCGCCCGGTTCAGCTCCTGCGAGGGGAAGACGCCCCGGGTCGGCTCGCTCATCCAGCAGAGATTATTCGCCTCGCCTCGGCGACGCCGAGGTACGGCGTCAGGGCGAACTCGAGCACGTCGGGGAGCAGCTCGTCGATCTGCTCCGGCTTGATCACTTTAGGCGGCGAGGGCTCGCCGCCCCAGCAGGTTCCACATCGCTTCGAACTGACTCTTTGGCCAGGTCAGGCGTTCGCCTGACAGCGGATCGTTCACCGTCACGTCGTCACCGCTCACACCGGTGAGCAGGACGGCGTGCTCACCGTAGTTGACGGTCACGACCTTGCCGGCCGGCGAGTGCCAGCTCGCGTAGGGGCCTTCGGAGAGTCCGACCCACACCAACACCGGCTTGCCGGACAGCAGCGTCCGGTAGATCGCCGCCGGGCTCTTTCGGGTCAGATCGCGGGTATCGACCCCGTGCCGGCGCGCGAGCGCGGCGATCGGCCCCTGGTAGACGCCGAAGCCCCCGGCCGTCCCGCTGCCGTCGGCATGGCCGACGAAGCCCAGCCGCGGATCTCCCCACACCTCACCCTCGGGTCCTTCTTCGGGGTCGAGCGGTCCGCTCCGGGCGACCTGCCGCTGGAGGGTCAGCTGGTCGACCCGCTTGCCGGCGAAGCGCAACAACATCGACAGGGCCGTTGCCTCGCAATCGTCCTGGAGGGTCTGCTTGACGACCGAGACCTGGATGCTGGCGGCAACCGGCGTCGAGGGCACCGTGATGTCGCCACCGCCGACGGCGACCGCGCGCCTGACGTCGCGGGCCAGGGCCCGGCGGTTGGTCCGGACCCGGACCTTCGCTGGCCCGCCGCCGATCGTCGTCGTGGCGGGGATCCTTGCGATCAGGGCCGCCTGGGACCGGCGGCCGCTCAGGCGACTCGTCGGCTGGTCGGCCATCGTGCGACCGTCGAGCTCGACCCGCACCCGGCCGGACGCTTCGGCAGCTTCGGTGGGGCTCGATCGGGTGACCGAGCCGCCGCTACCGGTCGAAGCCGCCACGACCACGATGGCGATCGCCGCGAGGGCAATCGCCGCCAGCGCTACCCGGCGCCGCCGGACAACCTTCGCCGTCGGGCGGCGAGGAGAGATCCCGCGCCTCTCGGCACGGATCGGGTCCGGGGTCTCATCTCGGCTTATGGGCAACTGCGATACCGCCCTCGTGCGCCAGTGGCTGAACTGTGACATCAATGAAACCAGCTTCCTCGAGAGCCTCCTGCCACCACTCGGTCGGAGCCGGATGCTCGCCGGCGAAGGTCAGGACCCTGACTCCGGCCTTGGCCAGGCGCCAGAGGCCGGCGGGCCCGCGCCGGGCAAGCGAGCTGATCTTGCTGGCGATGACGCTGCGATCCCGCTTGGTCGCCGGTCTCAGCGCGAACATCATGTCGGCGAACACCAGCCGCCCGCCGGGCCGCAGAACGCGGTGAAGCTCGGCCAGCGCCGCCCGCTTCCCAGCCGCTCCGAGGTGGTGGAAGCAGTAGTTGGACATGGCCAGGTCGATCGAGCCGTCGGCGAGCGGAAGCCTGGTCGCCGAGACGACCGCGGTCTGGACGTTGTCGAGACCCGCGGCCAGCGCCCGGCTGCTCAGGCAGTCGATCATCGCCGGCGAGATGTCGATTGCCCAGACCCAATCGACGCGCGCGGCCAGCGGCAGCGTCAGGAGCCCCGTCCCGGCGCCGACGTCGAGGGCGTCATCGCGAGCGGTCGGTTCAGCCTCGGCGAGGAGCGCGTCGCGCAGCCGTTCGAACCCGGGGGTGTGGGCCAGGTCTTCGGCATGGGCGACGTGGCGATCCCAGTTCTTGCCGAGCATCGACCGCGGCAACCAGCGCTGCCGCGGTCGCCGCTCCATGACCAGCGGCCGCATGCTGGGAGAGATCCCCGTCTGTGACGGCAGTTTGTCCATCGTCGCAACATCGTCCGGTGAGTCGATGAGACAGCACTGAAGGTCAGGTAATGAAGTGGTAACGACTTGCGAAGAGAACTCTTACTCTTCGAAGCCCTCGGGATGTGGAGGTGGTGGGGTCCGGTCCCGGGTTCGAACGGCAGCTGGACGCTCCAGACGAGCTTTCCTGCGCGGCGGCCCGCGCCGGCCCTCGTCGTCGGCGGTTCTGGGATTTCGGATCGGCTTTCGTTCCATCCGGCGTTCCCTACAGATTCGGCGTCGATAGGATTTGGCTTCGTAGTGCCCCGGAGGGGTGCCGGAGCGGTTGAACGGGGCAGTCTCGAAAACTGTTGGCGTCGCAAGGCGCTCGTGGGTTCGAATCCCACCCCCTCCGTCTTTTCCTCGGCACCGGACATGCTTCACGCCTAAAGAACCGGGCGTTCTTGCCGATGAAGCCGCGTGAGCGGCGGCGAACAGACCCGGGTCGGGCGATTCTTCGATCGCCATCCTCGCCTGCTGCGCGCGGTGGCGCTGGTGGCGCTGATCTGGGGGGTCGGCTACCTGACCTGGCGCGTCGGTTGGAGCGGCGAAGGGGCCAGTCCCGTCCTCTTCGCGATGCTGCTGGCGACCGAGCTCTACGGGCTCTACGCGCTGGCAATCCTCACCTGGTTCTCGTGGTCGCGGCCGGCGGCGGTGCGGCCGGCGGCGACGCCGGGACGCTCGGTCGACGTCTACGTCTGCACCTACGACGAGCCGGCCGAGGTCGTGATGGCGACGCTGGCAGGCTGCCGCGCGCTCACCTATCCCCACACCACCTGGCTGCTCGACGACGGCCGCCGGCCGGAGATGGAGGAGCTGGCGCGGCTGGCCGGCGCCCGCTACATGACCCGCGCCGACAACTCCCACGCCAAGGCAGGCAACCTCAACGCGGCGCTGCCGCGGACCGAGGGCGACCTGGTGCTGGTGCTCGACGCCGACCACGTGCCGATGCCCGACGCGCTCGACGCCCTGGTCGGCTACTTCGACGACGAGCGCATGGCGGTGGTCCAGACCCCGCACGACTTCTTCAACCACGACTCCGCCCAGCACTACTCCGTCGGCCGCCACGAGCAGTCGCTCTTCTACCGCGTCGTCTGCCCCGGCAAGGACCGCCACGGGGCTGCCTACTGGTGCGGCTCGGCGGCGCTGATCAACCGCCACGCCCTGCTCGAGATCGGCGGCGTCGCCACCGAGACGATCGCCGAGGACTTCCACACCACGATCCGGCTGCTGCGGCACGGCTGGAAGAGCCGCTACCACGACGAGGTCCTGGTCCAGGGGCTGGCTCCGCACGACCTCGACGGCTATCTGCTGCAGCGCGACCGCTGGGCCCGCGGCAACCTCGCCGTCTTCACCCTGCCCGAGTCCCCCCTGCGCGCCCGCGAGCTGAGCCCGCTGCAGCGGTTCTCCTACTTCGCCAGCCTCTTCGCCTACCTGGCGCCGCCGATGCGACTGCTGCTGCTTGTCACGCTGGGGGCGGTGCTGTGGACGGGGGCGCTGCCGATGAAGATCAGCGTGCTGGCGCTGGCGGCTCTGTGGCTGCCCTCGGTGGCGCTCAACCTCAGCGCCGGCGCGGCGCTGGCGCGCGGCTACATGCGGATCCCCGAGTCCGCCCACTACGAGCTGCTGACGATGGAGATCTACACGCGGGCGTTGCGCTGCATCGTGCGCCCCGGCAGGACCGCCTTCAAGGTGACTCCGAAGCAGGGCCGCGACGGCGGCGGCCTCGACGCCGTGCGCAAGCTGCGCCTGGTGATCTTCTGCACCGTCCTGCTCGCCACCGGCACGCTGCTGCGCCTGCTCGACCTGGCCGGGGTCGGGCCGCTGCCGGACATGCCGGGAATCGCCGCCGTGATCGTGCCGCTGCTGGGCCTGATCGAGCTGCGGCGGCTGACCAAGACGCTGCTGTCGGTCGGGCGGCGGCGCCAGCGCCGGCTCGTCTACCGCTTCGAGGGCGACGCCGAGGCCCACTGCTTCTCCGAGGACGGCCACGTGCCCGCGCGCCTGGTCGACGCCAGCGCCTCCGGGCTCGGGCTGGTGGCCGAGGCGCCGCTGGAGGTCGGGGCGCAGCCGGCGGTGCTGCTCCAACTGGCCGACGCCAGCGGCGCCGTGCACGAAGTCAGCGCCCAGATCGAGGTGCGCAGCGTCCGCGAGGTCGAGGGCAGCTTCCTGATCGGCGCCACGATCTCTGAAATCGACCCCGACTCGCGGCTGCGGCTGATGGAGTGGTGCTACGTCGTCTGCAGCCACGAGCGCCTGCGCGGCCACCGCCCGGCCGAGACGCCGCTGCCCGAGTTCGAAGCGATCGTCGTCTCCCTCGACGACTACAGCGAGGCGGCGCTCGTCGCCCTCCCGGCGATAGAGCAAGCCTGAAAACGGAGAGGGTGGGATTCGAACCCACGAGGCGGGTTAACCCCGCCCACGCGATTTCCAGTCGCGCTCCTTAAGCCACTCGGACACCTCTCCAGGGTGCCTCTCAAGGGTATTGGCTCTCAGCCTCGGCGGGCATTGAAGAACTCGCGCAGGAGCGCCGCGCACTCCTCCTCGCGGACGCCGGTGACGACCTCGGGGCGGTGGTTCAGCGCCGGCTCGGCGAGGACGTCGAGGACGCTGCCGGCGGCGCCGGCCTTGGGGTCGGGGGCGCCGATGACGACGGTGGGGATGCGGGCGAGGACGATCGCGCCGGCGCACATCGCGCAGGGCTCGAGGGTGACGCAGAGGGTGGTGCCGGGAAGGCGCCAGCCGCCGAGCGCCTCGGCGGCGGCGCGGATGGCGAGGATCTCGGCGTGGGCGGTGGGATCGCGGCGCAGCTCGCGCTCGTTGCCGGCGGCGGCGAGGGGCTCGCCGTCGCGCAGGATCGCGGCGCCGATCGGGACGTCGCCGTGGGCCTCGGCCCGGCGCGCCTGCTCGAGCGCCAGGCCCATCCCCCGCTCGTGCGCGGATATCGCGGCGGCTGAGTCCATCGATCCGGGAGTATGTCTGTCAACAACTTCACCGGCAGGCCGGTGTTAGCTCTAGGGCTTCACTCGAGTGCAGGGATTCGGGTGGGCTGGACATCGAGATGAGACGACTGCTTCCGATACTCGCCGCCGCGACCCTGCTCGCGGCGCTCGCCGCGAGCGCCACCCAAGCGAGCGCCCGCACCGGGCTCGCCCCGGCGCGCGAATTCGCGCCACGGCAGCTGGT
The DNA here is from genome assembly GCA_963785775.1 of uncultured Solirubrobacterales bacterium. Lineage (GTDB taxonomy): Bacteria > Actinomycetota > Thermoleophilia > Solirubrobacterales > 70-9 > VAYN01. The sequence goes on along the minus strand of CAWAWH010000003.1, from coordinate 1,228,794 downwards.
CGTCAAGTTCGCCGGCGAGCGCAGCGGCCGCGCGGTCGGGCTGCCGGACGGCGCCGGGGTGCGGCGAGCGGCGGCGGCGTTGCGGCGGAACCCGCGGGTCGCCTACGCCGAGCCGAACTACGTCGCCACCGCCTCGGCGGCCAGCCCGAACTTCGACTTCACCCTGCCCGACGATCCCGGGCACCCTCGACGGCGCCTCCGAAGCGGCAACCTCGACCGGCGATTGGACCTTCAAGCAGTGGAACTTCCTGCCCTGGGAAGGCGACTCGACCTCCCACCTGCCGGTCTCCCCGGGCGGGATCGACGCGGTCGACGCCTGGCGCAACCTCGACGAAATCGGCCGGCCCGGGGCCGAAGGGGTGACCGTCGCCGTGCTCGACACCGGCATCGCCTACCGCAACTACGGCAGCAAGTTCGTCCGCAGCCCCGACTTCACCGCCAGACCAGTTCGTCAAGGGCCACGACTTCATCGACGGTGACCGCCTGCCGCTCGACGAAAACGGCCACGGCACCCACGTCGCCGGCACGATCGCCGAGAAGACCGGCAACGCGATCGGCGTCACCGGGCTCGCCTACCGGGCGAAGCTGATGCCGGTGCGGGTGCTGGACAAGCACGGCCGCGGCCAGGCGACCGACGATCGCCCAGGGCATCCGCTTCGCCGTCGCTCACCACGCGCAGGTGATCAACATGAGCTTCAACTTCGGCTGCGGCAAGAAGGTCCCCGAGGTCGACGAAGCGCTGCGCGAGGCCTACGCGCATGGTGTCGTCGCCGTCGCCTCGGCCGGCAACCTCGGCTCGGAGACCTGCGTCTCGGAGCCGGCCACCGGGCCGCGGGTGATCGGCGTCGGCGGCACCACCGAGGGCGGCTGCCTCGGCGACTACTCGCTGGCGGGCAGCGGCATCGACCTGGTCGCGCCGGGAGGCGGCACTCCCGTCAGCGGCTGCCCGTCGGTGTCGGCGCGGCCGATCTACCAGGTGACGCTGAAAGCGGGGAGCACCCGGCTCTTCTCGATCCCCGGCAACTACGTCGGCACCTCGATGGCCGCCGCCCACGTCAGCGGCGTCGCCGCGATGGTGATCGCCAGCGGTGCGATCGGGCCGCAGCCGACCCCGCAGGCCGGAGCGACGGCGGTCGCCCGGCAGCTGCGGATGACCGCCCGCAGCATCGGCCTGCCGACGACCGAGCAGGGGGCCGGCCTGATCGACGCCGCCGCGGCAACCAGTCCGCGCGTCGGGGCCAGCTGACGCTGGCTGGCCAAGCAGATCAAGGACGAGCGAGGGAGTGTGCTCCGCACATGACCGAGCGAGGACGCCGAGATGCGCCGGTCAGACGGCGTCAGGTGGTCCTGACGATTATCACGCTGCATGGTGCGTGATGGGAGATGTTGTTGGGGACGCTGCCGAGCAGGAAGCGGCGGGCGCCGGTCATCCCCTTGTTGCCGACCACGATCAGGTCGGCCTTCATCTCTTCGGCGACGTTGAGGATCGCCTCGGCCGGGTCGCCCTCGACCGGGTGGGTCTGGACCTCGATCCCCTCCTTGCGGGCGTCGGCGGCGGCGGCGTCGAGGACGAGGTTGACGTCCTCGCGCGGGCCGATCTCGTACTGGACGTCGGCCGGGGCCTCGCGCAGCTGGTCCTTGACCTTGCGCTCGGGGACCGGCGCGTAGGCGCTGACGATGCTGAGGGTCGCGCTGGAGAGCTTGGCGAGGTCGACGGCCTGGCGCACCGCCTCGGCGGCGGTCTCAGACCCGTCGGTACCAACCACGATGCGAGTGAACACGCCGCCTCCTCTGCTCGGTCGCTGAGGCGCCGATACTAACCGCCATTCGTGCGCGTGGTTCCTTATGCACGTATTACGTGGCTAAGGAACCGCGCGATGGCCGGCGGGCCGTTCGGGGAGGCCATGGAAGCCGTCGCCGAGGATTTCGGTCGGCGTCGTCGCCAGGCGCACGATCGCGATCGCCATCGAGGCGACGAGGCAGACGATCAGCACGACCATCCCCGCTTTCCAGATCCAGGGCACGCGCCGAACCCTAGCCGGGGTTAGGCTTGCGCCATGGGGCTGGAGAAGGTCGCCGACGGGGTCTGGCTGCTGCGGGGGGGCTTCCGCGGCGCGATGAACGTCTACTTCCTCGAGGACGGCGACGGGGTCGTCCAGTTCGATGCCGGCACCAAGGGCATGCGCAAGAAGGCGAGGGCCGCCGGGGAGCAGTTGGGAGGGGTCAAGCGGGTCGTGCTCGGGCACGCCCACGCCGACCATCGCGGCACCGCCCCTTATATGGGAGTGCCGGTCTACTGCCACGCCGACGAAGTGGCCGACGCCGAAGGCGACGCCGCGATCGCCCCCTACATGGACCTCTCGCAGCTGCCGGTGCGCCGGGTGCGCTGGATCTACCCCTTCCTGCTGCGGCGCTGGGACGGCGGGGCGGTGAAGATCGCCGGCACGGTCGCCGAGGGCGACGAGGTCGCCGGCTTCCGCGTCATCCATTTTCCCGGCCACGCGCCGGGGCTGATCGGCCTCTGGCGCGAGAGCGACCGCGTGGCGCTGGTCTCGCGACGTCGTCTACCTGGTCGACTCGGCGCGGCTGAAACCGCTGCCCGAGGGCGAGGCCAGCGTCCCCCACCCCGCCTGGGCCTGGGACCACCGGCGGGCGAAGGAGTCGGTGCGCAAGCTGGCGGCGCTGGACCCGGCGGTGGTCGGCGCCGGCCACGAGCGGCCCCTGCGCGGTGAGGGCCTGCGGGCGACCCTGGAGCGGGCGGCCGAGAAGTACTGAGCTGCGGACGGGCCGCGGGAGCGGCATCGGGAGGCGCGCTGCCATAAGTTGCCCTCCTGATGATCGGGACCTACGCCTCGGCGGCGTCGATCTGCGCCGCTTCGCTGCTGGTCGGGCGCGCCGTCCTCTCGCTGGCCGGGCGCCGCGCCTGGTCGTGGCTGGAGCCGGCGGTCGGGCTCGCCGCGGTGCTGACCGTGACCGGGGTGCTGGCGCGGGCGCCGGGGCACGGGACCAGCGCCACGCTCGGCGTCGTCGCCCTGCTGGCGGTGGCGGCGCTGGTGGTCTGGCGGCTTCCCTACGAGGCACCGGGGGCGCTGCGGGCGGGTGGGCCGGTGGCGCTGGTCGTGCTCGTTGCGCTGTCGATCCCGTTCGCGGTCAGCGGCCGCTGGGGCCTGCTCGGCGTCGGCTTCAACAACGACCTCGGCCTGCACCTGGCCTGGGCCGAGTGGCTGCGCAGCGGCTTCGGCCCGGCGCCGGACCCCGGCTACCCGCTGGGCCCGCACGGGCTGGCGGTGGCGACGGCGGCGTTCCCGGGGATCGGGCTCGGGCAGGCATTCGTCGGCGAGATCGTCGCGATCGGGGTGCTGACCGGGCTGACCGCGCTGGGGGCGCTGCGGGAGATGGGGCCGGGACGGCGGACTCTGGCCGCGGCACTGGTCGCCCTCCCCTACCTCGCCGCCTCCTACTTCGCCCAGGCCGCCTTCAAGGAGACCGCCGAGGCCCTGCTTGTCCTCGCCTTCGCCATCTATCTCACCACCTTCGATGCCCCGGCGACGCATGAGCGAGTCAGCCAGGCCAGGGAGACCCCCTCTCCAGACACTCAACATCGAGCACAGCGAGATGTGTCTGGAGAGGGGGTCTCCCTGGCCTGGCTCCTCCCACCCCTGGCGCTCGCCGGCGGCATCTTCTTCTCCTACAGCTTCGCCGGGCTCGCCTGGCCGATCGCGATCCTCGGCCTCTGGAGCCTGACCCAGCCGGCGGCGCGGCGGGCGCTGCGGCCGCGGGCGCTGCTGCGCTTCCTGCTGCGGCCGGCAACGCTGGCGACGCTCGTCGTCCTCGCCGGGCTGGCGATCGTGGCGACGCTGGTCGGGCCCTTCGGCTTCGCCCACAGCTTCAACAAAGTCGCCGGCAGCAACACCTACGGCCCGGTCTCGCCGGTCGAGGCGCTGGGCATCTGGCCGGCCTCCAACTACCGCCTCGACGCCGTCGGCGGCGCCCACCTGACCGGCCTCGCCGGGGCGGTCGCGGTGCTGGCGATGCTCGCCGGCGTCGCCTGGTGGGTGCGCCGCCGCGAGCTCACGGTCCCGGTCGCGCTCGGCGCCTGCGCCGTCCTCTACCTCGTCTCCATCCCCTCCAGCGGCGATTACTCCCAGGCCAAGGCGCTGATGATCGCCGCCCCGCTGGCGATGCTCGTCGCGATCCGCCCCCTGCTCACCGAGCTCGGCGGCCGGCGGGCCTCGGACGTCCAAATGGCAGACGCCCCAGGCCCATCGGCCCGGCGGTTCGGGGGGGTTGTGCGGGTAGGTTGGACCGTGCTGGCGGTGGCGTTCGTCGGGGGGGCCGTGTACTCGAGCTTCCTGGCTTTGCGGGAGGCGCCGGTGGGGCCGGCCGGGCACGGGGCGGAGCTGCAGGCATTCCTGCCGATCGTGCACGGCAAGCCCGTGCTCTACGCCGGGCAGGACCGCTACGCGGCCTACGATCTGCTCGGCGCCGACACGCACGTGCCGCTGGTCGAGTTCCCCGACGCCGAAGTCTCGCCCAACCCGGAGAAGCCGTTCGACACCGGCGACGCCTACAGCCCGATCGACTTCGACTCCTTCTCGCGCGGCACCCTGAACCGCTTCGAGTACGTGATCACCGGCCGCGCTGCCTGGAACAGCCAGGCGCCGCCCAACTTCGGGCGGATCGCGGCGACGCCTTCGTACGTGCTCTGGAAGCGGACCGGGCCGACCCCGGAGAACCGCCACGTCCTGCTGGAGGGAACCGAGGCGGGGGCGCTGGCCGGCTGCGCCGCGCCGGAGGTCCGCATCCTGCTCGCCAGCGGCGGCCGCGCCTCGCTCTTCCCCGGCGCCGTGATCGGGCCCAAAGCGGCCTGGGACGGGGGCAGCGTGCTCGGCACCGGCGCCACGACCTCCCAGCCGCTTGACCTGCCGGCCGGCAGCTGGAACCTCTCGGTCCAGTACTTCTCCCCCTTCGACCTCATTCTCTCGGCGCCGGGCTTCGAGATGCCGCTGAAGGCGGCGCTCGACGGCCAGCGGCCGAACACGATCAGCCTCGGCAACAACGGCCAGTACTGGCCGGCCGGCCGCTATCAGAGCAAGGGCGGCAAGGTTAGGTTCAAGCTCAGCGCCGCCGACGCCACCACCCTGCAAAGCCTCAGCGGCTACGAAGGCGCAGCCTACGTCGGCGAGCTGGTCGCGGTTCCGGCCAAACCGCACCGAATCGTCCCGCTATCGAAAGCCTGCAATGGCTGGATCGACTGGTACGAATCGACCCAGGCACCTTGAAGGCCTATCCCTGACTAAGCGGCCTTGGCGGCCATGCGCTCGGGGCTGACGCGCACTACGTCCCAGACCAGGCCCAGCCTCTCCAGCCCGTCGATCACCAGGGCCGAGATGTCGAGTTGGTAGCGGCCGAGGCCGTGGGTGGCGGAGGTGGGAAAGGCGTGGTGGTTGTTGTGCCAGGCCTCGCCGAAGGTGGGGATCGCGATCAGGGCGAGGTTGCGCGACTGGTCGGTGGTCTCGAAGTCGCGGTTGCCGAAGACGTGGCAGAGCGAGTTGATGCTGTAGGTGAAGTGGTGGAGGACGAAGACGCGCACCAGGCCACCCCAGAGCAGGCCGGTGAGGGCGGCGAAGAGGGTGCCGCCGATGACCCAGCCGAGCGCGAAGGGCAAAAGCAGGCCGCCGATCGCCCAGTAGATGAAGGTGCGGTCGACCCAGCGATCAATTTCGGAATTCCTCTTCAGGCTTCCGCGGCGGGGCCTCCGGTTCGCGGCGCTCGCCGATGAAGCGAGCCCGACGGCGGCAGCCGCGCAGGACCCGGCCCGCCGCCCGCCGTCGATGCGGGGGCTGCGGCGTTGCCGAATTCTCGTTGCAGAAGTGTGTTGGGGTGAGTGATGAGGAGACCACCGGTGTCTTCACATGGCCTCAGTTGAATCATTGCCTGACACCTGTGTTCACCATGTGTTTGCCTTGAGAGCCGTGTGCTGCAGTGGGGTGGAAGCCCCATCCTGGCTACTGCACTCTGGTCAAGAGAGTGTCATTGGAGACCAGCAACTGCTTCAGTGCACGGCTAACTGCCTGACACCTGCCATGTAAATTATTTGTGAATCATCATGATCTTACTTGTGATGATGTTGGTTTGCTTTTTATTGTTCTTAGTGCTGTTGGATGAGTGGTCTGCCCTGCCCACTGCCCGCATCCATAAGGGTTATGGTGGATCATGGCCTTCGCCGAGGCTGCCTGCCAATGGCCAGATTGAGGCCCTTAATATCTGAGTCACCATTGCACTGTTGAATCTGGATGCCACCACGAAACCTCTTCACCCCCTTTGGGTTACCCTCACTGTCCTTCTTGTCCTAGCCTGGCCACCATGTGTTTAAAGTTGACAGCTGCCTCTGCCTCGTTGTTGCAATGTCAGGTGACTTGATGTTCAATTGCCACATTGCACTGTCATTGATCTTGTTGTAACATTGTTGTGATATCATCGTGCTGACATGTAGTTCAGAGTGGTGTTGCCTCGTTTAAAATGCTGATGGTTGTATTGGCAAGGCCCAAGCTGCCACGTGAGCTGTGAGTTAGTCAGTGCTCAGTTGGCCATAGGAATGTCATGCCGCCAACCGTTGTTATCATGTCACGTTTCAATGTTTATTTTTCCTCTTGCTACTATGTCATACTGCTGTGATCTCTGCTGGGCTCAAATATGTCTGAAAATGATGGCTCAGGATGAGAGTTTACCATTGCCCGTGAGCCTTGAAGTTGTGTCATCGTGTTTCATCAAATTTGTTTTGGGTCGGCTCCCCGTCCTCAAGTGTTATCATGCATGTAGGAATTGTTGCATCACCTCTTCTGTCTCCATGCCAACAAAGCCCAACAGTTAGCCAGCATGCTGGAGGCGTCTCCACCCGGGTTCATCTGTGTTACTTAAACATTATCATTGTGGTGATGTTTGCATCACATTGACATTGGATGGCTGTTGATATGTCGGCGCCTCCACATTGATCTTTACCAGGTCTTCTCCTGCCCACGTCTGAAGTCCTGTGTGTGCTGTCTGCCATCATTAACATTGCCATGCCTGCCTCCCTGCTGCACATCCAGGCTCAGTGGATGCGCTTTGGAGGTGTGGCCGGTTTCCCTGTATTAGGTGTTGCTGCATCTTCTCGCGAACGCCGTGTGTCTCAATGCCGTCGTGCTCTGTCACCATCAGACGTCCAGCCACCTTCGCCGCCATGATGCTGGATACCTGTGAAGGATGGGTTCTCGGACCATTCTTCATGCACACCCAGATGCTATTGTACGTGTCAAGGAGGTTTAGGGGTCTGAAATGCTCACCTCCCGCCGCCAGAATGTGCTCTCCAAAACCAAGTTTTACAGCCCTTTATCTCACGTCAGGCCTTTGCTGAGTTTGTGCTGTTGTGTTGTTGTTGCTCTGCAATGCCCAGCTTCAAACTGTTGTTGAGTTGTTGCAATCGTGAGTTTGCGGGTGGTGGCGTTGCCCACGTTGATTCCTTCTGGCTAAGATGGCCGGCTTCGATGTTCGCGGTCGCCATCATTGGTGGTTAATAAATCGCAGGGGATTGGTCATGATCAGTCATTGTCTCAGCGCCTCCGGTTCACTGTCGGCGTTCGGGAATTGGAGCGAAAACGCCTGAGCGAGGTCGTCGTATCGTCGGGGCCAGCTCGATCTCGGCGGCGTCCTCGACACGTCGCCCCGCCGGCATCATCCTCAGCACGCCGCGCCCGGCCAGCCGCGGCAGCAGCTCCTCGATCCCGTCGATCACGAAGTAGCCCTCGGACTCGGCCACCGCGTCGGCGAGATGGCCGAGGTAGCAGCCGATCGCCTCCGCCCGCTCGGTGGCGCTCCCCTTGCGGCCGAGCACCTCCTCGAAGACGATCTCGGCGATCTCGGGATCGGTCATCCCGGCGTGGGTGTGTTCCTCGATGTTGGCTTCGACGCCGTAGAGCTCGACGAAGGCGCGCTGCCAGGCGATCGCGCCGGCACCGCCGGTGTGCAGCAGGGTGCCGTCGATGTCGAAGAGGACCGTCTCGATCACGCGCGCAAGGCTATCCGCGGCGGCCAACGATGGCTCGATCCCCGATCGCCGGCCGGTGCGGGACCGAGCTGATCGCCCGGCCGCGGCGGAAGCGGCGCTTGCGGCGAGTGCCAGGCCCGCGGCCCGGCGGGCCGCGCCACGTATGCGTCTGTGCCCTGGCCGCTGAGCGAGGCGGTGAAGGGGCCGGCGTCGCTGCCGATCCGCAGCGTGGCGGCCTTGGCGCCGGCGCTATCGGGGGCGAAGCGGACCCGGACCAGGCATTCCTGCCCGGCGCCGAGCACGGCGCCGGTGCAGTCGTCGCCGGCCAGCGCGAACTGGTCGAGGTCGGCGCCGACGACGGCCACCGAGCTCAGATCGACCGCCGTCTCGCCGCCGTTGCGGACGGCGAAGTAGTGAGGGGCGCCCTTGGTTCCGAGCGCCTCGGCGCCGAAGTCGAAGCCGCTCGGCGCCAGGGTCACCGCCGGCGCGACGCCTTCGCCGCGCAGCGCCACCATCGTGCCGCCTTCGGCTTCGCCGAAGAAGGCGAGGCGAGCGACCTTCGGGCCGGCGTCCTGGGGGGTGAAGCGGATGTGGGCGGTGCAGCTGTCGCCGGGCATCAGCTGGGCGCCGCTGCAGCTCTCGTCGAGCAGCTTGAAGCTGCCGGCGTCGCCGCCGGCGACGATGCCGATGAAGAAACCGGCGGGGTAGTTGCCGGCGTTGGTCAGCGTGATCGTGTGGATCGGGCCGGTCCCGCCGACCGTCTCCGCGCCGAAGTCGGCGGGGTTCTCGGAGGCTTCGACGACCGGCTGCCCGCCGCGACCGCTGAGCGCGGCGCCGAACACGTTGCCGTTCACCCCGGCCCGCAGTTCGGCTTCGTAGGCGACCGGGTCGCGGGGGCCGAAGTCGACTTCCACCGAGCAGCTTTCGCCGGGCGCCAGCCAGCGGCCCCAGCAGTCGCTGTTGCCGATCCAGAAGGCGTTGGAGCCGCCGGAGACTTCGAGGTTGTTGATCTGCACCGCCGCTTCGCCGCTGTTCGTCAGCTGGAAGCCGGTGCTGCTGCCCCCTGTTGACCTGCTGCAGGCCGAAGTCGTGGCTGCCGGGAGTGAAGCTCAGCTGCGGCGGCACGCCGGTGCCGGAGATTTCGAAGTTCTGTTCGGGTTCCGGGGCGCCGATCAGCTTGAAGCTCAGCGTCGCCTGCTCGAGGCGGGGTTCGCCGGGCTGGAAGGCGATCCCGACCGTGCAGCGCCCGCCGGCACCGAGCGGGCCGCAGTTGCTCGTGTTGAGGACGAAGGCACCCTGGTCGGGCCCTTCGATCGCGACGTTGGCGATCAGGGCATCGGCTTCGCCTTCGTTGGCGACGTCGAATTCGACGACCTGGGAGGAGTTGCCGACGGTCGTCTTCGGCAGCGTCACCGGCGCCGGCGAGATCTTCAGCAGCGGGGAGGCCCCTGGGGGCGGCGCGGCGAGGCTGGCGGCCGGCATGGCGAGCGCGGCGAGGACGAGTACGGAGGCGGCGATCGGTTTCTTCATGCAGCCCCATCGGGATAACTACGGACCGCACTTGAGGTTGGGTGGAGAATCTTCATCCAAGCCGTACAACCGGCTTTCGCTCAATGCTCCCCCTCCAGGAGGTCGCGCTGGCTGAGCGTGTAGAGCAGGCCGAGCGAGGGCAGGACGAGGACCGCGGCGATCGCGAAGACGATGAAGACACGTTCAGGGTCGCGTCCGGCGCCGCCGCCTGGTCGATCCGCAGGCTAGGTCGGCAGCAGGTAGGGGAACTGCGCCACGCCCCAGCCCCAGATCACCGCCACCACGGCTCCGGCCGCCAGCGGCCGCAGGAACCCGCCGGCCGATCGGCCGATTCGGCGCCGGTCATCGTCGGCCCGTCGAGCCGCAGGAGGAGCGCGAGGAGGGCGAGGCCGCAGAGGGCGGAGAGGATGACCAGGGGGAGGCCCTGGTGGTGAGGCGGTCGAAGACGTAGCGGGCTTCGGCGTGCAGCTCGACCAGGCCGGCGGCGGCGGCGATCCCGGCCACGGCGGCCGCGGCGAGCGCCCGGCGGACGAAGTAGCGCTCGAGATCGCCTTCGCCGGTCCGGCGGGCGTCGCCGACCAGGAAGACGGCGGCGAGGTAGGCGCCGGTGGCGACGAACATCGCCCCGGTCAGCAGCGGCAGCGGCTCCAGCCAGCTCGAGAAGGCGTCGCCGTTGCCGGCGGCGGGGACGTTGCCGGCGGCGATCGCGCCGACCACCGTGCCCATGAAGAACGGGGTGAGGACGGAGGAGACGGCGAAGGTCGCGCCCGGCCGCCCGCCGCTCGCGCAGGCCCACGATCGATTTGCGGAAGGCGAAGCCGGAGCCGCGCAGGACGATCCCCACCGCGGCCAGCGCGAGCGGCACGTAGAGCGTCGTCATCACCGCGCTGAAGGCGGGCGGGAAGGCGGTCCAGAGGACGACGAGGATGAAGATCAGCCAGACGTGGTTGGCCTCCCAGACCGGGGTCAGCGAGCGCTGGATCAGCGCCCGCGGCCGCTCCCCCTTCTCCGCATCGCCGGCGATCAGGTCCCAGAACCCACCGCCGAAGTCGGCCCCGCCGAACAGCGCGTAGAACGTCGCCCCCACCCAGAGGATCGCCGCGGCGGCGTCGGCCCTGCTCACGCGCGCCCGAATCCCCGCCGGCGGTGGGCGTAGGGGGTGCCCTCGGGTTCGGCGGCGCCCTCGCGCCAGCGCCGCGACATGCCGCGCAGGACGAGGATCGCGATCGTGCCGATCGCCGCGTAGAGCAGCAGCACCAGGCCGAAGCTGAACCAGATCCCCTTGGCGTCGGTGACCGCTTCGGAGGTGCGCATGTAGCCCTGCACGATCCAGGGCTGGCGGCCGACCTCGGTGACGATCCAGCCGCACCACAGCGCCAGCACCGCGCCGGCGCCGGAGATCGCCACCGCCCGCAGGAACCAGGGCGTCCGCGGGATGTCGCGCCTTTTCCACCAGGCGTAGAGCAGCCAGAGCCCGAGCGCCAGCAGCGCCGTGCCGATCCCGACCATCGCGTCGAAGGCGAGGTGCAGCAGCGTGTTGTCCGGCGGCCGTTCGTCCTTGGGGATGTCGTTCAGCCCGGTCACCTTGGTGTTGGCGCTGAAGCCGACCAGGTAGGAGTCGAGGTCGGGGATCGGGATCGCCGCCTTGACCCCGCTGGAGGTGCAGATCCCGCCCACGTACTCGGTCTGGTGGCCGCCGGTTTCCTGGATGCACTCCATGCCGGCGAACTTGGCCGGCTGGTGGTCGGCGACCGCGCGCGCCGCGGTGTCGCCGACGAAGAGCTGGATCGGGGTCGCGATGCAGGCCGATCGTCAGCGGGATCAGCAGGCCCAGCCGGTGCAGGCGGTCGCGCCGTCCCTTCAGCATCCCGACCGCGTAGATCGAGGCGACCAGGAAGCCGACGACCATGTAGGCGGCGAGGATCATGTGCGGCACCTCGTAGCCGGTCGCCGGGTTGATCAGGACCTTGAGCGGTTCGGTGTCGACCACCTTGCCGGCCGCGTCGAGGGTGAAGCCCTGCGGCTGGTTCATCCAGGAGTTGGCGGCGACGACGGCGAAGGCGCCGCCGATGCCGGTGACGAACATCGGCACCCCGGACCAGAAGTGGGCCCAGCCGCAGAGCCGCTTCCAGCCGTAGATGTAGATCGCCAGGAAGATCGCCTCGAGGAAGAAGAAGATCCCCTCGATCGCGAAGGCGATCCCGAAGGCCGCGCCGAAGCGGTCCATGAAGCGCGGCCAGAGCAGGCCGAACTCGAAGGTCAGCACGGTGCCGGTGACGGCGCCGACGGCGAAGGTGAGCGCCATCGCCTTCGACCAGCGCCGCGCCAGCTCGATCGCGTCCTTGTCGCCGCGCTTCAGCCCCAGGTAGTTGGCGACCAGGATCGTCGCCGGCAGGGCCACCCCGAGGCAGGAGAGGACGATGTGGAAGCCGAGCGTGAAGGCCATCTGCTCGCGGGCGGCGAGCAGGTTGGATGCCGACGCGGCCAGTGGGAGCGCGTCGTGCAGGGGCATGGCGTGACCTTATTCCCCGCGCCGGGCGTGTCGGTAGCGGCGGATCAGCGCGTTGGTGGAGCTGTCGTGATGGAGCTTCGGCTCCTTGCCGGTCTCCAGCTCGGGGATGATCTTCACCGCCAGGACCTTGCCCAGCTCGACCCCCCACTGGTCGAAGGAGTCGATCCCCCAGATCGCGCCCTGGGTGAAGACGCTGTGCTCATACAGGGCGACCAGCGCCCCCAGCGTCTCGGGGTCGAGGCGCTCGGCGAGGATCGTGTTCGAGGGCCGGTTGCCCTCCATCACCCGGTGCGGCACGACCGCCTCCGGCGTCCCCTCCTCGCGCACCTGCTCGGCCGTTTTGCCGAAGGCCAGCGCCTCGCCCTGGGCGAAGACGTTGGACATCAGCAGGTCGTGGTGGCGGCCGAGTGGATTGTTGGAGTGGTAGAAGCCGATGAAGTCGCAGGGGATCAGCCGCGTTCCCTGGTGGATCAGCTGGTAGAAGGAGTGCTGGCCGTTGGTCCCCGGCTCCCCCCAGTAGATCGCCCCGGTCTCGTAGTCGACGCGGGCGCCGTCGACGGTCACGTGCTTGCCGTTGGACTCCATCGTCAGCTGCTGTAGGTAGGCCGGGAAGCGGTGCAGGTACTGGTCGTAGGGGAAGACGCCACTGGTCTGGGCGCCGAAGAAGTCCGAGTACCAGACCGCGAGCAGCCCCATCAGCAGCGGCAGGTTGGCGCCGGCCGGGGTCTCGCGGAAGTGCTCGTCCATGGCGTGGAAGCCGGCCAGCATCTCGGCGAAGCGGGCCGGGCCGATCGCCAGCATCGTCGAGAGCCCGATCGCCGAGTCCATCGAGTAGCGGCCGCCGACCCACTCCCAGAAGCCGAACATGTTCTCGGTGTCGATCCCGAACTTCGCGACCTCGTCGGCATTGGTGGAGACGGCGACGAAGTGCCTGGCGACCGCCGCCTCGTCGCCGCCGAGCCCGGCCAGGGCCCACTCGCGGGCGCTGTGGGCGTTGGTCATCGTCTCCAGCGTCGTGAAGGTCTTCGAGGAGATCACGAACAGGGTCTCCTCGGGGTCGAGGTCGCGGGTCGTCTCGGCGAAGTCGGTGCCGTCGACGTTCGAGACGAAGCGGAAGGTCATCTCGCGGCGGCTGTAGTGGCGCAGCGCCTCGTAGGCCATCACCGGGCCGAGGTCGGAGCCGCCGATGCCGACGTTGACGACGTTGCGGATCGGCTTGCCGCGTGTGGCCCAGCCACTCGCCGGAGCGGACCCGCTCGCAGAAGTCGCCCATGCGGTCGAGCGTCTCGTGCACCTCCTTGACCACGTCGACGCCGTCGACCACGAGCGAGCGGTTGCGCGGCATCCGCAGCGCCACGTGCAGCACCGCGCGGTCCTCGGAGACGTTGATGTGCTCGCCCGCGAACATCGCTTCGCGTCGCTCCTCGACGCCGCGCTGGCGGGCCAGCTCGCCGAGCAGCAGCAGGGTCTCGTCGCTGACCCGGTTCTTCGAGAAGTCGAGGTGGAGGCCGGCGCCGTCGGCGACCAGGCGCTCGCCGCGCTCGGGGTCGGCGGCGAAGAGGTCGCGTAGGTGGGCGCCGCGGATCTCGGCGAAGTGGCGCTCCAGCTCGCCCCAGGCGGGCGCCTCCCGCAGGTCGCTCATCTGCCGCGCCCCTCGCCCTCGGCGCGGTGGGCGGAGTGGGCCATCAGGCCGTGACCCCGCGCTGGGAGGAGATCGACTTCAGCAGCTCTTCCCAGGACTTGTTGAAGCTCTCTTTGCCCTCCACCTGGAGCCGGTTCGCCAGCGCGGCGACGTCGATCCCAGCCGCCTCGAACTCCTTCAGGACCTGCTCGGAGTTGCCGCCGCCGGCGTCCATCAGGTCGCCGACCTCGCCGTGGTCGGCGAAGGCCTTCAGCGTCGGCTCCGGCATCGTGTTGACCGTGAAGGGCGAGGCGAAGGCCTCGATGTAGAGGGTGTCGGAGGCGTCGGGGTCCTTGGTGCCGGTGCTGGCCCAGAGCAGCCGCTGGGCGCGGGCGCCCTCGTTCATCAGCCGCAGCCAGCGGTCGGAGTCGAGCAGCTCGCGGTAGGCGCGGTAGGCGCGACCGCCGACGGCGATGCCGAGCCGGTTGTGCAAATCCTCGGGGACCTGCTCGGCGACGGCGACGTCCCAGCGGCTCATGAAGATCGAAGCGACGGAGGCGACGGCGGGGTCCAGCCCGGCCTCGATCCGGCGCTCGATGCCGCGCATGTAGGCCTCGGCGGCGGCCAGGTACTGCGCTGTCGTCGAAGAGCAGGGTGACGTTGATCGGCACCCCGGCGAAGATCGACTCCTCGATCGCCTTGCAGCCCGCCTCGGTGCCGGGGATCTTGATGAAGAGGTTCTCGCGCCCGGCCTTGGCGTGCAGCGCCGCCGCCTGGGCGATCGTCGCCTCGGCGTCGTCGGCCAGCAGCGGTGAGACCTCCAGCGAGCAGAAGCCGTCGACCCCGTCGGTGCGCTCGTGCACGGCGGCGAAGAGGTCGGTGGCGTCGCGCAGGTCGGCCAGCGCCAGCTCGAAGAAGACGTCCTCGTCGGCGTTGGCGCCGGGACCCTCGCCGGCTCCGGCGCTGCCGCTCAGCTCGGCGATCTGCGCGTCGTAGGCGTCGCCGCCGGAGATCGCCTTGTCGAAGATCGTCGGGTTGGAGGTGAGGCCGGTGACCGAGAGCTCGTCGATGTAGCCCCGCAGGGTGCCGTCCCCCAGCATCGTGCGGGTGATGTTGTCGAGCCAGAGGCTCTGCCCCAGCTCGTGCAGTCGTGCGGTTGCCTTCACGAGCGACCTCCTCAGGTCGTTGAAGAATTGACGGCCGCGCCCTTGGCGACCTCACGCGCCACCTCGGCGACGTGGTCCGGGGTGAAGCCGAACTCCGCCTCGACGTCCGCGAACGGCGCCGACTGCCCGAAGGTGGTCATGCCGATGATCGCACCGGCGGTCCCGACGTAGCGCTCCCAGCCCAGCGTCGCGGCCTCCTCGATCGCGACCCGGGCGGTGACCGCCGGCGGCAGCACCCGGTCGCGGTACTCCTCGTCCTGGCGGTCGAAGATCTCCCAGCAGGGCAGGCTGACGACGCGCGAGCGTATGCCCTCGCCGGTCAGCGTCTCGTGGGCGCCGAGCGCCAGCTGGACCTCGCTGCCGGTGGCGATCAGGATCAGCTCCGGCTCGCCCTCGCAGTCGGCGAGCACGTAGCCGCCCGCGCCGCAACCCCGCCGCCGAGGCGTATTTGGAACGGTCGAAGATCGGCACGGTCTGGCGGGTGAGGATCAGGGCGACGGGGTTGTGGGTGCGGTCGACCGCGACCCGCCAGGCCTCGGCTACCTCGTTGGCGTCGGCGGGGCGGATCACGTCGAGGTGGGGCATCGCCCGCAGCGAGGCCAGCTGCTCGATCGGCTGATGGGTCGGGCCGTCCTCGCCGAGCCCGATCGAGTCGTGGGTGAAGAGGTGGATCACCGGCAGCTCCATCAGCGCCGAGAGCCGGATCGCCCCGCGCCCGTAGTCGGAGAAGGTGAGGTAGGTCGACCAGAGTGGCTTCAGCTTCGAGAGCGAGAGGCCGCTGCTGGCGGCGGCGGCGGCGTGTTCGCGGATCCCGTAGTGGATCTGGCGGCCGTCGAACCGCCCCGGCTCAAAATTTGTCACGCCGTCGAAGGTGAGACGGACCGAGGTCGAGTCGGTGAGGTCGGCGGAGCCGGAGACCATCCACGGCACCCGCTCGGCGATCGCGTTCTGGACCTTGTTCGAGGCCTTGCGGGTGGCCAGGCCCTTCTCTTCGTCGGCCTCGAAGGAGGGGATGCCGGCGTCCCAGCGGTCGGGCAGCCGGCGCCGCTGCATCGTCTCGATCTCGGCGGCGTGCCCGGAGTCGGCGAGCTTCTGCTTCCAGGCGGCGTTGAGCTCGGCGCCGCGCCTGCCGACGCCCTCGGCGAAGCGCTCCCTGACCCCGTCGGGGACGAGGAAGTGGGCATCCTCGGGCCAACCGTAAGCGCGCTTGGTCAGCCTCACCTCCTCCTCGCCGAGCGGTTCGCCGTGGGCGGCCTCGGTGTCCTGCTTGTTCGGCGATCCCCAGCCGATGTGGCTGTCGATCACGATCAGGGTCGGCCGGCCGGTCTCCGCCTTGAACTCCTCGAAGGCGCGCGAGAGCAGCGCCGCGTCGTTGGCGTCGCCGACCCGGAGCACGTTCCAGCCGTAGCCCTCGAAGCGGCTGAGCACGTCGTCGTCGTAGGCGAGCGCGGTGTCGCCGTCGATCGTGATGTGGTTGTTGTCGTACATCCAGCAGAGGTTGTCGAGCTTGAGGTGGCCGGCAAGCGAGGCCGACTCGTGGGAGACGCCCTCCATCAGGCAGCCGTCGCCGGCCAGCGCGTAGACGTCGAAGTCGAAGAGGTCGGCGCCGAAGCGCTCGCGCCTGCCACTTCGAGGCCAGCGCCATCCCGACCGAGGTGGCGATGCCCTGGCCGAGCGGGCCGGTGGTGGTCTCGACGCCGGAGGTCCAGCGGTACTCGGGGTGGCCGGGCGTGCGCGAGTGCAGCTGGCGGAACTCTTCGATCTCGTGCAGGCTCACCGCCGGCTCGTCGAGCACCTCGTAGCCGGCGTCGACGCGGCGCACCTCGGCCAGGTGGAGCACCGAGTAGAGCAGCATCGAGGCGTGCCCGGCCGAGAGCACGAAGCGGTCGCGGTTGGGCCAGATCGGGTCGGCCGGGTCGTAGCGGAGGTGGTTCTGCCAGAGCTCGTAGGCGACCGGCGCCATCGACATCGGCGTCCCGGGATGCCCCGATTCGGCCTTCTGCACGGCGTCCATCGAGAGCGTGCGAATCGTGTCGATGGCGAGCTGGTCGATCTCCTGGCCCATGCGCGGTGACCGATCCTAACCACAACCGCCCGACGGGCCTCAGACGTCCAAATATCGGGCGCTTGAGGTCGATCGGCCGATCGGCCCCGTGGTTGCCGAGAGGAGGCGAATATTGTGCGGGCGGTGACGGAGGTCGATACGGAGAAGCGGATCGCGGCGGAGGCCGCGGCGGCGCTGGTCGAGGACGGGATGACGGTGGGACTGGGGACCGGCTCGACTGTCGCCTTCCTGCTGCCGGCGATCGCCGCCCGCGGGGTCGGCAGCATCCGCTGCGTCGCCACCTCGGTCGCCACCGAGGAACAGGCACGGGGGCTGGGCATCCCGGTCGAGGAGTTCAGCAGCCTCCAGCGCCTCGACATCGCGATCGACGGCGCCGACGAGGTGGCGCCCGACGGCTGGCTGATCAAGGGCGGCGGCGGCGCCCACCTGCGGGAGAAGATCGTCGCGGCGGCGGCCGCGCGCTTCGTCGTCATCGCCGACTCCAGCAAGCCGGTCAAGGCCCTGCGCGGGCCGGTGCCGCTGGAGCTCTTCTCCTTCGGCCTCTCCTCGACCCTGGCCCGGCTCGGCGCCGAGGTCGAGCTTCGCGACGTCCCCCCCAGCCCCGACGGCGGCGCGATCGCCGACTACCGCGGCCCGAGCGGCGACCCGGCGGAGCTGGCCGCCCGGCTCGAGGCCGACCCCGGCGTCGCCGCCCACGGCCTCTTCCCACCGGATATGGTCGCCGAGGTGCTGGTGGGGACCGGAGGCGCCGTCGACCGCTTGACGCTGACCTAACGCCGAAGGAGAGAGCACAGATGAGCGACTTCACCGAGCTGACGATCGCCGGCCGCCTCGCCACCCCGGCCGACGCCGACTGGGACGAGGCGCGCCTCGCCTGGAACCTCGCCGCCGACCAGCGCCCGAGCGCGGTCGCCTTCGTCGAGAGCGCCGAGGACGTCGCCAGGACCGTCCGCTTCGCCGCCGAGCACGGCCTCAGGGTCGCCGGCCAGGGAACCGGCCACGGCGCCGTCGCCCTCGGCCCGCTCGAGGAGACGATCCTGATCAAGACCGAGCGCCTGCGCGGCGTCGAGGTCGACCCCGGCGCCCGCACCGCCCGGGTCGAGGCCGGCGTGCTGGTGCTGGAGCTGAGCGAAGCCGCCCAGGCCCACGGCCTCAGCTCGCTGCCCGGCTCCTCGCCCGACGTCGGCGTCACCGGCTACACCCTCGGCGGCGGGCTCAGCTGGCTGGGGCGGCGCTACGGCTTCGCCTGCAACCGCGTCCGCGCGATCGAGCTGGTCGGCGCCGACGGCGAGGCGCAGACGGTCGACGGCGAGAACGAGCCCGACCTCTTCTGGGCCCTCCGCGGCGGTGGCGGCGACTACGCGATCGTCACCGCCCTGCATCTCGACCTGGTACCGGTCGCCGACGCCTACGCCGGCGCCCTGCTCTACCCGGCCGCGGTGGGGGCCGGGGCGGTGCGCGTCTACCGCGACTGGGCCGCGGGCCTCGGCGACGACGTCACCTCGGTCGTCCGCTTCATCCGCCCGCCCGACGTCCCCGACGTGCCGGAGCCGCTGCGGAACACGCCGCTGCTGACGATCGACGGCGCCTTCATCGGCAGCCAGGCCGAGGGCGAGGCGGCGGTGGCGCCGCTGCTGGAAGGCCTCGGCGAGCCGATGATGAGCACCTTCGGCCAGATCCCCGCCGCCGGCCTCTGCCGGATCCACATGGATCCCGAGCAGCCGGTGCCGGGACTCGGCCACCACAAGGTCATCCGTGAGCTGCCCGACGAGGCGGTCGCGGCCTTCGCCGAGCTCGGCGACCCGGAGACCTCGCCGCTGCTGCTGGCCGAGCTGCGCCAGCTGGGTGGAGCGCTGGGGCGGCCGGACCCCGACGGCGGCGCCCTCTCCCACCTCGACGCCGCCTTCGTCATGCTCGGCATCGGCATGCCGATGACGCCGGAGCTGGGCCAGGCGATCGAGACCCGCCTCGACAGCTTCGACGAGGCGATGGCGCCGTGGATCGCCGACGGCGGCTACTTCAACTTCGCCGAGCGCCCCTGCGACACCGACGCGATCCTGCCGGCCGAGACCTGCGCCCGCCTGGCCGAGGTCAAGCGCCGCTATGACCCCGACGGCACGATCGTCGCCAACCACGCCGTCTCCCTCGACGCCGCCGCCTGAGCGGCATCCAGATGCCGGAGTTCCCAGATGATAGTGGTATTATTTACCCACTATGGCCTTCATAGTTCCCACCAAGAAGGGCGCCTTCGAGATCCGAGAGTCCCGCAGCACGCCCGCAGGGCCGCGTAGTCACACGCTCGCGACCTTTCGGGAGCTGACCGGCGAGGCGATCGCAAAGGCCCAGAAGAAAGCGGTAAAGCCCCCAAGCGCGGAAGAGCTGCGCAAGGCGGCGCTACGAGCCGGGGCGCCCATTGCCCCCCCGCCAGTCGATCGCGCGGCACGAGAGCTTCTCGGCAGGCTGGCAAAAGGAGAGCGACCGGACCCGATGTTGAGACGTTTACTCCTCGACGCACTCGCGAACGAGGACCGCAGCGACCGGCCGGCCGGCCCCACCGCGACCGTTTCCGACGGTGCCAGATCGGTCAGCGAATGGGTGGGAGCCACCCCAGCCGAAAGGGGCGCGGCACTGGAGGATCTGCTGCTGCTGGCCGATGCCCTGCCCCTGCGACGGCGAGCGGACACGATCGGCTTCCCAGGCCTGAAGGCAGCCTGACCCGTGAGCACACCTGGACCCGTCTCCCCGCACCGGTCCGACTCAGAACCCCCCCTTCCCGAGAAGGTCGTCGCGATCCACCGGCAGCTCGACGCCGCCAAGGTCCCGCACGCGATCGGCGGCGCCCTTGCCCTCGCCTACTACGCCGAGCCCCGCGTCACCGTCGACATCGACGTCAATGTCTTCCTCGCAACCGACCACTGGCCACAGGTGCGCGAGGCCCTCGCCCCGCTCGGGGTCGACGTCACGCTCGACCTCCCCGTTCTCGAACGAGATGGACAGGTGCGGCTGTGGTGGGGACGCAACGCGGTCGATCTCTTCTTCTCCAACGACGAGTTCCACGAGGAGATGCAGCGGGGTGCCCGTCGAGTTCCATTCAGGGAAGCCACGCTCTCGATCCTCTCGCCTGAGCACCTCGCGGTCTGCAAGGCGATGTTCGATCGCCCCAAGGACTGGCTCGACATCGAGCAGATGCTTGTCGCCACGGACCCGATCGACCTGGCGGAGATCGAACGACTATTGGAGCGCATGGTCGGTGCCGACGATCCCCGGATCGAGAAGCTCGGGGAAGTCAAAGCGCGGCTGTCGCTGGACGACCCGGCCCGCTAAGAGCCCTGGGGCGCCGCGGCCTCGTCGGCGACGACGACCATGTTCTCGTTGCGCACCCGGCCGGCCGGGATCGAGGGGTCGGCGGCGAGCAGCTTGGCCAGCGGCTCGCGCTTCTCGGCGCCGGTGACGAGCCAGAGGATCTGGCGGGCGGCGTCGATCGCCGGGTAGGTGAGGGTCATCCGGCGGTGGCCCTGGTACTCGCCGCCGGTGAGGGCGACGCGGCGGTCGCGGACCTCCAGCACCGGGTCGCCGGGGACCAGCGAGGCGGTGTGGCCGTCGGGGCCGAGGCCGAGGTGGATCAGGTCGAGGCGCTCCGGCAGCGACGTCTCGTATTCGTGGGCGGCGGCCTCGAGGTCGCGCTGGGTGACCGGCATCGGCCGCAGCGCCGGCTGGTGCTCCATCGAGAGGCCCAGCACCATGTGGGTGAGGTTGCGGTCCTCGCTGCCCGGCGAGGCGATCCGCTCGTCGACCTGGAACAGCTCGGTCGCCTCCCAGGGCATCTGCTCCAGTTCTCCGAGGATCGCCAGCATCGCCCAGGGCGAGCGGCCGCCGCTCATCGCCATCCCGAACGGCCCGCGCGCCGCCGCCGCGGCGGCGCCCGCCGCGGCGATCAGCTCGGCCGCCCGCCGCGCCGCCGCCCGCTCGTCGGCGACGACCTCCAGCTTCGGCGCCATCGCCGGCCCCTAGCCCGTCTTCTCGTCGTGGCCGCCGAACTGCTTGCGCATCGCGGAGAGCACCTTGTCGGCGAAGTCGTCGTTGCCGCGCGAGGCGAAGCGCTCGTACAGGGCCGAGGTCAGGACCGGCGCCGGCACCCCCTCGTCGATCGCCGCGATCGAGGTCCAGCGGCCCTCGCCGGAGTCGGAGACGCGGCCGGCGAAGTCGGCCAGGTCGGGGGATTCCTGCATCGAGGCCGCGGTCAGGTCGAGCAGCCAGGAGCCGATCACGCTGCCGCGGCGCCAGACCTCCGCCACCTCCGGCAGGTCGAGGTCGTACTGGTAGTACTCGGGCTGCTCCAGCGGCGCCGTCTCCGCGTCGGCCTCGCGCTGGACCTTGCCGGCGTTGGCGTTCTTGAGGATGTTCAGGCCCTCGGCGTAGGCGGCCATGATCCCGTACTCGATCCCGTTGTGGACCATCTTCACGAAGTGGCCGGCGCCGTTGGGCCCGCAGTGCAGGTAGCCGTTCTCGGAGGCGGAGACCTCGCCGCTGCGACCGGGCGTGCGCTCGGCCTGCTCGACCCCCGGCGCCAGGCTGGCGAAGATCGGGTCGAGCCGCTCGACCGCGCCGCCGGGCCCGCCGATCATCAGGCAGTAGCCGCGCTCGAGGCCGAAGACGCCGCCGCTGGTGCCGCAGTCGACGTAGTCGATCCCCTGCTCGCCGACCTTGGCGGCGCGGCGGATGTCGTCGCGGTAGTAGGAGTTGCCGCCGTCGACGATCGCGTCGCCGGAGTCGAGCACGGCGGCGACGCCGTCGACCGTCTTCTCGGTGATCTCACCGGCCGGAACCATCACCCAGACCGAGCGCGGCGCGCTCAGCTTCGCGGCCAGATCCTCGAGCGAGGAGGCGCCCTCGGCTCCCTCGCCGGCCAGCGCCGCGACCGCGTCCGGGTTGACGTCGTAGGCGACGATCCTGTGGCCGTCCCGCATCAGGCGGCGGGCCATGTTGGCGCCCATGCGTCCGAGGCCGACGATTCCGAGTTCCATCACAACCTCCACTGGTAGGCGCTGCTGAGCCGTTGCGTTCGTACTTTGCAGCCCTCTGGGCGACCAAGGACGAACGGAGCAGCAATCCTAGGCGCTGGCGCGGCGAGCGATAGCCTGCGCGACGAATGTCCAAGGCCCCCAAGCCCCACACCGATGCCGCCGCCGACGTGCTGGTGATCTTCGGGATCAGCGGCGACCTGGCGAAGAAAATGACCTTCCGAGCGCTCTACCGGCTCGAGGCCGCCGGCAAGCTCGACACCCCGATCGTCGGCGTCGCGATCGACGACTGGGACGACGAGCGGCTGCGCCGCCACGCCCACGACTCGATCGCCGACACCGTCGGCGATCCCGACGAGGACGTCTTCGCCAGGCTCGCCGCCCGCCTCAGCTACGTCCCGGGCGACTACGCCGACGCCGCCACCTTCGAGCGTGTCGGCAAGGCGCTCGGCGGCGCCAAGCGGCCGGTCTTCTACCTGGAGGTGCCGCCGTCGCTGTTCGGCACCGTCGTCGACGGCCTCGGCAGGGCCGGCCTCACCGAGAACGCCCACGTGGTGATCGAGAAGCCGTTCGGCCACGACCTCGAATCGGCGCGGGCGCTCAACGCCGAGCTCTGCGCGGTGCTGACCGAGGACCAGATCCTCCGCATCGACCATTACCTCGGCAAGGAGCCGGTGATGGACATCACCTATCTGCGCTTCGCCAACTCGCTGCTCGAGCCGGTCTGGAACCGCTCCCACGTCTCCCACGTGCAGATGACGATCGCCGAGGACTTCGGGGTCGACGACCGCGGCCGCTTCTACGACGCGGTCGGGGCGATGCGCGACGTGATCCAGAACCACGCCCTGCAGGTGCTGGCGCTGGTCGGGATGGGGCCGCCGACCGGCAACCACCCCGACTCGATCCGCGACAAGAAGCTCGAATTCTTCAAGGCGATGCGGGCCGCCGACCCGAAGCGCTACGTGCGCGGCCAGTACGAGGGCTTCCTCGACGTCGAGGACGTGGCGCCGGACTCGACCACCGAGACCTTCGCCGCGGTCGAGCTCGCGGTCGACAACTGGCGCTGGAGCGGCGTCCCCTTCTTCGTCCGCGCCGGCAAGTGCATGCCGAAGAAGTCGAGCGAGGTGACGGTTGTCTTTAAGCGGCCGCCGCCGAACCTCGGGATCGGCCACGGCAAGACGCCGGAACCGAACAAGATGACGATCCGGATCGAGCCCGAGCCGGGCTCGCGGATGCGGCTGTACGCGAAGAAGGCCGGCGAGGAGGCGTTCGAGCCGGCCGACCTCGAGGTCCTCTTCGAGCGCCAGCCGGGCGAAGACCCCGAGCCCTACGAGCGCCTGCTCGGCGACGCGATCGCCGGCCGCCACACCCTCTTCACCCGCCAGGACGCGGTCGAAGAGACCTGGCGCGTGGTCCAGCCCCTGCTCGACGAACCGGGGCCGGTGCACCCCTACGCCCCCGGCACCTGGGGCCCGCCCCAAGCCAAGGAGCTGACAAGGGGCATCGCCCAGTGGTCGGAGCCCTGGCTCCCCTGAGGTCGAATGTCTAGCGGCGTGCTAGGTTTTGGGCGCCCTTATTAGGGGCGCCTAACGTGATTCCCACTTTCGTCATAACCCTGCGAGAGGGCGTCGAGGCCTCTCTGATCATCGGCATCATCGCCGCCTTCCTGGTCAAGGAGGGGCGCCGCGATGCGATGCGGCAGATGTGGATCGGGATCGGGATCGGGATCGTCCTCTGCGCCGCCGTCGCCGTCGTCCTCGACGTCGTCGGCGAAGACCTGCCGCAGCGCCAGCAGGAGGAGCTGGAGACGATCATCGGCCTGGTCGCCGTCAGCGCCGTCACCTACATGATCGTCTGGATGCGCCGCAATGCCCGCGGGATCAAGGCCACGCTGGAGGGCGAGGCGGCCTCGGCCCTGGCGGTCGGCTCGACGATGGCGCTGGTCGCGATGGCCTTCCTCGCCGTCCTGCGCGAGGGATTCGAGACCTCGGTCTTCCTCCTCGCCGCCTTCCAGCACGCCGGCGACACCACCGCCGCCGGCTCCGGCGCGGTGCTGGGGCTGATCGTCGCGGTCGCGATCGGGCTCGGGCTCTACCGCGGCGGCGTCCGCATCAACCTCACCCGCTTCTTCCGCTTCACCGGCCTGATCCTCGTCTTCGTCGCCGCCGGCCTGCTGGCGACCGCCGCCCACACCGCCCACGAGGCGGGCTGGATCGCCGGCCTCCAGGGCCAGGCCGTCGACCTCTCCTGGCTGGTCCAGCCGGAAACCGTCTCCGGCTCGCTGCTGACCGGGATGCTGGGGCTGCAGCCGACCCCGACCATGATCGAGGTCTCGGTCTACCTCCTCTACGCGCTGCCGATGGCGGTCTACGTGCTCTGGCCGCAGCAGCTCCGCCTCCGCCGCGGCCGCCTCGGCGCCCGCCGGTCGGGACCCGCCGAGAGCGCGGCTTAGGGTTAGAGTCCGAGCCGGCGGGGGGAGATGCCCGCCGCGCCAGGGCTTAGCCTGGGCAGATGACCGTGACGGTGGGAGACAGAGCCGAGGAGCTGCTCGGCAGGCTCGGGTTCGAGCACTGGCGGCCGGGGCAGAAGGAGGCGGTGGAAGCCGCGCTGGAAGGGCGCGACTCGCTGAT
This sequence comes from uncultured Solirubrobacterales bacterium, assembly GCA_963785775.1. Classification (GTDB taxonomy): domain Bacteria; phylum Actinomycetota; class Thermoleophilia; order Solirubrobacterales; family 70-9; genus VAYN01. The sequence goes on along the minus strand of CAWAWH010000003.1, from coordinate 1,204,223 downwards.
CGTGATGCCGACCGGCGGCGGCAAGAGCCTCTGCTACCAGCTGCCGGGGCTGGCCAGCGAGGATCTGACGATCGTCGTCAGCCCGCTGATCGCGCTGATGCGGGACCAGTGGCAGCGGCTGACCGCGGCCGGGCACCCGGTGACGATGATCTCCTCGGGGATGGACGAGGGCGCCGCCTGGTCGGCGCTGGAGGAAGTCCGCAGCGGCGAGGCGCGGATCGTCTACTGCTCGCCGGAGCGGTTCGGCTCCAGCGTCTTCCTCGAAGCCCTGGCGCAGCGGCGGATCGACCTGATCGCCGTCGACGAGGCGCACTGCGTCTCCGAGTGGGGCCACGACTTCCGCCCCGACTACCTGCGGCTGCCGCAGATCGCCGACCGGCTGGGGCGGCCGACGGTGATGGCCTGCACGGCGACGGCGACGAAGCCGGTCGCGGCGGAGATCGCCAGCCGCTTCGGAATGCGGGAGCCGCTGCAGGTGCGCTCCGGCTTCGACCGCCCAAACCTCTCTTTCGACGTCGTCCCGATCGAGGGCACCGGCTCCAAGGCGCGCCGCCAGGCCCTGCTCGAGGCCGGGCTCGGCGATCCCGCCAATCGGCCGGCGATCGTCTACTGCGGCACCCGCAAGGACACCGACGAGGTGGCGGCGGCGCTGCGCGAAGCCGGCCAGAGCGCCCTGCCCTACCACGCCGGCATGGAGGCCGAGCAGCGAAGCTCGGTCCAGCACCGCTTCATGAGCGGCGAGATCGACGTGATCGTCGCCACCAACGCCTTCGGGATGGGGGTCGACAAGGCCGACGTGCGCTCGGTCTGGCACATGGCGATCCCGACCAGTGTCGAGGCCTACTACCAGGAGGCCGGCCGCGCCGGGCGCGACGGCCTGCCCGCCCGCGCCGTGCTGCTGGCGATGAAGATGGACCTCGGCCGCCTGGTCCGCTTCAACGAACAGCGCAGCGGCGACCCCGAGCTGGCGATCGCCCACGAGCGCGGCTGGCGCGCCTACCACGCGATCAAAGCCTTTATCTACTCCGGCAAGTGCCGGCGCCGATCCCTGCTCGACCACTTCGGCGATCGCCTCGCCGGGGCGCCGCTGGAGCGCTGCTGCGACGTCTGCGACGCCCAGAGCTGGCTGCCCGACCCGGAGACGATCGCGGTGCGCCGGCCCAAGCGCGCCGGGGGCGGCTCCGCGGCACCGCCTCCCGACCTCTCCCCCACCGACGCGCCGCTGTTCGAGGCGCTGAAAGCCTGGCGCCTGCGGGCGGCTGCCGGCAAGCCCGCCTACACGGTCGCCAGCAACCGCACCCTCAGCGCGATCGCCGCCGTCCGTCCCGCCGACGAGGCCGCCCTGATCGAGGTTCACGGCGTCGGCCCCGCCTTCATCTCCAAGTACGCCCCCGAAGTCCTGGCAATCCTCGCCGAGCACCCGGCCGCGCTCGCTGCCTGAACAGCCCGCCGACGGGCCGCGTGTCGAGAAGGGCATGCGCGTACCCGGTCGAAGAGGTCTCGGATGACTCGTGGACACAGGGTCCAGGCGGCCGCCTGCGCGTTGGCCGCCCTGGCCATACTGGCGCTCGCGGGCGCCGCGACCGCCGGCGCCGGCCTGCTCGAACCGCCCGGCAGGAAGGTCTGGTTCGGCGTCTCCGACACCGGCGACCCGGCCAACTTCGGCGAATTCAGCACTGCCGTCGGCAAGCACCCGGCGGTGATCGAGTCCTTCCGCAGCTGGGGCAGCGACTTCCACGGCTCGATCCAGCGCTGGCAAACCGCCCGGGCGCGGCCGATGATCCACATCACCACCGCCGACTCCGGCGACGGCCACGAGATCCTGACGCCGCGGGCGATCGCCCAGGGCGCCGGCGACGAATACCTGGTCCGCCTCAACCGGCTCTTCTTCGCGAAGGGGATGCGGGCCTACGTGCGGCCGCTGGGCGAGCCCAACCGCTGCCTCAACGTCTACGCCTCCTACGACTGCGGCGGCAACCCCCGCGATGCCGCCCACACGCCGCGCTGGTACAAGCTCGCCTTCCGCCGCATCTACGTGATCGTCCACGGCGGCGGCAAGGCGAAGGAGATCAACCGGCGCCTGGCCGAAGCGAAGCTGCCGCCGCTGACGGTGGAAGTCGGCGGCCTGCCGAAGGCGCCGGTGGCGATCGTCTGGAGCCCGCTGCCCTCCGGCTCGCCCACCGTGCCCCAGAACCGGCCCCGCCACTACTACCCCGGCTCGCGCTGGGTCGACTGGATCGGGACCGACTTCTACGCCTCCTACCCCGAATGGGGCTCGCTGACCGGCCTCTACAACCGCTACGCCGGCGAAAAGCCCTTCGCGCTGACCGAGTGGGGTGTCGAAAACGGCGACGACCCCGCTTTCGTCAGCCGCCTCTTTGCCTGGGTGAAGAAGAACCCGCGCTGCAAGATGCTCGTCTATTACCAGGACTTCGGCAGCACCAGCAGCTACCGGATCCAGAACTACTCGGCCAGCCTGCAGGTCCTCAAAGCGCGCCTCCATTCCGGCGCCTTCCCGTCCTTCGCGCCGGGCGCGCCGCACCTGCCACCACCGCCGCCAGGCGGTCTCGGCCCGCCCGCCGGCTGAGCGGCCGCGCTCAGCGGCCTTCCCGTTCGGGCGCCACCCCCAAGCCGTCGAGGAGCACGGCGTTGTTGGCATAGCCGGTGAAGTTGCCGATCAGCTGGCTCCAGCGCAGGCGCCGGGGACGCGCCGAGCGGTAGCGAACGAGCGTCATCCGCCCCAGCCTCGCCTGCTGGACCTGGCGAAAGGATCGCGGCAGCGCTCGGTGGCGGGCCGGTGGCGGCCGGCCGCTGACCACGTCGACTTCGGCGACCGGGATCGGCCCGTGGCGCCACTGCTTCCACTTGACCTCGTGCTCGCCGCGCGCGATGTAGAAGGCGAGCGGTTCGCCCCCCTGTTCCCAGGCCAGGATCGCGCGCGGGCGTCCGCGCGGGGGGCCGATCTCCCTTGCCACGCTGCGCCAGTCTTCGCGCTGCAGGGCCGGGCGGAAGTCGGAGTAGACGCAGAAGGCGAGCGAGTAGACGACGAGCACGGCGCCGACGGCGATCCCGAGGCGGCCGGAGCGCGGCGCCGCGATTCCGGCGGCGCCCACCATCGCCAGCGGGATCAGCGCCGGCAGCAGGTTGCGCTCGAGCACGAAGTCCTGCCCGAGGGCAGCGAAGGCGAGCGCGATCAGGACGCTGCCGGCGCCGATCGCCAGCGCCACGGCCGCGCCACGGCGCTCCCGCTCCCCGCCCCGCCAGAGCAAGAGGGCGACGGCGACGGCGAACAAAGCCATCGGCGCCAGCGCGTGCTTGAGCAGGCCCGCCTCGCCGACGAAGAAGCTGATCCCCGTCTCGCGCATACGCCCGACCATGCCGAAGCTGGCGATCCAGTCGTTGTTCTTCCCCCGCGCCTGGTGCAGGGCCATCGGAGCCAGCGCCAGCCCGGCGAGAGCGACCCCGCCGATCGCCCACAGGACCCGGCGCAGCGGCCGCGCCGCCAGCAACAGCCAGACTGCCTCGATCACCAGCGGGAAGAAGGCGAAGTAGTGGGTCGCCAGCGCCAGCGCCGAGAACGCCGCCCACCAGGCGAGGTCGCGAGCGCCGCCGCTGCGCCTGGCACGGAGGAAGAAGAGGAACGCCGCCGTGCTCAGCAGCACCACCAGCGCGTAGGCGCGGGCGTCCTGGGAGTACCAGACCAGCATCGGGTTGACGGCGACGATCGCCGCCACGGCAAGGCCGGTACGACGCCCGACCAGCTCGCGCCCCGCCAGGTAGGCGATCGGGACCGTCGCCGTCCCGAACAGGGCCGAGAGCGAGCGCAGCCCGAACTCGTGGACGCCGAACAGATGCGACCAGGCCCAGGCGAGGACGTAGTAGAGCGGCGGCGTCGACTCGCTGGTCCAGACCAGGTGCATCGTCCGCGGCAGGCTGGCGAGGAGGACGCGGCCTGCCGTCACGGCCTCGTCGTGCCGGTAGCTTTGGAGCCCCAAAGTCGGGAAGCGGAGCGCGGCGGCCACCGCGGTCAGGCCTAGGACCGACCACAAGAACCATCGCACCCGTGGCGTGTTGGTGAACGTGAACGCTCCGTCCAGTCGAGGAAGAAGGCGCATGGATCGCGCAAAAAGCTACGCAACCGTACTCGCAACGCTCCTCGCGGCGGTGCTCCTGACCGTCGCGGCACCGGCCGGCGCCGCGCCCCTGCGGCCGCCAGGTGGGCAGATCTACTTCGGCGTCTCCGACACCGGCGTCGACTCCCAGTTCGCCGAATTCTCCGAACTGGTCGGCAAGCACCCGGCGACGATCGAGACGTTCCGCGCCTGGGGATCGGACCTGACGGGATCGATCAGGCGCTGGCAGAAGGCCGAAGCGCGGCCGATACTCCACATCTCCACCGCCGACCCCAACGACGGCCACGAGCTGATCGATCCCCGCCAGATCGCCACCGGCTATGGCGACAACTACCTGGTCGGGCTCAACTACGTCTTCTGGTCGCAGGGGATGCGCGCCTACATCCGGCCGCTGGGCGAGCCCAACCGCTGCCTCAACGTCTACGCTTCCTACGACTGCGGGGGCAACCTGCGCGACGCTCAGCACCGGACCTACTGGTACCGGCAGGCCTTCCGCCGCATCTACATCGTCCTCCACGGGGGCGGCAAGCTGGCCCAGATCGACGCGCGCCTAATGCGGGCGGGACTGCCGCCCCTGCGCGAAGAAGGAGCGCCACTGCCGACCGGGCTGCCCAAAGCCCCGATCGCGGTCCTCTGGAGCCCGCTCCCGGTCGGCTCCCCCGAAGTGCGCGGGAACCGGCCCGAACGCTTCTATCCCGGGCGCGCCTACACCGACTGGGTCGGGACCGACTTCTACTCGTCCTACCCGAACTGGAAAGGCCTCACCGAACTCTACGACCGCTACCCAGGCCAGCCCTTCGTCCTCACCGAGTGGGGTGTCGAAGGTAGCGACGACCCGGCCTTCGTCAAGCGCCTGTTCGTCTGGGTCAGGCGCCATCCTCGTACCAGGATGCTCGTCTACTACCAGGACTTCGGCACCGTCAACCCCTACCGGATCCAGAACTTCCCGGCCAGCCTCGCCGTGATCCGGCGCCGGATCGCCGGCCCGGAATTCCCCCCCTACGCCTTCGAACCGCCGCGGCTGCCGCCGCCGGCCCCGAGCGGAGCGAGACAGTAGCCGCCGCTGCCGGGCGCCTGCGGCTGCGAGCGGCCGAGTCGCCTCACCTCGTCCTCCTCGCCGGGATCGTCCTGCTCGGGGCGGTGCTGCGCTTCGCCACGCTCGACCTCCAGAGCTACCGCTACGACGAGGCGGTGACGGTCGGCCGGGTCCTCCACCCGAGCCTCTTCGACACCCTCTCGGCGGTCCCCCACAGCGAGTCGACGCCGCCCCTCTACTACCTCGTCGCCTGGCTCTGGTCGCGCCCCTTCGGCACCGGCGAGGTCTGGCTGCGCTCGCTCTCGGCGCTGGCGGGGACGGCCTCGATCCTCGTCGTCTACCTGGGGGCGGTCGCCCTGCCGCTGCCGCGGCGCGCCGGCCTGATCGCGGCGACGATGGTCGCCGTCAGCCCGGTCCTCATCTGGTTCTCCCAGGATGCTCGCGCCTACGCTCTGGTGTTCCTCCTCACCGCCCTCTCCTTCCTCTTCTTCGCCCGCGCTCGCCGCAGCGGCGCAAAGCGCGACCTCGCCTGGTGGGCGGCCCTTTCCGCCCTGGCGCTGGCTACGCACTACTTCGCCGGCTTCGTCGTCGCCCCCGAGGCCGCCCTGCTGCTGGCGGCGAGCCGTCGGCGGCGGCAGGTGGCCCTGGCGATCGCCGCGATCGGCTTGGTGGTCGCGCTGCTGGCCCCGATCGCTCTGCAGCAGGCGGACAATGGCCACGCCGGCTGGATCGCCGCACAGCCGCTGGGCCAACGCCTCGAACGTGCCGGGGCGAAGCTGGCCGGCGACGACAACGGCGACGAGCACGGCGCCCGGCAACCGGGCCCGATTCCGCTCGGCGTGCCCGCCGCCTTCGCCCTCGCCGCGCTGGCGCTGCTGCTCTGGCGCGGCGACCCGGACGAGCGTGGCGGCGCCGGTGTGGCCGCGCTCGTCGGCGTCGCCGGCCTGGCGCTGCCCCTCCTGCTCGGCCTCTTCGGGGCGGACTACTTCGACGGCCGTAACCTGCTGCCGGCGTTCGCGCCGCTGATCGTCGTCCTCGGCGCCGGCTTCGGAGTCAGGCGCGCCGGCTCGCCAGGACTCGTCCTGGCCGTTGCCTTCTGCCTCTGCTCACTCGTCTTCACGCTGGAGATCGACCGCCTGCCCCGCCTCCAGCGCGAGGACCTGCGCAACGCCGCGAAGGAAGTGGGGCAGCCACGCCCTGGCCTCGCCGTGGTGACCATCAAGTACGCCGCCGGCCAGCCGCTGCTCTACTACCTGGGCGCCAGCCTGGCCACCGGCCCGCTGCCGCCGCTGCGCGAAATCGACCTGGTCGGGTCGAGGTCCGCCGCCGCCCGCAGCGCCCGCCGCCTGCTGCCGGGATTCCGGCAGGTCGAGTCGAAACCGGTCTCCTACGACTTCACTTTGACCCGGCTCCGCTCCCCCCGCCCCGTTCGGGTTCCCCTGCGGGTGCTGGAGCGGGGCGCGCTTGTCGGCGGGGGCCGCTACTCCTCGGTGCTGACCTGGCCTTCGGCTTCGGGTGGAACGGCTGCAGGGCGTTGATGCTCGAGTAGCCGACCAGGTAGATGCGGCGGCCGTCGGAGATGACCGGCGTGTAGGTGCCGGTCTTGTAGTGGAAGACGCGGCGCCCGGTCCTCATGTCGTAGCCGTCGGTCGAGCCGTCGGTGAACTCGGCGACGTAGACGATGTTGCCGACCGCCGAGAGCGAGCCGACCACCTGGCCGCCGGCCGAGCGCGCCCAGCGCGTTTCCCCGTCCTTGGCGTCGAGCGCGTAGATGTTGCCGTCGAAGGAGCCCACGTAGACCGTCGGCGGCGTGCTCGGCGTGCGGGCCACGGTCGGTCCCGAGTAGACGTAGCCGCCGGTGGAGTGGGTCCAGGCGAGCGTGCCGTCTTCGAGGTCGTAGCTGTAGACGCGGCCGTCGTTGTTGCCGGCGTAGACGCGGCCGAAGGCGACGGCCGGGGTCGAGTAGAACTCGCCGCCGGCGCCGAAGCCGGGCCCCAGCGAGCCGCTCTGCCATTTGATCTTCCCGGTCCTGGCGTCGACGGCGTTCATGTAGCCGCCGTAGTCGCCGACGAAGAGCGTTCCCCGGTAGAAGGCGGGCGCCGACTTCACCGGCCCGCCGAGCGAGGTCGCCCAGCGCACGTTGCCGTTGCGGGTGCTGAGCGCGAACAGCCGGCCGTCTTCGCAGCCGAAGTAGAGAGTGTTGCCGAGCACCAGCGGCGAGGACTCGGCCCGTCCCGGCAGCGAGCGTTTCCAGAGCACCTTGCCGGTCTTCGCGTCCAGCTTGATGACGTGGCCCGGGACGAGGTTGACGATGTAGAGGCGGCCCTTGTGGTAGGCCGGCGAGGACGCGTTCAGGCGCCCGATCCTGCGTTCCCAGAGGACCTTTCCCGTGTTCGCGTCGAGCGCGAAGGCGGTGCCGTCGTTGTTGACGGCGTAGAGCCGGCCACCGGCGTAGACCGGCGGGAACTCCAGCAGCGGCCGCTCCGTGTAGTGCCAGATCAGCCGGAACGGGGGCTTGACCCCCTTCGCCGGGAGGTAGCGCGTGCGGGCCGGGTTGAGGCCGAAGATCGGCCAGTTGACGGTCTTCGCCTTCTGCGGCTGCGGCTGCGGCTTCTCCGGCTTGAAGATCGCGTTCGGGTTGTGGACGTCGGCCGGCCGCTTCAGCAGCTGGTAGCCGACGACCCCTACGCTGAAGACGAGGCCGGCGGCGAGCAGCCAGATCGCCGGCCCGCGGTTGCGCTGCAGCTGGCGCTCGAACCGGCGCAGGCGGGCCTCGGGCCCGCCCTCAGCCATTCGCCGCGCGCCGCTCGGACTCTTTGACGATGCCGTTCAGCAGCGCTTTGATCGCCTGCTTGACGACGGCGACCACGGCGCCGCCGGCCAGCGGCAGGGTCGGCGTCGTGTGGACCGCGTAGACGATCCGGGTGCCGTCGCCCGCCGGGGTCAGCTCGACGGTGCCGACGTGGTCGCGCACCGGCGCGCCCGAGAGCAGCTTGTAGGAGAAGCGGCCCGGCGGTTCGTAGACGATCACTTCCTCGCGCAGCGGCGGCCCGACCGAGGTCAGGACGCGGATCGCGCCGACGCCGTTGGGCGCCGGCTCGCCCTCGCGCTCCAGCACCGACCTGCGCATCGGTGTGATCTCGGCGTAGTGGTCATGTTCGGTCAGCACCTCGAACACGGTCTCGACCGGCGCCGCCACCTGCCTCTCGTAGGTGAAGCTTGCCATCGGGGCAGGCTACGCCAACGCCCAGCGCTGCGGGTCGCTGCCCTCGACCGTGGCCACCTCGCCGCCGATCGCCATGTGGTCGAGGCAGGAGAGGACGATCTGCAGGACCCAGGCGCTGGCCGGGGTGTTGAGGTTCTCGGCGCCGACGATCGAGGCGACGATCTCGAAGGCGGTGCGCTCGCCCTCGGCCAGGTCCTCGCGGACCTTGCCCAGCAGCTCCTCGACCTGGCGCCGCGCCTCGGCGACCTTCGCCTCCGGGTCGCGGAAGGGGCGGCCGTGCCCCGGCAGACAGAGCTCGGTCTCCAGCGGCTCGACCTCGGTCAGGCTGGCGAGGAACTCGCCGACCGGGTCGGGGGTGTGGCCGTGGTCGAAGAAGAGGACGGTGCGGCCGAGCAGGTGGTCGCCGGAGATCATCAGCCTGCGCTCGGGCTGGTGCAGGACGACGTGCGAGGGCGCGTGGCCGGGCGTCTCGTGGACCTGCCAGGCGCCGAGGTCGGTCTCCACCTCGACCCCGGGCACGAGCTCACGGTCGGGCACCTGGATCGCGTCGATCCCGGTCTCCTCGTCGCCGCTGCGGGACTCGCGGTAGCGCTCCAGCGAGGCGACCGGGACGCCGCTCTGTCGGGCGACCTCGATCCGATGCTCGAGCGCCGCCGCCGGGTCGTCGGCCAGCAGCCGCACGTGCTCCCAGGCCGGGTGCATCCAGAGCTCGCAGCCGGCCGCCGCGACGATCGAGGAGGCGAGCCCGTAGTGGTCGATGTGGGAGTGGGTGCAGACCAGCAGGCCGACGTCCTCGACCCCGAAGCCGGCCTGGGCCAGCGCCAGGTCGAGCTGGCGCAGCCGCCCCCTGCCGCCCATGCCGGTGTCGAAGAGGACGATGCCGTCGCCGGACTCGACCGCCCAGGCGTTGCCGTGCGGCACCCCCGGCCAGGGCAGCGGCAGCCGCAGCCGCCAGACCCCCGGCAGCACCTTCTCGGTCCGCGGCGCATTCGCCCGTGCCTCACCAGCCATCCCGGCATCCTCTCAAGCCGGGCGCTCGAACTCCTGGAGCACGCCGGCGAGGGCGAAGCAGAGGGCGCCGGTCAGGGTGCCCCAGTTGGCGATGCCGACGGCGATCATGTCGCCTTCCGCGCGGACGAAGGTGGCGACGGCGGAGACCATGAAGAGGGTCGAACCGAGCTGGTTGAGGGCGACGATCCGCCAGCCGAGGTCGCGCGGGCGCCAGCAGGGCAGCCAGCTGCCGGAGAGAGCGACCATCGCGAAGTGGCCGGAGACGAGGAAGAGGGCGCAGCCGACCATGTCCGGCGACCAGACCAGGCGGTCGAACTGGGCCGGGGTGAGATCGCCGATCAGCGAATCGAGGAGGTTGATCGCGAAGACCAGGGTGCCGGCGAAGAGGACGAGCGCGCTCAGCTGTTCCAGCGGCGGCCTGCCGCGCGACAGCCGCACCGAGGCGCCGCCGCCGGTACAGAAGAAGACGCCGCCGAGCAGGTAGACCCCGGCGGCCAGCCGCGGGCCGCCCACGTCCCCCTGCGCCAGCGCCGCGCCGATCGCGAACAGCGAGCCGCCGATGACGAAAGCGGTTGCCGCGAAGGCGTTGACCCGCCGGACCATCGGCGGGCAGTATCCCCTACGGCGCTGCGAAGGTGGCGGGTCGGGGAGCGCTGCTAGCTGGTGGAGAGGCCGATGGCCAGCAGCGGGAAGGCCAGCATGATGCCGAGGTAGGCGCCGATCGCCGCGCCCGACCTGAGGCTGCCGGTGCGCGAGCGCGCGCCGGAGATCACGCCGACGAGAAAGACGAAGCCGGCAATCCCGAGCCCGATCCAGAAGACAGGAGGCATGCGGCCGCGAGATTATCGAAACCCCGGGCCGAGGGAGGAATCCGGAGGCTTGCATCAAACCGCACACCCATGGACGAAACCGGCGGCAGGAACAGCAAGCTGATCCTCGCGGCGATGATCTTCGCGGTCTCGATGACCTTCATCGACCAGACGATCGTCGCCATCGCCATCCCCAGCATCCAGGAAGACCTCTCGCTCTCGGCGACCGGGGTGCAGTGGATCATCAACGGCTACCTGCTCTCGCTCTCCGCGCTGTTCGCCTTCGGCGGCCGCCTCGCCGACATCGCCGGCCACCGCAGGATGGTCGTGATCGGCGTCATCGTCTTCGCCACCGCCTCGGCGATGTGCGGGCTGACCCCGACCGGCTCGCTCGACGAGCCCTGGCTGATCGTCTTCCGCATCATCCAGGGGGCCGGCGCCGCGATCATGTTCCCGGCGGCGCTGGCGATCGTCCTCAACGCCTTCCCGCTGCACGAGCGCGGCCGCGCCCTGGCGATCTTCTTCGCCATCGCCGGCGGCCTCACCTCGATCGGCCCGATCGCCGGCGGCTACCTGACCGAGTGGACCTGGCGGGCGATCTTCTGGGTCAACATCCCGGTCGCGCTGATCGCCCTCGCCCTCACCGCCAAGGCCAAGCCCGACAACGAGAAGCACCCGGCGCCGCTCGACTACCGCGGCACCCTGCTGATCTCCGGCGGCATGGGCCTGGCCGTGCTGGGCCTGCAGCAGTCGAGCGTCTGGGGCTGGGGAGGCGCCGCCACCTGGCTCTGCATCGCCGCCGGCCTGGCCCTGATCGGCGTCTTCGTCGTCTTCGAGCTGCGCGTGCCCAACCCGCTGCTGCGGGTTCGCATCTTCGAGAACCGCGCCTTCGCGGTCGACAACGTCGTCCTCTTCCTGCTGATGATCGCCTTCGTGCCGCTGTTCTTCTTCGCCAGCATGTACGCGCAGATCGCGCTCGGCGAAAGCGCCTCGGAAACCGGGCTCTACCTGCTGATCTTCTTCGCCGGCTTCGCCGTCGCCTCGCAGCGCGGCGGCAGGGTCCTCGACAAGGTCGGCGCCCGGCAGACGGTGGTCTCGGGCTGCGCGATCGCCGCGGTCGGCTTCTTCCTCTGGGGCCGGTCGCTGACCGAACTCTCGGTCAGCGACCAGTGGTACTTCATCGTCCTCGCCGGGATCGGGGTCGGGCTCGTCCTCAGCCCGGCCAACACCGACGCCCTCAACCGGGTGCCGAAGAGCCGCTACGGCGAGGCGACCGGAATCACCCAGACGGTGCGGAACTTCGGCTCCAGCCTCGGCCTCGCCGTGCTCGGCAGCGTTCTCATCCTCGAGAACAGGTCGAACCTGGAGTCGAGCCTCGGCGCCAGGGGCGTCCCCAAGGGCACCGCCGACAAGGTCGCCGACTGCGTCAGCCAGGGTGGCGAAGCCAGCTGCGCCAGCGTCGCCCACAGCGCCGGCGCCGGCGCCGCCAAGCTCTTCGCCACCGTTCCCCACGACTTCGCCCTCGCCTCGCGCACCGTCTTCTACGGGATGGCGGCGGCGATGGCGGTCGCCTTCATCGTCGCCCTGGTGGCGATGCCGGGCGGCAAAGTCGAAGAGCAGGTGGAGGAGGAGCCGGGCGAAGCCGGGCCGCTGGCCGGCCCCGCCTGACGCTGGTACGTTGGCCGGGCTGATGGCCCGGCCACGCCGCTTGTTCCTGGGGCTCGCGACGATCGCGCTGCTCTGCCTGCCCGCCGCAGCGGCAGCCAAGTCCCCGGTGAGCGACGCCGCGGGGAAGGCGGCCGGTGCCGTGCTCGAGAAGGCGGGCTCCGCGGCGGCGGCGAACGAAGCGGCCGCGCAGATGCTGGCCCAGGCCTACGCGCCGATCGCGATGCTGCGCGAACAGCAGAACCCGCCCTGCGAAACCAGCGCCGAGCAGTACGAGCCGACCAGCGTCGGAACCGTGCTCGGCAACCCCACCGTCACCCTCACCCACGACGACCCCACGACGGGGCAGCTGGAAGAGGTGATGAAGGCGCCGACCGCGGCGGACATCGCCGGCCTCCCCGACGGCTACTACCTCGACCTCGAAGGGGAGGCCCTCGGCGACACCTGCGTCTACGCCCGCGACTTCGCCCAGCTGGTCGAAGAAGGCAGGGCGCCGGCAATCGCCTACGCCCACATCGCCCGCGAACCGCACCATCCCGGCTTCGTCCTGCAGTACTGGTTCTTCTGGTACTTCAACCAGTTCAACGACCTCCACGAGGGCGACTGGGAGGGGATGCAGCTCAGCTTCGAAGCGGAAACGACGAGCGCGGCGCTGCACGAGGAACCGAGCGAAATAATCCTCTTCCAGCACGCCGGCGGCGAGCGCGCCGGCTGGGGCGACGCGAAGGTGCAGAAGGAAGGCACCCACCCGATCGTCTATCCGGCCGCCGGCTCGCACGCGACCTTCTACGACTCCGCCGTCTACATCCAGAACGGCCAGCACGGCTCCGGGGTCGGCTGCGACAACACCACGGAACCGCTGCGCGAACTGCGACCGCGGCCGGTGCTGCTGCCGGAAACGGCCTCCGAACGGGGCCCGTTCAAGTGGCTCAGCTACGACGGGCGCTGGGGCGAAAAGGAAAAGGGCTTCAACAACGGGCCGACCGGGCCGGCGACGAAGACCGTCTGGCGGGAACCGTTCGCCTGGATGGCGCAGCAGCGCACGACCAGCCCGCGCCTGCCCGGCGGCTCGATCGCCGGCCCGCAGATCACCGGCGCCTTCTGCGGCGCCGTCGCCCAGGTCTCGGACTTCATCAACCTCGAGGCGAAGTCGCGGCCGCTGGCGCTCGGCACGCTGGCCGTCCTCGGCCTCCTGATCGCGCTCTTCGTCGGCCTCACCCGCTGGGGCCCGGTCGACCTCACCGAGCTGCGGGCCAAGCGCTCCTTCGGGCAGCTGGTCCGCGCCGCTCGCCAGCTCTACGGGCGCCACTGGCAGCTCCTGATCACGATCGCCCTGGCCGGGCTGGTGATCGTCGCCGGGACCAACCTCCTCGCCGGGCTGCTCGCCGGTGGCACCTCGGCCGACCGGGCCGCCGGTCGCTCGGGCGTCAACCTGGCGCTCGCCGACCTGGTCGAGTCGTTCGCGCGCCCGATAGCGCTGGCCGTGGTCGTGGCGATCGTCGTCATCTTCATGCGGCTGCTGGCGGAATCCCGGCCGGCCGGATTCCGCGCCTGCTGGAACGGCATGCGCGCGCGCTTCTGGCGGATCGTCGGCGCCCTTCTGCTCGCGACCCTGGGGATCTTCCTCATGGCCGTAACCGTGATCGGCATCCCCTTCGCGATCTGGAAGCTGGTCGGCTGGGCTTTCGTCGGGCAGGAGGTCCTGTTCACCGACAAGTCGCTGAGAGAGGCCTTCCGCGGCAGCTCCGAGCTGGTCCGTGGGCGCTGGTGGCACGCGGTCCGGGTCATCGTCTTCCTCGTCGCGCTGCTCTTCGTCACCGGGCCGGTCCTGACCCTGGGGCTGATCTTCACGCCGCTGCCGTTCCTGGTCGTCAATCTGCTCGGGGCGCTGATCTTCTCCCTCCTGCTCCCCTACGTGGCGATCGGCCAGACGCTGCTCTACTTCGATCTGCAAGCGCGAGCGGAGGAGCGGCCGGCGCGGCCGCGGCGCTCCTGGCGGCCCTGGCGCCCGCGCCGGTTCGGCCGGGTCGTCAGCGAGCCGCCCGCACGGCCCGCCGGCGCCGGAGCCTGAGGCGTCGCAGCAGCCGTTCGCCGCCGACCCAGAGCAGGCCGAGCAGCAGCAGCGGCAGGCAGACGAAGGCGACGACGCCGAGCCCGGCGGTCAGCTCGAGCACGAACAGGGCGAGGACCAGGGCCAGCGCCGAGTCGGCCAGCAGCGCCCGCCGCGCCCGCGCCCCGGGGGTGATCCGCCGCGCGATTATTCGCCCCCGCCTCCCCTGCGGTAGACGGCGAAGAAGTCGCGTTCGTCGGGGGTCAGGTAACGGGTTGACGGCCGGTACATTTCCGGCAGCAGGTTCGAGGGTTCGCCGGCGCCCGGGAAGCGGTAGGTGATGAAGCTGGTCCAGTCTTCGTTGATGTCCAGCTCCAGCGCCCGCACCGCGCCCGCCCGCTGCAGGATTTCCGCCAGCGAGCCGACCGTCTGGTAGTTGGCGGCGGCGTAGATCAGGTTGCCGCGGCTGTCGATCCCCAGGCCCGAGCGCCAGACCCGCACCGCGTTGTTGACCGTGGCCCCCCATTCCGGCCCGTCGCTGAGGTTGGGGTTGAGCTTGCCTTCGTAGACGATCGGCGGCAGGTTCTGCTTGGCGAACCAGATCCCCGGGACCGGCTTTTCGCCGGCGCTCCAGCGGACGATGTCGACCCGCCCGTCGCGGTACTCGACCAGGGTGGCGATGCCGTTGACCATCGGCGCCACCGTTTCGCCGCGGTAGATCAGCCCGGCGTTGGAGGTTTCCAGCGGGAAGCCGCCGTTGAAGGTGGCGACGACCGCCTTGCGCATGCTCGGCGGCACCTCGGCCGGGCCGCGGTGGGAGATTTCCGGCGGCTCGGCGAGCCCGGGCATGTATTCGAGATGGGTCCGCCGCGAGTCGATCCAGGCGACGCCGGCGACGAACTGCGGGTATTCGGAGTCGCTGCGGAAGGTGGTCAGCAGCACCGGCGGCTCGCGGCCGGCGGTCGCCGAGGCGGCGTGCCAGACCCCCTCCCCCTTCAGGGCGGGATGGATCAGCGGCTCGATCGGCGGCGGCCGGTAGGGGTCGGCGGACTGGCCGGCGCCACTGGAGGCGTCGGCGACGCCGACCTGCGGCAGCGAGGTCAGCGCCGGGCCGCCCTTGGCCGGCGCGGTCAGCGAGTAGTAGGCGTTCTCGACTTCGGAGACGAGCGGGTTGCCGCCGTGGGAGCGCAGCCACTCGACGCTGGCGACGCCGAGGGGGATGTTGCGGGGACGATTCATCGCGCTGACCCAGGAGACGGTGACCGGGATCAGGCAGATCGCGGTCGCCAGCAGCACTATGCGGCGCGCCCGCCGCCAGGGGGCGACGCGGCCGGTGCTGCGGGAACGCCTGTCTCCGCTCACGCGGGGAGGCTGCACCCACTGAGTAAACGCGGCCTTAGAAAGGCTTGAGTAAGTTCACATCTTTCCTGGACAGAGCCGGGTTCGCTCGTTCTCGCCAGCCCGAGCGGATAGGTTTCTACCTGTGAAGTTGCTCGCCTTCAGCGACCTGCACCGCGACCTCGGGCAGGGGGCGAAGCTGGTCGAGATGTCGGCCGACGCCGACGTCGTGATCGGGGCCGGCGACTTCGCCTCCGTCCACGAGGGGCTGGAGGAGACGATCGCGGCGCTGGCGGCGATCGCGGCGCCGACCGTGCTGGTCCCCGGCAACAACGAGACCGCCGACGCCCTGCGCGCCGCCGCCGCCGGCTGGGAGGCCGCCACCGTCCTCCACGGCGAGGGGGCGACGATCGCCGGCGCCGAGTTCTTCGGCCTCGGCGCCGGGATCCCGGTGACGCCCTGGGAATGGAGCTTCGACCTCGACGACGAGGCGGCGACCGAAATGCTGGCCGGCTGCCCCGAGGGCGCGATCCTGGTCCTCCACTCGCCGCCGCGCGGGCACTGCGACGCCAGCGCCGACGGCAGCGAATTCGGCAGCCCGGCGCTGCTGGCGGCGATCGAGCAGAAGCGGCCGCGGCTGGCGGTCTGCGGCCACATCCACGAGTCCTGGGGCTGCGAGAGCGAGATCGGCGCGACGCCGGTCCATAACCTCGGCCCGGCCGGCACCTGGATCGAGCTCTAGGCCGGGATGGAATCGGGCGGCCCCAAGCGCGCCGGTCTCGTCCTCGCGGCGCTGATCCTGGTCGCCGCCGTCGCCAACCTCAACCTGGCGGTCGCCAACGTCGCCCTGCCGGACATCGGCAAGGCCTTCGACGCCAGCCAGACGACCCTCAACCTGGTCGCCGTCGGCTACTCGCTCGGCCTCGCCACCTCGGTCCTCTACCTCGGCGCCCTCGGCGACCGCTACGGCCGCAAGATGATGCTGATCCTCGGCATGGGGCTCTCGATCCCGGCCTCGCTGCTGGCCGGCTTCGCCCCCTCGATCGGCGTCCTCTTCGCCGCCCGCCTGCTCGGCGGCGTCGCCGCCGGCATGGCCTTCCCGACCACGCTGGCGCTGATCACGGCGCTCTGGTCGGGCGCCGACCGGACCAAGGCGATCGCCCTCTGGTCGGCGATCGGCGGCGCCATCGCCTCGCTCGGGCCGCTGCTCTCCGGCGCGCTGCTGGAGCACTTCGACTGGGGCTCGGTCTTCCTCATCACCCTGCCGCTGGCGGCGCTGGCCCTGTTCATGGCCTGGCGCCTGGTTCCCGCCCATGTGAACGAGACGACGGAGCCGGTCGACAACCTCGGCGGCATCCTCTCGATGCTGCTGGTGGCGGCGCTGGTGCTGGGGATCAACATCGCGCCGGTGCCGGGCAAGGGCACGCTGGCGATCGGCCTCGGCATCGTCGCCCTCGCCGCCGTCGTCGCCTTCGTGATCCGCCAGCGCCGGGTCAGGGCGCCGCTCTACGACCTCGAGGTCGCCGGCCGCCGCATCTTCTGGGTCGCCGCCTGCGCCGGGATCATCGTCTTCGGCTCGCTGATGGGGGCGATGTTCGTCGGCCAGCAGTTCCTCCAAAACGTGCTCGACTACTCCACCCTCGACTCCGGCCTGGCGATCCTGCCGGCGGCGGTGCTGATGGTGATCGTCGCTCCGCGCTCGGCCAAGCTGGTCGAGGCTCGCGGCGCCCGCTTCACCCTGCTGATCGGCTACGCCTTCTGCCTGCTCGGCTTCCTGACCATGCTGCTGCTCTGGAAGGGCGACATCGGCTACTGGAAGGTCGGCCTCGGCTACGCCCTGATCGGCGTCGGCGTCGGCTTCGCCGGCACCCCCGCCTCGCACTCGCTGACCGGCTCGGTGCCGGTGCGGCGCGCCGGCATGGCGTCGGGCACCGCCGACCTCCAGCGCGACCTCGGCGGCGCGATCATGCAGTCGATCTTCGGCGCCCTGCTGACCGCCGGCTACGCTGCCGCCGCCAACGCCGCGATCGCCGCCTCGCCGGAAAGCGCCAAGGTCACCGAAAACGTCCAGGGCGAGCTGACCAAGTCCTTCTCCAGCGCCGCCGACACCGCCTCCCAGTACCCCCGCTACAGCGAACAGATCATCGCCGCCGCCAAGACCTCCTTCCTGCAGGGGGACCAGTGGGCCTACGCCGCCGGCATCATCGCCGTCCTCCTCGGCGCCGCCCTCGTCTTCTTCCTCTTCCCCAAGGGCGACGAGGAGAAGCAGCTGCTCGAGCGCTACCACGACGAAGACGTCGCGGCGGAAGCCGGCTAGCTGAGATGGGTCCCTCCCCCGGCCTCGCCTTCGAGAGCGCCGGGGGACGGTGGTTGCTCGCCGTCGCCGTAGCCGGCTCCGGCATGGCCTTCCTCGACAGCACCGTCGTCAACGTCGCCCTGCCGGACATCGGCCGCGACTTCGGCGCCAGCACCAGCGCCCTGCAGTGGATCCTCAACGGCTACCTGCTGACGCTCGCCTCGCTGATCCTGCTCGGCGGCTCGCTCGGCGACCGCTACGGACGCCGGCGCGTCTTCGTCCTCGGGGTCGGGCTCTTCACCGCCGCCTCGCTGCTCTGCGCCGTCGCCCCCAGCGTCGGGCTGCTGATCTTCGCCCGCCTCCTGCAGGGCGTCGGCGGGGCGCTGCTGACGCCGGGCAGCCTGGCGATCATCGAGGCCGGCTTCCGCCCTGGCGACCGCGCCCGCGCGATCGGCGCCTGGTCGGGCCTGGGAGGCGTGGCGACGGCGCTGGGACCGCTGCTCGGCGGCTACCTGATCGGCGCCGTCTCCTGGCGGGCGATCTTCGTCATCAACCTGCCGATCGGCGCCTTCGTCGCCTGGGCGGCGACCCGGCACGTGCCGGAGACCAGCGACCCGATGGCGAGCGGCCGGATCGACCTGCGCGGCGCGGCGCTGGCCGCCCTCGGCCTCGGCGGCGCCACCTACGCGCTGATCGAGGCGCCGGGCGCGGGCGCCTCGGGCGCGGTCCTCGTCGCCGGCATCGGCGGCCTGCTGGCGCTGGTCGCCTTCTTCGCCGGCGAGCGCCGCAGCGCCAACCCGATGCTGCCGCTGGAGATCTTTCGCTCGCGCCAGTTCAGCGCCGCCAACGGCGTCACATTCGTCGTCTACGCGGCGCTCGGCGGCTTCTTCTTCCTGCTCGTCTCCTTCCTCCAGATCTCGCTCGACTACACGCCGATCGAGGCCGGCGCCGCCTCGCTGCCGGTGACGCTGCTGATGCTGCTCTTCTCCGCCCGCTCCGGCGCCCTCGCCCAGCGCATCGGCGCCCGCATCCCGCTCACCGCCGGCCCGCTGGTGATCGCGCTGGGGCTGCTGCTGATGACCCGGATCGAGCCCGGTGACAGCTACGTCGCGACGATCCTGCCGGCGGTGATCGTCTTCGGCCTCGGCCTGACCCTGGTCGTCGCCCCGGTCACCGCCACCGTCCTCGCCGCCGCCGACAGCCGCCACTCCGGCATCGCCTCCGGCGTCAACAACGCCGTCGCCCGCGTCGGGGGCCTGCTCGCCGTCGCCGTCCTCCCGATCGCCGCCGGGCTCAGCGGCGACAGCTTCTACGACCCGGAGAAGATGACCGACGGCTTCCACATGGCGATGGTCGTCTGCGCCGCCCTCGCCGTCGCCGGCGGCATCCTCGCCTGGTTGACGATCAGCTCCACCGTCCTCCATGCGGGGGCCGAGCCCGGCGGCGACACCCCCGAGCGCCTGGCCGAGGACTTCAGCTGCGGCGTCGGCGGCCCGCCGCTGCGGCCGGGGCGCTAGAGGAAGGCGGCGAGGGCGCGGGCGGCGCTCTGGCGCAGCACTTCGATGCCGATCGCGCTGGCCAGCGCCGCCTGCCGCGCCTCCATCTCGTGGACCTGCGGCACCCGCGTCGGCGCGGTCTTCAGCGCCGGGCCCGTTGCGGCGCGCTCGAGGCGGTCGCGCCGGACTCGTAGTCGAGGCAGCCCATCACGCCCTGGGCGATCAGCCGCGCCCGCGCTTCCGCCCCCGCTTCGATCGGGTGCAGGTTGTCGGCCTGCATCAGCTCCGGATGGCGGGCGACGAAGCCGGCCCAGTCCGGCGTCTGCGTGCCCGGCCGCGAGGCAGCGAATTCGGCCACCGTGCGGTTCTTGCCGCTGTCGTCGACGCCGCCGGGGTGGAGCCCGTGGATCGTCGGCACGACCACGCAGCGACTGCCCACCGTCGCCGCCACCTTGCTGAGGTTTTCGGCCAGGATCTGCGGATAGCTGGGGTTGTCGTTGGTCCCGGCGTCGAAGACGATCACCCGCTGCGAGGGGTCGTAGCTTTCTTCGAACAGTTCGAGGATCTGGTAGCTGTTGGAGCCGCCGACCGCGTTGACCGTGATCGGGATCCCCGGCAGGAACTTCGAGAGGTAGGGAGAGGTCAGTTCCTCGAGGCTGTCGCCGACCACCAGCACGCCGCCGCCGGGCGCCGCCCGCGCGGCGGGAGCGAGGGCCGCCAGCGCCAGCGCCGCCACGACGGCCACCACCCCCAAGCTTCGCCAGATCCCTGCCATCGAGCCGATTTCTACACTACGCCCCAATGATGCTCGCGTCGCCCGCCGCCCGCCGGCTTCCCCTGCTCGGATGCCTGCTCGCGGCGGCACTGGCGCTAGCCCTCTCCGCCTGCGGCGGCGACAGAGCGGCGACGGCGAAGAGCACGGCCGCCACAACCGACGCCGGGTCCCAGACCAACGCCCGGCCGGACGCCGCCCAACCCTGCCCGGCCAAGCTCAGCGCCCTCGCCGGCTCGCTCGACCGCCTGCGCCGCCAGCTCGAGGTCGGGCTCAGCTACGAACAGTACGCGGCGAAGATCCACGGCCTGGGAGCGGCCTACGCCGCAATCCCGGTCGGCCACCTCGCGCTCGACTGCCTGATCGCGACCGGCACCCCCGCCGAGAAGGCCCTCGACAGGTACATCGACGCCGACAACGCCTGGGGAGAATGCCTCGCCGACGCCGCCTGCACCACCGCCACGATCGAACCGGTCCTGCAGCGCAAGTGGCGCCTGGCCGCCGGCTTCCTCTCCCAGGCCCGGTAGCGCGAAGCCCTACTCCGCCTGCGCCACGAACGAGACCGTCCCCAGCGGTTCGCCGGCGTGGAAGACGTCGGGCTTGCCGATCGGCTTGGCGAAGGCTTCGTTGAAGGCCTGGGCCAGGTTCGCCTGCATCGCGAGGCCGGCGTTGGCGACCGAGATCGTGCGGGCGTTGGGGTCGGCGGTGACGCCGCCGGGGGCGAGGCTCAGGCCCGCGACCGCGACCCGTCCCTGCTTGCCCGGGTAGGGCGGCGAGGGATCGAGCTCCAGTTCGGTCGAGTAGGCGCCGCTTCCCAGTTCCGCCCAGGCTTCGCGCAGGAAGACCTGGCCGCCGCCGATCTGGACGAATTCGATCGCGCCCTGGGTCTGGATCGTCCCTTCGGAGGCGCCGGTGGAGATCGTGCCGGTGAAGATCGGCAGGGTGAAGGAGCCGGGGTGTTCGGCCGGGAAGATCGGGTTGACGGCGACGAAGAGGCTCTGCAGCTTGGCGGCGGTGCCGGGGTCGAGGGTGAAGGTGGCCTTGCCGACTTCCTGCACCGCCACCGTCTGCGGGTTGGCCTTGGTCACCGTGGTGCCGATCGGCTGGCCGGCCTGAAGGACGTTCTTCAGGCGCAGCTTCTTGTTGAGGCGGGTGGCGACCTTGGCGGAGAGCTTCAGGGTCGCCACCTTGACCTTGCTGGCGAAGCCTTCGCGGCTGACGGTGAGCTTGGACGTGGAGGCGAGCTTCAGCTGGCCGCCGCCGAATTTGGCCGAGAAGGGGGCGTGCTTCTGCGTGGTTTTCAGCTGCAGGGAGGTCAGCGGCACGCTTTGCTTCCCCGCCGTGAAGAAGAGGGCGCCGCTGTGTTCGACGAAGCCCTTGGAGTCGGTCGGGTCGAACTTGCCGCCGGAGACGGGGAAGGTGGCGGTACCGCCGCTCAGCCTGGCTCCCTGCTTGGCGAGGAGCTTGACGCCGTTGGCCTTGAGCAGGGCGAGGAAGCCCTTGTCGAGGCTGAACTTGGTCTGCCCGGAGGCGAGCGGGTTGTAGGTGGCCTGGGCGGCAGGGGTCCAGGCGAGCAGGGCTGCCATCAGCCCCAGGGCAACGACCTTGACCTTCATTCTCGGCATCTCCTTGCTCCTCATGGCGTGGTCTGTGGGGCGCCCGGCGGGTAGGCGATCGGGGCGCTCTGGGTCGGCCTCCATTCGCCGCCTTCGCGGTTCATCGGCACCATGTACTGCTGGTGGCCAGGGCCGTAGAAGAGGGCGAAGGCGTTGGCGCCGTGGACCCGCAGCGAGAGCAGGGGGCCGGTGAGCGGGTCGCTGAGGTCGGCGCCCTTGGAGAGCGCCGACAGGACCTGGGCGCAGCTGGGCGGGTTCGGCTTGGACGAGGAGGACCCGAGCTTTTCGTAGCCCTGGCGGGTCGGCTTGGCGAGCTGGCGGCAGGCGCTGGCCCAGTCCGCCCGGGCCCTGGCCCGCAGGTAGGCCTTGAGCGTCGCTTCGGCCTGGGCGCGCTCCGAGGCGCCCGCTTCGGAGCCGAAGGTGGGGACGCTGTTGTCGGCTGCGGGCTGCACGAAGGGCGCGGCGCGGCCGGCGGCGCGGCGTTCGGCCGCGGTTTCGGCCGCCGCCGCGGGGCCATGGGGCTTGGGAGTCGTCGCCGCGGGGGCCGTCGTCACCGGGGTCGAGGGTGAGGTCGCGGTCGAGGCCGTCGACGAGTTCGAGCTCCCCCCTCCCCCGCAGGCGCCGAGGCCGGTCGCCAGGGCCAGGGCGAGGAGAAGCGAGAGAAGCGTGCGAGCTCTCATCCCTTGACCCTGCAGCTCTTGACCACGGTCGCGCTCAGGTGTTCGCCGCCGGCGAAGGAGAAGCTTGCCAGGGCCAGCGGGAAGGAGGCGGTGTTGGTCCCCGCCTGGGCCGGGCAGGCGGCGTTGAAGTAGCTCAGTTCCCTGCCCAGGTAGCGGTATTTGCGCCGCAGGGTGAGCTTGATCCTGTCGACGAAGCCCCAGTTGCCGAGGGCCTGCGGCAGCGAGGCCGAGAGTTCGGTGCCGTAGGGGCCCTGGGAGATGTGCTTGAGGTCGAAGCTGACGACGAAGGAGGAGGCGAAGGGCTGAGTGGTGAAGATGTGGGCAAAGAGGACGGGCTTGCCGTGCTTCCTGCCATTGAAGACCAGCAGCCGCCCGCGGGTCGGGTAGGGGCGCTGATCGGGGAAGACGACCGAGGCCCAGAAGCGCCCGGAGCCGACCAGGGCGTCGGAGCAGTCGTCGAGCGCGCGCTGCGTGGAGCCCGGCTGGATCTCCGGCAGGGTGCAGTAGGGCAGGCCCTTGGACTGCAGCAGGCCGTGGCGGTTGACCTTGACCGTCATTTCCTGCAGCTGCGGCGGCACGGCGCCGTTGGCGGTGGCGACGTGGCCGGAGATGAAGACGGCGATCGGGGCGGGGGTGTGCCGGGGCAGCTTCGGCGGCTCGACCTGGGCCAGCATGGTGACCCGCAGGTTGCCCTGCTGGATCGTCGTGGCCCCCGCCACCGCCGCGCCCAGGAGGAGCAGCGCCGCGATCGACACCCACGCCTTTGCCCCATGCCTTCGCACCAGTCGTCCTCCGTTCCCCTGCATTCCCTGTCTCCACAACCCGCGACGAGCGACTTAGCCTCGGTCGGAGTCGCGACGATGGTAATGGTTCTGAGGCTGCCGCCCCCCGTGCTTCGCCCCGGCGTCAAGCGCGCTTGGCCAGGCGCCAGAGGGCGAAGACGGCGAGGGTCGGAGTTATCAGCGGGCGCAGCTCCGCCACCACGCGGGCCTTGACGGCGCTGGCCGGCGGGCTGCCCGCCTCGGGGGCGGAGAGGTAGTAGGCGGCGACGCCGGCAGCGGTCATGCGGTGATGAGGGCCTCTGGGAAGCTCGGCAGCGCCCGCCGCGGCGCGCGCCGCGGCGGCGGCGACCCCCTCGGCTTTGGCGGACTCGCTGGGGTAGTAGGAGATGAAGGAGTGGCTCCCCTCCGCGACGTCGCGGGAATGGTCGATCAGGCTGTCGAGCAGCGTGCTGAGCGCGCACATGTGAAAGTAGGCGCGGTCGAGATCACGGGCTTGGGCGGCTGTCGTCCGGACGTCCGCCGCCACCGCGATCAGGGCGTGCGCGGCCAGGATCGAGGCGGTGGCGCCGGCCGTGTACTCCCACCAGCTCAGCTCCGTGCCCCGCGCCCGGGCGGTCGCCCAGTCCTCGAGCTGCTCGGCGCCGAGGCTCGCGGCCGCGTGGGTGCGGCTCTGCCCCTCCCCGCAGCGCAGCACCGCCTCGCGCGCCACGGGGGCCACCGCGGCCGCCCGCGGGAGCCCGGCGAAGGCGCCCTGGCAGGTCGCGACGAGCGCCTGCAGGTAGCCGCCGTCCTCGCGGTGGGGGTGGGAGCGGTAGTAGTCGACCGGCGCGCCCGGCACGAGGGCGAGCGCATCGCCGAAGGCGGCGAAGAGGCTGCGGCTGCTGTCGAGCGGGTCGGGCGCCGGCTGCTCGCTGAGGCCGTCGAGGTAGTCGTAAATCACCTGCAGGGCGACGATTGCCTCGATCGTGTGGGCGCGCCAGCGGCGCGGCGCAAGGGTGGCCAAGGTGGCGGCGACCTCGGTGTTGAAGCGCTCGCCCTCCAGCTTGCTCGTCGCCAGGGCGCGCAGGGCCGGGTCGGGGATCAGGCGGGCGCGGCTCTGCCAGCGGCGAAGCTGGCGCCGAACGCGGGGGTGGACGGTGCTCCAGTAGCGGGCGTTCATCGTCACCAGAGCCGCCCCCGCCCGCATTTCGAGCCGCGCCTTCATCGGCCCGCCGGGCCGCCGCCGCGATCGCGGCGCCTCCCGTCCAGGCCCGCCTCGTACTGCTCCAGCACCTCCTCGAAGGCGGCGCGGTCGAAGTCCGGCCAGAGCTCGTCGCGGAATACCAGCTCGGAGTGGGCGCACTGCCAGAGCAGGTAGTTGGAGAGCCGCCGCTCGGCGCCGGTGCGGATGACGATCTCGGGGTCGTGCACGTCGGCCGCGTAGAGATGGGCGCGGAACTCCTCCTCGGTGGCGCCGGTGAAGGCGCGGGCGGCATCGAGGATCTCAGCCCGGCCGCCGTAGTTGAAGGGGATGATCAGCATGATGCGGTCGTTGCCCGCGGTCAGCCGCTCCGCCCACTCGAAGCGCTCGACGATGTCGCGTGGGACCGGGTCGCCGCGGCGCCCGATGAAGCGAATCCGCACGCCTTCGCGGTGCAGGTCGGGGGTCACGCGCTCGACGTAGAGGCCGATCAGCGCCACCAGCCCCTCCACCTCGGCGCGCGAGCGGGCCCAGTTCTCGGTGGAGAAGGCAAAGATCGCCAGCTCCTCGACGCCGAGCTCGGCGGCGTCGAGGAGGCGGGCGCGCAGGTTCTCGGCGCCGGCCCGGTGCCCCGCCAGCACCGGCAGGCCGCGTCGCGCCGCCCAGCGGCCGTTGCCGTCGGTGATGATCGCGACGTGGCGCGCCGTCATCGTTCCCGCCCGCCCCGCGCCCGGCAGCCGCGCACGATGGTGGTGCTGACCCCGCGGCCGCGGGGGAAGGCGTAGGTGGCGCGGGCGAAGGGGAAGAGGCCGGCGGTGAAGCGGCGCGGCAGCGGGCAGTCGGCGTTGAGGAAGCTGCGGCGGTGGCCACGGTAGGCGAAGCGGCGACCGAAGGTCATTTCGAAGCGGGCAAGGTGGGGCAGGGGGCCGAGGGCGGGCGGCAGGGTGGCGACGAGGACCGTGGGGAAGGAGCCGCGGCGGTGGCGGACGGCGAAGCCGAGGACGAAGGAGGAGGGCGGGCGGGGCCCATAGATATGGAGCCAGACGGCGCGGGCTCCGTCGCGGAAGCGGCCGTTGAAGGCGCGCAGGGAGGCTTTGTATTCGAAGGGTTCCTGGCCGGGGATGAAGACCTCGATGTCGAGGGTGCCGTGGCCGACGAGGGCGGCGCCGCAGACGGCGAGCGCCGTCGCGGGCGTGGCGGCTGCGAGCCGGTGCTTGGGGCAGATCGGCAGGCCGCGGGTGTCGATCCCCCCGCGAGCGGCAAGGGCGAGCTCGATCCGGTGCAGCCTGGGCAGGGGGGTGCCGTCGACGGTGTAGAGGGCGCCGTCGAGGCTGAAGGAGGCGGGGGCCGGTTCGTGGCGGGGCAACCTGAGCGGGGAGATGCCGCCGTCGAGGGAGACGACCAGGTCCCCTTGCTGAGTGCGCTCGGCGCCGGCGAGGCCGGCGGCGATGAGCGCCACGAGGACCGGCGTCGCCAGCGCCAGTGCGAACCCGCTTCTTCGCCGCCGCCCCATCTCAGCTGAACCTGGAGGGTTTAAAGCTGCAGTAGTTGAAGCCGAAAGCCAGGACGGTGTTGTTGGCGAGGTTGCCGTTGTGGACGAAGCGGGCGGTGTAGCGCTGGGATTGGATCGTGTGTTCGGCGCGCAGGGCGGCGGCGATCTTGGTCAGGTAGCGCTCCTCCTGGCCGAGGTAGCCGAACCACTTGGCGAGCTTGGCGGCGTCGGCGGGCGGGCGCGGCACGGGGGATATTTCGCGCACGGAGCCGGCGAAGATCTTCGCCGCGGCGGCGAACTTGCCGGCGGCGACGGTCAGGCGTTCGGCCTTGATGTCGCCTTTCACTCCCTTCACCGCTTTCTCGGTCGCTTCGGCGCCGGGCTTGCAGATGCCCTCCAGCTGGGTGACGTATTCGGCACGGGTCGGCGTCCCTTCCGCCGCCGCGACGCCGCCGATCAGGACGAGCGAGAGCAGTGCCACGCTGGCGAGCCTTCGAGTCGAACGAGTCATGCCTTTGCCTCCATTCCGTGGACGTTGAGCTGGGGAAGGACGCGGTCGAGCCAGGCTGGGGACCGCCAGACGCGGTCGCCGAGCAGCAGCATCAGCGCCGGCAGCAGGACGATCCGCACCACCGTCGCATCGAGCAGGATGGCGACGGTCAGGCCGACTCCCATCTGGCTGACGGTGGCGATCGGCGCGGCGGCGAAGGAGACGAAGACAGCGGCCATGATCGCCGCAGCGCCGGTGATGACGCCGGCGGTCTTCTCCAGGCCGAAGCTGATCGCGGCGGCGTTGTCGCCGTCGCGCTCGTAGCTCTCCCGCATGCGGGCGATGAGGAAGACCGCGTAGTCGATCGAGAGGCCGAAGGTGACGCCGAAGATCGCCGCGGCGCCGACCGTGTCTATATAGGGGTGGCCGCCGAGCGGGTAGCCGGCCGGGACCTTGCAGACGAGGCTGACGACGCCGATCGCCGCTGCGACCGAGGCGAGGTTGAGGGCGACGGCGAGGGCCGCCAGCAGCGGCGCTCGCAGGATCGCGATCAGCATCAGGAAGGTGACGAGGACGACCGTGCCGATCACCGCGGGCAGGCGGCCCTTGGTGGCGGCGCCGTAGTCGTTGAGGGTGGCGGCGCCGCCGGTGAGGCCGGTTTGGAGGTGGCCTTCGCTGCCGATCCGTTGGGAGTCGGCGAGCAGGGCGGCGCCGACTTCGCGCGAGCCCGCCGTGTTGAAGGCCTCATCGGAGACGATCAGCATCCGCGCCGCCTGGCCGCCGCCGGTGAGGTCGACCGCCTCCCCGGCCAGGGCGCGGCGCGGTGGCGGCGCGCCGTCGAGAGCGGAGAGGACGAGGTAGCCGGAGCCGAAGAGGTGGGGCGAGCTGCGCCGCAGCTCGCCGGCGCCGCGAAGGAGCGGCGCCGCCTCGCTCGAGACCCGCACCCCGGCCCGGCGCAAGCCGGCCTGCAGAGGATAGGAGCGGTGAAACCCTTCGCCGAGGCCGCTCTGCAGGGCGCCCGCCCCGCCCCGCAGGGCGCCGAGGCCGCCCGCCAGGCGCTCGGCGCCGGCGCCGAGGCGGGCGAGGCCGCCGCTCAGCCCGGCGGCGGCACCGGCGAGGCGGGCCGTGCCGTCCTTGAGCCGGGCGCCACCGGAGGCGAGCCGGTTGAGGCCGCCGTTGAGGGAGATCGCGACGCCGCGCAGGCGCCTCACTTCGTCGCGGGTGGCGGCGAGGGTGCGGGCCAGCACCCGCGCCTGGCTGGCCTGCGGGCGCAGGGCGGGGTCGCCGCGGGCGGCGGCTTCCAGCCCGGTCGCCAGCCGCCGCGCCCGCGCCAGCGCGTTGCCGCGGACGCTGGGCAGCAGCGCCCGCAGGCCGAGGGTCAGGGCGAGGCCGGCGACCGCGGCCTTGCGCTGGCCGGCGGAGAGGCGCCCCGAGCCCGCGGCGAGGCGGTCGATCGCCGCCGAGGCGCGTTCGCCGCCCGCGGCGGCGCGGCCCAGACCGGAGGCAATCAGCCCGGCCCCCGCCTCGGCGCGCCCGGCCCCCTCGCCGAGCAGGCCGCTGCCGGCGGCGGCGCGCCCGATCCCCCGCCGCAGCCGAGCCACCGCGGCAGAGGCGCGGTGCAGGCCGGGGCCGAGCCGAGCCAGCTCTCCCAAGCCACCTCGCCGATGGGCCGATTTCGTCCCCAATGTGGACGTTTGCGGCCCGTCGGGAGTGGCGGCGAGGCTCTGTCCCAGGCTGCGGAGCGGGCGCGTCGCGCGGGCGATCGGGGCCGGGCCGATCACCGCCTTGACGTCGGGCTGGGCGGCGATGCGGCGCTGCCAGCGGGCCAGCAGCGCCAGCCGGCCGCGGCTGGTGATCGGCCCGCGTTCGCTGGCGGCGACGAGGACGAAGGGCGCCTCCCAGCCGGGGCCGACGGCGGCGTCGATCGTTTCGGCGCTCTGGCGCGCGCGGCTGCGGCTCGGCAGCTCGTCGACCCCGGGCGCACCGGTGTTGAAGGCGGCGGCGGGGATGGCGAGCGCGACGATCGGGATCGCGATCAGCGCCGCGGCCAGGGCGGGGCGGCGCAGGGCCGCCGCGGCCGCGGCGGCGACGCGGGACCCTCGTGCCCCCGCCGCCGGGCCCGAAACATCCACTTTGTGGACGGAATCGTCCCCTCGGCGGGGTGGTTCGCGGTGGCGGCGGCCGATGCGGCCGGCGTTGATCCGCTCCCCGAGCAGGGCGAGCAGGGCCGGCAGCGCCACCCAGGCGAGGAGGACGCTGATCGCGGTGACGGTGACGAGCGCCACGGCGAGGGAGACCAGCAGCGAGCCGGGCTGCAGGAAGGCGGAGAGGAAGATCGAGACGAACAGGGTCGAGCCGGCGAAGACCGTGGTGCGCCCGGCGCTGCGCCGGGTGGCGAGGGCGGCCTCGCGCGACCCCCTCCCCCGGCCCATCTCCTCGCGGAAGCGGGAGACGATGAAGAGCGAGTAATCGACCCCCAACGCCAGCCCCATCATCGTGCAGACGACCAGCGAGAGGGCGTCGATCCTCATCGAGGAGCCGAGCAGGGCCAGCACGCCGCGCCCGGCGAGGACGGTCATCGCGCCGAGGGCGAGCGGGATCGCCGCGGCGGCGACGGAGCGGAAGACCGCCAGCAGGACGAGGAGCAGGAGCGGAGCGGCGATCAGCTCGGCCCGCTCGGTGGCGCTGAGCGATTCTTCCTGCAGGGCACGGGAGACGCTGGCGAAGCTGGACTGGGTGGCGAGGAGCGGCGGGCGGATCCGCGCCGCCAGCGTCCGTTCCAGGGCCGGAACGGTGTGGCGCATCGCCTCGCCCAGGGGGAGGTGGAAGTCGACCAGGATCAGCGCCTTGCGCGGGGAGGGCCGCAGGCCGGCGACGGCGCCGCGGTCCCAGGGGGAGATCGCCGTCGCGGCGCGGTCGCGGCGCAGCGCCCGCACCAGCCCCGGCCCCTGGCGTTCGATCGCCGCCGCCGGCCCCTGCAGCAGGATCGCAAAGGGCGAGGATTCGCCGAAGTGCGCGTCGGCGAGGGCCTGGCCGCGGGCGGAGGCGGTGCCGGGAACGGTGAGCGAAGTCGGCTGCAGCCGGCCCTCCACCCCCAGCCCCACTGAGCCGAGCACGCCGACGCAGAGCAGCGTGACCGCAAGTGTCCTGCTTGGACGGCGCAGCATCTTGGTGGAGAAACCTAAAGCTTTTAGGGGTCTTCTAGGTAAAAACGCTGAGGACGAGCTGGACCGAGATCAGAGTGACGCTCCCAGCAGCGCCGGCAGTGGCCGACAGGAAAGAGGTCGAGGCCGCACTGGCGGCCTTACCGCCCTGCTCAGGTGCCCTCGCCGTTGAACTTGTAGCCGACGCCGCGCACGGTCACGACCAGCTCCGGCTTCTGGGGGTCGCGCTCGACCTTCTGGCGCAGGTTGGAGATGTGGACGTCGCAGGCGCGCTCGTCGCCGTCGAACTCGGTCTGCCAGAGCTCCTCCATGATCTGGGCGCGGGCGAAGACCTCGCCGGGGCGGCCGACGAGGAGGCGGAGGAGCTGGAACTCGGAGCGGGTGAGGTTGACGGGGATGCCGCGGACGGTGGCGACATGGCGGACGAGGTCGATCGAGACCGGGCCGGATTCGATCTTGACCGCCTGGGCGAGCGGCGAGCGGTCGAGCTCGCGGCGGCGCAGCTGGGCGCGGACGCGGCCGAGCAGCTCCCGCACCGAGAAGGGCTTGGTGACGTAGTCGTCGGCGCCGACCTCGAGCCCGACCACCTTGTCGACCTCGGCGTCCTTGGCGGTGAGGACGATGATCGGCACGGCGCTGCGGGAGCGGACGTCGCGGCAGATGTCGAGGCCGCTCGGCCCCGGCATCATGATGTCGAGGATCAGCAGGTCGAAGGGGATGCCGTTGCCGAGCAGCTCGGCGGCCTCGTCGCCGTCGGCCGCGGGCGTCACCTCGAAGCCCTCCTGGGTCAGCGCGTAGCCGACCGAGTCGCGGACCGAGGGCTCGTCGTCGGCGATGAGGATGCGGCCGCTGCTCATCTTCGCTCTCTATATATGGGCATCTCAGGCCACCGGGGTCGGGCTCGGCTGGGCGACGGGAAGGCGGATCCAGAAGGTGCTGCCCTCGCCGAGCACGGACTCGGCGCCGATCTGGCCGCCCATCACGTCGACCATGCGGCGGGCGATCGCCAGGCCGAGGCCGAAGCCCTCCTGCTTGCGCGACTCGCTGCGGCGGTAGAAGCGCTCGAAGACGCGCTCGATCTCCGCCGTGGGAATGCCGGTTCCAGTGTCCGTGACCTCCAAGATGACCTCGGCCTCGCCGTCGTGCCGGGCGCGTACCGTAACGGTGCCGGGGGGCGGCGTGTTCTTGAAGGCGTTGGTGAGCAGGCCGATCATCACCTGGCGCAGCAGGGTCGGGTCGCCGGTGGCGCAGAGCTCAGGCTCGACCTCGACCTCTAGGGCGACGTGCGGCGGCGGCTCGACCGCGGCGGCGACGTCGCGGACGGCGGCCGGCACGTCGACGATCTCGCTCTCGGCGGCGCCGCGGGACTCGACCCGGGCCAGGGTCAGCAGCGACTGGGTGAGGCGGCTCATGCGGTCGGCGTCGTCGGCGAGGCGGGAGAGGAAGTGGTCGCGGTCGCGGGGCTCGTTCTTGGCGCCGCTCTGGAGGACCTCGATGGCGCCGGAGATCCCGGCCAGCGGGTTGCGCAGCTCGTGGGCGGCGTTGGAGACGAAGTCCGCTTCGGCCAGCTCGCGACGCAGCTCGTCGGTGCGGTCGCGGAGGACCGCGAGGACGGCGCGCTCGTCGGGCAGGGAGCGGGCGGTCATCGCGTAGGCGCGGTCGCCGATCCGCAGCGCCGGGTGGGCGGAGAAGCCGACCTCGGAGGCGCGGTGCAACTGCGGCAGCACCACCTGCGGCGGCTTGCCGCCGGCGTCGAGCAGGCGCGCGGCGGCGCTGTTGGAGAAGCGGACCGGGCCTTCGAAGTCGACGACCATCACCGCGTCGGTGAGACCGTCGAAGATCGCCGCCAGCTTGTTGCGATCGGCGGTGAGGACGCCGAAGCTCTCCTTCAGGGAGGCGCGCATCGAGTCGAGGGCACGGGCGAGGTCGCCGATCTCATCGGGGCCGGAGACGTTGAGCGGGGCGTCGAAGGAGCCGCCGGCCATCTCCGCGGCGGCGCGGGCGAGGCGGACGACGCGGTGGGAGATCGCCACGGCGATCAGGAATCCGGCGAGGACGCCGATCGTCACCGCGCCGATCAGCGCCTGGCGGTTGTCGCCGAAGAGGTAGACGGCGGCGGCGGTGATCAGGCTGACGGCGGCGAAGGCGCCGGTGAGCCAGAGGCGCATGCCGATGCGCGGGCCGGCGGCCTGCGGCCCGGCGGGCGTCTCGTTGCCGGAGCTCATGAAGGTTTACTAACACAATCCATACGGCGGGGCAGGGCGCGGGGCCGGTGGCGGCGGGGCTTCGTGGGAGAATCGGCGGCGTGCGGACTCTGGTCTTCATCCCGGCCTGGAACGAGGGGGCCTCGATCGCGGCGGTCGTCGCCGACGTCCGCGAGCACCTGGCGGGCGCCGAGATCCTCGTCGTCGACGACGGCTCGACCGATGCGACGGCGGCGCGGGCGCGCGAGTGCGGGGTTCTCGTCGCCTCCCTCCCCTTCAACCAGGGGCTGGGGGCGGCGCTGCAGACCGGCTACCTCTACGCGCTGCGCGAGGGGTACGACTGCTGCGCCCACCTCGACGCCGACGGCCAGCACCCGGCGGCGGAGGTGGCGCGCCTCCTGGCCGAGGTCGAAGCCGACCGCGCCGACCTGGTGATCGGCTCCCGCTACCACGCCGGCGCCGAGGCGGAGAGCGACGACTATAAGCCGACGCTGTCGCGGCGGATCGGGACCAGCGTCTTCCGCTTCTTCCTCACCCTGGCGACGCGCCAGCGCTTCACCGACACGACCAGCGGCATGCGGGCGGCGAACCGGCGGGTGATGAGCCTGTTCAGCGAGAACTACTCGCCCGACTTCGCCGAGATCGAGTCGCTGCAGCTGGCGGTGCGCGAGGGGCTGCGGGTCGAGGAGCTGCCGGTGCGGATGCTGGAGCGGGCCGGCGGCAGCTCCTTCCTGACGCCGCTGCGCTCGGCCTTCTTCATCTTCAAGGGGGTCGTGGTGCTGCTGGTCGGCCAGTTCCGGCCGCGGCGGGTGGAGGCGGAGCGGTGAGTGCCGCGGCCCTGGCCCTGGGGGCGGCGAAGACGACCGTCCACCTGACCGCGCAGACGCGGATCATCGCCGCGGTCATCGCGCTCGCCTTCATGCTGCTGATCCTCGACCTGATCCGCCGCGATCGCCTGCAGGAGCGCTACAGCGTGATCTGGCTGCTGGCCGGTCTCGGCATGCTCGCCGGCGCCGCCTTCCCCGGCCTGCTGAAGCTGGTCGCCGACGCGATGGGCGTGCGCAACACCAACGTCGCCCTCTTCTCGATCGTCCTCCTCCTACTGCTCGGCCTGGCGCTCAACTTCAGCGTGATCATGTCCCGGCAGGCGGCCCAGATAACCAGGCTGGCCCAGGAGCGGGCGCTGGAAAAGGCGCGCCAGCAGGTGGAGGAGGGGACGGGGGGCCGTCCCCCCGAAGCCCATCCCAGTAGGGGTTCCACTTAACTTTTTTGAGAATCGTCTCCGGCTGGCCGTTGGCCGCAGCGCCAAAAAAGTACAAGACGTTCCACCCCTACTGGGATGGGCTTCGGGGGAGCGTCCGCTCGAGTCGGAAGAACAAGGCTTCTATGGCGAGCTCCTCCGAGACGTTCAAGTCGAGGCTGCGGCGAGTTTCCTGGACCAGCTCGGCGGCGAGTCGGGGGCAGGCGGGGTCTAGGCCGCTGGCCTGGGAGCGCAGCTGGTCGAGGCGGTCGCGGTTGAAGGCGACTTCGTCGGCGCCGGCGGCGACGGCGGCGAGGTCGCGGAGCCAGAGGGCGCAGAGCTCGAGGCCGAGGTCGATGATCTCGGTGCGGCGGCGGCGGCCGGCGCGTTTTGACTCCTCGGCGACATCGCGGGCGGTGCGCTTGAGGCCGGCCTCGGCTTCCTCCTCCAGCGCCTCGCGGGTCGCCGCTTCGGCGTCCTCGCCGGCGGCCTGGGCGCGGTCGAGCAGGCGCTTCCAGGGCGCCGAGGCGACCTCGCCCGCCAGCGCCGCGGCGACGCAGCGCTCGGCGTCGGCCCGCACCTCGCGGCCGCGCTCGCCGAGAAGCAGCCGAGCCCGCTCCAAGTCGCCGGCGGCAAGCCGCGCAGCCGCAGCGATCTCTCCTCCGGCTTCGGCCCCGGCGCCTGCGCCGGACGGCCCTGCCAAGAGCTCGGCCTCCAGGACCTCGGCGGAGAGGGGCGCGAAGTCGACGGGCTGGCAGCGGGAGGCGATCGTCTCCAGCAGGGTGTCGGGCTCGGAGGTGAGGAGGATCAGGTGGACGAAGCCGGGGGGCTCCTCCAGTGTCTTCAGCAGCGCGTTCTGGCTCTCGTCGCGCATCGCCTCGGCCGCCTCGACGACGAAGACGCGCTTGCCGCCTTCGAAGGGCCGGTAGGCGGCGGCGCGGATCACCCGCTCCCGCACCTCCTCGACCAGGTGCTGGGCGCCGCGCGGCGCCAGCCAGACGAGGTCGGGATGCGGCGAAGGATCGAGCAGCGCCCGCCGCCGCGCATCGTCGGGATCCTCAGAGGCGCCAGCAAGGATCTCCGCGGCAAACGCCCGCGCCGCCGCCCGCTTGCCGGCCCCTCTTGGACCTCGGAACAGATACGCATGCGACGGCCCCGAAGCCAACGCCGCCGTCAGCGCCACCCGCGCCCGCGCCTGGTGCTCAGTGCTCTGGTCGAGAACGGTGCTCACTCACGGCCTCCATCACACGCTCATGGACCTCGTCCACCGTGCCGCTGGCGTCGATCACGACGACGCGGTCGCTGGCGATCACGGCGATCTCCTCGTAGGCCTCGGCGACGGCGTGCTGCAGCTCCAGGCCCTCGGACTCGAAGCGGTCCTCGCCCTCGGCGCGGCCGAGGCCGAGCTCGGGGTCGACCCGCAACAGCAGGGTCAGGTCCGGCCAGAGGCCGTCGGTGGCGGTGTCGCAGAGGCCGATCACCTCCCCCACTCCCAGCCCCCGCGCCGCTCCCTGATAGGCGACGCTGGAGTCGGAGAAGCGGTCGGAGACGACGGTGCGGCCGACCTCCAGGGCCGGGCGGATCACCCGCTCGGTGAGGTCGGCGCGGGCAGCGAGGAAGAGCAGTAGCTCGGCCAGCGGCTTCAACTCGACGGCTGGGTCGGCGAGCAGCTCGCGGATGCGCTCGGCGGCGTCGGTCCCGCCCGGCTCGCGGATCGCCACCGTGCCGGGGCCCAGCGCCTCGACCAGCAGCCGCGCCTGGGTGCTCTTGCCTGAGCCGTCCACTCCCTCGAGGGAGATGAACAACGCCGGGGACCTCAGCCTTTGGCCGCGGCTTTGGCGCGTTTGCGCCCCCGCGTGGCGGTGTCTGCTTTGGACGCTTTCACTTTCGCTTTCCTGTCAGCGGGGGCGTCCTCGTCGCCCACGACCGGCGGCTTCTTTTCCATCGCCGCCTTCGCCTCTTTGGCCGCTTTGGCGGCTTCGCGCTCGGCCCGGCGTCGCTTCATCTCCTGCATCGACTCGCAGTCGTCGTTGAGGCAGAGGTTCCAGGGGCGGCCGCGGAAGGGGACGACTTTGAGCCGCGGCGTCTCGCCGCAGATCGAGCAGCGGTCCTCGAGCTTGAAGACGTCGCCGCGCTGGGGCAGCGGGAAGGTCTGGTCGCAGGAGTCGGGGTCGTCGAGGGTCCAGCCGCTGCAGCCGACGAAGCGTTTGCCCGATTTTTTGGCGCGGATGATGCGCAGCATGTGGGGGGAACCGTCGTCCTTCTTGCGGTCCGCCTCTTCGCAGACCTTGCACGGTCCGAGGACGCGGTCCTCGTCCATCCCCTTCCAGATCACCTTGGCCAGGTCCTCGCGGCTGCCGTCGATTTCGGTCCAGGTCTTGTGCAGGAGGTCGCGGCTCTCGCCGACGACGGCGCCCTTGGTCATCTCGCCGGCGGCGATCCGGTCCATCTCCGCCTCCAGCTGGGCGGTCATCTCCGGCGTCGCCATTGCCGGCACGAAGTTCTTGAAGGCCTCATATAGGGCGATCCCGGTCTCCGAGGGAACCGGCGGGTTGCCGTAGACGTAGCCGCGGTCGAACAGCTTCTGGATGATGTCGGCGCGGGTCGCTTTGGTGCCGAGGCCGCGCTCCTCCATCATCTCGATCAGTTTCGCCTGCGAGATGCGGCTCGGCGGCTGGGTCTCCTTGTCGACGATCCAGGGCTCGCCGTCGAGGGCCAGCTCCTGGCCCTCCCGCAGCGCCGGGATCTCCTCGTCGGCGGAGCGGGCGTAGGTGTAGATGCCGGCGTAGCCGGGGTCGACGACGACCGAGCCGCGGACGAAGTAGGTCTCCGAGCCCGCTTCGATGTCGGCCCGGGTCGACTCGGTGATCATCGGCGGGCTGAAGGTGGCGAGGAAGCGGCGCACGACCAGTTCGTAGACGCGCTTCTTCGGGCCCTCGAGGGCGCCGGGGTGGATCGCCTGGGTCGGGTAGATCGGCGGGTGGTCGGTGGTCTCTTTCTTGCCGCGGGTCGGCTTCAGCTCGCCGTCGAGCAGGCCGGCGGCAGCGGAGAACTCCCTCACCTTGACCAGCGAGGAGACCAGCTCGCGCAGCGGCAGCGAGGACGGGTAGACGGTGTTGTCGGTGCGCGGGTAGGAGATGGAGCCGTCCATGTAGAGGTCCTCGGCGATCCGCATCGCGCTGGCGGGGGTGATGCCGAGGCGGCTGGAGGCATCGGTGCTGAAGGCGGTGGTGTTGTAGGGGGTCGGCGGGCGGCGCGTGTTCTTGCGGGCGGTGACCGACTTGACGACGCCCGGCGCGCTGGTGCCGGCGAGAGCGGCGTCGGCCTCGGCCTTCTCCCAGAATTTGTCGACCGTGTGGTGCGTCTCGAAGGTCCCGTCGGGGTGCTCGAACTTGGCGAACAGCTCCCAGAACGGCTTGGCGACGTGGGCGCGGCGCTCCATCTCGCGCTCGACGATCAGCCCCAGGGTCGGCGACTGGACGCGGCCGACGGAGAGGAAGTTGGAGCCGAAGCGGCGGCTGGCGAGGGAGACGGCGCGGGTCAGGGTCGCGCCCCAGAGCAGGTCGATGTCCTGGCGGGCGGCGCCGGCATTGGCGAGCGGGTAGGAGAGCGTGTCGAGGTTGGCGAAGGCGCGCTCGATCTCCTCCTTGGTCAGGGCCGAGTAGCGGGCGCGCGGGATCGTCAGGCTGCCGTCGGCAGTGCCGTCGCGGGAGCCGAGCGCCGGGTTGGCGTCGAGCATCTCCTCCAGGGCCTCGAGCCCGATCAGCTCGCCCTCGCGGTCGAAGTCGGTCGCGATCACCAGCTCGTCCGCCTCTTTGGCGACTTTCTTGATCGCTTTGACGACGTTTTTGTCGGTCGGCTCCTTGATCAGATCGGCGTCGATCAGGTCGTGCAGGTCGGTCTTCTGCCAGTTCGAGTAGCCCTCGGGGAAGGCTGGGCCGAGCACGTGGCCCTTGAGGCCGATCGTCATCTGCTCGTTGCCTTCGGCGTCCGTCCAGGTGTAGAACGGGACCTTGAAGGTTTTGTCGGCGCCGTTGCTGCCGTTGCTCAGGGCCTCGGCGATCTTCTTGGCGCTGTTGTTCTTCTCGGTGACGATCAGTCGCATGGGGCGGCGAGGGTAGCAGGGGCGCTCGGGGGCGCTTTCACGGCTCGGCCACGCCTTCCTCCCGCCGATCCCCTTAGGATCGGCGCCTGATGAAGTGCTTGGTCACCGGCGGCGCGGGGTTCATCGGCTCGAACTTGGTCGACGCGCTGCTGGCGCGCGGCGACGAGGTGACGGTGGTCGACGACCTCTCGACCGGGCGGCGGGGCAACCTCGACGACGCCCTGGAGGCCGGTGCCGAGCTGGTCGAGCTCGACATCCGCGACGCCGCCGCGCTGAGCGCGGCGGCGAGCGAGCGGCGGCCCGAGGCGGTCTTCCACCTGGCGGCGCAGATCGACGTCCGCAAGTCGCTGGAGGACCCGGCCTTCGACGCCGCGGTCAACGTCGGCGGCACCGCCAACGTGCTCGACGCGGCGCGGGCCGGCGGGGCCGGGCGGGTCGTCTTCGTCTCCACCGGCGGCGCCATCTACGGCGAGGGCGCCGGGCAGCAGCTGCCGCTGGACGAGGGGGCGCCGATCGCGCCGATGTCCGCCTACGGCCAGAGCAAGTTCGCGGCCGAGGGCTACCTGGCGCTGTACGAGCGGCTCTACGGGCTCTCCAGCGTGGCGCTGCGGCTGGGCAACGTCTACGGCCCGCGCCAGGACCCGCTTGGAGAGGCGGGCGTGATCGCGATCTTCTGCGGCCTGCTGCGCAGCGGCGGGCGGCCGACCGTCTACGGCGACGGCAAGCAGACCCGCGACTACATATATGTGGGCGACGTGGTCGCGGCGGCGCTGGCCGCGGCGGAGTCGACGGTGAGCGGCCCGGTCAACCTCGGCACCGGCATCGAGACCGACGTGCTGGAGCTGGCCGAGGCGCTGGGACGGCTGGGCGGGGTCGAGGGCTTCGAGCCCGAGTTCGCGCCGCCGCGGGCCGGCGAGGTGCAGCGGATCACCCTCGACGCCGGGCGCGCCGAGCGCGAGCTGGGCTGGCGCCCGCTGACGACCCTTGACGAGGGCCTGCGCCGCACCCTCGACTCGGTCTAACTTCCACCCCCCCGGTCCCTGCGCCGCCCAGAAACCCCAGTCTAACCTTCCTTCCATGCCCGCCCAGGCCTATGCCGGCAAGGAGTGCGTCTGCCAGCTCCGCAAGGGGATCTGCGACCAGTCCTGCGTGCGGGACATGCTCGAGACTCCGTTCTACATCGCCTGCCTGAAACTGAAGGGGCGGCACTGCGTCGTCGTCGGCGGCGGCGACGTCGGGCTGGAGAAGGTCGAGGGGCTGCTCGCCTGCGACGCCGACGTGACCCTGATCGCGCCGGTCGCCCACCCGGAGTTGGAGGATCTGGCGAAGGAGGGATCGATCGCCTGGGAGCGGCGCGAGTACGGCGGCGCGGCCGACCTCGAGGGCGTCTTCATGGCGATCGCCTGCACCGACGACACCGACGTCAACATCGCCGTCTTCGACGACGCCGAGCGGCGGGCGATGCTGGTCAACATCGTCGACGTGCCGCCGCTCTGCAACTTCATCCTGCCGGCGATCGTCCGCACCGGCCCGCTGGCGATCGCGATCTCCACCGCCGGCGCCTCCCCCGCCCTGGCGAAGCGGATGAAGCGCGAGGTCGCGGAGCTGTTCGGCGAGGAGTACGCGCGGCTGGCGATCGTCCTCAACGACGCCCGCGGCTGGGCGAAGGGGACGCTGCCGACCTACCAGGACCGCAAGAGTTCTTCGAGGGGATCGTCAACGGCGACCCCGACCCGATCGTGCTGCTGCGCGAGGGCCAGGAGGCGGCGGTGCTGGCGATCGTCGAGGCCGCCAAAGAGCGGGCCGCGGCGTCGCTGGCCTGAGCCCGTCCCGGCTGATGCCGCTGCAGGCGGTGGAGCGGACGCGGTCGAGGTTGTTGCGGAGGTCGTTCGCCTGCTTGACGCTAGGTTGGCGGAGAAGGCGACCTCGAGCTCGCCGACTATCACCGGGCGCATCTCCGCCAGCAGGGTGGCGCCGGCCGGGAGCAGGGTGGCGTAGCTGACGCGGCGATCGGTCTCGCAGAAGGTGCGCTCCAGCAGGCCCGCCTTGACCAGGCGGTCGACCAGCTTGGTGAGGCCGCCGCGGGTGATGACGAGGGCCTCGGCGAGGTCGCCCATCCGCATCCGCTGCTCGGCGCCTCGGCGACGGCGGCGAGGACCTCGTACCAGGGCAGCGGCGGGTGTCGCCCTGGGCCAGCGCTCCTGCAGCCGCTGGCTGACGGCGGCGTGGGTGCGGGTGAGCGCGCCCAGGCTTCGCCGTGCGGGGTGGTGACGGGGCGGGTGGCCTTGGGGGCGGTTGCGGTCGCGTCGTGGCTCTCATCTATCGCCATCATCGCAGATGAACGTTGCCGAAGCAATAGTTGTATCTACAAGCACTTCTGCTAAGATTGTTTCTGCGTCAATCATTGCAAGCAACAGTCTTGAGAGGAAGGCATAAGAGATGAGCACGCAGACCATCAACCAGCAGATCCCGGCGGGTACCTACAGCCGTCGACCCGGTCCACTCCGCGATCCACTTCGCCATCACCCACAACGGCATCTCCACCTTCCGCAGCGGCTTCCACGACTACGCGGCCACGCTGACGGCGGCGAGAGCCCGAGCTCGACGGCACCGTCGAGGTCGCCAGCGTCGACATCGACGAGGAGCAGCTGAAGGGGCACCTGCTTTGCCCCGAACTCTTCGACGCCGAGCGCTACCCGCAGGCGAAGTTCAGCTCGACCGAGCTGAGCGTCGAGGACGACGGCACGGTCCGGCTCGAGGGCGACCTCGAGATCCGCGGCGAGACCCGTCGAGTCGCCGCGACCGGCAAGTTCGGCCGGCTGGGCACCGACCTCGGCGGCTCCGAGCGGGTCGGCCTCTCGCTCGCGACGGCGGTCGACCGGCGTGACTTCGGGCTCGACTGGCAGGCGGAGCTGCCCAGCGGCGGCGAGGTCCTCGGCTACCAGGTCGCATCAGCGTCGAGCTCGAGCTGGTCAAGGAGGCGTGACGATGCGGGTCCTGGGCATATCCGGCAGCCTGCGCCGGGACTCGCTCAACAGCGCCCTGCTGCGGACGGCCGCCGAGCGGCTGCCCGCGGGAGTGGAGCTGGTCGAATCGAGGGCCTGAGCGAGATCCCGCCCTACGACGAGGACGTCGAACCGACCGAGACGCCGGCGGCCGTGCGGGAGCTGCGCGAGGCGGTCCGCGAGGCCGACGCGGTCCTGATCGCGACGCCGGAGTACAACCACTCGATCCCCGGCGCAGTTGAAGAACGCCCTGACTGGGCCTCCCGCCCGGCCGGCCAGAGCGCCCTGGGCGGCAAGCCGGCAGCGGCGATCGGCGCCTCGACCGGCATGTTCGGCGCGGTCTGGGCCCAGGCCGAGCCGCGAAAGGTGCTCGGCGCCCTCGGCGGCCGCGTGATCGAGGCCGAGCTGCCGGTCGCGCGGGCCCGACCGCTACGAGTCGACGGCCGACTGGAGCTGGCCCTCAGCAGTCGGAGCAGCTGGAGGAGTTCCTCGCCGGGCTGGTCGCCGCCGCCGAGGAGGCCGACGAATTCGCCCGCGAGCGGGTCGCGGCGTAATCCGCGCCCACCAGCGATGCATTTGTCATCCCACAGATGGACGATGCATCGCTCGTCGCTAGGGAGCGATGCGCTCCACCGTCGCGACCCGGTCGATCCCCTTGTCGAACGAGGCGACCGCCGCGATGCCGGTCAGCTCCGTCCTCGCCACGAGATAGGCCTCGGCGAAGTCGAGGCGCTCGAGCTCATAGACCTCGAGGGCCCGAAGGAAGAGCTCGGCGTCAGCTGAGACCGTCGGCATGGCCAAAGCCGCTCGCATCATCTCGGCGATGCGCGGCCGGTCGACTTCGTAGACCGACTGAAGCACGTAGACGCACTCGGCCAGCACCACGTCCACGAGAACCAGCTCGGCTTCCTGGCCGAGAGACCGTGTCGCCCGTCTCGCCATCTCCGGTGGGTCGCCGGTCAGGTGGCGGATCACGACGTTCGTATCGAGCAGGACGGTCAAGCCTGTTCTTTCAACCGCCCGCCGCGCGCCCGCCACGCCTCACGACGAATCTCCTCCCACGAAGCGCCGCGCTTGCCGGGCGGCACGGGCACCGACCCGGCCAGGTCGAGGAAGTCCTCGGTTCGCGCCATGATCGCCCGATGGTCCTCGACCCGGAACAGCACCTGATCGCCTGACTTCAGGGCCAGCGTGTCGCGGACAGCCTTGGGAATGGTGATCTGACCCTTCGAGGTCAGCTTCGCGGCGATATCCATTTCAATCTCCTTACCCTTGCAGATAGGTAAGGATATCAAGCGTGCGGGAGGGCGAAGAAGGCGATTGCGGAGAAGTGGGCTACGGCGGCGGCGATGACGAGGAGGTGGAAGACCTCGTGGTAGCCGAAGACGGCCGGGCTGGGGTTGGGGCGCTGGGTCGCGTAGACGACCGCGCCTACCGTATATAGGAGGCCGCCGGCGGCGACCAGCATCGTGCCGGCGACGCCCATCGAGGTCCACAGCTCCGGGAAGGCGACGAGCGGCGACCCAGCCGAGCGAGAGGTAGATGATCGCCGCCACCCATTTCGGGTGGTCGATCCAGATCATCTCGACGATGGCGCCGGCGATCGCGCCGATCCAGACGACGACGAGGATGGCGCTGGCGAGGGCGCCGGAGGACCAGCAGGGCGAAGGGGGTGTAGGTGCCGGCGATGAGGAAGAAGATCATCGAGTGATCGAGGCGGCGCATCCCTCGCACCTGCGGCCGGGTCCAGTTGACCCGGTGGTAGAGGGCGCTGGTGCCGAACAGGGCGGAGAGGCTGACGGCGTAGATGGCGACGGCGAGGGTCGCCTTCGGGGTCTTGGCGAAGAGGATCAGGGCGACGCCGAAGCCGAGCGAGAGGAAGAAGGCCCACTCGTGGGAGACGCCGCGCAGCTTCGGCTTGACCAGCGCGATCGCGTCGGCGGTCGCCTCTTTGGCCGCGCTGGCGCGCTCGCCGACAGCCTCTTTGGCGGCCGTGGCCCGCTCTCCCATCGCGTCGCGGGCGGCGGTCGCCCGCTCGCCCATCCGCTCCGCCCCCCTGCGCAGGTCTTCGACCATGTCCGCAGGGTAGCGCGGCCCAACCCCGGACGCCGGCGAAGACGATCCGCCGAGATAGCGGACTTGTCACCATGTGGGGACCGCATCCGCCTCGTCCAAGTGCTCATTTTGCGACTTCGATCACTTTTTCCGCCGGTCGGTCAGCGATCCTGCGGAGTTACCCCTGAAAGTCGCTGCGAGAGGAGAAGTTCGATGTCCAAGACCGCCACCAGCTCACCGAAAACGGTCTGCAGGGCCTCTCGATAGAGCGGCGGTTCTCGACCGCCGGCGTGCACCCGTTCGACGAGGTCGAGTGGGAGATCCGCGACGCGGTGATCGGCAATCCCGAGAGCCCGGCCTTCGAGCAGCGCGGGGTCGAGTTCCCCAAGAGCTGGTCCCAGAACGCGACCAACATCGTCGCCCAGAAGTACTTCCGCGGCCAGCTCGGCAGCCCCGAGCGCGAGAGCTCGGTCAAACAGATGATCGGCCGCGTCGCCGGGACGATCTCCAACTGGGGCCGCGAGGGCGGCTACTTCGCCTCCGAGGAGGACGCCGACGCCTTCGAGATGGAGCTGACCTCGATCCTGCTCAACCAGAAGGCGGCCTTCAACTCGCCGGTCTGGTTCAACGTCGGCTTCGAGGAGACGCCGCAGTGCTCGGCCTGCTTCATCCTCAGCGTCGAGGACACGATGGAGTCGATCCTCGACTGGAACACCAAAGAGGGCAAGATCTTCCGCGGCGGCTCCGGCTCCGGCATCAACCTCTCCAACATCCGCGGCTCGA
This sequence comes from uncultured Solirubrobacterales bacterium, assembly GCA_963785775.1. Taxonomy (GTDB): domain Bacteria; phylum Actinomycetota; class Thermoleophilia; order Solirubrobacterales; family 70-9; genus VAYN01. The sequence continues at coordinate 1,161,595 of CAWAWH010000003.1, read as the reverse complement.
TGGAGCCGCTGCAGAAGGGCGGCACCGCCAGCGGGCCGGTCAGCTTCATGCGCGGCGCCGACGCCTGGGCGGGGACGATCAAGTCCGGCGGCAAGACGCGGCGGGCGGCGAAGATGGTGGTGCTCGACGTCGACCACCCGGACATCGAGCACTTCGTCTGGTGCAAGGCCGACGAGGAGAAGAAGGCCGAGGCGCTGCGCGACGCCGGCTTCGACATGTCGATCGACGGCGAGGGCTTCACCTCGATCCAGTACCAGAACGCGAACAACTCGGTGCGGGTCACCGACGACTTCATGGAGGCGGTCGCGGCGGGCGAGGAGTGGCACCTGACCGCCCGCACCACGGGCGAGCCGGTGAAGACCTTGGACGCGCGCGAGCTGATGAACCAGATCGCCGACGCCGCCTGGCGCTGCGCCGACCCCGGCATCCAGTACGACACCACGATCAACCGCTGGCACACCTGCCCGGAGTCGGGCCGGATCAACGCGTCGAACCCGTGCTTCCCCGGCGACGCTCGCGTACACACGACCAAGGGCCTGATGCCGATCGCGGACCTCTACGAGCGCATCGAAGGCGGAGAGGACATCGAGGTCTACACGCACCGGCAAACGGCGGGTGAGAACGGCTCGCAGCGGCGCCCGAAGCGCGACGGGGTGCTCACGAGCTCCCCCTCCAGGTGATGCAGACCGGCATCAACCCGATCGTTCGCCTCCGCTTCGCCAATGGGGCCAGCCTCCGCTGCACTCCCAACCACAAGATCTGGACGCTGAACCGTGGCTATGTGGCGGCGGAGGACCTGACTACCGCGGACCGCGTCATGCTCAACGACACGGCAACCCCGGCCGAGCACGCCTCAGCCGAGCTGCCGGTCCGGGTTTCAGAGCACGCCAAGTCGTTCGTTCGCGGCGGCTCGGTCACCTACAAGGAGCTGCCGACGCACTGGGACACCTCACTGGGTGAGTTGACGGGACACCTGATCGGCGATGGCTGCCTGACTGAGACGCAGACGGAGTGGGTCTACGGCGGCGACGACATCGCCGACGGGCTCACCGATTGGCACGAGGAGAAGCTGACCGAGCTGATCGGCGGAGTCTCGAGGCAGGAGATGGAGAACGGCACGGTGCAGTTGCGCGCCGGCAGCTCCGCCGTGCGCCAGCTGTTCCGCGGACTCGGCGTTCACTCCGCCCGGGCGCACGACAAGCGAGTGCCGGAGTCGGTCTTCGCCGCTCCTACGGATATCCAGTCCGCCTTCCTGCGGGGGCTGTTCGGCGCCGACGGCTGCGTCTCTCGCGTCGAGTCCGCCGGCAAGGCAAGCCGCTACGTCGGGCTTGGCAGCCGCAGCAGAGCGCTGCTCGAGGACGTGCAGCGGATGCTCAGCAGCTTCGGCGTCCGTGGCCGGATCTACAGGATCTCCGAGTCGGGAAGCCCGTCTTTCAGCTATACCCGCAAGGACGGAACGATGGTCGAGTATGAGTCCCGCGAGGGCTTCGACCTGCGGATCACCGGCTCGGACCTGGTCCGCTTCGCCGATGAGGTCGGATTCTCGACCCCGCGCAAGAACGCCGCGCTGGCGGCGATGCTGAGCGAGACCGGGCGGTACGCGACCAAGGCCGACACCAGGCTCGTCAGGCGCGAGGCCGACGGCCAGGAGGCCGTCTACAACCTCACCGAGCCTCTGCATCACTCCTACATCGTCGACGGCTTCGTCGTCGCGAATTGCAGTGAGTACATGCACGTCGACGACTCGGCCTGCAACCTGGCCTCGCTCAACCTGATGAAATTCCGCCGCGAGGACGGCAGCTTCGACGTCGAGCCGTTCGAGCACGCGGTCGACATCGTCTTCCTGGCACAGGAGATCGTGGTCGGCTTCTCCTCCTACCCGACCGAGGAGATCACCGAGAACGCCAACCGCTTCCGCCAGCTCGGGCTCGGCTACGCCAACCTCGGCGCCCTGCTGATGTCGGACGGCCTCCCCTACGACTCCGACGCCGGCCGCAACGTCGCCGCCGCGATCACGGCGCTGATGACCGGCCGCGCCTACCGCCAGTCGGCGCTGATCGCCGCCGGGGCGACGGGTCCATACGAGGCCTACGAGAAGAATCGCGAGCCGCACAACGGGGTGATGCGGATGCACCGCGACGCCTCCCACGACATCGACCCGACCGGGATCAAGGGCGAGCTGCTGGAGGCGGCGCAGCGGGCCTGGGACGAGGCGGTCGAGCTGGGCGAGGAGCACGGCTACCGCAACGCGCAGGCGACGGTGCTGGCGCCGACCGGGACGATCAGCTTCCTGATGGATTGCGACACCACCGGAGTCGAGCCTGACTTCTCGCTGGTCAAGTTCAAGGAGCTGGTCGGCGGCGGGCAGATGACGATCGTCAACCAGTCGTCCCGATGGCGCTGGAACGCTGGGCTACTCCGAGCCGGAGATCGACCAGATCAACGCCCACATCTCCGAGAAGAGCACGATCGTCGGCGCGCCGGGGTTGAAGGACGAGCACCTGCCGGTCTTCGACGTCGCGGTCGGTGAGCGGGCGATCCACCACAACGGCCACATCGACATGATGGCGGCGTCCAGCCGATCATTTCGGGCGCGATCTGCAAGACCGTAAACATGCCGCAGTCGGCGACGGTCGCCGACATCGCCGACGCCTACACGCGCGGCTGGAAGGGTGGGCTGAAGGCGCTGGCGATCTATCGCGACGGCTCGAAGACGGCGCAGGCGCTGCGCACCGATGCCCAGGAGGAGAAGGGCGCCGAGGCCGAGGTCGTGGTGCTGCCGCCGGAGCGCAAGCGGATGCCGCGCGAGCGCGAATCGATCACCCACAAGTTCTCGATCGCCGGTCACGAGGGCTACATCACCGCCGGCAAATACGAGGACGGCTCGGTCGGCGAGATCTTCCTCACCGACATCGGCAAGGAGGGCTCGACGATGCGGGGGCTGATGAACGCCTTCGCGACGGCGATCTCGCTCGGCCTCCAGTACGGGGTCCCGCTCGAAGACTTCGTGCGCAAGTTCAGCTACATGCGCTTCGAGCCGGAGGGGATGACCCAGAACCCGGAGATCCCCTTCGCCAAATCGCTGCCGGACTACATCATGCGATGGGTCGCGAGCCGCTTCATCGACGACACGGAAACGCTCGAGGAACTGGGGATCATGACCCAGGAGGTCCGCAACAAGAAGGAAGCGGAGACCTCGCAGCTCGGCCTCGGGATCGCCACCGACACCGCCGGCCCGGCCAACGGCGGCAACGGCGGTGGCAACGGGCAGGCCAAGCCCGGCAACGGCGCGGCGGCAAAGGCCAAGAGGGGCGAGCCCGTCCCCGCGGCGGCGGCCTTCACCGACACGCCGCCGGTGGTCCCGGCGAAGATGTCCGGACTCGACCTCGGCCCGGCCTGCGAGCAGTGCGGCGGCATGATGCAGCGGACCGGGTCCTGTTACACCTGCAGCAGCTGCGGCAACAACACCGGCTGCGGCTGAGCCTCAGCTCGTTAGTTATGTGGCAACAGTTGTTGCTACATTGATGAGATGGCGATCCGGGTTCATGCCGAGGCGGTTGGGCATCGCCGGCTGAAGAACCACCTCTCCGAGGTGCTGCGGGAGACCGTGGAGAAGGGGGAGGCGGTGCCGATCTCCAACCGCGGGGAGGTCGATGGGTACCTGATGCCGCCGGCGGTGGTCGAAGAGCTGGCGCAGGCGGAGAGGCTGCGGGAAACGCTGCCGCTTCTGATGGCTGCCGTCGCGTCCGGGGCCGCGATTCCCTCGCAGACGCTGCGCAACCTCGGCATCGAGATCCCCTTCGACTGGCGGGCGCTGAACCGCTTCTCGGCGGGGGTGCCGATCGCGTTCACCCAGGGTGAGGACGGCGAGCCGTGGATCGCCCTTCCCGACGCTCAGCCGCAAAAGGCACTCGAGGACGAGGCCGACTTCGAGCTGTGAGCGACTCCTGGTATCTCGACGCGGACGAGTACTACGTCTCGGCAGACGACGCGGACAATCATCCCATTCGCCAGGGAGACGTGATCGCCGGTCCCACGGTTGGCAGGGACAAATGGCTCGCCGCGCAGATCGTCCACCCCACTTGTGAGCTGAAGAAGGACGCCGTCAAGGCGATCCAGGTCGTTCGGGTGCGGCCGCTCTCCGATCTCGGCGACGACTTCCTTCGCAGCCTCGTGGTGACCGGGTACAGCGAGCGCGACGGAGAGCGCCGTGTCGCCGTCGCCCACACCTTCTTCCTCCCACCCTGGGGCGCGGAGGCAGAGCCGGGCTTTGCCAACTTCCGCGAGATCGTCGCCGTGCCGCGTGAGAAAGCCGAAGCATCCCCGCGCCTCTCGGCGATCACCCACGATTGCCGGGTCACCTTCATCCGCCGCTGGCTCTACTTCCGCTTCCGCCTCGCATTCACAATCGACCAGGTCCGGAGCTGGGAGGCTGCGAGGATCTCATCCGATCCGGCTTTCGCCGGCCCGAAGCCCTCCTGGGCAACCTGATCCTCACGGCGACGCCGGCTGTGGTTAACTGCCGCCGTTCCGGAGAACCGGTACGCCGAATCCCGAGCTTTGGCTCGGGAGCGGGGGAACCAGAGACTTTGGGGCGAACCCCTCACCAGGGGGGCGCAGGCTTCTTCAGCGCCAGCCCGTCAGCTAACCCCGCAGGCCGACGAAGGAGATTGGTTTGCGCACGACCAGGCAGAAGCTGTGGATTGCGATCGGGGCCGCAGGGGTCTTCGTCACGGTCGCGCTCGCCTGCTCTCAGGCGATGGCCGCGCCCGGCGGCGCGGCGGCGCCGGGCTCCGAACCGAAGCCGCAGGCCAGCGGCGGCTACGTGAACCCCTTCGCGACCGGCAGCTGGAGCGTCAGCCGCACCGACATGGGAGTCGACTACATGCCCAACCGGGCGGAGCCGGTGCTGGCGATCGGGCGGGCGCGGGTCCTCGGCTCTTCGATGAAATCGGGTTGGCCCGGCGGCGCCTTCATCTGGTACCAGCTGCTGAACGGCGACCATGCCGGAGCCAGCGTCTACGTCGCCGAGCACCTGACCGGCCTGGCGGCGGCTGGCAGCGTGGTGAAGGCCGGCCAGCCGATCGCCACCGCCCTCCCCGGCTACCCCTGGACCGAGTGGGGCTGGGCGACCACAACAGGTGAGCCGCGGGCCTACCCGTGCTATCGGGACGGCAGCGAAACCAACTCGGGCCGGGAGATGGCCCGCTTCCTGCGGGCGCTGGGCGAGAAGCCGCTGCAACGGCTCGAACCGGGCCCGAACCGCCCGGTCGGCCCTCCCTGCTGAGTGGCGATCCCTAGCCGAGCACGACCTCGGCGTCGTGGCGGGGGGTCTCGGTGATGGCGCGGCGGAAGGGGCGCTCGGACTTCGGGTTGGCGGGGCGGATCTGGTGGCGCTTGACCAGCTCCTCGAGGACGACGGCCATCTCGAACTGGGCGAAGGCGGCGCCGAGGCAGCGGCGGACGCCGCCGCCGAAGGGGATCCAGGTGTAGGTGCCGGGCGGGTTGTCGAGGAAGCGCTCGGGGAGGAAGCGATCCGGCTCCGGGTAGGTCGCGGGGTCGCGGTGGACGAGGTGGATGCTGGGAGTGACGCGGGCGCCGGCGGGCAGCTCGTAGCCGCCGATCTCGACCGGCTCGGTCAGCTTCCTGATCACGAGCACGATCACCGGTCGCAGCCGCAGCGTCTCCTGGATCGTCGCCGTCAGGTAGGGCTCGTCTCCCCCTGCCAGGGCCTCGGCGCGCAGTCGATCGAGCTTCTCCGGGTGACGGGCGAGGCGCTCGATCGCCCAGGAGAGGGCGGTGGCGGTGGTCTCGTGGCCGGCGACGAGCAGGGTCAGCAGCTCGTCGCGGATCTCGGCGTCGCTCATCGGGCTGCCGTCGTCGTGGCGGGCGGCGACCAGCATCGAGAGGATGTCGTCGCGCTCGGCCAGGTCCTCGGCGGCGCGGCGCTCGGCGATCTCGCGGTGGATCAGCTCGTCGACGCGGTCGACGCGCCGGCGAAAAGCGGGGATGCGGCGGATCCGCTCGGGGCCGATCAGGATCACCGGCAACAGCAGGCGCGGGTCGGTGGTGAGGTCGAGGAAGTCGCGCAGCGCCGCCCGCAGCGGGTCCATGCGCGCCCTGTCGTGGACGCCGAAGACGGTCTCGAGGATGATCTCCAGCGTGATCGCCTGCATCCGTGGCCGCAGCTTGTAGGGGATGCCGGTCGGCCAGCCCTCGATCTCGCGGGCGGCGATCTCCCTCATCTTCTCGCCGTAGCCCTGCATGCGCTCGCCGTGGAAGGGCGGCAGCAGCAGCTTGCGCTGGCCGATGTGCGGCTTCTCGTCGAGGACGAGGACCGAGTTGTCGCCGAGGATCGGGCGCAGGATCTGGTTACCCTCGCCGGCGTGGAAGACGCGCGGGTCGCCGGTGAAGACCTGCTTCACCGCGGCCGGGTCGGAGACCATCACCCAGGCCCCTTCGTTGGCGATCGTCAGCGTGAACATGTCGCCGAAGCGGGCGCGGGACTGCTCCAGCATCCACTGCGCCCGGCGCGACCAGATCGCCGTCTGCAGCGCCCGCGACATCCGCGGGCCGGGCGGGAGGCCGCGAATCGCCTGCGCCGGAGCGCCCGTCTCGACCTCCGCTGTCGCCGTCGCCTCCATCGCCCTGGGACCGACGCTACCTCGCGCCGGTGTGGCCGAAGTGTGACATCGCTCCGCATTGGCGTAGCCTGACGACGCCGATGGCCTCCCTCCCTCGCCTCCCGCCGCGCGCCGAGCACCGGATCCTGAAGCGGGTCCTCGGGCTCTCGCCGCGGGCGCAGCGGCGGCTGTTCGGGCCGCCGTCAACGATCGACGGGCAGACGATGGCGAGCGACACCCACGCGCTGCTGAGGATGGCGGAGCTGGCCGAAAGCGCCTCCTTCTTCGACGGCATGAACGTCGAGGAGGCGCGGGTCCACGCGCGGATCGAGGCCAGGATCACCGACGCCCAGCCGCCGATCCCGATGGCGCGGGTGGAGGGGCTGGAGATCCCCGGCCAGGGCGGCCCGATCCCGGCCCGCCTCTACGTCCCCGGCGGCCTGCGGGCCGGCGCGTCGATGCCGCTCACCCTCTACCTCCACGGCGGCGGCTGGGTGATCGGCGACCTCGACACCCACGACGGGCTCTGCCGCTTCCTCGCCGCCTCGGCGGGGACGGCGGTGCTGGCGCTCGACTACCGGCTGGCTCCCGAGCATCCCTTCCCGGCGGCGGTCGAGGACGCCTGGGCCGGGTTCGCCTGGGCGGTCGCCAACGCCGCCGAGCTGGGGATCGACCCGGAGCGGATCGGCGTCGCCGGCGACAGCGCCGGCGCCAACCTGGCCGCCGTCGTCTGCCTGCTGGCGCGGGCCGGGGGCGGCGCGATGCCGGCGATGCAGCTGCTGATCTACCCGCCGACCGACTCGGCCGGGGACCTGCCCTCGCGGCGGCTCTTCGCCGAGGGCTTCCTGCTGACCAAAGGCGACATGGAGGCCTTCGAACGCGCCTATCTGCCGCCGGGGACCGACGCCACCGATCCCCGGGTCTCGATCCTGCTGGCCCCGGACCTCTCCGGCCTCCCTCCCGCCTACGTCGCCACCGCCGGCTTCGACCCGCTGCGCGACGAGGCCGAGGCCTACGCGCTGAGGATGCGCGACGCCGGCGTCAGGGTGGCGCTGCGGCGCCACCCCGGCCTGGTCCACAGCTTCGCCAACCAGACCGCGATCAGCCGTACCGCCCGGGCGGCGATGCTGGAGGCGGCGGGGGCGTTGCGAATGGGCCTGGCGCCGCGCTGATCGGAAGGCGCAGCCCCCCACTCGGAGCCGGACGCTACGCGCCCGGCTCCGCTCCCGTCTGGGCCAGCGCGTCCTCGATCCGATGGCGCCGATCGGCCGACAGCAGCGGCCAGTCCGGCGCGTAGCCGAAGACCTCGGCGAGCGGCGCGGACCCGTAGCGCTCGGAGACGATTTCGATGTGCTCGGGAGTGACCAGTGCCGGATGGACGACGCCGCAGGAACGCACCAGGGCCAGGAGCTCGGCGCGAAAGGCGACCAGGTAGTTGGCGGCGCGGCTCGACTTCAGCTCCGGGTCGAGCCCGTGCATCAGCCAGCGCGACTGCGTCGCCACCCCGGTCGGGCAGCGGCCGGTGTGGCAGCGCTGTGCCTGGATGCAGCCGATCGACATCATCGCCTCGCGGCCGACGTTGATCAGGTCGCAGCCGAGGGCGAAGGCGAACAGCGCCGAGTCGGGGAAGCCGAGCCGGCCCGAGCCGGCGAAGACCACGTCCTCGGCCAGTCCCTCGCGGGCGAAGGTCGAGTAGACGCGGGCGAAGGCGAGCTTGAACGGCAGCGCCACGTGGTCGGCGAAGGCGAGCGGCGCCGCCCCGGTGCCGCCCTCGCCGCCGTCGACGGTGACGAAGTCCGGCCCGCCGCCGCTCGCCGCCATCCGCTCGGCCAGCGCCTGCCAGAACTCTCCCTCCCCCACCGCCGACTTGATCCCGACCGGCAGCCCGGTGTCGGCGGCGATCCGCTCGACGAACTCGATCAGCCCGTCGACATCGGAGAACTCCGAGTGGGCCGGTGGGCTGACGCAGTCCTCACCGACCGGGACGCCGCGGCACTCGGCGATCGCCGGCGTCACCTTGACGCCCGGCAGCAGGCCGCCGAGCCCCGGCTTGGCGCCCTGGGAGAGCTTGACCTCGATCGCCCGCACCGGCGCCTGCCCGACCCGCTCACGCAACCGCTCGAGGCTGAAGCGGCCGCGCTCGTCGCGGCAGCCGAAGTAGCCGGTGCCGATCTGGAAGACCAGCTCGCCGCCGTGGCGGTGGGCCGGCGCGAGCCCTCCCTCGCCGGTGTTCTGCAGGCAGCCGGCGAGGGCGGCGCCGCGGTTCAGCGCCTCGACCGCGACCGGCGACAGCGAGCCGTAGCTCATCCCGGAGACGTTGACCAGCGAGGCCGGGCGAAAGGCGCGGCGGCGGCCGTGGGCGGCGCCCAGCACCTTGGCGGCGGGGACGCTGAAGTCCGGCGCGGCGCCGGGATCCCCGGGCGCCGGCTCGGGCGCCGGAAACGGCGAGTGCTTGATGATGAGCAGGTTCTCGACCGCCTCCATCTCATCGTCGGTGCCGAACCCGAAGAGGTTGGACCGACCCTCCGAGGAGGCGGCGATCCAGCGGCGCTGATCGCGCGAGAAGGGTCGCTCCTCGTTGTTCGAGGTGACGATGTACTGGCGCAGCTCGGGACCGAACGCCTCCAGCGCGTAGCGCAGGTGGCCGACGATCGGGAAGTTGCGCAGGACCGCCCGCCGGCGCTGCAGCAGGTCGTAGCCGACGACTCCGGCGAGAGCGGCGGCGAGAGCCCTGGAGCGAGAGCTGCGGAGCATGCGCCCAGAGACTAGGCGACTCGCCCGGCTCGGCCGCGGCGCATGATCTGGGTGCGACCAATTCAGGAGCCGGGAACTGCGGCGCCGAGCAGGCCGGCCACGGCGCCAACCGCGCCGGCGGCCAGAAGCACCGCGACGACGCCGCGCTGGGCAAGAAGCAGCGCCGCTGCCGCCGCGGCCAGGACCGCCGCCTGCCAGGGCTCGCTGAGCGCCAGCGCCAGAGGCACGGCGGAGCCGACGATGGCGCCGACCGCGGCCGGGCCGGCGCCGTCGAGGAAGGCGAGCACGCGGGGGTTGCGGCGCAGGCGGTCGAAGTGGCGGGCGCCGAGCAGGACGAAGGAGAAGGAGGGCAGGAAGGCGACGAAGGCGGCCAGCAGCGCGCCGCCGATCCCCGCTGCGGCATAGCCGACGACGGCGACGGTGTGGGTGACCGGTCCCGGCGTCACCTGTCCCAGGGCGACGGCGTTGAGGAACTGCGGCGCGCTCATCCAGTGGTAGCGGTCGACGGCGTCGGCCTGCATCAGCGGCACGATCACGAAGCCGCCGCCGTAGGAGAGGGCGCCGACCTTGAGCGCCGTCCAGGCGAGGGCGAGCAGGCCGCCGGTGGCGCCGGCCGCGAGCGCCAGCAGCGGCCAGGCGTGAAGCCGCAGGCCCTCGCTCGGGCTCCAGGCGCGCCGCAGAGCGATCTCCGCCAGCCCGCAGGCGACGAGCACGAGGACCAGCCAGGCGCCGACCAGGGCCGCGGCGAGGCCGCCGAGCAGGGCGTAGGCGAGCCAGCGGCCGTGGGCGACCGCGCGGGCCCAGCTGGCGGGGACCAGCCCGACCCCGGCGCGGACGGCGACGGCCGCGACCGCGGCTCCTGCGCCCGCCCCCGCTCCCTGCACCCAGACCGGCGGCGAGCCGGCGAGGAAGAGGACCGAGAGCGCCAGGATCGCCAGCAGCCCCGGCAGGACGAAGCCGAGCCCGCCCAGCAGCGCCCCCCGCGCTCCCCCCACCCGCCAGGCGCAGAAGATCGCCAGCTGGGTCGAGGCCGGGCCGGGCAGCAGGTTGCAGGCGGCGATCGCGTCCTCGAACTCGGGCGCGGTCAGCCAGCCGCGCCGCTCGACGCAGAGCTGGCGGAAGAGGGCGATGTGGGCGGGCGGGCCGCCGAAGCCGATGCAGCCGACGCGGCCCCACTCCCTGAGGATCTCGGCTAAGCCCGGTCGCTCGCTTGGAGGCACCGCGGCAACCTAGCGGGGTGTGATCCAGGCTAGCCGGATCGCGGCGCGGCTCGCCCGTTCCCGTTCGTCGCGGTGGCGCTGACCACCCGCTTGTCCTCGGGGCCGGGGCGCAGGATCAGCACCTCGGCCGGGGCCTTGCGCAGCAGCCAGACCAGGTCGTCGCCGGAGAAGCCGGTGCCGCCGGTGGCGCTGGCGGGGACCACGACCCGGTCGAAGGTCTCGCGCCCGAGCAGGCGCTCGAGCGCGTGGCGGTAGGAGCGCCCGCGCTCGATCCGGGCGTCGACCGGCACCCCCTGGGCGGTCGCCCGCTGTTCGATCGCCTCCAGCATCGGCATCGCCCGGGTCGCCTCGCCCGGGATCGCGCACTCCAGCGGCAGCCGCTTCGGCACCGTCGCCAGGTAGGCCGGCATCAGCGTCGCTTCCTCGGCCCGGGCCAGGCGCAGGGCCGCGTCGAGCGCCCGCCGCGAGACCTCGGTGCCGGTGAAGGGGAGGAGGATCTGGTGGACGGCGTCGGGGCGCTCGGAGCGACCCCCGCGCAGGCGCGAGCGGGCGATCAGGTAACCGCCGCCGAGGCCGGCGACCAGCGCCACGCCGACCAGCACGTGCTCGATCATCGCTCCTCCTCCCTGACTTCCTTGAGGCCACGGTGGGCGACGATCCGCACGTCGACCCCGGGCGGGGTGGCGCGCATCAGCCGCTGCGGCAGCGGTTCGCGCAGGCGGGCGAAGCCGCGGGGCGAGTCGGCCTCGCCGACCATGATGTAGGTGGAGCCGCGCTCGCGGACGACGCGGGCGACGGCGGCGACGAGGTCGTCGTGCTCCTCGATCAGCAGCGTCGCGCCGAGCACCGAGGCAAGCTGGCGCAGCGCCGTCACCTGGCGCTCCTGCTCGCCCTCGACGGGCCTGCCGGGCGGCTTCACCCAGAGCAGGTCGAGGTCGGTGCCGAGCCGCTGGGCCGAGCGCCAGGCGCGGCGGACCAGCCGCTGCGAGCTGGGCTGGGGGCGGACCAGCGCCAGCAGGCGCTCGCCGACCGCCTTCGGGGCGTCGGCGGACATCCGCTCCTCCTGGCGGGTGCCGACCGGCTCGCCCTGGCTGAAGACGAGCCGCTTCGACTCGACGTCCTCGGCGACCTGGCGCAGGCTGACCTCGCGCAGCGCCGCCAGGTTCTCGATCCGGAAGAAGTTGTCGAGGGCCGCCTGGACGTTCTCGCCGGGGTAGATTTTGCCGGCCCGCAGGCGGGCGATCAGCGCCTCCGGGGTGAGGTCGATCAGGACCACCTCGTCAGCGCTGCCGAGCACGGAGTCCGGCACCGTCTCCCGCACCCGCACCCCGGTCAGCTCGGCGACCTGGTCGTTGAGCGACTCCAGGTGCTGGACGTTGACGGTGGAGAAGACGTCGATCCCCGCCTCGAGCACGTCGGCGATGTCCTCGTAGCGCTTCTCGTGGACGAGGCCGGGCGCGTTGGTGTGGGCGAGCTCGTCGATCAGCGCCAGCTCCGGGTTGCGGGCCAGCAGCGTCGGCAGGTCCATCTCCTCGACGACGACGTCGCGGACCGGGACCCGGCGCCGCGGCACCACCTCCAGCCCGCGCGCCTGATCGGTCGTCTCCTGGCGCTTGTGCGGCTCCAGGTAGCCGATCGCGACGTCGCGCCCGGCGGCCGCCTCGGCCTGCCCCTCCTGCAGCATCCGGTAGGTCTTCCCCACCCCGGCGGCCATCCCCAGGAAGATCTTGTAGCGCCCCGCCCCCGGCGGCCGCTGGGCCGATTTCCCTCCTACTTCAGCGGGAATCGGGCCGTCGGCGGGCATCTCACGCCCCGAGCAGGTTGTGGACGACGAGGTCGATCGCCTTGATCCCGACGAAGGGGACGATCAGGCCGCCGAGGCCGTAGATCAGCATGTTGCGGCGCAGCAGGCCGGTGGCGCCGATCGGCCGGTAGCGGACGCCGCGCAGGGAGAGCGGGATCAGCAGCGGGATGATCAGGGCGTTGAAGATCACCGCCGAGAGGATCGCCGATTCCGGCGTGCCCAACGACATGATGTTGAGGGCGCCGAGCGGGCCTTCCTGGCTGCCGACCGCGTAGGTGGCCGCGAACATCGCCGGCAGGATCGCGAAGTACTTGGCGACGTCGTTGGCGATCGAGAAGGTGGTGAGGGCGCCGCGGGTGATCAGCAGCTGCTTGCCGACCTCGACGATCTCGATCAGCTTGGTCGGATTGGAATCGAGGTCGACCATGTTGCCGGCCTCGCGTGCCGCCTGGGTGCCGGTGTTCATGGCGACGCCGACGTCGGCCTGCGCCAGGGCCGGGGCGTCGTTGGTGCCGTCGCCGGTCATCGCGATCAGGCGGCCGTCGGCCTGCTGCTCCTTGATCAGCTCCAGCTTTCGCTCCGGGGTCGCTTCGGCGAGGAAGTCGTCGACGCCGGCCTCTTCGGCGATCTTGGCGGCGGTCAGTTTGTTGTCGCCGGTGACCATGATCGTGCGGATGCCCATCGCCCGCAGCTGGTCGAAGCGGACGTTCATTCCCTCCTTGATCACGTCCTTGAGGTAGATGACGCCGAGCACGCGCTCGTTGCGTGCCACCGCCAGCGGCGTCCCCCCCTCGCGCCCGATCCGGTCGAGCTCTGCCCGCAGCTCGGCTGGGGCGCGGCCGCCCTCTGAGGCAACCCAGTCTTCGATCGCGTCGCCGGCGCCCTTGCGCAGGCGCGTGCCATTGAAGTCCACACCGCTCATCCGGGTCTGCGCGGAGAACGGGACGAAGGTCGGCTCATGGCCGGCGAAGGTGTGCTCGCGGATGCCAAAGGTCTTGGCGAGAACAACGATCGAGCGGCCCTCGGGGGTCTCGTCGGAGAGCGAGGACATCTGTGCCGCCTCGGCCAGCTCCTCGACCTCGACACCGGGCATCGGCATGAATTCGACCGCCTCGCGGTTGCCCAGCGTAATCGTCCCGGTCTTGTCGAGCAGCAGCACGTCGCAGTCGCCGGAGGCCTCGACGGCGCGGCCGGAGAGGGCGAGCACGTTGCGGCGCACCAGCCGGTCCATGCCGGCGATCCCGATCGCCGAGAGCAGGGCGCCGATCGTGGTTGGGATCAGCGCGACCAGCAGGGCAATCAGGGTCGTCTCGGATAGTTCGGTGCCGGCGAAGAGGGCGAAGGGGCGCAGCGAGACGACGACGATGACGAAGATCAGGGTGAGGGCGGCAAGAAAGATTCCGAGGGCGATCTCGTTGGGCGTCTTGCGCCGCTCGGCGCCCTCGACCAGGGCGATCATGCGATCGAGGAACGACTTTCCCGGTTCCTGGGTGATTTCGACGACGATCCGGTCGGAGAGCACCTTGGTCCCACCGGTGACGGCACTGCGATCGCCACCGGCCTCGCGGATGACCGGCGCGGACTCGCCGGTTATAGCCGACTCATCGACCGAGGCGATGCCCTCGATCACGGTGCCGTCGCCGGGGATGCCCTCCCCCGCCTCGACGACGACTACGTCGCCGCGGACGAGCTCGGCGGCGGACTTCTCGCTGCCGTCGCGCATCTTCGCGGTCGCCTCGGTGCGCATCGCCCGCAGGCTTGCCGCCTGGGCGCGGCCGCGCCCCTCCGCCAGGGCCTCGGCGAGGTTGGCGAAGACGACCGTCAGCCAAAGCCAGACGGTGACGCTGAAGGTGAACCAGGAGGGCTCGTGGCCGCCACCTAGTGGCTTGCCGCCGAAGACCATGATCAGCCAGGCCACGGTGGTGATCACCGCGCCGATCTCGACCACGAACATCACCGGATTGCGGGCCTGCACGCGCGGGTCGAGCTTGCGGAGGGACTCGAGCAGGGCGGGGCGCAGGATCTCGGGGTCGAAGAGGGATCGGGCCTGGGTTTCGGTGGTCATTTGATCGGTGCTTCCTTGTCGAGTGCGAGGTTGAGTTGCAGAACGTTTACGCCGGACTCCCCGAAGACGCCGAGGAAGCGGCCGTTGGTGTGGGCCGAGATCAAGTCTTCGACCTTGGAGAGCGGCAGCTTGCGCACGGCCGCTATCCGGTGGGCCTGGATCAGCGCGTTGGCTTCGGAGATTTCCGGGTCGACGCCCGAGCCGGACATGGTGACCGCGTCGACCGGTACGTCGGCCTTGGTCAGCGATTTGTCGTAGGGCTTCTCCAGCGCCACGTAGGCGGCGAGGTTTTCCCGCACCGCTTCGCGCTCTTCGACGCTGTTGGGGCCGGAGTTGCTGAAGAACGCGGCGTTTGCAGAGTAGCCAGACTGCGAGGGCCGCGGCTGGAAGTAGCGCTTGTCGGGGGCGAGGACTTCTTCCCCTTCTTCGTCGAGCTTGGGCTTGCCGTTCTTGCCGATCACCGGCCGCGAGAACGACTGGCCGATCAAGCTCGAGCCGACAAGCTTGCCGTTGACCGTCACCTTCGAGCCGTCCGCCTTGCCGGGGAAGACGACCTGAGAGATGCCGGTCATCGCCAGCGGGTAGGCGAGGCCGAAGACCAGCGTGAAGGAGATCACGGCGAGAATCGAAGTGATGACCATACGGCGCATCTCAGAAGAGCCTCGTGGTCAGGCTCTGCACGATCGGGCCGAGCAGGAGGGCGGGGAAGAAGGTGAGGGCGCCGACCAGGATGACGACCCCGATCAGCAGGATGACGAAGGTCGGAGTGTCGGTCCGCATCGTGCCTGGGCCGGCGGGAGAGACCTTCTTGCCGGCCAGCGATCCGGCGACGGCGAGCACGAGGATGATCGGCAGGAAGCGGGCGAGGGTCATCGTCGCACCGCCGAGCAGGTCGGCGAAAGAGATCCCGTAGGCGCCGTGGTTGCCGGGCGCGTTGGGCTGCAGAAAGCCGGTGTAGCCGGCGAAGGCGGAGCCGTTGTTGTTGGCCTGCGAAAGGTAGGCGTAGAGGGACTCGGAGAACCCCTGCGGACCGGCCTGGTAGATCGAGCGCAACCCTGCACGCGTCGCGACCGCCAGCCCGGTGGTCGCCAGCACCGCGAGCGGCGTGACGAGGATGCCGAGCGAGACCAGCTTGATCTCTCGCGCCTGGATCTTCTTGCCCAGGTACTCCGGCGTTCGGCCGACCATCAGCCCGCCGATGAAGACGGCGAGCAGAACGTAGAGCAGCATCGAGTACAGACCGGTGCCGACGCCGCCGAAGACGACCTCGCTGGTGCCGAGTCCAGACATCGGCACGGCGCCGCCGAGGCCCGTGAAGGAGTCGAGGGCGGAGTTGACCGAGCCGTTGGAGGTGACGGTCGTCGTCGTTCCCCACAGCGCCGACTCGGTGATCCCGTTGCGCTGCTCCTTGCCTTCCATGTTGCCGCCGGTCGAGCCGGCGATCGCCTTGGTCGGGGTGCCGGCGGCGTGCTCGGCGGGAGTGCCGTGCTGCTCGGCGGGGATGATCACGATCACGAAGGCGAGGTAGATCGCCAGCATCGCGGCGAAGATCGACCAGCCCTCGCGCTGGCGGCCGACCATCTTCCCGTAGGTGTAGGTGAGGGCCGCTGGTATGAGGATGATCGAGAGCAGCTCGATGAAGTTCGTCAGGGCATTCGCGTTCTCGAACGGGTAAGCGGAGTTGACGTTGAAGAAACCGCCGCCGTTGGTCCCCAGCTGCTTGATCGCGATCTGCGATGCCGCCGGGCCCATCGCCAGAGCCTGTTCGGCCCCCTCGACCGTCTTCGCGATGCTGGCGCCACTGAGCGTCTGCACGACGCCCTGGGAGACCAGGACCAGGCCGACGATCACGGAGAGCGGCAGCAGCACGTAGAAGAGGCTGCGGGTCAGATCCGCCCAGAAGTTGCCGAGGCCGGGGCCGCTGCGGCCGATGATGCCGCGAATGAAGGCGAGCAGGACGCAGATGCCGACCGCCGGGGTGACGAAGTTCTCCACCGTCAACCCCGCCATCTGCGAGAAGTAGGTGAGCGTCGTTTCGCCGCCGTAGTACTGCCAGTTCGTGTTGGAGACGAAGGAGGAGGTGGTGTTGAAGCTGACATCCCACGGCCCCGAGTGGAAGCCTTCGGGGTTAAAGGGGTGGATGCCCTGGGTGCGCAGGATCAGGTAGAGCGCGATCCAGGAGAAGACGGAGAAGAGGACGAGGCTCTTGGCATACGCCTTCCAGTCATGTTCTTCGGAGGGATCGACGCGCAGCACCCGGTAGGTGAAACGCTCCACGGGGCCGAGAACGGGGCTGAGGAAGACCCGCTCGCCGGTGAAGACCCGCGCCATGTATTTGCCCAGCAGCGGCGTGAGGGCGATCACCACCCCGACGAAGATGGCTACCTGCAACCAAGCCTGTGCCATTAGAGCTTCTCCCCGCGCAGCAGCGCGTAGATCAGGTAGACGCAGACCAGCGCCGAGACGACGAGGCCGAAGACGTCGGCGCCGGTGATCGTGGCGAGCGTCAGGGTCATATCCGGTCGATCAGGTCGATCGCCCAGTAGAGGAGGGCGAAGAGGGCGACGGCGATCGCTATCGCGAAAACATCGGCGACGGGGCTGCCGCCACCCGGGAAGAGGTCTGCGAGGACGAAGAGCACGGGAGCATCATGCGCCCGCTCCCGTCAAGGCCGCATGAATTGCGTACCCCTCCGTATACAGATCGTGTGAAGGCCTGTGCTAGACGGCGAAACGGTAGCCGACGCCGGGGTCGGTGAGGATGTAGCGGGGTCCGTCGGGGGGCTCGATCTTGCGGCGCAGATTGGCGATGTGGGCGCGCAGGACCTGGAAGTCGTCTTCGTACTCGACGCCCCAGACCTCGACCAGGAGGGCGCGGTGGGTCATCAGCTTGCCGCGGTTGCGGGCCAGGGCCCGCAGCAGGCCGAACTCGGTCGGGGTCAGGTGGACGGGCTCGCCGTCGCGGCGGACGGTGCGGCCGGCGAGGTCGATCTCGATCCCCTCGGCGACGATCGTCGGCTCCGCCCCCTCGGGCGCGGCGCGGCGCAGCGCCGCCTCCAGCCGGGCTATCAGCTCGCGCGGGCCGAAGGGCTTGGTCACGTAGTCGTCGGCGCCCGCGACCAGCGCCTCGACCTTGCGGTCCTCCTCGCCGACGGCGGAGAGGACGACGATCGGCATCTGGCTCCACTCGCGCAGGCGGCGGGTCAGCTCGACGCCGTCGATGTCGGGCAGCATCAGGTCGAGGATCGCCGCCTCGGGCGGCTTGACGGCGGCGCGGTCGAGCGCCTCCTCCCCCGTGCTTGCGGTCACCGCCTCGTAGCCGGCGTCGCGCAGGATCACCTTCAGCGCCCGCAGGATCTGCGGCTCGTCGTCGCAGACGAGGATGCGGGGCAGATCGCTCACCTCAGCTCTCCCCCTCCCTCGGCGCCGCGAAGCTGACGACGAAGCTGCTGCCCTGGCCCGGCAGCGACTCGACGTCGATCTCGCCGCCGTTGGCCTCGACGAAACCCCTGGCGATCGCCAGCCCGAGCCCGGAGCCGTTGCTGGCCTCGCCGCCGGCGGACCGGTAGAAGGGCTCGAAGATTCGCTGACGCTCGCCCTCGGGGATGCCGGGGCCGCGGTCGACGACGCGGACGACGATTCGGGGCCCGACCAGGCGCGAGCGGACCAGGACCTGCTGGCCGCGGCCGTGGACGACGGCGTTCTCGAGCAGGTTGGCGAAGGCGCGCTCGAGCTGGGTCGGGTCGGCGCTGATCGCGGGCAGCTCGGAGTCGAGCGCCAGCCGCACCAGCTCGCCGCGGGCGCCGATCGATCCCCGCGCCGCCTCCAGCAGCCCCGGCAGGTCGACCGGCTCGCGGCGCGGCTCGGCGTGCCCGGTCTCCAGGCGCGAGACGTCGAGCAGGTTCTCGACCAGGCGCGAGAGGCGCTGGCCCTGCTCGACCACGGCGTCGCTGAGCTCGTGGCGCTCCTCCGCGGTGACGCTGGGCGAGTCGAGGGCGGCGCCGGCGGCGATGATCGAGGTCAGCGGCGTGCGCAGGTCGTGGGATACCGAGCGCAGCAGCGAGGTCTTGAGCTCGTCGCTGCGGCGCAGCGCCTCGGCCTCGATCGCCTCGGCCTGCATGCGGTCGCGCTCCCGGGTCAGCGCCGCCAGCTCCTCCAGCGCCCGGTCGGCCTCCTCGCGGCGCCGCTCGGACTCGGCGGCGCGGGCGCGGGCGAGCTCGGCCAGGGTGCCGCTGGCCACGGCGACGATCGCGAAGACGAACAGGGCGACGAGGTCGTGGTCGGCGGCGACGTCGAGACGGCCCAGCGGCGGCAGGTGGAACCAGTTGAAGGCGGCGGCGCTGAGCAGCGCTGCCAGCAGCCCCAGCCGCAGTCCCCAGACGGTCGAGATCAGCAGCACGCCGGGGATGTAGACGACGCCCAGCGAGACCGCCGGGGCGACTTCCTTCAGCGGGTAGACGAGCAGCGTCGCCGCGGCGACCACCGCGAGCGAGGCCAGCAGCCCGAGCCAGCCGGAGGGCGGCTCGCCACTAAGTCGGAGGGTCATCGCTCGTCAATCTACGCCGAGACGCGCAACGTCTCGGTCACTCGTACTGCAAAGACTCCAGAACATCGAGCCTGGAGGCGCGCCGGGCCGGCAGGATCGCGGCCAGCACGCCGGCGAGCGCGGCGAGGACCAGCAGCAACACCAGCGAGCCGATCGGGTAGGAGAGGGTGAAGCCTTCGTCCTTCAGCGGCTGGGCGATCAGCGCCGCGAAGATCACCCCGAGGACCATCCCCAGGATCGCCCCGATCAGGGCCGTGATCACCGCCTCGTAGCGGATCATCGTCCGCACCTGGCGCCGCGACATCCCGATCGCCCGCAGCATCCCCAGCTCGCGCGTGCGTTCGTGGATCGAGAGCGCCAGCGTGTTGGCGATCCCGAACAGCGAGATCAGGATCGCCATCGCCAGCAGGGCGTAGACGAGGTTGACCAGCTGGTCGACCTGCTTTTCGCGGCTTTCCTTCAGTTCCTGCTGGTTCAGCACTTCCGCGGTCGGGAAGGCGATTTCGGCCCCTTTGGTCAGCAGCGCCTGCACCTGGGCGGCATCGGCCCCGGGCGCCGTCTCGACGAAGTCGATCGTGTCCTGGGTCTGGCCGAAGTCGCGCGCCAGCGCCGCCTGGGTGACGAGGACGCTGCCGAAGACGTCGAGCTTGGAGGCAAAGGTGCCGGCGACCTCGAAGCTCGGCCGCCGCCGGGTCTGGCCGAGCAGGCGGAAGCGGTCGCCGGGTTCGAGGCCGTTTTCGGAGGCGAAGGAGTCGGAGAGGATCGCCTGGCCGGCGGTGAGGTTGCGCAGGTCGGCGGGGCCGCCCTGCTTCCATTCGATCTTCACGGCCCGTTCGACGTCGCGCGTCGGCGCCGAGACCTTGGCGCCCGCCCCGCCGGGGACCAGCTTGGCCTGGGCCGAGCGGATCGTCGCCACCAGCTCCACCCCCGGCACCTTGCGGGCCGCTTTCGCGGTCCCGTTCGGGATCGGCGAGAAGCCGTCGCTGTTCTGGATCACCAGCCCGCCGGCGAAGTTTTCGTCGACCACCTGGGCGACCGAGCTCTTCAGCCCGGCGGAGAAGACGGTGACGAAGGCGACCAGGGCGAGGCCGATCATCAGCGCCGCCGCGGTCACCGCGGTGCGGCTGGGGTTGCGCTGGGCGTTCTCCCGCGCCAGCCGGCCCAGCAGCCGCCGCAGCCGCTCCAGCGGCCAGCCGGCGATCGCCGCCAGCGGCGGCACCAGGCGCGGGCTGAAGAGCGAGACGGCGATCACGATCACGACCGCGCCGCCGCCCATCAGCCCCGCCGCGGTGCCGGCTTCGGCGTTGCCGAGCAAGCCGATCAGGACCAGCGCCAGCCCGGCCAGGCCGAGCAGGACCGAGAGCGCCGCGTAGAGCAGCCGGCGGCGGCGCGACGGGGCCGGCGCGAATGCCTGCAGGGCGGCGATCGGCGGCACCCGGGTCGAGCGCAGCGCCGGGATCAGCGAGGAGACGAAGGTGACGACGACGCCGACCGCGAGCCCGACCACGATCGTCCGCGACTCCAGCACCAGGGAGGTGGTCGGCAGGTCGACCCCGAGCGCTTCGAAGAGGGCGTTGAGGACGAGGGCGATGAGGAAGCCGGCGGCGATCCCGATCAGCGCCCCGATCAGCCCGATCGCCAGCGCCTCGATCAGCACGGAGCTGAGGATCTGGCGCCGCGAGGCGCCGAGCGTTCGCAGCATCCCGAACTCGGTCACCCGCTGGGCGACGGTGATCGAGAAGGTGTTGAAGATCAGGAAGGAGCCGACGAAGACGGCGATGAAGCCGAAGACGAGCAGGAAGGTGGTGAGGAAGCTGAGGTTTTCGCGGATTTCTTCGGAGCCGCGGTCGGCGTTTTCCTTGGCGGTCTCGACCCGCACCCCGCCCGGCATCTCGGCCGCGATCCGGCGTTTCAGCGCCGTCGCCGAGACGCCGGCGGCGGCGACCGAGATCTGGTCGAAGCGGCCGGCCTTGTGGGTCAGCCCCTGCGCCACCGGCAGCGTCACCTGGGCGATGCTGGCGCCGCCGAAGGAGGCGCTGCCGAGCTGGGTGAAGCCGACCAGGCGGAACCTCCTCAGGCTGCCCTGGCCGATCAGGCCGATCTCTTCGCCGAGCTGGAGGTTGGCGCCGCTGGCGGCCGCCTTGTCGATCGAGGCTTCGGTCGGGCCGCGGGGGCGGTGGCCGGCGACGTAGTTGAGCGACTCCAGGCCGCCGGGCAGGGTCGAGGAGATGAACTTGGGGGCGAATTTGTTGCCGATCTTCTTGCCCTTGGAATTGAAGAAGCCGCCCGGCGTGAAGATCGCCCCGGCCGCCAGCTTCACCCCCGGCGTCCGCTGCACCCGCGGCAGCAGCGAGGCGGCGATCGTCGGCACTTCGCCGTTGTCCTGCTTGACCGGGTTCTGGGCGGTGATGACGACGCTGGTCCCGCTCAGCGACTCGCTGAAGATTTCGTCGAAGGCGGCGAAGATCGTGTCGGTGAGGATGTAGCTGCCGGCGACGAAGGCGACGCCGATGACGACCGCGAAGGTCGTCGTCAGGGCTCGTACCTTGCGAGCCCAGAGGCTCTTGAGGGCGAGGCTAGTCAATCTGCTTCATCAACTCGATCACCTCGTCCGCCGAGCCGGGCTTGCCGTCCTGGACGAGCTTGCCGTCGCTGAGGGTGATCAGGCGGTCGGCGTGGGCGGCGGCGCCGGGGTCGTGGGTGACCATGATCACCGTCTGGCCGAACTCGTCGACCGCCTGGCGCAGCAGCGCGAGGACGCCGGCGCTGGCCTTGGAGTCGAGGTTGCCGGTCGGCTCGTCGGCGAAGACGACGGCCGGTTTGGAGACGAGGGCGCGGGCGACGGCGACGCGCTGCTGCTGGCCGCCGGAGAGCTCGGAGGGACGGTGGGTGCGGCGGTCCTCGAGGCCGACGGTGCGGATCAGCTGGTCGACCCACTCCCGGTCGGGCTTGCGGCCGGCGATCGAGAGCGGCAGCACCAGGTTCTCCTCGGCGGTGAGGACCGGCAGCAGGTTGAAGAACTGGAAGACGAAGCCGAGCTTGTCGCGGCGCAGCTTGGTCAGCTCGCCGTCGTCGAGGGCGGTGATCTCGACCCCGTCGAGCTCGACCGTGCCGGCGGTCGGCTTGTCGAGGCCGGCGAGGATGTGCATCAGGGTCGACTTGCCCGAGCCGGAGGGGCCCATGATCGCGGTGAAGCGGTCGCGTTCGAACCCCGTGCTGATGCCGGCCAGCGCATCGACCGCGGCATCCCCCTCGCCGTAGCGACGGGTGACGTTCGTTGCGATCACCACCTGTCCGTTTGGGGTCACAGCCGCACCGTATCGGGACGATTGGTTAGGGGTCTGTCCCGGTAGGGGTTCCACTTAACTTTTTTGAGGATTGCCGCCGGCTGTCGCCCGGGGCGCGGCGCCAAAAAAGTACAAGACGTTCCACCCCTACCGGGACAGACCCCATAGCCTGGGCCGCCGGATGGCACTGATGGATGAATTCGATGGGTTTCTGATCGACCTGGACGGGGTTGTTTGGGTTGGCGATGAGGCTTTGCCTGGGGCGGTGGACGCTTTGAACGGGTTGCTCCAGGCTGGGAAGGGGGTTGTGTTCGTCACCAATAATCCGGCGCGGCCTCCGGGGCGGTATGCGGAGCGGTTGCGGGGGATGGGCGTTGAGGTTGGGGAGGAGCTGGTCGTTACCGCCGGGATGGTTGTGGCTCAGATGGCGGTGGAGACGGTCGGGGTGGGTGGGAGTGCCTTTGTTATTAGCCGGGCTCCGTTGAAAGAGATGGTTGCTGCTGCTGGGGTTGTGGTGCTCGAGGGGGAGGCGGGACGGGACGCTGACGTGGTCGTCGTCTCCGGGCACCGCGAGTTCGACTACGCGGCGCTGCTGACGGCGAAGCGGGCGCTCGATCGCGGCGCCGCCCTCCTCGCCACCAGCCGCGACCCGACGATGCCGATGCCGGGCGGCGAGTGGCCGGGAACCGGGGCCATCCTGGCCGCGGTCGAGACCGCCTCCGGCCGGGTCGCCGAGATCGCCGGCAAGCCGGAGCGCCACCTGTTCGAGATGGCGCTGGCGGCGCTCGCGCGCGGTTCCTCTGGGACGGATGGCGTCCCAGAGGAACCGCAGGATCTGCGGGTGGCGATGGTCGGCGACCGCGTCTCCTCCGACGTCGAGGGGGGACGGCGGGCGGGGCTGGCGACGGTCCTGGTCCTCAGCGGGACCACCTCCCGCGAGGAGGCGGAGGAGGCCGAGCCGCGCCCCGACCACGTAGTCGACGACCTCGCCGCGCTGCTGCGGTGAGCGATCGGCCGCCGGCAGCGCCGGCCCGGGTGCGCCGGCCCGGCCTCGCCTTCGCCGGCCTCTTCGCGGTCACCTTCTGCGGCCTGCTGGCGGTCGGCGCGGTGCTGCCGGTGCTGCCGCGCTACGTGCACGGCCCGCTCGGCGCCGGCAACGTCGCGGTCGGCGTGGTGATCGGCTCCTATGCCATCTCGGGCCTGCTGCTGCGCCCCGTCGCCGGTCGCTTCGCCGACCGGCGCGGGCGCAAGCCGACCGTCCTGCTCGGGGGCCTGCTGCTCTGCCTCAGCGGCCTGCTCTACCTGCCCAGCCTCGGGCTGGCCGGGTTGATCGTCGCCCGCCTCGTGCTCGGCGTCGGCGAGGGGTCCGTCTACACCGCCGGCTCGGCCTGGATCATCGACCTCGCCCCCGCCGCCCGCCGCGGCCGCGTGCTCGGCCTCTACGGCCTCGCGGTCTGGGGCGGCCTCAGCGTCGGGCCCCTGGCCGGGGAGGTGCTGCTGGAAACGAGCGGCTATACGGCCGTCTGGCTGTTCGCCGCGGCGATGCCTTTGCTGGGAGCGGCTGATCGCCTCGCAGGTACCTGACCCCTTCGTGCCGCTCTCCCACGCCGAGCCCCACCCCCTGATCGCCCCCGAGGCGGTGCGGCCCGGGCTTGCCGTCGCCCTGGCCTCGATCGGCTACGCGGCTGTCGCCGCCTTCATCGTCCTCCACCTCGAAGCCCGCGGGGTCGGCCACGGGGCCCTGGTCTTCGGCGCCTTCGCGGCGATGATCGTCATCACCAGGCTCCTCATCGGCGACCTGCCCGACCGGATCGGCGCCGCGCGGGTCGCGATCGGGGCGACGCTCGGCGAGGCAGCGGGCCTGCTGATCGATCGCCCTCGCCCACAGCCTCCCGGTCGCCCTCGCCGGCGGGATGGCGATGGGGGCGGCGTTCTCCCTGCTCAACCCCTCGCTGATGCTGATCGCGGTCAACCGGGTCTCGGCGGAGGCCCGCGGCGCGGCGATGGGAACCTTCACCGCCTTCTTCGACGCCGGGGTCGGCATCGGCGCGCCGCTGGCCGGGCTGGCGGCGGCGCTGACCGACTACGAGGGCGCCTTCGTCCTCGCCGCCGCGATCGCGGTCGGCTCCTCGCTGCTCATCCTCACCACCCTGCACCGACCGGCGGGGGCGGTCAGCGGGCACTGACCAGCAGCGTCTGCAGGGCGCGGCCGATGCGGCCCCGCTGGTCGAAGAGGACGGACTCGGCGGTGCCGACGCCGTTGGGCTGGGGCAGGGTCTCGGGCGTCGACGCAGACCCACTCCCCCACCGGCATCCGCTCCAGGTGGACGGTCAGGTCAACGTTGATGAAGAGGTAGCGCCGGTAGTCGAGGCTGGCGCTGACGCCGTTGCCGACGTCGGCGACGACCAGCGTCCGCTGCAGCGGCGTCGGCTCCTCGCCGGCGACGAGCGGCTGGCGCATCCGCAGCCAGACGGTCGCCGGGCCGGGCTCGACGAAGCCGCCGCTGAGGAACCGGACCTCCATCGCCGAGTGGTAGCCGAGCTCCTGCCCGGTCGGGAAGAACTCTGCCTCGTAGCCATGCTCGGGCCCCGGCGGCGGCTCGGCGGCGGCCAGCGCCGCGGCCGGGATCTCGACCGGCGCCGTGCGGATCCGCCAGGCGCTGGCCCGCATCAGCGGCTCGCCGCCCTCGTCGCTCAGCTCCGCCTCGGCCAGCTGCACCCGCCGGCCCGGCCGCGCGATCCGGGCGCTGGCCGCCACCGGCCCGATCGGCACCGAGCGCAGGATCTCGCAGGTCACCCGCCCCACCTGGAACTCCTCGGCGTCGGGCAAGCCCTCGATCGCCCGTCCCAGCAGCGCCGCCGGCGGCCCCGCGTGCTGCGCGCCCGGATCCCAGGGCCCCCGCGTCAGCTCGGTGGCCAGGAACACATGCCCGCGCTCTCGTAGAACGCCTCCGGCACGCCGCAATCCTAGGGGCGTCACAGAGTTGTAAGGGAGACGGCGTACCCTGGTCGCAGGAGACGAAAGGAGAAAGATGGCGACGAAGGTCGAGAAATCCGAGCGGGAGTGGCGCGAGCAGCTGACCCCGGAGCAGTTCGAGGTGACCCGCAAGGGCGGCACCGAGCGCCCCTTCACCGGTCCCTACGTTGACGAGAAGAGCGAGGGCATGTACCGCTGCGCCGGCTGCGGCGCCGAGCTGTTCTCCTCCGACACCAAGTTCGACTCCGGCACCGGCTGGCCCAGCTTCACCGAGCCGGCCAACCTCGAGCACGTCGAGCTGCGCCCCGACAACAGCCTCTTGATGAAGCGCACCGAGGTCGTCTGCAAGGCCTGCGACGCCCACCTCGGGCACGTCTTCGACGACGGGCCGGCGGACAAAGGCGGCCAGCGCTACTGCATCAACGGCTGCGCCCTGGAGCTGGAGAGGAAGTAGCGGCCCGGCGCGCGGCGGCGCCTACTCCCGGACCGCGCCGCCGGCGCCGAGGTAGTTGAAGCGCACCGCCAGGGCGACCGCCTCGGTGCGGGTGTCGACCTCCAGCTTGCCGATCGCGTTGCGGACGTGGGTGTGGACGGTCGCCGGGCTGAGGTCGAGCCGCTCGGCGATCTCTTTGACCCGCAGCCCCTCGGCCAGCAGCTCGAGGATCTGGCGCTCGCGCGGCGAGAGCTCGAGCAGCTTCTCCACCTCGGAGGGCTTGCCGCCGGCGAAGTCGCCGCCGAGGAAGGTGCCGCCGCCGGTCACGGCCTTGACCGCGCGGGCGATGTCCTCGGCCGGAGCCGACTTCAGCACGTAGCCGGAGGCGCCGGCCCGCAGCGCCAGCGCCAGCAGGTCCGGCTGGGCGTGGGCGGTGAAGATGATGACCTTGGTCCGCGGACGCGCCTTCAGCACCTCCTTGGTCGCCTCGATGCCGTCGCGCTTGGGCAGCTCGACGTCGATGATGAGGACGTCGGGCTCGAGCTCCTTGACGACGTCGACCACGTCGCGGCCGTTGCCGGCCTCGCCGACGATCTCGACCACGTTGGAGCTCGCCATCCGCGCCTTGATCGCCTCGCGGACGATCTCGTGGTCGTCGCAGAGGACCACCCGCTTGGCCTCGCGCACGCTCCCGCTCATCATGAGATGCCCGCCCTTTTCGCGCTCATTGCGGCGCGATTCTCTCAGGAGAGCCGTATCTATGCAAAGTATTAGGTAGCGTGAACCCGCCGTCCCGCTCCTGCCTGTTCTCGATCAGGGCGATCATCGTCCGCCCCACCGCCAGCGCCGTGCCGTTGAGGGTGTGCACCGCCCGCGGCGACTCGCCGTCGCCCGCCCGGTACCTGCAGCCGAGCCGGCGCGCCTGGTAGTCGGTCGTGTTCGAGCAGGAGGTCAGCTCGCGGTAGCGCTTCTGGCTGGGGATCCAGGCCTCGCAGTCGTACTTCTTCGCCGCCGGCGCGCCGAGGTCGCCGACGGCGACGTTGACCACCCGGTAGGGGATCTCCAGCTCGGCGAGGATGCGCTCCTCGATCGCCAGCAGCCGCTCGTGCTCGGCCGCCGACTCGCCCGGCTCGACGAACGAGAACATCTCGACCTTGTCGAACTGGTGGACGCGGAAGATGCCGCGGGTGTCGCGGCCGGCGGCGCCGGCCTCGCGGCGGAAGCAGGTGGAGAAGCCGCAGTAGCGCAGCGGCAGCGCCTCGGCGGCGAGGATCTCGCCGGCGTGGAGGCCGGCCAGCGCCACCTCCGAGGTGCCGGTGAGGAAGAGCTCGTCCTTGGGGATCTCGTAGATCTGGTCGCGGTCGCCGGGCAGGAAGCCGGTCCCCTCCAGCGCCTCCTCGCGGACCAGCACCGGTGGCACCACCGGCTCGTGCCCCTCGGCCCGGACCAGCTCGATCGCGAAGCGGACCAGGGCCAGCTCCAGCATCACCAGGTCGCCCTTGAGGTAGGCGAAGCGGGAGCCGGAGAGCCGCGCGGCGGCCTCCATGTCGATCAGGCCCAGCTCGGCGCCGATCTCGAGGTGGTCGCGCGGCTCGAAGTCGAACTCGGTCGGCGCCCCGACCTCGCGCAGGACGACCGCGTCCTCCTCGGTCAGCCCGTCCGGCGCCTCGGGGTCGGGCAGGTTGGGGAGCGAGACGACGATGCGGTCGAGCTCGGCCTCGACCTTCTCGAGTTCTGCCTTGCGGGTCTCGATCGTCTCCTTTAGGCCTTCGACCTTGACTGTGAGGTCCGCCGTGTCCTCACCCTTCTGCTTAGCCACGCCGAACTGCCTGGAGAGTGACTTGCGGGACGCCTGCGCATTCTCGACCTCGGGCAGCAGCTCGCGGCGGCGGGCGTCGAGGGCGAGCAGCTCGTCGACCTGCGCGGCGGCGCCGCGGCGGGCGAGCGCCGCCTTGACCCGCTCGGGGTCGGAGCGGATCAGCTTCAGGTCGAGCATGTCGCGTCCGCGCTAGGGCGAGGTCTGGCCGGGGCGGGGCGTGGATTCGGCGTCTTCGCCCGCGTACTTGGCGACGAAGCGGGCGACGGCTTCGGCTTCGTGGCCGACGACGATGTTCTGGGGCATGATCGCGCCGGAGAAGCCGCCGTTCTGGATCGCGAAGAGAGCGTCTTCATAGGTCTCGGTTCGCTGGTTGAGGTTCGGCCCCTGCGTCCGCTGGCCTCGATTGCCGGTTCCCTGGGTACCGGCGGCGCTCAGCGTGTGGCAGCCGGAGCAGTGCGTGGCGAAGAGGACGGCCCCGTTGTAGTTGGGGTCGCTCTTGGAGACCGAGATCCCTTCCTTGCCGAAGCCGCAGGCCGCGAGGCCGAGCGCAGCGGCGACAACCATGCCTATGAGCAGAACGGAACGCACGCGGCGCGCATCATATTGTCTGGAGCCGATCCCGAGCCCGACGATGCCCCCGCCCGACCGATCCCGATTCCGCGCCGCGATGGCGAGCCTGCCCACCGGGGTGACGATCGTCACCGCCGGCGGCGCCGACGGGCCCGCGGGAGCGACCGCGAACGCGGTCTGCTCGCTCTCGATCGAGCCGATGCTGATGCTCGCCTGCCTCGACCGCGGCTCCCGCACCCTGCTCGCCGTGCAGGCCGCCGACCGCTTCGGCGTCAGCGTCCTCCACGCCGGCCAGGAGCCGGTCGCCCGCGCCTTCGCGACCAAGGAGCCGGTGGCGGAGAAGTGGGCCGGGGTCGCCTGGAGCGAGCGCGGGGGCATCCCGGCGATCGACGGCGCCCTGGTCTGGGTCGGCTGCGAGCTGCGCGACGTGATCGCCGCCGGCGACCACGTGATCCTCACCGGCGAGGTCCGCGACCTGGAGACCGGCGAGGGCGAGCCGCTGGTCTTCCACGGCGGCGAGTACCGGCCGCTGGGCGACCCGTCCGCCTGAGCGCTCAGCTGGACCAGCCGGGGTAGCGGCCCGGCAGCCGCCACTGCCAGGGCGGCCGCTCGCCGGGCGGGAACTCGTAGTGGTTGCGGCCGGGCAGGGTCTCCAGCGGCACCAGGGCGGGATCGTCGGAGAGCAGCAGCCGGGCGCCGGCGGCGGCCTCGATCTGGGCCCGGTCGGCACGGCGCACCAGCCGTTCCCAGCCCAGCGTCGGCCGATAGAGCCAGTAGACGATTTCGACCCAGCCGAGCGAGCGACGGCGGTCGACGATCTCGGTGAAGGCGGTGGTGCGGCGCCGCGAGGCGGTCAGGTGCGGGCCGGCGGCGACGGCGCAGCTCTCCCGCCGGCAGCGGCGGAAGTCGACCGGGACCAGCGGCAGGCCCCCGTGGCCGGGCCTGGCGACCGGGGCCGGCGCCAGCGCCCGCGCCGCCCGCGCCAGCGGCCAGCCGTAGGCGGGAACCAGGGGATGGTGGCGGCAGGCGTCGGGGAGGTGGGGAGCGCAGGCGAGGCGCCGGCCGATCGCCGCGGCCAGGCCGCGGCCGGCATCGACCTCGCCGCCGGACGCGACGGCGGCGATCGCGACCAGCAGCAGCATGGCGACAAGCGCCGCCAGCCCCGCCTGCTCGACGCTCGCCGATCCCCGCTCCCACTCTCCCCCGTTCCGCATCGGCCCGACGCTACGCCGCCGCCACGCGCCGGTTGCGCGCGAAACGTCAGAAATCCGTGCCGGCGGCGTCGCAACTCTGCTTACATGGGAGGCATGGAGGGAAGCCCCTTCAACCTCTTCGGCGACCCCGACGAGTTCCGCGCCCGCATGGAGGAGCTCTCGGAGCAGATGCAGTCCTCCCAGCGTGTCGCCTGGGCCGACAACGCGATCAAGCTCGCGGTCGAGATGACCGTCGCCTCGATCGGCCGGCTCGACCTCAACGGCAGCGCCGACGAGCAGGCGATGCAGGTCCGCGACGCAATCCGCGTCCTCTTCCCGGAGGCGGTAACGCTAGTGCGAGAGGCCCGCGAAGGCCTCAGTTAGAGCAGTTCGAACTGCAAGGAGATCACCGCGCCGCGGCCGATTGGGGCGCCGGCCAGCTCCACCGGGATCGCGACCGCCAGGGCCGGGATCGCCAGGACGATGCTGGCGAGGGCGTCGATCCGGCGCTGCCAGGGCTTGGGGGCCGGCGCCGCGCCGGCCTTGCCGAACGCCGCCAGGGCGACGTTGTGGCCGAAGGTGACGCTGTTGAGCAGGGTCTGCCAGGTCGCCGCGAGGCCGGCCAGCGGCGCCCAGCGGCACGACTTGACGACCTGGTCTCGGCGGGCGACCAGCCGCCGCACCGCCTCGACCGTGAACAGGTAGCGGGCGTCCGGCTCCAGCCCGGCCCAGCCGGCGCTGCCGAGCGAGGCGGCGAAGCTGGTCCGGTTGGCGATCCGCGGGCTGCCGTCGCCGCCGTGGCGGCCGAGCTCGCGCAGCGCCTCCTCGGGCTCTCCCACCGGCCCGACGACGCCGAGCCCGCAGCTCTCGCAGCGGCTGACCGGGCCGCGCAGGCCGGGGCGGGCGGAGAGCCAGCCGAACAGCGGCTCGCCGCAGGCCGGGCAGGGCGGGTTGTCGGGCCCGGCGCCGGCCTCGAGCGGGACGACGGGGGTGGGCTGCGCGTCGCTCATCCGCTGTAGCGTACGGCCCGTGCGGCTCAGCGAGATCATGACCGCCGGTGTCGTCACCGCCACGCCGGAGACGAGCGCCGTTGACGTCGCCCGCCTGATGCGCGACCACCGGGTCGGCTCGGTCGTCGTCGTCGACGCCGCCGGCAGCCCGGTGGCGATGGTCACCGACCGCGATCTCGCCCTGCGCGTCTTCGCGGAGGCGGCCGACCCCAGCTCCCCCGTCGCCGACCACGCCTCGCGGCCGCTGGTCAGTGGCGAGCCGGAGATGGAGCTGGACGAGGCGGCGGCGCTGATGGTCCAGCACCGGGTGCGGCGGCTGCCGGTCGTCGCCGGCGGCGTCCTGGAGGGGATCGTCACCCTCGACGACATCGCCGTCCGCAGCGGCAACCTCGAGGTCGCCCAGAGGATGACCGCCGAGGTGATCGAGGGCGCCCTGCCGCAGTTCTACTTCCACGAGAGGGGCTGAGATGCGCAGGACGCCGGTCGAGATCGTCGCCTGGGAGAGCCGCTGGGCGACCCCCGTGGCCGTCGCCACCTTCCTCGCCGTGGCGCTGCTGCTCGGCTCCAACCTGGCGACCCAGGTGAGCGGCACCGGCGACGCCGAAATCCTCCGCTCCACCCACGAACACAGCGGCTCGGTGCTGCTGACCGGCCTGATGCAGGCGCTCGCCTTCCTGCTGCTGGCGGCGCCGCTCTTCTACCTCTTCAAGGCGGTCAGCGCCCGCGGCGACCGGGTCCGCTCGCAGCTGGTCGGCCTGGTCGTGATCGCGCCCCTGTTCCTGGCGGTCTCGGGAGGGCTGACGATCGGCGCCCGCGGCGAAGCCGCCGACCAGTTCGTCGCCGGCGAAGCGAAGTCGACGCTCTCGGCCAGGGAAGCCGGCGAAAAGTGCCGCTCCGAACAGAAGGAAGAAGGCGCCAAGGCGTTCGCCGAAGAATTCGAACCGGCGCCGGGAGAGACCGCGCTGGCGGCCTGCGGGCGGCGCAAGGTCGAAGACGACGAAGCCTCCAACGCGATCGCCGAAGCGTCGCTGGCCCCGATCGTCTCCGGGCTGGGGATCGCCGGCGGCCTCGGCTTCGTCGTCGCCCTCTTCTACAGCGGCCTCTGGGCGATGAGGACCGGGATCATGACCCGCCTCTGGGCTTCGCTCGGAATGGCCGCCGGCGTCGCCTTCCTGCTCGGCCCCCTCTTCGTCATCACCCTGCTCTGGTTCGTCTACTTCGGCCTGCTGACGATCGGCAAGGTCCCCGGCGGCCGCCCCCCGGCCTGGGCAGCGGGAGAAGCAATCCCCTGGCCCACTCCCGGCGAAAAAGCGGCGGCCGAACTCGAACCCAAGCAGCCTGACTCAAACGGCGAACACCGCAAGCGCAAGCAACGCGATTAGCGAACCGAGCTACCCCAGCGGGTTGAGGCCCGGCGGAGCCTCGGTCTGCTGAGCGGCGTGGACCTGCTTTCGGTGGGTGCGGATCTCGCTCATGATCCGCTCCAGGCGGGGCTCCTGGGAGGTGTCGACGTGGGTCATGGTGGCGGCGACGCCGGGGTGGATGGCGGCGATCCGCTCGTGCATGGCCTGGGCGACGGCGCGGTAGGTCGGGTGGCCCTCGCGGCCGGAGCGCAGCTCGATCAGGTGCATCGCCTCGCGGGCGTTGAGGTCGAGCGTGTAGCGGATCCGGTAGGCGAGGCTGAGCGCGTATGGCGCCTGCTCGCGCAGGCCGGCCTCGAGCAGCCGCTCGTACTCGCCGCGGGAGAGCTCGAGCCCGCGTTCGAACTCCTCGCCGGCGCCGGCCTCCCTGACCTCGTCGGGGACGCCGGCCCCGAGGTCGGGCCCCAGCCGCTGCCACTGGCAGGTCAGCATGCGGTGGCGCTGGAGGTCGCGGAAGGCGCCGTAGTCGGAGACGATCTCGAAGCGGTAGCGCAGCGCCTCGAAGCCGCGGCCGGGGCGGTGGCGGCGGTTGGCGCGCTCGCCGGCCAGCGCCGCCAGCATCTCGGCGCGCTCGCCGCGGTCGAGCACGTCGATGCGGGCCAGGACCTCGGTTTCCGAGGCGCTGGCGGCCTCGAACAGGCAGGCGGCGAGCAGGTCCTCTTCGCTGCCGTCGACGTGGATCAGCTCGACCGAGGGGACGTCATCGCCGCCGCCGCGGCGGTCGAGCCCGAGCCGCGCCACCCAGGTCTCGGTCCGCTCGCGCCGCCGCTCCAGGTAGGAGATCCACTCGCCGCCGCGGTCGGGGCGCTCGACCCGGGAGACGAAGCTCGGCATCACCTGCTTCAGCTCGGCCAGGATCATCGCGCCGAACTCGCGCGCCTCCGGCAGCGGCGAGGCCAGCAGCCGCAGGATCAGCTGCTCGTAGGCCTGGCCGGAGGCGTAGATGCCGACGTGGCTGAGCGTCGCCGCCGGCAGCAGCCCGCGCAGCAGGTCCAGCGCCTTGGCGCGGATCGAGCGCTGCCAGGCCCCCTCCGGCTCGCCCTCGCCGCGCGGCCAGCGCTCCGCCGCCCAGGACTCGACCTGGCGCAACGAGCGCGAGTAGATCCCGAACAGCTCCTCCATCGCCGCCGCGAACCGCGGGCCGAGCTCGTCGTCGCGGTAGAAGCGGTGGCCGCCGTCGCCGTCGAGCGGCTTGTCGTAGGGGATGTAGCGGGTCGACTGCTCGAGGTAGGCGGCGAGGCGGCCGCGCTGCAGCAGCTTGGTGAGGATGTTGGAGACCCACTCGCAGGCGACGTGGGCACCGCCGACCTGGGCGATCGAGTCGTCGCCGTAGCCGACGAAGACGCGCTCGTAGAGCTGGGCGGCGCGGGCGCCCTCCTCGTCGTCGAAGGGACGGCCGGCGGCCGGCGCGTCGGCGGCGAACTCCTCCAGGTAGAGCCGCCGCACGCTCCCGGAATAGCGCGAATAGCGGGCAAAAAGCGCGCCCTTGACGGTCTCCGGCAAGTTGACGAGGGCGAACACGGGGCGGTCGAGGTTGGTGAAATGGGGCGCGAGCAGGGCTCGCTCCTCGGCGGTGAACGGCTCGACCGGATAGCGCACCGGGGCATCGTAGTGGCGAGCGGAGACGGGCTCGGCTAACCTGCTGGTGCTGCGGGTAGGGAGGAGGCGTCTACTTAATTTCGATGACCCCCCGACAATCCACCTCCGACCCGCGCAGCCTCCGCCCGATCGGCGCCGGCCTCCTCGTCGCCGGACTGGTGGCGATTGCCGCGGGCCTGCTGCTGCCGCTCCTACTGGGCAGCTTCTCCCAGCGCCAGGCCCTGATCCTCACCTTGGTCGAGGCCATCTGCCTCGGCGTCGTCGGGGCTGGGGTCCTGCTGCTGGCGCGGCGGCTGCGGGCCAGCCACGAGGCGCTCTGGGTGCTCTCCCGCCGCGACGAGCTGACCGGGGTCGGCAACTACCGCAGCCTCTACGAACGGCTCGCCGGGGAAATCGCCCGCCACCGCCGCCACTCGCGCGAGTTCGCCCTGGTGCTGCTCGACCTCGACGGCTTCAAGGCGGTCAACGAGCGCTTCGGACACCTCGAGGGCGACCGGCTGCTGGCCGAGATCGGGGCGGCGCTGAGCGACGAGGTGCGAGCCGAGGACTCGGTCTTCCGCCAGGGCGGCGACGAGTTCGCGGTGATCGTCCCCGAGGCCAACGCCGAAGAGGCGGAAGAGGTCGCCGCCCGCCTGCGCGACCGCGTCGCCCGCCGCGGCTTCGGCAACGACCTCGACCGCCCGGTCACCGCCGCCGCCGGCTTCGCGATGTTTCCCGCCGACGGCGCCAGCGTCGAGGACCTGCTCGGCTTCGCCGACATGGACCTCCTCGCCACCAAGCGCGGCGGCCGCACCTCATAGCGCGCGTAAGCCGCGCACCGGATCACGATTCAGCGGACCGTGTCAAGGCTCTCGCGCAGGGCCTTGACCGCCCCTGCGTCCCGCGCTTTGCTGCGCCGATCGCCGGCGAGCGGCGCCGGCCAAGCGGCAGGGGAAAGGGGAGGGATGAGACGGTTGACGGTGGCATGCGCAGTAGCGGTCGCGGTGCTCGCCGCGGCAGGCGGGGTGCCGGCGGCGGCGAGCCCGGGCGCGCCTACCGGCGCGATCGTCTCGCTGGGCGACAGCTTCATCTCCGGCGAGGGCGGGCGCTGGCTCGGCAACGGCTCCGAACCGCTGGGGACGCGCTCCGGGACCGATCGCGCCGCCCACGACTGCGATGGCCTGGGCCTCTGCGAGTACGACCCGGCCCGGGTCTACGGAGCGAGCGAGGCGGACGGCTGCCACCGCTCCGACGTGGCGCCGATCGAGAGCGCCCCGGTCGCGGTGGCCGCCAGGGTCAACCTCGCCTGCTCGGGCGCCAAGCTGGCCAACGTCTGGCCGGCGGCGCTGGGCGGGCTGCCCCACTTCGGCGAGGCGCCGCAGGCCGACCGGCTGGCCGCGGTGGCGCGCCGCGACGACGTGCGGATGGTCGTCCTCACCGCCGGCGCCAACGACGTCGGCTTCGGCGAGCTGGTCGCCGCCTGCGCGCTCGACTGGGCGCGCAGCTCCGCGGACGACCCGGTCACCTGCCGCGACGGCGCCCAGGCCGAGCTCGACGCCGCCCTGCCGCGAATGGAGCGGGGGCTGGCGCAGGCGCTGCGGGGCATCCGCGCGGCGATGGCCGCGGCCGGGTACGGCCGCTCGGACTACCGCCTGGTAACGATGGGCTACGCCTCGCCCTTCCCGGCCGGTCGCTGGATCCGCTACCCCGAGGACGGCTGGAGCCGTCTCAACGAAGGCGGCTGCCCGGTCTGGAACGCCGACGCCGACTGGGCCGCCGGGGAGGGCACCGGCTCGATCGTCGCGGCGATGCGCCGGGCCACGGCCGCCGCCGGCGCCGAGTTCCTCGACCTCCGGCACGCCCTCGACGGACACCAGCTCTGCGACCGCCGCTCGCGCCGGGTGGGGCCGGAGGGGCCGTCGCCGGCGAGCGCCGAGTGGGTCCGCCGCCTCGCCTTCGTGCAGGGCTCGAGCCGCGAGTCCCTCCATCCCGACGCCTACGGCCAGCGCGCGATCGGCGCCTGCCTCGGCCTCCTCTACGCCGCCCCCCGCGGCAATTACGCCTGCCATGCCACGCCGGGCCACAGCTATGTCGATGGCATCGGGCTCGAGCCGCTTGGGTGAGATTTCAACGCAGTCGACTTTCACCACCCAATAGCGGGGTCAAGGTCGGCTGCGTTCAGGTGCGGCCGCAGGGTGGGGCGGCCATCAGCTCGACGAGGTGGCCGCCGGGGGCGGTCGCCTTGGCCCGGGCGGCGCCCCAGTGTTCGCGTCCGGCGGCGACCTCGAAGCCGTGCCCCCGCAGGCGCTCGACGGTCGGCTCGAAGTCCGCGACCACGACCGCGGCGTGGCCGCGCGGGGGGACGGTGGGAGACTCGTTGCGTTCCAGGTGGATCTGGGTGCCCTCCCGCTCGAGCCAGGTGAAGGCCCCGGCCAGGGCGGGCGGCGGCTCGACCTGGCGGAAGCCGAGCAGGGCCCAGAACTCGACCGAGCGCTCGACGTCGCCCGGCGCCACCTCGAGCGTCACGTGCTGGAGCATCCTCCCAGGATAGGAGGGGTACTCAGAACAGCAGCGAGAGGAGCGCGGCCGCGACGACGATCGCGGTCGACCAGGTGATCGCCTCGGCGACGGTGCGGTTGTCGAGGCCGTAGGCGTGGGAGACGACCATCGCGTTGATCCCCGTCGGCATCGCCGACATCAGCCGGTAGGCGGATGGCAGGTCGATCAGCGGCGCCGCCAGCAGCATCAGCAGGGCCGGGGCGACCAGCAGGCGGGCGCCGACGGCGAGGGCGACCGGCCTGGTCAGCGGCGGCGGGATCGGCAGCTCGCCGTGCGCCGCCCCCTCGGCCAGGGTGGCGCCGACGGCGAAGAACCCGATCGGCAGGATCGCCACCGCCAGCACCTGCGAGGCATCGACCAGCGCGGTCGGGGCCAGCGCGTCGGGGGCGAGCAGGCCGAGCACCGCCGCGTACAGCGGCGGGTTGCGGGTGAGGAAGGTGCGGATCCGCTGCCGCGGGCCCTCTCCCGCCCGGTTGCCGAAGGCGGCGGCGACGCCGA
This sequence comes from uncultured Solirubrobacterales bacterium, assembly GCA_963785775.1. Taxonomy (GTDB): domain Bacteria; phylum Actinomycetota; class Thermoleophilia; order Solirubrobacterales; family 70-9; genus VAYN01. The sequence goes on along the minus strand of CAWAWH010000003.1, from coordinate 1,125,239 downwards.
AGGCGCCCAGCATCAGCGCCGGGCCGCTGACGAGGACGTCGTAGAGGACGCCGGTGGCGAGGTGGTCGTGGCCGAGCAGCGCCACCGTCAGCGGGTATCCCAGGTAGGCGGTGTTGGCGACCAGGACCGAGCAGATCACGGCTCCGGTCTGGGGGTTGGAGAGCTTCAGGACCCTGGAGGCGACGAACCAGGTCAGCGTCCCCACCAGCGTCAGGTTGAGCAGCGCCAGGGCGATCCCGAGCCCGTTGTCGAGGCTGATCGAGGCCGCGGCGAGGTTGAAGAAGATCACCACCGGCACCAGCACGTAGAGGATCACCAGCAGCGACCGGCGCGCCGCCGCGACCGCCGCTTCGGGGTAGCGCCGCTCCGACCAGACGCCGACCCCGGCGCCGAGCACGATCAGAACGGTGGTGAGCATGACTCCCATCGCGCCGCAGTCTGACGCCGCCGCCGCGGGCGGCGCCCTGTCCCTTAGAAGAGGGAGCTGCCGGCGTGCGAGGCGAAGTCCACCAGCGGCTGCGGCACGATCCCGAAGAAGATCGTCGCCGCCGCGGCTAGCAGCGCCGGCCCGACCAGGTACCAGCGGCGGCCGGCCTCGGGGTCGACCGGGTCGGCCTCGGGCGCCGCGCCGGCGATCGCGGGCGCGGCGCCCGGCAGCGTCTCCCCCCGGGCCGCATCCACATCGCCGCCACCACCTTCAGGTAGTAGGCGAGCGAGATCATCGTCCCGACCGCGATGAAGACGGCGAGCCAGGTGTAGTCGCCTTCGACCAGGGCCTCGATCAGGTAGAGCTTGCCGATGAAGCCCGCCGTCGCCGGCAGCCCGGCCAGGGCCAGCATCGAGATCGTCAGCGGCCAGGCCAGCAGCGGGCGCTCGGCGCCGAGGCCCTGGACCGAGCGGATCGCTGTCGCCGAACGGCGTCTCGCGCTCGCGGGCGACGATCACGGCGAAGGCGGCGAGGTTCATGAAGGCGTAGGCGGCGAGGTAGAAGACGAGGGCGCTGACCCCGGACTCCGAGGCGACGACGATCCCGCCCAGCATGTAGCCGGCCTGGGCGACGCCGGAGTAGCCGAGCAGCCGCTTCAGCGAGTCCTGGCCGAGGGCGCCGACGTTGCCGACGACGATCGAGATCGCCGCCAGCGCCGCCAGCGCCGGCTGCCACTCGCTCACCTGCGGCCCCAGGGCGACGTCGAAGAAGCGCAGGAAGACGGCGAAGGCGGCGGCCTTGGTCGCCACCGCCATGAACGAGGTGATCGGCGTCGGCGCTCCCTCGTAGACGTCGGGCGTCCACTGGTGGAAGGGGGCGATCGAGGTCTTGAAGGCGAGCCCGACCGCCGCCATCGCGATCCCGATCAGGATCAGCGGGTCGCCGAGCACGCCTTTTTGGGCGATCCCGGCGGCGATCCCCTCGAACCCGGTCGAGCCGGTGCCGCCGTAGAGGAAGGCCATCCCGTAGAGCAGCGTCGCCGAGCCGAGCGAGCCGACGATCAGGTACTTCAGCCCCGACTCGAGCGAGCCCTCGCGCCGCAGGTTGGTGGCGCAGAGGATGTAGAGCGGGATCGAGAGGGTCTCGATCGCGACGAAGAAGGTGACCAGGTTGGTCGCCTGGGCGAGCAGCGTCATCCCCAGCACCGAGCCCAGCAGCAGCGCGTGGTACTCGCCGTGACCCGGCTTCCTCGGCAGCCGGCTCGCGGATCGAGAGCAGCACGGCAAAAGCGGCCGTGAGCACCGCGATCAAGGAGATCGAGATCGCCAGATCGTCGATCCGCAAAGCTCCCGAAACCAGATTGACCGGATCGTTCCATTGCAGGATCAGTCGCGCCGCCGTCACCGCCAGGATCGACAGGGTCAGCCAAGGCGCCGTCTTGCGCAGGGGCCTGAACACCGCGCTGAGCAGCACGACGCACATGCCAGCCGTGAGCGCGATGACGGGCGAGAGCCCGGCGTAGTCGATGTGGGGTTCGTGGAAGCTCATCGTTCCCTTCGCGATCCTGGAAGCGTGAACGCTTCGGGGCCTCGCCGGAGCTCCGCTTCCGGCGCCTCGCCGCCGGTCACCCGCGCCACCGTGCTGGTACGGTGGGCGCGGTGCGGTGGAGGATCAGCTGCGGGTAGAGGGCGAGGCCGAGGATGCAGAGCACCAGCGGCGCCAGGACGATGCCGTCGCGCCAGCCGATCTCGCGCGAGGCGATCCCGTCCGGCCCGCGGTTGTGCATCGTCCGCTGGTACATGCGCAGCGCGTAGTAGGCCGACATCGCGACGCCGCTGATCGCGACGAAGGCGAAGACGATCTTCGCCTGGAAGAGGCCGTTGAGGATGTAGAACTCGCCGATGAAGTTGGCCGAGCCGGGCATCGCCAGGGTCGCCAGGGCGACGATCAGGAACAGCGCCGCCAAGATCGGCGCCCGCAGCGCCATCCCCCCCATCTCGCGGATGTCCTCGGTGCCGGTGCGCTCGACCAGCAGGGCGACGATGATGAAGATCGGCGCCACCACCAGGCCGTGGTTGACCATCTGCAGGATCGCCCCGTCGGAGCCGTCGGCGCGCAGGGCGAAGATCCCGGCGGTGATGAAGCCCAGCTGCGCCACCGAGGAGTAGCCGGCGATCAGCCGCACGTTGGTCTGGGTGAAGGCCATCACCGAGCCGTAGAGGATCGAGGCCAGGGCGATCACCAGGATCACCTCCTGGAATTCGACCGTCGCCGCGGGGAAGAGCGGCAGCACGATCCGCAGGAATCCGTAGGCGCCGACCTTGGCCAGCACCCCGGAGAAGACCGCCAGGGCCGGCAGCGGCGCCGCCCGGTAGGCGTCCGGCATCCAGCCGTGCAGCATGAAGGCCGGCATCTTGACCAGGAAGGCGGCGGCGAAGAACCAGAAGATCCAGCGCTGGCTGCCGGCCGGCAGCCCCTGCTGCTGGATCGCCGCGATCGAGAAGGTGAGGTGGCCGCCGTGGGCGGAGATGATCGCGGTGGCGATCGCCGCGACCAGCATCAGCAGCGAGCCGATCAGCGTGTAGACGATCATCTTCAGGGTCGCCGCGGCGGCGGTCGGCCCGCCCTCGCGGTCGCTCCCCCAGGCGCCGAAGAGGAAGTAGAACGGGACCAGCATCAGGTCGAAGAAGAGGACGAAGAGCAGCAGGTCCTGGGCTAGGAACGAGCCCAGGGTCGCCGTCTCGCCGACCAGCATCAGGAAGAAGAAGAGCTGCGGGCGCTCGCTGCTCGCGGAAGGCGGCGAAGGCGGTGCCGCCGAGCCAGAGCAGCGCGGTCAGCAGGACCAGGAAGACGTTGAGGCCGTCGATGCCGAGGCTGTAGTCGACGCCGAGGCCGGAGATCCAGCTGACGTCGACGGTGTCCTGCAGCCCGGAGGAGCCGGAGTCGAAGCCGGCCAGCAGCGAGATCGCGATCCCCAGCGTCGCCAGCGCCCCCAGCGTCGCCCACCAGCCGGTCGCCCGCTTCGGCAGGAAGAGGCCGACGATGCCGAAGGCGAGCGGGGTCCAGAGCAGCGAGTCGATCATGAGCTGCTCAGCAGGAAGTAGAGGGCGAGCCCGGCGAAGCCGGCGACCAGCAGCAGCGCGTAGCTGCGGACGAAGCCGCTCTGGACGGTGCGGACGACGCGGCCGGCGCCGCCGACCACGTCCTCGGTGCCGGTGACGAGGCCGTCGACGACGAAGCGCTCGAAGACGCGGTTGGCGAAGCGCCCGACGGCCAGCGCCGGCCGCACGACGAGGACGTCGATCAGCTCGTCGAAGTACCACTTGTTGACGAGGAAGGTGTGGAGCGGGCGGAAGCGGCGGATCAGCGCCGCCGGGGTCTCCGGCCGCAGCACGTAGAGCCAGTAGGCGATGCCGATGCCGGCGACCGAGATCGCGGCGCCGATCGCCAGGCCGGCCCAGGCGGCGCCGACCGAGGGCTCGATCGCCGCCAGCGGCGAGTCGGCGAAGACCGGCTCGAGGAACTCGGTGACGACGCTCGTCGACGCCGGGGACCTGGATCAGGCCGGCGAAGAGGGCAAGGAAGGCGAGCACGCCCATCGCGATCTTCATCGGCGGCGACTGCTCGGCGATGTGGTGCTCGGCGCCGGGGAAGCCGACGTCGGTGTCCTCCTCTTCGCCGCTCGCCGGGTTGCGCGGGGTCTCGTGCGCGAGGTGGCCGCGTGTCGATCAGCTCCTGCGCCTCCTTGCAGGGCCTGCCGGGGAGGACGCGGAAGATCAGGCGGAAGGTGTAGATCGCGGTCAGCAGCGCCCCGAAGTAGCCGAGGATCTGGAAGATCGTCGTACATGCCCCCGCGGGCGTGGGCGTAGGCGAGGATCTCGTCCTTGGAGAAGAAGCCCGAGGTGCCGGGGAAGGCGGCGAGGGCGAGGCCGCCGCAGACGAAGGTGATCGAGGTGAACCGCATCGCCTTGCCGAAGCCGCTCATCTCGTCGATGTTCTGCTTGTTCGCCATCGCCGAGATGATCGAGCCGGCGGCCATGAACAGCAGCGCCTTGAAGAAGGCGTGGGTCATCAGGTGGAACATGCCGGCGCTGTAGGCGCCGATCGAGACGCCCATGATCATGTAGCCGATCTGGCTCATCGTCGAGTAGGCGATCGCCCGCTTGAGGTCGGTCATCACCAGGGCGATCGTGCCGGCGACCAGCAGCGTCGCCAGGCCGACGAAGGCGGCGATGTCGGCGGCGGTCGGGGCGAGGACGAAGAGGACGTGGGTGCGGGCGATCAGGTAGACGCCGGCGGTGACCATCGTCGCCGCGTGGATCAGCGAGGAGACCGGGGTCGGGCCCTCCATCGCGTCCGGCAGCCAGGTGTGGAAGGGCAGCTGCGCCGACTTGGCGAAGGCGCCGACCAGGAGCAGCAGGCAGATCGCGGTGACGCTCCACTCGTTGGTGTGGAAGACGTGCGGCGCCTTGGCGAAGACTTCGCTGTATTCGAAGGTCCCCAGTTCGCGGAAGATCAGGAAGGCGGCGAGGACGAGGCCGATGTCGCCGACGACGTTGATCACGAAGGCCTTCATCCCCGCCCGCGTCGCCGTCGTGCGCCGGTACCAGAAGCTGATCAGCGCGTAGGAGGCGAAGCCGACGAAGGCCCAGCCGACGATCAGCAGGACGAAGTTGCCGGCGAGGACCAGCAGCAGCATCGAGAAGACGAAGAAGTTGAGGTAGCTGAAGAAGCGGTGGTAGCCCTCGTCGGACTGCATGTAGCCGTAGGAGTAGAGGTGGATCAGGGTCGAGACGCCGGTGACGATCAGGACCATGAAGACCGAGAGCGGGTCGACGAAGATGCCGAGCTTGATGTGCAGCCCGGCGGCGCTGGCGTAGTCCAGAGCGAGGAGGCGTGGTGGCGGGCGTCGGGCGATTCGCCGAGCAGGCTGATCAGGGCGCCGATCCCGCAGGCGAAGGCGAGCCCGATCGCGACCGTGCCGATGCCCCGGCGACGCGCGCCGGCAGCACGCGGAAGCCGAGCGCGATCGCGATCGAGCCGAGCAGCGGGAAGAGCAGGACCAGCCAGGCCCAGGCGGTCGCGCTCATCCGCGCAGCTCCCGCAGGTCGTCGACGTTGAGCGGCAGCTTGCGGCGGAAGATGGCGACGATCAGGCCGAGGCCGACGACGACCTCGCAGGCGGCGACGACCATCACCACGATCGCGAAGACCTGGCCCTGCTGGTTGCCGACCATGCGGCTGAAGGCGACCAGGGCGAGGTTGCCGGCGTTGAGCATCAGCTCGAGGCAGAGCAGGATCACCATCGGGCTGCGGCGGACGAGGATGCCGACGGCGCCGGTGGCGAAGAGCAGCGAGGAGAGGACGACGTACCACTCGATGTTCACGCCGTCTCCTCGCGCTTGCGTGCCGGCGAGGACGATCGCTCCGACCGCGGCGATCAAGCAGCAGGATGCGACGAGGCCTCGAACGGGACCAGGAACTTTTCCAGCAGGAGGCGGCCGATCGCGGCGGGGTCGCCGAAGCCGGCGGGGACGTCGGGGCCGTGGGTGCCGAGGGCGAGCAGGGCGGAGGAGAGGACGGCGACCGAGAGCTCGACGAAGAGGGCGATCGCCGAGCAGCGGCGCCAGGAAGCGCTGGCCGGGGATCGGCTCCCAGGCCGACTCGCCGCCGCCGCCGACGTAGGCGACGACGAAGACGTAGAGGACCATCACCGCGCCGGCGTAGACGACCACCTGGGCGGCGGCGACGAAGGCCGAGGTCAGCAGCAGGAAGAGGACGGCGAGCGAGAAGAGGTGGACGATCAGCGCCAGCACGCTGTAGAAGGGGTTGCGCATCGCGACGACGCCCATGGCGCCGCCCAGGGCGCCGATCGCCGCGAGGAAGAAGAGCACCGCTTCCATTCTACTCGCCCTCGCTTTTCAGCGGCGTGCGCTCGATCGGCTCGGCCAGCAGCATCTCCTTGGTGAAGATCAGGTCGTGGCGGTCGTAGTCGGCCATCTCGTAGTCGTGGCCCATCGTGATCGCGTCGAAGGGGCAGGCGATCTCGCAGTAGCCGCAGAAGATGCAGCGCGAGAGGTTGATCTCGTAGACGGCGGCGTAGCGCTCGCCGGCGGAGACGCGCTCGCCGGGGATGTTCTCGGCGGCGACGACGCGGATGCAGTCGGCCGGGCAGGCGGCGGCGCAGAGCGAGCAGCCGACGCATTTCTCCAGCCCGGTGTCCTCGAACTTGTGCAGCTTGTGGCGGCCGCGGAAGCGCGGATAGACGGGGGTCTTCTCCTCCGGGTACTGGATCGTCAGCGGCCCCTCGATCAGCCGCGCCATCGTCGTCTTCAGCCCGCGCAGGGTCTCGCCGAAGGCGCGGTAGGCGCCGCCGACGCCGCCCGGCTCGGGCCCGCGCTGGACCGCGACCACGTCGATCGAGTCGAGGTAGGAGGCCGACTTCGGGTCGAAACCGTCGTCGTTCACGTCGTCACCACCAGCACCGCGGTGACGAGGACGTTGAGGGTCGCCAGCGGCAGCAGCACTTTCCAGCCGAGGCTCATCAGCTGGTCATATCGCAGCCGCGGCAGCGTCGCCCTGATCCAGATGAAGAGGAAGACCAGGCCGAGCATCTTCGCCAGCATCCAGATCGGGTCCAGCCAGCCGGGGCCGGGGCCCATCCAGCCGCCGAGGAACATCGCCGCGGCGATCCCGGAGACGACCAGGATCTCCATGTATTCGACCAGCAGGAAGGAGCCGAAGCGCATGCCGCCGTACTCGGTCATGAAGCCCTGGACCAGCTCGGCGTCGGCCTCGGGCATGTCGAACGGGGTGCGGTTGGTCTCGGCGAAGCCGGCCAGCATGAAGATCAGGAAGCCGACGAACTGGGGGATGACGAACCAGATCTTGCCCTGCGCTTCGACGATGTCGACCAGCGAGAGCGAGCCGCTCATCATGATCACGCCGAGCAGGGCCAGGCCCATCGAGACCTCGTAGGAGATCAGCTGCGCGGCCGAGCGCATCGCGCCGAGCAGGCTGTATTTGGAGCCCGAGGACCAGCCGCCGAGCAGCAGGCCGTAGAAGGCGATCGAGCCGACGGCGAAGAAGTAGAGGATGCCGATCGGGACGTCGATCCCGTAGAGGCCGACCCCGTCCTGGACGTTGCCCCAGGGCAGGATCGCCAGGGCGAGGACGCCGGAGAGGACCGGCAGCAGCGGGCCGAGGATGAACAGGGTCGAGACCGCGTTGGCGGGGCGGAAGGACTCCTTGGAGATCAGCTTGCCGACGTCGGCGAGCGGCTGCAGGATGCCGAAGGGGCCGACCCGGTTGGGGCCGTAGCGGTGCTGGAAGCGGCCGATCAGTTTGCGCTCGACCACCGTCAGCAGCGGCAGGATGCCGAAGATGACGGCGAAGATCACCAGCGACTTGACGATCATGATCCAGGTCGCTTCGACGAACTGGGTGTCGGCGAGCGGGATCATCGGGCGCCGACCCCGTCGAGCTTCTCGATCTCGACCGTGACCGGGCCGCCGTTGAGCAGGGCGTTGGCGTTGGCCTCGGCGGTGCCCTCGATCAGGAAGCAGACGCCCTCCTGGGACGCGTTCGCGGATCGCGACCTTGGCGGTGACGGCTGGCGCCGTTCTGGGCGACGCGGACCTCGTCGCCGTGGCGCAGGCTCGAGGCGCTCGGCGTCGGCCGGGGAGAGCTCCAGGCGCTGTGTGCGGCGCGAGGAATCTGAGCGGCGGGTTGAGCTCGGTGATCGGGCCGGCCCATAGGTCGCGGTAGGTCCCCAGGGTCGAGCGCCGGTGCGACCCTCCTCGACTCGGTACGCTCGTCGAAGTGGCGGTGGAACTGCTGACGCCTCTGGCGAGCTCCGCGTCGCTGCGCGTCCGCAGAACGTTCGGACGGGTGCACCGGCGCTCGCCCTGGGCGCTTGCGCGGACGAGCGGGGGTTTCTTGCCAGCGGATTCCGCGACCGCCGATGGTGGCGTCGTCGATGCCGCTGTAGAACGGGACCGCGTTGGTCAGAGCTGCGAAGGCCGTGGGCTGGGAGTCGATGCCGGTGTCGTGGCCGAGGGCTGCGGAAAGCTCGGCGAGGACCTGGATGTTGGGGCGGATGTCGCCGGGGCGGGAGGCGCTGGGGCGGACGCGTTGCAGGCGGCCGTCGGGATGGGTGACGGTGCCGTCTTTCTCGGCGTGGGTCTCGAGCGGGAAGACGACGTCGGCCTTGGCGGTGGTGGCGGTCTCGTGCATCGAGAAGGAGACGACGAAGTCGGCGGCGGTCAGGGCGGCCTCCCAGGCCCTGGTGTCGGGGAAGTCGCGCAGGGGGTCGACGCCGAAGAGGATCAGCCGACTTGAGCTCGCCGGACTCGAGGGCGGCGCGGATCTCCTCGGTGGCCTTGCCGACGAGAGGTGCGTTTTGCCGACCTCTGAGCCGGAAAATGCATCGCTCGTCGCGCACGAGGCCGGGGCCGGCGTCGGGGAGGCAGCCGGCCTCGCGCAGGCCGCGGGCGTTGGCGAAGTCGGGGACTTCCAGCAGGCCCGCTGCCCTCGGTGCCCGGCGATGTCAAGCGCGGCGGCCAGGTCGAGCAGGGCGGCCGCGACGCCGTCGCCCTCGCGGCCGATCCGCTCGCCCCAGATGACGACGACCCGCTCGGCGTCCTGCAGTACTCTCGGCCAGCGGCGGTCGCCCTCCGACGTTTTCGGCGGCCGCCCAGCGCGCCGTCGCCAGCTCGCGAGGACCGAGGAAGTACGGCGCGCCGCGACTCGACCGGGGCGCGCAGCGGGACGATCGCCTCGGCGCCGCCGTCGAGCGCGGTCGGGCGCTCGGTGGCGACGGCCAGCCTGGCGCCGTTGCGGCGGATCGCCTTGCGGATCCGCAGGTCGAGGATCGGCGAGCTGTGCAGCGGGTCGGTGCCGACGACGAGGATCACCTCGGCGTCGTCGATGTCGCGGACCTTGGCCGAGAGGCCGGGCTGGGCCAGCCGGACCAGCGCCTCGCGGCCGGGCCCGCGCGAGGGGCGCGAGTCGACGTGCGGCGAGCCGAGCGCCTCGCGCAGCAGGCCCTGGACCAGGAAGCCCTCCTCGTTGGAGGCGTCGCCGACGATCGCCGCGACGTCGCGCTCGCCGGCCGCCTGCAGGCCCTCGGCCGCGGCCTGGCGATCGCCGTCTCCCAGTCGGTCGCCGCGCCGCCTTTGAGCCGCGGCCCGTCGACCCGCTTCGCGTCGGCGAACATCTCGAAGCCGTAGCGGCCGCGGTCGCAGAGCCAGCCGTCGTCGACCTCGGCGTTGTCGCGGCCGAGCACCCGTTTCACCTGCTCGTCGCGGACGGTGAAGCTGACGTTGCACTGGCTCGGGCAGAGCGTGCAGACCGAGCCGGCCTGCTCGATGTCCCAGGGCCGGGCGCGGAAGCGGTAGGTGTAGCTGGTCAGGGCCCCGACCGGGCAGAGCTCGGTGATGTTGCCGTGGAAGGGGGCGACGTAGGGGCGGTCGTCGAAGGTGCCGACGAAGGTGCGGTCGCCGCGCTCCAGCAGCTGCAGCTGCGGCGTCCTCGGAGACCTCCTGGCTGAAGCGCACGCAGCGGTAGCAGAGGATGCAGCGCTCGCGGTCGATCGCGACCAGCGGCGAGAGCTCGATCGGCTTCTGGAAGTGGCGCTTTTCGTCGATCACCCGGCTCTTGCCCGGGCCCCAGCCCTGCGTGATGTCCTGCAGCGGGCACTCGCCGCCCTTGTCGCAGACGGGGCAGTCGAGCGGGTGGTTGACGAGCAGGAACTCGACCACCGCGCTCTGGGCGTGCTTGACCTGCTCGGTGCGGGTGTGGACGACCATGCCCTCGCGCACCGGGGTCGAGCAGGAGGTCTGCAGTTTCGGGATCCCCTCGATCTCGACCAGGCACATGCGGCAGGCGCCGACCGGGTCGCCGAGCTTCGGCTCGTAACAGAAGACCGGGATCTCGACGTCGCCCTTGCGGGCCGCGTCGTGGAGCATCTCGCCCTCGTTCGCCGTCACCTCGCGGCCGTCGATCGTGAGCGTGACCTCGCGCGGCTCCGAGCTCACACCGACGCTCCCAGAGTCTCGGCCGGGGCCTGGACGGCGGCAGTGGCGGCTCGTCGAGGCGCGCGAGCCGGCGGCTGCGCGATCACTTCCTCGAACTCGGCGCGGAACTTGCGGACCATCGCCGCCACCGGCATCGCCATCGAGTCGCCGAGCACGCAGAGGCAGTGGCCCATGATGTTCTCCTGGACCGAGCTGATGATGTCGAGGTCCATCGGCGTCGCCTCGCCGCGGACGACCCGCTCCAGCATCTTCACCGTCCAGTTGGTCCCCTCGCGGCAGGGGGTGCACTTGCCGCAGGACTCGTGGTGGTAGAAGCGCGCCGTGCGCAGCGCCATGTGCGGGATCGAGACGCGGTCGTCGGCGACGATGATCGAGCCGGAGCCGAGCATCGAGCCCGCCTCGGCCATCGCCTCGAAGCTGTAGGGGAGGTCCATGCCCTCCGTCGGCGGTGAGGACCGGGGAGGAGGAGCCGCCCGGGTAGAAGGCCTTGATCTCGTGGCCGGGCTCGGGGCCGCCGGCGAGGCCGTAGATCAGCTCCCGGGTCGGGATCCCCAGCTCGACCTCGTAGTTGCCGGGCCGGCGGACGCCGCCGGAGATCGAGACGACCTTGGTCCCCGGCGACTGCTCGGTGCCGAAGCCCTGGAACCACTCGGCGCCCCGTGGCGACGATCCGCGGCACGTTGGAGAGCGTCTCGACGTTGTTGATCAGGGTCGGCCCGCCGTAGAGGCCCTGCACCGCCGGGAACGGCGGCTTCAGGCGCGGGTTGCCGCGCTTGCCCTCGAGCGCGTCGAGCAGCGCCGTCTCCTCGCCGCAGATGTAGGCGCCGGCGCCGCGGTGGACGACCAGCTCGAGGTCGCGGTGGCTGCCGAGGATGTTCGTCCCCAGGTAGCCCGCCTCGTAGGCTTCGGCGACCGCGGCGTCGAGGATGTCGGCCTGCAGGTCGTACTCGCCGCGGATGAAGATGAAGGCGTGGCCGGCGTCGGCGGCGAGGGCGGCGATCGCGATCCCCTCGATCAGCTGGTGCGGGTTGCGCTGCATCAGCTCGCGGTCCTTGAAGGCGCCGGGCTCGGACTCGTCGGCGTTGCAGCAGAGGTACTTGGCCATCTCGCCGCGGGGCAGGAAGGAGGCCTTTTTGCCCATCGAGAAGCCGGCGCCGCCGCGCCCGCGCAGGCCCGAGTCTTCGAGCTCCTTGAGGACCTCGTCCTGCTCCATCTCGCGGTAGGCCTTCTCCAGGGTCGCGTAGCCGCCGACCAGCCGCCTGTAGCCGGCGATCGTCCGCAGCGCCGGGTCCTCGGCGTGCTCGAGCAGGACGCGGGTCTCGCGCGCGTCAGCCACCGTCGACCTCCGGGTCGACGGGACGATTTGTCGTCTCAGGGGCGACAATCGTCCCGTCGGCGCGGGGTGTCGCCGGCGAGCGGGCGCTTGGCCAGGGCCTTGTCCGGGAGGACGTCCTCGCCGGCCTTCAGCTGCTCGATCGCCGACGCCCGCCTCGGCCGCCTCGAGCGGGCCGTAGTAGCGCTGGTCGATCGAGGCCATCGGGGCGATGTCGCAGGCGCCGAGGCACTCGAAGCCGGTGACGAAGAGGTCGTCCTCGCCCTCGGCGGCGGCCCGGAAGGCGTCGAGCAGCTCGTCGCCGCCGCGCATCCAGCAGCTGATGTTGGTGCAGACCTCGATCCGGTGGCGAGCCGACCGCGCTCGGTGTGCAGCAGGTCGTAGAAGCTGGCGACCGACTCCAGGTAGGCGGGCGTCACCCGCATCACCGCGGCGGCCTGGCGGATCCCCTCCGGGGTGCACCAGCCGTAGCGCTCCTGCACCGCCCAGAGCGCCGGGATCGAGGCCGATTTGCGGTCGGGGTAGCGCGCCATCAGAGTCTCGATCCGCTCCCGCAGCTCGGCCGGGCAGCCGACTTCGTGCAGCTCGGGGACGCCCTCGGAGGCGCGGTCGGGGACGCGCCCCTCGGTCAGCGCGCGGTCGACCGGCAGGTTCGGGTTGCTGCTGCCGGCGCCGTCGACGGGGCTCATCGGTCCACCCCCCCGAGGATCGGGTCGAGCATGCCGAGGCTGCAGATCATGTCGGCGATGTAGCTGTCCATCGCCATGTCCCTGAAGGCCTGCAGGTTGACGAAGGAGGGGTCGCGGAAGTGGACCCGCGAGGGCTTCGAGGAGCCGTCGGCGAGGACGAAGCAGCCGAGCTCCCCGCGCGGGCACTCGATCGAGTAGTAGACCTCGCCGGGGTCGACCCGGAAGCCCTCGGTGACGAGCTTGAAGTGGTGGATCAGCGACTCCATCGAGGTCGAGAGCTCCGAGCGCGGCGGCAGCACGTACTTGCGGTCGTCGGCGATGAACGGGCCCTCCGGCAGCAGGTCCAGGCACTGCTCGACGATCCGCGCCGACTCGACCATCTCCGCCACCCGCACCCGGTAGCGGTCGTAGTTGTCGCCGACGGTGCCGACCGGGATCTTGAAGTCCAGCTCCGGGTAGGCGAGGTAGTCGAAGGCCTTGCGCAGGTCCCAGGGCTCGCCGGCGGCGCGCAGCAGCGGCCCGGTCACGCCCAGCTCCAGCAGCCGCTCGCGGGAGACGACGCCGACCCCTTTGGTGCGCGAGAGGAAGACCTCGTTGCGGTCCAGCAGCGCCTCGTACTGGCCGACCCGCACCGGCATGTCGGCGGCGAAGGAGCGGCACTTCGCCTCGAAGCCGAGCGGGATGTCCTCGATCACGCCGCCGACCTGGAAGTAGCGGGTGTGCATCCGCTGCCCGGTCGCCATCTCGAACAGGTCGAGGATGCGGTCGCGCTCGCGGAAGCAGTACCAGAGCATCGAGATCGCGCCGAGGTCGAGCGCCGTCGTCCCCAGCCAGACCAGGTGGGAGTGGATGCGGTTGAGCTCGAGGAAGAGCGTCCGCAGGTACTTCGCCCGCGGCGGGATCTCCAGCCCGACCAGGCGCTCGACGGCGCCGCAGTAGGCCTCCATCTGGAAGAAGTAGGAGACGTAGTCCATCCGCTCGACGAAGGGGATGACCTTCCAGTAGCTCTTGTCCTCGCAGGACTTTTCGATCCCGGTGTGGACGTAGCCGATCACCGGCCGCAGGTCGCGCACGACCTCGCCTTCGAGGTCGACGACCAGGCGCAGGACGCCGTGGGTGGCCGGGTGGTGCGGCCCGATGTTGACCGTCATCACCTCGGTCTCGAGGTCGTCGCTCAGCAGCTCAGCCATAGTTGCGCTCGTTGTAGGTGAAGGTGACGGGCTCGCCGCCGACCGGGAAGTCGCGGCGTTGCGGCCAGCCGACGTAGTCCTCGGGCATCAGGATCCGGGTCAGGTCCGGGTGGCCCTTGAAGACGATCCCGAAGAAGTCGAAGGCTTCGCGCTCCTGGAACTCGGCGGTGGGGAAGAGGTCGACACAGGAGTCGATCTGGGGAGCGCCGCGCAGGGTCCTGCGGGCGGGCAGGTGTGTCCGTTCTCGGACCCTGACCCGACGCTCCCAGTTCGCTGCCGGGTCGGCCAGCATCGCTTTGACCCGGATGCGCTCCACCCGGTCGCGGTTGAGCAGCTCGTAGTGGACTGCGAAGCGGGGCTCGGCGGGGAGATAGTCCGCCACGTGGAGGCTCGACATGAAGCGGTAGCCCTGGCCGGGGGTGTCGCGGAGCCAGCCGAGGACGGCGAGAATTTGCTTGGAGTCGACGATCAGCGCCGGCTGGCCGCGGTCGAAGGAGGTGGCGAGGACGGCGCCGGGGCGGTCGCGCTCGATTTCCCCCCGGATCAGCTCCAGTCCGGGGGCGTCAGGCAAGGGATAGCTCCCGCGCCGCCTCGTAGGCCTCGGCCGCCTCCGGGCTCGGTTCGCTGCGGGGGCCGCCGCGCGCCCACTCCTCGGTACCGGCGGCGTCGTAGCGCTGGCGCCAGCCCTGGTCGGCGTTGCCCATGATCTTGCGCTGCAGCTTGGTGAAGCCGTAGAGGACCGCCTCCGGCCGCGGCGGGCAGCCGGGGATGTGGAGGTCGATCGGCATGAACTTGTCGGCGCCCTGGACCACGGCGTAGTTGGAGAACATGCCGCCGGAGGAGGAGCAGGCGCCCATCGAGATCGCCCACTTCGGCTCCAGCATCTGGTCGTAGAGGCGGCGCACGACCGGCGCCATCTTGATCGAGACCCGGCCCGAGAGGATGATCATGTCCGCCTGGCGCGGCGAGGCGCGCAGGGCCTCGGCGCCGAAGCGGGCGAGGTCGTAGCGGGCGGTGACGATCGAGATCGGCGCCTCGATCGCGCAGCAGGCGAGGCCGAAGGTGAGCGGGAACATCGAGTTCGCCCGCGCCCAGTTCTGGACCTTCTCGAAGGTGGTGGTGACGACCCGTTCTTCGACGTAGCGTTCGAGGTCGGCGCCCTCGAGGTCGCCGCGCAGCATGTCGCGGGCGCTCAGCTGCTTGGAGCGGAGGCTGCGGCGCTCTACCTCCAATCCAGGGCCCCCTTGCGCCAGACGTAGACGAAGGCGATCAGCAGCAGGACGATGAAGGTGACCATCTCGCCGAGCACGAAGACGCTGTCGGCGCCCTTGAGGATGACCCCGACCGGGTAGAGGAAGACCACCTCGATGTCGAAGAGGATGAACAGCATCGCCACCAGGTAGAAGCTGACCCCGAACCTGAAGCCCTTCATCGCCTCGACCGGGATCCCGGACTCGTACGGCTCGCCCTGGCGGCGGCTGGCCGCGGTCGGCCGGGCCGGCTTCTTCGGCCCGATCAGGTGGTTGAGCATGGCGAAGGCGCCGCCGACGGTCAGACCGAGGACCGCGAAGACGAGGATCGGGAGATAGCTCTTGAGCACTTGGGCTGGTGGGTTTCCGCGGACGGCGCCAGGCGTCCTTCGCCCGCCGCTCAACGCCCGCAGCCCCTGTTATATACCCAGCTTGTGACAACTTGCCACATAGTGACCTTCCGCATCAGCAAGCCGAAACCCGACCGCTTTGGCGGATATCGGGCGGCTTTGGCGCTGGGAGCGGCGGTGGCCGGTGCCTGAGGTCCATCTCGTCGTCGGCTGCGCGGTGATCCTGCTCAACCTCGTGGCCGGCACGGTCGGCGGCGTCGCCTGGTTCCGCGACCGCCCCTCGATCCCCTTCTGGTACCTGCTGCGCGCCGCCCAGGCCTCGGTCTTCCTCCAGGTGACGCTCGGCGGCCTGCTCGTCTTCACCAACCACAAGCCGGCCGAAAGCCTCCACTACCTCTACGGCATCCTCCCCCTCGTCGTCTCCTTCCTCGCCGAGGGCGCCCGCACCGGCGCCGCCCAGCGCGAGCTCGGCGAGACCGACTTCGAATCCCTCGACGCCGGGACCCAGGAGTCCATCGCCCTCCAGATCGTCCGCCGCGAGATGGGCATCATGGCCGTCAGCTGCTGGGTGATCTTCTTCCTGGCGCTGCGGGCGGCGATGACCGGCGCCTGAGCGTCGCCTCGCTCAGCGCTCGATCGTGGCGGCGGTGGCCTGCGGGCCCTCGCCCTCGCGGTCGGACTCTTCCTGGGCCTGGCGGATCAGGCCGCGCCAGTCGGTGGTGCGGAAGACGAGCAGGATCGCGGCGAAGCCGAGCACGACCGACCAGGCCGCCATCGCGATCTGGGTGCCGACCGAGAAGGAGAGGACGGCAGTACGGGAGGGGCCGGTCAGGGTCGCGACCAGCAGCGCCTGCTGGGCCCCGGCGCCGCCGGGCGTGAAGGGGATGATGTTGGCGATCGCCTGCACGCTCATCACCAGCATCACGTTGCCGACCGTGCCGGGGATGCCGAAGGCCTCGAGGAAGAACCAGAAGGCGGCGAAGCGGCAGAGCCAGCCGACCCCCTGCCAGGCGAAGACCTCGCGCAGGTAGCGGCGGGGCGTGGCGAGGATGATCACGCCCTGTTTGACCCGGTCCCAGAAGCGCCGCACCCGGTGCGCCAGGAAGTAGATGCCGATCGCGATCGCCGCCAGCAGCCCGAGGGTGGTGAACAGCAGCGCCTTCGGGTGGTCGGCCCAGAAGGAGATCTCGAAGGCCGGCAGGTCGGGGATCTTCGGCAGCGGCGGCAGCAGCCCCTGGCTGATCGCGTAGAGGAGGACAAGGATGCCGACGCTGGTGTCGAAGACGGTCTGGACCAGGAACGAGGAGGTGACCGCCGGGTAGGAGGAGCCGGGGATCTGGCGTTTGACCAGGAAGACCTTGGTGACGTCGCCGGCGTGGGCGGGGAGGATGGCGTTGATCCCGGCGCCGGCGAGGTAGGCGGCGCCGAGCGGCAGGAAGGGGATGCGGCGCTCCGGGTAGGCGGCCCGCAGCACGTTGCGCCAGGCCCAGGCGCGGGCCAGCTGCATCGCCAGCAGGAAGAGCAGGGCGACCCCGAACTGGGTCCAGCGCACTTCCGAGAGATGGCGGAAGAATTCCGCCGAGACGTTGAAGAAGTGGTCGACGTTGGATCCGAGATCGGCGATCGGCATCGCAGCTACACTAGCCCGCTCGTGCCGGAGATCGACACGCCTACGCCGCCCCAGATGCCCCCCCGCGACCGCGCCGACGAGGCGATGTGCGCGCGGGCCCGCGAGCGCTACGCGGCCGACCGCAAGAGCCGCTTCCGCCGCCGCCGCAAGCGCCACGCGCAGCTGCCCAACCTGATCATCGTCGGCGGCCTCAAGTGCGGCACGACGAGCATCCACCACTACCTCGGACTGCATCCCGAAATCCAGATGTCGAAGCCGAAGGAGCTGAACTTCTTCGTCGAGGAGCTGAACTGGGACCTCGGGCTCGACTGGTACGCCAGCCGCTTCGACAGCCGCTTCGGGGTGCGCGGCGAGTCCTCGCCGCACTACACCAACCTGCCCCGCTTCGAGGGCGTCGCCGCCCGCATCCACGAGCACTGCCCCGACGCCCGCCTGCTCTACATGGTGCGCGACCCGATCAAGCGGATCCTTTCCCACTGGGTCCACGCCACCGGCGCCGGCTATGAGACCGGCGACCTGGTCGAGGTCCTCTCCGAGCCCGACTCCTCATACATGAACCGCTCCAAGTACTGGATGCAGCTGCAGCCCTACCTGGAGCTGTTCGAGCGCTCCCAGATCGAGCTGATCGCGCAGGAGGAGCTGCAGCGCGAACGCGAGCAGACGATGCGCAGGGCCTTCGCCTTCGCCGGCGTCGACGAGACCTTCACCTCCGAGCAGTTCGACCGCGAGTGGGAGAAGTCGGGCGCCAAGGAGGGCGACAAATACCAGTTCATGGAGAGGCTGATCAAGCTGCCGGGCTTCCGCTCCTTCGACCGCAACTTCGACCGCCTGCCGGAGCCGCTGCGCTGGCGGGTGGAGAAGATCGTCCACGATCCGGAGAAGCCGGCGGCGCCGAAGCCGAAGCTGCCCGACGGCCTCTTCGAGACCGTCCGCGGCCGCTTCGGCGAGGACGTGGCGGCGCTGCAGAAGTTCGCCGGCCGCGAGTTCGCCGGCTGGCACGACTACTCCTAGCCCGCCCCGCGAGCAGCCGCGATTAGGCTGCCCGGATGCGGCGGTTACTCCCCGATACCGGCCCGACCACGGTCGAGGAGCAGCTCGAGACGTACCGGCCCTGGGAGGAGCCACGCGAGGAGCGGCCCTTCGTTGCGATGAACTTCGCCGCCACGGTCGACGGGCGGGCGACGATCGACGGCGTCTCCGGGCCGATCGGGTCGGCCGCCGACACCGAGATGCTGGCCGGCCTGCGGACCCGCTTCGACGCGGTGATGATCGGCGCCGGGACGATGCGGGCCGAGCGCTACGGCAAGATCGCCAAGCCGCTGATCGTGGTCGAGAGCACCCCCGCCGGCCGCGTCGACCTGGCCGAGCTGCTCCGCTCCCTCCGCCGCGAGCGCGGGGTCAGGGCCCTGCTCTGCGAGGGCGGGCCGACCCTCCACGGCGCGCTCCACGCCCACGGCCTCGTCGACGAGCTGTTCCTGACGATCGCGCCGAAGCTGGCCGGCGGCGGCGCGGCGCCGATCCTCACCGGGGCCCTGCCCGCCGTCGTCGACCTCGAGCTGGCCTGGCTGCTGGAGCAGGACGGCGAGCTCTTCGCCCGCTACCGTCGCCGCTGAGTTAGCTTTCCCCGATGGACTTCAGCCCCAGCCCCCAGGTCGCGACCCTGCGCGAGCGGATCCTCGACTTCATGGACGCCGAGGTCTACCCGGTCGAGCGCGAGGTGATGGAGGCGCTGGACGACGAGGTGGCGGCCGGCGTCCCCTATCCCGAGATCCTGGTCGGGATCCGCGAGAAGGCGCGGGGCGAGGGGCTCTGGAACCTGTTCATGCCCGACGAGCGCTTCGGGCCGGGGCTGACCAACTGGGAGTACGGGCTGCTCTGCGAGGAGATGGGGCGTAGCCCGGTCGTCGCGGGCATGGCCTTCAACTGCGCGGCGCCGGACACCGGCAACATGGAGATCCTCGCCGAGCACGGCAGCGAGGAGCAGCGCGAGCGCTGGCTGGAGCCGCTGCTGGAGGGGCGGATCCGCTCCTGCTTCTCGATGACCGAGCCCGAGGTGTCGGGGTCGGACCCGACGCTGCTGCAGGCGCGGGCGGTGCTAGACGGCGATGAGTGGGTGATCGACGGCCACAAGTGGTTCACCTCCGGCGCGGTCGGGGCCGAGCTGGCGATCGCGATGGTCGTCACCGACCCCGACGCTCCCCCCTACGCCCGCGCCTCGATGATCTGCGTGCCGACCGACACCCCCGGCTTCAACCTGGTGCGGCCGATCCCGGTGATGGGCCACGACAGGGGCCCCGGCCACTGCGAGATCCGCTACGAAGGCTGCCGCGTGCCGAAGGCGAACCTGCTGGGCGAGCGCGGGGCGGGCTTCGCGATCGCCCAGGACCGCCTCGGCCCCGGCCGCATCCACCACTGCATGCGGGCGATCGGGACCGCCGAGCGGGCGCACGAGATGATGTGCCGCCGCGCCAACGAGCGCGTCGCCTTCGGCGGCCCCCTGGCCGACAAGCAGTTCGTCCAGGAGTCGATCGCCGCCTCGCGGATGGAGATCGACCAGGCCCGGCTGCTGACCCTCTACGCCGCCTGGAAGATGGACACCGAGGGCAAGCGCGCCGCCCGCCAGGCGATCTCGGCGATCAAGATCGTCGCCGCCAACATGGTCATGGACGTCCTCGACCGCGCGATCCAGATCCACGGCTCCCTCGGCATGACCGACGACACCCCCCTGGCCGCCCTCTGGCGCTTCTCCCGCATGCTGCGCCTGGCCGACGGCCCCGACGAGGTCCACAAGATGGTCCTAGCCCGCCGCGAGCTCAACCGCTGGGCCAAGCGCGACGAGGCCGCCGCCGCAGGCGAGCTGGAGACGAAGCACGCGCCGCGGATGGTCTGAGCTTGCCGGAATCTGGTGATTATCTGATCTGATAATCACTGTGGGGAGCCCGTGACCGCGCTGGCCTTCCGCAACGTCGATGCCTCACCGGACGATCCAGTCTCGGGGTGGCCGCATGAGGCAATCCAGGCGGCCCTCGAGCGCGGCGGGCTCGAGCACTGGCGCCGACTGGCTGATGCGATCCAGGCCGAGCCATGGGGACCGGTCGCCCGCCGGGTCGAGCAGGTGCTCACCTACAGCCGCCCCTACGGCGTCGCCCTGGCGATGGAGCGAGTGATCGCACGGTCCCGCAATGCGGCCGAGGCCGCGGAGCGCGAGGCGGTCGCAGCCGAGGTCGACGCGCTCGTGCGGGCATCGGGCCTCTCCCGAGCCGAATTCGCCTCCCGCATCGGCACCTCAGCCTCCCGCCTCTCCACCTACGCCACCGGAAAGGTCACCCCCTCGGCGGCACTGCTGATGAGGATGCGCCGAGCCGTCGGCTATGAGGGGGCCAGCCCCACCGTCTACCCAAGCGCGAACGGGCCGCGCGATCCAGGATCCACGGCTCTCTGAGGATGACTGCCGACATCGCACGCTGCGCGCGACTACACAACAAGGGGCTTGTGCAGCCAGGTGTCCAATCTGTGCACCAAGCGCGGTGGTATTCGGCCACCGCGCTTGGTGCCTGTTACCTCAGGGCGCCGTCGCCGCCCAAGATCCAAAGAACTCGTAATTTGAGCCTTCTGTCGCCTCGAAGAATAGGGTCACGCCGAGTCGACCTTCCGCTACATCCTTCTCCGGGAAGAGTTCGAAGCCGTCATTGCGCCCTTCATACAGGCACAGATTCCCAGGGGCCGCCTCTGGGTGTTCCCGAGAACCCGGGCATTCGGTAGTTGGCGCTCCAGCTATCGCTATCTTGTGAATGGCGGGCGAAGACGCCAACGGAATCGGGAACGAGAGCGCCGTCCCAGGCACGAATTTGCTCCCTCCGGACGCGCGGGTGCTGGCGAAGGCGTACGTCCCACGCTCGGTTTTGCCCGACGGAAGTGTTTCGACGAGTGGACCTGGTTCACCCTTCGGGCCGGTATCGCCCTTTTCGCCCTTGGGAAGCTGTCCAGCTTTGAAGTCCGTACTAAGCAATGAGCCATCCTTTACCTTGGGTCGGGTGCCGGTGGTCCGCCGAAGGAGGGCCGGCAGCAGCCGGCCCTCCTTCGCAATACCTCGATCCAACGCGTTTACTACAGCGTCATAGTTCGTCTTCTATTTCTCAAACCAGGCTATAAATGGATAGTTAACCTCTTCGGTACCTGCCTGGTTCCAGATAAAGACTCCTGCCTGATTTCCGGCAGCGCAAAAGCCGCCGATGACCTCACTAGTCCCGGCGACAACGGTCGGTATCGGCAAGCCACTCCCCCCGAGAAGAGTGATCTGAATGCTTTTCGGGGTGAATGACAAATTGTGAAAGCAGTAATTACCAGGAGAAGGATGGCTCACGTTAGCCGTTGTCACATTCTTCGAATGGCTGGCATCGACGGTCCCGTCTTCTTCTACAAGAGCGTATGCAACAGCCTCGCCCGATTCTCCCTGCGCACCAGTAGCGCCTTTTGGTCCTGTAGCGCCTGCGGGGCCTGTAGCGCCTGCGGGGCCTGCGGGTCCCCGTTTGCCCCTAGGTCCTCGTTTCGCTTTGTGTTTTTTGCTGACCGAGGCTTGCTTAGAGCCGGAAGTGGCTGCATAGCTGGTGCCGACTATCGCGACGAACAGAGCGGTGCAGGCCGTGACCATTGCCAGAGCTTGCATTGAGCGTTTAATCATGGGTCCTCCAATTCGGATCGGGAGAAGAAATCCAGCGCTCCCCATTCGCCGACCGCGCACAGCTCCATTTGCGGCCGAACCGCGTGAGCCTTGCTGCGATGCAGGCAACTTACTCTCTACCGACGACTCCAAGGTGAACTTTGGCGATTCGGAGGACGAGTGTTTAGGCACCGCGCCGCTCGGCCTCGTCGGCCGCCTCTGCCAGGCGCTCGACCAGCCGGGCGAACTCGTGGATGCCCTCGTCGACCTTGCCGTAGCCGCCGGCGACGTAGCGGGCGTAGACGCCCTCGAGGATGATCGCCAGCTTCCAGTAGCCGAGGGCGACGAAGAAGTCGAGGTCGGCGAGGTCGCGGCCGGAGCGCTCGGCGTAGCGGGCGGCCAGCTCCTCGCGGGTGGGGAAGCCGGGGGCGAGGTTGGCGGGCTGGCCGAGGGCGATCGTCTCCTCGCCGCGGTCGGGCCAGTAGGCCATCAGCAGGCCGACGTCGGCGAGCGGGTCGCCGAGGGTGCAGAGCTCCCAGTCGACGACCGCGGCGACCTCGCCAGCGGGGGTGAGGATCATGTTGTCGAGGCGGTAGTCGCCGTGGACGATCGTCGCCTGGCCCTGCTTGGGGATGCGGGCCGAGAGGCGCTCGTGGAGGGAGTCGATCGCCGGCAGCTCGCGCGTCTTCGACTTCTCCCACTGGCCCTGCCAGCGGCGCAGCTGGCGCGCCACGTAGTCCTCCTTGCGGCCGAGGTCGCCGAGCCCGACCGCGTCGGGATCGATCGCGTGGATCGCCGCCAGGGTGTCGGCGACGCGCTCGCCGATCGCCCGCCGGTCGGCCTCGCCGGGGAAGATCTCCGCCTCGGCCAGGCCGCGCAGGACCGGCCCCTCGACGAACTCCATCACGTAGAAGGGGGCGCCGTTCACCGACTCGTCCTCGCAGAGGCCGACGACCGGCGCCACCGGCACCTCGGTCGGCCCGAGGGCGGAGACGACCCTGTGCTCGCGCGCCATGTCGTGGGCGGAGCCGAGCCGCCTGCCGAGCGGCGGCCGCCGCAGCGCCCAGCGGTTGCCGCCGGAGTCGCCGACGCGGTAGGTCAGGTTCGAGTGCCCGCCGGCGATCCGCTCGAAGCTCAGCGGCGGGCTGGCGCTGGGGACGTTGAGCGCGAACCAGGCTTCGATGCCGTTCTGGTCGACCCCGTCCGGCACCGCGGCGGAGCCGTCGCCGCTGCCTGTAGCCTCGTCGCCCATCGCCGCGCAAGCATATTCCGCACGGGGCCGCCGCCTGAGCCCATCGCTTGCCAACCGGCTGCGGATCGGCTTCGCGATCGGCTTCGCCGTGCTGACGGCGATGGCCGTGATCGGCGTCGGCCGCTTCATCCAGCAGCGCCAGGACTTCGAGGACTCGATCGCCCGCTCCTACCAGGTGGAGATGGCGGCGCGGGTGAAGCTGGCGCGCGATCCGAGCGACAGGGCGGCGCGCACGACGATCGCCGACCAGGGCCGCCGCCGCGCCGAACTGCGCGACCAGATCTCCTCCGACACCCGCGACACCGCGCTGCTCGTCGCCGCCGGGCTGATCGCCGGGCTGACCGGCGCCCTGCTGCTGTTCAGCGGCCTGATCGCCTCGATGCGGCGGCCGCTGGAGGAGCTGGTCGACGCCGCCGGGCGCCTCGCCGCCGGCGACCGCAGCGCCCGGGTCGAGGTCGGCGGCCTCTCGGAGACGGCGGCGCTCGGCGCCGCCTTCAACGAGATGGCCGACGAGCTCGAGCAGGAGGCGAGCCAGCGCGATCAGCTCGACCGGCTCAAAGACGAGTTCGTCCTCACCGCCTCGCACGAGCTGCGCAGCCCGCTGACCTCGGTCCAGGGCTTCGCCGAGCTGCTGATGCTGGAGCGCGACTCGCTCACGCCCAAGCAGGTCGAGACGGTCGAGATCATCCTCGACAACTGCCGCCACCTGGTGCGGCTGCTCAACGACCTGCTCGACCTCGCCCGCAGCGACGCCGGCCGCCTGGCGATCACGCCGAAGCCGACCGAGGTGGCGCCGCTGATCGAGGACGCGGTGCGGACGATGCGGGCGCAAACCGAAGGCGCCGGCCAGACGCTGAGCCAGCGGATCGAGCCCGGACTGCCGCTGGTCGAGGTCGAGGCGGACCGGATCCGTCAAATATTGGTCAATCTGCTTACCAACGCGCATGAGTACTCGCCCGAAGGTGCGTCTATCGAGGTGTCGGCGCGGGTAGCCGGTGCCGAAGTGGAGATTGCCGTGACCGACGACGGGCCGGGGATACCCGAGAGCCAGCTGGAGCACATCTTCGAGCGCTTCACCCGCGGCGACGCGGGGCTGACCCAGCGCGTCGGCGGCACCGGCCTCGGCCTGGCGATCTCGAAATCGCTGGTCGAGCTGCACGGCGGCACGATCGCGGTCGACTCGGCCCCCGGCGCCGGCTCGACCTTCAGCTTCCGCCTGCCGGCGGCCGGCCGATGATCCGCGTCCTCGTCGCCGACGACTCGGAGACGATCCTGCTGCTGCTGCGGACCCGGCTGGAGCTGGCCGGCTACGAGGTCGAGACCGCGGCCGACGGCGAGGAGGTGACCGACCGCTTCGCCGAAGGCGACCTCCCCGACCTGCTGCTGCTCGACGCGATGATGCCGCGCAAGTCCGGCATCGACGCCCTGCGCGAGCTGCGCGCCGCCGGGGTCGAGACCCCCGCCCTGATCATCAGCGCCCACCAGGACGCGACCGACTCCGACGCCCCCACCGACCTCGAGGTAAGCGGCTTCCTCACCAAGCCGATCGACTTCGACCGCCTGCTCGAGAGCATCGCCGAGCTGACCTCGTAGTCAGCTCTTGGCGATCTCGAGGCGGATCTCCTTGCCCTTGAGCTTGGTGCCGTCGAGGAACTCGACCGCGCGCTCGGCCTGGTCCGGGGCGACCTCGACGAAGGAGAAGCGGTGCAGGACGCGGACCTCGTGGATGTCCTCCTCGGGCAGCACCGCGCCCTCGCGCAGCGCCCAGCGCAGGTCCTCCTCCTCGATCCCGCTGCGCTCGCCGCGGTTGACGAAGAGCTTGACGGTGTCGCGCTTCTCGGCGCCGCCCTCGGCCGGCTCGGCGATGTCTTCGGGCTCGAGGACGTCTTCGGGCTCGGCCGGCTCCGCCGCCTCGGACGGCGCGCCGTTCCCGCTCGCGGCGCCGGGTCCAAGCTTCTCGCTGCGTTCGCCGCGGTCGCTCGGCCGGCTGCGCTCGGAGCGCTCCGGCCGCTCGCGGCGGCGCGGGCGCGGCGCGTGTTCGAGCCGCTCCTCGGGGCTCTCCCACTCGCCGATCGAGGTCTTCACGTCGCGCTCGATGCGGGCGATCTCGTCGCGCTGGGCCGGGGTGACGAAGGTGATCGCGCGGCCGGTCCGCCCGACCCGCCCGGTCCGCCCGATGCGGTGCACGTAGGTCTCCGAGGAGTTGGGCACGTCGAAGTTGATCACGTGGGTGACGTGCTCGATGTCGAGCCCGCGGGCGGCGATGTCGGTCGCGACCAGCAGCTTCACGCGGTGGTCCTTGAAGGCGATCATCACCCCGTCGCGGACGCCCTGGCTGAGGTCGCCGTGCAGCGCCTTCACGTCCAGCCCTTTGTCCTTCAGCGTCTTCTCCAGCTTCGAGGCGCCGATTTTGGTCCGGGTGAAGATGATCGCCTGCTCGGGCTCTTCGGTCTTCAGCAGCTCGACCAGGCGCGCCGCCTTGTCCTTGGCCGGAACCTCGACGAAGGCCTGGGCGATCGCGTCGACGGTCAGCGTCTTCGGCGTGATCCGGATCGTCGTCGGGTCGTACATGTAGCCCTCGGCGAGCTTCTGGATCGGCGGCGGCATCGTCGCCGAGAAGAGCGCCGTCTGGCGCCCGCTCGGGCACATCCGCAGGATCTTCTCGACGTCCTCGATGAAGCCGAGGTCGAGCATCTCGTCGGCCTCGTCGAGGACGACGAAGCGGGCCGCGGTGAGGACCAGCGAGCGCCGCGCCATCAGGTCCTTCATGCGGCCGACGGTGGCGACGACGACGTGGGCGCCGGCCCGCAGCTGCGACTGCTGGGAGCGGATCGGGGCGCCGCCGAAGACGGCGACGATCTCGATCTCGAGGTGCTCGGCGTAGGTGCGCAGCGCCTGCGTCACCTGGATGCAGAGCTCGCGGGTCGGCGTCAGCACGATCGCCTGCACCTCGTTGTTCTCGGGATCGAGGTACTGCAGCAGCGGCAGGCCGAAGGCGGCGGTCTTGCCGGTGCCGGTCTGGGCCTGGCCGATCACGTCGTGGCCGCCGAGCAGCTCCGGGATCGCCTGCTCCTGGATCGGCGTCGGGTCCTCGAAGCCGAGCTCGTCCAGCGCCTGCTGGATCGGCGGCGAGAGGCCGAGGTCGTGGAAGGGAGTGCTCATCTATTCAGAGGGTCTACTGGGAGGGGTCGAGGAGGAGCTTGCCGCTGCTGCGGCGGGCGATCAGGTCCTCGTGCGCCCGCGCCGCCTGCGACAGAGGGTAGACGTCGCCGACCGTCACCCGCAGCTCGCCGGCGGCGACGGCGCCCAGCAGCTCGCCGATCATCGGCGCCGCCAGCTCGCGCCGGGCCAGCAGGTGCAGCAGCCAGAAGCCGACCACGGTCTTGGAGCCGCGCAGCAGGGCGGCGGTGGAGACGTCGCGCTGCTCGCGCGAGGCGATGCCGAAGACGACCATCCGCCCCAGCGGCGCCAGCACGTCCATCTCGGCGTCGAAGGCGGCGCCGCCGCTCATGTGCAGGACGGCGTCGACGCGCTCGCCGCCGTTGGCCTCGCGGATCGCGGCGCCGAGGTCCTCGGCGCGGGAGTCGACGGTCGCGTCGGCGCCGAGCCGCTCGACCAGGGCGCGCTTCTCCTCGCTGGAGGCGAGGCCGATCACCTTCGCCCCGGCCCGCTTGCCGAGCTGCACGGCGAGGCCGCCGGTGCCGCCGGCGGCGGCCTCGACGACGATCGTCTCCCCCGGCTCGATCCGGGCGCAGCGCTTGACCAGCGCCATCGCGGTCAGCCCCTGCAGCAGCATCGCCGCCGCCTGGTCGTCGTCGACCTCGTCGGGGATCGGGATCAGCAGCGACTCCGGCACGACCGCCTTCTCGGCGTAGCCGCCGCTGCCCAGCAGCGCCGCGACCCGCCGGCCGTCGGGCGTGCGCCCGCTGATCTCGGCGCCGGGAATCAGCGGCAGAGTCTGCTCGGCGAGGTAGTCGTTGCGGGTGGCGTGGGTGTCGGCGAAGTTGACGCCGGCGCGGGCGACCTCGACCACGACCTCGCCCTCGCCGGGAATGGGATCGGAAAGCTCAACCAACTCGAGCTTCTCCGGTCCCCCGAACTCTTGTATCTGGACCGCTCTCACGGCGGAGAACCATAGTCGGCACTGGGAAAGGGGGACGGGTATGCCTCGTCGGCGCCTCCCCGCTGTTGCGCCGACGAGGCATACCCGTCCCCCTATACCCTCAGCCCCGCATGTCGCTCACCGTCGTCGGATCGATCGCCTTTGACACCGTCAAGACCCCGTTCGGGGAGCGCCGGCGCATGCTCGGCGGCACCGCCGTCCACTTCTCCCTCGCCGCCAGCTTCTTCACCGAGGTGCGGCCGGTGGGGCCGGTCGGCGACGACTTCGGCGACGAGCAGTTCGAGGTGCTGGAGCGCCGGGGCGTGATCACCGACGACGTCGAGCGGGTCGCCGGCGGCAGCTCCTTCTTCTGGCGCGGCCGCTACGAGTTCGACCTCAACGTCGCCCACACCGAGGAGACCCAGCTCGGCGTATTCGCCGAGTTCGAGCCGAAGCTCTCCGAGGCCTCCCAGGCCGCCGACACCCTCTTCCTCGCCAACATCCAGCCCGACCTGCAGCGCCGGGTGCGCGCCCAGTGCGCCGCCGCCAGCTTCAGCGGCCTCGACTCGATGAACCTCTGGATCGAGACCGCGAAAGACTCGCTGCGGGCGGCGATCGCCGAGGTCGACTGCCTGGTCGTCAACGACGCCGAGATCCGCCAGCTGACCGGCGAGGCGAACCTGGCCCGCGCCGCCCGCGCGGTGATGGACTGGGGGCCGCGCGCGGTCGTCGCCAAGCAGGGGGAGTACGGGGCGGCGCTGTTCACCAGGGACGGCTTCTTCGCCCTGCCCGGCTTCCCGCTCGAGGACGTGCGCGACCCGACCGGCGCCGGCGACAGCTTCGCCGGCGGCTTCTTCGGCTACCTCGACGGCCACGGCGGCGAGCTCGACGAGGGCCACCTGCGGCGGGCGATGGGCTACGGCACCGTGCTGGCCTCCTTCAACGTCGAGGAGTTCGGCACCGAGCGAATCTCCCGGCTCAGCCGCGAGGAGATCGACGAGCGGCTGGAGACGCTGCACGGGATGACCCAGTTCGAACCGCTCCCCACCTCTTAACGGCCGGCGATCCCAAGCTGACAGAATGAGCGCCGCGATGGGCTCCGAGTCACTCTCAGTCACCGACAACCGCACCGGCAAGACCTACGAGCTGCCGATCGAGGACGGGACCGTGCGCGGGATGGACCTGCGCCAGATCAAGGTCTCCGAGGACGACTTCGGGCTGATGTCGTACGACCCGGCCTTCACCAACACCGCCTCCTGCCGCTCCGCGGTCACCTACATCGATGGCGGCGCCGGCATCCTCGAACACCGCGGCTACTCGATCGAGCAGCTCTGCGAGCGCTCGACCTTCCTCGAGGTCGCCTACCTGCTGATCTTCGGCGAGCTTCCGACCGGGCCCCAGCTCGACCGCTGGACCTTCGACATCACCCACCACACCTACGTCCACGAGGACCTGAAGCAGTTCTTCGAGGGCTTCCGCTACGACGCCCACCCGATGGGGATGCTGCTGGCCGGCGTCGGCGCGCTCTCGACCTTCTACCCGGACGCGAAGCAGATCGACGACCCGGAAGAGCGCTACATGTCGGCCGTCCGCCTGATCGCCAAGGTGCCTACCCTCGCCGCCTTCTCCTACCGGCACAACATGGGCTTCCCCTACGCCTACCCGGACAACGACCTCAACTTCTCCGAGAACTTCCTCTCGATGATGTTCAAGAAAACGGAAGCCAGGCACGTCCCCAAGGCCGCCCTCTCGCGCGCCCTCGACGTGCTCTTCATCCTCCACGCCGACCACGAACAGAACTGCTCGACCAACGCGGTCCGCGGCGTCGGCTCCTCCGACGTCGACCCCTACTCGGCGGTCGCCGCCGGGGTGGCGGCGCTCTACGGGCCGCTGCACGGCGGCGCCAACGAGGCGGTGCTGAAAATGCTGCGCCGGATCGAGTCGCCGGACAACATCCCCGCCTTCCTCGACCGGGTCAAGGAGCGCGAGGAGAAACTGATGGGCTTCGGCCACCGCGTCTACAAGAACTACGACCCGCGGGCGCGGATCATCCAGCAGCACATGGACGAGGTCTTCGCGGCGACCGAGTACAACCCGCTGGTCGAGATCGCCCGCGAGCTGGAGAAGCGGGCGCTCGACGACGACTACTTCACCTCGCGCAAGCTCTACCCGAACGTCGACTTCTACTCGGGGATCATCTACGAGGCGATGGAGATCCCGGCCAACATGTTCACCGTGATCTTCGCCATCCCCCGCACCGCCGGCTGGGTCGCGCAGTGGATGGAGATGCACGAAGACCCGGCGACCAAAATCGCCCGGCCGCGGCAGGTCTACACCGGCGAGCGCGAACGTGAGTACGTCGCGATCGAGGATCGCGAGGGGCCCGAGAAGATCACCGGGCCGCCGGCGCGGCGGCCCAAACGGCCGCGGCGCGGCGCCTAGCCCTGCTGGGCGTGTCCCGCTGGAAGCTGACCGTGCGGTACGGCTCCGAGGTGGAGCACGCGGGGTTCGACGATCTCGATGAGGCGGTGGCAGCGATGCGGGAGCGGGCGCTGGAGCTGCGGGCGGAGGCGCCGCCGAAGACGGCGTCGCTTCTGGGGACCTACGGGCCGGAGGACCAGGTCCAGGCGCGGCTGCAGCTGCAGGGAAGGGGTTGGCTGCGCAAGCCGGTCGCCGGCGTCGACGTGCGCGGGGACGGGGCCTTCGTCCCCTTCCGCGGCGGCGTCGGGCGCGAGGAGCTGGACCCGAGCGATCGCGATACGCCGTTCGACCTCGTGCGGGAGACTCTGGAGGCAGAGCGACGATGAGCGACTCCAGCACCGAGATCCCCAAGGGCAGCTACGCCGCCGGCGAGCGAGTGAAGCTGCCGCGCGGCGCCGAGCCCCCGTTCGCGGTCTTCATCAACGGGATCGAGCAGGAAGAGGGCGCCGACTACTCGATCGAGGGCGGCGAGATCGTCTTCAGCCGCCCGATCGTCAAGGAGAAGGTCGGCACCGGCCGCTGGTTGGCGATGTACCTGGGGCTGTTCGGCACCTACCGCAAGGACGAGACGATCGACCTCCAGTTCCGCCGCGACGGCAAGGTCCAGCTGCTCTCCGACCTCCCCGTCGTCCCCTACCCAGAGGCGCCGTGAACATCGGCTTCCTCCTGCTCGCCGACCACAGCGAGGCCGTCAACGGCAAGCTCTACCTCAACGGCGGCGGCTGGAACGTCCTGCGCCTGCCCGAGCTGCCGCACGAGTGGTCCTTCCACATCGGCCTTGGCATCGATGTCGCCTGGCACGAGACCAACGACCCGCACGAGCTCGTCGTCACCGTCCAGGACCCCGACGGGATCGAGCTCGGCGAGGGCCTCACCGCCAGCTTCGAGACCGGCCGCCCGCCCGGCATGCCCGCCGGCCAGGAGCAGCGCCTGGTGATGTCGATCGGCGCCACCGCCAGCTTCGAGACCTCCGGCCCCCATGCCGCCGTCGTCCAGATCGACGGCGAGGAGCTGGGCCGCGCCCGCTTCTACCTGATGGAGGCCGAGCCCGAAGAGGGGCTCGTCTAGTTGAAGACGTAGAGCAGCAGGAAGGCGACCAGGGCGTAGGAGGCGCCGGCCGCCTGGATGCCGCGGTCGCCGGCGACGATCTGGGCCATCGAGCGGTCGTCGGAGCGGTCGTAGATCAGGTACAGGTAGCGGAAGATGCCGTAGACCACGGGCGGGATCGTCAGCATCATCTGGTTGCCGATCAGCGGCGAGTTGACGGTGTAGATCGCGTAGCTGATCACGGTGCCGGTGGTGACCAGGGAGACCATCTGGTCGAGGAAGGGGAGCGAGTAGTGCTCGAGCACAGGCCGGCTCGAGGCCCCCTCGTGCAGCTCGGAGACCGCCTCCTGGCGGCGCTTGGTGAAGCCGAGGAAGGCAGCCAGGAAACCGGTGCAGAGGATCAGCCACTCCGAGGCGTGGGCGTCGACGGCGCTGGCGCCGGCGGCGACGCGGAGGATGAAGAGGCCGGCCAGAGTCATCACGTCGATGATCACCACCTGCTTGAGGCCGAGGCTGTAGGCCAGCTGGGCGATGCCGTAGCCGACCACCATCAGGCCGACCTGCCAGTTGACGGTGGCGAAGGCGACCGCGATCGCGACCATCGCCAGCGCCGGGGCGATCGAGATCGCCGAGCGCTCCGAGAGCTCCCCCGCCGCCAGCGGCCGGAACCGCTTCTTCGGGTGCTTGCGGTCGAGCTCGACGTCGATCAGGTCGTTGACGAAGTAGCCGGCGCTGGAGATCAGACAGAAGGCGACGAAGGTGAGGACCGCCTCGAGCACGTCGTGCGGCTGGTTGAACTTGCCGGAGAAGAGCAGCCCGGCGAACACGAAGACGTTTTTGATCCACTCCTTCGGTCGCCCGGTCTTGATCGCCGCCCGCAGCGGCGAGCGCCGGGGGACGACGGGCTCTTGAGCGTCGGCCCGATCGGCGTCAGCCGGCACGGTCGGTTGTTCGGAAGTGATCGTTTCCATCGTGGGAGGCCGGCGGCGCCTTCAAGGCCGCCGGCCCGGGAGATCGAGTCGCGACAGGGTAGCGCCGAGCGGCGTCATTTCCCCTCTCGGCCGTCCTCCTGGGCGGCCTCCAGCGCCTCGAGATCGTCTCTATCCCTGTCTCGATCGCTGGCCCGCTTCATCGCCATCAGATGCTCGAGCGAACAGACCTTGACTACGAGGCCGTCGAGGTCGATCTCCTCAGCCTCCTCGTCGAGCGCCGCGAAGGATGGAACCTGGGGGAGGCCCTGAAGGACATCGACCTGACCGAGATCGGTTCGGACCAGGGTCCGGTCGCCAGTGCGCAGAAACGTCGAGATCGATTTGGCGTCGAGCAGCTTGCCGCCGACATCGACTTTCCCACCAAGCTGCCGCAACAGTGCGTCGAGCTTCGCCAAGTTCTCCGGCGAGGGTTCGGGAACGAAGTCAACGTCCCGAGTGGCACGCAGGTACCCCCAGGCATTGACGGCCAGCCCGCCGACCAGGACAAACCGAACGTCAGCCTCGATCAGCCGAGCGAGCAACTCACGCAACCGCAACGGGCCTTCGGTCAACTCTTTCGCGCGCTTCCGGTGAAGGTGGAGAGGAATTCGCTCAGTGCGAGGCCCTCCGCCAGATTGATCGCAAGCGGCCTGCGCCCGTCTTCGCGCAGCTGCCGCCGGCGCGACTCCTCATTGACCCGCCAGGGATCTTCGGAGGGTCGCTTTTTCGGCTCCGCACTCACAAAGCCAGCGTAATCGCAAAAACACCTGGCAAGGCAGCCGAATCGTGAAGCGGGCGCCGCCGCCCGGGAGATTCTCGGCGTCGTTTGGCCGGTGTAGCCCAGAGAGGCTCAAGGGTCGACGAGGACGCCGGGGTTGAGGATCGCCGCCGGGTCGAGCTCTGACTTGGCGGCGCGGAGGGCGGCGGCGAACGGGGCCGGGCGCTGGCGGTCGTACCAGGGGCGGTGGTCGCGGCCGACGGCGTGGTGGTGGGTGATCGTGCCGCCGGCTTCGATCAGCGCCTCGGAGACGGCGGCCTTGATCTCGTCCCACTGCTCGACCTCGCCGCCGCGCACCGCCGGCGCCAGCACCGTGAAGTAGGGAGCGCAGCCGTCGGGGTAGACGTGGGTGAGGCGGCAGCTGACCCGGGGCGCGCCCGGGCCCTCCGCCGGCGCCCCGCTCGCCCCGGCCACGGCTGCCCGCGCCGCCTCCATCACGCTGGCGTGGAGCTCCTCGAAGCGATCCCAGGTGATCGCCGTCTCGAACGTCTCCGACAGCACCCCGCAGGCCACAAACGTGTCCCGCAGGTAGGGCGCCAGCAGGAACGCCCCCCGCCAGGCTCCGACCGCGCCCTCCTCGCCCCCTGCGGGTCGGTCCGTGGAGCTCGATGTGGAGTTTCGGCTCGACGGTGGCGATTGAGCGCGAACCTCGCCGGGGTCGCCGCCGCGCTCCCTGGCGATCTCCAATGCCGTCTCCATCCAGGAGTCGACCGGGTGATGGGCGGACTCGAAGCCGAGGATGAGGAGGCTGGCGCTGCCGTCGCCGGCGCCGGTCAGCTCCGCCTCGGAGGCGTCGAGCAGGCGGCAGTTGGCGGGGTAGAGGCCCGACTGGGCGATCTCGCGCACCGCCCGCGCCGCGGCGTAGAAGTCGTCGAACTCGACCCCGCAGGAACTCTTGAACTCGGGCCGTGGCCGCACCCGCACCCAGGCCTCGGCGATCGCGCCGAGGATGCCCTCCGACCCGATCAGCAGCCGGTCCGGCGAGGGGCCGGCGCCGGAGCCCGGCAGCCGCCGGCTCTCCCAGGTCCCCCGCGGCGTGATCGCCCGCACCGACTCGACCAGGTCGTCGATGTGGGTCTCCAGGGTGGCGAAGTGGCCGCCGGCGCGGGTCGCGATCCAGCCGCCCAGGGTCGCGTACTCGAAGGACTGCGGGAAATGGCGCAGGGTGAGGCCGTGCTCGCGCAGCTGCTCCTCCAGCCGCGGCCCGGTCGCCCCGGCCTGGATCCGCGCCGCCAGCGATTCCGGGTCCACCTCCAGCACCCGGTCCAGCCGCCGCAGGTCCATCGTCACCACCGGCCGCTCCCCCAGCCGCGGCTCGACCCCGCCGACCACGCTCGTCCCTCCGCCAAACGGAATCACCGCCGCCCCCTCGGCCTCGGCCCAGCTCAGCACCGTCTCGATCTCCGACTCGTCGCGCGGGAAGGCAACCAGGTCCGGCGGGTTCTCGAACTCGCCGCGGAAGCCGCGCACGACGTCGCGGTATGACTTCCCCAGCGCGTGGGAGACCCGCTCATATCGCCCGTCGGAGAAGAGGTCGCCAAGCCGCTCCGGCGCCTTCAACCGCGCCTTCCGCAGCTCCACCTCCTCCAGTGGCACCGGCTTCCGCACCTCGCCGCCGAACCCGAACCGAGCCCGGATCCCTTCCGCCGCCTCCTGCATCTGCGTCGCGGTCGGCGCCTGGTCCTCGTAACCCCAGCCCCAGTGCTTGAGCCTGCGCATCGACTCATTGTCTCAGTGCGGCGCATCACGGCTTTATGGCAAACTTGTGATCCGCTTCAAATGGCAAAGTCAAACTCCCCATACCCTCCATTTCACCCGGAGTGCCCAGACCTCCCTCTCGCTATGGCGCTGAGTGAATTCAAGCGAGAGTTCTCAGAAGAGACTCAGCTAATTGAGTTCAAGCGAGGAGTCAGCCGGAATCAGCTGCAAGAGACCGTCGTTGCGTTCTCTAATGCCAATGGAGGCGTCATCTTGATCGGTGTTGCAGACGATGGCGAGGTCGTCGGGAGGGTCCTAGATGGCGGAACCTCTGATGCGATCCACCAAGTTATGCGCGATGTCCACGATCCAGGCCGATATTCGCTGCATGAGTTGTCGGTCGACGAGCGGGCAATAGTCGCCATTGCAGTCGCACGCCGTCAGGAGGGCTTTTCCCAAATGTCTAGCGGAATTGTTCGGGTCCGCAAGGGAACCAGGGATGAGCCGCTATTTGGAGCCGAGCTTCAGCAATTCATTAACGAACGCTCGCCTAGACGTTATGAGCTCACTCCCACGAAGATCCCACTTAGCTCGGCTAATCCCATTCTTTCAATGGCCCTAGCCGATGCCTTCGACTGGGACCAGGAAAGCCTTGAGGAGCGACTATCCGAAAGCGGCTATCTATCCGCAGGTGACCTGACCACCGCAGGTGCTCTCTATCTCTTGGATGAACCTGGCGAGATTCTCGGGAAGTCTCATGTTGAGCTCTTGCGATACCGCGACGACGAGTCAGTCGACTACGACCTAAGAGTGGAGATCAAAGGACCTCTTCCAGAGCAACTGGAGGTCGCCGCCCAGCGAATCCAAGACGAGCTCGGTACCGAGCTCGTGGTTCTCGGAGTTAGGCGCTTCGACCTCCCCCGAATTCCGCCAATCGTGATCCGAGAGGCCATCGCAAATGCTTTAGCTCATCGATCCTACGAGCTCAACCGCACGCCAGTGCGGGTTGAGATTCGTCCTTCCTCCGTACGAATCCTTTCCCCTGGCGGCCTCCCCGAGCCCGTAACGATCGAAAATATTCGCGAAACCACCGCGCCGCGCAATCTCGCCGTGATTGCTGCCTTACGTCGTTATGGCCTCGCCGAGGACGCCGGCAGAGGCATCGACGTCATGGAGGACACCATGCTCGAGGAGATGCTCGACCCTCCTCGCTTCGAGGACCTGGGCCATGAGGTCGTAGTTACCCTCCCGGTCAGAAGCGCCGTCGCCCCCGCAGAGCGCGCTTGGATCCGGGAGTTAGAGCGACGGGGAAATCTAAAAGGACCCGACCGGCTTCTGCTGGTTCATGCGGCTCGGGGCGAAGTGCTTACCAACGCAAAAGCACGCGAAATCATTCAAATGGATAGACCGGCTGCACGAGCAGTGCTGCAACGGCTCCGGGACAGTGGCTTTCTTGAGCAACGAGGGGAACGAGGCGGTGCTACCTATCATCTTGCCGGGACCTTGGAGCCTCCCGCTGGACTCCGCCTAAGTCCAGACGAACTCGCCAGTCTCGTCGAGAACCTCGCCGCCGAAAGTGAGATCAGCAATTCGGACGTACGAGCCGCAACGGGCTTAGAGCGTGCTGAAGTCCGCAGTCTTCTAGCCAAGCTTGTGGACGAAGGACGCTTAATTCAAACTGGGCAGCGACGCGGCACTCGATATCGAGCAGCTGCACAAATCACTTGAGCCACGGGCTCTACCAGTGCACGCCTTTCATCAGATGAGCGAAGGCGACGGCCTCGGTGGAGGGCGGCTTGTCGCGCGCCTCGTCGGTCTTGCCCTTGGCGGCCTGGGAGTCGGGGAAGAGCTTGTAGGCGGTGTTGAGGATCGAGTCGCTCGCCTTCGGCGCCACCGCGTAGAGCAGCTCGCCGAGGTTGCCCAGTCTGGTCGCCACCTTCTTCGGCTTGCCGACCATCGCCTTGGCGATCATCTCCGCCGCCTCCTCCGGGGTGATCGCCGGGAACATGTCGTACATCCGCGTCGGCGCGATCATCGGCGTCCGCACCAGCGGCATGTTGATCGTGGTGATGTGGACCTTGTCGTCGACCACCTCGGAGGCGATCACCCGGCTGAAGGCGTCCAGCGCCGCCTTCGAGGCGACGTAGGCGGAGAAGCGCGGCGGGTTGGTCTGGGTCCCGATCGAGCTGATGTTGATGATGTGGCCCGATTTGCGGGCGCGCATCGTCGGCAGCAGCGCCAGGATCAGCCGCAGGGCGCCGAGGTAGTTGAGCTGGATCGTCCGCTCGTAGTCGTGGAAGCGGTCGTAGGAGAGGGCGACCGAGCGCCGGATCGAGCGGCCGGCGTTGTTGACGAGGACGTCGACGTGGCCGTGGTAGGAGAGCACCTCCTCCGCCATCCGCTCGATGTCCTCGATGTCGGACATGTCGCAGCGGTGGATGTGGGCGGAGCCGCCGGCGGCGGCGATCTCGTCCCGCGTCTCCTCCAGCTTCTCGACCGAGCGGGCGACCAGCAGCACCGTCGCCCCGGCGTCGGCGACCTTGACCGCGGTCGCCTTGCCGATCCCGGAAGACGCGCCGGTGATGAGCACGATCTTGCCCCGCACCGCGCCCGAGAGCGAGCGGTCCTTGAACAGGTCGGGGTCGAGGTTGCGCTCCCAGTAGTCCCAGACCTTGGCCGCGTAGCTCTCCAGCGGCGGCACCTCGATCCCGGACCCTTTCAGCGCCTTCTGCGCCTGACTGGAGTCGAAGCTGGTCGGGTAGTCGACGTAGGTGAGAAGCGAGGCCGGTAGGTCGAGCTCGCCGAGGGCGATCTTCAGCGCCCGCTTGGCCGGCGGGAAGAGCTTCAGCGCCGTCCGCGCCAGGCCGGTCGCCGGCTCGGTCACGTCGGTCCCCAGCCGCACCGTCATCTGCGGCGCGTCGGCGGCCCGGGCGAAGAGGTTGACCACCTCGCCCGCGGTCTTCGGGTTGGGGTCGGTGAGGTGGAAGGCGCGACGGTCGAGTTTCGGCTGGTGGGCGATGTGGTCGATCGCGGCGGCGACGTAGTCGACCGGGACGATGTTGATCTCGCCGCCCTCGACCCCGACCGTGGGCAGCCACGAGGGCAGCACCCGCCGCGCCCGCTGCAGCGCCTTGAAGAAGTAATAGGGGCCGTCGATCTTGTCGATCTCCCCGGTCCGCGAGTCGCCGACCACGATCCCCGGCCGGTAGACGCGCCAGGGCCGCGGACAGTCCTCGCGGACCAGGCGCTCGGACTCGTGCTTGGTGCGGAAGTAGGGGTTCGTGTCCAGCCGTTCGGCCTCGTCGAACATGTCCTCGCGCCACTCGCCCTTATAGAGACCGGCGGCGGCGATCGAGCTCACGTGGTGGAAGCAGCCCGCCTCGATCGCCCCCGCCAGCTCGACCGCGTTGCGGGTCCCCTCGACGTTGGCGACCTCCTGCGCCTCGGCGCCGGCGGTGATGTCGTAGATCGCGGCCAGGTGGAAGAAGTGGTCGACCTCTCCCCGCATCGCCACCATGTCCTCCTCGGAGACCCCCAGGCCGGGCTGGGAGAGGTCGCCGGCGACCGGGACGATGCGGGCGCCGTCGGCGCCCCAGCCGGTGCGCAGCTCCTCCAGCCGCCCCCGCGAGCCGGCCCGCACCAGGGCGTAGATCGTGCCCTCGCGCTGCAGCAGCCGCTCGACCAGGTTGCGGCCGATGAACCCGGTGGCTCCGGTGACGAAATAGCTCATCGCCTTCAGCCTACCTCGACTTAGAAGCGCGTTAGCCGGTTTCCATAGACTCAGAGGGAGAAATGGCGGAGACGGCCACCGTGCAGATCGCAATGCCCGAGATGGGCGAGTCGGTGACCGAGGGGATCGTCCTCGAGTGGCACGTGGCGGAGGGCGACTTCGTCAACGAGGGCGACACCGTGGTCGAGGTCTCTACCGACAAGGTCGATGCCGAGGTGCCGGCGCCTATGGACGGGGTGATCACCAAGCTCGTGGCTTCGGTCGACGACGAGGTGCCGGTCGGTGCTCCCCTTGCCGAGATGGAACCAGGCGAGGGATCCGCCGAGGGCTCCAACGGATCGGCTGCGGGTCCTGCCGCGGCGGCATCCCCCGCCCCCGCGTCACCCGCAGGTGATGCCGCTGGAACCACCGGTGAGACCCAAGCAGGAGGAAGCAACGGGGGCGCCGACGTGCGGGCGACGCCGGTGGCCCGTCGGGTGGCGGCGGCGAACGGTGTGGACCTGGGTGCCGTCCAAGGGTCGGGACCGGGGGAGAAGGTGACCAAGGCAGATGTGCTGGCTGCCGGCAACGGCGGGGCGCCAGGCGCCTTGGCTCCGGCCGGGACCGGGGAGGAGAAGCAGCTTCGGGGGCCGGCGGCGATGCTGGCCAAGGCAATGGATGAGAGCCGGGCGGTGCCGACGGCTACGTCGTTCCGGACGATCGCCGTGGACACGCTCGACGCGAAGCGGAAGGCGATCAACGTCGTCTTGAAGGAGCGCGGGTTGAAGGTGTCGTTCACGCACCTGGTCGCCTGGGCGATCGTCCAGGCGGCCAAGGACTTCCCGGTGATGGTGCGTACCTTCGCCGAACGCGAAGGCAAGCCGTTCGCGATCGAGGGCGGGCCGGTCAACCTCGGCATCGCCGTCGACGTCGAGCGCAAGGACGGCTCCCACAGCCTGATGGTGCCGGCGATCAAGGGCTCCGACGGGCTCGACTTCGCCGCCTTCCACTCCTACTACGAGGAGCTGATCGCGAAGACGCGAGAGAGCAAGCTCACCGCCGACGACTTCCAGGGCACCAACATCTCCCTCACCAATCCGGGCGGGATCGGCACGATCGCCTCGGTGCCGCGCCTGCTCGCCGGCCAGAGCGCGATCATCGCCACCGGCTCGATCGCCCACCCGCCGGAGTGGCTGCACGCCTCACCGGAAAGGCTGAAGCAGCTCGGCGTCTCGAAGGTGATGACGATGACCTCGACCTACGACCACCGGGTGATCCAGGGGGCCGAGTCGGGCGCCTTCCTGCGCCGGGTCGAGCAGCTGCTGCAGGGCGAGGACGGCTTCTATGAGGCGGTCGCGACCGACCTCGGGATCGACGTCGCCGGCGTCGCCGGCGCCCACCCGGCCTCGGCCTCGGCGCCGCCGCTGGGCGGCACCGTCACCGCGTCGGGCATGGAACCGAGCACCGCCCCGAGCGAAGTCGACGAAGAGCTGCTGCAAGCGATCCAGGCGGCGACCTCGCTGGTCGAGGGCTACCGCACCCATGGCCATCTCGCCGCCCAGCTGGACCCGCTCGGCTCCGAGCCCAAAGGCGACCCGGCGATCCAGCCCGAGAACCTCAACCTGACGCCGGAGCTGATGGCCCGGATCCCGGCCTCGATCCTGCGCATCGGCGTCCCCGGCGAGACCCTGCTGGAGGCGCTGCCGCGGATGCGTCAGACCTACTGCGGCACGATCGGCTACCAGTTCGAGCACCTCTCCTCGCACCAGCAGCGGATCTGGCTGCGCGAGATGATCGAGACCGGCGCCCACCGCCAGCCGCTCTCCGACGAGGAGAAACGCCGCCTGCTGGGCCGCCTGATCGACGTCTTCCAGTTCGAGCGCTTCCTCGAGAAGGCCTACCTGGGCCAGAAGATGTTCTCGATCGAGGGCCTCGACGTGGTCGTGCCGATGCTCGACGAGGCGGTCACGCTCTCCCACCGCGCCGGCGCCGAGGAGGTCGTCTTCGGCATGGCCCACCGCGGCCGCCTCAGCGTCCTCGCCCACAACCTCGGCCGCCCGGTCGAGTCGATCCTGGCCGAGTTCGAGGGCTCGAAGCGGATCGAGGCGGTGAAGGCGGTGGCGGCGATCCCCCACGGCGGCACCGGCGACGTCAAGTACCACTACGGCCACCGCGGGGTCTACGAGACCTCCGAGGGCGAGAAGATCTCGGTCCGCCTCTACCCGAACCCGAGCCACCTCGAGTTCGTCGACCCGGTCGTCACCGGCGGCGCCCGCTTCCTCCAGTCCGACTTCGACGGCGCCCAGCTGAGCCACGACCCGAAGCGGGCGGTGCCGGTGCTGCTGCACGGCGACGCCGCCTTCCCCGCCCAGGGAGTCGTCGCCGAGACGCTCAACCTGCAGGCGCTGAAGGGCTACAGCACCGGCGGCACTATCCACCTCATCCAGAACAACCAGGTCGGCTTCACCACCGACCCCGAGGAGGCCCGCTCGACCCCCTACGCCGCCGACATGGCGAAGGGCTTCAACGTGCCGATCGTCCACGTCAACGCCGACGACGTCGAGGCCTGCTCGGCGGCGGTGCGGCTGGCGATGGCCTACCGCGAGCGCTGGGGCCGCGACATCGTCATCGACGTGATCGGCTATCGCCGCTTCGGCCACAACGAGACCGACGAGCCCGCCTACACCCAGCCGGCGATGGCGGCCAAGATCAAGACCCACCCGCCGGTCTCCGAGATCTACGCCGAGAAGCTGATCGCCGAGGGGACGATCTCCGCCGAGGACGTCGGCCACGCCTCCGAGCAGCGCCGCGGGG
Organism: uncultured Solirubrobacterales bacterium; assembly: GCA_963785775.1. Taxonomy (GTDB): domain Bacteria; phylum Actinomycetota; class Thermoleophilia; order Solirubrobacterales; family 70-9; genus VAYN01. Next base: position 1,084,822 of record CAWAWH010000003.1, on the reverse strand, counting down.
AGATGGCGGCGGCGCTGAAGGGCCTGCGCGAGAAGATGGAGGCGGGCGAGTACGAGGACCCGACCGTGACCGGCACCACCTCCGCCACCGGCGAACTGCTCGACCGCACCGCCAGCCCGCCGGTCGACACCGCCCTCCCGGCCGAGCAGCTGCGCGCGCTCAACCAGGAGCTGCTGAAGACGCCTGACGGCTTCAACGTGCACCGCAAGCTGCGCCGCCCGCTCTCCCGGCGGGTCGAGGCGATCGAGGAAGGGGCGATCGACTTCGGCCAGGCCGAGGCGCTCGCCTTCGGCTCGCTGCTGGGCGAGGGCGTCCACATCCGCCTCACCGGCCAGGACACCGAGCGCGGCACCTTCTCCCACCGCCACCTCGTCCTCCACGACGAGAACACCGGCCTCAAGTACTGCCCGATGCAGAACCTCGAGGACGCCTCCGCCCCCTTCGAGCTCCACAACAGCCCCCTCTCGGAGATCGCCTGCCTCGGCTTCGAGTACGGCTACTCGGCTGCCTCGCCCAACTCTCTGGTCCTCTGGGAGGCCCAGTTCGGCGACTTCGCCAACGCCGGCCAGGTGATCATCGACAGCTTCATCGTCTCCGGCGAGTCGAAGTGGGGCCAGACCAGCCGCCTCACCCTGCTGCTGCCCCATGGCTACGAGGGCTCGGGGCCGGAGCACTCCAGCGCCCGCATCGAGCGCTTCCTCGCCCTCGGCGCCGAGGGCAACATCCGCATCGCCAACCCCACCACCGCCGCCCAGTACTTCCACCTGCTGCGCCGCCAGGCGCTGATCCGCAAGCCGCGGCCGCTGGTCGTCTTCACCCCCAAGGGGCTGCTGCGCCTCGACCGCGCCGCCGCCAGCATCGAGGACCTCTCCGAGGGCAGCTTCCAGTTCATCCTCGACGACCCGCGGGCGGCGGAGCGCCACGAGAAGGTCGAGCGCCTGGTGCTGTGCACCGGCAAGGTGTACTACGACATCGACGGCAGCGACCGGCGCGAGACCGCCGAGAACGTCGCCATCGCCAGGGTCGAGATGCTCTACCCGTTCGCGAAGGAACAGCTGCAGGCGCTGATCGCGACCTACCCGAACCTGAAGGAGATCGCCTGGGTCCAGGAGGAGCCGCGCAACATGGGCGCCTGGAAGGTGATGTCGCGGCGGATGCCGGAGCTGCTGCCGGAGGGCGTGAAACTCACCTACGTCGGCCGCCAGGGCCGGGCCAGCCCCGGCGAGGGTTACTCCGGGGCCCACGCGCTGGAGCAGGAGCGGATTGTGCTGACGGCCTTGACTCCAGGGGCTTGAGGCGCGCAAGCAGGCGATGAGAAAGCCCGTCCCTGGGAAGCTCTTTGTCTGGGTGAAGCGGCTCTCCTGGGTGGAGCTGGCGATCTTCAGCGGTCTGATCTTGTTCTGGTTGCTGCCTGGGTTCGAAACCGAGACGATGGTGTTCGGATGGGCGCATGGGATCGGCTTCGTGGCCCTCTGTGTCGTCATCTGGATCGCCGCCGTCAGGCGCGAGGCCCCCTACACCCTGCTCGCCGCGACCCTCACCCCGGTCGGCCCGGTCGGCAGTGTGATCGGGATCGAACTGATCGAGCGCAAGGGCTGGGGAGTGGCGGCTCCGGGGCACGAAGACTCCGATCGTGCCCAAAGCGCAACCGATTCACCCTAAACCAGTCGATTGCGCTTGACCGCAGGGTGTGAAGACGGTATAGCTAGTTGCCGACTGTTCCTTCTGGACAGTCCCGTCTAGGGGAACGGCCGCGTCGGCATCCCTCCCTGGCTACCGACGCGCATGGTGCAGTGAGGGTCGCGCGGACCCCCCTGCCTCCCGCGGCCCCGCTGCACCTACCTGTTTAGCTTGCGCAGGACCGTCTGCAGGATGCCGCCGTTCTGGAAGTAGGCGATCTCGTTGGGGGTGTCGAGCCGGACCTTTGCCTCGAACTCGGTCGTCGACCCGTCCTCGCCGCTGGCGGTGACCGTCACCGTCTTCGCCTCGCCGTTATCGAGATCGCCGAAGTCGAAGCTCTCCTCGCCGCTGAGGCCGAGCGAGCCGGCGCTCTCGCCGTCGGCGAACTGCAGCGGCAGCACTCCCATCCCGATCAGGTTGGAGCGGTGGATGCGCTCGAAGCTCTCGGCGATCACGGCGCGGACGCCGAGCAGCTTCGTCCCCTTCGCCGCCCAGTCGCGGGAGGAGCCGGACCCGTACTCCCTGCCGGCCAGCACCACCAGCGGCACGCCTTCGTCCATGTATGACATCGCGGCCTCGTAGATGGTGGTCTCCTCGCCGTCCGGGAAGTGACGGGTGAAGCCGCCGGCGCGCTCGACCAGCCGGTTGCGGAGGCGGATGTTGGCGAAGGTGCCGCGGATCATCACCTCGTGGTTGCCGCGCCGCGAGCCGTAGGAGTTGAAGTCACCGGGCTCCACGCCCTGATCGATCAGCCACCTCCCCGCCGGGCTGTCGCGTTTGATCGCGCCGGCCGGAGAGATGTGGTCGGTGGTGATCGAATCGCCGAGCAAGGCCAGGGCCCGGGCGCCGGCGATCGGCTCAACCCCGGGCGGGTCGGCGGGCATCCGCTCGAAGAAGCTCGGCTGCCGCACGTAGGTCGAGTCGGGCCAGGTGTAGCGGTCGCCCGCGGGGACCTCGACCGCGTTCCAGGTCTCGTCGCCGGAGAAGACCCCGGCGTAGCTGCGGGCGAACATCTCGGCGGCGACCGAGGAGCCGACGACCTGCTTGATCTCCTCGGCGCCGGGCCAGACGTCGCGCAGGTAGACCGGCTCGCCACCGGAGCCCTCGCCGAGCGGCTCGGTGGCCAGGTCGACGTCCATCCGCCCGGCCAGGGCGTAGGCGACGACCAGCGGCGGGCTGGCCAGGTAGTTCGCCTTCACGTCCTGGTTGATCCGCCCCTCGAAGTTGCGGTTGCCGGAGAGCACCGCGCAGACCGCCAGGTCCCTCTCGGCGACCGCCGCCGAGATCTCCGGCGCCAGCGGGCCCGAGTTGCCGATGCAGGTGGTGCAGCCGTAGCCGACCAGGTTGAACTGGAGGGCGTCCAGGTACTCGGTCAGGCCGGCCCGCTCGAGGTACTCGGTGACGACCGTCGAGCCCGGCGCCAGCGAGGTCTTCACCCACGGCCTGCGCGTCAGCCCGCGTTCGACCGCGTTGCGGGCGAGCAGCCCGGCGCCGATCATCACGCTGGGGTTGGAGGTGTTGGTGCAGCTGGTGATCGCCGCGATCACGACGCGGCCGTGGTCGAGCTCGAACTCGGTCCCGTCCTCCAGCCTGACCGCGATCGCGTCCTCGCTGGCCTGCTCGGCGACCGCCGCGGGCGCGCCGCCGACCGCAGGGCGTGGCTTGCCGCGCTCGTCGTCGTGGTCCTCGGCCGGGGGATCGGAGGCGGGGAAGGACTCCTCGATCGCCTCGTCGCGACCGTTGCCCATCTGCTGCGCCGCCTCGGGGTCGAATTCGCCCATCGCCTCGAGGAAGGACTCCTTCGCCTGCGACAGCGGCACCCGGTCCTGCGGCCGTTTCGGCCCGGCGATGCTGGGCACGACCGCGCCCAGGTCCAGCTCCAGCAGGTCGGAGAAGACCGGGTCGGGGCTGGACTCGTCGTGGAACATCCCCTGCTCGCGGGCGTAGGCGTCGACCAGCTCGATCGTCTCGGCCGGCCGCCCGGTCAGGTCGAGGTAGCGCAGGGTCTCGGCGTCGACCGGGAAGATCGCGCAGGTCGAGCCGAACTCCGGCGACATGTTGCCCAGCGTCGCCCGGTCGGCGAGGCCGAGGGTCGGCAGGCCGGGGCCGAAGAACTCGACGAACTTGGAGACGACCCCGCGCTCGCGCAGCATCTCGGTCACGGTGAGGACGAGGTCGGTCGCCGTCGCCCCCTCGGGCAGCTCGCCGCCGAGCCTGAAGCCGACCACCTGCGGCAGCAGCATCGAGATCGGCTGGCCCAGCATCGCCGCCTCGGCCTCGATCCCCCCCACTCCCCAACCGAGCACGCCGAGGCCGTTGACCATCGTCGTGTGCGAGTCGGTGCCGACCAGGGTGTCGGGGTAGGCGCGGAGGACGCCGTCGCTCTCGCGGCTGTAGACGACCTGGGCCAGGTACTCGAGGTTGACCTGGTGGCAGATCCCGGTCGCCGGCGGCACCACGCGGAAGTTGTCGAAGGAGTGCTGCCCCCACTTGAGGAACGAGTAGCGCTCGCGATTGCGCTCGAAGTCGTGCTCGGCGTTGACCGCGAAGGCGCGCGCGTTGCCGAAGGCGTCGACCTGGACCGAATGGTCGATCACCAGGTCGACGTCGACCAGCGGGTTGATCGCCGCCGGATCGCCGCCGATCTCCTCCATCGCGTCGCGCATCGCCGCCAGGTCGACGACGGCGGGGACGCCGGTGAAGTCCTGCATCAGGACACGGGCCGGCTGGAAGGGGATCTCGGCGCTGGGCTCGGCGGCGGCGTCCCAGCCGGCGATCGCCTCGACGTCGGCGGCGCCAACCGAGACGCCGTCCTCCAGCCGCAGCACGTTCTCCAGCAGGACCTTGATCGAGTACGGCAGGCGGGCGACGTCGAAACGCTCCCGCAGGGCATCGAGGCGGAAGACCTCATAGGCACGGCCTCCCACCTCGAGGGTCGATCGTGCACCGAAAGAGTCGCTACCGCTCACAGCTCCAACGCTAGCGCTTGTCGGCTGAGTGACCGTCGGCGACGGCTTTGGCCGCCTTCTGGCCGGCCGAGCCGCTCTGGGCTCGGACCGAGATGCCGGGGGTGGCCAGGGCGAAGTGGGACATCGCGCGCAGCTGGAGCGGCGCGACCACGATCTCGACCTTGTCGCGCTCGATCGCCCTGACCGTGGCGGCGCCGACCCGGCCCGGCGTCGTCGTGCCCATCCCCGGCGGAGGCTTGGCGCCGGACTCGGCGAACATGCCCGCTTCGCGGACGAAGCCAGGAGAAACGAGTGATACGCCAATTCCCTGCGGGCCGAGGTCCATCCGCAGTCCGAGGGCGAAGCCGCGCAGTCCGAACTTGGTCGCGCTGTAGATCGAGGTGCGGGGACTGGCGACCTTGCCGTTGAGGGAGGAGACGAAGACGAGGTGGCCGGAGCCGCGCTCGACCATCGCCGGGTAAAGCGCCCGCGCCATCAACATCGGCGCCTCGAGGTTGACTCGCAGGGCACGGGTCAACTGGTCGGGGGTGAACTCGGTCAGCAGATCGGTGCCGGGCAGGCCGGCGTTGGCGACGAGCACGTCGACCACGCCCGCCTCGGCGGCCAGCTTCTCGGCCGCGCCCGCCACGGCGAGGTCGGACGGCAGCGCCCTGTGCCCGTCCCCCGGCAGCTTCGCCGCCAGCGCTTCCAGCGCCTCGCCGCTGCGCCCACTCAGGACCAGGGTGGCGCCGCGCCCCGCCAGCGCCTTCGCGATCGCCCGGCCGAGGCCGCCGGTGGCGCCGGTGAGGAGGGCTGTGCGGCCGGCAAGTTCCATCCCAAAATCCAAGCTAGCAGCCGTGTGGCCGACAGGAATCTGGGATGCAAGTGCGAAAGGCAACTAAATGTTTGCGTTCTGTGAGCAAACGACCGGCCGATGGTCTAGAGTGCCGCCGGTCCGTAGAACCGAAACGCCGAGTCCCGCGCGCTCCAAGGCGCTGTGGGAACGGGGGAACCACGTTTTCGGGGCTAACCCACCTGGTTCAGGTGGGAGCGCAGGCTCCTTTTAGCGCTAGCCCGACAGCTAACCCCGTAGGCCGACAAAGGAGAATCGGTTTGCTGTCAGACAAATTGAAGCTCAGAGCAGGGCTGGCTTTATCGGCGGCGTTCGTCGTCATCGGCATCGCCGCCCCGACCGGCGCCTCCGCGAAGTGCACGACCGGGGGCCTCACTCCCAACACGGTCGACGTCTGCACCCCGACCGCGAAAGCAAAGCTTCTCTCGACCGGGGAACTGATTCCCCCCAAGAGCGCCCCGCCCCGCATCGACGCGGTGATCGAAGCCGCCAACAAGATCCGCACCAAGCCCTATATCTGGGGCGGTGGCCACGCCCGCTGGTGGGACGCCGGCTACGACTGCTCGGGCTCGGTCAGCTTCGCCCTGCACGGCGGCGAATTCATCGAAAGCCCGGAGCCCTCCGGCCCGATGGAGAAGTGGGGCCTGCCGGGCAAAGGACGCTGGATAACCGTCTACGCCAATGCCGGCCACGCCTACGCCGAAATCGCCGGCTTCCGCTGGGACACGGCCGGCGACGCCAGCGGCACCGGCCCCCGCTGGCACGAAGAACTGCTCGGCAACGAAGGCTTCGTAGCCCGCCACCCGGCCGGCTACTAGGGCCAACCCGCATCGCTTTGGTACTCCGCTCCGGCCAAACGGCCGGGGCGGATTTGTCCTTGCTTTCCTGAACGGCTCGGATAACGTCAGTGCTGTAGCCGTCTCAGCCCCCGACATCCGCCTGTCGTCCCTCACCAAGCACTACGGCGAGGTGGTCGCGGTAGCGGGAATCGACCTCGAGGTCGAGCGCGGCGAGTTCTTCACCTTCCTCGGCCCCTCCGGCTCCGGCAAGACGACGACGCTGCGGATGATCGCCGGCTTCGAGGACCCCAGCGGCGGCTCGATCGAGCTCGCCGGCGAGGAGGTCGGCGGCGTGCCGCCCTACGACCGCGCGGTCAACACCGTCTTCCAGGACTACGCCCTCTTCCCCCACATGACCGTCGGCGAGAACGTCGCCTACGGGCTGAAGGTGGCCGGGGTGGACAGGTCCGAGCGCGGCCGCCGCCGCGACGAGGCGCTGGAGATGGTGCGTCTGCCCGGCTACGCCGAGCGCCGGCCCGCCGAGCTCTCCGGCGGCCAGCGCCAGCGGGTGGCGCTGGCGCGGGCGATCGTCAACCGGCCCAAGGTGCTGCTGCTCGACGAGCCGCTGGGCGCCCTCGACCTGAAGCTGCGCGAGCAGATGCAGGTGGAGCTGAAGACGATCCAGAGCGAGGTCGGCATCACCTTCGTCTACGTCACCCACGACCAGGACGAGGCGCTGACGATGAGCGACCGGATCGCCGTCTTCAGCGACGGCCGGATCGAGCAGGTGAGCCCGCCGCGGGAGCTCTACGAGCACCCGGTGAACGAGTTCGTCGCCGGCTTCGTCGGCGTCTCCAACACGATCGAGCGCGACGGCCGGCGGCTGACGATCCGCCCGGAGAAGATCGAGCTGCTGGCGCCGGGGGCGCCCGCCGCCGGCCTCCACAGCGAGCGCGGCAGGGTCGTCGAGATCGCCTACGCGGGGATGGTGACGCGCTACACGGTGGCGCTCGACGCGGGCGGGCAGCTGCAGCTGGTCCGCCAGAACTTGGAGGGCGCCTCCGCGGGACCGGCGCCCGGGCCGGGGGAAGAGGTCCTGGTGGGATGGCGGCCGGAGCACGCGGCCACGATCCAGGAGATGTCAACTACAGAGGAGGTTTCACCATGAGGAGAAGGGACGCTCATTCCGCCCGTACCGCCTGGCTCATCGTCGCCGGCCTGGTCGCGTTCATGCTCGTTCTCGCCGGTTGCGGCTCCAGCAGCAACAGCAGCTCGGGTGGCAACGGCAACGAACTGCAGAAGCTCGGCAAGGGTGAGGGTGAACTCAACCTGATCTCCTGGGCCGGCTACGTCGAACCGGAATGGACCAAGCCGTTCGAACAGGAAACCGGCTGCAAGGTCAACGACAAGGTCGCCGGCACCTCCGACGAAATGGTCGACCTGATGCGGACCGGCCAGTACGACGGCGTCTCCGCCTCCGGCAACGCCACCGCGCGCCTGGTCGCCGGCGGCAACGTCGATCCGGTCAACGTCAGCCTCGTCCCCAACTACAAGACGATCTTTCCCGACCTCAAGAACCAGCCCTACAACACCTTCGAAGGGGTCCATTACGGGATCCCCCACGGCCGCGGCGCCAACCTGCTGATGTGGAACTCCGAAAAGGTCAAGCCCGCCCCGGACTCCTGGGAAGTGACGCTCAACCCCAAGGTCGCCTCCAGGTACAAGGGCAAGATCAGCCAGTACGACGACCCGATGTCGATCGCCGAAGGCGCGGTCTACCTGAAGTTCCACGAACCGAGCCTGGGGATCGAAAACCCCTACGAGCTGAACGAAGAACAGTTCCAGGCGGCGGTCAAGCTGCTGAAGGAACAGCACGCCAACGTCGGCGAATACTGGTCTGACGCCGCCAAGCAGATCCAGGCCTTCGGCAGCGGCGACGACGAGGTCGGCACCACCTGGCAGTACCAGTACTTCGCGCTGCAGGGCGAAGGCGAACCGGTCGCCGCCAGCCCCGCCAGCCAGGGCTTCCTCCCCAAGGAGGGCGCCACGGGCTGGTCGGACACCTGGATGATCAGCTCCAAGGCCAAGCACCCGAATTGCATGTACGAGTGGATGAACTACATCGTCTCGCCGAAGGCCAACGCCGAGGTCGCCGAATTCTTCGGCGAGGCGCCGGCCCAGAGCCTGGCCTGCGAACACACCGTGGACAAGTCTTTCTGCTCCAAGTACCACGCCGAAAACCCGGCGTTCTGGAAGCGCGTCTACTACTGGGAGACGCCGCTGGCCGATTGCGGCAACGGCGAAGAAGACTGCAAGAACTACAACGACTGGGTCCAGGCCTGGACCTCGATCAAAGGCTAGGCATTCTCAGCACCTGCAATGACGGCTGAGGCAGTCGCCACGAAGAGGCCGGCGGGCCGCAGGCTCGCCGGCCTCTTCTATGGCCGTCCCCGCCTCCAGGTCGGGGCGCTGCTGGCCGCGCCCGGCGCCTGGCTGGTGATCCTCTACCTGGGCTCGCTGGCCGTCCTGCTGATCACCGCCTTCTGGACCGTCGACCCGCTCAGCGGCGAAGTGATCCAGGGCTTCAGCCTCGAAAACTTCGAAACGCTGGTCAACGAACCGGTCTACCGGACGATCGTCTGGCGGACCGTCCGCACCGCCGCCCTGGTCACCTTCACCGACGTCGTCATCGCCTTCCCGATCGCCTTCTACATGGCGAAAGTCGCGAGCCGCCGCGGCAAGGCGATCCTCCTCGTCGCGGTGCTGATGCCGCTCTGGTCGAGCTACCTGGTCAAGGTCCTCTCCTGGCGGACGATGCTCTCCAACGACGGGGTGATCAACTGGGCGCTCGGCCCGCTCGGCCTGCACGGGCCCGGCTACGGCGTCACCGCCGTCTGGCTGGTGATGAGCTACCTCTGGCTGCCGTACATGATCCTGCCGATCTTCGCCGGCCTCGAACGCATCCCCGACTCGCTGATCAGCGCCTCCGAGGACCTCGGCGCGGCGCCGCTGACGACCTTCCGCCGGGTGATCCTGCCGCTGGTCTTCCCCGCCATCGTCGCCGGCTCGATCTTCACCTTCTCGCTGACGCTTGGCGACTACATCACGCCACGGCTCGTCTCCAACGACCAGTTCATCGGCAACGTCATCTCCTCCTCGATCACCAACAACCTGCCGTTTGCGGCCGCCCTGGCGCTGGTGCCGATCGTGGTCATGATCGCCTACCTCGCGGTGGCCCGGAAGCTCGGCGCCTTCGAACACGTCTGATGCGGCTCTCGCGGCGGGCAAGAGGGCTGTTGCGGGTCGCCGTCGGTGTCGGGCTCGCCTTCATCTACATCCCGCTGATCGTGATCGGGATCTACGCCTTCAACTCGAGCAAGATCCTCAAATGGCCGCCGCCGGGCTGGACCCTCGAATGGTTCGGCAAGGCATTCGAAAGCGCCTCTGTCCGCGAAGCCCTGCTGACCTCGGTCGAGGCGGGGGTGATCGCGACCGCGATCGCGGTGCTGCTCGGCTCCCTCGCCGCGCTGGCCGTCGCCCGCCACCGCTTCTTCGGCCGTGAGACGGTCTCCTTCCTGGTGATCCTGCCGATCGCCCTGCCGGGCATCGTCACCGGCGTCGCCCTCAGCAACACCTTCACCCAGGTCCTCGGCGTCCCGCTCAGCCTGCTGACGGTGATCGTCGGCCACGCGACCTTCTGCATCGTCGTCATCTACAACAACGTCGTCGCCCGGCTGCGCCGCACCTCCGGCTCCTTCGAGGAGGCCTCGGCCGACCTCGGCGCCCACACCTGGCAGACCTTCCGCTTCGTCACCCTGCCGAGCATGAAAACGGCGCTCGCCGCCGGCGCCCTGCTCGCCTTCGCCCTCTCCTTCGACGAGATCATCGTCACCACGTTCACGATCGGCGCCGGCGAAGAAACGCTGCCGATCTGGATCTACCGCAACCTCTTCCGCCCCAACCAGCTGCCGATCGTCGACGCCGTCGCCCTGATCGTGATCCTGATCTCGATCGTCCCCGTCTACCTCGCCCACCGCCTCAGCCGCGAGGAGGGCGCCAGCGTCGGTGCCAAAGGCGGCGGCGCTGCCGCGGTCGAAGCCGAGGCAACCGCAGTCCCCTGAAGCGGCTACAGAGGAATGTTCCCGTGCTTGCGCTTCGGCTGCGCCACCCGCTTGCTCTGCAGCATCCGCAGTGCCTTGATCAGCTTCGGCCGCGTTTGCCGCGGCTCGATCACATCGTCGATGTAGCCGCGCTCCGCCGCCGAGTAGGGGTTGGCGAAGTGCGCTTTGTAGTCGTCGATCAGTTTCTGGCGGCGCTCGTCGGGTGTCGGCGAGGTGGCGATGTCCTTGCGGTAGATGATGTTGACGGCGCCCTCCGGGCCCATCACCGCGACCTCCGCCGTCGGCCAGGCGACGTTGAAGTCGGCCAGCATGTGCTTCGAGTTCATCACGTCGTAGGCGCCGCCGTAGGCCTTGCGGGTGACGACGGTGAGCTTCGGCACGGTCGCCTCGGTGAAAGCGTAGAGCAGCTTGGCGCCGTGGCGAATGATCCCGTTCCACTCCTGGTCGGTGCCGGGCAGGAAGCCGGGCACGTCGGTGAAAGTCACGATCGGGACGTTGTAGGCGTCGCAGGTGCGGACGAAGCGGGCCGCCTTCTCCGAGGCCTCGATGTCGAGCACGCCGGCGAGGAAGGCGGGCTGGTTGCCGACGATGCCGATCGGGTAGCCGTCGAGGCGGGAGAAGCCGCAGACGATGTTCTTGGCGAAGTGCTCGTGGACCTCGAAGAACTCCTCGTCGTCGACGACGCGGGCGATCACCTCGCGCATGTCGTAGGGCTTGGAGGGATCGTCGGGGACCAGCGTGTCGAGCTCCTCGTCTTCGCGCTCGGGGTCGTCGGAGGGCTCGAACCGCGGCGGCGCCTCGAGGTTGTTCGAGGGCAGGAAGCTGAGCAGGTAACGGGCATCCTCGAGGCAGCTCTCCTCGTCCTCGGAGGCGAAGTGGGCGACTCCCGACTTCGAGTTGTGGCTCATCGCCCCGCCCAGCTCCTCGAACTCGACTTCCTCGCCGGTCACGGTCTTGATCACTTCCGGGCCGGTGATGAACATGTGCGAGGTCTCTTTGACCATGAAGATGAAGTCCGTCATCGCCGGCGAGTAGACGGCGCCGCCGGCGCAGGGGCCCATGATCAGGCTGATCTGGGGGATCACGCCGGAGCACTGGACGTTGCGGACGAAGACGTCGCCGTAGGCGCCGAGGCTGACGACGCCCTCCTGGATCCGGGCGCCGCCGGAGTCGTTGATGCCGATCACCGGCGCCCCGACCTGGGCGGCGAGGTCCATCACCTTGCACATCTTCTCCGCCATCACCTCGCCGAGGCTGCCGCCGAAGACGGTGAAATCCTGCGAGAAGACGAAGACGGTGCGGCCGTCGATCGTGCCGTGGCCGGTGACGACGGCGTCGCCCCAGGGCCGTTTCTTCTGCATCTCGAAGTCGTAGGTGCGGTGGCGGACGAAGGTGTCGAGCTCCTCGAAGGAGCCCGGGTCGAGCAGCTTCTCGACCCGCTCCCGCGCCGTCATCTTGCCCTTCGCGTGCTGCTTCTCGACCGCCTCCTCGGAGGCCGAGTGGATCGCCGCCTCGCGCAGCTCGCGCAGGTAGGCGAGCTTCTCCTCGTGGGTGACCGGGTTCTTCTCGCGCATGGGGCGCGGAAGTCTATGACGAGGGGCTCAGATGCTGCCGAACGGCTGCTTCCGGGGCTGGGCGAGATCGTCCAGAAGCCGCTCCAAATCGGCGATCTCGAAGCCCGAATTCTCAGCCGCCCGGATCTCCACGCGAGTGCCGAAGCCCTTCTCGGCCATCGTCACCTCGACCCCGTCGACAACGGCAATCAGCTCAGCCAGCTCCGGTTCGGACTTCATCAGAGTCCGCGACGCCTCGATCATCAAGGCCGCTTTCGAGACCTAGAAGAAAGCTCCTCCCCGGTATTCGCCGAAGACCTCCCGCATCGCGCCGCAGACCTCGCCGATCGAGGCGTTGGCGGCGAGGGCGGTGCGGATCGGGTGCAGCAGGTTGCCCTCGCCGCGGGCGACGTCGCGCAGGACGCCGAGCTTCTCGTCTACCGCAGCCTGGTCGCGCGACTCCTTGAAGGCCTCGAGCCGGGCCAGCTGGCGCTGCTCGGCCTCGGGATCGACCCTGAGGATGTCGACGTCGTCGACCTGGTCGGTGACGAACTTGTTGACGCCGACGATGATGTCCTGGCCGCACTTGTAGCGCTCGTGGTAGCTCTGGGCCGACTCCTCGATCTCGCGCTGCATGAACTCCAGCGCCTCGACCGAGCCGCCCAGCTCGCTCACTTTGTCCATCAGCTCGAGGGCGCGCAGCTCGATCTCGTCGGTCAGCGACTCGACGAAGTAGGAGCCGGCGAAGGGATCGACTGTGTCGGCGACGCCGGACTCGTAGGCCAGCACCTGCTGGGTCCGCAGGGCGATCCGGGCCGAGCGCTCGGTCGGCAGCGCCAGCGCCTCGTCGAAGCCGTTGGTGTGCAGCGACTGGGTGCCGCCGCTGACCGCGGCGAACCCCTGCAGGGCGACGCGGATGATGTTCACCTCGGGCTGCTGGGCCTGCAGGGTGACGCCGCCGGTCTGGGTGTGGAAGCGGATCTTCATCGAGTTCGGGTTCTCGGCCCCGAAGCGCTCCTTGACGATCCTGGCCCACATCCGCCGCGCCGCCCGGAACTTGGCGATCTCCTGGAAGACGTTGTTGTGGCAGTTGAAGAAGAAGGCCAGCCGGGGGGCGAAGTCGTCGATCTTCAGCCCCCGCTCCAGCGCCGCCTCTACGTAGGCGATCGCGTTGGCGAGGGTGAATGCCACCTCCTGCACGGCCGAGCAGCCCTTCTCGCGGATGTGGTACCCGGAGATCGAGATCGTGTTCCATTTCGGCACGTGCGTCTGGCAGTACTCGAAGATGTCGGTGGTCAGGCGCATGGTCGGCGCCGGCGGGTAGATGTAGTTGCCGCGCGCCATGTACTCCTTCAGCACGTCGTTCTGGACGGTGCCGCGCAGCTTCTCGGAGGGAACCCCCTGCTCCTCGCCGACCAGCTCGTAGAGCAGCAGCAGGATCGCCGCCGGGGCGTTGATCGTCATCGAGGTGGAGACGCCGTCGAGGGGGATCTCCTCGAAGCAGATCCGCATGTCCTCGATCGTGTCGATCGGGACCCCGGTGCGGCCGACCTCGCCGTTGCAGAGCGGGTCGTCGGAGTCGCGGCCGAGCTGGGTCGGCAGGTCGAAGGCCATCGAGAGCCCGGTCGAGCCGTGCTCGATCAGGTAGCGGTAGCGCTCGTTGGTGTCCTCGGGCGAGGCGAAGCCGGCGTACTGGCGCATCGTCCAGAGCCGGTCGCGGTACATCCCCTCGTGGATGCCGCGAGTGAAGGGCGGGGCACCGGGCTCGCCGAGGCGCTGCTCGAGGCCGGGGGCGACGTCGCTCTCGTCGTAGAGCGGTTCGATTTCGATCCCCGAGTCGGTGAAGACCCGCTCGTCGTCGGGGCCGACCACCGGGGCGATCGTGCGGTGCGGCTCGTCCCCGTGGGGCTTGTCGGCGTTGCTCGGCATCGCCGGCAGGATATTGAGGGCGCCGCTCAGGCGGCGGCGGGCTCGGCGCGCCAGCGCTCGAGCAGCTCGGCCAGGGTCTGCGCCAGCGGGGTCTCGGCGGCGACGCCGGTCGCCTCGCGCAGCCGGCGGGGGTCGCCGACCAGCGCCGGCGGGTCAGCCGGGCGCTCGATGCCGGCGTCGTGGCGCGTCGTCACCGCGACTCGGGCGGAGCGCGAAAGCGCCTCGACCACCTCCGCCAGGCTCACCCCCCGCCCCGAGCAGAGGTTGTAGGTGCCGCAGAGCTGACGCCGCGAGAGCTCCAGCAGCGCCCGGGCGGCGTCGCGGACGTCGACGAAGTCGCGCACGGCGGCCGGATTGCCGAGCGTCAGCTCGACCTCGCCGGCGCCGTCGCGCTCGGCCGCGGCGATGCGGCGGGCGAACCCCGGCAGGGCGAAGTCGCCCGACTGGCCGGGGCCAATCATGTTGAAGGCCCGGGCGACGCCGATCCGCAGGCCACGGCCCCGCGCGTACTGGCCGCAGAGCACCTCCATCGCCGCCTTGCTGGCGCCGTAGGGCGTCAGCGGCCGCGGCTCCAGCTCCTCCGACAGCGGCAGGTCAACGGCGTCACGGGCCCCGTAGACGTCGGCTGAGGAAAGGCAGAGGACGTGCGCCGCCGGCGCCTTCCGCGCCACCGCCTCCAGCAGGTTGAGCACCCCGGTCGCGTTGACCGCGAAGGTCTCGGCCGGGCGCTCCCAACTGCGCCCGACCGAGGCGGCGCCGGCGGCGTTGACGACGAGGTCCGGGGCGACTGCCTCGACGCAGGCCTCGACGCTGCCGGGGGCGAGCAGATCGCATGGCGGCACGTCCCCCAGCGGCTCCCGGCCGGCGGCAACGACGCGCACCCCCGACCCGCGGGCCGCCTCCGCCACGCTCCCGCCGACGAAGCCGGTCGCTCCGATCAACAACAACTTTGCCCCGTCGCTCATACGACCGCCGCCAATCTCAGCGAGGCGGCGTCTACTCGGAGGCGCCGACGAGGCGCTCGACGCCGGTCTGCTCGATCGTCCGGCGCAGGCCGTCGTCGAGCTCGATCGTCGGACCCCAGCCGAGCAGGTCCCGGGCGCGGCCGATGTCGGGGCGGCGCTGCTGCGGGTCGTCGACCGGCAGCGCCTCGTAGACGATCTCCGAGCGCGACTCGGTCACCTCGATCACCGCCTTGGCCAGTTCCAGCAGGGTGAACTCGTTCGGGTTGCCGATGTTGACCGGCGTGTGCACGTCGGACTCGGCGAGGGCGACGATGCCGCGGATCAGGTCGTCGACGTAACAGAAGCTGCGCGTCTGGCTGCCGTCGCCGAACACGGTCAGCGGCCGGTCCTGCAGCGCCTGACGGAGGAAGGTCGGAATCGCCCGCCCGTCGTGCGGTCTCATCCGAGGGCCATACGTATTGAAGATGCGGACGATCGCAGTGTCGACGCCCTGCTGGCGGTGGTAGGCCATGGTCAGCGCCTCGGCATAGCGCTTCGCCTCGTCGTAGACGCCGCGCGGGCCGATCGGGTTGACGTGGCCCCAGTAGTCCTCCTTCTGCGGGTGGACCTGCGGGTCACCGTAGACCTCGCTGGTCGAGGCGATCAGGAAGCGGGCGCGCTTGAACTTGGCGACGCCGAGCATGTGGTGGGTGCCGTGGGAGCCAACTTTGAGCGTGTGCAGCGGCAGCCGCAGGTAGTCGATCGGGCTTGCCGGCGAGGCGAGGTGGTAGACGAAGTCGACGTCCTCGGGAATGTCGACGTAGTTCGTGATGTCGACGTGACGGAACTGAAAAGCGTCGTCGCGGATGTGGGCGATGTTCTCCAGCGAGCCGGTCTCGAGGTTGTCGAGGCAGATCACCCGCTGCCCCTTGCCGAGCAGGTGCTCGCAGAGGTGGGAGCCGAGGAAGCCGGCGCCGCCGGTGACTATGCAGGTGCCCATCGGGACCCGATGCTATCGGGGACGAGGCCGGGGAGGGCGCGAGGCGCTCAATTCCCGCAATTTCCGAATTTCTACACCGAAAACTCGTCCAGAAGGGGGAGAGAACCGCGCCGCGGGTGGTTTGGGCTGGCAATGTTCGGTGTGAGTAATTGAAGCGGCTGGGGAGAACTAAGTAGTGAGCCAAGTTGGCGGCGAGGAACTGCGGGCGGGGTTGCCGCACGGGACCGACGCGTCCCGCAAGCGGGCCGCGGTCGAGACCTACGCGCGCCACGAGAGCGCCCTTCGCCGCACCGCGCGCCGCTACTCGCTCTGCGCCGACGACGCCGACGACGCCCTGCAGCGGGCGCTGGAGATCCTCCTCACAAAAGCCCCGAGCGAGGACCCGCGCGAACTGATCCGCTGGACCCAGACGGTGGTCAAGCACGAGGCGCTGGCGGTGCGCAAGGACCGCGAACGCATCCTCAGCGGCCCCGCCGCCAGGCAGCCGGAGCCCGGGCGCGAGGACTGGGTGGCGCTGATCCCGGCCGAGTCGGCCGGGCCGCCGGAGCGGGCCGAGCGCCAGGAAACGATCGCCCGCAGCCGCGAGGCGCTGCAGGCGTTGAAGCCACAGGAGCTGCGCGCCCTCAGCCTCCTCGCCGAGGGCTACTCCTACGCGGAGATCGGCGAGATCACCGGCTTCAGCCATACGAAGATCAACCGCTGCCTAGCCGAGGGCAGGGAGCGCTTCCGGCGCCTGCTCTCGCGCAGCGAAGAGGGCCGGCGCTGCGAGGAGATGGGGCCGCTGCTCTCCGCCTTCTGCGACGGCGAGGCGCCGCCCGAGCAGGCGGCGGCGCTGCGGGAGCACCTGCGGGCCTGCCCGAGCTGCCGGGCGACGCTCCGCGCCTACCGGGCGGCGCCCGGGGCGGCGGCGGCGCTGGCGCCGGCGTTGCCGCTGGGCCGCTCCCTGCTCGACCGCGCCCACGACGCGCTCGCCGACCTGGCGGCCCGCTTCGGCGGCGGCGCGGCCGCCGACTCGACCCTTTCGCAGGTCGCCGCCGGCGGCGGCAGCCGCGGCGCCGGGATGGCGGCGCTGGCCAAGGTGCTGGCGATCTGCGTCGGCACCGCCGGGGGCGCCGCGGCCTGCGCGGCGACCGGCGTGGTGCCGACGCCGCTAGAGCTCGGCCAAAACCAGGTGAAGGCGCCGGTCCTGGAGGGCAGGGCCGACTCGGTCATCGCCGGCGCCGGCAAAGAAGCGGGCGGCCCCGAATACCAGCCGGCCCCCGAAC
The DNA here is from genome assembly GCA_963785775.1 of uncultured Solirubrobacterales bacterium. Lineage (GTDB taxonomy): Bacteria > Actinomycetota > Thermoleophilia > Solirubrobacterales > 70-9 > VAYN01. Next base: position 1,067,750 of record CAWAWH010000003.1, on the reverse strand, counting down.
CGTCGCCGCCACCTGTCGCCGCTCCGGCCCATCACTCCGCGGCCACCGCGGAGCCAGAATCGAGCGCGACTCCGGCCGCCTCGAGCGGGGCGGTCGAATTCGCCCCTGAACCGGAACCCACCCCGGTCGCCGAAGCCTCTTCCTCGGCCGCGAGCGCCGGCAGCCCGGCGGGGGAGTTCGGGCCGTGAGGACCCTGCTCGGGATCCTCCTCTCGGCCCTGGCGCTGGCCGGCGCCTCGGTGATGGGCGGCGTCGCCGACGCGGACGCGACCGATCCACCGACCTCCCTCGACCTCAGGGTGAACGGCGGGGAAATGAGCTGGAATTCCGAAAACTGGTTCCAGCTCAGCTGGGAGCCGATAGCGCTCCCCGATCCCAGCGCCACGGTCCGGGCGGTCGCCTTCGACGTCCGCAATGCCGCCGGCAGCGTCGTCGTCCCCGAAACCAGGTTGCCGGGAGACGTGCTCCGGATCAACGGCATCCACGTTCCCGCCCCCGGCCGCTACTACGCCGAGGTCTGGCTGGAAGACCAGTGGGGGCGGCGCTGGGACGAGACCAGCGCGATGCTCCAGTTCGACGACGCCCGGCCGGCGGCGGCACGGCCGGTCGCTCCGGCCGGCTGGGTCTCGGGCAACGCGGCGGCAACCGTGAGGATCGAACCCCCGGCGGGGCCGCTGCCGGTCTCCGGCATCCGCGGCTACGCCGTCTCCGTCGACCGTGGCACCGGCAGCTCCCCCTGCGCCCGCCTCGACCGCTGCAGCGAAGCCGAGATCGACCTCGAAGGCGGCATCGGCGGCGCCACGATCTCGCTCGGGGTCCTGCCGGAGGGGACCAGCGTCGTCAGCGCGGTCGCCGTCTCCGGCTCCGGCATGCGCTCGGCCCAGGTGTCGAGCGCCGTCCTGCACGTCGACTCCAGCCGGCCCGAGGTCTCCCTGGCGGGGGCGCCCCGGGGCTGGGCCGACGGCCCGGTGCGGCTGACCGCCACCGCCTCCGACGCGCTCTCGGGAATGGAGGCGAGCGGCCCCGGCGGCCCCTACACGGCGATCGCGGTCGGCGGCGGCGTCCCCACCCTCGGCCCCGGCGACTCGGTGGCGACGACCGTCAGCGGCGAGGGAGAGCACCTCGTCTCCTTCTACGGGCGCGATGCCGCCGGCAACGTCGGCGACGGGCTGTACGGACAGGCCCCCTCGACGGCGACCGTGCGCATCGACGAAGGGGCGCCGAGGGTGCTCTTCGCCGCCGCCCAGGATCCCTCCGAGCCGGAGCGGATCGAGGCGACCGTCGGCGATCCCCTCTCCGGCCCCGACCCGTCGCGGGGCTCGATCTCGGTGCGGCCGGCCGGCTCGCGCCAGCCCTACGAGCCGCTGCCGACGCGGGTCGCCGCCGGCCGGCTGGTGGCCTTCTGGGACTCCGACTCCTTCCCCCAGGGGAACTACGAGTTCAGGGCGAGCGGCTACGACCTGGCCGGCAACGCGACCGGCTCCGACCGGCGGGCGGGGGGTGCCCGCATGGTGCTCTCCAACCCGGTGAAGACCCCGGTTGAGATCGAAGCCGGCTTCGGCGGCCGGCGCCTCGTCTGGCAGCACTGCAGCCGCGACGCCGCCGGCCGGCGCTGTCACCGCGAGACCATCGGTCCCTTCGACGGCCGGCCCGCGACCAGAACCGTGCCCGCGGGGCACGGGATCGGCTTCGGCGGCCGCCTTGCCTCGGCCTCCGGGACCGCCCTCGCCGGGCTGCCGGTTCAGATCGTCGAGACCTTCGGCCCGGGCGCCGACGCCGCGCAGCGGATCAGCACCGTCCACACCGAGGCCGACGGCTCCTTCCTCACCCGCCTCGCCCCCGGGCCGGACCGCCAGGTGGAAGCGGTCTTCGGCGGCAACAGCCTGCTGACCCGGGCGAGCGCGGGCAGGGTGCGGCTGAACGCGCTGGCCGACGTACGCCTGCGCGCCTCCGCGCCAACGGCCCGGATCGGCGGAGCGCCGGTCGTCTTCAGCGGCAGGGTCGGCGACCTCGGCGCGAAGATCCCGCCGGGAGGCAGGCCGGTCGAGCTCCAGTTCCGGCTGCCCGGCAGCGCCTGGTCGGAGTTCCGCACCGTGCAGACGAATGCCCGCGGCCGCTTCCGCTACCTCTACGCCTTCAGCGACGACGACAGCCGCGACATCCGCTTCCAGTTCCGCGCCTACGCGCCGGCCCAGGACGGCTGGCCCTACGAGCCAGCCGCCTCAAAGCCTGTTTTCGTTTTAGGGCGCTAACAGACGCGCTCTCAGAGCGCGACTAGGTCGAGGGCGCGGCGGACGCGCAGCTCGACCTCGTTGCGGTTGCGCTTCAGGGTGGTCTCGGCGCTGCGCTGGTGCTTGCGCGCCTCGCGCTCGACCCGGTTGCGGGTCTTGCGAGCCTCGGTGAGGGCCTTGCGACGGGCGCTGGAGCCGCGGCGCTCGGTCCGTTTCACCGTCCTGCGCAGCTGGCTGCGGTAGGACTTGAGCTGCTTCTCGGCGCTGGCGCGGCCGGTCCACGGCTCGACCACGTCGGAGAGCCGGTCGCTGACGCTGAGGACGACGCCGACGGGGAGGTCGACGGCGGTCTCGACGACGTTCTGGACCTGGTTCTTCTCGGCCACGACGGTCTTGGTGGCCGCCCGCTTGCCGGCGGAGGCGGTTGCGCCGGCGGACTTCTTCGCTTCGGTGGTGGCGCGTTTGGCCTGGGTTTTCGCTTTACCGTTTTTGCTGCTCTGGGTTGCCATCAGGTGGGGAATCCCTTCGAGTTTTTGTTTGCCTGCCTGGGAGTTCGCGAGTCTAGCGAACATATGTTCTTAACGAACACACGTTCTTAAACCGTCTTTCGCGAGCGGTTACGCGACTTCCGTTACCCGTTGGGCGCCGCGCGCAGTCTCCAGCGCGGCGCTTCCCCGGCCGGCCGCGATCGGATAGCGAGCGTCGAGGTCGAGCGGCGCCCGGTCGAGGGGGAGGTCGCCGAAGGCGACGGCGCCGCCCGCCTCGCACACGATCAGCTGCGCCGCGGCCGCATCGACCGAGCGACAGGGCCGCAGGCTCAGCATCGCGTCGAAGCGGCCGACGCCGACATAGGCGGCGGCGATCGCGATCGAGCCGACGACCCGCAGCCGGTAGACCTTTCCCGTCAGCGCCGCCAGGGCCGGCAGCGACCGCTGCGGCTCGGCCGACTCGAGCCCGACGATCTCCAGCCGCTCGGCCTCGGCGGCAACGCGAATCGGGTTCGAATCCAGCGTCGCCCCCTCCCCCCGCCGCGCCGCGAACTCCTCCTCGGCGCCGAAGTCGTGGACGAAGCCGAACTCGACGTCGGCCATCGAGTCGCCGCTCGCCACGGCGATGCTGAGGCTGTGGGAGGGGATCGTGCGGCGGGCGTTGAGCGAGCCGTCGATCGGGTCGATCACCACCCGGGCCGCGCCGCCGGAGCCGAAGGCGACCTCGCCGCGCTCCTCGGAGACGGCGACGAAGGAGGCGCCCGCGCCGGCGAGCGCCTCCAGCTCGGCGAAGACGGCGTCCTCGCAGCGGCGATCGATCTCCAGGGTGCGGTCGCCGCCCTCGCCGACGCCCTCGTAGACGGTCCGCTCCTCGCTGCTCGCGGTGGCGACGAAGATCGCCCGCTGCGCCACCACGATGCGGCGGCAGATCCCCAGCCAGTCTGCGGAGAAGACGTCCATCGGCCGGATGCTAGTAATCCACGCGGTGAGCCCGCCCGGCTTGCCGCGCGGATCGCCGAGCGCGCTAGCGTTGGGCGATGCGCGAGGAGCGGCCGGCGGCGGCGATCGAGGCGAGGGGCGGGAGCGGGCGATTGCTCACGGCGAGGGCCCGCTGCTGGTCCTGGGCGCCGCCGGGACCGGCAAGACCGAGCTGCTGGCGCGGCGGCTGGCGCGGCTGGCGGCGGCCGGGACCGCCGCCGATCGGGTGCTCGTGGTCGGCTCCACCCGCGCCACCGCAAGGCGGCTGCGCGAACGGTCCGAGGCCCTGTTGGAGGGGCCGTTCGAGGAGCTCTGGATCGGCAGCTGGGACACGATCGGCGCGCGCCTCCTGCGCGACCACGCCGAGGCCGCCGGCCTCGACCCCTTCTTCGACGTGCTCGGCCCGGCCGAGCGGTTGGCGATGCTGCTCGACCGCCTCGACCGGTTGCCGCTGCGGCGCCACGAGATCCGCGGCAACCCGGCCGGACTGCTGGCCCGGTTGCTGGCCCGGATCGACGCGCTCAAGGCGGAGGCGATCGGCCCGACCAGGCTGGCGGCCGAGGCACGGGAGCGGGAGCGGTCAGCGAGCGAGGAGGGGGAGCGAGAGGCGGCTCGGCGCGACCTCGAGTTCGCCGAGCTCCACACGGCTCACGACCGCATCCTCGCCGAGGCCGGCAGCCTCGACCGCGGCGACGTCTTCCTCGCCCTCAACTCCCTCCTGGCCACCCACGCCGACATCCGCCAAGAAATGGCCACCCGCTTCGAGCACCTGATGATCGACGAGCTGGAGGAGACGACGAAAGCTCAGCGAGCCATCCTCAAATCCCTAGCCGCGGACAACCCAAACCACCTCTACGCGCTGGAGCGAAACGGAGCGAGACGCTCCACCCGCGAGCGCCTGGTTCCGCAACCTTCACCCCCAAGGCGATGTCGTCGTTCTTGGAGCAGCGTTTCCGCGAGCCCACGCTCCGCTTCTGGTCCTGCGCCAACGAGCGCGCCCAGGCCCAGGCGGTGGCGCGCGAGGTCGAGCACCTGCTCGCCGCCGGCGGCGCCCCGGAGAAGATCTGCGTGCTGGTCGCCGAGCCCGCCCGCCAGGGCGGCGCGGTCGCCGCGGCGATGGAGGAGCGCGGCATCCCCTTCCACCTCTCCGGCCCCGCCGCCCTCTTCCAGCGGCCAGAGGTGCGCGACGCGATCGCCTGGCTGCGGGCGCTGACCGACCCCGCCGACTCGCCAGCGGTGGCGCGGGCGCTGACCCGGCCGCCGATCGAGCTGCGCCCCGGCGACCTGGCGCGGCTGACGACGATCGCCCGGCGGCGCAAGCAGGACATGGTCGCCGCCTGCGAGGCGGCGCTCGACAGCCCCCAGTTCCAGCCCGAGGCGCGGGAGCGGATCCAGTCCTTCCTCAAGCTCCACAACGCCGCCGCCGCGGCGATGGAGGAGCGCCGCGCCGACGTCTTCGTGCGGCGGCTGATCGAGCGGGTCGGGCTGCGACGCCAGCGCCTCTTCGCCGCCCAGCCGGAGGTGGCGGAGCGGCTGCTCGGACTCTCGCGGCTGGCCGAGCTGGCGACGGCCTGGGCGCGGCGCGAGCCGCACGGCTCGACCCGCGGCTTCGTCGCCTACCTCAGCGCCGTCGCCGAGGCCGGCGTCGAGCCGGCCGGCGGCGAGGAGTCCCCCGCCCCCGCCTCGGTGCAGGGGATGGCGCTGGACGCGGTCAAGGGGATCGGCTTCGACCACGTCTTCGTGCTCGGCCTCGAGGGCGAGGCCGACTGGGCGCGGATCGGCTGGCCGGCGCGAACCGGGCTGGTGCTCTCGCGGGTCGAGCGCGGCGAGGAGGGCGAGGCGCGGCCCTCGCGCTTCTACCGGGAGGCGCTGGCCGCGGCCGGAGCGAGCGAGGAGGAGCACGGCGAGGAGCTGTTCGGCCCCGCCGAGGGATTGCACGCGACCTACCGCGCCCTGCGCGAGCAGGTGCTGGAGGCCTCCTGGCGGGCCGGCCGCGAGCTCTCCGAGCCCCGTCTCGACACCGCGATCGACGTCAACCGGGCGATCGCCCGCTACCTGGAGCTGCTGAAACTGGCGGCGCTGGCCCAGCGCCCCGGCGACGAGCCGACCGCGGAGGCGATCGAGGCCGTGAACGGGCTGCTGCGCCAGGTCGCCACCCCCGAGCAGCAGGCCGAGCTCGACGCCTCCACCCTCGACTCCTACCTGCTCGGCTCCGAGCACGAGCGCGGACGCCGGCGCGAGCTGATCGCCGCCCGCGAGGAGCCCTCGCTGGAGGCCTTCCTGCCCCGCCGTGGCGACGGCCGCCTCAGCCTCTCCGCCTCCGACCTCAGCCTCTACCTGACCTGCCCGCTGAAGTACAAGTTCGCGCGGGTCTTCGGCATCCCGCAGGAGCCGACGATCAACCAGCGCTTCGGCATCCTCATCCACAACGTCCTCGAGCGCTTCCACAAGGAGCCGCCGGCGAGCGACGAGGACGGGCTGCGCCAGCTGACCCAGCTGTTCGAGACCGGGTGGCGGCGGACCGGCTTCGGTTCGACCGACGACGAGCTGCAGTTCCGCGACCGCGCCCGCGAGGCGCTGCGCCTCTACTGGGAGCGCGAGCGGGTGGGCGAGGGCGAGCCGGTCTGGCTCGAGCGCAAGTTCGACTTCGAGGTCGGCGAGCACCACGTCCGCGGCCGCGTCGACCGCGTCGACCGCCTGCCCGACGGCGACTACGAGCTGATCGACTACAAGACCGGCGAGCGGCGGACCGAAGCCGAGCTGGAGAACGACCTGCAGCTGGCGCTCTACCGCCTCGCCGCCCGCGAAGCCTGGCAGGTCGAAGCCAGCGCCGGCAGCTACTACTACGTGCTCGACGCCGAGAAGGTTCCCGCGCCGACCAGGCCCGACGATGCCGAGCGGGTCGAGCGCACGGTGCTCCAGGTCGGCGAGGGGATCATCGGCCAGGACTTCGAGCCGCGCCCCTCCCCCAGCGTCTGCAGCTGGTGCGACTACCGCCTGATCTGCCCGGCGGCAGAGAGTTAGAGCGCTCCACCCGCGGGAGGGGCGCTCTAACTGCCCTGCTGACGGAGGAAGCGCTGGAACTCTCTCGCGATCGTGTCCGCAGAGGGCAGGTCTTCGGCGTCGTTCAGCTGCTCGACCTGTTCGGCCTCGATCCGCGAGACCAGCTCCTCGATCTCCGGGTTGGCGGCGATCGCGCGGCCGATCTGCTCCTCGTAGTCGCTCGTTTCCTCCTCCAGCCCGGAGGCCTCGACGGCGATCCCGGTCAGCCCCTCGAGCCGGCGCAGCAGGGCCAGGGCAGCCTTCGGGTTGGGGACGGCGGCGACGTAGTGCGGCACCGCCGCCCAGAGCGAGGCGGAGCTGATCCCGGCCTCGCGGCAGCGGTCGTGGACGACGCCGACGATGCCGGTCGGGCCCTCGTAGCTGGAGCGCTCGAGCTCGAGCTCCTCGACCAGGTCGCGGTCGGAGGCAAGGCCGGTGATCGGCACCGGCAGGGTGTGGGAGACCTCGGCGATCAGCGCTCCCAGGGTGATCACCAGCTCGACCCCGAGCGCGTCGGCGGCGGTCGCAATCGTCTCCGAGAAGGTGCGCCAGCGCAGGTTCGGCTCGGTGCCGTCGAGCAGGACCAGATCGCGGTCGGCGTTCGGCACCCGCACCGCGATCAGGTTGTTCTCCGGCCACTCGATCCGGCGGGTCTGGCCTTCGTCCAGGACGATCGTCGGCCGCGTCGACTGGAAGTCGAAGTACTCCTCGGGATCGACCCTGGCGATCAGCTCCGAGTCGAGCGAGGAGGCGGCGGCGCCGAGTGCCGTCGAGGCGGCGGCAGCGGCGTCGTTCCAGCCCCGGAACGAGCAGACCAAGATCGGAGATCGCAGATGCGGCAGGTCGCCTTCCCAGCTGAGCGAGTCCACGCTTTGAGCGTAGACGATGGCGGCGGTCGTGCCGATCAGCAGCGGCCGGTCGATAGCAAATAGCCTGCGTCCCGTGCAGCGGACCCGGAAACGCCGGCGGAGCACCGACGCCCGCCGCGAGCTGCTGGGGCTGGCGCCGATCGGCTCGCTGCAGGTGGCGGAGGCAGTCGGCGGCGCAGCTAGCGCGCCCGCCCTGCCCGCACCAGGGCACCGCCGAGGCGCGACCAGAGCGGATAGAGCGTGAACAGCGACAGCGCCGCGAGGTGGCGGCGGGGCGTGATCCTGGCCTCGTCGACCGGGGCGAGGCCCGACGTGAGCATGAACTCGCGCCCGGAGCGGGCGCCGAAGGGCTGCCAGATCGGTCCCAGCCCGGGCGCGTTCGCGTACAGCGCCAGCGAGACCCCGACGAAGAGCATGGCGGCGGCGGCCTGGCCGCGGCGCGCGGCGCGCTCGTCGGCGCTGAGCGCCTCGATCGCGGCACCGGAGGCGACGAGCAGCGGCGGGTCGACGACGAAGCTCATGCTGGGGTCAATCTAGTGCCAGCGCCACGCTCGGCGCTGGCGGACTTCGTGGCGGCGCTGCTGCCGCCGGAGGCCGGCGGGCCCGATCCCGACCGTGTGGCGGCGGTAGCGCGGCGGATGATCGGCCAGATGCCCGCAGCCTCACAGGCGGTGCTCGCCGCGGCCCTGATGGGCCTGGAGGGCCTCGCCCTGGCCAGCGGCGGGAGCCGGCTCGGCTCGCTGCCACCCGAGCGGCGCCAGCCGGTGCTCGAGCGCGCCGCGCGGCTGGGCGGACCGGCGCTGGACGCGCTCAAGTCGATCGCGATGCTGGCCCACGGCGCCGACTCCTTCGCGGCGGAGATCGCCGCCGTCGGCTCCGCTCACGAGCTCTCCCGCCCCGACCCGGAGCTGAACCTCGTCGCCGCCGCCGAGTGGCCCCAGCGCTCGCGTTGCGACGCGGTCGTCGTCGGCTCGGGGGCGGGCGGCGCCTTCGCCGCGCGGGCGCTGGCGCGGGCCGGCCTCGAGACCGTGATCGTCGAGGAGGGCGAGCGCTGGAGCGCCGAGCGCCTGCGCGACGCCCACCCGCTGGACCGCTTCGCCGGTATCTACCGCGACGGCGGCACGACGATGGCGTTCGGCGACCCGCCGATCGCGCTGCCGATGGGCCGGGCGGTGGGCGGCACCACCGTGATCAACTCCGGCACCTGTTACCGGCCGCCGCGGCGGGTCGCGACCGCCTGGCACGAGCGCGAGGGACTGGCGCTGGCCGAGCCCGGCGCGCTCGCGGAGCGCCTGGCCGACGCCGAGGAGACGATCGGCGTCGCGCCCGCCTCACTCGACGTGCTGGGCCGAAACGGCGAGCTGGCGCTGGCGGGCGCGGCGGCGCTGGGTTGGGAGGCCGCGCCCCTGCGCCGCAACGCAACCGGCTGCCGCGGCGCCTGCCAGTGCGCGATCGGCTGCCCCAACAACGCCAAGGGTGGCGTCCACCTGAACGCGCTGCCGCAGGCCTGCGAGGCCGGGGCGCGGATCGTCGCCGGGTTGCGGGTGCGACGGATCCTCGTCGAGGACGGTCGCGCCAGCGGCGTCGAGGCGCGGCGGCCGGACGGGACGCCGGTGCGGATCTCGGCCCCGATCGTCGTCGTCGCCGCCGGCGCGATCCCGACCCCGCCGCTGCTGCGCCGCAGCGGCCTCGGCGGCCACCCGCGGCTCGGCCGGGGCCTCTCGATCCACCCGGCGGTGGGGGTGACGGCGAGCTTCGAGGAGGAGATCATGCCCTGGCGCGGGGTGATGCAGAGCGTCGGCATCGAGGAGCTGCACGAGCGCGACGGGATCCTGATCGAGGCCACCTCCACCCCACCTGGAATGGGCGCGGTCTCGGCCCCGGGCTACGGCGCCCACCTGGTGCACCGGCTCGGGCGCGCCTCCCACACCGCCACCCTCGGGGCGATGATCGGCGACGCGCCGGCTGGCCGCGTCTTCGGCCGCCGCGCCCCGCTCGTCGCCTACCGCCTCACTGACGCGGACCGGCGGCGCCTGGTCCGCGCGACCGGGGCGATGGCACGGGCGATGCTCGCCGCCGGCGCCGACGAGGTCGAGCTCGGCGGCGGCGCCCCGCCGGTCCGCGCCGAGGCCGAAGTCGACGCCGCGCTGGAGCGCGTCGAAGTCCGTCGCCTCCGCCTCGCCGCCTTCCACCCGACCGGCAGCGCGGCGGCCGGTGGCGACCCGTCCCGCCACCCGGTCGACCCGCACGGCCGCCTTCGCGGCGCCGACGGGATCTGGATCGCCGACGCCTCGATCCTCCCCAACTGCCCAGGCGTCAACCCCCAGGTTTCGATCATGGCCCTGGCCGCTGGAGTTGGTGAAGACGCCGCCGCGATGTAACTCACCGTCACCAATCGAATTGCGGTTGCGAAATCAGCGCTCGAAGAAAGCGGCATCGACGCCATGACATCTCCCGCGGTTTGACCTCTCCTCACCCCGGCCGCTAGGGAATCGAGCGGGCGCGGCGGACCAGCTGGGCGGCGATGAAGAGGGCAAGGGCGGCGAAGGAGAGCTGGAGGACGCGCTCGGAGACGTGGTTGGCGACGGCGACGCCGATCAGGACGCCCAGCGGCGAGAGGACGCCGATGATCAGCGCCTCCCTGAGGCGAACGTTGCCGTAGGCGCTCTGGCGGTAGGCGCCGGCCAGGGCGACGACGACGATCATCAGCAGCGAGGTCGACTCGGCCTCGACCTGGGAGAGGCCGAGGAAGATCGTCAGCGCCGGCACGAAGAGGACGCCGCCGCCGACCCCGACCAGGCCGCCGGCGAGGCCGCCGGCGGCGGCGACCAGGGCCGCTAGCAGCTCGTTCATTTGAGGATCAGCTCGATCGCGATTGCCACCAGCAGGGCGGCGAAGAGGTAGGAGACCGCGCGCTGGGGGATCCGCTGCTGGATCGCGGTTCCCATCACCACCCCGAGCACGGCGGGGATCGCCAGCAGCAGGCCGGTGGCGACGTGGACGTTGCCGTAGATGCCGCCCTGGGCGAGCGCGCCCCAGCAGGCCGATGAGGACGATCGCGGCGAGGCTGGTGCCGGTCGCGAGGCGCTCGCCGTAGCCGAACCAGAAGATCAGCAGCGGCACGATCACGGTGCCGCCGCCGACCCCGAAGAGGCCGCTGAAGATGCCGGCGAGGGTGCCGATCGCCGCCAGCCGCAGGGTCTCGCTGCGAGGGCATCGACCCTGGGCGGGATGGCATGCGGCGATACTAGATGCCGTGCCTCGCGAATTCGAGACGGGGGAGGGCGCCTGGGCCAGATTGCTGGAGCCGCTGCGGGCCGAACCCTCGCGGGCGGCGATCCTGACCGACGTCGACGGCACCCTGGCGCCGATCGCCGCGCGGGCCGATGAGGCGGCGGTGCCGGCGGCGGTGCGGCGGGCCCTGGCGCGGCTGAGCGAGCGCTTCGGGCTGGTCGGCTGCGTCTCCGGGCGCCGGGCCGAGGAGGCGCGGCGGCTGGTCGGGCTCGACGGGATCGCCTACGCCGGCAACCACGGGTTGGAGCTGCTGCTGCCGGGCGACGAGGCGCCGCGGCCGGACCCCTCGGTGGCGGGTCAGGAGACCGCGGCGGCGGACTTCCTCGCCGGCCTCGCCGGCGACGCCCTCGCCGCGGCGGGGCTGCGGCACGAGGACAAGGGGCCGATCCAGGCGCTGCACTGGCGCGGCGCGGCGGACGAGGCGGCCGCGGAGGCGCGGGCGCACGAACTCGCGGTCGCGGCCGGCCAGGCCGGGCTGGAACCGCGCTGGGGCCGCAAGGTGCTGGAGCTGCGCCCGCCCGGGGGCGGCGGCAAGGACGCGGCGGTCGCCTCCCTGCTCGCCGGCGAGGGGATCGACCGCGCCGCCTACGCCGGCGACGACCGCACCGACCTCGACGCCTTCCGCCGCCTGCGCGAGCTGCGCGAGTCGGGCGAGCTGGCGAGCGCGGTCTGCCTCGGCATCGCCTCGCCGGAGGCGCCGCCGGAGCTGCGAAGCGAGTCCGACCTGATCGTCGACGGCCCCGACGGCTGGCTGGCGATCCTCGAGTGGCTGGCGGCGTAGCGATGCCCTACACCGACCTGCTCCGGGTAACCGTCTTCGTCACCGGCGCCGAGGCGACGGCGCTGGGCGCGATCACGGCGATCGGGGCCAACCGCGAAGGCGACACGACGACGATCCTCGTCGCCGCCGTCTGGTGGCTGATCTCGCTGGGGATCGGCATCTACCTCGGCCGTCCCGCCCGCGCCGCCGACGACGTCCGCGACGCTCTGGCGCGGGCGCGCACCGCGACCTCGCTGCCGCGGGAGAGCCCGGATCGGATCGCGATCGGCCGCCTCTGGCCGATCGCCCTGACCGCGGTGGTCGCCGGCGGCCTCGGCCTCCTCTTCCCCGGCGTCGCCGTGATCGGCGCCGGCTACGCCCTGATCGTCTCGCTCGCCTGGCGCACCCGCGAGGCGGCGGTGCTGGGGATCGAGCACCGCGACGGCGTCAAGTTCTACGTCGTCCCGAATTCAGCTTTAAGGCCGATCGAGCTGGTACGCACTCCGGGCCTACCGCTCCGACCGTCTCAGCCGCGCTTGAGCAGTTTGGGAGAACTCCCGCCAGCCGCGGGTGTTGGCGACGTCGGCGGCGGTGAGCCAGGCGCGGCGAGCGGTGGCGACGCCGTAGGCCATGTTGCCGAGCGTGTCGACGCCGTGGGCGTCGGTGTTGAGGACGATCGTGACGCCTGCGTCGACAGCGAGGCGGGCGTGGCGGTCGGAGAGGTCGCGGCGGTTGGGGTTGCCGTTGATCTCCAACATCGTGCCGGTGCGGGCGGCGGCCTCGGCCACCGCCTCGACGTCGATCCCGTAGGGCTCGCGGCGGCCGATCAGGCGGCCGGTCAGGTGGCCGATGCAGTTGACCTGCGGGTTCTCGATCGCCGCGACGACCCGCTCGGTCATCTCCCTTGCCGAGATCGAGAAGGAGGTGTGGACGCTGGCCATCACCCAGTCGAGCGCCTCGACCAGGTCGTGGGGATAGTCGAGCGAGCCGTCGAGGCCGATGTTGACCTCCGAGCCGGCGAGCAGGCGGAAGCCGCGTTTGCCCTTGTTCCACGCGCGGATCTCCTCGATCCGCTGCCAGAGCCGCTCGGGGGTGACGTGGTCGCCGAAGCCGTGGCTGGCCGAGTGGTCGGTGATCGCCATGTAGGCGTAGCCGCGCTCGCGTCCCGCCTCCGCCATCTCCTCCAGCGTGTTGCGGCCATCGGAGAGGGTGGTGTGGGAGTGCAGGTCGCCGCTTGATGTCTCCGAGGGAGATCAGGTCGGGCAGCTTGCCTTCGCGCGCCGCCTTCAGCTCGCCGCGCCCCTCGCGCAGCTCCGGCTCGATGTAGGCGTAGCCGAGCGCCGCGTAGACGCCCTCCTCGCTCTCGCAGAGCTCGACCCTGCCGCTCTCGCTGTCGGTGATGCCGTGCTCGGAGACCGAGAGTCCGCGGGCGACCGCCTCTTCGCGCAGCTGCACGTTGTGGGCCTTGGAGCCGGTGAAGTGCTGCAGCAGGTTTCCGAAGGCGGCCGGCGGCGACGATCCGCAGGTCGACCGAGACGCCGTTGTGGGTCTGGGCGCGGACGCCGTTGGGGCCGGGGCGTGCCGGCGGCGGCGATCAGCGGGTGAGCGGCGAGGTGCCCGGCGAGCGCCGTCGGCTCCTCGGCGGTGGCGATGATGTCGATGTCCTTGCAGGTCTCGGCCCAGCGCCGGGCCGAGCCGGCGACCTCGACCCGGTTGGCGGCCGGGATGCTCGCGCAGCGACACCGCCAGCTCCTCGGCGATCGGGCGCACCTTGGAGAGCAGCAGCCGGCCGGGGCCCTCGCCCGGGCTCGCCCAGCCGCTCCAGCGCGGCGAGGACGTTTTCCTCCGCCTTCGGCCCGAGCCCTTTCAGGGCGCGGATCCGGTGCGCCTCGGCCGCCTGCCTTGAGCGTCCTCGACGGTGGCGATCCCGAGCTCGTCGTAGAGGCGGCGCGCGGTCTTCGTCCCCAGTCCCGGGCACCCGGGTCACCTCGATCAGCGTGGCCGGGAACTTCGCCTTCAGCTTCGCCGCGGCGGGGATCTCGCCGGTCTCCAGCAGGGCGTCGATCTTCTCCGCCAGCGTCTTGCCGACCCCGGGAATCTCGGTCGCCCTCGCCTTCGCCGCCAGCTCGGCGACCGAGACCGGGCTCTCGCGGATCGCGGTCGCGGCGTTGCCGTAGGCCAGCACCCGGTATTTGACCGCGCCGTCGAGCTCGTAGAGGACTCCCAGCTCCTCCAGCGCGGCGGCGATCTCGGCGTTGGTCACGGTCCGCAAGTTATCCCCTCGCCGCGGCTGGTCTTCAGTCGCCGTTTAGGCCGGCGAATAGCATCGGGCGCGATGCCCGAGTCCGAGACGGGCCCAGCCTGGCTGGTCCTCCCCACCTACAACGAGGCCGAGAACGTCGAGGCCTTCGTCGCCGACGCCCGCGCCAAGCTGCCCGCCTCGGCGCGGGTGCTGATCGTCGACGACAACTCCCCCGACGGGACCGGGCGCTCGCCGATCGAGCTGGCCGGCGCGGCACGAGAACGTCAGCGTCCTGCACCGCCGAGTCAAGGAAGGCCTCGGCCCCGCCTACGTCGCCGGCTTCCGCCGCGCCCTCGCCGCCGGCGCCGGCCTGATGCTGGAGATGGACTCCGACTTCTCCCACGACCCCGCCTACCTGCCGCGCCTGCTGGAGGCGGCGCAGCGGGCCGACCTGGTGCTCGGCTCCCGCTACGTGGCCGGCGGCGGCGTCAGCGACTGGGGGCCGCTGCGGCGGGCGATCAGCCGCGGCGGCAGCGCCTACGCGCGCTTCGTCCTCGGCGTCGACGTCCAGGACCTGACCGGCGGCTTCAAGTGCTTCCGCCGCGAGGTGCTGGAGGCGATCGACCTCGACTCGATCCAGGCCCGCGGCTACGCCTTCCAGGTGGAGATGACCTACCGGGCGATCCGCGCCGGCTTCAGGGTGATCGAGGTGCCGATCGTCTTCCGCGATCGCCAGGCCGGCAGCTCGAAGATGGACCGCTCGATCGTCGCCGAGGCGATCTGGCGGGTGCCGCTGCTGCGCTTCGGCCCGCGGCACGTCGAAAAGCCCGAAACCATGTCTGGACAGGGTCGCTATACTTTTTGAAGTATTGAGCTACGAACCTCGATTCCGGGAGACGGATATCCAGTGACTGGGAAACTGACCGACGTAACCGACGCCACCTTCAAAGCCGACGTCCTCGACGCCGAGGGCCCTGTGCTCGTCGACTTCTGGGCCCCCTGGTGCGGTCCCTGCCGCGTCGTCCACCCGGTCCTCGAGGAGATCGACGGCGAGCGCGACGACCTCAAGATCGTCAGCATCAACGTCGACGAGAACCAGCAGACGGCGGCCAGCTACGAGGTCCTCTCGATCCCGACCATGATCCTCTTCAAGGACGGGGCGATCGCCAAGAAAGTCGTCGGGGCGATGCCGAAGCGGCGCCTCGAGGCCGAGCTGGAGCCGGCGCTCGCCTAGGGCGGCGGCGCTCCCTTCCCACGATGCCGTTCGTACAGGTCCACTGGTTCGAGGGCCGCAGCGACGAGCAGAAGGCCGAGATCGCCAGGCGGATCGAAGCGGCGCTGGTCGAGATCGCCGGCGCCGCCCCCGAGCACTGCTGGGTGAAGTTCTCCGACTCGCCGAAGGCCGACTTCATCATCGGGGAGCCTGAGGGCCCATCCCGGTAGGGGTTTCGCTTAACTTTTTTGAGGATCGCCGCGGGCTGCCGCCCGAGCCGCGGCGCCAAAAAAGTACAAGACGCTTCACCCCTGCCGGGATGGGCCCTTGGTTCGAGCGATGGCGATTCGCAGGTCGTGGCCGTCGATCTGGGCTGCCGGCCCGTCCGCAGCGTCGTAGGCGACGGAGGTGGCTAGGACCTCGTTGGCTAGGTAGGGCTCGTGGGCGCGGGCGGCTTCCAGAAGCTCTTCGTCGCCGCCGAGGGCGAGGGTGATGCGGTCGGTGATCTCCAGGCCGGCGTCTTTGCGGGCGATCTGGACGGCGTGGACGATCTCGCGGGCGAGGCCCTCCTGGCGCAGCTCGTCGTCGAGCTCGAGCTGCAGGGCGACCGCGTGGCCGGACTCGGCTTCGACCTCGTAGCCCTCGAGCGGCTGCAGGGCGAGGGCGATCTCATCGGCGCCGAGGGTGTGGTCGGCGCCGTCGACGTTGATCCCGATCTCGCCGCCGTCGGCCAGCGCGGCGGCGACGTGGGCGGCGTCGAGCGCCTCGACCGCGGCCGCCACCCGCGGCATCTTCTTGCCGAAGCGGGGGCCGAGAGTACGGTAGTTGGGCTTGGCCGTGTAGCTGACCAGCTCGCCCTCGTCGCTGACGAAGTCCAGCTCCTTGACGTTGAGCTCGGCGGTGACCAGGCCGGCGCGGGCCTCGATCGCCTCGCGCTCGGCCTCGTTGGCGACGATCACGGCGCGGCGCAGCGGCTGGCGCACCTTGGCCTTGGCGCGGGCGCGGGCGGCGCGACCGAGCTCGACCGTCAGCCGCACCGCCTCCATCGCCTTCTCCAGCGCCGGATCGGCCAGCGCCGGGTCGGCCTCCGGGTAGTCGCGCAGGTGGACCGAGTCGGGGCGGTCGCCCGTCTCTCCAAACGCGCCGCCGGCGAGGTTGAGGTGGATCTCGTCGGCGAGGAAGGGAGTGAAGGGGGCCAGCAGCGCCACCGTCTCCAACAGGCAGTGGCGCAGGGTCGCGAAGGCGGCGCGATCGCCGTCCCAGAAGCGGCGGCGCGAGAGCCGCACGTACCAGTTGGAGAGCTCCTCGACGTAGGCGGCGATTGCCCGCCCGGCGGCGGTGCAGTCGAACTCGTCCATCCGCTCGCGCACGGTCGCGACCGTCGCCTGCAACCGGGACAGAGCCCAGCGATCGAGATCCTCCGCGGCCGTATATGCGGCGAAGTCCGAAGGACCGAGCCCCTCGGCGTTCGCGTAGAGCACCCAGAACGAGTAGGTGTTCCAGAGGGTGAGCATGAACTGGCGCACCGATTCGCCGACGGTGTCGACCGAGAAGCGGTAGCCGGCCCAGGGCTGCTGGGCGGTCAGGTAGTACCAGCGGAAGGCGTCGGCGCCGTGGGCGGAGATCACCTCCCAGGGGTCGACCACGTTGCCGCGGCTCTTCGACATCTTCTGGCCCTCGGGGTCGAGGATCAGGCCGAGGCAGACGCAGTTGCGGTAGCTCGACTCGCCGAACAGCAGGGTCGACTCGGCCAGCAAGGTGTAGAACCAGCCGCGGGTCTGGTCCTGGGCCTCGCAGATGTAGTCGGCCGGGAAGCGCTCCTCGAACTCCGCCTCGTTCTCGAACGGGTAGTGGAACTGGGCGAAGGGCATCGCGCCGCTGTCGTACCAGGTGTCGATCACCGACTCGACCCGCTGCATCGGCCCGCCGCACTTCCCACAGGAGATTTCGACCTCGTCGATGTAGGGGCGGTGGAGGTCGTTGGGAACCTCGCCGCCGAGCGAACGCTCGCGTAGCTCAGCGACCGAGCCGATGCAGTCGAGTTCTCCGCAGCGACGGTCCAGGCACCGCCAGACCGGCAGCGGGGTCCCCCAGTAGCGGTCGCGGGAGAGCGCCCAGTCGACGTTGTTCTCGAGCCATTTGCCGAAGCGGCCGTGCTTGACGTGCTCGGGGTGCCAGCCGATCGTCTCGTTGTTGGCGAGCAGCTGCTCGCGGACCTCCGAGGTGGCGACGTACCAGCTCGTCGTCGCGTAGTAGATGAGGGGGGTGCCGCAGCGCCAGCAGTGCGGGTATGAGTGCTCGTAGACCTGTTCGCGGAAGAGCAGGCCGCGGCGCTCGAGGTCCGCGATCAGGTCGGCGGTGACCTGCGGGTCTTTGACGAAGCGTCCCTCGAAGCCCTGCACCCGTCTGTCGAAGGTGCCGTCGGGCATCACCGGGTTGTAGAGCGTGCCCGCGACAGTGGGGTCAAAGAGGCCGTTCTCGGCGGCAACGGTGAAATCGTCCTCGCCGAAGGCGGGGGCGATGTGGACGAGGCCGGTGCCGTCCTCGGTGGTGACGAAGTCTCCGGCGATCACCGGGGAGCCGCCGCGCGGGCGGTCCGACAGCGCGAAGACCGGGCCCTGGTAATGGTGGCCGACCAGGTCCGCGCCGGGGAAGCGATCGATGATCTCTGCTTCCTCCCCCAGCACCTTCGCGACCAGCGGCTCGGCCAGGATCAGCGTCTCGCCGTCGATGCGCGCCTTGACGTAGGTCACCCCCGGCGCCACCGCCACCGCGACGTTGCCGGGCAGCGTCCACGGCGTCGTCGTCCAGACCAGGAGCGACTCTCCGGACTCGGCGCCGTCGAGCAGCGGGAAACGCACATATATGGAGGGATCCTCGACGTCTTTGTACCCCTGCGCGACCTCGTGCGAGGAGAGCGGGGTGCCGTCGCGAGGGCAGTAGGGGACGACCTTGTGGCCTTCGTAGAGGCGGCCGTCGTCCCAGAGCTTGCGCAGCGACCACCAGACCGACTCGATGTAGTCGTCCTCGAGAGTGACGTAGGGATGGTCGAGGTCGATCCAGAAGCCGATCCGCTCGGTCAGCCGGTTCCACTCCCCGACGTACTCGAAGACCGACTCGCGGCAGCGCCGGTTGAACTCGGCGATCCCGAGCTCCTCGATCTCCTGCTTGGAGGCGATCCCCAGCTGCTTTTCGACCTCGAGCTCGACCGGCAGCCCGTGGCAGTCCCAGCCGGCCTTGCGCGGCACCCGGTACCCGCACATCGTCTTGTAGCGAGGGTAGACGTCCTTGAAGACGCGGGCAAGGACGTGGTGGGAGCCGGGGCGGCCGTTGGCGGTCGGCGGGCCCTCGTAGAAGCTCCAGACCTCGGCCCCCTCGCGGTTGGCGAGCGAGCGGTGGAAGACGTCGCCGTCGCGCCAGTGCGCCAGCACCCGCTCCTCCAGCTCGGGGAAGGATTGCTTGGGGTCTACCGGGCGGAATCCCGGCATCAGAAACGGGGGGGCGTCATGGGGCGGCTGATTCTAGGAGCGGATAGGCTGCGCCGCTCGTGCCCGTCTACGACCTGAACGGAAAGGTGGCGCTGGTCACCGGCGCCGCCCGCGGCATCGGCTTCGAGACCGCGCGGCAGATGCACCTGCGGGGAGCCTCCGTGGCGGTGCTCGACCTCAGCCCCGAGGAGGCGCGCGAGGCGGCCGAGCGGATCGGCCCGCGGGCGATCGGCATCGGCGCCGACGTCACCGACCAGGGGGCGATGAAGGCGGCGGTCGCCGAGGTGGTGGAGAGGTTCGGCGGGCTCGACGTCGCTGTCGCCAACGCGGGGATCGCGCAGTCGCACCTGGCGACGGTGCGCGGGATCGGCGCCGAGGAATGGGAGCGGGTCTTCGAGGTGGACATGCTCGGCGTCTGGCGCACGGTGCGGGCGGCGCTGCCGCAGATCGTCGAGCGCCGCGGCCACATCGTCGTCACCTCCTCCGTCTACGCCTTCGTCAACGGCGTCCTCAACAGCCCTTACGCGGTCGCCAAGGCCGGGGTCGAGTCGCTGGGTCGCTCGTTGCGGGCCGAGCTGATGCCGCTGGGCGCGAGCGCCGGCGTCGCCTACTTCGGCTGGGTCGACACCAAGCTGGTCCAGGACGCCTTCGCCAACAACGGCGACCGCATGCAGCAGAACCTCCCTGACTTCCTTAGCAAGCGGATCCCGGCCTCCGAGGCCGGGGCCGCCGTCGTGCGCGGGATCGAAGAGCGGGCGCCGCGCACCTTCGCGCCGAAGTGGTGGCGCTACGTCTCCGCCCTGCGCGGAATCCTCAATCCCCTGCTGGACCGCCGCTTCGAAAACGACGCGGCGATGGTCGCGACGGTGCGTGAGATCGAGGCGGAAGCCGACGAGCAGGGCGCCGCCGCGGTCTCAGCCGCTTCGCGTTAGCCGCTCCAGCAGGAGGATGACGGACTCGTAGGGCTCGCCGGTGGCGCGCTGGAGGCCGATCTCGCAGGTGCGGTTGCTGGAGAGGTGGGCATCGAAGTGGCGGCCCGCCAGCTCTTCCGCCTGGGGGCGGGTCGCCGCCTCGGTCAGCTCGGGGTGGAAGATGCCGCGGTCGCCGGCGAAGCCGCAGCAGGTCGCCGAGGGGGCGACGTAGACGTCGTCGGCGAGGGCGCCGGCGAGCGACTCGAGCCGGTGGGCGAGGCCGAGGTGGCGGCTGGCGCAGGTCGGGTGCACGGTGGCCGCGCCGACCTTGTCGGAGACTTCGAGCCACGGCAGCAGGCGGTCGTGGGCCCAGGCGACCGAGTCGAGGATCTCCAGCTTGGCGAGGCGCTCGGCGTTGGCCTCTTCGAGCACGCCCGGACCCGGATCGGCGATGCCGTGGGTGCAGGAGGCGGCGTCGACGACGATCGGCAGCGCCCCCTCCCCGCTCCAGCCCCAGAGCCGCTCGACCATCTCGTTCGCCTTGTGCCGGTGCGCCGCGCCGAAGCCCTTGGAGCTCCACGGCATCCCGCAGCAACTCCCGACGACGTCCTCCGGAATCCAAACCGGCAACCCAGCCCGCGCCGACGCTTCGACGAGCGCCTCCACAACCCAGGGCCCATGGGCCGAATCCGTCCGGTATTTGGACGTTTGAGGCCCATCGGCGGGGACGGCGGCGGCGCCGAAGATGCGGTTGGTGCAGGAGGGGACGTAGACGGCGGCGGCACCTGTGTGGATGGTTGGCGGCAGCTTGGCGGGGGCGGGAGGCGGCAGGGCGCGGGCGCGGCGCGGTGCGGCGGGCCAGGGGGCCGCCGAGGCGGAGGCCGGCGCGGCTGGCTCCCTCGACCGTGCCCCAGTACTTCGCCGCCGTCAGTGCCGCCCGCTCGGCGCGCTCGCCGTGGCGGCGCTGGCGCATTTCCTTGACGAACTGGCCGGTGTCGATCCCGACCGGGCAGGCGAGCTGGCAGGAACCGTCGGCGGCGCAGGTATCCAGCGCCTCGTAGGAGAACTCCTCCAGCAGCGCCTTCTGCACCGGCGAGCCGTTCGGCTGGCGCGCCATCTCGCGCCGCAGCACGATTCGCTGCCGCGGCGTCGTCGTCAGGTTGCGGCTGGGGCAGACCGGCTCGCAGAAGCCGCACTCGACGCAGGTCGTCGCCGACTCCTCGATCGGCGGCGTCGTTTTGAGGTTGCGCAGGTGGGCGCCGTCGTCGCGGTTGAGGACGACGCCCGGCGAAAGCACGCCGTCGGGGTCGGCCAGCCGCTTCACCCGCCACATCAGCTCGGTCGCCTTCTCGCCCCACTCGCGCTCTACATAGGGGGCCATGTTGATTCCGGTCCCATGCTCGGCCTTGAGCGAGCCGTCGTACTTGTCGACGATCAGCTCGACCAGTCCGGACATGAAGGCCTCGTAGCGCTCGAGGTCCTCCTGCTTGGCGAAGTCGGGGGTGAGCATGAAGTGGAGGTTGCCGGCGGAGGCGTGGCCGGCGACACCGGGCAGGAAGCCGTGCTCGCCGAGCAGCGCCTGCAGATCGCGGGCGCCCTCGGCGATCCGCTCCGGCGGCACGCAGACGTCCTCGACGATCAGCGCCGTGCCGGGCAGCCGCAGCCGCCCGATCAGCCCGTGCAGGCCCTCGCGCACGCGCCAGGCCAGCTCGATCTGCTCGGCCTCGCGGGTGAACTCGATCGGGCGGATCGTCTCCCGCGCGGCGAAGATCTCGCCGGCCTTGGCGACGTACTCGTCGAGCTCCTCGTCGCTGCCGCCGCCGAACTCGACCAGCAGCACCGCCGACTCCGGCGGCAGCTCTTTCCACTCCTCCGGCGCTCCGACCATGTTCCAGGCGGCGGTGATCAGCGCCGGGGCGACCATCAGCTCGACCGCGCTGGCGCCGGCGTCGACCAGCTCGCGGACCGGGTCGATCGCCTGGTCTATGTCGGGGAAGTGGACCCAGGCGGTGGTGGTACGGGCCGGCAGCGGCACCGTCTCGAAGACGGCCTCGGCGACGAAGGCCAGCGTGCCCTCGGAGCCGACCACGAGGCGGCGGAAGATCTCCAGCGGCTCCTCGGCGTCGAGGAAGGCGCAGAGCCGGTAGCCGGTGGTGTTCTTGATCGCGAACTTGCGGCGGATGCGGGCGCTCAGCTCCTCGTCACCGCGGATCTCCTCGCGGATCTCCGCCAGGCCGGCGGCCAGCTCCGGCTCGGTCGCGGCGAACTTCTCGGCGGCGCCGGGGGCGGCGGTGTCGATCGTTGTCCCGGAGGGCAGGACCAGGGTCAGCGAGCGCACGGTCGAGTAGGAATCCCTGGTGACGCCGCAGCGCATCCCGCCCGAGTTGTTGGCGATGACACCGCCGGCGCAGGCGATGTCGGTGCTGGCCGGGTCGGGGCCGAGCTTGCGCCCGTGCGGGGCGAGCACGCGGTTGGCGTGGCCGAGCACGGTGCCGGGCTTGACCCGGGCCAGCGCCCCGTCCTCCTCGACCGCGACGCCGCCGAAGTGGCGGCGCACGTCGACGAGGATGCCGTCGCTCTGGCCCTGGCCGTTGAGACTGGTGCCGCCGGCGCGGAAGGTGACAGGGATCCCCTGCTCGCGGCCGTAGGCGAGGACCTTGGCGACGTCGCCGGCGTCGCGAGCCATCACGACTGCCCGCGGGAAGAGCCGGTAAGGGCTGGCATCGGAGGCGTACTTGACGATGTCGCCCGCCGTGGAGAGGACGCGGTCGGCGCCGAGCAGAGCCTCAAGCTCGCCGCGCAGCGGCTGCGCGACGCCGGCGGCTATCTCGTCAGGCGCGCGGTCCGGCGCCGGCTCGCTCGGCGGTGGCGCCAACAGTTGCGGGCCACGAGCCGTCAATCGAACATCCCGCGGGAGTCGGATCGACGGTTGGTCTGCGGCCGCGCCACGGCTGACCCTAGAAAAGCGACATCCCCGGCGCCACCGGGACTTCGACCAGCTCCGGCTGGGAGGAGGCGAGGGCCGTGGCCAGCGCCCCGCGCACGCCGTCGCGGTCGGCGGCGCGGTGGGCCTTGACCCCGTAGCCCTCGGCCACCGCGGCGACGTCGAGCTTGGGCAGGTCGAGGCCGGGGGCGCCCGTCACCTGCTCGACCTCGGCGAACCACTTGAGGATCGCGTACTCCTCGTTGCGCAGGACCAGGAAGGTGACCGGCGCCCTGTGGGCGACGGCGCTCCAGAAGGCGGTGATCGCATACTGGGCCGAGCCCTCGCCGAGCACGCAGACGACCGGCCGGTCCGGCTGCGCCAACTGCACGCCGACCGCGGCGGCGAGGCCGAAGCCGAGACCGCCGCCGGCGCTGAAGTAGTAGCTGCCGGGGCGCGAGATCCGCAGCTGGTTGCGCAGGGCGAGGGTGCTGGAGGGGGACTCGAGGACGACGATCGCGTCCTCGGGGAGGACCTCGGCCAAGGCCGTGTGGACGGTCGAGGCGTTGAGCGGGTCGGCGGCGGGGATCTCCCCCGGCCCCGGGTTCGGCTCCGGCGCCGGACGCGCCGACTCCGGCACCGCCCCCAGCAGCGCTTCCAGGGTCAGCTTGACGTCGGCGACGATCGCGTCGCCCATCGGCGCCCGCACCGCCTCGTCGGGATCGCTGGTGATCGCCACCAGCCTCGCTCCCTCCGGCAGCAGCGGCCCGGGGATGTGCGGGTAGTAGGGGAAGACGGAGCTGCCGACGACGAGGATCAGGTCGTGGCCCTCCAGCGTCTGCCCGACCGGACCGATCGCCGGCGGCAGCACGCCGCGGAAGTTGGGGTGGTCCTCGGGGAAGCCGAGGCGAACGCCGCCGGTCGCCGGCGAGGCCCAGACCGGCAGCCGCTGGCGCTCGGCGAGGGCGACGCCGAGCTTCCAGGCGCCGCTGGCGTCGATGTCGGGGCCGGCGACGAGGACCGGGTTGGCGGCGGCGTCGAGCGCCTCGGCGAGGGCGCGCACCGCCTCCGGGTCGGCCGTGGCGCGGCCGCTGACCTTGCGCTCGATCGCCGCCCGGGCGTCGCCGGCGTCGACCTCCGCGTACCAGTCGTCCATCGGCAGCGAGACGAAGACCGGGCCGCGCGGCGGCAGGCCGGCGAGGTGGGCGCCGTGGGCGAGGGCCAGCGGCACGTCCTCGGCCCGCGGCGGCTCGTAGGACCACTTGACCAGCGGGTGCGGCATCCGCGTCGCGTCGCGGTTGGTCAGGTTGGCCTGCAGGGTGATCTGCGCCCGCGCCTGCTGGCCGGCGGTAACCAGCAGCGGCGAGTGGTTGGCCTGGGCGTTGAAGATCGCCCCCATCGCGTTGCCGACCCCGGGCGCGGTGTGGAGGTTGACGACGGTGGTACGGCCGGAGGCCTGGGCGAAGCCGTCGGCCATCCCGACCACGACCGCCTCCTGCAGGCCGAGCACGTAGCGGAAGTCGGCGGGGAAGTCGGCGAGCATCGGCAGCTCGGTCGAGCCGGGGTTGCCGAACATCGTCGTCATCCCGTGGGCGCGGAAGAGGTCGAAGGTCGCGTCGCGGACCGTGGGCATGGCCCGAACCCTATCCGGCGGGATTCAAGCCGGGTCCGGGTGGGTGTCGATAAGCGGGGAGTGAGGAACCGGCCCCTCCACCTGCCGCCCATCGTCGAGCGCCTGGGCCTCGCCATCGCGCTCGCCTGCGCGGCCTTGCTCGGCCTCGTCGCCAGCTCCTCCGCCGCGCCGCCTCCGAGCCCGACCCGCATCGTCTACGCCGCCGGCAAGATCGTCCCGATCCCGGCCGCGATCCCGCACGAAGCCGGCGACATGGTCGACCGGCGGATCCTCCCCGACCTGCGCTGGATCGCCCAGCGCTACCCGATCTACGTCACCGACGGCTACTCCGGGCCGCTCCCCGACGGCGAACACGTCGGCTGCGACGAATGCCACACCAGGGGCTCCGACCACTACAACGGCCTCGCCGTCGACCTCGTGCCGGTGGGGGGCGGGACCAAATGCGACGCCGCCTGGGCGCCGATCACCCGCTTGGCGCTGTGGGCCGAGCCACAGCAGAACGCGCCGCTGCCGCCCTTCCGCTGGGTCGGCTACGAAGGCGACGCCGGCCACGGCTGCGGCAACCACCTCCACCTCTCCTGGAACCACGCCCCGGCCGCCCAGTTCGAACTGGCCGAATGGGTCGAAGTCTTCCCGGTCGGCCCCGGCGAACCGGTCAGCCAGCCCCGCGGCAAGAGCCCCCCGCTCCCAAGCCGCCCCCCGGCCCCGCCGGCGGCATCTCCACGGTCCGCACCGGCGGCGTCGGCCCGCGCGTCCGCGACTGACCCGAGCGGCCTCCATAGGATGGCGACGATGCGTATCCCGGCCTCGATCGCCTTCGCCTGCCTGCTCGCGGCGCTCGCCGCCGGCTGCGGCAGCCAGAGCAGCGCGACGCCGGTCGCCTGTCTCGGCGGTGCCGGCGCCTACGCCGGCGCCCTCGGCGGCGCGCCCGGCCAGGTGCGGCTGAGCGGCGGGGTCCCGATCAGCGACTGCCTGACCGAGAACCAGACCGGCGGCGACCTGGCGAGCATCGGCGAAGCGATGGTCGGGACCGCGACCAAGCTCAACGCCGAGGCGCGGGCCGACCCGGGCGGCGGCGCCGCCCTCCAGCTCGGCTATCTGCTCGGCGCCGCCCAGCGGGGAGCCGACAGGACCGAAGGGATCCACACCGACCTCCTCCGCCGCCTCACCGTCGCCGCCCGCTACGCCCCCGGCCGCGACCCGCTGCCGCCGGCCTTTTACCGCGCGTATCGGACTGGATACGCTGCCGGTAAGAAATCTGGCTGAACGACGAACGGCCGCCGACAAGGAGACACATTGCCCAAGCAGCTCTGGGGTGGCGAGACCACCAAGGCAGTTGACAACTTCCCCGTCTCCGGCACGCCGGTGCCGGTGCCCGTGGTCCACTGGCTGGGCCGGATCAAGGCGGCCGCGGCCGAGGTCAACGGCGAGCTGGGCCTGCTCGACGGCGATCTATCGGAGCGGATCGCCCAGGCCGGCAACGCCGTCGGCGAGGGCGAGCACGACGACCAGTTCCCGGTCGACGTCTTCCAGACCGGCTCCGGCACCTCCTCGAACATGAACGCCAACGAGGTGCTCGCCAACCTCGCCGGCGACGGCGCCCACCCCAACGACCACGTCAACATGGGGCAGTCCTCCAACGACGTCTTCCCCTCCGCCGTCCACCTGGCGGCGCTGGACGAGGTGACGCACGACCTGCTGCCGGCGATGGGCGGGCTGGAGTCGGCGCTGGAGGCCAAGGCGACCCAGTTCGCCGACGTCGTCAAGGCCGGCCGCACCCACCTGATGGACGCCGTCCCGGTCACCCTCGGCCAGGAGTTCGGCGGCTACGCGGCGCAGGTGCGGCTGGGGATCCAGCGGGTCGAGGCGACGCTGCGCCGGGTCGGCCAGATCCCGCTCGGCGGCACCGCAACCGGCACCGGCCTCAACACCCACCCGGAGTTCGCCGCCAAGGTGCGGGAGAAGCTCGGCGCCGCAACCGGCCTGGCGATCTCCGAGCCGATGGACCGCTTCGAGGCGCAGGGCAACCGCGACTCGCTGGTCGAGCTGTCGGGGGCGCTCAAGGTCTACGCGGTCTCGCTCAACAAGATCGCCAACGACCTGGCGCTGATGGGCTCCGGCCCCCGCGCCGGCCTCGCCGAGCTGCGCCTGCCGGAGCTGCAGAAGGGATCCTCGATCATGCCCGGCAAGGTCAACCCGGTGATCCCGGAGGTGGTGATCCAGGTCGCCGCCCAGGTGATCGGCAACGACACCGCGATCACCGTCGCCGGCAGCCAGGGTCAGTTCGAGCTCAACGTGCGGGTGCCGCTGATCGCCCGCAACCTGCTCGACTCGATCAAGCTGCTCTCCTCCGCCTCGCGCCTGCTCGACGAGAAGTGCGTGACCGGGCTCGAGGCCAACGAGGAGATGACGACCCGCCACGCCGAGGCGACCCTGGCCACGGCGACCGCGCTCAACCCACACATCGGCTACGACCGCGCCGCCGACATCGTCAAGGCCGCCGCCGAGTCCGGCCGCTCTCTGCGCGAGGTCGCCCTCGAGCAAGGCGTAGAGCCATCGATCCTCGAGCAAGCGCTGGACCACCGTCGCATGGCCCGGCCGCACGAGTAGCGGCGCTCAGCCCTGCAGGGTGACGAAGCGCTCCTCGGTCAGCTCCAGGACGGCAAAGGCGGGGCCCTCGCGGGTGTTGCCGGAGTCCTTGACGCCGCCGTAGGGCTGCTGGTCGGCGCGGAAGGTCGGCACCTCGTTGACGAGGACCCCGCCGAACTCGAGCGTGCGGCCGGCCTCGAGCCCGCGGCCGATGTCGCGGGTAAAGACACCGGCCTGGAGGCCGAACTTGGAGTCGTTGGCCATCGCCAGCGCTTCGCCGAACTCCACGTAGGTGTCAATGGTGGCGACCGGGCCGAAGATCTCCTCGCACCAGACCTTGGCGTCTCTGGGCGGGGACGAGAGCAGGGTCGGGGCGAGGCAGCGGCCCTCGTCGACCAGCTCTCCCCCCGCCAGCAGCGTGGCGCCGGCGGCGACCGCCTCGTCGACCCACTGCTTGACGCGGTCGCGGTCGCCGGGGGTGATCAGCGGTCCGACGTCGGTGCCGGAGTCGAGCGGGTCGCCGACCGTCAGCTTCTCGACGTTGGCGACGAGCCGCGCGGTGAAGGCCTCGGCGACATCCTCCTGGACGAGGATGCGCTGGATCGAGATGCAGCTCTGGCCGGCGTGGGAGAAGGCGTGGATCTGGGCTTTGTCGGCGGCCGCCTCCCAGTCGCCGTCGGAGTGGACGATCAGCGGCGCGTTCGACCCCAGCTCCAGGTTGACCTTCTTGTGGGGGACGCGGCTGCGGATGTCCCAGCCGACCCCGGCCGAGCCGGTGAAGGTGATCGCCCTGGTCAGCTCGTGCTCGACGATCGCGTTGCCGACCTTGGAGCCGGGGCCGGGAATAACGCTGAGCCAGCCCTCGGGCAGGCCCGCCTCGCCCAGGATCGCCGCCAGCTTCAGGGCCGAGATCGGCGTCTGGCCGGCGGGCTTGAGGACGACCGCGTTGCCGGCGGCGATCGCCGGCCCGAGCTTGTGGGCGACCAGGTTGAGCGGGAAGTTGAAGGGGCTGATCGCGCCGACCACGCCGTAGGGGACGCGCAGCATCACGCCGAGCTTGCCGGCGCCCGCCGGCGAGGCCTCCATCGGCACCGTGCCGCCGGTCAGCTTGCGCGCCTCGACCGCGGCGAAGGTGAGCGTGTCGACGCAGCGCTGCGCCTCGACCGTGGCGGTCTTGATCGGCTTGCCGGCCTCGGCGGCGATCGCCAGCGCCAGCTCCTCGACCCGCTCGCCGACCAGCTCGGCGGCGCGGTCGAGGACGGCGGCGCGCTCGTGCTGGGGGAAGTCGGCGGAGCGGAACGCCTCGTGCGCGGCGACCACCGCGCGCTCGACCAGGGCGGCGTCGCCGAGCGCGATCCGGCCGACCGGGCTGCCGTCATAGGGGCTCCTGACCTCCCCCCACTCGCCGGTCTCGACCCACTCGCCGGCCGCGAGCAGCTTGTGATCGACCGCGTGCACCGCTTGAGTAGCCATTTCGACCTCCTCCGTCGCTTCAGCCCAGCGTAACGCCCAGCTTTCGCCGGGCCGGGGCGGGTTTCTCAGCGGGGGCGGCGCTTGGCGCGCTTCTTGGCCGGCTTGGCGGCGTTGCGGAGGGTCTGTTCGCCGGCTTTCTCGGTCGCCTCGCCCATCGCCACCTGGAACATCGCCAGGACCGCGTCGGAGGCGAGCGGGCGCATGCGGTCGAGCGCTTCGCGCACCTTCGGCCAGTCCTCCTCGGGGCGGCCCGCCTGCTCGAACGGCTCCCAGATCTCCCTGACGAAGAGGTCTACGAAGGTGCGGGCAGCGGCGTCGGCCTGGCGGCGCAGCTTGTCGGCGACGTCGAGGACGGCGCTGGGGCTGAGGCCGAGCTCGACCAGGGCGCCGCCGGCGCGCTGCAGGCGCGGGCTGATTGCCTCGATCTGCCCGTCGGGCAGCTCGCGCAGTATGCCGAGCTTCTCGCCGCGGCGGATCAGCTTCGGGTCGAGCTCCTTCGCCCCCCAGATCTCGGCCAGCTCCGCGGCGGCGAAGATTTCCGGCGTCTCGTCCTCGAAGGGGGCGCGCACGGCGCGGGCGAAGTCGACGATCTCCGCCGAGGAGCCCTCGGTGCTCTCGAGCACGCGCCGGATCGCCTCCAGGTTCAGCCCCTCCGCCTGCATCTCCCGGGTCAGCTCGATCCGCGCCACGTGCTCCTCGTTGTAGAAGCCGGTGCGCCCGTGCACCTCCGGCGGCGGCAACAGGCCGCGGGTCTGGTGGGCGCGGATGTTGCGCACGGTCATCCCCGTCCGCCGCGCCAACTCCCCAATAGTCATCTTCCCCTCAGGCGCTTTCGCACGTCGTGGCCGCGGGCTCATCAGGCCATGGTAAGCGGCTGGCGGAAGATCGCTAGCCGTTTGGGAAGAGCGGGAGACGTTGTCCGTTCATCTTTTCCGCCGCGTCCGAGCAGAGGAAGGCGATCGCCTCGGCGACGTGCTCGGCGGGGGTGAAGGTGGGGAAGTCCTTGCCGGGGTTCTCCTCCCGCATGCGCGGGGTGAGGAGGGCGTCGATGACGACGATGTTGGCGGTGGCGCCATCGGGCTCGAAGCCGTCGGCGAAGGCGAGGGTCCAGGCCTCGGCGGCGGCCTTCGCGGCGGCGTAGGCGGCGTTGGTGTTGGAAGGCGCCTGCGCCTGCTTGGCGGAGACGAGGACGAAGCGGCCGTGCTCGCTGGCCGCCAGCTGGTCGTGGAAGGCGCGAGTGGTGTGCTGGACGGTGCGCACAAGCAGGTCGTGAAGCAGGTCCCAGTCGGCGAGCGGCGCCTCGTGCAGCGGCTGCCCGCCGCGCCAGCCACCGACCAGGTGGACGAGCCCGTCGACGCGCCCGAAGCGCCCGACCAGCGCCGCGCACCAGCCCCGCGCCGCCTCCTCGTCGAGCAGATCGACCGTCCGCCCGTCCCAGCGCTCGGCGGGGATGTCGAGCTCACCTGGGAGAGCATCGAGCGCCCCCTGGTCCCGATCCGTCCCCGCCACCGTGGCCCTGTCCTCCGCCAGCCGGGCTGCGACAAGCGGGCCCAGCCCGCCGCCGACTCCGGCAATGGCGATCACACGGCCGTCGAGGTCACTCATATGGGGGAGAGAGGATTCGAACCTCTGTAGGCATAGCCGGCAGATTTACAGTCTGCTCCATTTGACCGCTCTGGCACTCCCCCAGGCGTGCGGCGGACGATTCTAAAGGGCCAGCCGGGACGCGTCTATGCGACGCCGAGGCGTTGCTTCATCTGCTCGTTGAAGGTGGTGATCGCGGAGAGGGGGCGCATGAAGACGGTCAGCTCGGCGACCTTGCCGTCTTCGTCGAGTTCGAGGAAGTCGATGCCCTCCAGCTCGCGGTCGCCGACCTTGGCCTTGAAGCGGAGGCAGACGCTGCGCTCGCCGGCCAGCTCGTCGACGTAGGTGAGGTCCTCGAGGGTGGCGGCGACGTGGGTGAGGACCTGGCCGACGGCGTCGCGGCCCTCGAAGCCGCGGAAGAGGATCGGGCTGTGGAGGACGACGTCCTCGCGCAGCGCCTCCATCATCAGGTCGACGTCCTTCGCTTCGGCGGCGACGCGGAACGGATGCGGCTCGGTCATGGCGACTACTCTACGAGCCGTGCCGAGCGACCGCTTCTACACCTGGGCCTCGACCACGATGGGCGCGCGCGGGCTGCGCTGGACCGGGAAGCTGAACGTGCCGCTGTATCGCTGGAGCGGCGGCCGGCTCTTCGGCAAGCTCGACCGCACGCCGGTGCTGCTGCTGACCGCCACCGGGCGCAAGTCCGGCCAGCGGCGAACGGTGCCGGTCGCCTACCTCGCCGACGGCGATCGCTACGTCGTGATCGGCTCCAACGCCGGTCACCCCCGCGCCCCCGCCTGGTCGCTGAACCTGAAAGCGAACCCCGAAGCCGAGGTCGAGGTGGGCCGCAAGCGGGTCCCAGTCCATGCCCGCATCGCCACCGGCGAGGAGCGCGCCGACCTCTGGCGCAAGATGAACGATCAGTACTCCGGCTTCGACGACTACGAGGCGCGCACCAGCCGCGACATCGCCCTCTTCGTGCTCGAGCCGCGCTAACTCGCTTCGCGCAGCATCTGCGCCTCTGGCAAACGCTTCAGCTTCTTCAGCGTGTTGTTCTCGATCTGGCGGATTCGCTCGCGGGTGACGCCGAAGGTCCTCCCCACTTCCTCCAGGGTCAGCGGCTCGGCGCCGGAGAGGCCGTAGCGAAGTTCGATCACCTGGCGCTCGCGTTCGGGCAGCGCCTCCAGCGCCCGCTGCACGCCCTCCTTCTGCAGGTGCTCGCTGGCTTCCTCGAAGGGCTCCAGCACGGCGTCGTCGGCGACGAAGTCGCCCAGCTCCGATTCGTCCTCGTCCCCCACCGGTTTCTCCAGCGAGACCGGCAGCTGGGAGACGCGGAGGATGTCGCGCACGTCGGCTAGCGGCCAGCGCAGCTCTTCGGCGATCTCCGCCGGCTCCGGCTCCCGCCCCAGCTTCTGCACCAGCTGGCGCTCGACGTGGGCGACCCGGTTCAGCTTCTCGACCATGTGGACGGGGATGCGGATCGTCCGCGCCTTGTCGGCGATCGCCCGCGTCACCGCCTGGCGGATCCACCAGGTGGCGTAGGTGGAGAACTTGTAGCCGCGGCGGTAGTCGAACTTCTCCACCGCCCGGATCAGCCCCAGGCTGCCCTCCTGGATCAGGTCGAGGAAGCTGAGGCCGCGGCCCAGATAGCCTTTGGCGATCGAGACGACGAGGCGCAGGTTTGCCTCGACCATCTGCCGCTTGGCCAGCATGTCGCCGCGCTCGATTCGCTTCGCCAGCTCCACCTCCTGCGCCGCGGTCAGCAGCTCGACCTGGCCGATCGAGCGCAGGTAGAGGCGCAGCGAGTCGAGGCTGGGCTCGACGGTCAGGTCCAGCTCGGCTTTCTTCGCGGCGCCGTTGGCGTCGCCGCCGCGCTGCTCCTTGTAGGCGCTGACTCCGTCCTCGGCGATCACGTCGACGCCGTGCTCGACCAGGTGGGCGTGGAGGCCGGAGACCTGCTCCTTGGTGATCTCCACCTCCTCCAGGGTGGAGGCGATCTGCTCGAAGGTGAGGTAGCCCCGCTCGCGTCCGAGGGCGACCAGCCCGCGCAGCTCCTCGATCTCCGCGACCGGACTGTCGCCCGCGTCGCGATCCACGACGTCAGTCACCGTCTCCAACGGTTCGATGGCACTTCCTCCACTGCGTCCCTCTCCCCCATTCCCGAGGAGGCCGGCCCTGAAGCTCCGGCCGCGGCGAAGTATAGGCGGAAAAATCTCCCCATTGGGAACACCAGGACCGGGCCATCTCGGCCGCGCGCCGTCGCCGGGCCGCCGAGACCCCCGGTCGCTTACCCTTCATAAGCCGATGGCCAGCCACCCCTCCGCCCCAGCCGCCCCCGACGTCCAGGCCTCGCTGCCGGCGACCCAGGTCAGCCTCTCCCGGGTCGGCGTCACCGGGGTCGAGAAGGTGATCCGGGTCAAGGCCGACGGCTCCGAGAACCTCTTCTACGCCGAGTTCGAGTGCTTCGTCGACCTCAACCCGCGGCAGGCGGGCGTCCACATGTCCCGCTTCGAGGAGATCGTCGGCGAGGCGATCGACGAGGTGGTGCTGGGCGAGGCCTTCAAGGCCGAGGTGCTGGCCGCGCACGTGGCGGCGAAGGTGCGCGAGCGCCAGGGCGGGCTGCGGGCCGAGGTCTCGGTCACCGCCCGCTACCCGGAAACGGCCGCCACTCCGGAGAGCGGCAAGAGCACCCAGGAGATCTACGTCCTCTTCGGAACCGCGGTCGGCTCCGAGCGCGGCACCCGCACCCTGACCGGCGTCCAGGCCCAGGGCATGACCGCCTGCCCCTGCGCCCAGGAGATGGTCGCCGGGCTCTCGCGCGAACGCCTCGCCGCCGAGGGCTTCTCCGCGGAGGAGATCGAGCGCGTCGTCGACGTCGTCCCGATCGCCACCCACAACCAGCGCGGCATCGGCACGTTGCATGTCGGCTGCCCCGAGGGCGGGCCGGCCTGGATCGACGCGCCGGAGCTGCTGCGGATCGTCGAGAGCTCGATGAGCTCGGAGATCTACGAGCTGATGAAGCGCCCCGACGAGCTCTCGGTCGTCGTCAAAGCGCACGAGAACCCGCGCTTCGTCGAGGACTGCGTGCGGGAGATGGTGCGCCAGGTGGTCGAGGGCTACCCCGACCTGCCGGACGAGGCCTTCGTGATGGCGCGCCAGGAGAACCTGGAGACGATCCACCGTCACAACGTGGTGGCGGAGCGCTACGGCACCCTCGGCGAGCTGCGGGCGGAGCTGGCCAGCGGCGAGCGGGCTGGGCGGCACCTGACTATGCGTGAGTGGCTCGAGTCCCCTGCACCGTAGGGGAGTCGGCCTCAGCTGGGAATCGCCCCCACTCTTTCTTTTTGCTGCTGCTCGATGCGCTTGCGGAGGCCGAAGAAGTAGTCGGCGCCGCTGACGACGGTGACGAGCAGCGCCGCGTAGACCAGCAGGTCGACGCCGAGCGGCGCCGGGTCGGCGACGATCAGGGCGATCACGGCGGCGATCTGCAGCACCGTCTTCAGCTTGCCGAGCCAGCTGGCGGCGATCACCAACCCGCGCTCGGCGGCGATCGTGCGGAGGATGGTGACGGCGACCTCGCGGGCGATGATCACCATCGCCACCCAGGCTTCGAGCCGGTCCAGAGAGACCAGGGAGACCAGGGCGCCGATGATCAGCAGCTTGTCGGCGAGCGGGTCCATCAGCTTGCCGAAGGTGGTGACCGAGTCGCGCGAGCGGGCGAAGTAGCCGTCGAGGCCGTCGGTCAGCGCCGCCAGGGCGAAGACCGCGGCCGCCAGCGCGTCCCCGTTCGGCGTCTCCCCCAGCAGGGCGACCACCACCACCGGCACCGCCAGGATGCGCAGCAGCGTCAGCGCATTCGGCAGGTTCAGCGGGAACATCGCCCCTCAGTCGCCCCGCTCCGCGGATCCGCTCGCCGCTGCGGCGAGCTTGGCGTCGCGGGCGGCGAAGTACTCCTCGCCCTCGATGCTGATGTGGGGGACGATCCGGTCCATCCAGCCGGGCAGCCACCAGGCGCGCTTGCCGAGCAGGACCATCACCGCGGGGACGAGCAGGCAGCGGACCAGGGTCGAGTCGATCGCGATCGCCACCGCCAGACCGACGCCGAACTCCTTCACCACCGGGTCGCCGTTGAGGACGAAGCTGGTGAAGACG
This sequence comes from uncultured Solirubrobacterales bacterium, assembly GCA_963785775.1. Taxonomy (GTDB): domain Bacteria; phylum Actinomycetota; class Thermoleophilia; order Solirubrobacterales; family 70-9; genus VAYN01. The sequence goes on along the minus strand of CAWAWH010000003.1, from coordinate 1,033,878 downwards.
CAGACCATGATCGCCGCCGCCGAGGTGATCACGCGGCCGGTGTTGGCCAGCCCTTCGACCACGGCGCGGCGCTCGTCGCCGTACTCGGTGAAGTGCTCGCGCATCTGCGTCAGCAGGAAGACCTCGTAGTCCATCGAGAGTCCGAAGAGGATCGCGAACATCAAGAGCGGCACGAAGCTGACGATCGGGATCGGGTGGTCGAGCCCGATCAGCGAGGAGCCCCAGCCGAGCTGGAAGACGGCGGTGACGACGCCGTAGGCGGCGGCGACCGAGAGCAGGTTCATCGCCGCCGCCTTGACCGGCACCAGCAGCGAGCGGAAGGCGAGCAGCAGGACGAAGAAGCTGAGGCCGACGACGATCGCGATCATCAGCGGCAGCTTGTCGCCGATCTGGGTGGCGAGGTCGATGTAGCCGGCGGTCTGGCCGCCGACGTAGGACTGCGCCTTGGCCCCCCGCAGCGCCTTCGGGATCGTCGTGTCGCGCAGTTCTTCGACCAGTTCGACCGTGGCGTCGGCCCACGGCTCCGACTTGGAGAGCACGGTGAAGACGGCGACCGTGCCCTGCCTGTCGAGGGTCGGTTCGCTCACCGCTTCGACATCGCCGGTCGCCCCGGCCGCCTTCTCCAGTCCCGGCAGCACCTGCTTGGCTTCCGCCGGCGAGCTGAATTCGGAGGCGACCAGCAGCGGCCCGTTGACACCCGGCCCGAAGCCCTTGTTGAGGCTGTCGTAGGCCTGGCGCGAGGTCGTTTCCTTGGGCAGGGCGCTGATGTCGTTCTGGCCCAGCTGCAGCTGGAAGATCGGCAGCGCCAGCACCACCAGCACGACCAGGGCGGCGATCGCCGAGCGCCAGGGCCGCGAGGCGACCCGCTCGGCCCAGCGGCGCCAGCCGTGCGGCTCCTTGTCGTCGGGGTGGGTCTTGCCGAGCTTGACCCGCAGCGAGTTGATCCGCGGGCCGAGCGCTCCCAGCATCGCCGGCAGCAGCGTCGCCGCCGCGCAGACGGCGACGACGACGGCGACCGCGGCGGTGAAGCCGAGCGTGGCGACCAGCGGGATGCCGGCGAAGGCGAGCGAGCAGAGCGCGATGACCACGGTGAAGCCGGCGAAGACGACAGCCCCGCCCGCCGTCGCGGTGGCGCGGGCGATCGACTCGCGCAGCTCCATCCCTTCCGCCAGCTGCAGTTTGTGGCGGGTGACGATGAACAGCGCATAGTCGATGCCGACCCCGAGCCCGATCATCGTCGCCAGGGTCGAGGCGACCCCCGGCACCTGCAGCACGTGCTCGAGTAGGCGGATGATCGAGAGCGCGCAGGCGAGGCCGATCACGGCGGAGACGATCGGCAGCATCATCGCCGTCGCCGTGCCGAACGCGAAAAGCAGGATGATCACCGCGGCGGTGAGCCCGATCGCCTCGCTGCTCTCGGTCGAGGGCTTGGAGAGCTGCTGGCCGACGTAGCTGCCGACGGCGGTCTCGAGGCCGGCCGCGCGGGCGGGCCCGGCGGCGTCGAGGATCCGTTCGGCCTGGGCTTCGTCGATTTCGCCCGGGCCGATTCCGAGCACGACGGGGACGTAGCCGGTCTTCCGGTCCTTGCTGAGAAAGTTGGCGCCCTGCGGGCTGAGCGGGCTGGTCGCGGAGTTGACGAAGGAGATCGCTTCCAGGCGCTTGACGGTTTCGGCGACGGCGGCTCTGTACTTCGGTTCGGTCAGCGGCCCCCTGCTCGATTCGAACACCAGCGGGTTGCTGCCGTAGGCCTGTTCGGGCAGGTTGTCTTCCAGCAGTTCGGTCGCCTTGGTCGAGTCGGTGCCCGGCAGCGTCAGGTTTTCGCTGGTCTTGCTGCCGCCGGCCTGGCCGGCGGCGACGAGGCCGATCGCGAGCACGACCCAGAGGCCGATCACCGGCCAGTGGTGGCGCGAGCAGAAGCGGCCGATCGCGTAAAGGGGGCCGGTCATTCGGGCATCTTCGCCGACGGCGCGGGCGCCCCTCCGTCCTCGAAGGCTTCCGGGATCGTTTCTGCCACGCCGGCGCCGAGCGCCCGCCGCAGCACGACCAGGTGCTGGGCCTGGTTGGCGGCGATCGAGCCGAGCAGGGAGCGCGGCCAGGAGGCGGTCAGGTGGGAGATCGCCCGCAGGCCGTCGGCGATCGAGACGCTTTCGACTTCGTAGAGGAAGCCGAGGCCGTCGGCCTGCGTCTTCAGCCCTTCGCTTTCGATCTCTTCCTCTTCCGGCGCCGCCTTTTCGCCGAGGCCGCGCAGGGCTTTGACGACGGCGTCGATGTGCTCCTGTTCGGAGGCGCGGAATTCGCGGGCGCTGGCGAGCGCCTGGCCGTGCAGCAGCGGCAGCGTGCGCTCGTAGGCGCCGACCGCCGCCATCTCGCGGGCGAGGACGTTGTCGAGGATTTCGGCGTCGGCGGCCTTGTCGGCGACGGCGGTGGTCGTAGCGCCGCCACCGCCGCCGCACCCGGCGAGCGCCAGGACCAGGACGGCGGCGAGCCCGGCAAACGGGTAGGTGATTGGGTTCCGGGACATGGAGAGGTGGTCAAGCCTATGAGCAGGGGCAGCGGCGAGGCGCTCGGCGCCTTGGCCGCGGAGATCCACGGCTGTCGCCGCTGCCCGCGGCTGGTCGCCTGGCGCGAGGCCTGCGCCGCCGACCCGCCCCGCCGCTACCGCGGGGAGGACTACTGGGCGAGGCCGCTAGCCGGCTTCGGCGACCCGGCGGCGCGGGTCGCGATCGTCGGCCTGGCGCCGGCCGCCCACGGCGCCAATCGCACCGGCCGCATGTTCACCGGCGACCGCTCGGGCGAATGGCTCTACGCCGCCCTGCACCGCGCCGGCTACGCCAACCGGCCCGAGTCCGAGCGCCGCGGCGACGGCCTGCGCCTGCGCGATGCCTACGTCACCGCCGTCGTCCGCTGCGCGCCGCCGGCGAACAGGCCGAGCCCCGAGGAGCGCGACAACTGCCTCCCATATTTGGAGCACGAGCTGCAGCTGCTCGAGCGCTGCCGGGTGATCGTCGCCCTCGGCTCCTTCGGCTGGGACGGCGCCCTCCGCGCGGCACGAGCGCTCGGGGCCGAGCTGCCCCGGCCCAAGCCGCGTTTCGGCCACGTCGCCGAGGCCGATCTCGGCCGCTGGACCCTGCTCGGCTGCTTCCACCCCAGCCAGCAGAACACCTTCACCGGCAAGCTGACCGTGCCGATGATCGACGCCGCCTTCGCCCGGGCGCGGGAGCTGGCGGGTTAGCTCTTTTTCGAGGGCGCGACCTTGCCGTCACCCGATGGCGGCGCCTCGAAACCCAGCATCGCCACCGACACCGGGATCCCGGCGGCGTCGGCCTTGGTCAGTCGTTCGGCGCTGGAGCTCTGGATCTCGAGGACCTTCTCCAGCATGGCTTCGAGCCCAGTCTGGATTTCGTCCCAGCCCTGCTCGTCGACGATCATCGGGACCCAGCTGAGATGCCGGTCGACGCGCTTGTCAAAGGTGCCGGCGAGGAGCGCCGAGGCAACGTCGTTGAAGACCGTTTTAAAACCGCTCGCGCTCATGCCCGGACGGATCGAATCGGGCAGCGCTGCCCATTCGTCGGCGTCGAGGAAGGAGCGGTCGGTGGCGCGGTAGTAGTGCTCCATCGCGCCCCTGCGGGGAGCGGTGTCGACGAGTTCTATGCACCCGCATTCCTTCAGCACTTTGATGTGGTAGCTGACATGCCCAACGGTCTGGTCCAGCTCCTTTGAAATTTCGTTCGGGCTCGCCACCCGTTCATTGAGAATGTGCAGAGCCTGGACGCGCACCGGGTGGCCCAGGGCTCGAATCAAGCGCTGGTCGAGAGTGCCGTGGTGGCGGCGGGTTCCGATGTCGTCGCGCTTGGTCTTCGTCTTCTCTTCGGGGGTCAAAGCGAGTCTCCGATCTGCATGGCTTGACAGAAGTAGTGCCCTCTGAGCACTCCATGGTATTGCCCCCATAGTCTCTCCGCCGAACAATTTGCAGGTACTTTTAGGGGTCTTTCGATCATCGGAACTATTTCTATCAATGTGTAGGTCTCCATCATTGATGTTTCATCCACCGGCCCCGCCCGGCCAAAAAATCAGGGGGAACCAGATGATGATCACAGTTGAGCGAGTAGTTCCGATGGTCTCGATTCACAAGATCGGCTGACACAGGCGGTATGCACCGGCCTCGGATAAAGCGCACCACGGAAGCGATCGTCTCGCCTGAAGGCGACGTCTACCTGATGCGCCCGAGCGCCGGCAGCGACATCCGGATCGAGAGGCCGGATGAGGAGGAACGGGCGCTGCTCGAGTGGTTCGACGGCGAGCACACGCTCACGCAGTTGCATGACCGGTTCGGCGAGGAGGCGGTCGGCGACCTGATCTCCCAGCTGCAGGAGCTGGAGATCGTCGAGGACGCCGCCGACGATGACCTCCTCCCCACCAAGGAGCGGGCGCGTTTCGACCGCCAGCTCCGCTACTTCAGCGACATCGGCACGCCGGGGCTGACCCCCTCGGAGTGCCAGCGGCGGCTGCGCGAGGCGAAGGTGGCGGTGCTCGGGGTCGGCGGCCTCGGCGGCGCCACGGCCCAGTGGCTGGCCAGCATCGGGGTCGGCGAGATGTGGCTGATCGACGGCGACCGGGTCGAGGCCAGCAACCTCAACCGCCAGGTCCTCTACGAGGAGGCCGAGGTCGGCCTGCTCAAGGTGGAGGCGGCGACGGCGCGGCTGCGCGCCTTCAACTCGGAGATGCGGGTGACCTCGACCGCGCGGCGGCTGGAGAGCGAGGCCGAGATCGCCGACTTCATCGCCGGCGCCGACGTCGTCATCGACGCCGCCGACTGGCCGGCGCACGACATCGAGCGCTGGTGCAACTCGGCCTGCTTCAAGGCCGGCATTCCCTACATAACGATGAGCCACTTCCCGCCGATCGCCCGGGTCGGGCCGCTCTACGTGCCCGGCCGGACCGGCTGCTTCGCCTGTCAGGAGACCGCCTACCGGCGCCAGTACCCGCTCTTCGACGTCGCGGTCGAGCAGCGCCGCGCCAAGCCCTCGCCGGCGGCGACGCTGGGGCCGGCCTGCGGCCTGATCGGCGGCCACGTCGCGCTCGACGTCATGCACCTGCTGACCGGCCTGGCCGAGCCCTCGACGCTCGGCGTCTCCCACATCGTCGACCTGCGGACGATGGAGGTCGAGCGCGAGGCGGTGGCGCCGGAGCCGGACTGCCCCGTCTGCGGCCACCTGCAGCCGGCCGAGGCGGTCGCGCAGACGGTCGAGGGGTAGGTTTCGCCTAATCGACTTTTCGGCCCGCCGACCGGGCGGCGACGTAGCGGCCGGCGGGGTCGAAGAAGAGGGCGAGCCAGAGCAGGGTGGTGATACCGGGAGCGACGAAGGCGATCGGGATCGAGAGCAGGAAGATGCCGCCGATGTACAGCGAGCGCAGGTTCGACTCGCGGTGGGCGTCGGCGTCGATCGAGGTGAGGCCGGCGCGGCGGGCGTCCGCCGCCATGTACATGCCGATCAGCACCACGGCCGCGAGGTTGGCCGCGTAGAGCGCCACCGCCGGCGTCTGGCCCCCGTAATCGCCCAGCACCTCGCTGGAGAAGGGGATCAGCACGATGAAGCCGAGGTAGAGCAGGTTGAGGGCGATGAGGCGCGTGTCGAAGCCGGTGACGGTGCTGAAGAAGCGGTGGTGGACGAGCCAGAAGCGCCCGATCACGGCGAAGCTGATCGCGCAGGCGAGCAGATTTTCGCGCTGTTCCCAGAGCGCGCTGGCCAGTTCGTCGCGGGGCAGGTGGCTGCCGATGCCGAGGTTGAGCACCAGCAGCGTGATCGCGATCGAGAAAACACCGTCGCTGAAGGCGACGATCCGCGAGAACTCGATCTCGTTCCCCTCCCGCCGCTTCGAGTTCCGCTGCTTGGCCACCTCCGGATCATCGACCCCGGCCGCGACGGAACCGCCGACCGATCCCTCCTAGAATGAGCCACCCCGCCGGCGTAGCTCAGTTGGTAGAGCACTTCTCTCGTAAAGAAGGGGTCCCCGGTTCAAGTCCGGGCGTCGGCTCTCAGGGTCCTAGAATCATGTGCGCAGTAGACTTGATTGCTCGAATGCGTCTTTGGTGGCTCAAGACAGGGGCTGCGGCACTCGCCGTCGCGGCGCTGGCAGCACCCGCCACGGCAGTCGGGAACGACACTGCCGACGCAACCTTCAACGGGGGCAGCTTGACCGGCCTGACAGTCGATGCCGCCTTCACCCAGGGCTCCTTCCAGAACCTCTCCTACCACTACGGAGACTGCGGGACCGAACCGGCGGAGGAGACCTGCACTTGGGAGCTGCGAGTAAGCCTTGGCTCCGATCCCGCCCGGCGCTGCGCGCCGAGCACGCCGGAATCTCAATTGCTCTGGGACAGCGGCGAGGAATCCGGCAACGGCCTGATCGAAAGCGGGCCGCTCGACTTCCCGCTCGAAGGGTGCAGGGGCCAGATCCTTAGCGTCCACTACGAAGCGAGCAAGACCTTCAACCCCGAAGAAGAGGAAGGGCCCTGGAAAACGCTCTCCTCAGGCTCGAGCGGCCTCCTGCTCTCGATCATGATCGGCGCGGAATCGTTTGAAGAAACCGAACAGCGGATCCGTGCCGCCAACCCGCCTGCGTACCCAATTCCTCCGACGGAAGTACCGACGCTGGCGGTGAGTGCCAACTGCCGCTCGTTGAAGATCGGCAGCACCCGTTATGCATTCGCCTTCCGCCGCATGGGGTGTCGCAAGGCGACCAACTTGGCGACGATGGCCCACCTGTCGGGCGCCGCCCCAAACGGCTACGCGTGCAAGGCCGGGCAAGGCGAGGGGAAGCGCTGTTGGCGACGGGGGCATCCCGAGAAGTACGTCGAATGGCACCTGCCCTCGCGCGCCGTCCGACGACCCAGCTGAGCGTTTGCCCTCGCATTCCTGAACGGGAGGCTAATAGCCATTGGCGCGAGACAGGTGGGCTACTGAGCCAATCGATCCGATCAGTCAAGTCGGTCGTCCATCCGCAGACAAACCGTATCGGTCCGCACCCATCTCGATAATCGCCCAGTCGTGAAAACCAACTTCTACGTCGACGCCTTCAACCTCTTCTATGGAGCGCTGAAGGGAAGGCCGAACAAGTGGTTGGATCTGTCCGCCCTGTTCGGGCGGGTCTTTCCGCGCAACGAGATCCACCGGATCAGGTACTTCACCGCGCGCGTAGAGAACCGGCCGCCCGACTTCAGCCAACCCGAGCGCCAGGCAGCGTACTTCCGGGCGCTGGAAACGATTCCCAACCTGTCGATCCACTACGGCCAGTACCGCACTCGGCCGGTGCATATGCGCCTTGCGAAACCACGTCGCGTTGGGCCAAAGACCGTCCGGGTCCTCAAGACCGAGGAGAAGGGCTCGGATGTGAATCTTGCCTCGTACCTGCTGCTCGATGCCTTCCGCAAGGACTGTGAGGTTGCAATCGTCGTCTCGAACGACGCCGATCTCAAGACGCCGATCGAGCTGGCGATAAACGAGCTCGGGGTCAGCGTGGGTGTCCTCAACCCTCATCCGCCAGAGAGGCGAAGCTTCGATCTGCGCCCTACCTTCTTCAAGCAGCTACGCCGTGGGCCGATCGAAGCAAGCCAGTTCGAGTCGGTATTGCGCGACGAGCAGGGGGAGATCCGCAGGCCGGAGGACTGGTAGGCGCCCTGAAATCGCTGAGGCCCGCCAAGGCGGGCCTCGCACCCAGCCACCGAAGCGACTGGGGGGATAAATCAAGGATAGTCCGGCCGGCCGGACACCGCAAGCGAAGCCCCGGGGGCGTGCTGTGAATTGGACCGGGTCACGGAGACCGTTTTCGTTTGCCAGCTCGGCAGTTCGGGACCAACCTGCGTCGGGTTCAAGTCCGGGCGTCGGCTCTGGTGTCCGCCGTCGCGACGGCTGCGAGGGTGGCGCTGGCGGCGATTACCGCGGCGAGGAGGCTGAGCGGGGCGGTGGCTAGGGCTAGGAGGGCCAGCGCTAGGCAGGCGGTGAGGCGGGATCGGAGCAGGCGGCCGGTCGCCTGGCGCATGAAGCCCAGCTGGGCGAGCAGGAAGATCGCCGGGCCGCCGAAGACGAGGGCGGCGGCGGCGAGGGTGATCGGGGCGTGGGGGGAGGCGATCGCCAGCTCGTCGCCGACCGCGATCGCGACGATGCCGACGACCATCGCGATCAGGGTGTAGTTGCCGACGGCGACGATCCGCGAGGGGTCGGAGGCGCATCCCGCCGCCTCGAGGCCCACCTCCTCGGCGCGGTGGAAATAGCACCACCAGAGCGCGACGGTGCCGGCGAAGGCGGCGGCGAGGACGAGCAGGCGGTCGGCCTGGACCGGCTCGGCGACGAAGGCGTTGCCGATGCTGAGCACGGTCTCGCCGAGGGCGATCAGGAAGAAGAGGCGGAAGCGCTCGAGCAGGTGCTCGGCGTAGATCTGGCTGTCGGAGCTGAAGGGGCTCTTGCGGCCGGGCAACGGGTGGCCGGCGATGACGCCGCCGTAGGTGATCGCGGTGGCGAGGATCCAGAGCGCCAGGCGGCCGTCGCTGTGGGCGGCGATCCCGGCAATCCAGAGCGGCGCCGTGCCGATCTCCCAGACCAGGGCGTTGGCGAAGTGCGCGCGCAGCCGGTGGCCCCGGAAGGCGGCGACGGCGAAGGCCGGCGGCCGATCTGGATCGCCAGGTAGCCGACCACGAAGAGGCCGGCGCGGTCGCCGAACGCCTCCGTGACCGAGGTCGACATCAGCAGGCTGGCGAACATCAGGCCGAGCAGCATCAGCTGGACCGGGCGGCGGTCGCCGTCGAGCCAGTTCGTCGTCCACACGGTCATGAACCACGCGTACATCACCGCCAGGGTCAGCACCAACGTCTGCGCCATGCCGCGGGCGTCGACGCTGTCGAGCAGGTGGCGGGTCAGCTGGCTGACGCTGAAGACATAGACGAGGTCGAAGAACAGCTCCAGCGGCGTCACCGCTCGGGCGACTTCGCGGGGACGGACCAGTGAATCGGTGGAAGACGGGTCGCGCCGCAAGGTCGGCAAAGCATGCCGCCGCGAACGGATGCCGGGCGGCGCCGGGGGCTCAGGTCGCGGCGGCGAGGCGGCGGCGCTCGATCGCCTCGGCGTAGGCGCCGTGGAGGGTGCTCGAGGGCGGCGCCGCGGCGATCGCGTACGCCTCGGCCATCGCCCGCGCGAGCGTCGCCTTGAAGGTCCGCCCGTGCCAGGCGTGCGCTTCGGCGGCGCGGCCGACGTGGAGGTGGGTGAGCTCGTGAAGCAACGTCTCCAGCACGTCGCCGGGGCGGATGCCGGGGTAGTCGGTGACGGAGAGCCGGTACTGGGCGGGGACGGCGAAGCCGAGGCGGTTGGGGCGGCGCCCTGCGCGCCGCACCTTCAGCTCCGGGCGCCGGCCGGCGAGCGGGCCGTCGACGAACACCGCCAGCCCTCGCAGCCTGTCCATCTCCCGGTCCAGCGCCACCCCGGCGACCAGGTAATAGGAGGGTGCGCGGGGGATCGCCGCTCAGTCGCTGCCGTTGGAGCTGGCGGCGACCGCCGGTTGGAATTCGTGCGATTCGATCACGCGGTCGATCAGCCCGTACTCGACCGCCTGCGGCGGCTGGAAGAATTTGTCGCGTTCCATGTCCTCGTGGATCTGCTCCCGCGACTGACCGGTGTGGGTGACGTAGATGCCGTCGAGGCGCTCGCGCAGCTCGAGGATCTCTTTGGCGTGGATCTCGATGTCGCTCGACTGCCCCTCGAAGCCGCCACTGGGCTGGTGGATGAGGATGCGGCTGTTGGGCAGCGCCATCCGCTTGCCCTTGGCGCCGCCGGTGAGGATCAGCGAGCCGGCCGACATCGCGATCCCGTAGCAGATTGTCTGCACGTCGGGCTTGATGAACTGCATCGTGTCGTAGATCGCCAGCCCCGCGTAGGCGGAGCCGCCCGGCGAGTTGATGTAGAGGCTGACGTCCTTGTCGGGGTCCTCGGACTCCAGGTGCAGGAGCTGGGCGATGATCAGGTTCGCCAGATCCTCCGTCACCTGTTCCCCGAGGAAGACGATGCGCTGCGCCAGGAGGCGGCTGTAGATGTCGAAGGAGCGCTCTCCGCGAGCGGTCTGCTCGACGACCATCGGTACCAGTGGCATGGGGCCTCCAATTCGGGGATTGACTGCGCCCCTGACCTTATCCAGCTTCGCCCCTCGGCCTCATCCGCGCACGCTGCAGGGGCGGAAGAAGGTGCCGGTGAGGAAGGTTCCATCCGAGAAGGTGAATTCGCCCTTGGCCTGGAGGCGGCCGATTTCGCAGCGGGCGTTGACGTAGCTGTAGTGCCTGCCCTTGTAACTCCATTTGCGGCCGATCCTCAGCGAGCCGGAGATCGGCACCCCGGCGCCGCCGGCGATCTTGGGGATCGTCGCTTCGGTTCGATAGCCGTAGATGCCGTCGTGGATCGTTTCGATCACGATCGGGACGACGAAGGTGGTCGCCACCGGCACCGTCGTGTAGGCGTGGGCGAAGACGGTCGGGTCGCCGTGCTTGCGGGGCCCGTTGAAGAGGGTGATCGGGGAGGAGACCGGAATCGGCGCCTGTTCGGGGAATTTGACGATCGCGTGACCGAAGCCCTCGCCGACGATTGCCCCCGGGCAGATGCGGCGGGCAGCCGCAACCGTGGTGCTCTGCAGCTGGCTGGCCGTGCAGACGGGCAGGCCGGTCGTCTCGACCGAGCCATGACGATCGAACTCGATCGTGATCGTCCGCAGGATCGGCGGCAGGTTGCCGGAGATGGTGGAGATCTTGCCGCCGCCGTGAAGGGTGATCGGCGCGTCTTCGTGCTTCGGCAGCGCCTTGGGGGCGAAGCCTCCGTCGGCGGTGATGAGGATGTCGCCGGCACGCAACCGCAGGGCGTAAGCGGCGGGCACCACGGCGATCAAGATCAGAGCCCCGATGCCCGCGAACAACGTCTTCCTGCCCATCCCCGTCTCCTTTCGGTCGGAGGTGAATGTAGAGGATGCGGTTGCTCAGGCTCTTGGTTGGACAGACCGTTCCGACTGCCCTACGCTGGTTGCGTGGATTCGCCATCGGCATCGAATCCAGGGTCCGAGTCCGGTGCCAGTCAGGCATTGCCGAGGGCCTATTCGGTCCGCTCCGAACGCGAGCGGCTGCTGGAGGCGATGGTCAGGGTCGCCGCCGCCAAGGGGTATGAGGCGACCGACATCGCCGACGTGATCGAGGCCGCGGCGGTCAGCCGCGAGACCTTCGACGGGATGTTCGCCAGCAAGGAGGCCTGCTTCCTCGAGGCCTACGACGCGGTCATCGACGTCCTCGTCGCCCACGTCTCGACCGCCTTCGAGAGCACCGTCGGGCAGCCCTGGCCGGACCGGATCTCCGCCGGCCTGCGGGCGCTGGTCGACCTGCTGGCGACCGAGTACGACATCGCCCGCATGGCGATGGTCGAGGTGACCGCCGTCGGCGAGGACGCGCGGATCCGCTACCGGGCGGCGCTGGGGCGCTTCACCTACTTCCTCGAGGAAGGGCGGACCGTCTCTGCCCAGGGCGAAGAACTGCCGGCCGACACCGCCCGCTTCGCGATCGGCGGCGCCACCTCGATGATCTTCGACGAGATCCGCGCCGGGCGGGGGCCGGAACTGCGGCGGATCCTGCCCGACCTGCTGTTCGCGGTGCTGATGCCCTACATCGGCCCGGAAGCGGCCGAGAACGAGATGCGCCGCGTCGCCCGCTCGGCCTGAACCCCAGGGGTCGATGGCGGTTAAGCGCCTTCGCCGTGGCGGCCCTCGCCGGCGGCGAAGCGGGCGGCGCCGCGGACGGCGACCGGGAGGGTCTCGCAACCGAGGCGGTGCTCCAGGGCCAGGCCCTCGGCGAGCGGCAGGCCGGCGCCCTCGATCGCGGCGCGGCGGTCGGCGAGCATCGTCTCCTGCGGGAAGGAGGCAATCCGCTCGGCCAGCTCGAGGGCCCGTTCGAGGTGGGCGCCGGGGGCGGCGAGCTCGTTGACCAGGCCGATCCGCAGCGCCTCGTCGGCCTCGACCGGGCGGCCGGTGAGGATCAGCTCCAGGGCCCGTCCCATGCCGATCACGCGCGGCATTCGCTGGGTGCCGCCGTCGATCAGCGGCACGCCCCAGCGGCGCTCGAAGAAGCCGAAGGCAGAGCCGGGGGTGGCGATGCGCAGGTCGCACCAGAGGGCGAGCTCGAGGCCGCCGGCAAGGCACCAGCCGTCGACCGCGGCGATCGCCGGCTTCGACGGGGTGAGGCGGCTGAAGCCCATCGGGCCGGCGGGGTCGTCGACGTCGAGGTCGAGCGCCTTGAGGTCGGCGCCGGCGCAGAAGGCCTCGCCGCCGACGCCGGTGAGGACGAGGGCGCGAGCGCCGGCGTCGGCCTCGAACTCGTCGAAGCCCTGGCGCAGCAGCGTCGCCGTCTCGCCGTCGACCGCGTTGCGCGCCTCGGGCCGGTCGATGGTAAGCAGCGCCGCGGCGCCGACCCGCTCGTAGCGAACTTTCGCGTTCATGCCGGCCATCCTCCCACAGCTGGAGTGCTGCAATCGGTTGCAGTAAAAGACACTGATTAAATGCCCTCGGATTTCGATGCCAGAGGCGCCGTCCCAATCGCCCGGTCTTGCCGCGCAGCCCACGCTGGGGCGGCTCGGCGGGCTGGCTCCCGGCGAGGCGGACCGCGGCGAAAAGGCGCTCTGGCTGGCTGGCGGCGGCTACCGCGCGGCGCTCTTCCACCTCGGCGCCCTGACCCGGCTCAACGAGCTCGGCATCCTCGCCCAGACCGGGACGGTGGGCGCGGTCGCCGGCGGCAGCATCGTCGCGGCGCTGCTGGCGACGCGGGTCAGCTGGCCGCTGGACGGTGGCTACCGCGAGTGGCCGGAGCGGGTGGCGGAGCCGATGCGGGCGATCGCGAGGCGTAACGCCCGCGCCCGCGCCTTCCTGCGCCGGCCCTTCCCCGGCGGCGCCGCGGTGGAGGAGCGCTACGCGCGGGAGCTGGTCGACTCGCTGGGGGGAGAGCCGCGGCAGGGACCGCGCTTCGTCTTCGGCGCCTCGGGCCTGATCCTCAGCGGCCTCGCCGCCGGCTGGGAGGAGTGCGTCGAGTGGGAGATCGGCCACGCCGCCCACCCGCCCGGCTACGAGCCGGAGCTGGTCGAGGAGGTGATCGGCGCGGTCCGCACCGACCTCGACGCCTTCGGCGAGGCCGAGCAGGCGGTGCTCGAGAACCACGGCTACCTGCTGGCGGACGCGGCGCTGCGGGAGCGCGGCCTGGCCGCCGTCGGCGGCATCGAGCCGCGGCCGCCGGAGCCGCCGCACCCACGCTGGATGAGCGAGAAGCGGGTGCGCCAGGCGCTCGTCGCCAGCGCCCGGCGAACGCCGGTGGGGCGGCTGCGGCCGCGGCGGCCGGGCCGGGTCGAGCGCAGCCCGCAGCCGGCCTCGGCGGAGCTGAGCGCGCTGCTCGAGCGCCACCGGCCGCTGCTCCAGTACGACTCGCTGGAGACCTGCCGGGCCGGCTCGGTGGCGGCGATCTGCGAGTTCGCCGCCCCCGGTCGCTGCAACACCCTGCACCGCGAGGACGGGGCGTTGATCGCCGCCGCCGAGCCGAGCGGCGGGGAGCCGAGGCTGGACGCCGGCTTCCTGCACGGCTCCACCTATCCCAACGGCGAGCTTGTCCGCGGCGGCGACTACGTCGAAGAGTGCGGCGGCTTCCGCGCGGCCGATGCCCGGGCGATGCGGCGGCAGGGGCGGGGCGACGTCGCCTACGGCCACGCTCGCCGCGACGGCGAGGGGCGGCTCTGGCTGCAGTACTGGTTCTTCTACTACTACGACGACAAGGGGCTGCTGGGGATCGAGCAGCACGAGGGCGACTGGGAGATGGTGCAGCTGCGGCTCGAGCGACGACGGGGCGCCGGAGGCGGCGACCTTCGCCCAGCACACCGGCGCCGAACGGCTGCGCTGGGACGAGGTCGAGCTGGCCGACGGCGGCGCGGGGCCGGTGGCGGTCGTCTACCCGGCCCGCGGCTCCCACGCCTCGCTGCCGCGGGCCGGCAGCTTCGAAGCGCCGGTCGTCCCCGACCACAACGACGGGCTCGGGCCGAGGCTGCGCCCGCGCCTGGTGGCGATCGGCGACGACGGCCCGGGCTGGGTCCTGTGGCCGGGGCGCTGGGGCTCGACCAGGCGGCGCGAGTTCTTCGAGGCCGACAGCCCGAAGGGGCCGCGGGAGCAGCCGCACTGGTGGGACCCGGCGGAGCTGCACGCGGAGGCGCGGCCGTGGCAGGGGCAGGAGCTGAGTGCCGGCAGCCCGCCACCGGCGCCGCGGATCGAGGCGCGGCGGGAGGGCAAGCTGCGGTCGTCTCCTACCGTTTCGAGGAGCCCCGGGATGAGGAAGGGCCGATGCCGGCCCGCTTCGTCGCCGCGCCTTTCGCCGCCGGTGAGGACGGGGGCGAGGGAATTGGGGAGGTTGAACCGAGCGCAACGCAGTCGCTGCCGATCGAAGGGCGGCAGGGGTCGTTCACGCTCCAGCTGCCGCGCCGAGCGCGACTGGAGCCGGGGTGCGCGCCAGCCGCCGCCTCCGACCAGCGGCGTCCGCGGCAAGACGATCGCCGCCGGGTTCGCCTAGTAGGCTGCCAGGAACTAAGATGGGAGCGGGCGGGCTAGTCGCAACGACGGCTCACGGGGTTCGCCGGCGACGCCCGGCTCCCGGATCGTGCGCCCCGGTCGCGGGCCGGGAGGGCAGGTCTCCCAGGGCCAGCGGCCAAAGCTAGGTGCGGCGGAGTCGGACAGAGCGCTCGGGGCACGAAAAACGACCGGTGATGACGCTCGTTGCCTGCCTCGCGCGTAGCCTTCGCGCTTAGAAGCTCGTCTGCGCCACCTTCGAGACCGCCTCCCGCTTGGCTTCCGCGGGAACCGGTCTCTCCCGGTCGCAGGGCGAACCTAGCGCCGCCGGCGCGGCTCGTCCAGGGGTGCCGGCGCCGCGTTTCCGCAAAATCCGGGGTAAAGGGCCGGGCTGGGACGGAGGAGGTGTGGCGCCCGTCCGTGCGCCGATGTACGGTGCCGGCCGGGATGAGCGAGGGATCGGAGGCGTCCGCGCGGCGGGCGCGGCGCAACGTGGTCCTGACCGCCGCGATCGCGGGCCTCGGCGGCCTGCTGTTCGGCTACGACACCGGCATCATCGCCGGGGCCCTGCTCTTCATCAAGCAGCGACTTCGACCTCGGCAGCTTCGCCCAGGGGCTGGTCGTCGCCGCGGTGCCGATCGGCGCCGATCGGCGGCGCCGCGATCGCCGGCCCGGCGGCCGACACCTACGGGCGGCGGCTGATGATCCTGCTCGCCGCCGGCGTCTTCATCGTCGGCGCCCTGGCCAGCGCCGCGGCGCCCGGGGTCGAGGTGCTGGTCGCCGCCCGGATCGTGATCGGCGTCGCGATCGGGCTCGCCTCGGCCGCCGCCCCCGTCTACATCTCCGAGGTGGCGCCGCCGGAGAGCCGCGGCCGCCTGGTCAGCTTCTTCCAGCTGGCGGTGACGATCGGCATCCTCGTCGCCTATCTGGTCGGGCTCGCCTTCAACGCCAGCGAAGGCTGGCGCTGGATGCTCGGGCTCGGCTGCGTGCCGGCGCTGGCGCTCGCCTTCGGGATGCTGCGGATGCCGCAGAGCCCGCGCTGGCTGGTGATGACCGGCGACGACTTCGCCGCGCGGGCGACGCTGGCGAAGATCCGCGTCGACGACCCGGACACGATCGACATGGAGCTGGCGGAGATCAAGGAGAGCCTCGACGACAAGCCCGGGGCCTGGAGCGAGCTGCTGCAGCCGGTCGTCAAAGCGGCGCTGTTCGTCGGCATCGGGCTGGCGATCCTGCAGCAGGTGACCGGGATCAACACGGTCATCTACTACGCGCCGACGATCGTCGAATTCACCGGCGTCAACTCCTCCGCCGGCTCGATCCTGGCCGCGGTCGGGGTCGGCGATCATCAACGTCGGCTTCACGGTGCTGGCGCTGCGGCTGCTCGACCGCGCCGGCCGGCGGACCCTGCTGATGATCGGCGTCAGCGGGATGTCGATCTCGCTGTTCGCGCTCGGCGGCGGCCTTCAATCGGCGGCGGCGGCAGCACCCTCGCCTCGGTCGTCGCGATCGTCAGCCTGATGACCTACGTCGCCTCCTTCGCGATCAGCCTCGGGCCGATCTTCTGGCTGATCAACGCCGAGATCTACCCGCTGGCGGTGCGCAGCAAGGCCGCCGGGCTGGGGACGATGGCCAACTGGACCTTCAACTTCATCGTCTCGCTGACCTTCCTGCTGCTGATCGAAGCGGCCGGCCGTACCGGCGCCTTCTGGATCTACGGCGGCATCGGGCTGGTCACCCTCTGGTTCTGCTGGAAGTTCGTCCCGGAGACGAAGGGCAAGCACCTGGAGGACATCCAGGCCTACTTCCAGGCCAAAGTGGATAGACGGCCGCGAAGCGTTCGCGCGGGCAGTTACCCTCCCCAGATGCGGATCGACGAGATCATCGCCGCCCGGCGGCCGACCTTCTCGGTCGAGTTCTTCCCGCCGAAGACCGCGGAGGCGACGGAGGGGCTGTACGAGACGGCTCGGGAGCTGGGGCGGCTGGAGCTCGACTTCGTCTCGGTCACTTACGGCGCCGGCGGCTCGACCCGCGACGGCACGGTCGAGATCACCAGGGCGCTGAAGGACGAGGTCGGACTGGAGACGATGGCCCATCTCAGCTGCGTCGGCGAGACCAGGGAGGGGCTGGCGGCGACGCTGGACCGGATCGAGGCGGCGGGGATCGAGAACGTGTTCGCGCTGCGCGGTGACCCGCCGCGGGGCGAGGAGGGCTTCGTGCAACCCGAGGGCGGGCTCGGCAGCGCCGCCGAGCTGGCGGCCTTCATCGCCGCCGGCTGGGACTTCGCGATCGGCGGCGCCTGCTTCCCCGAGGTCCACCCCGAGGCGCCCGACCTGGAGACCGACCTCTCCTACCTGAAGACCAAGGTCGACTCCGGGGCCGGCTTCCTGATCACCCAGCTCTTCTTCGACAACCAGGTCTACTTCGACTTCGTGCGGGCGGCGCGGGCGCGGGGGATCGAGGTACCGATCCTGGCCGGGGTGATCCCGGTCGCCAGCTTCGCCCAGACGAAACGGATCTGCGCGCTCTGCGACGCCTCGATCCCGGCGCCGCTGGAAGCGGCCTTCGAGGCGGCCGGCGGCGAACCGGAGCGGGAGTTCGAGCTGGGCGTCGCCTACGCGGCCCAGCAGTGCGCCGAGCTGCTGATCGCCGGCGCTCCCGGCATCCACTTCTACGCGCTGAACAAGGCGCCGGCGACGCGGGCGGTGCTGGGGCGCTGCGCGCCTCGCGGCCGTGGCAGCGGGTGCGAGGCGACGCGGCGACACTGAGCGGCAGCGCCGACTAGGCTGGCGGCAAGCATGGGGGAGCGAAGCGAGCGGGAGAAGCGGCGCCAGGAACGGATCGAAGCCGAGGCGGCGGAGAGCCGGGTCCAACCGGACGCGGCTGATCGTCGGCTACGCGGTGGCGGCGGTCGTGGTGCTGGCGATCGCCGCCGTGGTGGTGGTCCTGGCCAGCGGCGGGAGCAGCAGCGGTGGCGGAGGCGACGCCCACATCAACCTCGACACCTCGGTCGGCTCGACCAACGGGGTCGAGCCGGACGAGCCGGACGGGGACGACGCCGCCGCCGTTGCGGGTCGCCGACCTGGCCGTGGCCGCGAAGAAGGCCGGCTGCGTCCTGCGGCTGCACCTGCCGGACGAGGGCCACGAGCACATCCCGCCGGGCTCGCCGACGCCGCACTACAAGACCAACCCGCCCACCTCGGGGCCGCACGTCGAACCGCCCTTCCAGCAGGCCGACGGCGCCTACTCGGAAATGCCGGCGGAAATCGATTTCGTTCACTCGCTCGAGCACGGGCGGCTGGAGATCCAGTACGCGCCGGCGCTCCCCGAAAAGGACCAGCGGGCGCTGATCGGACTCTACGACACGATGTACGGGGCGACGCTGCTCTTCCCGAACGAAAAGATGCCCTACGAGGTGGCGGCGACGACCTGGACCAACGTGCTCGGCTGCCCCCCTACAAGGGCTCGATCACGCTCGACGCGATCCGCGACTTCGGCAAGGTGACCTGGGGGAAGTACGGGGGCGAGCCGGTGCGGGCGTTCACCTTCACCGGGCCTACGCCGGCCGAACCGGCTTCGTAGCTCGGTAGGCGGGGAAGTAGGGGCCGCGAGGGTGGCCTGCGCTTAGCTGGGCGTACTTCGCTGCGTTGCAGACGATCTCGGAAGTGTGCCAGGGCTCTTGGCGGTTGGCGAAGCCTCGCTTGAACTCCTCGAGGGCGTCGCCGGGGGAGATGCCGCCGCCGAGATTGAGGGGGAGGGCCAGCTCCGCCGCGAGCTCGATCAGCTCGGCGACGACGTTCTTCATCGGCGAGTCGGGGAGGTGGGTGTCGGCGCTGCCGCTGAGGTAGTAGTGCAGGATAGCCGTCGCTGACGGCGGCGATCGAGGCGGCGGCGAGCTCACCATCCGGGGCGGTGGCAAGGGCGAGCCAGGTGCGCTCGGCTCCGAGCACGCGGTCGAAGTAGGAGGCGCCGAAGAAGTAGCGCGGCGGCGGCATCGGTGCGGCGCATCGTCTGCTCGTAGACGTCGAGGAAGCCGGCCCGCTGCGCAGGGGTCGTCTCGGCGCCGGGGACCAGCGCCAGCTCGTAGCCGGCCTCGAGGTTCCGGCGGACCTGGCGGCGGTCGCTGGGCCGGCTCTTTGGCGCCAGCGCCGGGTCGGCGACCTGAACGACGTTGCGCTCGCTGGCGCCGGTCAGCGGCGGCGGCCCGAGCCGGTGGCGGAGGAAGACGCTGACCAGGCCGGTGGCGGAGAAGTCGACCTTCGCTGGATCGAGGGCGGGGAGGGTCGGGGGCATGCCCGTCCGAGCAACAGCGGGGAGGCTCGGACGGGCATGCCCCCGACCCCTATCAGCCTCAACCAGGCCCGGGTAGCCGTAGGGGGAGATCGCGTCGCGCTCGGGGCCCTCGCCGATCTGACGGACGATCAGGGGCGCAAGCAGCTCAGCGCTGCCGGGGACGGCGATGCGCAGGGTGTGGGTGGCGCCCTCGGCGTCGAGGAAGGGGCGGGAGCGGAAGAAGTCCGCAGGGCCGCGGCTTCGCCGCGGTCCTCCATCAACTCGGCGGTGGCGGGCGTGGGGCTCACCCGAAGATGTCCGCGGCGGCGGCGCGGAACTCGTCGGGGAGCACGCCCCAGACCTCGCAGTCGTCGGGCGGCGCGCCCTCGCGGGCGAGGTGGGCGCGCATCGTCCCCTCGTGCACTCCAGCCGAGGCTGGTCACGGTCTTCTTGGCGATCTCGTTGCGAGCGGGGATGCGGCCGTAGACGCGGTGGGCGCCGTACTCGTCGAAGGCCCTGGCGATCGTCAGCGCCTCGGCGCGGCGGCCGACGCCCTTGCCGCGCACGTCGTCGCCGATCAGCGCCCCCAGCTCCGGCGCGGTCTGGCGAAAGAGCCCGTAGAGGGCGGTGAAGCCGACCGGCTCGTCGTAGCCCGCGACGACGATCGCGAACTTGCGATCCTCGCCGGAGTCGTCCATCGCCCGCCGCGTCCAGCCCTCGGCCTGCTCCGGCGAGAAGCCGTCGCGCTGCTCCATCAGCGAGGCCGTCGCCGCCGGGTTGTTGAACCAGCGATGCACCGCTGGCGCATCCCCCGGCTGGAACCGCCGCAAGCTGACCTTCGGGCCGATCCTCCATGCTGGAACCCTAGTCGGGGGCCAGGCCCTGGGCGGTGATTACCAGCCAGACGGTCTTGGCGAGGATGCGGGCGTCGAGGGCGGCGCTGCGGTGATCGACGTACCAGAGGTCGAGCTCGATCCGCTCCTCCCAGGGGATGCCGGCGCGGCCCTGGACCTGGGCCCAGCCGGTGATCCCGGGCAGGACCTCGTGGCGGCGGTTCTGACGCGGCGTGTAATCGTCGACCTGGGCTGGAATGGTCGGGCGGGGGCCGACGATCGCCATCTCGCCGCGGAGGACGTTGACCAGGTTCGGCACCTCGTCGAGCGAGGTGCGGCGCAGGAAGCGGCCGGCGCGGGTGACGCGGGGATCGTCGCGGTAGACGATCGTCCCCACCCCGACCGGGTCGGAGCCGGCGACCATCGTCCGCAGCTTCCACATCTCGAACTCGGCGCCCCCCCGGCCGACCCGGCGCTGGCGGTAGATCACCGGCCCGCGGCTGCCGAGCTTGATAGCGATCGCCGCGACTAGGAGAAGGGGCGAGAGCAGAACCAGCGCGGCGGCGGCGATGAGAATGTCGACGAATCTAGACATCGCTACCGGGTACCTTCCGCCTTCTCCCAGCGCCCACCCGCGCCGTGCCGGCGGCGGTCCCAGAAGCCGACGGCGATCGAGGCCGTGGTCAGCACGTAGTAGCGGGCGCCGCGCAGCGGCGCCCGCGGCCAGCGGCGCGCCAGCGCCGCCGCCGCCAGCAGCGCCAGCTGGGCGAGCATGGTGACGACGTAGATCCAGCCCTGGCCGAGCAGGATCAGGTTGGCAAGGAGGAGGACGACGTGCAGGGCCGGGCTGGCGTAGCGCAGCAGCCGGTGCGAGGCGATCTCGAAGGCGTAGAGCAGCGAGTAGCCGTGTGGCCGCAGCATCCCTTCGCCGACGACGATGTCCCAGAGCCCGACCATCATCCGCCGCTTGCGGGCGAACTCGCCCTCCAGCGTCGGCACCATCTTCTCCTCGGCCCGGGCCCTGGGTACGTAGAGCGAGCGCAGGCCGCGCTTGGCGAACAGGAAGGGGAGGGAGAGGTCGTGGCTGCCGGACGGCTCCAGCGCCAGGTAGGCGGAGGCGCGGACCGCGTAGATGGCGCCGTTGCCCGCGGTCACCCCGCCCAGCGACGACTCCATCCGCCGCACCGCCATCTCGTAGCGCCAGTAGGCGCCCTCGAGGTTGCCGCCGCCGGAGTCGACGAAGCGGACCTGGCCGCAGACGTAGCCGACGCTGGGGTCGGCGAAGGGCTCGATCAGCCGCCGCAGCGCGTCCGGCGCCCAGGCGCAGTTGGCGTCGGAGAAGGCGAGCAGCTCTCCGTCGGCGACCTCGGCGGCGGCGTTGAGGACGGCGACCTTGCCGGTGGCGGGGAGGTCGAGGACGAGGTCGGAGCCGGCCGCGCGGGCGCGCTCGACGGTGGCGTCGGCGGAGCCGTCGGAGGCGACGATCACCTGCAACAGCTCGCGCGGGTAGTCGAGGGCGAGGGCGTCGGCGACCTTGGCGGCGATCACCTCCTCCTCGTCATAGGCCGGGATCAACAGCGAGACCCGGGGCAGCTCCCCGGCATCCCCGGCCGATGGGCCGATTTCGTCCGCCAGAGGGATGTCTTCGGCCCGTCGGCGGGTGGTGCGGGTGAGGAGCAGGAGCGCCAGCGGGTAGCCGGCGTGGGTGTAGACGATCAGGCCGGCGCAGAGCCAGAAGACGACTTCGACCGCGGTCACGGGCGGGCCTCGATCAGCTCGCGGTAGAGGTCGAGGGTGAGGCGGGCGGCCTCGTCCCAGGAGAAGGGCCCGGCGGCGGCGCGGGCGGCGGCGGCGGCGAGCTCGGCGCGGGCGGCCTCGTCGCCGGTCAGCTCGGCGAGGGCGGCGGCGAGGGCGGCGACGTCGCCAGGTGGGACCAGGCGGGCGGCGCCGGTGGCGGCCACCTCGGGGAAGCCGCCGACGCCGCTGAGCACCAGCGGCTTGCCGAAGGCGAGGGCGGTGTAGAGGACGCCGGAGTGCTCGGCGTCGAGGTAGGGCAGGGCGACGACGTCGGCGCGGCGGAAGATCGCCGGGATCTCAGCGTCCTCGACGAAGCGGGTGACGAAGCGGACGCGGCCGCCCCGCTTGGCGGCGGCGAGCTCGCGCAGCGGCCCGACGTCCATGCGCGGGTTGCCGACGACCCAGAGCTCGGCCCCGGCGACGTGGCGGAAGGCGGCGAGCAGGTTCTCGATCCCCTTATAGGGGCGGAGCAGGCCGAAGGAGAGGATCACCGGCCCTTCGGCGCCCGCCAGCTCGGCCGGCAGCGGCTTCTCCTCCGGCAGCCGGGTGAGGTAGTCGAAGGCGCCATGGGGGATGACGCGGACGCGGCCGGGGTCGAGGCCGACCTCGTCGCGGAGGCGGGCGGCGCTGTGCTCGGAGTGGGCGACGACGGCGTCCATGCTGCCGAAGAGGCGGCGGGCGGCGGCGACCTGGAGGCGGTTCGGCGCGGGGGGCAGGATGTAGTGCGCGGTCATCACCCGCGGCCGCAGCTTCGGCAGCAGGTGGGCGTCGAGCGCCGGGACGGTCAGCCACTGGAAGTGGATCACGTCGGCGTCGGCCTGGCGGCGCAGGCGCAGCATGTCCGGCACGTGCTCGGCCGCCTTGAAGGGGAGGCGGGCGGAAGCCTCCAGGCCGCGGCGGGCGCTGCGCCGGTAGAAGCGCTCCTCGACCCGGTAGCCCTCGGCCGGGGGCACCGGCCCGTAGAGGAAGCGGACTCGTCACCAGCTCGACCTCAGCCCCCGCTCGCGCCAGCGCTGCCGCGAGAGCGCGGTCGTACGGAGGCGTAAACGCCGACGGGTCGATTAGCTGGACCTTCATCGCTTGGTGCAGGGCCTATCCCGGTAGAGGTGGAACGTCTTGTACTTTTTCCGCGGCGGGGATGTTGGACAGCCTCCCAGCTGTGTTCGGAAAAAGTTAAGTGGAACCTCTACCGGGATAGGCCCGTGCCCCCCACGCTCTCCTACTGCGTCGTGAACACGAACGGCCGCGAGCTGCTGCTCGCCTGCCTGGCCTCGATCGAGCGCACCCACCCGGCCGGGGTCGAGCGCGAGGTGCTGGTCCTGGACAACGCCTCCGACGACGGCTCGGCCGAGGCGGTGCGGGGGCTGGGTGGCGGGATCCAGCTGATCGAGCTGGAGCGCCGGACCGGCAAGGCGGAGAACGACTCGACCCTGATGCGGGAGGCGCGGGGACGCTACTGCCTACTGCTGAACGAGGACTCCGAGCTGCGCCCGGGGTCGAGCGCGGCGCTGCTGGCGGCGCTCGAGGCCGACCCGAGGGCGGCCGCCGCGGGGCCGCAGCTGCTCGACTCGGAGGGCGAGCCGGTCCCCTGCGCCTGGCGCTTCCCCGGCGTCGGGATGGCGCTCGCCGGGGCGCTCTTCCTGCACCGCTGGCTCACGGTCGAGAGCAGGGGCGCGGCGACCCGGCGGGTCGACTGGGCGCAGTCGAGCGCGCTGATGGTGCGCCGCGAGGCGGCGGCTGCGGTCGACTTCATGGACCCCGCCTTCTTCGTCTACTACGACGAGTGCGACTTCGCCAAGCGCCTCGCCGACGCCGGCTGGCACTCGCTCTTCGTCCCCGCTGCCGTCGCGGTCCACCACGACCAGCTCTCCACCGACCTCGCCGAGGGCCTGCCGCGGATCGTCGAGTTCCACCGCAACCGCGACCTCTACATGCGCAAGCACCACGGGAGTGCCGCGGCGCTGGCGGTCCGCGTGCTCACCTCCTGGTCCTACGCGCTGCGAGCCCTCGTCGCCACTGTCCTGCCCGGGCAGCCGGCTCGCGTCTACCGGGCGCACGCCCGCCAGGCGCTCTTCCCCAACCGGGGAGAGAGCCTGCGCGATCGGGCGGGCCTCGTTTAGAGGCGGGCGTCCTCGTCCATGCGCTCGGCCTCGTAGACCTCGGGCAGGCGGCCGTCGACGGCGCTGGGCCCGGCCCGCAGAACCCGCATCCCGGCCGCGAGCTCGGCGGGGTGGCGCAGGCGGCCGAGCCAGACGCGCTCGTCGGGGGTGAAGAAGCCGCTGGCGAGGAGGACCAGTGGGTAGGCGGCGAAGAGGGCGCAGCGGCCGAGCAGGCCGGCGACGCCGGAGGTCGGGAGCAGCAGCTCGCCGGCGCCGACCAGGACCGCCGAGGTCAGCACCACCCGGGCCAGGCGCCCCCACTGGTAGGGCACCGGGAAGAGCCGCTGCGTGAACCCGTACATCAGCGCCAGCACGACCAGGTAGGAGGCGACCAGGGCGAGGCCGGCGCCGACGATCCCCAGCGACGGCACCAGGATCAGGTTGAGGACGACGTTGGCGACGAGGGCGGCGATCGCGGCCGGGAAGTTGAACTCGGTGCGGCCGGTGCGGCCGAGGATCACGACCAGGACCATGTAGAGCGCGTAGAGGGTGACGGCGGTGGAGATCAGGCCGATCGCCTTGTAGGAGCCGAAGAATTCGGGCGCGGCGAGGGCGCGGACGATCCAGCGCGAGAACAGCCACATGCCGGTGACGACGAAGGCGCAGCCGGCGACGAAGAGGGTGACGACGGTGGCGTAGGCGCCGCGGGCCTCGTCGTCGTCGCGGATCGAGTAGGCGAGCGGCGGCCAGGCGAGCTGGAAGCCGCGGACGAGGACGTTGACCGCCTGGGCGAACTTGACCGCCAGCGAGTAGAGGCCGGCCTCGGCGAGCCCGGCGGAGCGGACGATGATGATCCGGTCGACGAAGTTGAGCAGGTAGAGCGAGGCCTCGGCCGGCATCGTCGGCAGGCCGAAGCGCAGGAGCCGCCGCAGCAGCTCGCGGTCGAAGCGTCAGGGAGAGGCGGCGCCGCTGGTAGGCGATCAGGCCGAGCACGAAGACGGCGCCGCTGGCATAACTGCCGACCAGCAGGCCGCGGGCGCCCTCGCCGGCGCCGACGACGAGGACGACGGTGAGGCCGATGGTGACCAGGACGTTGAGGATCGTCGTCACGAAGAAGGCCCGGGCCCGCTCCTCGAGCCGGAACAGGGTCAGCATGAACTCGAACATCGTCAGCACCCAGAGGCCGCCGATCGAGATCCGGGCGAGGTCGGTGGCGGGGCGGGCGAGCAGCGCTTCGGAGATCGGCGTCGCAAAGGGGAAGGCGAGGAGGGCGCCGATCGTGGAGAGCCAGAAGAGCCCGGCGAAGGTGCTGGCGACGACGCGGGCGGGGTCCTCGCCGTCCTTGTAGTAGAAGCGCAGCAGGGCCTCGATCAGGCCGAGGCGGACGACGATGCTGGCGGAGACGACCGCCGCGAACATCACCTCGGCGGCGCCGTAGTCCGCCGGGGTCAGGTAGCGCGTGTAGAGCGGCAGCAGCGCCACCGCGATGACCTTCGAGAGGATGCTCGCCGCCGTGTAGGCGGCGCCGGTCGTCGCGAGGCGGCGCAGGTATCCCGACACCGCAGGAGCCTACGTCTGCTCGCGGACCGGCATTGCTGCCAGAGAAGCGCCGGTCGCCAGCAAGACCCACGCGATCGGGTCCTCGAAGAAACCTGCGTAGGCCATCGTGTGGACCAGCAGCGCGACGAAGGCGGCCAGCACCGCGGCTCGGCCGGCGGGTCCTGTCGGGGCGGCATCCCCCGCCACCCCGCCACCCGCCGGAAGATTTGTCCCAATTCCCGAGCACATCGTCCACAGCGCCACCACGATCAGGGCGATATAGAGGGCCAGGCCCAGCAAACCCTGCTCCGCCGCTACGGTGACCGGCTCGGTGTGGGAGACGGAGACTGGGACGTTCTTGTTCTTGGCGTGGTCGCGGTAGGCGGTCTGGAAGGAGCCCGAGCCGTAGCCCTGGATTGGGCGTTCGCCGAATAGGTCGAGGCCTCCCTGGACCAGGTTGGCGCGGCCGCTGGTGTCGATGTTGAGGCGGGAGAAGTTGACCTTGCCGGAGCCGCCGACCAGGGTGACGACGATGATCGCGGCGACCAAGCCCACGACGACGGCTCCCAACGTCCAGCGCCAGCTCCAGCGGATCGCCGCAAGAACAGCGAGGCCAGCAAGCAACGCGATGAAGCTCGACTGCGAGAACGTCTGCGCCAGCCCCAGCCAGAGGATCGCGACCGCCACGGTCAGCAGCGCGAAATTACGCCGGTCTTTGACCCACAGCAATGCGGCCATCGCGGCGACGATTACGAGAGCTAGGTAGCGCCCGTAGACGTTGGGGTCCCAGAAGACCGAGTTGACCCGGAAGTAAGTGTGGAACTCGTTCGAGCTGATCACCTGGTCGTTCCAGAACAGGCTTCTCGTCACGTACTCGACGGACCCGACCAGCACGAAGGCCACGGCCTCGGCGACCACGACACACAGCACCAGCTTCAAAAGCCTCCGATCCCACTCAACGTCAGCGAGCAACCCGTAGGCCACCGTGAACGGCACCAAGAAGAAGCAGACGTTCTGCAGCCCCTTCGAGAAGTCGCCCGAATACAACGTCTGAACTGCATAAAGAACCACCACGGCGGCGAGGACCCTGGGCAGCCACCGCGCGGCTCGGCCGGCGGGTCCTGTCGGGGCGGCGTCCCCCGGAGGATCCGCCCAGTCGCGCAGCAAAACGGCTACGACCCCGGCGGCGATCACCAGGTAGAGCGGGACCAGGAGATTCGCCGTGTCTCCGCCGGCGTGGAGCGGGACGCGGAACGGGAGAGCGGCGACGATCGCCAGCGGCATCAGCAGCGGCCAGCGGCGGAAGACGAACGCCAGCCCCCCGACGATCGCCAGCCCGATCGCGAGCAGCGCCGCGATCCGCGAGGTGTGATCGCGGAGGTCGACGATCTGCTGAGTGTGCCACTGGTCGCCGAGGATGAGGATCGGGAAGAGGGCGATCGCGAGCAGCATCGCCACCGAGCGCAGGCGCCCCGCCGGCAGCAGGATCGACGCGGCGCTCGCCCCGGCCGCGACCAGGACGCCGACGATCGCCAGGAAGTCGCTCAAGGCGCCGGCCTCGGCGAGGGCGCTGACCCGGGCGCTTTCCCGCAGGCCTTCGATGCCCGGTGAGGTGCCCGGTGCAGCCGGATCGTCCCCGGCGGCACCAGCGTCCGTTCCTGGCCGAGCAGCTTGACCCGCAGCTTGTAGCGGCCCGGCGGCGCGATCCCGTCTTCGCGGCTGCGGCCGTCCCAGTAGAAGGTGAAGAAGTGGTAGCGCTTGAGAAAGCGGTCGCGGGCGAGGGTAATCACGACCTTGCCGCCTGGCCTGACGACCTGGACGGTGGCGTGGTCGGACTGGGTGACGCGGAAGCGGATGCGGATGCGGTCGTAGTGGCAGTCGCCGTTCGGGGTGAAGCTGTGGACCGGGTTTTCCGGGTGCAGCAGCGGGGCGCCGACGTAGCTGACCCGGTCCAGCACCAGCGGGTCCCGCTTCAGCCGCTGCGCCCAGCCGAAGGCGGCGACGGTGAGGACGACGAGAAGCGCGAAGACCGGTGCGGCCGGACTAACCCGCCGCCGCGGCATTGTCCTCGCCGACGATCACCGCGACGTTCGCCCCAGCCGAGACGCCTTCGATTTCCCCGTTCATCAACTGCAGCTTTTCGATCCCCAGCTGACTGGCGACCGTCTTCGCTTCCGGCTTGTGACCGCGCTTGAACATGACCACGCTTTCGGCGTAGCTGGAGCTGCTGTTGGTGACGGTGCCCGTCTGGAAGCCCTTGTGCCCGACTTTGTCGCTGTAGCTGGCAGCGAGCCCCGGCACCGCGGTGCCGTTGAGGACGGCGACTTCGATTTCGCCCGGCTGCGTCTTCGCCGCCGCCTGCTTGCCGTGCTTGGCGCTGGATTCGCCGGAGCCGCCGAGGACCGCGTAGCCGATCCCGACCGCGATCGCCACGACGACGAGGAAGAGCCCGACCAGGTAGCGCGGCTCGGCCATCCGCTCGCCGATCGCCGCCGTGCGCTCGGAGAAGCGCTCGCGCCGGGTCAGTTCCGGCAGGCCGGCGTCGCGGCGCTGCCGGCGCTCCTCCCGCCTGCTCACCGCCTCGTGCTCGGCGGTGCGGCTCTCCTCCAGCCGGCGCAGCTCCTCGGCCCGCTGGGCGGCGATCGCCGAGGTCGTCTCCTTGCGCTCGGCGTCGCGCTCCGGCGCCGAGCCGGCCCAGTCGCGCAGGCGGCGGATGTCGCGCCCGTGGGCGAACGAGAGCAGGGCGAAGACGCCGAGGCCGAGGAAGGCGGCGAGACCGGCGAACGCGCCTATTTGTTCGATGACCCGGACCAAAGTGGCTGCGAGAGGCTATTCGCCGGAGACGACCGCCGCCGCGTCGCCGCCCGGCGCGGCGATCAGCTGCACCACCCGCTCGGCCAAATTAGCCTCGTCGCCGGCCATCACCAGGTGTTCGAGCGAAGCCAGGGTCGACTCCACCCAGGCCGAGTCCAGCGGCACCTGGCGGACGGCGCGGTTGATCCTGCGCGCCGCCGTCGGCTGCAGCTTCTCGGCCGCGCCGAACAGCTCCTCGTGCAGCTTCTCGCCGGGCCGGGGCTTGGTGAACTCGACGGCGATGTCGCGCTCGGGCTCGTAGCCGGCGAGCCGGATCATGTTGTGGGCGAGGTCGACGATCTTCACCGGCTCGCCCATGTCGAGGACGAAGACCTCGCCCTTGCCGGCGCCGATGTCGCCGGCCCGGATCACCAGCTGCACCGCCTCCGGGATCGTCATGAAGTAGCGGGTCATCTCCGGGTGGGTGACGGTGACCGGGCCGCCGCGCTCGATCTGGTTGCGGAAGATCGGCACGACGCTGCCCGAGGAGGCGAGGACGTTGCCGAAGCGGACCGAGGCGAAGCGGGTGCCGGGGTGGGCGTTGCCGGCGTTCTCGACGATCCACTCGGCCATCGCCTTGGAGGCGCCCATCACCGTCTGCGGGTTGACCGCCTTGTCGGTCGAGATCAGGACGAAGCGCTCGACCTTGGAGGCGGCGGCGGTCTCGGCGGTGATCCGGGTCGCGATCGCGTTGTTGCGGACGGCCTCGAGCGGGTTGGCCTCCATCAGCGGCACGTGCTTGTAGGCGGCGGCGTGGAAGACGACGCTCGGCTTGAAGCGCTGCATCACCTCCAGCATCCGGTGCGGCTCCTTGCAGTCCGCCAGCACCGACTCGACGTTGGTGAAGTGGCGCAGCTCGACCATCTCGCGGTCGATCTCGAAGAGGTTGTCCTCGGCGTGGTCGAGCATCACCAGCAGCCGCGGCTTGACCTGGGCGATCTGGCGGCAGAGCTCGGAGCCGATCGAGCCGCCGGCGCCGGTGACGAGGACGATGCGGTCGCGCAGGTAGGCGCCGACCCGGTCGAGCTCGACGACGATCGGCTCGCGCCCGAGCACGTCCTCGACCCGGACCTCGCGCAGCTGCTTGTTGAGCTGGACGCCGCCGCGCAGCAGCTCGAAGACGGTCGGCAGGGTGCGGACCCGGATCTCGCGCTCGCGGCAGGCGGCGACGACCTGGCCGCGCAGCGTCCCCGGCGCCGAGGGGATCGCGATCACGACCTCGTCGGGCTCGGTCTCGTCGAGGATCGTCTGCGATCTCCCCGGTCGAGCCGAGCACCTTCAGGCCCAGCATCCGCATCCCCCGCTTGCGCGGGTCGTCGTCGATGAAGCCGATCGCGGTGGCGCCGAGGTTGGGGTTGAGCTGCAGCTCGCGGACGACCATCTGGCCGCCGGAGCCGGCGCCGATCACCAGCACCTCGTGCTTGGGCAGGCGGGCGCCGCGGGTGGGCCGCTCGACGATCAGCCGCACCGCCAAGCGGGCGCCGGCGATCAGCATCATCGTCAGCACGAAGTCGGTCACCTCGACCGAGCGCGGCAGCGTGTGGGCGAACGGCTTGGCGACGGCGAAGAGGACGACGAGGATCGCGCTGGCGACGGCGACGGCGCGGAAGATCAGCAGGAAGTCGCGGCCGGTGACGTAGCGCCACCACTTCTGGTAGAGCCCGAAGGCGGCGAAGACGACGAGCTTGCCGACGACGACGAAGCCGACCGACTGCACGAAGAGCACCTGGTAGCGGTGCGGCAGCCGTGCGGTTCGTCGAGGAACCGCAGCTGGAACGCGAGGAAGAAGGCGAGGGCGACGAGCGACCGCGTCGGCCGCCACCTGCAGAACCCGGTTGCGATAGACGGGGTGGTTCAACCGGCTCATGAGTACCGGGCGAGTTTAGTGGCTGTTCACGCTACAGGCCCTACAATCTCCGCTTCTCGCATGCTGCATCCTCCTCGCCAGCATCACCGACAAGATCGTCGAACCGATCGTCGACGTCGGCCACCGAATTCATCGGCTCGGCCGGCGTCGCCGCGGTCTTCCTGCTGATGACGCTGGAGTCGGCCTGCATCCCGATCCCGAGCGAGGCGATCATGCTGTTCGCCGGCTTCAGCGTCTCCAAGGGCGAACTGACCCTGTTCGGGGTCGTCGCCGCCGGCGTGCTCGGCAACCTCGCCGGCTCCTGGATCGCCTACGCGGTCGGCTACTACGGCCGGCTCGACCTGCTGGAGAAGAACAAGCTGATCCACGTCAGCCCCAAGCACCTGAAATGGGCCGACGACTGGTTCGAGCGCTACGGCGCCGCGACCGTCTTCTTCTCCCGCATGCTGCCGATCATCCGCACCTTCATCTCGCTGCCGGCCGGCGTCGCGAAGATGCCCTTCTGGCGCTTCACCGCCTTCACCCTGCTGGGCTCGATCCCCTGGGTGCTGGCGCTGGCGCTGATCGGGCGAACAGCGTCGGCGACAACTGGGAAGACTGGCGCCACAAGCTCGGCTACCTCGACTACCTCGTCGCTCGCGGCGATCGTCGCCGGCATCGTCTACCTGATCGTCAAGCGGCGGCGCGGCGGTGGCGACGGCGACGACGAGGGCGAGGCCGTCGCGACGCCGGAGCCCGCCGGCCGCAGCGGCGCTTGAGCGAGGACCGGCGAGGGCGGCATCCCGACCCGGCGCGCGATCGCGCTGGGCCTCGTCCAGGGACCGGCCGAGCTGCTGCCGGTCTCCAGCTCGGCCCACATCGTCCTCGTCCCCTGGCTGGCCGGCTGGGACTGGGAGGCGATCGACCCGGAGGTGCGCAAGAGCTTCGAGGTCGCGCTCCACACCGGCGCCGCGGCGGCGCTGCTGATCGGCCAGCGGCGGGTGATCGCCGAGGAGCTGCGCCAGCTTCGACGGCCGCCGGGTCGTGCTTCCTCGGCCTCTCCTTCCTGCCGGCGGCGGTCGTCGGCTACACCCTGGAGCGGCCGATCGAGCGGCGGCTGGGCGGCCCGCGGGCGACCGCCTTCGGGCTGCTCGCCGGCGCCGCGGCGATGCTCGTCGCCGACACCCGGCCGCAGCGGCGCGGGCGCGGCGACGCGACGCTGGCCGACGGTCTGGCGCTCGGCGTCGCCCAGGCGGCGGCGCTGGCCCCGGGCGTCTCCCGCAACGGCGTCACCCTCGCCGCGGCCCGCTGGCGCCGCTTCTCGCGCGACCAGGCGAACCTGCTCTCGCGCACGATCGCGCTGCCGATCATCGTCGGCGCCACCGCCCTGAAGGGCGCCCGCCTCGCCCGCCGCGGCACCACCCCGGAGCTGCGCCGCTCGCTGGCCGTCGGCGTCGCCGCCTCCTTCGCCTCGACCCTCGCCTCCCAGCGCCTGATCGGCCTGGTCGAGCGCGACCGGGCCCTCTGGCCCTACGCGGCCTACCGGGCGGCGCTGGCCGCCGCCGTTCTTGTAAAGCTGCGGCAGCGATGAGCGAGACGCCTACGCCAGAGCCGGGGTCGACCAGGGGGCGGCGGACGCGGCCGTCGCCGGGCTGGTGCGGGCGCTTGGGGCGATCGAGCTCGACCGGCCCTCGCTGCAGGTGCCGCTGCCGGGGCACTACGCCAGCGTGATCAGGATCGACGAGAACGGACCGGGATCGCGCTCTCGACCGACGGGGTCGGGACCAAGCTGCTGGTCGCCGAGGAGCTGGGCCGCTTCGACACGGTCGGGATCGACTGCGTGGCGATGAACGTCAACGACGTGATCTGCGTCGGCGCCGAGCCGCTGGCGATGCTCGACTACATCGCCGTGCAGAAAGCCGACCCGGCGGTCTGCGAGCAGATCGGGGTCGGGCTGGCGCGCGGGGCGGAGCTGGCCGGGGTCGAGATCCCCGGCGGCGAGCTGGCCCAGCTCGGCGACCTGGTCTCCAGCGTCGACGTCTCCGGCGCCTGCTTCGGCACGGTCGCGCTGGACGCGATCGTCGACGGCTCGGCGGTGCGGCCGGGCGACTCGATCGATCGGCCTGCCCTCCTCCGGGATCCACTCCAACGGCTACACGCTCGCCCGCGCCGCTCTCGCCGGGATCTCCCTCGACGACGAGCGACTCGGTCGCCCCCTCGGCGACGTCCTGCTCGAGCCGACCGAGATCTACGTCAAGCCGATCGTCGAGCTGCTGCGCTCCGAGGTCGACGTCCGCGGCCTCGCCCACATCACCTCCGGTGGCCTCGGCAACCTGCTGCGCCTCAAGGCCGAGGTCGGCTACGAGATCGACGACCCGCTCCCCGTCCCCCCGATCTTCGATCTGATCCAGGAGCGCGGCGGCGTCTCCGAGGAGGAGATGCACGACGTCTTCAACATGGGCTGCGGCTTCTGCGTCGTCGTCCCTGAGGGAGACGAGCAGACGGCGCTCGATCTGCTCCGCCCCCACTACCCGGCTGCAAAACGGATCGGCCGAACGGTCGACGGATCGAAGCGAGTAACCCGCGCCTGAAAGGTCTGGCTGGCTCCCCACGACCAGGAGCAGGCGGGGTCGGTGCAGCAGCGAACCTGTACGGACACGTGCCCGACAATATGCAGAACTAGATGGATCCCCGCTCGACCAGCTCGCAGATGATCGGCACCGTGCTCTCCGGCCGCTACAGGCTGGAGGCCAAGCTCGGCAGCGGCGGCATGTCGACCGTCTACCTCGCCCGCGACGCCACCCTCGACCGGCCGGTCGCGGTCAAGGTGATGCACCGCGAGATGTCCGAGCAGCCCGACCAGCTCGAGCGCTTCCGCCAGGAGGCGCGGGCGGTGGCGAAGCTCTCCCACCCCAACGTCGTCTCGGTGATCGACGCCGGCGAGGACGGCGGCCACCCCTACATCGTCTTCGAGTACGTCGAAGGGGAGACGCTGAAGCAGCGGATCGCCCGGGTCGGCGCGCTCGACACCCAGGAGGCGCTCGCCTACGCGATCGAGATCGCCCGCGGCCTCACCGTCGCCCACGCCCGCAACATGGTCCACCGCGACATCAAGCCGCAGAACGTCCTGATCGACGCCGAGGGGCGGGCGAAGCTGACCGACTTCGGGATCTCGCGCCAGCTCGAGCAGGACGGGATGACCGCCACCGGCCGCGTCCTCGGCACCACCGACTACGTCGCCCCCGAGCAGGCGATGGGCCACAGGGTCGACCCGCGCTCCGACATCTACTCGCTCGGCGTCGTCCTCTACGAGATGCTGATCGGCCAGGTCCCCTTCCACGCCGACAGCCAGGTCGGGGTGGCGATGAAACACGTCAACGAGGAGCTGCCCGACGTGCAGCAGCGCCGGCCGGAGATCTCCGCGGCGGCGGCGCTGGTGGTCGAGCGGGCGACCGCCAAGGACCCCGCCGAGCGCTACCAGGAGATCGGCGAGATGATCGACGACCTCTCGACCGCGCTCGAGGTCGAGGCGGCGCGGGCCGGCTCGACCACCGGCGAGGCGACCAGCGTGCTCGACGCGGTGCCGCCGCCGAAACGCAAGCTCTCCAGCCGCGGCCGCTGGTCCTGGGCGGCGATCGCGCTGCTGGTCCTGGTCGCCGCCGGCGCGCTGCTGGCCGTGCAGCTCATCAGCAGCGGCGGGCGGCGGGGGCGGCGCGCTCAAGGGCAAGGGCTCGACCGTGGCGATCTCCTCCGCCACCGACTACGACCCCCAGGGCGACGGCGAAGAGGACCCGGCGACGGTCGACCTCGCCGTCGACGGCAACCCGACCGGGACCGCCTGGACCACCGAGCACTACGACACCGAAACCTTCGCCGGCACCAAGACCGGGCCCGACCCCGGCGTCGGCCTCTACGTGACGACCAAGTCGCCGGCGACGCCGACGACGATGGTGATCCGCACCCCGACCCCGGGCTGGGACGCGCAGATCTTCGCCGCCGCCTCGGGGCCGCCGGCAGAACTCTCCGGATGGGGCGAACCGGTCGGCGAGGTGACCGACGCCGGCGACCACCGAGGAAGTCGAACTCAGCCTCGCACCCGCCCGCCAGGTACTTCCTGATCTGGTTCAACAAGGCGGCGCCGGCGCGCGACCAGGAAGGCCGCTACCAGGTCGAGATCAGCGACGTCAAGCTGCTCAACTGAGCGCGGCTCAGAACTCGTAGGAGCGGGCGCGGCGGTGGCGCTCGACCGCGAGCGCGACGAGGCGGTCGCAGAGGTCGGGGTAGGCGATGCCGCCCGCCTCGAGCAGCTTCGCGTAGACGCTGGTCTCGGTGAAGCCGGGCATCGTGTTGATCTCGTTGACCAGCACCTCGCCGCCGGGCTCGACGAAGAAGTCGCAGCGGGCGAGGCCGGAGCAGCCGGCGAGGGCGAAGATCGTCGGTGGCGAGCTCGCGGACGCGGGCGGCCTGCTCGCGCGGTGATCGGCGCCGGGACCCGCAGCTCCATCCCCCCCTCGCTCGTACTTCGCCTCGAAGTCGTACCAGCTCGGCGTTGGCGACGACCTCGCCCGGGGGCGAGGTCTCGGGCCGACTCGTTGCCGAGCACCGAGCACTCGACCTCGCGACCGCGTGCCGAGGCCTCGACGATGACCCGCGGGTCGTGGCGCAGGGCCAGCTCGACCGCGGCGTCGAGGCTCGGCCAGATCGGCGACGCGGGTGATGCCGACGCTTGAGCCCATCCGCGACGGCTTCACCCAGAGCGGCAGGCCCAGCGCCGCGCAGCGCTCGCGCCAGCCTTCCTCGCCGGCCGCTGCGAACTCGACCTGGGGGACGCCGTGCTGGGCGAAGAGGCGCTTCAGGGTCAGCTTGTCCATGCAGATCGCCGAGGCGAGCACGTCGGAGCCGACGTAGGGGACGTCGAGCACTCCAGCAGCCCCTGGACGCTGCCGTCCTCGCCGAAGGCGCCGTGCAGGGCCGGGAAGACCGCGTCGGCGCCGAGCAGCCCGCCGCCCGGCGACCAGCTCCACCGCGGCGCCGTCGCAGCTCCAGCGCCCGTCGCGGCCGATCGTCACCGTCGACCGTCTCGTGCCCGGCCGCCTCGCAGCCCGCGCGCGACCGAGGCGCCGGAGCGCAGCGAGACGTCGTGCTCGGAGGAGCGTCCGCCGGAGAGGACCGCGACCCTCATGGCGCTTCTTCTTCGGCGGCGCCGCTGGCGGCCGCTTGCCGACGACGATCGTCACCGTGTCGCCCGGTTCGAGCTCGGAGCCCGCCGGCGGGAACTGGTCGATCGCGCGGCCGACCTTGCCCGGCGCTTCGGTTTCTTCTTCTTCGACCGTCGGCTTGAGGCCGGCGGCGCGGATCGCTTCCACCGCTTCGGCGCGCAGCTTGCCGACCACGTTCGGCACCTTGGCCTGCTTCCTGCCGGAGGAGACGACGATCGAGACGGTCGAGCCCACGTTCGACCTGGTTGCCGGCGCTGGGCGACTGGCCGATCACCTCGCCCGCCGGCGAGCTGCTTTCTTCTTCGGAGACGCTGGGCGTCAGGCCGCGGCCGCGGATCTGCTGCACGGCGAGGCGGCGCTGGCTGCCGACCAGCACCGGCACCTTGGCCAGCTTCGGGCCGCGGGAGACGAACAGGGTGACTTCGGAGCCGTGCGTCGCGCTCTTGCCGGCCGACGGTTCGGAGTGGATCACCAGCCCTGCTTCGACCGAGCCGGAGTTGACGTTCTCGACCGCGACCCCGAAGCCGGCGGCTTCGAGTTTTTCGGTCGCTTCCGCGAGCGGCAGCCCGGCGGTCGCCGGCACCTTCGCCGCTGCCGGGACCGGAGCTGACGGTCAAGCGTCACCTTCGGCTTCGAGCAGAAGAAGGTGAGGAACGAGCAGTCGAGCGAGGCCTTGTCGCCGGGCGGCGAGGCAGCGGGGTCCTGCTCGAGCACGGTGTTCGGCGGCGCTTCGCGTTCGACCCGCTTGCCGACGGCGGCCGAGAAGCCTTCCTGCTGCAGCAGGGCGATGGCGACGTTGAGCTGGTTGCCGGTCACGTTCGGGACGTCGGTGCTGGTGTCGCGGGTCAGCGCAGGCCGACCAGGAGGCCGACGACGATCGCCGCCGCCAGCAGCGCCCAGAGCAGCCGCCGCCGCTTGCGCTCCTGCTCCTCCTCCTCGTCCGCCCCAGCCTCCTCCGGCGGCGCCACCACCGGCGGCAGCGGCGCGAAGGCCGCGGTGCCGCCGCCCGGCGCGCCCGGCTCCTTCATCGCCGCGTCGAGCGCGGCGATGAAGGCGTCGGCGCTCTGGAAGCGCTCGCCCGGTTCCTTCTCCAGCGCCCGCATCACCGACCGCGTCGAGCGCCGGTGAGACCAGCGGGTTGATCGAGCTCGGCCGCTGCGGCGTCTGCGAGACCTGCTTCATCGCCACCGCGACGGCGGTGTCGCCCTCGAAGGGGACGCGGCCGGTCAGCGCCTCGTAGAGCATCACCCCGATCGAGTAGAGGTCGGAGACGGCGGTGACGTCGAGGCCCTGCGCCTGCTCGGGCGAGAGGTAGTGCGGCGTCCCCATCACCGAGCCGGTCTGGGTGATCTCCGAGACGCCGGCGCGGGCGATGCCGAAGTCGGTGACCACCGCCTTGCCCTCGCCGTCGACGATCACGTTCTGCGGCTTCAGGTCGCGGTGGACGATGCCGTTGCGGTGGGCGAAGCGGGCCGCCTCCAGCACCTGGCGGATCAGCGCCACCGCCTGCGTCCGGCGTCGAGGCCGCGGTCGATCAGCTCCTTCAGCGTCGGCCCCTTCGACGTACTGCATGGCGATGTAGTAGGTGCCCTCGAACTCGCCGCGGTCGAAGACGGAGACGATGTTCGGGTGCTGCAGGGCCGCCGCCGCCTCGGCCTCGCGGCGGAAGCGCTCGACGAACTCGCGGTCCTGGGCGAAGCGCCGGTGCAGGACCTTCAGCGCGACCCGGCGCTGAAGGTGCGTGTCCTCGGCCAGCCAGACGTCGGCCATGCCGCCGCTGCCGATCGCCGCAGCACCCGGTAACGACCGTCGACGACGCTGCCCTCGCTCACCTCAGGCACAGCTGGCTCCTTGGATGGTTGGGATCACGTCATTCGCCATTGAGGATCGTTTCCGCCACGTCGCGGAAGATCGGCGCCGCGACGTCGTTGCCGAACTGTTCGGTGCACTCGACCGCTGGCGGCGATCGCGATCTTCGGTTCGTTCGCCGGGGCGAAGCCGATGAACCAGGCCTGGTTCTCGTTGCTGCCGCCGCCGCAGGCTTTGTTGCCGGGGGTTTCCGCGGTGCCGGTCTTGCCGGCCACCGGGACGCCGGAGATCGCGGCGTTGGTCGCCGGTCCCTTCGCTCACCACCCCTTCCATCGCCGTGGTCAGCTCTGCCGCCGTCTTCGTCGAGATCGGCTGGCTGTACTGGGAGGGTTCGAGCTTTTCGACCGTGCGGCCGTCGGGGTCGACCACCCGCTTCCAGATCTGCGGCTTCATCAGGCTGGCCGCCGTTGGCGACCGCGGCGGCGACCATCGCCATCTGCAGCGGCGTCGCCAGCAGCCGCTCCTGGCCGATCGCGACGCGGGCGAGGTCGACCGGGTCGTGCTGCGGTCAGCGGCCCGTGTTCGCCGTAGACGCCGCTCTCGTAGACCTCGTCTTCGGGCAGGTCGATCGGCGGGGTCGAGTTGAAGCCGAACTTTTCCATCGTTTCGAAGAGCCTGTCGTTGCCGAGTTGCTGGCCGAGTTGGCCGAACCAGGTGTTGACCGAGTTGGTCAGCGCCGTGTCGAGGGAGATCGGGCCGAAGCTCTGGTTGAAGTCGTTCTGCGAGCGGCGTGCCCTTCGACTTCGAGCGTGCCCGGCGCGTCGATCGTCGTTTCCGGCGTGATCGTGCCGCTCTCCAGCCCCGCCGCGGCGGTCACGACCTTGAAGGTCGAGCCGGGCGGGTAGAGGCCCTGGGTCGCCCGGTTCAGCAGCGGCGTTTCGATCTTGTTGTCGATCAGCTGTTCGAGTTCGTAGGGCACCCGGTTGGGGTCGTAGGGCTTGTTCGAGGCCATCACCTTGACCGCGCCGGTGCTGCGGTTCGATCGCGACGACGGCGCCGAAGCCGGCTTCCTCGAGGTCCGCCAGCGCCATCCTCTGCGCCGCCGGGTCGAGGTTGGTGACGATGTCGTCGCCTTCCTGGCTGCGGCCGGTCAGCTGATCGAGGATCGAGCCGAATTCGGATTCGTTCGCCGACCAGCTCGTCGTTGTGGAACTGCTCGAACTCGGCTGTCGCCATAGCGCACGAAGCTGTAGCCGATCGGGTGGCCGTAGAGCGCGCCTTCGGGGTAGCGGCGCACGTAGCGCAGGTCCGAACCGTGGCCCTTGGCGACCGACCTGGCGATCACCGTGCCGTCGGCGGCAAGGATGCGGCCGCGGCGGATCTGCTGCTGCTCCAGCAGCGGCCGCTTGTTCGCTTCCTTTTCCTTCAGCGCCTTGGCGTCGAAGACCGACCAGTAGGACGTGAAGCCGATCAGGATCGCGAAGAGGACGACGATGAAGGCGAACAATTTGACGATCTGGCGGTTCACGCGCTCCCCAGGGCCAGCGCCCGACCGGCGGGCGCGACCGCCTCACGCCGGGCGCGGTCGGAGATCAGCAGCAGCAGCGCCAGCAGCACGAAGTTGGCGACGATCGAGCTGCCGCCGTAGCTGATGAAGGGCAGGGTGACGCCGGTCAGCGGGATCACCCTGGTGACGCCGCCGATGATCACGAAGGCCTGGATCGCGAAGACCGCGGTCAGCCCGGTCGCCAGCAGCTTCGAGAAGCCGTCGGCGGCGAGCAGGGCGATCTTGAATCCCCGGGCGGCGATCAGCAGGTAGATGAGAATCAACCGCGCAGGCGCCGAACAGCCCCAGCTCGTTGACGATCAGCGAGTAGATCGTGTCGGTCTGGGCCGCCGGCAGCAGCGCCGCCGGCGGGTGGGTGCCGGGGATCGTTGATCAGCGCCTGGCCGAAGCCCTTGCCGAAGAGGCCGCCGTCGGCCTGGGCGAAGATCGACTGCAGGATCTGGTACCCGTTCCCGGTCGGGTCGGTGTAGGGGTGCAGCCAGATTTCGACCCGGTCGTGGACGTGGGGCACGGTCGAGGCGAAGAACCAGGCGCCGACGGAGAACATCGCCATGCCGATGACGACGAAGGAGAAGCGCCCGGTCGCCACGTAGAGCAGGGCGAGGAAGGCGGCGAAGAACATCAGCGAGCTGCCGAGGTCGCGGATGAAGACGAGCATGAACATCGACGCGCCCCAGACGACCAGCATCGGCCCGAAGTGCTTCAGCGGCGGCAGCGTCACCCCGAGCACGCGGCGGGCGCCGACGATCAGCACCTCGCGGTTCTCGCGCAGGTAGCTGGCGAGGAAGACGACGATCGCGATCTTCGAGAACTCAGCCGGCTGGAAGGCGAGCGGACCGATCTTGACCCCGAGGTAGGCGCCGTTGACCTGCTGGCCGATTCCCGGCAGCCGCGGCGCCAGCAGCAGCAGCAGGCCGATCGCGGCGATCGTGTAGCGGTAGCGCTCCAGCACCTCGTAGTCGCGCAGGAACTGGATCGTCAGGGCGAAGAGGACGAGGCCGAGCACGAACCAGTTGGCCTGGTCGCGGGCGAGGTTGGCGTCGATCCGGTAGACCATCACCAGCCCGAAGGCGGTCAGCAGCGCGACCAGCGGGAAGAGGTAGGGGTCGGCGTCGGGCAGGCGGATCCGCAGATAGATGTGGGTGGCGAGGCAGACCGCGAGGAAATAGGCCCCGTAGATCGAGGCTGAGGTTGCCGAGCCGGGCGTTCTCCTGGGCGAAGACCGCGGCGAAGCCGGCGGTGAGCAGCAGCGGCGACGGGAACCAGGGCGATCAGCTCCCGGTTCCGGGCCGAGCTCAAGGAACCCCCTGGCTCTGCTGGATTTCTTCGAGCAGGGAGACCGCGTCAGCGCGCGAGCGCAGGTCGTGGCCGGTGACCGCGTCGTGGCGCTTCGGCGGCAGCGAGTCGGTCTGGATCGGGCTCGCGTAGCGCTCGTCGTAGAGCTTGAGGCCGAAGGGCAGTTCGTAGGGGAGGCCGCGGTAGAGGGCGACGCGGCCGGCGGAGTCGGTGCCGAGGAACCAGACCTGGCGGTTGCCGTACCAGGCGCCGAAGGCGATCGCGGCGAGGACGACGAGCGCCGCCAGCACCTTGGCGGCGGTGCGCAGCCGCCGCCGCTGCGGCTTGGCGGCGAGCTCCTCGCGGCGCTGCCTGGCGGCGTCGGCGGCGGCGCGGCGGCGGACCTCGGTCGCGGTCAGCCCCGCCTCCTCGGCGCTGAGGCCCGATCAGGGTCGCCCCCTCGGTCGCCGCGCGCCGGCGCCGCCGCGTCCTCGAGGCGGAAGGCGACGACGGTGATGTTGTCGCGGCCGCCGGCGCGGTTGGCTTCGTCGACCAGGGCGCGCACCGCCGACTGCATCGAGGTCGCCCGCGCCAGCAGGCGGGCGATCTGCTCGTCGCCGAGCATCGTGGTCAGGCCGTCGGAGCAGATCAGGAAGACGTCGCCGGCCTGGGCCGGGACGGTCTGCACGTCGACCTCGACCTCCGGTTCGGGCCCGAGCGCGCGGGTGATGATCGAGCGCTGCGGGTGGTCCTCGGCCTGGGCATCGGTGAGCTGGCCCTTGCGCCGCATCTCCTCGACCAGCGAGTGGTCGCGGGTGAGGCGCTCGAAGCTTGCCGCCCCGCAGCCGGTAGGCGCGGCTGTCGCCGACGTGGCCGATCGCCACCTCCTCGGCCTCGGGGTCGACGATCGCCGCCGTAATCGTCGTCCCCATCCCGGCCAGTTCGGGGTCGCGTGCGGGCGCGCTCGTGGATCGTCCGGTTGGCCGCCTCGATCGTCTCGCCGCAGCACCCGCTCCGGCGGCGCCGGCGGCAGCTCGCGGTCGAAGGATTCGGCGGCCGCCTTCGAGGCGACCTCGCCCGCC
The DNA here is from genome assembly GCA_963785775.1 of uncultured Solirubrobacterales bacterium. Classification (GTDB taxonomy): domain Bacteria; phylum Actinomycetota; class Thermoleophilia; order Solirubrobacterales; family 70-9; genus VAYN01. The sequence goes on along the minus strand of CAWAWH010000003.1, from coordinate 993,080 downwards.
TGGGCCCCGCCCATGCCGTCGGCGACGACGAAGAGCGGGCGCGCGCATGAAGAGCGAGTCCTCGTTGGCGTTGCGCTGGCGCCCGGTGTCGGTGCGGGTGGCCTGGTCGTCGATCCGCAGCATCAGCTCACCTCGAACCTGAACACCGTGTCGCCGATCTGCACCGTGTCGCCGTCGATCAGCTCCGCCTCTCCCTTCAAGGTGGCGCCGTTGAGCAGGGTGCCGTTGGTCGAGCTCATGTCCTCGACGAAGTAGCGGCCTTCGCGGGAGAAGACCCGGGCGTGCAGGCTGGACGCGTAGCGGTCCTCGATCTGCACGTCGGACTCCTTCGAGCGGCCGATCGAGAGGCCCCCGATCAGGTCGAAGCGCTCGTCGCGCTCGAGGCCGCCGCCGCGCTCGACGACGAGCCAGGCGTCGGCGCCGCGGGGCGCGTCGGCGTAGGCCGGGACGGCGTGGAACCCGGTCGCGTCGGGAGCCGGCGAGACCGTCCGCCGCAGGTCCTTCATGGCGCTGCGGGCGATCACGAGCAGGAACAGGTAGAGGACGGCGAGGAAGCCGAACTTCAGGGCAACCGATATTGGGTCGTAGGCCACGCGCCCAGCACCATTACGGCCAGCGGCCGTCACTGCTCGATGTCGAAGAGGAAGGTCGTGGTCCCGACGGTCACCTGGTCCCCCGGCGAGAGCCGGGTCGAGGCGACGCGCCGACCGTTGACCTTGATCCCGTTGGTCGAGCCGAGGTCGACGATCTGCCAGTCCCCCGACTCCGAGCGGCGCAGCTCGGCGTGGCGGCGGGAGACGTTGGGGTCGGAGAGCACGCACTCGGCCGACTTCGAGCGGCCGATCGTCGCCCGCGGCCCGTCGAGCACGTAGCGGCGGTCGTCGAGCGAGACCACGGCGCGGGTAGAGACCAGCGCCCCGACCGCCTGCTCGGGCCGTTTCGGGCGGCTTCGGTCGCGCTCGCGCACGGCCGAGTAGACCATCGTGTGGCCCTCTTCGCCCTGCTTGGCGGGCCTCGCCCTCGTGGGCCGGCGGCTTGACCAGGCGAGCCTGGATGCCGAACTCGCCGAGCCGCAGGCGCTCGTCGGTGCTCGAACTCGACCGCCGGCCGGGTCAGCAGGTCGTAGCCGCGGCGGCGCGCGTGCTCCAGCAGGTAGCCGGAGAGCTCCTGCTCGAGCGAGCGCTCGTAGCCCTCGAGCTTGGCCCGGTCCTGCTTGGAGAGGTAGACCGTGTACTCGTTGGGGACGTAGACGCGCTGGACCGAGGCGGTCTTGTGCGCGTCCATTTCCTTGGCCAGCTTGCGGGCGAGTTCGACCGGCTGCACCTCGGAGCTGAAGGCGCGGCTGAAGACCCCCTCGACGAGGCCTTCGATCCGGGACTCGAGGTTGCGTAGGACGCCGATCGGAAAATCCTAGATGAGGCGTTTGGCGGTCACGGGAGCAGGATGCCGTGGCCGAGGGCGAGCCAGGCGCCGAGGGCGGTGGCGAGGGCGAGGGCGCCCAGACGCGAGCCGAGATGGCGGCGGGCCTCCGGGGTCTGCTCGGCGAGCAGGTCGAGCGAGTCCTCGATCGCGGTGCCCAGCTGCTCCAGCGAGGGACGGTGGTTGGGGCGGGCGGCGAGGCAGGCGTCGATCGCGTCGGTCAGCTCGCGCGGCAGGTCCGGGCGGAGTCGCCGCAGCGGCCGGGTGCGGGCGCCGATCGCCCGCGCCGTCGCCGCCGGGCTGGTGCGGCGGTGCGGGTTCTCCCCGCTCCAGCACTCGTAGAGGGTCAGGGCCAACGAGTAGACGTCGGCCTCGGGGCCGGCCGGCCGGCCCTCGGCCTGCTCGGGGGACATGTAGGCGAGGGTGCCGACGACGTCGCCGGAGGCGGTCAGCGGCGCGCCTTCGGCGAGGCGGGCGATCGCCGAAGTCCATCAGCTTGGCCCGCGGCTCCCCCTCGCAATCGCCCTCTGTCACCTGCACGTTCTGCGGCTTGATGTCGCGGTGGACGACGCCGCGCGAGTGGGCGTGGTCGAGCGCCTCGCAGAGATCGGCGCCGATCTCGCCGATCTCGCGGTCGGAGAGCTCGCCGGCGTGGGCGAGCCGGGCCAGGGTCGAGCCCTCGACCAGCTCGGTGACGAGCAGCGCGTTGCCGTCCTCCTCGCCCATCTCATAGAGGGTGACGATGCCGGGGTGGTTGAGCCGCGCCGCCGCCTGCGCCTCGCGCAGGACCCGCCGGCCCGCCTCCCCCTGCTGCTCGATCGCCTTGACCGCGACCGGGCGCTCGAGGCGCCCGTCCCAGGCCTCGTAGACGACGCCGAAGCCGCCGCTGCCGATGCGGCGCTCGATCAGGAAGCGGTTGAGCACGAGAGAACCGACCAAAGCTCCTTCGATTTCGCCTCTGGAGCCGTTTCTCCTGCGTTGCCGAAACTGGGAGAAACGCACCTTTTGCTGCAGGTCTTGACGCGGCGACCCCCCCAGGCTTCATACTTCCCGGCCACCCCAACCAGCTTGGAGAGCCGCTTCTTGGAGGATTCACCAGTACGCGGGCCGCAGCGCCGGCAGCGCCCGGCCAGACGACCAGAACGCCAGCAGATCATGCTGCGGCGCGGACTCGCGCTCGGCGGCGGCCTGATCGTCCTGATCCTGATCGTGCTCGGCGTCAAGGGCTGCCTCGACGCCCGCGCGGAACGGGCGTTGACCGACTACGCCCGCAACGTCACCCAGATCGTCGAAGGGACCGAACAGACCAGCAAGGACTTCTTCGGCAAACTCTCCGATCCGGGAACGCTCTCGGTCACCGAGTTCGAGAACGCGGTCAACGCCGACAGCAGTCACGATGGACAGCTACGCTTCGCGAGTCGACGGCCTCAGCGCCCCCGGCGACATGGGTCGAGCGCAGAAGGCGCTGGAACTGGTCTACGAGCTGCGCAGCAGCGCGATGAGCGAAATCGCCGGCAAGATGAGCACCGCGCTCGGCAACGCGGGCTCGGCCAGGGCGACGGCGGCGATCGCGCGGCAGATGCAGAAGCTGCTCGCCGCCGACGTCCTCTACGCGACCGTGGTCCGGCCCGAAATCAACGGCGTGCTCGAAGCGAACGGGATCGAGGGCAGCGACGTGCCGAAGAGCGCCTTCCTACCCGAAGGCACCAAGTGGCTGGAGGAAAGCTCGGTCAGCGCCGCGCTGGGCAGCATCAGCGGCTCCACCGCCGGCACCTCGGGCGTCCACGGCCTCGGCCTCGGCGCGGTCAGCGTCAGCGGCACCGAACTGGGCGAAGAAGTGGCGACGGTCTCGACCGAAGAAACGCCCGAAGTGGAAGTCGAAGTGGAAAACCAGGGCGAATCGACCGAGAACGGCGTCAGCGTCACGGTCTCCGTCGCCGGCACCGAACTGCAGGGCAGCATCGAAACGATCGGCGTCAGCGAAACCGGCACCGTCTCGATCCCGCTGACGCCGGCGCCGAAAGGCGAAACGACGCTCGAAGTCAAGGTCGAACCGGTCCCCGGCGAGCAGGTCACCGAAAACAACGAAGCCAGCTACACCGTCGTCTTCGAATAGGACGGCCGCGATGCGAATCGCCTACCTCGGCCCGGCCGGAACCTTCACCGAGGACGCGCTGGGCGAAGCGGCGCCGAGCGCCGAGTTCGAGCCGCTGCGGACGGCGACGATCCACGACGCGATCCTCGCCGTCCAGAGCGGGCGAGGCCGAGCGCGCCCTGGTCCCCTTCGAGAACTCGATCGAGGGCTCGGTCCGCGGCACCCTCGACACCCTCGCCTTCGAGGCCGACGCGGTGACGATCGTCGGCGAGCACGACTACGCGGTGCGGGCCCACCTGATCGCCCGCGAGCCGGTCGAGCTGGGCGAGATCGAGGCAGTCCTCTCCCACCAGCAGCCTCTCGCCCAGTGCGCGCGATTCCTGCGCGAGCAGCTGGCCGGGGTCGAACTGCGCAGCGTCAGCAGCACCGCGGCGGCGGTGCGGATGGTCGCCGAGTCGGTCCGCCCCTGGGCGGCGATCGGCTCCCGCGCCGCGGCAGAGCTCTACGGCTGCCAGATCCTGCGCGAGGGGATCCAGGACGAGGCCGACAACGTCACCCGCTTCGTCTGGATCGCCCCGGCCGGGACCGACCCGGGCGAGGGCAAGAGCCTGGAAGACCTCGCTGGTCTTCTCCGAGCTCGGCGAGGACCACCCGGGCGCCCTGGTCAACGCCCTGCGAGAGTTCTCAGACCGCGAGATCAACCTGACCCGGATCGAGTCGCGGCCGATGCGCCAGGGCCTTGGCCGCTACATGTTCTTCTGCGACCTCGAGGGGGGGCAGAGCGACGGGCCCGTCGCCGAGGCGATTGGCGAGCTCCGTGGGAAGGCCGAGTCGGTGCGGATCCTCGGCTCCTACCCGGTGGGGTAGCCGTCGCCCTACAATTCTCGGCAGCCATGGCACGGGTCCTGGTACTCAACGCGACGTATGAGCCGATCAACGTTTGCACGTTGAGGCGGGCTGCAGTGCTGCTGCTGAAGGAGAAGGCCGTGTTGCTGGAGCAGCGCGAGGGCGCGGCGCTGCACTCCGAGCACATGACGATGGAGCGCCCCGACGTGATCCGGCTGACCAACTACGTGCGGATCCCGCGCGAGGCGCACCGGCGCAAGATCACGCGGCGGGCCGTGCTCGCCCGCGACTCCTGGACCTGCCAGTACTGCGGCTCGACCAAGTCCGGCCTCACCGTCGACCACGTGATCCCCCGCAGCCGCGGCGGCAAGTCGGTCTGGGAGAACATCGTCGCCGCCTGCGCCAACTGCAACCGCCGCAAGGGCAACCGCCTCCCCCGCGAGATCCACATGCACCCCAAGAACTCCCCCAAGGCCCCACCGCCGACGGTCTTCATCCAGGTGGCGAGCCCGAAGATCCCGCAGGCCTGGCAGCAGTACTTACCGCAGGCTGCGTAAAAGGGAGGGTCAGGCGTCCGCGGCGGCGGAAGCCACGTCGGTGGCCGACAGTTCCTCCGCCTGAGGCGGCGAAGGTTCGGCCTCGCTGCTGTTCTCGGATTCGACCACCAGCGCCACGGCGCTGACCCGGTCGTCGTCCTTGATGTTCATCACCTTCACCCCCTGGGTCGAGCGGCCCATCTGGGAGATGCCGCCGACGGAGGTGCGCTGGACCATGCCGTTCTGGGAGATGAAGAGCAGCTCCTGGTGCTCGCCGACGATCAGGGCGCCGGCGAGGCCGCCCTTCTTCTCGGTCAGCTTCGCGGTCAGCACGCCTTTGGTGCCGCGGCCCTTGACGGGTACTCGGAGACCGGGGTGCGCTTGCCGTAGCCGTTCTCGGTGACGACGAAGAGTTCGGTGTCGTTGCGGGCGATGTCCATCGCCAGGACGCGATTGTCCTTGCCGGCGACGTTCATCCCCTTGATGCCGCTGGTGTCGCGGCCCATCGAGCGCACCAGCTGCTCGGAGAAGCGCGAGGCGTGACCGGAGTGGGAGACCATGAGGATGTCGTCTTCGCCCGAGGTGAGCCGGACCTGGACCAGCTCGTCGCCGTCGCGGACCTTGATCGCGATGATCCCGTCGGCGCGGATCGGCGTGTTGTAGGCGAGGAACTCGGTCTTCTTGATCAGGCCCTTGGCGGTGGCGAAGGCGAGGTACCTGTTCTCCTTGAAGTCCCGGGTCGGGATCACCGCCATCACCTTCTCGCCTTCGCGCAGCGGCAGCAGGTTGTTAAGCGAGCTGCCTTTGGCGTTGCGCGAGCCCTCCGGCAGCTCGTAGACCTTGAGCCGGTAGACCTTGCCGCGGTTGGTGAAGAAGAGCAGGAAGTCGTGGGTCGAGGAGATGTGGAGGTGGGCGATGTAGTCGTCGTCTTTGAGGTTCATCCCCATCACGCCGACGCCGCCGCGGTGCTGCTGGCGGTAGGTGGCGAGCGGCAGCCGCTTGACGTAGCCGGAGGCGGTCAGCGAGATCACCATCTGCTGGTCGGCGATCATGTCCTCGATGCCGACGTCGCCCTCGAAATGGGCCAGTTCGGTGCGGCGCTCGTCGCCGTAGGACTCGACGATTTCGGCCAGCTCCTCCTTGACGATCGCCATCACCTTCGCCTCGTCGCCGAGGATCGCCCGCAGCTCGCCGATCCGCTCCATCAGGTCGGCGTGCTCGGCGCGGACTTTGTCGGCCTCGAGCGCGGTCAGGCGCTGCAGGCGCATGTCGAGGATCGCCTGCGCCTGCTCGCGCGAGAGCTCGAACTGCGCGATCAGGCCGTCGCGGGCGGCGTCGGGATCGGTCGAGGCGCGGATCAGCTTGATCACCGCGTCGAGGTTGTCGAGCGCGACCAGCAGCCCCTCGAGGATGTGGGCCCGGGCCTCGGCGCGGCGCAGTTCGTACTGGGTGCGGCGGGTGACGACCTCGCGCTGGTGGTCGACGTAGTGGTGGATCAGCTCGAGCAGGCTCAGCGTCCGCGGCACGCCGTCGACCAGCGCCACCATGTTGGCGCCGAAGGTCGTCTGCATCGCGGTTTTCTTGTAGAGGTTGTTGAGAACGACCTTGGCCGGCGGGCCGCCGCGCTTGAGCTCGATCACCAGCCGCATGCCGGAGCCGTCGGACTCGTCGCGCAGGTCGGAGATCCCCTCGAGTTTCTTGTCGCGGACGAGGTCGGCGATCTTGGTCACCAGGCCGCCGTCGCCGAGCTTCTTCACCGTGAACGGCAGCTCGGTGACGATGATCGCCTCCTTGCCCCCCTTCAGCGGCTCGACGTGGGCGCGGGCGCGGACCCTGATGCTGCCGCGGCCGGAGGCGTAGGCGTCGCGGATCCCCTCGCGGCTCATGATCCCGCCGCCGGGGAAGTCGGGGCCCTTGACGTGCTCCATCAGCCCCGCCATGTCGATCTGCGGGGTCGTCGATGTAGGCAGCGACCGCGCCGGCGACCTCGCGCAGGTTGTGCGGCGGGATGTTGGTCGCCATCCCGACCGCGATCCCCGAGGTGCCGTTGACCAGCAGGTTCGGGAACCGCGCCGGCAGGACCAGCGGCTCCTGCGTCGATTCGTCGTAGTTGGGGCCGAAGTCGACGGTGTCGGCGTCGATGTCGCGCAGCAGCTCGGTGGAGAGCCGCGTCAGGCGCGCCTCGGTGTAGCGCATCGCGGCCGCCGGGTCGTCGTCGATCGAGCCGAAGTTGCCCTGGCCGTCGACCAGCAGGTAGCGCAGGGAGAAGTCCTGCGCCATCCGCACCAGCGTGTCGTAGATCGCCGAGTCGCCGTGCGGGTGGTACTTGCCCATCACCTCGCCGACGATGAAGGCGCACTTGCGGTAGGCGCGGGTCGGCTGCAGGCCGACGTCGTGCATCGCGTAGAGCACGCGGCGGTGGACCGGCTTGAGGCCGTCGCGGACGTCCGGCAGCGCCCGCCCGACGATCACGCTCATCGCGTAGTCGAGATACGACGAGCGCATCTCCTTCTCGAGCTCGCGCTCCTCGATCCGCCCGGTCAGGGCATCGAGCGCCATCAGCGCCTCTCCGTCGCGGTCGGGTGCGCTAGACATCAAGGAACCGGACCTCCTTGGCGTGGGCCTCGATGAACTCGCGGCGCGGGCCGACCTGGTCGCCCATCAGCATCGAGAAGATCTGGTCGGCGGCGGTGGCGTCTTCGAGCGTGACCCGGGCCAGGGTGCGGCTGGCGGGGTCCATCGTCGTCTCCCGCAGCTGGTCGGCGTTCATCTCGCCCAGGCCCTTGAAGCGGGTCAGCTGAGACGCCGTGGCGGGCCAGCTCGAGGACGGCGCCGCGCAGCGCCTGGAAAGAGATCGCGGCGTTGCGGCGCTCGCCGAAGTGGATCGTCGAACGGCGGCCGGCCGACCTGCTTCAGCAGCGCCTCGTGGACCTCGACGAACTTGCGGTAGTCGTAGTGGGAGAAGAGCGTCGCCGGCAACCGGTGGGTGCGGGCGAGGCCGCTCTTGCGTTCGATCGCCTTGACCACGAGCAGGTCGTCGGACCGAGAGACACCTCGGTGTCGAAGGGCGCTCCCTCGGGCGCCTTGGCGCCGAGCAGCTTGGCCGCCGCGGCGACGCTCGGCGACCGCCCTCGTCGAGCAGGTTCGACTCCTCGAGGAAGCGGACGACCTCGTGGCCGAACTCGGCCTGCAGCGAAGAGCCCCAGCCCTCGTACTCTTTCGAGCGCCGGACGTAGGCCTGCCAGCGGCTGGTCGTCAGCTTCTTCGAGTCTGCCGGTGGCGTCGATCAGCTCGAAGTCCTCGAGCTTGCCGCGCAGCAGCAGCTCCTCGAGTTCGGACTCGCGCTCGAGGTAGGTCTCCTGGTTGCCCTGCTTGACCCGGTAGAGCGGCGGTTTGGCGATGTAGACGTAGCCGGCGTCGATCAGCTCCGGCATCTGCCGGTAGAGGAAGGTGAGGACCAGGGTGCGGATGTGGGCGCCGTCGACGTCGGCGTCGGTCGCCATCACGATCTTGTGGTACCTGGCGTCCTCGAGTTGAACTCGTCGTGGACGCCGGTGCCGATCGCCGTGATCAGCGCCTGGATCTCGTTGTTGGCGAGCACCTTGTCGATGCGGCTCTTCTCGACGTTGATGATCTTGCCGCGCAGCGGCAGCACCGCCTGGGTGTTGCGGTCGCGGGCCTGCTTGGCGGAGCCGCCGGCGGAGTCGCCCTCGACGACGAAGATCTCGGCCAGGCTCGGGTCCTTGACCGCTGCAGTCGGCGAGCTTGCCCGGCAGGGTCGAGTTCTCCAGCGCCGACTTGCGGGTCAGGTCGCGCGCCTTGCGCGCCGCGGCGCGGGCCCGCGAGGCGTCGATCGCCTTGCTGATCACCCGCCGCGCGTCGGCTCGGGTTCTCCTCCAGGTACTCGCCCAGCTTGCGGTTGACCGCTCTCCTCGACCAGGCCGCGGATCGGCGGGTTGCCGAGTTTGGTCTTGGTCTGACCCTCGAACTGGGGGTCGTGCAGCTTGACCGAGATCACCGCGGTCAGGCCCTCGCGCACGTCCTCGCCGGCGAGGTTGTCGTCTTTCTCTTTGAGCAGGCCTTTGTTGCGGGCGTAGGCGTTCAGCGTCCGCGTCAGCGCCGCGCGGAAGCCGGAGAGGTGGGAGCCGCCCTCGTGGGTGTTGATGTTGTTGGCGAAGCTGAAGATCGACTCCTGGTAGGAGGTGTTCCACTGCATCGCGACCTCGACCTGCGCCCTCCTCTTTGCCGCCCTCGAAGAAGATGACCTTCTTGTGGACCTCGTCCTTGTTCTCGTTGAGGTGGCGGACGAAGTCCTCGATCCCGCCGTCGTACTGGAAGGTGACGCTGTTGGTCTCACCGCGCTCGTCGATCAGCTCGATCTTGAGGCCGCGGGTGAGGAAGGCGGTCTCGCGCAGGCGCTCGGCCAGAGTCTGGAAGTCGAAGCTCGATCTCTTCGAAGATCTCGAGGTCCGGCAGGAAGGTGATCTTGGTGCCGTGGGCCTTGGTCGCCTCGCCCTTGGTCAGCTCGGTCATCGGTTTGCCGCGCTCGTAGTCCTGCGACCAGACGTAGCCGTCGCGGCTGATCTCCAGGTGCAGGCGCTCGGACAGCGCGTTGACGACCGAGACGCCGACGCCGTGCAGCCCGCCGGAGACCTTGTAGCCGCCGCCGTCCCCGAACTTGCCGCCGGCGTGCAGCACCGTCAGCACCACCTCGGCCGCGGGCCGCTGCTCTTTCTCCATGATCCCGACCGGGATGCCGCGGCCGTCGTCTTCGACCGTGCAGCTGTTGTCGGGGTGAAGGACGACGCGGACGCTGTCGCAGTGGCCGGCGAGGGCCTCGTCGACCGAGTTGTCGACCACCTCGTAGACGAGGTGGTGAAGGCCGCGGGGGCCGGTCGAGCCGATGTACATGCCGGGGCGTTTGCGGACCGCTTCGAGGCCCTCGAGGACGGTGATGTCCTCGGCGCCGTAGGAGGCGTCGGTCTTCGGCGACGCTGGCGTTGTTCTCAGGCAATGAGTCCCTTCCGATTGACACAGAAAACCCCGACGCCTGGAGGCGCGCTCCACGCGGATCGGGGCATAACGCGAGTTGCCATAAGAATACCAGCTCGAGCCCTGCGGAATGGCCGGGATAAGCGTTACAAATTCCCTGCAAATCGTGGAATAAACTGAGGCTAGAAACGGTCGCCGTCTGACACGGAACCGCAGCGCTTTGGGAGCCCGCTCCCCCAACTCGCCCGCGAGACGCTCCAGCAGCTGTCCCTGCATCAGATCCAGCTCCTGCGACCCAGACCGAGTCGGCGCACTCGATCGTCAGCGTCCCGGCGCGCTCGGAGACCGGGGTCGCGACCGATGCCAGCTGCTCGCCGACGATGCCGGCCCAGGAGCCCTGGACCGCCGCCAGGCCGGTGCGCGGGGCGGCGACGATCGCGGGCGGCGCGGAACGCCGCGGATGCCTGGCGCGGGGCACGGCGGCGGCTCATGCGGCGGCGGCGCTCGGCAGCGCTCGTCGGTCGGCAGCCGCACCACCGAGTTCAGCGCCGCGGCTGGCAGCGACTCCTCGTCGGCGGCGGTGATCAGGCCTGACCGCCGTCGCCCAACCGTCCCACCAGGCGTTCGCGGCGGCCGGGGTCGAGCTCGCTCATGACGTCGTCGAGCAGCAGCAGCGGGGTCACCCGGCGGGCATTCAGTCAGCGCCTCGCGCTCGGCGAAGAGAAGCGCAAGCAGCGCCGCCCGCTGCTGGCCCTGGGACCCGTAGCGCCGCAGCGAGCGCCCGGCAGTCGCCGATCTTGAACTCGTCCAGGTGCGGGCCCCAGGAGCTGCGCCCCAGCCGCAGGTCCTGGTCGCGGCGCTCCTCCAGGCCCGTCGCGGATCTCCTCGGCCGCGCCGGTGGCACGCGGCGCGTACTCCAGCGTCGCCCCACCCTCCAAACCCAGCTCAGCCGCCGCGGCGGCGAAGAGATCCGCGAGCTCGGCGATCGCCTCGTCGCGGGCGGCCACCAGCGGCGCGGCGGCTTCGGCCAGACTGGCGTCCCAGGCATCCAGCTCGGCCCGCGCCGAGTGGCCGGCCGCCAGGCGCGAGAGCAGCGCATTGCGCTGGGCCAGCGCCTGGCCGTAGCGCTTGCGCAATTCCCCCCTCGCTGGCCAGCGAGCGGCGAGGAAGCCGTCGACGTGGGCACGCCGCTCCGATGGCGGTCCCTTGACCAGGGTCAGCCGGTCGGGCGCGAAGACGGCCACCGGCGGGCGGTTGCGCGCCAGCGTCGCCGGGTCGGCCGGGCCGCCGTCGAGCAGGTGGCGGCGGCCTTCGCCGCGGCTGACCGAGGCGAGCAGCCGCCGCTCGAGCCCGTCGGCGTCGCGCACGGTGGCCTCGGCCCGCGCCAGCGAGCTCGCCGAAGGGGATCAGGTCGCGGCGGTCGGAGGTGCGAAAGGAGCGCCCGGTGAGGGCAAAGTAGAGCGACTCGACGAGGTTGGTCTTGCCGACCCCGTTGGGCCCGACGATGCTGACGATGCCGGGATCGAGCTCGACCCGGACCTGGTACGAGGCTACGTACCGGTCGCGCTTCGATCGCGGTGACCAGCACCGGCCACCCGCTCTCAGACGTTGAGCCGGATCGGCATCACCAGGTAGCGGAAGTCTTCGCCCTCGACCGGCTGCAGCAGGCCGGGACGCAGCGGCGAGATCAGCCGCAGCAGCACCTCGTCGCCCTCGACGCTCTCGATCCCCTCCTTGAGGAACTCGGGGTTGAAGCCGATCTCCAGCGGCTCGCCCTCGAAGGCGGCCGGCATCGTCTCCTCGGCGTCGCCGACGTCGGGCGTCTCGGCGGCGACGGTCAGCTCCCCGGGCGCGAAGGAGAGCCGCAGCGGCGCGTTGCGCTGAGCCAGCTGGCTGACCCGGCGGGTCGACATCGAGGAAATCCGATCGCGGCAGCCGCACGTCGTGCTCGTAGGACTCCGGCAGGAGCTGTCGAAAGTTGGGGAACTGGCCCTCGATCAGCCTCGTCGTGAGGACGATCGCCCCTGCCTCGAAAACGGCCTGGTTGGGGAGCAGCGAGACCGTCGCCTCCTCGACCCCCTCCGAGGAGAGGATGCGACCGAGCTCGCGCAGCGCGCGGGCGGGGATGTTGGCGTCGATCTCACCGCCAAGCTCGCTCTCGAGCTCGGTCCGTTTCACCGCCAGCCGGTAGGAGTCGGTCGCGACCATCGTCATCTCCGCGCCGCTGGCGGTGACGAAGACGCCGGTCAGGACCGGCCGCATGTCGTCTCGCGAGGCGGCGCGGGCGACCAGGTCGATGCTGGCCCCGAGCTCCTTGGCCGGGATCTTGAGGCCGGCGATCCTCACCGGCGGCCGGCAGCTTCGGGAAGTCCTCGGAGGGGAGGACGCGCAGGTGGAAGCTGGAGCTGCCGCTGCGGATCTCGACGTCGTGCTCGCCCTCGCGCGTCTCGATCTCCACCGCCGGGTCGGCGAGCGACCGCGCCACCTCGGCCAGCAACCGGCCCGGCAGCAGCACCGAGCCCTCGACGGCGATCTGCGCGTCGAGGGTCGTCTCCAGCCCCATGTCCAGGTCGGTGGCCGAGAGCGTCACGCGCCCCTCGGTGACGGTGAGGAGGACGCCGGAGAGTGCCTGGGTGGCGGCGCGGGTCGATACGGCCCTGGAGACGATCGAGAGCTTGGCGACGAGATCTTCGCGTTTGGTCGTGAGCTTCAAGTGATGAATGCCTTCTTAAGTTGGGTTAGGGCTTGTGGGGAAAGTCGGGGCAACGGAGGAAACCGCGCCGCAGCGCGGTTTCTGGCCTGTGGAGGCGGTTGTGGAAAGGAGTGATTCTTGCAGCGCCATCGGCCGTCAGCGCTCGCCGCCGGTGGGATTGTGGATAGCGAGGCGCAACTCCTGGACTTTGCTCGGAGAGCTCGGTGCTCTCGATCAGGCTGGCCTCGACGCGCCGTAGGGAGTTGAGCACGGTCGAGTGATCGCGACCGCCGTAGAGGCGGCCGATCTGCGGCAGCGAGAGGTCGGTCATCTCGCGGGTGAGGAAGATCGCCACCTGCCGGGCGCGCAGCGGGGTGGCGGCGCGGGTGGAGCCGACCAGCTCGGCGCGGGAGACGCCGAAGGCGCTCGGCGGCCCGCTGCTGGATCTCCTCGACCGAGGTCGCCTGAGCCGAGCGGCCGTGGGGAATCACCTCGGCGATCAGCTCGGTGCTGAGCGGCCGCGCCATCAGCGAGGCGTGGGCGAGGACGCGGGTGAGGGCGCCGTGGAGCTGGCGCACGTTGGCATCGATCCGGTTGGCCAGCTCGGCTCAGCGCCTCGGCATCGGCGATCTCGATCCCGGCCTCCTGGACCAGCCGGCGGAGGACGGTGAGGCGAGTGGCGAGGTTGGGCGGCTCGACCGCCACCGTCAGGCCCCACTCGAAGCGGTCGCGCAGGCGCGAGGCGAGGGTCGAGAGCTCGCTGGGGATGCGATCGGCGGAGAGAACCAGCTGGCTGCCGGACTCATACAGGGCGTTGAAGGTGTGGAAGAACTCCTCCTCGGTGGCGGGCTTGCCCTCGAGGAACTGGACGTCGTCGATCAGCAGCACGTCGATGTCGCGGTAGCGGGCCTTGAAGGCCTCGGCCCCGGCGCTGCTTGCAGGGCCCCGACGAACTCGTTGGTGAACGACTCGGCGGTCGTGTAGCGGACGCTGAGGCCGGGGGCGTTGGCCCGTAGGTAGTTGGCGATCGCCGTCAGCAGGTGGGTCTTGCCGAGGCCCGGAGGGCCGTGGAGGAAGAGCGGGTTGTAGGCCTCCGAGGGGGCCTCGGCGACGGCCAGGGCGGCACCGTGGGCGAGCCGGTTGCCGCCGCCGATGACGAAGCGATCGAAGGTGTAGTTGGGGTTGAGCTCGGCCCCGTCGAGGCCCGGGCCGGAACCGGCGGCAGGCTCCTGGCCGGAGGTGAAGGCGACCTGGCGCAGAGGGGTTCCGGAGTCGGCCAGCGCTTCGGCGATCAGGAGCCGAGTAACGCCGCTCGGCCCAGGCGCGGATCCCCTCCGGCGCCGTCAGGTAGAGGGTGTCGGCGTCGGCGCCGACCGCCCGCAGCGGCTCCAGCCAGAGGCGGAAGGTGGACTCGGGCACCGCGCCGCGGAGCCGGTCCTGGGCCGCCCGCCAGAGGGCGTCGAGTTCGTGTCTGGAGCGGTCATCTGGCACCTGGCCGGCGACCATAGCGGCGTGCCTGGGCACGCATCCTCCGGCCCCCGCAAATCCCGTGGAAAAGATTTCGAGGCCCGTCCGGCGCGGGTCGCCGGCAGCGAGCGGACGGTCGCCCGCGACTCCGTATACTCCCGCCGGCAATGAAGCGCACCTACCAGCCGAAGAAGCGGAAGCGGGCGAAGACGCACGGCTTCCGAGCGCGGATGAGCACCGCGGGCGGTCGCGCGATCCTCAAGCGACGCCGGCGCAAAGGGCGGAAGCGCCTCACTCCTTAATGGCGTCGAAGCGACGGCGCCTCTCGCGAAGCGGCGAGTTCGACCGCGTCTACCGCGACGGCTCATCCCATGCGACCCGCTACCTCGTTCTCTACACTTTCCCCCGGCGCGACGAGGGGCGTGAGGACGTGAGGCTGGGCGTCTCGGTCAGCCGCAAGGTGGGCGGAGCGGTGGAGCGCAACCGCGTCAAGCGGGCGCTCCGAGAGGCCTTCTGGAGCCTCTCGGAGCGGCTCCCGGAGCGCCACGACTTCGTCATCGTCGCCCGTTCGGAGATCGGCGGCCTGGTCGACCGCGAGGGCAGCGGCGGGGTCGCCAAGAGCCTTGAAGAGGCTCTGGCGGGAGCGGAGCGTTCCACGTGAAACGGATCCTCCTCGCTCCGATCGTCGCCTACCAGCGCTGGATCTCGCCCGTCCCGCCCACGCCGCTGCCGCTACGAGCCGACCTGCTCCGCCTACGCGACCGAGTCGATCGAGCGCTTCGGCGTCCTCCGCGGAGGACTGCTCGCCGCCTGGCGGCTGCTGCGCTGCAACCCCTTCAGCCACGGCGGCTTCGACCCGGTTCCGGATGAGTTCACGCTCCGCGTCGGCCCGTTCACCCGGCCGACTATCACGGGGAGGCCCACTGAGTGATGTTCGTCGAGGCGAACATCCTGCAGCCGCTGATCAACATCGCCAACGGCGTCCTGCAGTTCTTCCACGACAACGCCGGCCTCAGCTGGGGAATGTCGATCATCGCGCTCACCGTCTGCACCCGGGCGCTACTGATCCCGCTCACCTACAAACAGCTGAAGGGGATGCGGGCGATGCAGGCGCTGCAGCCGCAGATCAAAGAGCTGCAGGCGAAATACAAGAACGACAAACAGCGCATGCAGCAGGAAATGATGCGCTTCTACAAAGAGAACAAAGTCAACCCGTTCGCCTCCTGCATCCCGCTGGTGGCGCAGCTACCGGTCTTCATCACCCTCTTCTACGTGCTGCGGCACGAGCTGCCGCCGGACATGGGCTGCCCGGCGGCCGGCCACTGCGCCGCCTACGGAGCCGAATTCCTCTTCATCAAGGATCTGACGGCGAAGGCGACGGGCGCCGAACTGATCGTCCTGATCGTGCTCTACGTCGGCACGCAGCTGGCCTCGGGCTACTTCATGTCGGTCACCGCCGACAAAAGCCAGCGGACGATGATGTTCATCCTGCCGCTGATCTTCGTCCCCTTCATCCTCAGCTTCCCGGCGGGCCTGATCCTCTACTGGATCACCACCAACATCTGGACGATCGGGCAGCAGTACACGATTCAGAAGGTGATTCCGATGCCTGTCGCGGCTACACCCGCGGGGGCCGCTGCGATCGCGGCTGCCAAACCTCCGCCTCCTCCGCCTAAAAAGAAGAAGAAGCGGCGATGAGGCGCGGGTGGTGGAGAGGGATCGATACCCCTCTCCACTTAACTTGCTCGGGTGGATGCAGCTGGTCGGCTGGCCGCGATTGGATTGCCCGAGAAGTACAAGACGTTCCGAGGGGTATCGATCCCTCTCCCAGCCAACGCCACCGCTCAGCCCCTTGGGCGCTTCTTGGCCATGCCTGGCTCTTCGGGGGAGGTTGGGGGGTGTGGGGCCGACCTTTCTGATGACGTGGAGGTGGCGGTGTTGGCTGCCCGCGCCGGTCGCCTACGTCGAGGATTTGCTCGGGGCGCATGGCCAGCTCTTCGGAGGCGTTGGCGAGTTGCTGCTCTTCCTCGGCATCGCGTTTGCCCTTCCAGGCTATTAGGACGCCGTTTGGCTTCAGGAGCGGGGATGCTAGCTCGGCTAGGGTCGAGAGGCGGCCTACGGCTCGGGCGGTTACCGCATCGTAGGCCTCTCGCCCTTTGGTGGTTGCCCAGGTCCTCGGAGCGGGTGTTCAGGACGGTGGCGTTGGCGATTGCGGCGGCTTCGATGGCGCGGGTCATGAAGGCGCACTTGCGGGTTACGGACTCGATCAGGTCGACCTGGGCGTTGGGGAGGGCGACGGCTAGGGCGAGGCCGGGGAAGCCGGCTCCGGCGCCGACGTCGGCGATGCGACCGGCGCCGAGCAGCTCGGGGACCTCGAGGCCGGTGAGGCTGTCGGCGACGTGGACCCTCCAGGCGCGCTCGTCGACGACGGAGCTGACCGAGGCGCGCTCCCCGGCGAGCAGCTCCAGCACCTTCGCCAGCGCCTCGCGGGCGCGAGGGTCGAGCGACGCCGTGGGGTCGGGGCTCACTCCGCGACTAGGGGGGCGACGATGACGCAGCGGCGGGGCTCGTCGCCCTCGCTGTAGGTCTCGACCCCGGCGCGCTCTTTGAGCCGCTCGTGGACGACGCGCCGCTCCTGCGCGCTCATCGGGTCCATCTCGACCGCGTTGTTGCTCGACAGCGCCTGCTCGGCCGCGCGGTCCGCGCGGCCCTCGAGCGTCTCGCGCCGGCGCTCGCGGTAGCCGGCGGCGTCGACGCACGACCCGCTTGCGCTCCCGCAGCCCGCGGAAGGCCGCCTGGTAGCAGAGCAGCTGCAGGGCGTCGATCGTCTGGCCGCGTTTGCCGATCAGCAGGCCGTAGTCGTCCTCGCCGTCGACCGTGACGGCGATCCGATCGTCGTCCTCCTCGATCTCCACCTCGCCGTCGAGGTCGAGCTCGTCGAGAACGCCCTCGACCAGCTCGCGCACGCGCTCGGCGGGCTCCTGCGGCCAGTCGGCGGTCTCGGGCACGAGACGCAGGCTATCCGACCTCCCGCCCGCGCGCCCGGGTAACTAGGGTGGCTGCGAGCATGGGCACGGTCTACGCGGTGGCGAACCAGAAGGGTGGGGTCGGCAAGACGACCACCGCCGTCAATCTCGCCTCCTGCGCGCCGCCGCCGGCGAGCAGACGCTGCTGGTCGACCTCGATCCGCAGTGCAACGCGACCGTCGCGCTCGGGGCCGAGAAGGAGATGCACCCCTCCTCCTACGACTGCCTGATCGGCGACGTCTCGGTCGCCGAGGCGGCGCGGCCGGCCGGGCCCGACAACCTCTGGCTGGTCCCGGCCAGCCGCGACCTCGCCGGCGCCGCGGTCGAGCTGCCGCGGATCGACGGCTCCGAGACCCGCCTGCGCGAGCGCCTCGGCCCGATGCGCGAGCGCTTCGCGGTCGACCTTGCTCGACTGCCCGCCGGCGCTGGGCCCGGTCAGCGTCAACGCCCTGACCGCGGCCGACCGGGTGATCGTCCCGGTCCAGGCCGAGTACCTGGCGCTGGAGGGCCTGGTTCAATTCCTCGAGACCCTCGGCCTGATCCGGCGGGAGCTCAACCCTCAGCTTGAGGTTTCGGGTCTGCTGATCACCATGCACGACGAGCGCACCAGCCTCGCCCAGGACGTCGAGTCGGAGCTGCGCGAGTCACTTCTCCGGTCGATGGTCTTCGAGACCGTGATCCCGCGCAGCGTCCGAGTCGCCGAGTCGCCGAGTTATGGTCTGCCCGGTGACCGAGCACGCACCCCGCCTCCGCGGCGCCCGTCGCCTACCAGGCGCTGACCAAGGAGCTGGCCGCCCGTGGCTAGCGGCACCAAACGCGGCATCGGCCGCGGCCTGGCGGCGATCCTGCCGGAAGCGCCGAGGTCGGCAACGCCGGCGAGCTGCGCGAGCTTCCGGTCGGCCTGATCAAGCCGAACCCCTACCAGCCGCGGACCCATTTCGACACCGAGGCGCTGGCCGCGCTGGCCGCCTCGATCGAGGCCAGCGGCGTCGTCCAGCCGCTGCTCGTCCGTCCCCTCCCCGACGGCAGCTACGAGCTGGTCGCCGGCGAGCGCCGCTGGCGCGCCGCGCAGCAGGCCGGGCTCGAGAAGGTCCCGGCGGTCGTACGCGACCAGGTCGAAGCCGAGCGGCTGCAGGCGGCGCTGATCGAGAACATGGTCCGCGAGGACCTCAACCCGGTCGAGGAGGCGAAGGCCTGCGCCGCCCTGGTCGAGGAGCTGGGCCTGACCAAAGAGGAGCTCGCCCGCCGCGTCGGCCGCAGCCGCCCGGCGGTCTCCAACCTGATCCGCCTGCTCGAGCTTCCCGACGAGACGCTGGAGCTGCTGGAGGGCGGGAGCCTCAGCGAGGGCCACGGCCGGGCCCTGCTCGGCGCCCAGCGGCAACGACGTCCGCCGCCGCCTCGCCCGCGACGCCGTGCGGGCCGGCTGGTCGGTGCGCGAGACCGAGAACAGGGTTCGGCTGGCTGGCCAGCCAAAGGCAAGCCGAGGCAACCGCCGATCGACCCCGAGCAGGCCGCCGCGCTGGAGGCCGCCGGCGACGCGCTGGAGGCGGCGCTGGGCCACGAGGTCTCGGTCCGCGCCGCGGGCGACGGTTTCGCCGTCGAGATCCGCTTCGACGACGTCGCCGAAGCCCACGCGCTCGCCCGCGCCCTGCGGCGCCGAGCCGGCTGATCCGCGCCGGAGCGGCGATCCCGCCGTCGCTATCATCGCCGACTCGCGGGCGATTAGCTCAGTTGGTTAGAGCGCGTCTCTGATAAGGACGAGGTCCCTGGTTCGAATCCAGGATCGCCCACTTCGCCGACCTATAATCGGCCATCAACCACGGTCGGGAGCGTTTCTCGTGCAGCAGATGCAGATCTACGGCGTCAGCTTCGACATGGTCGGCAAGCAGCCGATCGTGCTGCTGAAGACGGTCGACGGAAATCGCTTCCTGCCGATCTGGATCGGGCACCCCGAGGCGGCGGCGATCCTGATGAAGCTGCAGGGGGCCTCGACGCCGCGGCCGATGACCCACGACCTGCTCTCCGACGTGCTGGAGAACCTCGACGCCAAATGCGAGCGGGTCTCGGTGACGGAGCTGCGCGACAACACCTTCTACGCCTCGATCACGGTCTCGGTCAACGGCTCCGAGGTCGAGATCGACTCGCGGCCCTCCGACGCGCTGGCCCTCGCGGTCCGCGTCTCGGCCCCGATCTTCGCCGCCGAGGACGTGATCGAGGAGTCGGCGATCGAGTTCGAGCACGAGGTCGAGGACACCGAGGAGGTCGTCGACAAGTTCAAAGAGTTCCTTGACGAAGTCACCCCCGAAGACTTCGCCGCAGGGCGATTCCTAAGCGGTCGCGGGCTTCAGCGCCAAGTCGAGAATTCGCTCGACCAGTTGCTCGAAGGACATGCCGGCGGCCTCGGCCGCTTGGGGCAGCAGGCTGGTGTCGGTTAGGCCGGGGATCGCGTTGGCCTCGAGGATCTGGGGGCCTTCGGGGCCGAGGATCAGGTCGACGCTGGCGAAGCCGGTGCAGCCGAGTGCCCGGTAGGTGGCCAGCGCCGCCTCGGTCACGGCGGCGCGCTGCTCCTCGTCGAGCTCGGCCGGGCAGACGAAGCGGGTGCGGCCGATCTCGTAGCGGGCCTCGAAGTCGTAGCGGTCGCCCTGCTCGGGATCGCCTCGACCACCGGCAGCGCCTCGTCGCCGAGCACGCTGACCGCCAGCTCGCGTCCCCTCGACGAAGCGCTCGAGCAGGACCCGGTCGTCGTAGCTGAAGGCGGAGACCAGGGCCTGGCGGCACCTCCGCCGCCGTCGGCGGCGAACTTGACCCCGAGCGAGGAGCCGCCGCGGCTGGGCTTGACTACCAGCGGGAAGCCGAGGCTCCGCTCGATCTCGCCGAGCGCGTCGGCGGCGCCGAGTTCGCGGAAGGCGGTCTCGCTGAAGGCGAACCAGTCGGGGGTCGGCATCCCGGCCTCGCGGATCATCGTGCTTGGCCAGCGACCTTGTCCATGCAGCGGGCACAGGCGGCGGCGCCGGGCCCGGTGAAGGGGATGCCGAGGATCTCCAGCAGCTCCTGCGCGGTGCCGTCCTCGCCACCGACCCCGTGCATGGCGACGAAGGCGACGTCGGGCTCGCTCGGCGCTCGAGCCGCTTGACCAGGTCGGCGCCGACGTCGAGCGCCACCACCTCGTGGCCCAAGCGCGCCAGCGCGTCCTCGACCCGGGCGCCGGAGCGCAGCGAGACGACCCGCTCCAGCGAGCGCCCGCCCTTGAGCACGGCGACCTTCATCCGCCGCCTTCGCTCGCCTTGCGGAAGGGGAGAACGACCGAATCCGTCCCCGGAGAATCAGATATGGACGGCGGCGGATTCGATCGTGAGTCAATTCCGCCCATGTCCTCGGCTTCGCCTGCGGGCGTATGCGGGCGACCCGTGAGTGCGCCGTAGAGCTCGACCTGCTCGGCGATCACCCTGCCGATGCGGCGGATGCCCTCGCGGATCTCGTCGTCGCCGACGCCGGAGAAGTTGAGCCGCATCGAGTTGCGGCCGCGCTCGTCGATGTAGGCGGCCTGGCCGGGGACGAAGGCGACGTCGGCGCGCAGCGCCTTGGCCAGCAGGTCGCCGGTGTCGATGTAGTCCGGCAGGGTCGCCCAGATGAAGAGGCCGCCCTGCGGCTCGGTCCAGGTCGCGGCTCGCCGGGAAGTGCTCGTGCAGCGCCGCCAGCATCGTGTCGCGGCGGCCGCGGTAGATCTCGACCAGCTCGCTCGATGTACTGGCGCCAGCGCCCTTCGGCGAAGTACTCGCGGACGAAGTACTGGGTCAGGGTCGAGGTGCAGAGGTCGGCCGCCTGCTTGCCGAGCACGATCTTCTCCATCACCGGCGGCGGCGCCACCGCCCAGCCGAGCCGGATCCCGGGGGAGAGGATCTTCGAGAAGGTGCCGATGTAGAGGACGAAGTCGCCGCCGTCGAGCTGGTAGAGCGGCGGCAGCGCCTCGCCGCCGTAGCGCAGCAGCCCGTAGGGGTTGTCCTCGACGACCAGCAGCTCGTGCAGGCGCGCCAGCTCGACCAGCCGCCGCCGCCGCGCCAGCGACATCGTCACCCCGGCCGGGTTCTGGAAGGTCGGCACCGAGTAGACGAACTTGGGGCGCCGGCCCTCGCTTTCGCAGCTCGCTCCAGCAACTGCTCGAGCAGGTCCACGCGCATCCCGTCCTCGTCGCACTCGACCTGGATCACCTCGGCCTGGTAGCTGCAGAAGACCGGCACCGCGCCCGGGTAGGTGGGGGCCTCGCAGATGACGACGTCGCCGGGGTCGACCAGCGCCTTGCAGATCAGGTCGATCGCCTGCTGGCCGCCGGTGGTGACGATCACGTCGTCGGGGTCGACCAGCATCCCCTCGGCGCCCATCACCTCGACGATGCAGTCCTTGGTCTCCTCGAAGCCCTCGGTCGGCCCGTACTGGAGCGCCTCGGCGGCCGACTCCTGCGCGATCCGTGTCATCTGCGCGGCGAAGCTCTTGGGGCGGGAAGGTCGGAGGTGTCCGGCAAGCCGCCGGCGAGC
This sequence comes from uncultured Solirubrobacterales bacterium, assembly GCA_963785775.1. Lineage (GTDB taxonomy): Bacteria > Actinomycetota > Thermoleophilia > Solirubrobacterales > 70-9 > VAYN01. Next base: position 971,475 of record CAWAWH010000003.1, on the reverse strand, counting down.
GAGATCACTTCCGGCCGGGCGGTGATCGCCATCAGGTCGCGCATCGCCGAGGAGCGCATGACGCTCGGTCCGCTCGGCGAAGAGGCCGGCGTAGCGCTCGAGGTCGCGGGTGCTGGTGTGGGCGCGACGCCGGTGCGGCGGTGGGGGCGACCTCGCTCATGCCCTCAGTGTGACGAATCGACACCAGGGCGCCCGGAAGGCTAGGTTTTCGCACGTGGACTTTCTCACCCAGGCTCGGCATCGGCATCGCGATCGGGATGCTCGCCGGCACCACCGGCACCCACGGCTCGGCCCGCGGCCGCATGACCCTGCTCGCCGCCGTGATCGGCCTCGTCGTCGGTTTCCTGCTCGACGGCCCGCTCGGCGCATTGCTGGCCCTGGCTCGGCGCCGTGCTCGGCTGCCTCGTGATCAGCGACCTGATCGCCGGCGCCAGCCGCCGCGAGGGAAGCGGGACAGGAGCGCTCGGCTTCCTTGTGGCCCTGGCGGCGCTGGTCGTCGTCGCGGTGGCGCTGCTGCTGCCGGTGGCGATCGTCATCGTCGCGGTTGCCCTGGCTCTGGCTGGGGATCTCCCGCCACCGGCGCGCCCAGCGCAAACACGCCGGGCTCCGCGTCCTCCGTTAGGCCGCGGGCCGAGCGGGCCGGTCGAGCATCATTCGGGCCATGCCGCCGCCCAAGAAGCTGATCCTCACCTACGTCGACTCGCTGCGCACCGACATGCTGCGGCGGGCGATCGCCGAGGAGCGGGCGCCGACCTTCGCGGCGCTGATCGAGCGCGGCGTCCTGATCGAGGACTGCGTCTCCAGCTTCCCCTCGGTGACGCCGGTCGCCTGCGCGGAGATGGTCACCGGAGTCGCCGCCGACCGCCACTGGATCAGCGGCATGAACTGGTACCACCGGCTCGAGCGGCGCTACGTCGAGTACGGCTCCTCGCTCGACGCGACCCGGGCCTTCGGCGTCTTCCGCGCGCTCTACGACCTCGTCTACAACATGAACCTGGCCCACCTCAGCCCGGAGATCGAGACGCTCTTCGAGCGCCTCGACGACGCCGGCGCCCGCACCGCCTGCACGCCGTTCCTGATCTACCGTGGCCGCCACCGCCACCAGGTCTCGCTCGACGGGACTGCTGCGGCGCGCGGTCGACGCGACCAGGCTCAAGTTCCGCCACCACACCTGGGGCCCGGGCGAGCTCTTCTACGGCGACCTCTACGCCAGCCGCGAGGTGCCCTGCAAGTCGACCTCGATCCCCGGCAGCCGCGACGGCTACGCGGCCTGCTGCGCGGCGGAGTTGGTCGAGCAGGACCTCTTCGACTTCCTGCTGCTCTCGCTGCCGGACAACGACAACTACTCCCACCGGCACGGGCCGGAGGCGAGTGTCGAGTCGATCGCCAAGGCCGACCACTGCTTCGCCAAGATGCTCGAGGCGGCGGGTGGGCTCGACGACTTCCTCGCCGAGCACGCGCTGATCCTCGTCGCCGACCACGCTCAGACGCCCGTGCACCGCGGCCTGCCGCTGGCCGAGCTGCTCGGCCGCGAGTGGTCGGTCCTGCAGCCCTCCGACGACCGGCCGGAGCTGGCCCAGCTGGCGGTCAGCCCGACCGGCCGCGCCGCCCACGTCTACCTGCTGCCGGGCGAGGGCGAGCGGGCGGAGCCCGGCGGCGGTCGGCGGCCGACTGACCGAGATCGAGGGCGTCGACCTGGTCTGCCGGCTGGAGGACGCCGAGGGCCGAGCCGCTGAGCCGCGAGGACCCTGGGCTGCCGCCCGGGAGAGGGCGCCTGGGCGGTGGTCGAACGCGGCGGACAGGCGGTGCGCTTCCGCCCTGGGAACGAGTTCGACGACCTGCGCGGCGGCCGCTGGGAGCTCGAGGGCGAGCTGTCGGTCCTAGAGGCGACGATCGCGGACGGGCGGCTGCGCAGCGAGACCTACCCCGACCCGCTCGCCCGCGTCTGGTCGGCCCTGACCGCCCCACACGCCGGCGACTTCGTCGTCTCGCTGGCGCCCGGCTTCGAGGCGGTCGACTGGGGCGGCGTCACCCACGCCGGCGGCGGCAGCCACGGCGCCCTGCACGCCGGCGACTCCCTCGGCCCGCTGCTCTTCGTCGGCTGTGGCCCGGCGAGCGCGGACGAGCGCGATCAATGGACTCTGCGCGACGTTGCACCGGTGGTGCGCAAACACTTCGGGCTGAGGTGATGCCGAAAGAGGCTCCTCCCACCCGCGGGCCGCTCACCTTCGTCCTGGCCGTCCTCCTCTTGGTAGCTGCGCTGGCTGCTCCCGCCACCGCGGGTGCCTCGCGGTCTGAGCAGACAACCGAAGCGCAGGCGATTCGGGTGGCGAACCGGGATCCGAACGCTGTGAAGGAGCGACGCGAGAACGGGGGGCTGGCGCCGGTGGCGAGGATGGTCGAAGGGCACTGGGAGGTCGCCTACTTCAGCGGCGGCAAGGAGGTGGCGCTGGTCCTGGTCGACCCGAGCAGCGGCGAGGTCACCGAGTCTTGGACCGGCTACCAGGTGGCGTGGAAGATGGCGCGGGGGTACTCGGGCGCCTTCGGGCACAAGCTCGATGCCCCCTACGTCTTCCTGCCGCTCTGCGCCCTCTTCCTGGTCGGCCTGGTCGATTGGCGGCGGCTGCGGCGGGTCGCCAACCTCGATCTCCTCGTCCTGCTCGGCTTCGGCGTCTCCCACTTCTTCTTCAACCGGGCCGAAATCGGCGTCTCGGTGCCGCTCCAGTACCCGGTCCTGCTCTACCTCCTGGGACGGGCGCTGTGGATCGGCTTCCGCGGCCGCGGCGAGGGGCTGCGGCCGGTCTGGCCAGTCGCCTGGATGCTGGTCGCGGCGTTGTTCCTGATGGGGTTCCGGGTCGGCCTCAACGTCGCCGACTCCGGCGCGATCGACGTCGGCTATGCCAGCGTCGTCGGCGCCGACCGGGTCGCCCACGGTGAACCGATCTACGACAACTTTCCCAGCGACGTCTCCCAGGGCGACACCTACGGCCCGGTCAACTACTACGCCTACGTCCCCTTCGAGCGGATCTGGCCCTGGTCGGGGAGCTGGGACGACCTGCCCGCCGCCCACGGCGCCGCCGTCGCCTTCGACACCGTCACCTTCCTGCTGCTGATCCTGCTCGGCATCCGCATCCGTCCCGGACCGGCGGGCCGCCGCCTCGCCGCGACCCTCGCCTTCGGCTGGGCCGCCTACCCCTACACCGCCTTCGCCCTGGAGTCGAACTCCAACGACACCCTGGTAGCGATGCTCCTAGTCGCCACCCTCCTCGTGCTGGCGAGACCCATGGCCCGCGGCGCGATGGCGGCGCTGGCGACCTTCGCCAAGTTCGCCCCGGCACTCTTGGCTCCGTTGCTGCTGACGTATGAATCGAAGCGCCGTTCGGTCCTGATCTTCGCTGTGGGCTTTGCCCTGGTCTCGGTGGTCGTGATGTTGTGGCCCGCGCTGAATCCGGGGCTGCATACGTTCTACGAGCGCACCGTCGCATACCAGGCGGGCCGCAACTCCCCCTTCGGCATCTGGGGCCAGGTCCCATCCCTGGAACCCCTCCGCATCGCGATCCTCATCGCCACCGCGGCCCTCTCCCTGTTCCTAGCTTTCCGTCCCAGACGCAAGTCCTTGATCCAGGTGGCGGCTCTAGGAGCGGCCCTGCTGCTCGCCCTCCAGATCACGATGCACCACTGGTTCTACCTCTACATAGTCTGGTTCTACCCCCTGCTCCTCATCGCAATGGCGTCCCTAGAGGCGGGTCCGATACCCCTCGAAACGTCTTGTACTTCTCGGGCAATCCAATCTCGGACGGCGGCAGCCGCCCCACCCGAGCAAGTTAAGTGAAGAGGGGTATCGGACCCGCCTCCCGGCTACGAACTGGGAGATGAAGCCGGCGCCATCACCTGAGTAAACGAGTCAGCGAGTCCCCGCTGGTTGATCTCGACCAGCCCCCCCATCACCCACACATCGTCCTCCGCCGTCTCGAACCGGGTAGGCATCTGCGTGATCATCGAGGCCAGCGCCTGCTCCGGCTTTACCCCTAGCACGCTGTGGCGGGACCCGGTCATGCCGACGTCGGAGATGAAGGCGGTGCCGTCCGGCAGCACCCGGCCGTCGGCCGTCGGCACGTGGGTGTGGGTCCCGAACACCGCCGCCACTCGGCCGTCGAGGTGCCAGCCCATCGCCACCTTCTCGCTGGTCACCTCGGCATGGAAGTCGACGACGATCGCGTCGGCCTCGATCCGGTCGAGGATGCCGTCGACGGTGTCGAAGGGGGAGCGCGCGACCTTGAGCCCGATCGCGCCGCTGAGGTTGATTACGCCGACCCGCATCCCGCCCGCCTCGACCACGGTGTAGCCGCGGCCGGGGTTGCCCTGCGGGTAGTTGGCCGGCCGCAGCACCAGCCGCTCGCGTTCGAGGAAGTCGTAGGCCTCGCGGTGGCGGTAGACGTGGTTGCCGGTGGTAATGACGCCGGCGCCGGCGCCGAAGAGGTCGTTGGCGGTGCGCTCGGTGATGCCGACCCCGCCGGCGGAGTTCTCGCCGTTGACGACGATCAGGTCGGGCGCGTGCCGCTCGCGCAGCGCCGGCATCGTCTCGCGCAAGCCGCGACGGCCGGGGCCGCCGACGACGTCGCCGATGAAGAGCACGCGCATTTGCCGACCCTACTCGCAAGATTGAGCAGTTGATGTCGCTATAGGAACACCAAGTCCTCAAAGTTCAGCGGCCCCGGGGTCAGACCGCGGCGAAGCGCCTGAGGGCGAAGCGGGCGAGCAGCCCGTAGGCGAGGACCAGCGCCGCCAGGTGGGCGAGCGGGACGCCGATCCCTCCCCCGGAGGAGTCGAGCGCCGCGGTCATCGCCTGCAACGCCGGCTTGAAGGGGAAGACGGCGGTGAGGACCCTGATCGCGTCGAAGATCCCCGGCCCGACCGCGCCGGAGGGCACCAGCGAGAGGAAGGCGACCGGCAGGGTGACCATGAAGGCGAGCAGCGAGACCGCGCGGACCTCGCGCGCCGCCGCGCCGAGAGCCGCCCCCGCCGCGCCCAGCGCCGCCCCGCCGCCGAGGATCGCCAGCAGCCAGAGGCCGAAGCGGCCCCAGTCCAGCGGCACGAAGATCTCCAGCCCGCCGAGCATCAGCAGTGTCACCACCAGGCCGACGCCGATTCCCAGCGCGACCTTCTCGGCGAGCAGACCGAGCGGTGAGACGAGTCCGCGGGTCAGCCGCGGGAAGGCGTTCTCCTCCCGCTCCAGCGCCAGCGAGCCGGCGACTAGCAGGACCGTGACGAAGGCCAGGGTCAGGGTCGCGGCGACGGCGATCGCGAAGATTTCCAGCGGTGGTGAGGCGCCGTTGACGATCTCCTTCCTGACCTCGATCGGCTGCGCCAGGCGCTGGATCAGCGGTCCGGCGACGTCGAGGTTGTCGCGCGCCTGGCTGGCGAAGCTGGTCACCTGCTGCAGCGAGTTGCGCAACGGCCCGGCCGGCAGCGCCGGTTCCAGCGCGGTGAGGATCTGGGCGGTGGCGCGGAGGCCGAGGATGTCGAAGGTCTGGCCGATCGCGGTGAACCTGCCGCCGTTAATCAGCAGGTTGAGGTAGTGGCCGCCTTCGGTGGCGATGCGGCGGGCGATCGCCAGGTTCGCCTGCGCCAGCAGGGTGGAGATGCGTTCGTCGACCAGTTGCGCCTTGACCGGGTCCTCCTGGTTGACCAGGACTTCCACCTGCGGCGTGCCCGGGGTCAGGGTCGAGAGCGAGTTGATCTTGTCGACCAGGTCGGCGGGGAGGATCAGCGCCGCCAGCACGTTGCCGGACTGGACCTCGTCGGCGGCTTCGGCGCGATTCTTCACGTGCACGCACTCGACCCGCGAGCAGATCCGGTCGCTGACGCTGGCGGCGGGCAGCTGCTGGCCGCCGACGCTGATCCGGGTGTCGGCCGGGACTTCGTTGAGGAAGGCGACCCGCGGCGTCTGCGGCCCGCCCGAGATCGCGAAGCCGACCAGGATCGCGATCAGCACCGGGTAGGCGACCAGCAGGAACGCCTGCAGCGGCGAGCGGCGCAGGATCTGCAGGTCCTTGAGCAGCAGCCACCTCATCAATGCCCCCGGTGCTGGAGGTAGGCGACGAAGGCGGTCTCGAAGTCGCGGTCGGCGGACTCGGGCGCCTCCCGGCGGACCGCCTCGCGCAGCTCCTCGGCGGGACCGTCGAAGAGCGACTCGCCGTCGGCGAGAACGAGCAGGCGCTGGCCGTAGCGCTCCGCCTCCTGGATGTCGTGGGTGGAGAAGATCACCGTGGTGCCGCGCTCGGCGAGGGCGGCGACGAACTCCCACAGCCGCGCCCGCTGGCGCGGGTCGAGGCCGACGCTGGGCTCGTCGAGCAGCAGCACGACCGGCCGCGAGAGCAGGCCGATGGCGATGTTGATCCGCTGTTGGTTGCCGCCGGAGAGCCGGGCGACGATCTCCCCCCGGCGCTCGGCGAGGCCGGTCAGCTCCAGCATCTCCGCGGTCGAGGCCTGGGGATCGCCGTGCCCCTCCAGCCGCGCGAACAGCAGCAGGTTCTCCTCCACGGTCAGCCGCCGGTAGAGACCCGCCTGCTGCGGCACCCAGCCGACCGCGCCCCCGTCGATCTCCACCGACCCGCCGTCGGGCGTGAGAATCCCGGCGAGGATCGACAGCAACGTCGTCTTCCCGGCCCCGTTCGGCCCGATGATCGCCACCAGATCCCCGGCAGCAGCCTGAAAGCTCACGCCCCGCAGCGCCGCCCGCTCCCCGTAACGCTTGACCAGCCCCTTTGCCTCGAGCGCAGCTGTAGCCGTGTCGCCCACCGGCCGCGAACCGTACTCGCCCTCCCTAGAATCGACGCAATGCCGTTTCCCGTGACCCGTCTTCGCCGTATGCGACGCACCGAGATCTTGCGCGGTCTCGTCCGCGAGACCGCGCTCTCCCCGGCGCACCTGATCCAGCCCCTCTTCGTCGTCGCCGGCGAGAACGTCCGCGAAGAGGTCGAGTCGATGCCCGGCATCGAGCGCTTCTCGATCTCCGGCCTGGTCGAGGAGGCGAGCGAGATCGCCACCGCCGGGATCGGCGCGGTGCTGCTGTTCGGGCTGCCGGCCACCAAGGACGAGTCGGGCTCCGGCGCCTACGACGACGAGGGCATCGTGCAGATGGCGGTCCGCGCCCTCAAGGAGGCGCACCCCGACCTCGTCGTCATCACCGACGTCTGCCTCTGCGAGTACACCTCGCACGGCCACTGTGGCTTCGTCCGCGACGGCGAGGTCGACAACGACATCACCGTCGAGCTGCTGGCGAAGACCGCGATCTCCCACGCCGAGGCCGGCGCCGACGCGGTCGCCCCCAGCGACATGATGGACGGCCGGATCGGCTCGATCCGCTTCCAGCTCGACGAGGAGGGCCACGCCGGCGTGCCGATCGTCGCCTACAGCGCCAAGTACGCTTCCGCCTTCTACGGGCCCTTCCGCGACGCCGCCGGCTCGACCCCCGACTTCGGCGACCGCCGCGGCTACCAGATGGATCCCGCCAACGCCGCCGAGGCGGTGCGCGAGGCCGAGCTCGACCTCGAGGAGGGCGCCGACATGCTGATGGTGAAGCCGGCGACCCCCTACCTCGACGTCGTGCGCCGGGTCAAGGACGCGACCGGGGCCCCCGTCGCCGCCTACCACGTCTCCGGCGAGTACTCGATGCTGAAGGCCGCCGCCGCCAACGGCTGGATCGACGAGCGCCAGGCGGTGCTCGAGACCCTGACCTCGATCCGCCGCGCCGGCGCCGACGCGATCGTCACCTACTACGCGAAGGAGGCCGCCCAGTGGCTTCGGTGAAGCTGCCCCAGTCGAAGGCGCGCTCGCGCAAGGACGGCTCGGCGATCCCGCTCGACGAGACCGACAAGCGGCTGATGAACCTGCTGCAGTCGAGCTTCCCGCTCGACCCCGAGCCCTTCGCCCTCATCGCCGCCGAGGCCGGGCTGGAGCTCGACGACGTCCTGGCCCGCACCCGGCGCCTGCTCGACGGCCGCATCATCCGCGAGATCACGCCGATCTTCGACACCCGCGCGCTCGGCTACGAGTCGATGCTGGTCGCCGCCAAAGTCGATTCCGAGCACCCCCAGCGCGCCGCCCAGATCGTCAACTCACACCCCGGCGTCTCCCACAACTACCTGCGCACCCACGACTTCAACCTCTGGTTCACGATCGCCACGCCGCCGGACTCCGAGCTTGGCCTGCACGGCACGCTGGAAGCGCTGATGCGGGAGACCGACGCCGAGTCGATGCGGGAGCTGCCGACCCTGACCCTGTTCAAGATCAACATGAACCTGGAGATGGAGAAGGGCACCGACGCCCTCGCCGCCGCCGCGGTCGAGGCGGCACCGCCGCGCGAGCTCGACGCCCAGCCCTACGACGGCGACGACGTCGCCCTGATCAGGGCGCTGCAGGGACCGATGGCCGCGGTCGAGCGCCCCTACGACGAGGCCGCGGCCGAGCTCGGTATCGACACCGACGTCCTGCTCGAGCGTCTGCGCTCGCTGGTCGACCGCAAGATCCTGCGCCGCGTCGCCGCGATCCTCTACCACCGCCGCGCCGGCTTCTCGGCCAACGGGATGGGCGTCTGGAAGGTCCCAGAGGACGAGATCATGGAGACCGGTGCCCGCATGGCCTCCTTCCGCGGCATCTCCCACTGCTACCAGCGCCCGACCTACGAGGACTGGCCCTACAGCGTCTTCACGATGGCCCACGGCCGCTCCAGGCAGGAGTGCGACGCGGTCCTCGACTCGATCGCCGAAGACTGCGGGATCGGCCCCGAGGGACGCGCCACCCTCTACTCCTCGACCGAGTACAAGAAGATCCGGCTCCATTACTTCACCGACGACTACGCTCGGTGGGAAGCGGAGCACTCGTAGTTCCGGTGCCCCCCGAGCTTTACCAGCGGGCGCTGAAGGTTCTTCCCGGCGGGGTGAACAGCCCTGTTCGGGCGATGCGGCAGATCGGCCGCGAGCCGATCTTCGTCGAGCGGGGGGAGGGCTGCGAGCTGGTCGACGTGGACGGGAGGCGCTATCTCGACTGGGTCGGTTCTTGGGGGCCGCTGATCCTCGGCCATGCCGAGCCCTCGGTCGTCTCGGCGGTGATCGAAGCTGCCAAGCGGGGGACGAGCTACGGCGCCGCGACGGCGGCCGAGGTCGAGCTGGCGGAAGAGGTAGTCGCCCGCGTCCCCTCGGCCGAGATGGTGCGGATGACCAGCTCCGGCACCGAGGCGGCGATGAGCGCGGTGCGCCTGGCCCGCGCCGTCAGCGGCCGCGAGGTCGTCGTCAAGTTCGCCGGCGCTTACCACGGCCACTCCGACGGCCTGCTCGCCGCCGCCGGCTCCGGGCTCGCCACGCTCGGCGTGCCAGGCAGCCCAGGCGTCACCGCGGCCCAGGCGGCGGCGACCGTCGTCGTTCCCTGGAACGATCGCGCCGCGGCGACACGCGCGCTCGAAGAACACGAGGTCGCCGCCCTGCTGGCCGAGCCGATCGCCGCCAACATGGGCGTCGTCCCGCCCGCCGAGGGCTTCCTCGAGTTCCTCCGCGAGGCGACCCGCGAGGCCGGGGCCCTGCTGGTCTTCGACGAGGTGATCACCGGCTTCCGCGTCGCCCGCGGCGGCGCCCAGGGGCTCTACGGGGTGGAGCCCGACCTGACCGTGCTCGGCAAGGTGATCGGCGGCGGCCTGCCCGCCGCGGCCTTCGCCGGGCCGCGCGAGGCGATGGAGCGGATCGCTCCGGCCGGCGACGTCTACCAGGCGGGGACACTCTCCGGCAACCCACTCGCGATTGCTGCCGGGCGCGCCACCCTGGCCCAGCTCGACGCCGCCGCCTACGAGCGCCTCGGCATCCTCACCGACCGCCTCGCCGCCGGCTTCGCCGCGCTCGCCGCCGAGCGGCCGCTCCAGGTCGCCGGCGCCCCCGGGCTCGTCACCCTCTTCTTCAGCGCCGAGCCGGTCGTCGATTTCGCCGGCGCCCTCGCCTGCGACACCGAGGCGCATGCCCGCTTCTGCCGGGCGCTGCTGGACCGCGGCGTCTACCCGCCGCCGTCGCAGTTCGAGGCCTGGTTCGTCTCCCTCGCCCACGACGAGGCGAGCGTCGACCGCACCCTCGAAGCCGCCGCCGAGTCCCTCACGGAGGCGCTGCGATGAGGAACGACGGAACCGCGGCGGAGGCGTTGCGCACGCTCGCCGCGCAGCTGCGCGAGGACGAGACGCCGATCTCTCCGTACGTGGTCGAGCCCGCCGCATCCCCCGAGCTCGGGGCGCTGGCCGCCGCCGGGCCGCGCACCGCCGGCGCCCCAGGCGAGTACGCCTTCGTGGTCGAGGCCGTGTACGAGGGTTACCTCCTCCACTACGGCGAGCCGCGGCTGCTGGCCGGGCACGACGCCGACCTCGGCCTGCTCGCCGGCGACTACCTCTACGCGCTCGGCCTCGACCGCCTCGCCGCCCTCGGCGACGAGCGCGCCGTCGGCATCCTCAGCGACCTGATCAGCCGCTGCGCCCAGCTCCACAGCGAGGGCGAGCCGGGAGCGATCCCCGGCCTTTGGCGGGCCGCCGCCGCCGAGATCGCCAGCGCCTCCCGGCTCAGCTGAACCGGGAGGGGTCGATCTTGCAGTAGTTGAATTCGAAGACCAGCACGGTGTTGTTGGCGAGGTTGCCGTTGTGCACGAGCCGCGCCTTCAGCTCCCCCGCCCGGGCCTTCTTCCCGGCCTTCAGCGCCGTGCCGATTTCGCCCAGGATCTGCTGCTCGCCATCGAGGTAGCGGAGCCACTTCGCCAGCCTCGCTCCGTCGGCCGCGGGCTGCGGCACCGCTTTGAGCTGCTGCACCGCCTTGCCGAAGGCCGCGGCGGCCTGCGTGAACTGGCCAGCCGCGCTCTTCAGCTTGCCCTGCTTGACCTTCTTTTCGGCGCCGGCGAGGATCCGTTCGTTGGCCGTGGTGTTGGCTTTGCAGATCGGTTCCACCTGGGCCACGTAGCCTTCGCGGGTCTGTTCCGTCGAGGTCACGGCCAGCGCCGTGGCGGCGCAAAGGGCCAGCATCAGCAGCGCGGCCCCGACGCTCATGACAAGCTTTGAACTGCGGCCTGCGGTCTTCATCCGATCGGTTCCCCTGTCTCTCATCGACGGTCTCTCCATTGCTCCCGTCCCCAACTAACCCGATCCTAGCGATGAGAGTTGCGGCGGGACGTCAGTCGGCCGCCAAGGCAATAGACTGCGTGACCGAATTTCTCGAAGCAACGTGGCTGACGACGCGGACAAGATGAACGGGGCCGAGGAGGCTCCCCAGCGGCAGCGGGAGAAGCCCGACCCTCCCGGCTACTTCGAGGGCGAGTCGATGACCCGCCGCCGCGCCTTCACGATCGCCGCCCAGGGCCTCGGCGGCATCGCCGGCGCCGCCATCGTCCTCCCCGCCGTCGGCTTCGCCGTGGCGCCGATCTTCCATCGCGGCAAGGAGCGCTGGGAGGCGGTCGGCCCGGCCTCTGACTTCGTCGAAGACACCTACCGCCAGGTCGTCTTCACCGAAACCGAGGGGATCGGCGACGCGGGCAAGGTCACCGCCTACGTGCGCCGCAGCTCCAAGCAGCTGGAAGAAGAACCGGGCAAGTTCGTCGCCATCTCCAACCGCTGCGCCCACCTCGGCTGCCCGGTCCGCTTCGTCGAGGCCGCCGGCAACTTCATCTGCCCCTGCCACGGCGGCGTCTACGACTTCCAGGGCGCACGGATCGGCGGCCCGCCGGTACGCCCGCTCGACCATTTCCAGACCCGGGTCCGCAACGGCCAGGTCGAGCTCGGTCCCCGCTATAGCGTGACCAACCAGATGGAACCGGTCCGCGCCCGCGACCCCGGCGAGTTCACCGGCGGGATCTGGGAATACCTCTACCCGCCGCGCCCCTCCACCTTCCCGCCGCCCTGATGCCGAAGATTCCCGACTCGATAGTCCCCGCCCCCCTGCGCAAGCCGGCCAAGCCGGGCGCGGGCGGCAGCCCGAAAGGGCAGGCGCCGGCCGACCTCAAGACCTCGCCGCCGGAGCGCGAAACCCACGTCGAACGCCTCGGCGGGCAGGCCAAGGACGCCCCCGTCGACGTGCTCGCCTGGGTCGACCAGCGCACCGGCGCCAGCGGCTTCCTCACCGGCATGCTCTACCGCAAGGTGCCGAAGGGGACCAACTGGTTCTACACGCTCGGCTCCGCCACCCTCTTCGCCTTCATCGTCCAGGCCACCACCGGGGTCTTCCTGGCGATGTTCTACACGCCGTCGGCGACCCAGGCCTACGGCTCGATCGCCCACATCAACAACGACGTCCCGCTTGGCCAGCTCGTGCACGGGATGCACAAGTGGGGATCGAGCGTGATGGTGATCCTGATCTTCCTCCACATGGGCCGCACCTTCTTCTTCGGCGCCTACAAGTACCCGCGCGAGCTGAACTGGGTGATCGGCGTGGTGCTGCTGATCCTGACGATGACGATGGCCTTCACCGGCTATCTGCTGCCCTTCGACCAGCGCTCCTTCTGGGCCTCGGTCGTCGGCATCAACATCAACGGCACCGGCCCCATCGTCGGCCCCTACCTGAGCGACTTCCTGCGCGCCGGCCCGGAGTTCGGAGCGACCACCCTTTCCCGCTTCTACGCGATCCACATGCTGCTGGTGCCCGGCGCGATCATCGCCCTGATCGGCGCCCACCTCTACCTGGTGACGAAGCTCGGCACCACCGCGCCGCCGTGGATGAAGATGGACAAACCGAAGGCCGCCTCACCGGTTGCCCAGCTTGACGCGGGCGTCGAGGGCAATGGCGCCGCCCCGTCCAACGGAGCCTCGCCCGGCGCATGAAGCCCGAGGAGAAGCAGGCCTACCTCGAGGAATACGAGGTCTTCAAGAAGAAGGGCAAGCCCTTCTTCCCCTACGCGGTCCTGAAGGACTCGACGATGGCGCTGATCGTCGTCGGCGTGATCATCGCGATGTCGCTGATCCTCGGCGCCGAGCAGGGCCCGAAGGCGGACCCGACGACGACCACCTACGTGCCGCGCCCCGAGTGGTACTTCTTCTTCCTCTTCGAGGTCCTGCGCGTGATCAAGCCGCCGGAGCTGGTCCCGGTCGCGACGATCGGCATCCCGACCGTCTGCATGGTCCTCCTGCTTCTGCTGCCCTTCTACGACCGCGGGCCCGAGCGGCGACCCGAGCGCCGACCGATCGCGACGATCGCCGGCCTGCTGACGATCCTGGCGATGGGCTACCTCACCTACGCCGGCGCGGTGGCCGGCTCGCCGACCGAAATCGACCTCAAGGTCGCGCCGCAATACGAAGCCGGCAAGGAGGTGGTCGCCGGCTCCGGCTGCCTCGCCTGCCACAAAATCGGCGACAACGGCAACAACGGCCCGGGTCCGGAACTGACCCACATCGCCTCGCGGATCCCGCGGGCGGCGATCCTCCGCTCGGTGGAAATCGGGCCGGGTATCATGCCCTCCTTCCGCGAACTGCCGCCGAAGAAGCTCAACGAGCTGGCTGATTTCCTCTCCTCACTCAACTAAGCCTTCCCGGGACTCCGCCCAGTTCGCGGGGCAGGTCAACCGCATGTTCGACCGCGTCGCCGGCAACTACGACGCGCTCAACTCGGTGATGACGGCGGGGCTGCACCACCGCTGGCGCCAGCGAGCGGCGGCGCGGGCCGAGCTGGCGGCCGGCGACTCGGCGCTCGACGTCTGCTGCGGCACCGGCGACCTGGCGCTGGAGCTCTCGCGCCGGGTCAGCCCCGGCGGCCACGTCGTCGGCTGCGACTTCTCCGAGCCGATGCTGGACCTGGCGCGGGAGAAGGCGCTGGACCGCGCGGGCGAGCGGGGTCCGCTTCGAGTGGGCCGACGCCCTCCAGCTTCCCTACGACGGCGAGCGCTTCGACGCGGTCACGGTCGGCTTCGGCGTTCGCAACCTCGCCGACCTCGACGTCGGCCTGCGTGAGATGGCGCGGGTGCTGAAGCCGGGCGGACGCGCCGTGATCCTCGAGATCACCCAGCCGACCAGGCCGCCGCTCTCGATCTTCTACTCGCTCTGGTTCGACCGCATCGTGCCGCTGCTGGGGACGTTCTCCAGCGACCCCGGGGCCTACTCCTACCTGCCCGAATCGGTCCGCAGCTTCCCCAGTCCGCTCGGCCTGGCCGAGAAGATGAACCGGGCCGGGTTCGAGCGCATCCGCTACACGGTGCTCGCCGGCGGGATCATCGCGATCCACAGCGGCATCCGCGGGTGACCCGGCGCTCGGTCGTGCCACCGCCGGTGACGGCGGTCCTCGATGCGTCCAGCCGCTGGCTGCCGGCGCGCCTGGGCGAGGTCGAGGAGCAGCTGCGGGCGACGGTCGCCGGCCACGGCGATCCCCTCGGCGAAGACGCGGCGGCGACGCTGGCGGCGGGCGGGAAGCGACTGCGGCCGATGCTGGTCCTGCTCTGCGCCGGCGCAGGCTGGCGGCGGCCGCCTCGGTGCGGGCGGCGACGGCGATCGAGCTGGTCCACATGGCGACCCTGGTCCACGACGACGTGCTCGACGAGGCGCCGCTGCGCCGTGGCCACCCGACCGTCGCGGCGAGCTCCGGCCGCAGCCGCGCCGTCGGCACCGGCGACCTGCTCTTCTCGCGCGCCTTCGCCCTGCTCGCCGACGCCGGCGACACCCGCGCGGTCGAGCTGCTCGCCGAGGCTTCGGTGGCGCTGGCGCGGGGAGAGCTGGCGCAGCGCCACGACGCCTTCGACCTGGGGATCTCCGAACAGCGCTACCTCGACCGCTGCCGGCTGAAGACGGCGACGCTGTTCGAGTGCGCCTGCCTGCTCGGCCACGACGACAGGCACCTGCGCGCCTTCGGCGGTGAGGTCGGACTCGCCTTCCAGCTCCTCGACGATGTCCTCGACGTCGCCGGGCCGCCGGAGCGGACCGGCAAGGCCCGCGGCACCGACCTGCTCGACGGCACGATCACCCTGCCGCTGATCGAGGCCGCGGCGAGCGACCCGGCGATCCGCGCGGTCGACCTGCACGGCCTCGACCCCGCCGCCGCCGAGGCCCTCTGCGACCGCATCGCCGCCACCGGCGCGCTCGACCGGGTCAGGGCACGGGCGCTGGAGCTGGTGGCGAGCGCGAAGCGACGACTCGACGGCGCCAGCTTCGCGCCGGAACAACGCCAGCTCCTCGGCCTCGTCGCCGACGGCGTCGTCCAGCGCTACAGCTGAACCAGGTCCGCCATATGCGGGCTATCGGAAGTCGTCGGCGCCGATCAGATCGGCGGCCAGCGCGGCGACGAAGGCATCGGCCATGGCGATCATATTCGCGTGCTCCAGTGCCCTCAGCTCGCCCGCCAGCTCGTGGGCGCCGAGGTCGAGCTGCTCGTCGAAGGCGTCGATCTCGCTCTCGCCGTGAACGCCCTGGCAGGTCCACTCGCACTCGGGGCAGCGCCGCCAGACCCGCCAGTGGGCGCGATCGCCGGCCTGCTCCCAGCAGGTCGGCTGGACCAGGCCCGAGCCGCACTCGGGGCAGATGTGCAGCTGCTTTGCGCGAGTTGCCTGGTTGTGACCGGGGTCTGGCATCCGTCATTTATCGAACCCCAACCGGCGCGACTTGATCCGCACTTTTCCGAGGATCGGCGACAAAACCCAATTACCGGGTATCCGATCGCGCGAGTCGAGTTGATCCAACGGCGCCTCGACCCCGTTACCATGGGTCCAATGCTCGGAAACGTCGGCCCCCTCGAGATCATCGTCGTGCTGATCATCGCCCTCGTCGTCTTCGGCCCGAAACGGCTGCCGGAGCTCGGCAGCAGCCTCGGCCGCGGCATCCGTGAGTTCCGCAGCACGGTGACCGGCGAGAAGACCGGCGACGAGGACGAGGAGGCGAAGACGATCGCCGCCCCGCCGACGGCGCCACCCGCCGAGCAACCGGCCGAGCCGGAGGCCGTCCCCGACAAACACGGCTGAGGCCGGCCGGGATGCCCCGCCGCGTCAAGGCGGTCTCCCACGAGGATCGCCTCAGCCTCGTCGAGCACCTCGACGAGCTCCGCTTCCGCATCATCGTCTGCCTGGCCGTGCTCGGCGTTGCCCTGGCGCTCTGCTTCTGGCAGAACCACCTGCTGCTGGAAATCGCCGGCGGGCCGCTGCCGGGCAATCACAAGAAGCTGCTGACCTTCGGCATCACCGAGCCCTTCACGACCACGGTGACCGTCGCCGCCTACGGCGCCCTGATCCTGGCGATGCCGGTCCTGCTCTACCAGGCCTACGCCTACGTCCTCCCCGCCTTCAGCGACCGCGAGCGCAAGACGGTGCTGCCGATCCTGCTGCTCTTCCCCTTCCTCTTCCTGGCCGGGCTGGCCTTCTCCTACTTCGCGGTGATGCCGGCCGCGGTCAGGTTCCTGCTCAACTTCAACGACAACCAGTTCAACGTCCAGGTCCGCGCCCGCGACTACTACAGCTTCTTCTCGACCACGATGCTCGCCGGCGGGCTGATCTTCCAGCTGCCGCTGGCGATCCTCGCCGTCACCCGGCTCGGGATCGTCAAGGTCGAGCAGCTGCGGGAGAACCGCCGCTACGCCTACCTGCTGATCGCGATCATCGCCGCCGCGCTGCCCGGCGTCGACCCGGTCTCGATGCTGATCGAGATGGTCCCGCTTCTCGTCCTGTATGAGTTGAGTATCTTGCTCGCGCGGGCCTTTGGCCGGCCGGGAGAAGCAGGCGGAGCGGTGGAGCCCTCGACCCAGGAGCATTGACGAACCGATGGCGTCAGGCGGTAACGAGCGGAGAATGGTCTTCGACATCCGGGGACGGCGGCGGCATGTCGTCAAATTCGTCTACGCGATCCTCGCCCTGCTGATGGGCGCCAGCCTCTTCCTCGTCGTCGGCCCGGTCAACATCAACAGCCTGCTCGGCGGCGGCAGTGGCAGCGGCAACACCGCTGCCCCGTTCGAAGAACAGGCCCGGAACATCGAACACAGGCTGAAGAAAGAACCGGGAAACCCGGACCTGCTGCTGGGCCTGACCCGCGCCCAGATCAACGCCGGCAACCACCTCGTGACCACCAACTCCGAAACCGGGGCGATCGAATACCCGCCGGAATCGCGCCAGCGGCTGGAACGGGCGAGCGAATCGTGGTCCAGGTACCTGAAGGCGACCGGCGAACCGAGCGCCGGCGGCGCCGAGGTGGTCTCGCAGGCGCTCTTCGCCCTGGCCCAGAACTCCCGCACCGGGGCGGAAGCGGAGGCCAATGTCCACGCCGCCGCCAGAGCGCAGCAGATCGTCGCCGAGAGCAGGCCCAGCCTCGGCAGCCTCAGCACCCTGGCGGTCTACCGCTACTACGGCTTCGACTTCAGGGGCGCCGCGAAGGCTCGCAAGGAAGCCGCGGCCTTCGCCAACACCAAGTTCGAACGCGAAAACCTCGGCAACGAACTCGATCAGATCGACAAACGAGCCCACGAATTCCAGAAACAGCTGGCCAAGATAGAAAAGGAAGCAAAGAAAGCCCAAGCAAAAGGCGAACCTAGTCTCGGCAGCCCCCTCTCCGAAACAAATCCTTTGGCCTCACCTTAGGTTTCTGGCGTCTGGGGAGTGGCTGGCAAGGAAGCGGTGGGCGCCGCGTGGCTCTTCGCACGCAAGCCCGCCAATGACGCCGCCAGGCGCTTCCCAGACGCCAGAAATGGGCCGCGAAGGACTCGAACCTTCAACCTTGAGCTTAAGAGGCTCCTGCTCTAACCAGTTGAGCTAGCGGCCCGGAGCCGGGAAGTATAGGAAGCCGCCGCCGTCGCGGCTAGCGGGGGGTACAGGCCTTTTCGACGGCGCCGTCGATGATCGTGCCGTCGGCGAAGGTGAAGCGGCCGTGGGTCTGGATGATGCCGTCGGAGCAGCGGGCGGAGACGTAGCTGCGGCGCTTGCCGCCGGCGCTGAAGCGGCGGCCGACCTTGACTTCGACGCGGCTTATCGCCCCGAGCCCGCCGGCGATCGGCGGCAGGTCGAGGGTGGCCCGGTAGCGGAACGGGCCGCGGCGCTTTTCGATCGGGACGACGATCGCGAAGGTCTGGGTGGCGGGGACCGTGGTGCGGGCGTGGAGGATCGACCGTCGGGTGGCCTTCCTGCAGCGGGCCGTTGAAGATCGTCAGCGGCGAGCTGGCCGGGATCGCGACGCCGGCGAGGCCGATCAGCGCTTCGACCCGGCCGCTGCCGACGATCGCTCCGGCGCAGACTTCGCGGGCTTCGGCCGTGCTGGCGTTTTCCACCTGCGCCGGCTGGCAGACCGGCAGGCCGCCGGTGCTGAGGCGGCCGTCGCGGTCGAATTCGACCACCGCCTGTTCCAGCGTGGCCGGTTTGCCGCCGCCGCTGGCGCCGATGTCGAAGAAGCCCTCGAATTGGATCGGGGCGAAGCTGTGGCGGGGCAGCGTCTGCGGCTGGAAGCCGCCGTCGGCGTGGAGGACGATGC
The DNA here is from genome assembly GCA_963785775.1 of uncultured Solirubrobacterales bacterium. Lineage (GTDB taxonomy): Bacteria > Actinomycetota > Thermoleophilia > Solirubrobacterales > 70-9 > VAYN01. The sequence goes on along the minus strand of CAWAWH010000003.1, from coordinate 953,042 downwards.
CGTTGACCTTGACCAGGGCGGCATCGGCGGCGCCGGAGAGGAGCAGCGCGGCCAGCGTGCAAGCGGCGGCGGCGAGCCTGATCAGGCGGAGGTGTGGCATGGCGAGGTCAGGGTCCCGGGGAAGAAGTCGCCACCGGCGAAGGTGACGGTGCCGTGGACCTGCAGACGGCCGCCCTCGCAGTGGGCGCTGATGTAGCCGATGGTCCTGCCGCCGATCTTCCAGGTCTTGCCTATGGTCGCCTTGGCCAGGGTCGCGGCGCCGAAGCCTTCGGCGATCTCCGGCAGCGGGACCTTGACCCGGAAGCCGTAGCGTCCCTGGTGGATCCGTTCGATCGCGAACGGGACCAGCATCGCCTTGGGGACGGGGACCTTCTCGTAGGCGTGGACGATCAGGCTCGGCCTGCCGCCGACCGGCGTGCCGTTGAAGAAGGTCAGCGGCGAGCTGATCTCGATCGGGCCGCTGCCGGGCAAGTTGACCTCCGCCTTGCCCACCCCCTCGCCGACGATCGCGCCGGGGCAGCGCTTCCTGGCGACCTCCAGCGTCGTTTCGGCGAGCTTCGCCATGGTGCAGGTCGGCAGCCCCTTGGTGCTCACCGCGCCGTTCTTGTCGAAGAGGAAGACGAGCTCCCGCAGCGCCGGCGGCGCCGAGCCGTCGCTGGTCTCGATCCGGGTCACGCTTTCCAGCGTGGCCGGCGCCCTGCCGTGCGCGGGGAAGGCGCGCGGGAGAGACGCTGGCGGTGGCGCTGACGACCGTCTTTTCGATTTCGACCTTCAGCGCGTAGGCGCTGGCGCAGGCGAGCAGGCCGGCGAAGAAGGCGATGGCGACGACTCTCAGCGAGGTTCTCATCCCTCTCCTTTCAACCAGGCCGGGGCCCGGTTCGTTGCGGTCTCTACTTCGGCGTGCAGGGCTTGAGGAAGTCGCCCTGGAGGACGGTGCCGTCGGCGAAGGTGGAGCGCACTTTCGCCTGCAGGCGACCGTCGGGGCAGCTCGCGTTCGCGTAGCTGAGCCGCTTCCCCTTGTAGACCCATTCCCTGCCGATCTTCAGCCGCCCGTAGATCGGGGTGCCGTAGCCGTTGACGATCTTCGGGATGTTGGCCACGGTCTTGAAGCCGTAACGGCCGTCGTGGACCTTCTGGATCTCGACCGGGATGATGATCGCCGCCGGCCCGCCGACCGTCGTGTAGGCGTGGACATACACGGCCGGGTTGCCGTGCTGGGGCGGCGCGTTGAAGATCGTCAGCGGCGAGGAGGCCGGGATCGGGGCCTGTTCGGGGAAGTTGACAACCGCTTTGCCGAAGCCGGTGCCGACGATCGCGTCGCTGCAGTTCTTGCGCGCCCCCGCCGGCGTGGTGGCGATCAGCTTCCGCATCGGGCAGACCGCGAGCCCGCGCGTATCCACGGCGCCGTGCTTGTCGAACCAGAAGACGAGCTGTTTGAGGACCGGGGGGATGGAGCCGTCGGCCGTTTCGATCTTGCCGTAGCCGTGCAGCCTGATCGGGGCGAATTCGTGCTTCGGCAGCGCCTTCGGCGAGAAGTCGCCGTCGCCGGTGACGATGATGTTGCCGACCTGGATGCGCAGCGCGTAGGCCGAGCCCGCCAGCACCAGCGCCAGCACACCCGTAACCGCCAGCGCCCTTAACACAGTCTTCCGCATCTGTTCGCTCCCTCCCGCTTCCCTGACAGCCAAACTACCACGAGTGAGGAGGAGTACGAGCAGGGGACGGCCGGACCCCGGGGGAAGGGATCGCGGGCCGTCGCCCACCGCTGACGCTGCGCCACCCGCGCGTGGTCCTCGCCGTGGCGGCGCTGATCCTCGTCGTCCTCGGAGTGATCGGCATCGGCGTCGAGGGCAGGCTCGACCCGACCACGCTCGACATCCCCGGCTCCGCCTCCTCGCGCGCCAACCAGCTGTGCAGCGAACACTTCGGCGACTAGCGCCCCGTTCGCGATCCTCCTGCGCGGGCCCGCGCCGGCGCTCGATCGCCAGGGGCCGGAGCTGATCCGCGCCCTGCGGCGCGACCCGAGGGTGACCACCCTCTCCCCCTGGGACCGCGGCAGCGGTCTCCCAGCTGCGCCCCGACCCGCGCCGGGCGCTGATCCTCGCCGACTTCCACGTCGACATCAAAACGGCGGTCAACGACACGGTCGACCGCGTCGAACGCATCCTCGAAGAGCAGATCCACGCCCCGGTCCGGGCCACCCAGACCGGCTACGCCAGCATCTCGCGGGCGATCCAGGACGAATCGATCTCCTCCAGCGAGCAGCGGCGAGCTGATCGCACTGCCCTTCCTGCTGATCGTCCTGCTGCTCGTCTTCCGCTCGCCGATCGCGGCGGCGATCCCGCTCGGCTTCGGCGCGATCACGGTGATCGCCTCGCGCGGGAATCCTCTACTTCTTCACCTCCTGGTTCGCGATCGACGCCTTCGCCCTGACCGTCTGCACGATGATGGGCCTGGCGCTGGGGGTGGACTACGCGCTGTTGATGGTCTCGCGCTTCCGCGAGGAGCTGGCGGCGGGCAAGAGCCCGGTCGAGGCCGCGCGCCGGACCCGCCGCACCGCCGGCCGCACGACGGTCTTCGCCGGCAGCACCCTGCTGCTCTCGATGCTGGTCGCGATCTTCGTCCTGCCCGGGCTCGCTGCTCGCCTCGCTGGCGGGAACGGTGGTCGATGGTCGTCGTCCTCAGCGTCGCCGTCGCCACCCTGGTCGGCCCGGCGCTGCTGGCCCTGGTCGGCCCCAACATCGATCGCTGGCGGATCGGCGCGGCTCCCGAGACGGCAGCTCGCGGCTGATGGTCCTGGTCGGCGCGGCGCTGAAGCGCCCGGCGCCGGTCGCGGCGCTGATCGGCGCCGTCGTGCTGCTGCTCTCGGCGCCGGCGATCGGCGCTGAAGACCGGGCCGCCCAGCACCGACGCAGCTGCCGCAGGACTCGCCCGCCCGCCAGGACGCGGAACTGATCGACCGGCCCTTCAGCCCCGGCTTGGAAGCCCCCTACCAGGTCGTCGCCGCCAGCAGCGCAGGGCCGATCACCGACGCCAAGAACCTCGACGCCGCTCGAGCGCTGGCAGCGGCGGATCGCGCGGATCCCCGGCGTGCAGGCTGGTGATCGGCCCGGCCCAGGTCGCCAGGCGGACCGAAGCCGCTGCAGGAACTCGGCAACGCCGCCCTCTCCTCCGGCGGCAACATCGGCCCGGTGAAACGGCTCGGCCGGCTCGGGCGCAGCCTCAGGCGTCGCCGCCGGCGGGGTCGAGCAGCTGCGCGGCGGCATCTCCGAAGCCAGCGACGGCGCCGGCCTGCTGGCCCAGGGCTCCGACCGCGCCGGCGAAGGCGCGCAGCTGATCGCCAACGGCCTCGGCCGGGCCACGGCCGGCAGCGAGCGGGCGATCGCGGCGCTCGAAAAGTTCGCCAAGCGGCTCCAAGCGCCTGGCCGAAGCCCAGCAGAAGGCCGTCGATCGGCGCCCTGCAGCTGAAGTTCGGGGCGAATCGACATCGGCGGCGCCAACCTGCGCGCAACGCGCTCGACCGCCGCGCAAGCTCGAAAAGTCGCTCGAAGAAGAGCGCGAACAGACCCTGCCGCAGCTGCTCGGCCCGGCGAAGGTCGCCGAAGAACAGCTGCAGACGGCGCTGGCGCAGCTGCAGGGGATGACGACCGGCAAGGCCGACCCGAACTACGCGGCCACGCTGGAAGCCGTGCGCCGGGCCGGCGCCGCGGTCAGCGGCACCGACCCGGTCAGCGGCGCCCCCTACGCAGCCGGCTACGCCGGGCTGCCGGCCGAACTGACGGCGCTGCAGGCGCAGCTGCTGAAAGACGTCGAAGAATCGCAGAAGGTCACCGGCCTGACCTGAAGTCCACCCTGATCAACTGAAAAAGCTCTCCGAACGGCGCCGGCCGGCTCTCCGAAGGGATGCGCGAAATCACCGCCGGCAGCAGGAAGCTCGCGGGCGGCGCAGCCCGGCTCGACCGCGCCGCCCGCAACCTCGGCGGTGGGCTGACCAGGCTCGCCGGCGGCGCCGTCGCCCTGGTCGGCGGCATCGACCGGCTCAGCGGCGGCGCCGAAGCGCTGGAAACCGGCCTCAGCGAAGCGGTCGGCCGCTCGGCGCCGCTGCAGAGCGGGCTCGACCGCGCCGGCGTCCGCGTGATCGCCGGCAAGTCCCGGATCAAACATCAGGCGCGGCGGGTCAGGCGAGCGACGCCCGGCCTCTTCAACTCCGGCTACTTCGTGCTCTCCGCGCTCGACGGGGCGAACGCCGAAGGCGCGCGAAGCGGCGGCCGGCACGATCGACCTCAACGGCGGCCAGGCCGCGCTGACGACGGTGATCTCCAAGTACTCCTTCAACACCCCCGGCTCGATCGCGCTCAACAAGCGCCTCAGCCGCGAAGCGGGCGAATTCAGCCGCGAAGCGGGCCTCGAAACCGGGGTCGCCGGCGGCGTCGCCCAGGTCAACGAATTCAGCCGGGTCACCCGCGACCGCATCCCCTCGATCATCGCCGTGATCGCGCTGGTCACCTTCCTGGTCCTGATCGTCGTCCTGCGCTCGATCCCGTTGGCGGCGATCGCGGTCGGCCTCAACCTCACCACGGTCGCGGTCGCCTTCGGGGTGCTGACGTTGCTCTTCGACCTCCCCGCGGACTGGCCGCTGGGCGGCAACTCCTACGTCGACTCGGTCACCGCGGTGATGATCTTCGGCATCGTCTTCGGCCTCTCGATCGACTACGCGGTCTTCCTGCTCAGCCGCATGCGCGAGCACTACGACCGCCACGGCGACAACGCCGCCGCGATCGAGTTCGGGCTCGAGAAGACCGCCCGCGTGATCACCGGCGCCGCGGCGATCATGATGGCGGTCTTCATCGCCTTCGGCACCGCCTCGATCGCCGGGCTCAGCCAGCTCGGGATCGGCCTCACCGTCGCCGTCCTGCTCGACGCCACCGTGGTGCGGATCGTCCTGCTGCCGGCGCTGATGCTGCTGATCGGCGACCGCGTCTGGTGGCTCCCGCGCAGCCTCGACCGGGTGCTGCCCCGGTTCGAGGTCTGAACGCGGGCGCCTCTTCGTTTGGATTGGCGCGGGCGCCTCCCCGTTGCCCAACCGTTCCGCCGCCCCATAAGTAGCGCGTTGATTTCCAGTTAAGTCCCCGCTCGCCGCGGTCTTGGCGGGTGACCGCTCGGATACGATTCGCGCGCCCGTTCCACCGGGTCGGAGGGCCGGGGAACGACAAGCGACGACCCGTGGCTGCCAATTCTTCAGGCGAGGAGAAAAGCTCGGCACCGAGCCGGGGGGTCACCCCCGCGCGAATCGCGGTCATCGCCGCCCTCGCGGTCGCCGTGATCGCCCTCGCGGTCGTCCTCTTCAGCGGCGGCGGCGGCCACAAGTACACGCTGATCTTCCAGAACGCCGGCCAGCTGGTGCCGGACAACCAGGTGCTGATCGGCGGCTCGCCGGCCGGCTCGGTCGAAAGCATCGAACTCAGCCACAGCAACCTGGCCGAAGTCCACGTCGAAGTCAGCCAGGAGCTGCACCAGGGCACGACGGCGACGATCCGCGCCACCTCGCTCTCCGGCGTCGCCAACCACTACGTCTCGATCAGCCCCGGCCCGAACAGCAACCCGGCGCTGGAGGAAGGGGCCGAACTGGGCCTCGGCTCGACCACGACGCCGGTCGACATCGACCAGTTCTTCAACACCTTCCCGCCCTCGGTCCGCAAGGGCCTCAGCAACTTCATCAAGGGCAACGCGGCGATCTACGCCGGCCAGGGGCCCGACCGCCAACAACGCCTACAAGTACTTCGGCCCGGCGCTCAACCGCACCGACGCCTTCGTCAAGGAACTGAACGCCGACCAGGCCCTGTTCGCCCGCTTCGTCGTCAGCTCCAGCCAGCCTCACGACCACCGTCGCCGAGCGCGGCGAAGAGCTCTCCAGCGCGATCTCCAACGCCAACACCGCCTTCAGCGCGATCGCCACCCAGAACGTCGCCCTCGACCAGACGCCTGCGGCGGCTGCCGCCGGCGATGCGCCAGGCCAACACCACCTTCGTCAACCTCCGCGCCGCCCTCGACGACCTCGACCCGCTGGTCGAAACGGCGAAGCCGGCGACCAAGAACCTGGCGCCGTTCCTGGCCGAACTGCGGCCGGTCATCCCCAAATTCGTCCCGGTCACCCGCAACCTGCGGCTGACCGTCGCCAGGCCCGGCAAGGCGAACGACGCCGCCGAACTGCTGGCCGTGCTGCCCACCGTGCAGCAACGGGCCTCGAAGGCGTTCCCCCACTCCGAAGACGCGATCGCCGCCTTCCAGCCGAACCTCAACTTCGCCCGCGCCTACACGCCCGACCTCTTCAACGGCCTCGGCAAGATCGGCCAGGTCGCCGGCTACTACGACGGCAACGGCCACTACGTGCGCGCGGCCACCGCCGTCCAGAACCTCTTCAAGTACAACGCCGGCATGCTGGAACCGATCACCAAGGCCGAACAGTTCGACGCCTTCGGCTCCTCGGCGCCGGTCCACCGCCGCTGCCCCGGCGGCGCCACCCAGCGCGGCGCCGGACGGCTCCAACCCCTTCGTCGACCCGCCCTCACGAGCGGCAGCGTCAGCTCCTCGGAATGCAACCCGGCCGACGCGCCCCCCGGACCATGAGCAGGCGCCTGATAATCGCGGCGGCGCTGGTGGTGGCGGTGGTCGCCGTCGTCCTGATCGCCTCCGGCGGCGGCGGCAGCGGCAGCGGCTACCGGGTCCGCGCCATCTTCGACAACGGCGCCTTCATGGTCAACGGCGAGCAGGTCCGGGTCGCCGGCGCCAACGTCGGCACGATCGAATCGGTCGACGTCACGATGCCGGGCGAGACGGTCGCCTACGGCAAGGACGGCAAGCCGATCTCGGTCCCGGGCAAAGCGGTGATCGTGATGGACATCACCGACCCCGGCTTCCAGGACTTCCGCAGCGACGCCAGCTGCCTGATCCGGCCGCAGTCGCTGATCGGCGAGAAGTTCGTCGACTGCCGGCCGACCCTGCCGCGAGCGCCGGGATCGCAAGCCGGCGCCGCCGCTGAAACAGATCCCCTCCGGCCAGCCCGGCGCCGGCGAGTACCTGCTGCCGCTGGGCAGCAACGGCACCAGCGTCGACCCCGACCTGATCAACGACATCCAGACCCTGCCCTACGCGCAGCGCTTCCGGCTGATCTTCAACGAACTCGGCGCCGGCCTGGCCGGCCGCGGCGAAGACATCGAAGTCCTGGTCAAGCGCGCCAACCCGGTCCTGCGCGACGTCGACCGGCTCTTCGGGATCCTCTCCGCCCAGCGCGACCGCCTCGCCCAGCTGGCCAGCGACTCGGAGACGATCCTGCGGCCCGCTCTCGCGCGAGCGCGCCCACGTCGCCGGCTTCTTCGCCAACTCCGGCGCCGCCGCCCAGGCCAGCTCCGAACGCGGCGCCGCAGCTCGAAGCCTCGCTGCGCAAGTTCCCCACGTTCCTGCGCGAACTCCGCCTGACGATGGGCAGCCTGCAGGACTTCTCCGACGCCGCCGCGCCCGGTCTTCACCGACCTCGGCAAGGCGGCGCCCTCGCTGACCGACGCGACCCGAACGCTGACCCCGTTCTCGGAAGCGACCACGGTGGCGCTGAAGAGCCTCGGCAACGCCGGCGAAGCCTCGGGCCCGATCTTCGCGCGAAGCCGACCCGGTCGTGAAGCAAGGCGCGCGAACTGGCGAAGTCCGGCGTCGTCGCCGACCACCGAACTGGCGAAGCTCTTCACCAACATCAAGCAGACCGGGGGCTGGGACGGCCTGGTCGAAGCTGATCTACAACACGACCGGCGCCCTCAACGGCTTCGACCAGTACGGCCACTTCGGCCGCACCCTCGTCACCCTCACCAACTGCCTCAACTACATCCCCGAATCCAGGGGCACGACGAGCTGCTCGGCGCGATTCAACGGCCCCAACGCCAGCGAAGGCAGCTCGCCAGCAGCAGCACCGCCGCGCTGCTCGAGCCTGATCCGAGCGTGAGATGGCGGAAGACCGGCGGCACCGCCGCCGCTCCGGGAAGCGCCCGGCGCGGCGACGACCGGGCCTGGTGAAGCCACGCCGCCGGCGGCGAACCGGCGCTCGGCGACCGCCAAGACCGGGGGCACCGCCCCGCTCCTCAACTACCTGCTCGGGCCATGAGGAACCGCGGCGGAATACAGGGAGTGGCGAGCAGCCCGATCCTGGTCGGGGCGGTGACCGTGCTGGTCGTCATCGTCGCCGTCTTCCTCGCCTACAACGCCAACAACGGCCTGCCCTTCGTCTCCACCTACAACCTCAAGGCGCGGGTGCCCAACGCCGACGCCCTGGTCAAAGGCAACGAGGTGCGGATCGGCGGCGTCCGCGTCGGCATCGTCAAGTCGGTGGTGCCGGTCCAGACCGGCGACGGCAACGTCGCCGCCGAACTCTCGCTCAGCCTCGACAAGAACGCCGAACCGCTGCCGGTCGACTCGACGATGACGATCCGGCCCAAGTCCGCGCTCGGCCTCAAGTTCCTCCAGATCACCCCCGGCAGCTCGAGCAAGGGCTTCGCGCCCGGGGAAACGATCCCGCTCTCCGCCTACACGCCCGAACCGGTCGACATCGACGAGTTCTTCGACATGTTCGACGAACCGACCCGCGAAGGCGATCCGCCAGAACCAGGCCGGCTTCGGCAACGCCCTCGCCGGCCGCGGCCCGCAGCTGAACGAAGCGCTCGGTGCCCTGCGTCGCTTCGTCGTCAACGGCCAGCCGGTGCTGCGCACGATCGTCGCACCGAGCACCGACTTCGCCGGCTTCTGGCGGGCGCTCGAGGACTTCTCGGCGACCGTCGCCCCGGTCGCCGAGACGCAGGCCAGCATCTTCGTCGCCCTCGACCGCACCTTCGCCGCCTTCGCCCGCGTCTCCCGCCCCTACATCCAGGAAACGATCGAAAAAGGGCCGCCGACCCTGGACGCGGTCAACGCCGACCTGCCCGCCCTGCGGCCCTTCTTCCGCGACTCCGCCCGCTTCTTCACGGCGCTGAAGCCGGGGGCCAAGGCGCTCGGCCGAAACCTCGCCGCTCGATCGCCGAATCGCTGCACGCCGGCGTCCCCGCCCTCAACGCCTCGCCGGTCCTCAACAACGCAGCTCCAGCCGACCGCCGAAGCGCTGGTCGCCTTCCAGCAGGCGCCCGGCGTCTTCAACGGCCTCGACCTGCTGATCGACACCAACCGCCTGCTGAAGCCGTCGCTGCGGTTCATCGCCCCCGCCCAGACCACCTGCAACTACATCACCCTCGCCTTCCAGAACCTCGCCAACTCCAACAGCCAGGGCAACAGCCAGGGGAACTGGCTCAACGTGGTCACCGTTCGACACCGCCGGAAGGGCCGAACAGCGAGTGCGGCCCCGCCGTCGGCCCCGGCAAACGGGCCCGGCCGGGCAACCACCTGCACTTCAACCCCTATCCCAACACCGGCGCCCCGGGCCAGCCGAACGGCTGCGAAGCGGGCAACGAGAAGTACGCCGCCGGCAAGACGGTGATCGGCAACGCCGCCGAAGTCTGGGGCACGACCACCCGCGGGCAGGTGAAGCAGAAAGTGAGCCGCCTGCCCGAGCGCGATCAGCCCGGCAGGGCGCGACCAAGCGCCGCTTCAAGTGGCGGCCCAGCAACGCCGCGATCGCGATCGTCTTCATCCTCATCTTCACGATCGGGCCCTACCTGGCCTTCACCGGCCACGTTCCCTTCACCAGCTACGGCTACGAGCTGAACGCGACCTTCGCCAACTCGGCCAACGTGGCGCTGAACTCGCCGGTGCGGATCGCCGGCGTCGAAGTCGGCAAAGTCATCTCGACCAGCCGCGACGGCAACGCGACCAAGGTCACCTTCACGGTCGAAGAAGCCGGCCGGCCGATCCACGACGACGCCTTCGCCGCGATCCGCCCGCGGATCTTCCTCGAGGGCAACTTCTTCGTCGACCTCGACCCCGGCAGCCCCAGCGCGCCGGACCTCGACAGCGGCGCCACGATCCCGATCAGCCACACCTCCACCGCGGTCCAGATCGACGAAGTCCTGACGGCGCTGCAGTCGCCGGTGCGGGCCGACCTCAGCCGCCTGCTGGAGAGCTACGGCACGGCGCTGACCCACAAGCCGACCGCCGCCGAAGACGCGAACCAGCTGCCCGAGGTGCGGGGCAAGACCGGCGCCGAAGCACTCAACGGCGCCCTCAAGTACGGCGGCGACGCCGGCCGCTACAGCGCCCAGGTCACCAACGCCTTCCTCGGCACCCAGCAGCGCGACCTCTCGCGCCTCGTCGCCGGCGCCGGGCGGACCTTCGGCGCCTTCGCCAGCCGCGAGTCCGACCTGCAGGGCCTGATCGACAACTTCAACGTCTTCACCGGCGCGCTGGCGGCCCAGTCCACCAACCTCTCGACCACGATCCACCTGCTGGCGCCCACCGTCCGCAGCCCGCCACTCCTCGCTGGTCAGCCTCAACCGCACGCTGCCGCCGCTGCGCACCTACGCGATCGAGCTGACCCCCGCCGTGGCCGAGCTGCCGGGCCTGATCAGCGCCTCCAAACCGTGGCTCGCCCAGGTCCGGCCGCTGCTCTCCGGCAAGGAGGGCGGCGGCGTCGCCAGGCTGCTGGCCGAATCGACCCCGGGCCTCGCCGGCGCCGCGCAGGCGGGCAATGGAAGTCGCCCTGCCGCAGCTCAACCGGCTCAGCCTCTGCACGACCAAGGTCCTGGTCCCGACCGGCAACCAGACGATCGAACGACCGCTTCAGCACCGGCGGCCCCAACTACCGCGAGTTCCTCTACAACCTCGTCAACTTCGCCGGCTTCGCCCAGAACTACGACGGCAACGGCCCCTATCGCCCGGGCCCAGGTCGGCGGCGGCCGCTGCTGGTCGGCGAACCGAACCCGGAAGGCAACCCGGCAAACCTTCAGCGACGAGATCAACTACGCCCACACGATCGTGCCGACCCGATCGGCAACCAGCCGCAGCTCGGCCGGCATGCCGCCGCTGAAGCCCGAAGTGCGCTGCGACACGAACCCGGTCCCGAACGTCAACGGCCGGCTTCGGGCAGGTCGGTCCGCCCACCCCTCGGTGGCGGGGGTGAACCCGTGAGCGAGCCAGACGCCGAAGGTCAACCGCTGGACGCCATTTCAGGGCCTGGCTCTCGCGCCAGTCCCGCGGCCACCGCAAGGACACGATCGCGATCGTCGTCCTGGCGATCGCCGGGATCGCGATGATGCTCGGCATCTTCACCCAGCAGAAGGCCTCGCTGCCGTCCTGGCTGCCCTTCGTCGGCGAAGAATTCGAGCACATCTCGGCCGAGTTCTCGACCGCCCAGGCGGTGACGCCGGGCCAGGGCCAGTCGGTCGACATCGCCGGCATCCAGATCGGCAAGGTCACCTCGGTCGACCTCGAAGACGGGCACGCCGTCGTCGGCATGGACATCGTGCCCGAATACATGAAGCTGATCCACCCCAACGCGAGCTTCCTGCTGCGGCCGAAAACCGGGCTGAACGACATGGTCGTCGAGGTCGAACCGGGCAGCGGCGACAAGCACGATCGAAGGCGGCGCCAACTTCACCCTCGCCCAGACCGAACCGAACACCAACCTCGACGCCTTCCTCGCCACCCTCGACGCCGACACCCGCCAGTACATCCAGCTGCTGGTCGCCGGCGGCGCCCAGGGGATCGGCGGCCGCGGCATCAGCAGTCTCGCAACGCCCTGCGCCGCTTCCAGCCCTTCGTCCACTACACGGCGAAGCTGAACAAGGTCGTCGCCCAGCGCCACGTCGCGCTGGCCCGGGTGATCCACGACTTCAGCGCCTGCTCACCACCGAACTCGGCCGCCACGACGCCGAGATCAAGCGCTTCGTCACCTCCTCCGACGCCGCCCTCGGCAACTTCGCCAACCAGCAGCAGTCGATCCAGGACGTCGCTGCGGGAGTTCCCGGCGACGCTGCGCGCGGCCAACGCCGCCCTCGCCAGCTCCCACCGCTTCTCCGCAGGCCGCCTACCCGGCGCTCACCGGTCTGATCCCGCAGGCCCAGGCGCTGACCCCCGCCTTCAAGGCGACCGAGCGCATCTTCAACCAGACCACGGCGCCGATCCGCGACCAGATCCGCCCCTTCACCCGTCAGATCCGGCCGGTCCTGACCCACGCCAACGAAGCGCTCGGGTCCGTTCAACAAGACGGTGCGCGGCTTCGGCAACTCGCTCGGCGGCTTCAACGCCTTCTTCAACGAGCTCGCCTACAAGCCGAAGGGGTCGAGGCAGAGCTTCCTCTTCTACCTGCCCTGGCTGAACCACGACTTCAACGCCGCCTTCAACCTCCAGGACGCGCGGCGGCCCGGTGCTGCGCAGCATGGTCGGTGATCACCTGCACCGGCGCCGACCTCGGCTACGGCGCCGACCGGCAATGCAGCCGTTCCTGCAAGACCCTCCTGCAGGTGACCAACGTTCCGCGCAACAGAAGAAATCCCCGTCCCGTTCGAAACCGCCAGCGGAACCTGCGAATACAAGCCGAAATGAGCAAGCGAGCCCCCAGCACCACGCAGCTCCTGGTCATCGCCGGCTTCGCGCTGTCGTGCTTCGGCATCCTGCTCTTCCTCTGGGTCACCTTCGGCGGCCCGACGCCGTTCAAGGCGAAGCCCTACGAGATCAAGGTCCCCTTCGACGAGGCGACGCCAGCTGGCCGAACAGTCCGACGTCCGCATCTCCGGCGTCAACGTCGGCAAAGTCCAGAGCATCGCCCTGGCGCCGAACGGCAAGCAGGCGCTGGCGACCGTCGACATCGACGACAAGTACGCGCCGCTGCCGGAGTCGACGCGGGCGATCCTGCGCACCAAGACCCTGCTCGGCGAGACCTACATCGAACTCACCCCCGGCTACCGCGACGGGCCCGAAGCTCGCCGACGGCGGCACCCTGCCCGAGGCCAACCTCGCCGAATCGGTCCAGCTCGACGAGATCTTCCGCACCTTCGACCCCGAAACCCGCGCCGCCTTCCAGAGCTGGATGCAGGAAGCCGCGGTGGCGATCAACGGCCAGGGGCAGAGCCTCTCCTACGCGATCGGTCGAGCTCGAACCGACCTTCACCGAATTCGACAAGCTCTTCCGCATCCTCGACACCCAGCGCCTCGCCGTCGCCCAGCTCTTCCGCAACGGCGCCACCACCTTCCGCGCCCTGCGCGGCCGCGAAGGCGAGCTGGCGAGCCTGATCCAGAGCTCCAACGCCGTCTTCCAGACCACCGCCCGCGCGCGACCAGCGACATCGAAGCGCTCTTCCGCGCCTTCCCGACCTTCCACGACGAGTCGCAGCCTGACCCTCGAACCGCCTCAAGGCCTTCTCGCTCAACACCGACCCGCTGATGAACCAGCTGGTCCCGGCCGCCGAACAGCTCTCGCCGACGCTTGTCGCCTTCGCCAAGCTGGCGCCGGAAGCGAAGGGCTTCTTCGAAGGCCTCTCGACGGTGATCGCCGTCGCGCCGACCGGCTTCCCCGCCCTGCGCAAGCTCTTCCGCGACGACTTCCCGCCGCTGCTGCGGGCGCTCGACCCCTTCCTGCGCAACCTCAACCCGCTCCTCACCGGCCTCAGCCTCTACAAGCACGAGGTCACCTCCTTCTTCGCCAACATCGCCGCCGCCGCCAACGGCGAATTGCCGACCGAAAACGCGAATGGGCGAAAAGCCCACTTCCTCCGGGCGATGGCGCCGCTCAACCCCGAATCGCTGACGACCCTCGACAGCCGCCTCACCACCAATCGCAACAGCGCCTACAGCCCGCCCCAGTGGGCCAAGGGCCTGGCGTCCGGCCTCCCCGGCTTCGACACGCGCCAGTGCAGCTCCGGGATCACCGCCACGCTGGACCCGGAAACGCCGAAGAACGAAAGCTTCATCAAGGAACGCGACCAAGAAAGGCGATCCCAAAGAAGCCGAAGACTTCTTCAACCGCCTGAAGAAGTACGCCTTCGCCGAACAGGCCAGCTCCGCCACCCTGCCCGCCCCGGCCTGCACCCAGCAGGCCCCCTTCGAACCGATCTACGGCAGCGGCCCCGCAACCGCCTACCAGCACACGTTCGAACAGACCGGTCAGCCCTAGCGGGGCGGGCAAGAAGAAGGGCGGCCTTGCGGCCGCCCTTCTCACAACCGGTTATCTGGTGCTGTTAACCGAAGCGCTGTCTCAGGGCTTCGAGGTGCAGGTCCGCAGCACGTCGGACGACAGCTTGCTGTTGTCGTAGAACGTGGCGGTGACGTGGGCCTGGATCTTGCCACCGATGCATTTCGCGCTGAGGACGCTCTGCTTCTTGCCCTTGTAGGTGAATTTCTTGTCGATCTTCAGCGAGAAGGAGGTCACCGAGCCGGCGCCGTTGGCGATTTTCGGGACCGTGCGTGACGGAGCTCGTAGCGGCCGCTGCCGGACTTCTTGATTTTCACCGTGGTGACGATCGCCGCCGTGATCGGCTGGGTCAGGTAGGCGTGGATGTAGAACGTGGTGACGCCGCCCTTGACGCCGCCGTTGAAGACGAGCAGCTGGGCTGTTGGCCGGGATCGGGGCCTGTTCGGGGAACTTGACCGAGACGGTCGGTCGTGCCCTTGCCGATGATCGCCGGCTTGCAGGCCTTCTTCGACGGCGTTGGTGTCGCGCGCCTGCAGCTGACCGCTGGATTTGCAGGTCGGCAGGCCCTTGACGTTGACGGCGCGTTCTTTCGCGTTTCGAGCAGCACTTCCTTCAGCGGCGGCGGCTGGGTCGCCGGGGTCGAGGCTTTTGACGCTGCCGGCGGCGGTGAAGGCGATCGGCGTGTGCTTGGTCTTCGAGAGCGCCTTCGGCGTGAAGCCGCCGGAGCCGTCGATCACGACTTCGAGGTTGCCGGCACGGATGATCGTGTCCTTCGCCGCCATGGCGATCGCCAGCCACGGTCAGGGCGATCAGGCCCCGAGGGCCGTCGTTATCAGCAGATGCTTGCGCATATCCCTATATCTCTCCTTTGCGGCCTGCCCGTCCAGAGCCGTAGCCGTCGTAAAGCTTGCGTGAATCCTGAACTATCCCTCCAGCGGCTCAAACTACCACCCTGGCTCTATGGATAAACCCCGCGGATTCAGGGAAAAGAGCGCCTTAACAAGATCCAGAGCGGCACTAGCTCTCGAGCATCGAGAGCCGCACGCGCTCGCGCTCGGCCGCGGCGCCCTCCGCGCCGAGGAAGGGCAGGGCGATCCAGAACATCAGGTCGGGCAGCCGGCTCGGCAGCCGCGCGGCGGCGCCGTGGAGGATCTCGCTGTAGAGCAGCTCGTTGACGCCGCCGGCGAGCGAGAGCGACGGTGATCCCCGGCAGCTCGACCGAGGTCTCCGAGCGGCCCGACTCGAGGAAGCCGGTGAACTGGCGCAGCGCGGCGTCGCGGCGGGCGAGCGCCTTCGGGCCCGGCGGCCAGCACCTCGACGATCGCGAAGCGGGCCTCGTCGGGATGCTCGGCGAGGTGCTCGAGCAGCGCCCCGAGGCCGGCCGCGACCCGCTCCGCCCAGGGAGCCCCCGGCTTGGACTCGAAGCCCCCGGCGGTGTCGCCGAGCAGGTTGCCGAGCAGCACGTCGTAGGCGGCGAGGAAGCAGTCCTCCTTGCTGTCGAAGAGTTCGTAGAAGGTCTTCCGCGAGACGCCGGCGACGCCGATCACGTCGACCACGCGGGTCTCCGGGTAGCCGCGCTCGGAGACGACCTCGATCATCGCCTGGTGGATGCGGTTGCGCTGGGATTCGGTCACCGCCTCCCTCGGCAAGCCGTGTCTCCCCCGTGGCAGCCGCTCGTTCAGCTTGGCCGCGCGTTTGCTGGAAGCCACGTCCGAGACTGTAATGCAGATGCAGGTTTCTGCATAGACCGTGCCCATCCGTCAGGGGCGCCACCGTGGGCGCTCCGAGCCGGCCGCTCAGGTGGCCGAGCCAGATCGACCTGGTCGCGGTCGGGGCCGACGCCGACCAGGCGGATCGGCACGCCGACGAAATCGGCGATGAAGCCGAGGTAGTCGCGCGCGGCCCGCGGCAGGTCGGCCTCCTCGCGGCACTCGCCGATGTCCTCGTCGAAGCCGGGCAGCTCCTCGTACTCGGGCGTCGCCGAGTGCAGGATCGACTGGTGGTAGGGGAAGCTGTCGAGCACCGCGCCCTCCTTGGAGCGGTAGCGGACCGCCGACCCGCAGCGGCCCGATGCCCGCTCAGCACGTCGAGCTTGGTGATCGCCAGCGAGTCCATCCGGTTGAGGCGGACGGCGTAGCGCAGCGCGACCAGGTCCATCCAGCCGCAGCGCCGGCGGCGGCCGGTGGTGGTGCCGAACTCGTGGCCGCGCTCGACCATCCGCTCGCCGACCTCGTCGTTCAGCTCGGTCGGGAAGGGCCCGGCGCCGACCCGGGTCGCGTAGGCCTTGGCGATCCCCCAGACCTCGTGATGTCGGTCGGCCCGACCCCGGCGCCGACGCATGGCGGCGCCGGCGATCGGGTTGGAGGAGGTGACGAAGGGATAGGTGCCGTGGTCGAGGTCGAGCAGGGTCGCCTGGGCGCCCTCGAAGATCACCGTCTCGCCGCCGTCGAGCGCGTCCCAGCAGAGCTTCGCGGTGTCGGCGATGTGGGGCTCGAGCCGGTGGCCGAAGTTGACGTGTTCCTCGACCATCGTGTGCAGGTCGAGGCGCGGGTCCGGCACGCTCGGCGGTCGGCCCTCCGGCGCCGCTTCGGCCTCCTCGCCGGCTTCCTTGCGCTGCTTTGCGCCGCTGCACCGAGAGCTCGCGCAGCGCCTGCTGCTTGGGCTCCAGCGCGGCGCGGATCTTGGTCCGCAGGATCTTCTCGTCGAGCAGGTCCTGGACGCGGATGCCGAGCCGCAGCGCCTTGTCGGCGTAGACAGGGCCCGATGCCGCGCCGGGTGGTGCCGATCGAGAGCTTGCCGAGCTTGGTCTCGCCCGGCTGTGTCGAGCAGCACGTGGTAGGGCATGATCAGGTGCGCGTTGGCGGAGATGCGGAGGTTGCCGACGCTCGATGCCGGCCGCGTTTGAGCCCGTCGATCTCCCCCAGCAGCACGCGCGGGTCGAGGACGACGCCGTTGCCGATCACGCAGGTCTTCTCCGGAGTGGAGGATGCCCGAGGGGATCAGGTGGAACTTGAACTCCTTGCCCTCGCGGACGATCGTGTGGCCGGCGTTGTTGCCGCCCTGGAAGCGGACGATCACCTCGCCCGCTCGGCGAGCAGATCGGTGATCTTCCCCTTGCCCTCGTCGCCCCACTGGGCGCCGACTATGACCACGCCTGGCATAAGCGCTGGATTGTGACGGTCAGCGAGGACCGGGATGCCCGAGCGGCGCGGCAAGCGGCAGCGCTAGGCGACTTTGGTGACTTGCCGAAGCGGCGGTCGTCGCCGAAGACCGGCACCTCGTCGCAGATCTGGGTCAGCCGCGAGACCGTGCGCGGAGCCGATCTGCTCCTCCAGCTCCTCGTGCGGGAGGTTGGTCGTGATCAGCACGGAGCGCTGCGTCTCGTAGCGCTCGTTGACCAGGGCGTAGAGCTGCTCGAGGACCCAGTCGGAGCGTTTCTCGGCGCCGAGGTCGTCGATGTGGAGGAGGTCGACCGAGGTCAGGCGCTCGAAGAAGGAGAGGTAGGAGTCGCCGCCGGGCTCGGAGTCGTAGGTGCGGCGGATCCGCGCCAGCAGTTTCGGCAGCGAGTAGATCGCGACGGTCTTGCCCGCTTCCAGCGCCGCCTTGGAGATCAGCATCGCCAGCGTCGTCTTGCCGGTGCCGGTGTCGCCGAACAGCCAGAGGCCGCGCCCCTCCGCGAGGCGGCCGTCGAGGTCGTCGATGAAGCCGCGCACCTCGGCGACCGCCGCCTTGGTCTGCAGGTCGCGGGCCATGTCGGAGACCGGGGGGCGGTCGAAGGAGACGCCGCGGTAGCGCGCCGGGATCACCGAGGAGATGCCGCGGCTGCGGCCGCGGTTGAGCCGCTCGGCTCGCGGCACTCGCAGGGCCGCGCCACGTCTTCGGGGCCGAGGATCCAGCCGGAGCCGTCGCAGACCCCGAGCGGGCAGGCCTGCGCTGCGGAACGGCTCGCTGCGGGCGATCGCCGGCATCAGAAGTCAGGCCCCGCGCTGGCCGCGTCGGCGAGCGGCGGGCTCCTCGCCGGCCGGCTGCTCGATCGGCGCTTCCTGGCCGGAGAAGTCGGCGAATTTGGGGAAGCGGTCGAGGAAGACCAGCTTCCTGGTCCCGATCGGGCCGTTCCGGTGCTTGGCGATGATCAGGTCGGCGAGGCCGTCTGGCTCCTCCTCGGGGTCGCGGTAGTAATCCTCGCGGAAGAGGAAGGCGACGACGTCGGCGTCCTGCTCGATCTGGCCCGACTCGCGCAGGTCGGAGAGCTGCGGCTTCGGCGGCGTCCGCTGCTCCGGCGCGCGCGAGAGCTGGGAGATCGCCACCACCGGCACCTCCAGCTCGCGGGCGAGGATCTTCAGGCCGCGGCTGATCTGGCCGACCTGCTCGACCCGGTTGGCGCGGTGGTCGTCGGAGCGCATCAGCTGCATGTAGTCGAGGATGATCAGGCCGAGCCCGCCGCGGTCCTGTTCCTGGGCGTGCAGGCGCCGTGCCTTGGCCCGCAGGTCGAGGATGCCGAGGTCGGAGGAGTCGTCGAACCACAGCGGCGCCTCCTCGAGTTCGTTGCAGGCGCGCACCACCTTCGGCCAGTCGCGCTGGGAGACCTGGCCCTTGCGCAGCTTGTCGCCGGAGATCCGCGCCCGGCAGGCGATGAAGCGCTGGGCCAGCTCGACCTCCGACATCTCCAGCGAGAAGAAGGCGACCGGCATGCCCTTCTTCACCGCGACGTTTTCGGCGATGTTGGCGACCAGGGCCGACTTTCCCATCGCCGGCCGTGCGGCGACGATGATCAGGTTGCCGGGCTGGAAGCCGCCGGTGATCGCGTCGATGTCGCGGAAGCCGGCCGGAGTGCCGGTCATCTCGATCTCGCCGGTGGAGAGCTTCTCGAGCCGGTCGACCTCGTCGTGGAGGATCTCCGAGAGCAGGCGGAAGTCGCTCGCCTGCTCTTTGTGGGCGACGTCGAAGAGCAGCTTCTCGGCCCGCTCGGAGAGCTCGCGCGGTTCGCCGGCGCGGTCGTTGACCCAGCCCTGGATCTCCTGGCCGGCGCCGAGCAGGCGCCGCAGCAGCGAGTTCTGCTGGACGATCTCGGCGTAGTGCTTGGCGTTGCCGGCGGCCGGCACCTTCGCCGCCAGCTCGGAGACGTAGTGCTTGCCGCCCGCCTGGTCGATCATGTTGCGCTGCGTCAGCGCCTCGCTGACGCTCAGCTCGTCGACCGGCTTGGAGTCGGCGTAGAGGTCGTGGACGCACTCGAAGATCGCCCGGTGGCGGTCGAGGTAGAAGTCGGCGGCGTTCAGCTTCACCTCGTCGATCACCCGCGTCAGCGCCGGCTCGGCGACCAGCATCGCCCCGAGGACCGACTCCTCCGCCTCGATGTTCTGGGGCGGGACGTGGGTGGTTGGTCGGTTGCGGCATCGAGTGTCTAGTTAAGGCGCCCGCCGCGGCGGCAACGAGCGGCCGTGAGACCTTCTTCCCAAGCAAACCAGAGGCCGGACGCGGGCACGTTGCTCTTACTGATGCAAATGCCGGGGAAAGAAATTGACGATCGGTTACAGAGTTGCGACGTTCCGAGCGGTGAGTGTTCGGATTGGGGGATCCGGCCCGCCTCCTGCTGGCGCTCGCCGCGGCGCAGCATGCGCTGGGTGAGGATGGCGATGCTGAGGATCGCGGTGGCGCCGAGGCTGAGCTGGACGCTGAGCAGGCCCTCGCGGGTCCAGTAGACGTCGCGCAGGTCGAGCAGCAGGGCCGCCTCGTCGAAGGTGAGGCCGATGCCGGCGCCCATCGGCAGCGCCAGGCGCTGCTCGAGCTCGTCGTCGTCGGTCAGCAGCGCCGCGGTGCCGGCGGTGAAGGCGATCAGGATGCCGGGGACGAAGTGGTGGATGTGGCGGCCGCCGATGCTGGACGTTGCGGAACGGCCCCCGCCGGTCCCGGATCCCCCAGGTCGAGACGCGGACCAGGGCGAAGGAGCCGAGGAATCCGGCCAGCAGGTTGAAGAGCACGGTTTCGCTGCGCGGCGCCGCGGCGTAGCCGCGCACGGCGACCCCGACCGTGTCGACCGCGGCCGCCGGCGCCGCCTCGATCAGGACCTCCGGATTCCGCCCATCCCGCTCCGCCGCCCGCCGCGCAAAGCCGCCCAAACTGATCCGCCAGCACCGCCCCCGCCCCGCCGACGCGACCGCCGCCAGCCCGACCGTAGCCCGCTCCGCCCTCGCCCAGCCAAACCGGTCCGAGCCCTCGCCACGACGCCTGAATCCTGGTCGGAAGTCTCCGTGCCCCCACCAGCTCAGCCTAACCCGCACCGGCCCCGTTGGCCCGGGGGAAGGTCCCGAGAACGAACACTCGCCCGCAGGGGCCTTCCCCCGGGCTACCGACCTCGATGGAAGGCGCTACTTCTCCTCGGAGATTATCGTCTTGACCGCGGCAACGGTGCCGTCGGCGAGCTCGATCTCGACCATGAAGGTGCCGAGTTCGCGCAGCGGCTGCTCGAGGCGGACTTTGCGTTTGTCGATGCGCAGGTCGCGGGCGTCGCGCAGGGCGTCGACGATCTCCTTGGCGCCGACCGAGCCGAACAGCTTGCCGTCCTCGCCGGCGCGCTGGTGGATCGTCAGCACGGTCTTGGAGAGCAGGCCGGCCGCCTGGGCTTCGCGTTCGGCGCGGGCTTTCTCGGCCCGTTCGGCGGCCTCGCGGCGGCGCTGGGCCTCCTCGAGGGCTCCCGCGGTCGCCGGCTGCGCCAGCTTGCGGGGGATCAGGTAGTTGCGCAGGTAGCCGGGGGCGACGTCGATCGCCTGGCCGCGCTCGCCGAGCGACTCGACGTCCTGCAGCAGGATGGCCTGCGCCATCAGCGCTCTCCGACGTAGGGAAGCAGGGCGATCTCGCGCGCCCGCTTCACCGCCACCGAGAGCTGCGCTGGTGGCGGCGGGAAAGCCCGGTGACGCGACGGCCGCGGGTCTTCCCCTTGTCGGAGAGGAAGCGCCGCAGCAGATTGAGGTCCTTGTAGTCGACGACCTCGGCGTTGACGCGCGTGTACTTGCGCGGGCGGGCGCGATCGGCGCCGCGCCGGCCGCGCTTGTTGTCGGATGAAGAAGTCTCTCTGGCTCGTGGCCATTGGGCGCGTGATGCTACAGATCGTGAGGCCGGGGCGCCGCCTGGCGACGCCCGGGACGCCGGCTTAGAAGGGAATGTCGTCTTCGCCGCCCCCGCCCCCGCCGGCCGCGGCGCCTTCGAAGTCGGAGGTGTCGGCGGGCACGTCGCTGGGCGGGGGGGTGAAGCCGCCGCCATCCGTTGCCGCTGCCGCCGCCGGAGCCGTCGCGCGAGCCGAGGAACTGGACCGTGTTGGCGATGATCTCGACCGCCTGGCGTTTGCTGCCCGTCTTTGTCCTCCCACTCACGCCAGTCGAGCCGGCCCTCGATCGCGACCGGCCGGCCCTTCGCGAGGTAGTTGGCGCAGTTCTCGCCCTGCGCCCCCCAGACGGTGACGTCGAAGTAGTTGGGCTTGTCGACCCACTCGCCGCTCTGGCCGTCTTTGCGGCGGCTGTTGACGGCGACGCGCAGCTCGCAGATCGACGTTCCACCCGCGGTGCTGCCGCAGCTCCGGATCACGGGTCAGGTTGCCCGGTGATGACCACCACATTCACGTTCGAAGCTGCCAAGGCACTCACTCCCTCTGAAGTCGCTTGCTGGACTCCAGTCTAAGAGCGGGGGCGGCGCGACTCTCCCCCTGGCGGAGGGCATTCCCGCAAAGAGCGGGTCGGAGTGGCCGCTACTCGTCGGCGCCGTCGGGAGTCGCCGCGCTCGTCGCGGGCTCCGTGGGCGCTGCGCTCGCGCGGCCCGGGGGCGGCGGTGGCGGCCGGCGGGACGATCACCGGGGCGCCGGGATCGACCTTGAAGATGCGGAAGCGGAGCACGCCGTCGGCGATCTTCAGGTTGTGGTCGAGCGAGTCGAGCAGCTCGCTCGGGCGCCTCGAAGCGGAACCAGCGGTAGTCCGCCTCGGTGCGCTTGTTGATTTCGTAGGCCATCTTGCGCAGGCCCCAGCTGTTCTCGTGCTTGAGGCTGCCGGACGCCTCGATCTGCCCACGGGCGTCCTGCGCCAGCCCGTCGCGGGCGGGGGCGTCAAGTTGGGGGTCCAGCATCAGGACCAGCTCGTATTCGCGTGGGGCTGCCAAAACGGCGAGGGACTATAGCGGTGGAATTCGCGCGGGTCGGTGGCGGTAGTGCGGCGGGATACCCCTCCTCACTCAACTTGCTGCGGTGGAGAGTGGTCGGCTGGCCGTGGGCGGATTGCGCAGAGTACAAGCCGTTCGGAGGGGTATCCCGCGCCCTCCGGTCAGTGCGGGGCGAACTCCGCCGAGCCGTCGTTCGCTGGAGGATGAGGCTGCCGGCTTGGCGGGGGGCTGGGAGGTGGGGCGGGTTCGGGCGGAGGTGATGGGCACGGCGGGGGTTCGGGGACCGGTGGCAGGCCGGGGTCGCGGGTCTGGGAGCGGGGGGCTGGGAGGTGGGGCGGGGCTTGTGGTGGCGGTGCGATTCGGGATTGGGCTGATCTTCGTCGTCAGGTCGCGGCTGCGTGCGAGCTGGCGCCGGGGCCGCTTGCGTGTGTGCCGCGCCGGCCGGGGAGTCGGGCGTGGAGCCGGCTCCGCTTCGACCGCGACCCGAGGCAACCCCACGTCGGCCGCCAAAGGCGGCGGCGCCGGGGCTTCAACAGACGACGGCAGCACCTGCAACGCCAGCAGCCCGGCCACGGCGAGCGCCACCCCTTTGCCAAGCGCCTTCCAGCGAATTCGAATCCCGGCCACCCCAGCCCAAGACCGGAACCCGGAGGCTTCTGCCCCCAGCTCCCAAATCGAGCAGTTGAGCTGCCGGAGCGCGTCCAGCCACGGCCCCTACGCCAGCTGCCCCCGCAATTGCTCGATGTCCGCCAGCTGGTCGTCGACCCAATCGCCGGGATTGCGCGAGTAGATGATCTCCTTGAGCCCCTCGGACCGCGCCGCCGCTCCTCCGCCGGTCCATCGTCAGCGCCCGGTAGATCGTGTCGGCCTGCTCCTGGATGTCGAAGGGGTTGACCGAGAGGACGCAGTCGGCAGAGCTCCTCGTGGGAGCCGGTGTTCTCGGAGAGCATCAGCACGCCGTCGCGGGTGTTGACCGCCGGCGCCTCCTTGGCGACCAGGTTCATGCCGTCGAAGATCGAGTTGACCATCAGCAGGTCGAAGTGCTTGTAGCGGGCGACCGCGTCGGGGAAGTTCTCGTAGATCTTCAGGTCGATCGGCATCCAGTCGGTGGTGCCGTGGCGGTGGTTGACGACCGCGACCAGGGCCTCGATCCGCTCCAGGTACTCGGCGTACTCGGGCACGTCCTGGCGCGAGGGCTGCAGGTGGGCGATGAAGGTCACCTCTTCGCGGAACTCCGGGTGCTGGGTGAGGAAGGTGTCGAAGGCGGTGAAGCCGCGCAGCACGTTCTTCGAGAGGTCGGCGCGGTCGACGCGGATGATCAGGTGCTTGCGGCGGCGCTCCAGCACCTCGCGCTCGGCCTCGGCCACCTCCGGCGATTCCGCCGCCCGCTGCAGCCGCTCGGCGTCGATCGAGAGCGGGTAGGCGCGGGCCAGGGTCCTGCCGCCGGCGTGGCGGACTTCGCCGTTGACGTAGTCGACGTCGGCCTCCAGCAGTTCGTCGCAGCAGCGCAGGAAGTTGATGCAGTAGGCGTGGGTGTGGAAGCCGATGATGTCGTTGGCCAGCATGCCCTCGAAGATCGCCTCGCGGATCGCGGCCGGGGAGGATCCGCCAGCTGTCGGGCTGGGACCAGGGGATGTGGACGAAGTGGTGGAGGAAGACGTCGGGCCGGGCTTCGCGGATCATTCCCGGCGCCGTGTAGAGGTGGTAGTCGTGCAGCATCACCAGCGGCCGCTCCTGGTCCTCGATCTGCGCCGACCACCGCCTCGGCGATGTCGCGGTTGACCGCCTGGTAGCCGAAGTCCCAGGCGTCGAGCTCCTCCTGGCGGATGTCCGGCGCGTTGGAGAGGTCCCAGAGGTAGTGCTGGATGAACCAGAGGATCGGGTTGGCGATCACGTTGTAGAAGCGGTCGTAGGCCTGCGGCGTCGCTGCCGACCAGCAGCACCCGGTAGTCGATGCCGTCGATCGAGAGCTCGACCGGGCCGCCCTTCTCCGCCGCGACGGCGATGTCCTCGTCGCTCATCGCCGAGGCGATCCAGAGCGCGTCGCGGTGGGAGACCAGGCCCGAGAGCGCCGTCACCAGGCCGCCGCCGCCGCGGCGCACGGTGCGCTCGCCGGCCTCGTCGCGCTCGAACTGAAGCGGCCCCCGGTTCGAGACGATGATCAGCGGCGAGGAGTCCACGCCGCAGAGGTTAAGGGGTCGCCCCGCTCAGGTATCGAGGTCGCTCAACAGCCCGAGCCAGTCGCGCAGCAGCCGCGGCGAGAGGAACTCGCGGCGGGCGTGCTCCTTGCCCGCCCGGCCCAGGCTCTTGCCCAGCCCGGGGTCGCGCGAGGATCTCCAGGCAGCGCTGGGCGCACTCGGAGGGGGAGTTGACGAGGAAGCCGCTGATCCCGTCCTCGATCTGCAGCGGGATGCCGCCGACGTTGCCGCCGATCGTCGGGCGCCCCTTCCAGAGCGCCTCGGTGACGGTCAGGCCGAAGCCCTCGCGGATCGACTTCTGCAGGCAGACGTCGGACTGCGACTGGAAGGCGTTGACCTCGATCGCGCCGACGTTGTTGAGGTTGCTGAGGATCTTGATGTCGGGGTCGTTGTCGGCGTATTCGAAGGTCTTCTGGAAGTACTCGCGGCCCTCGGGGTCGTCGGTCGCCATCGAGCCGACCATCGCCAGCTGCGCCTCCGGCACCCGCTCGGTCACCTCGCGGTAGGCGTCGATGACGCCGATCGGGTCCTTCCAGGGGTCGAAGCGGGAGACCTGGGTGAGCAGCGGCCGGTCGACGTCGATGCCGAACTGGCGGCAGACGAAGGCCGCGTCCTCGGGCGAGAAGGCCATGTTCTTCGGCGAGAGCGGGTCGATCGCGGGCGGGATGATGTTGACGCCGTTGTGGCCGTCTACCCCGGCCGGCACGTAGGTCGGGCATGTGCCAGACGGTGGCGTCGTACTCCTCGATCAGCGGCAGCAGCCGCGCGATCGGCGCCGGGTTGGGGGTCGAGAGGTCGATGTGGCAGCGCCAGATCCAGCGCTTGCCCTTGGCCAGGGCGCCGCGGCGCAGGCCGATCGGCTGCGGGTCGTGGACGATCACCGCGTCCCACTCGCCCTGCAGGCCCTCGGCGTTCATCGCGGTTGATCTCGTCGAACAGCTCCCACTGCTCGTCGCTGAGCGTCTCCTCGGCTCCCTGCAGCGAGTTGTGCAGGAGCTTGGTGGCGTTGAAGAACTCCTCCTTGCCGAAGATCACGTGCCAGTGGGCGTCGAGGCCGACGTCCCGCATCAGCGGCACGATCGTGTAGAGGATCTCCGAGACGCCGCCGCCGAAGGCGGTGGCGCTGACGTGGAGGACGCGCTTTCCTTCAAGCGGCTTGGCCAGCTCGCGGATGCGCTCGGTCAGGTCTTTCCCGACCACGTGGGTGTAGTCGGAGAGGGACTTCTGGCCGAGGGCGACTTCCTGGAGCAAGGCCGGAGTTCTACACGGCTTGGCGCCGAAGGGGAGTTCAGCCGCCGGCGCTGGAATCCGGGCGCGCGCCGAGGGTGACTTCGACCTGCTTCCTCTCGCCGTCACGGAGGATCGTCAGCGTCACCGTTTCGCCCGGCTTCTTCGACGCCACCAGGCGGGCGAGGTCGTCGGGCTGGACGACATCGTGGCCGTCGAGCTGGAGGATCACGTCGCCGCCGGTGCGGTACTCGCCGGCCTGGAAGCGCAGCTTCTTGTCGCCGCCCCGCAGCCCCGCCTTGTCGGCCGGGCCGCCGGGGACGACTTCGGCGAGCAGGCCGCCGAAGCTGGTTTCGAGCCCGAGCTTGGCCGCCAGCTGCGGGTAGAGCGACTGGCTGGAGACGCCGATGTAGGCGTATTCGGCGTGGCCGGATTCCTGCAGCTGGGCGACCGAGCGCTTGATCGCCGAAACCGGGACGGCGAAACCGACGCCGGAGTTCGACCCGGAGTCGGTCTCGATCTGCTCGTTGATGCCGAGCACCCTGGCGCCGGCGTCGAGCAGGGGGCCGCCGGAGTTGCCGGGGTTGATCGAGGCGTCGGTCTGGATCGCCCCGTCGATCTGGAACTGGGTCAGCGATTTCACCGAGCGGTCGGTGGCGGAGACGATCCCGCTGGAGAGCGACTGCTGCTCGCCGAAGGGGCTGCCGATCGCCGCCACCGGCTGGCCGACCTGAAGGTCGGCGTCGTTGCCGAGCTGGAGTGGGTGCAGGGAGAGGCCGTCGGGCTTGACCTTGAGCAGGGCGACGTCGGCGAAGGGGTCGAAGCCGAGGATCTTCGCTTCGACCACGTTGCGGTCCGGGAACTCGACGAAGACTTCCTTCGCCGGCACCCGCCTGCCGCTGGATTCGTCGGTGACGACGTGGGCGTTGGTGACGATTTCGCCGTCGCCGTCGAGGACGAAGCCGGAGCCCTCGGCGGCGCTGTCCCCGCCGAAGACGGAGCGGATCGTGACCACGCCCGGCGCGGCCTCGCGGTAGACCTTGGCGGCGTCGAAGCCGCTGTCGGCGGTCTCGACGACCACCTGCGGCGCCGGCTTGGGCCGAGCCTGCGTCTGGGCGGTGGAGCCGGAGTCGCCGCTGCCGCTGGAGCCGCAGCCGGCGAGCAGGGCGAGGCAGAAGAGCACTGCCAGGGTGGCGGCTCGCCTCACGCCGGCGCCTTGGCGAGCGTGCCCGCGGCGGGCCCGGACGCGGCGTCCACCCGGGCCGGCGGCAGGTCGAGGGTGAAGGCGGTGAAGCGGCGGCTGGAGTTGATCGAGATCCGCCCGTCCATGCGCTGGGCGAGCTCGCTGGCGATCGCCAGGCCGAGGCCCGAGCCGCCGGCCTTGTCCGCCGTGTAGAAGCGCTCGAAGATCCGGTTCTGGACCCGCTGCGGGACGCCGGAGCCCTCGTCGGAGACGATCAGCTCGGCGCGGCGGTTGGCGGAGTAGGTGATCACGGTGACCTTGGTGCCCTCGGGGGTGTGGGTGAGGGCGTTGTCGAGCAGGATACGGATGATCTGCCGCACCCGGTCGGGATCGCCGTGGGCGATCGCCGGGCGCTCGGGGGTGCGCAGCTCCAGGCGTGAGCCACGCAGGTCGGCGCGGGCGCCGAACTCGCGGGTCACCTCGCGCGCCAGGGCGCCGAGGTCGACGTTGCTGGCCTGCATCACCATCGCCCCGGCGTCGAGCTGGGAGAGGTCGAGCAGGTCGGCGGTCAGCTTGGTCAGGCGCTCGACCTGCTCGGCGCATCGTGCGCACGAACTCGGCCCGCTCCTCCGGGCTCGGGTCCTCTTCCTCGAGCAGCTCGACGAAGCCGCCGAGGCTGAAGATCGGCGTCCGCAGCTCGTGCGAGGCGTTGGCGATGAACTGCTTGCGGGCGCTGTCGAGCTCGGCCAGGCGCCGCTGCATCTCGTTGAAGGTGCGCGCCAGCTGTCCCAGCTGCCCGGCCGCGGCGATCGGGATCGTCGTCTCGAAGTTGCCGTCGGCGACCTTGCGGGCGGCGTCCTGCAGGCTGCTGATGTTGCGGGCCGCCATCTGGGCGTAGTAGAGGCCGATCATGGTCGCGATCGCCACCGCGATCAGGCCGCCGAGCAGGATCTGCCCCTTGACGGCGGAGTTGCCGCTGGCGCCGCCGCCGATCGCGACCGCGTAGACATAGATCACGGCCGAGGTGCCGACGGCGATCGCGATCGAGATCACCGTGATCCGGCTGCCCAGGTTGGTGAGCCTGAGGCGTCGCACGGAGCCTACTCCCGGAAGCGGTAGCCGACGCCGCGCACGGTGAAGAGGAACTCGGGCTGCTTGGGGTCGCGCTCCAGCTTCTCCCGCAGGTGGCGGATGTGGACGTCGACGGTGCGCGGGTCGCGGTACTCGGAGTCGCCCCAGACGTGCTCGAGCAGGGTCTCGCGGGTGAGCACGCGGCCGGGTGAGCGCGCCAGCGCGCCGAGGATCTCGAACTCGACATAGGTGACCTGGATCTCCTCCTCGCGCAGGGTGACCATGCGGCGGCTGAAGTCGATCTGTCAGATCGCCGCTGTCGATCGACTCCTCCTCGCGCGACTCGCCGGCCATCCGCGAGCGGCGCAGCGCCGCTTTGACCCGGCTGCGGAACTCGCGCATCGAGAACGGCTTGGTGATGTAGTCGTCGGCGCCGACCTCGAGCCCCGCGACCTTGTCGGTCTCGCTGCCCTTCGCGGTCAGCATGATGATCGGCACCTGGCTGGCGGAGCGCAGCCGGCGGCAGACTTCGACGCCGTCGATGCGGGGCAGCATCAGGTCGAGGATGACGAGGTCGAAGCGGCCCTCTTCGAAGCGCTGCAGGGCTTCGCCGCCGTCGAGCGCGGAGGTGACGTGGTAGCCGTCCTTGCGCAGCGGGTAGCTCAAAAGCGTCTGAATCGACTGCTCGTCGTCGACGAGGAGGATGCGGGCCGTCCCGTTAGCCACCCCTTAAGGTTAGTGCGGGGGGCGAATTGGACGCATGTGCGATACCAAGAACTAAGGATCTGGAGCGCAGGGCCGATAAAGACGGCGATGCAGTCCCAGGAACTGAAAAGCCTCGTCGCCGCCGGCGAGTACAAGCCCGATCCCTCGCGGGTCGCGGTGGCGATGCTGCGCCGCCGCGGAGTGCGTGAGCTGCTGACCGGCGACAGCCCGGCGCTCAGCCGAGCTGGTCGAACCCCGCCGGCGCCAGAATCCCCCCGCCGGGCAGCCTGATCTCGACCCCCTCGCCGGCGACGACCTCGCCGATCCGGGTCAGCCTGGCTTCGCCCGCTTCCTCGACGCCGGCCCTCGCGGCCGCCAGCCGCTCCGGCGGCAACGCCGCCAGCAGCTCGTAGTCCTCGCCGCCCGCGGTGGCCAGCTCGAGCGGGTCGCGCCCGGCCGCGGCGGCGACCTCGGCCAGGCCGTCGGCCAGCGGCAGGGAGGCGGCGTCGATCCGCAGGCCGGCGCCGCTCTGCTCGGCGAGGTGGACGGCGTCGCCCCCGAGGCCGTCGCTGAGGTCGATCAGCGCCCGGGCGCCGGCTGCCGCCAGCGCCCGTCCGGCGGCGAGCCTGGGAGTCGGGTCGAGCTGGCGCCGCCGCAGATCCTCGGCGGTTCGCTCGGAGACCGCCGCGGCGAGGTCGGGGCGCTCCAGCAGCAGCAGGCCCGCGGCGGCGGCGCCGATCTCCCCGGTCAGGACCAGCGCGTCGCCGGGCCTGGCACCGCCGCGGCCGACCAGTTGCTCGGCTGAGTCGGCGTGCCCGACCACGGTGACGGCGATGGTCAGCGCCGGGGCGCGGCTGACGTCGCCGCCGGCCAGTGTCGGCGCCGGTCGCCGCCGCCACGGCGGCGATCCCGTCGATCAGCTCCAGACAGCCGCCCTCGTCGAGATCGGTGGGGATGCCGACCGCGACGTAGGCCTCTCCCGGCTCCGCGCCCATCGCCGCCAGGTCCGAGAGCGCGGCGCTCAGCGCCTTGCGGCCGATCTGGGTCAGGGTCGCCCGCTCGCGGCGGAAATGGACGCCCTCGACCAGGGCGTCGACCGAGGTCGCGGTGGCGCCGCCCGGGACCGTCACCGCGGCGTCGTCGCCGCTGGCGACCCGCACCCGCGGCCCCGGCGGCGGCAGCCGTTCCCGCACCTTCGCCAATAGCTCGAACTCGCCCATCGGCTGACTATCCCAAACCGGCCGCTTGGCACTGGCTGCCGCTGGCGGCGGCGGTCAGCGCTGGCCTCGTCACTAAGGTGCGGCTGACGTGGAGCGGCGCCAACCATTTCTGCACCGGGTCGGTGAGGCGGGCGCGCGGTTCGGGACCCGCCCGCCGCGCAGCCGCCGGGTACGCCTCGCCCTTCAGCTCGGCCTTGCCGGGCTCATCTTCGGCTTCCTCGTCCTCACCGTCGTCGACCAGTGGTCGGAGATCCAGAACGAAGGCGTCCACTTCCACGTCGTCTGGCTGCTCCCGGCGCTCGTCATCCTCCCCTTCTTCTACGTCTTCAGCGCCCTCGGCTGGGACTTCACCCTGCGCTTCCTCGGCCACCCGATCGGGCACGGGCGCGCCCAGGTCGCCTGGGGCCAGCCGCTGCTCGCCCGCTACGTGCCCGGCAGCGTCCTCTACGTGCTGGGGCGGGTCCTGCTCTCCGAGCGGGCCGGGGTGCCGCGGCGGATCACGATCGCCAGCATCGTCTACGAACAGGCGATCTCGGCGACGTCGGCGATCGTCGTCGCCGCCTACTTCATCGTCAACCACCCCGATCTGCAGGGGCAGCCGCTGCGCTGGGCGGTGGTGCTGCTGATCCCGGCGGCGATCGTCCTCCTGCACCCGCGCGTCTTCGGGCCGCTGGCGAACCGGGCGCTGAAGGCGTTCGGGCGCGAGCCGCTGCCCGAGGTGATCTCGCTGCGCGGGGTGCTGGCGTTGATCGTCTTCTACTCGCTGAACTGGGTCGTGGTCGCCTTCGGCATCTACTGCGTTGCCCGCTCGGTCACCCATATCCCCTTCAGCGACGTCCTCCTGGTCGGCTCGGCCCAGGCGATCGGCTACTTCGCGGCGCTGGTGACCCTGGTCGCCCCGGCCGGGCTCGGCGTCCGCGACGCCGCCTTCGCCTGGGCGGTCAAGGCGGCCGTCGGCGGCAGCTTCGCGCTCGGCTCGCTGATCGCGATCGCCGTCCGCGGCGTGATGACGGTCGGCGAACTGATCTACGTCGGCGCGGTCACCGTGCTGGGGCGGCGCGAGGGCTGGAGCGTCGCCACCGGCATCCTCCACCCCTCGCCGGAGGAGGAAGCGGCTGGGCCTGAGGCCGGGGGGCACTCGCCCGAGATCCTGTAGGGGGAGAAGGGATTGGTACCCCTCCTCACTCAACTTGCTCGGGTGGATCGCCTGCCGCCGTCCGAGGTTGAATTGCCCGAGAAGTACAAGCCGTTCGGAGGGGTACCAATCCCTTCTCCCGAGCCGTCGGCAGGTTGGGCGAGTGTCCCCCGGCGTCTGGCTTGGAAAGTTGGGACTACAGGGGGATGCGGGCGCCTAGTTGGTAGGCCGTCAGGGCGAGGGTGAGGAGTTGGAGGGGGCGGTCGCGGGATATTGCTGCCAGGGGGAGGGGCCAGATCAGGTACCAGGGGAGCAGCCAGGAGGTGGCGAGGAGCAGGCCGAGGGCGGCCCAGGCGGCGGCCCGGACCCAGTCCTGGCCGCGCCAGGTCCAGTGGAGGAGATAGGCGAACGCGACGGCGTAGATCGCCAGCGCGGCGATCCGCACCGGCGTGGGGCCGAGGCCGCCGATCCGCGCCGACCGTGGTCGGGATGCTGAGGTGGCTGGTGTGCCCCTGGTTCTCGCCGGCGAGCCCGAGCGCGTTCAGCCACTCCCAGCCGAACGCCAGCCAGGCCCCCGCCCCGATCGCCACAGCCGCCAGCGTCACTCCAACCAACAGCCGGCCGATGGGCCGATATGTCGAGCCAGAGGCGACATATCGGCCCATCGGCCCTGGTTTTGCGGTGGCGAGTAGGGCGAAGGGGGCGATGAAGAGCGCTGAGGCCTTGGTGGCGACGGCGGCGACGAGGGTTGCTCCACCCGAGATCTCGCGGGCGCTGAGGATGGCGGCGACGGCGAGCATCGCCAGCAGCATCGTCAGGCCGTCGTTGTGGGCGCCGCCGACGACGTGGACCAGGACCAGCGGGTTGAGGGCGACGAAGGCGGCGGCGCGGAGCGGGTCGGCGCCGCGCCAGGCGGCGAGCCGGGCGACGAGCGCGGCGAGCCCGAGCACCGAGAGCGCCGCGACCGCCTTGAGGACGGCGATCGCCAGCCCCACCGGCAGCCAGGCGAGCGGGTAGGTGGCGAGGGTGAAGAGCGGGCCGTAGGCGCTGGTCGTGTGCGGCCAGGTGACCTCGGCGAAGGCCGGGTCCGCAGCAGCGGCGTGGGGCCGCGTGCACGTAGGGGTCGAGGCCGTGGACGACGCCGAGGCGGGCGTAGTCGAGGTAGCTGAAGACGTCGTGGGAGAGCAGCACCGGCGCTGCCGCGAAGGCCGTCGACGGCGAGCGCGATCGCCGTCCAGACGACCCGCCGGCCGAGCGCCGGCGCCGCGACGAGGACGCCGAGGTAGGTCGCGAATCCCGCCCACATCAGGGCGTAGGCGACCCCCGGGTCGATGCTCAGCTACCCGTCTCCGTCGTGTGGGGTGCCGGGGAATGACTCGGCGGAGCCTCCCCGCTGTTGCTCCGACGAGTCATTCCCCGGCACCCTTTCCACCGCCGACCGCTGGTGGGGGTGGGGGCAGTGGCGCCGGTTCCTGGCCGGCGCCGGGCGCGAAGGCGTTGGGGTTGTATTCGTTGGGGTTGTAGCCGCCGACCGCGGCGCTGCCGGGGGGCGGCGGGGCGCCGCCCCCACCCGTCGCTACCGCCTTTGCTCGCCGGGCCCGACTGGGTGAACTGGCCGTAGTAGGGCGCCCAGCTGATCGTCTGCTTTGGCGGGCTGAATTCCTCGCAGGGAACGCCCGCATTGGAGTAGAGCGAGTGCCAGATTTCGGCCGGGAAGGTGCCGCCGAAGACGGTGATCCCGTGCACGCTCGATCATCGAGATCTGGTTCGACTGCGGGTAGCCGACCCAGACCGCTGTCGCCAGGTTGGGCTGGTAGCCGGAGAACCAGGCGTCGGTGTATTCGTCGGTGGTGCCGGTCTTGCCCGCCTGGCCGGCGCAGCCGGTGTAGGCGGCGGTGCCGGTGCCTTCGGTGATGTTGTCGTGGAGCAGGCGCGTCACCTGGTAGGCGACCGCCTCCGGCAGCGCCCGCTTCGGGTCCGCCGCCTGCGGACGCTCGACGTGGCCGTCGGGGAAGATCACCTTCTCGATCGAGACCGGGTTGTGGTGGATGCCGCCGGAGGCGAGGGTTGCGTAGGCGTCGGTCAGCTCCAGCGGCGAGACGCCCAGCCGCAGGCCGCCGATTCCCTCGGCCGGGATCCCGTCCAGGTGCGTCGTGATCCCCATCGACTTCGCCGTCTGGGCCACCGCGGCGGGGCCGACGTCGAGGTCGAGCTGGGCGAAGACGGTGTTGTCGGAGGTGACCGTCGCCTGCTTGAGGTTGATCGTGCCCTGGTAGCCCTCATCGGCGGTGTGGACTTCCCAGTGGCCCCACTTCGGCAGGTTGAGGTCGAGCGGTTTCGAGGTGTAGTAGGTCGTGTAGGGGTCGATGCCCTGCTCGATCGCCGTCGTCAGCACGAAGGCCTTGAAGGTCGAGCCGGGCTGGCGGTGCCCCTGGGCGGCGAGGTTGAACTGGCTCTGGGCGTAGTTGGTGCTGGAGACCATCGCCCGGATGTCGCCGTTGCGGGGGTCGATCGAGACCAGCGCCGAGGCGGGGTCGGTCGGGTAGGGGAGGGCCGAGCGCATCGCTCCCAGGCCGATCCGCTGCAGCTTCGGGTCGACTGTCGTCTGCACCTGGAGGCCGCCGCTGCGCACGGTGTCGACGCCGTACCTGCCGATCAGCTCGTTCTCGACGTAGTCGAAGAAGTAGGGCTGGCGATGCTTGAAGTAGTTGCCGGAGACGCGCAGCCCGAGCCCGCGAGCGCGCCGCCGCCGCAGCCCGGGCGGGGGAGGCGTAGCCGAGCTTGGCCATCTTCGCCAGCACCTCGTCGCGCCGCGCCTTCGCCGCCGCCGGGTTGAGGATCGGGTTGTACTCGGAGGGCGCCTGCGGCAGCCCGGCCAGCAGCGCCGCCTGCGCCAGGCTCAGCTTCCAGACCGGCCGCGAGAAGTAGATCCGCGAGGCCGCCTGGACACCGACTGCGGTGCTGCCCTCGATCGTTCCGTAGGAGGCGATGTTGAGGTAGGAGCCGAGGATTTCGCGGCGGCTGTGGCGGGCGAAGTACTCTTCCGCCAGCTTCGCCTCGACGATCTTGCGCTTGAGGCTGCGTTCCGGGTTCTGGATGCAGAGGTTGCGGACCAGCTGCTGGGTGATCGTCGAGCCGCCCTCGACGGCTTCGCCCGCTTCCAGGTCCTTGAGCGCAGCGCGGCCGATCCCCTCCTCGTCGATGCCGCCGTGCTCGTAGAAGCGCTGGTCCTCGATCGCCACCGTCGCCAGCTGCAGGCTCCTGGGGATCCGTGCGATCGCGACCGGGGTGCGGGCTTCGTCGGAGGCGATCGTGCCGAGCCTGCTGCCGTCGGCCGCGTAGAGGATCGAGTTGCCGCCGTGGTCGATCGGCTTGCAGGTGGAGAGCGAGGGGGCGCCGGCGGCGACGTTGAGGACCCAGGAGGTGACGGCGATGGCGGCGATCGCGATCAGTGCCAGGGCGCCGATGCCGGCGATCATGAGCTTGCTGCCGATCCCGCCGCGGCGTCGCTGACGTCGCCGGTTGCGCTGCGTCATCGAGCAGAGGGTACTTCGCGGCGGCGGGGGCTCAGGCCTGGGTGTCTTCGGTCGAGTGGTTGTGGACGACGCCCTCGACCAGGAGCTGGTTGGGGATCACCACGGAGCTGCCGTCGCCGGGGTCGACGTAGGTGTAGGAGAGGGTGATGTCGGTGACCCGGCCGGCGGTTTCCCCGAAGCTGATGCGGTCGCCGATCCGGAACGGCTGCGAGACGGCGAGCTGGATCCCGGCGACCATGTTGGCGATCGTGTGCTGGGCGGCGAAGCCGACGATCAGGCCCAGCACGGCGGTCGAGGCGAGGATGCCGGTGGCGAGGCGCTTGAGCTCGGTGAACTGGCTGAGCGCGATCGCCGCGAGGACTAGGAAGACCGCCAGGAAGATCAGGCGGCGGAGGACCCGCAGGCGGGTCCTGGTCGAGCGTGAGACCTGTGAGACTGCGGGCGACATGGAGGTCAACTTAGCCGCCGAGGGGGTCGCGCCGCGCCGGCCCGCCTTTCCGTACTCCAATTGGGGCCCATGGGTCGCGGTTGTCGGGGTTCTCCTCGCTTTGGGGACGGGGGTCGTGCTGGGGATTCCGGCGGCTCTGCTGGGGCACAAGGACAACGGGGACCTGACCACGTTCGGCAACGTCGGCGTGCAGCTGGCGACCGCGCTCGGGTTCCTGATGGTGCCGATGGCGATCGCCGCCCAGCACGGGGCGGCGACGATGGGGCAGGTCCTGATGCGGCTCGGGGCGCGGCGCTTCAAGCCCTCGGCGCTGAAGTGGATGGGGGCGGCGATCGGCCTCTACCTGCTCTTCACCTTCGCCTACTCGCTGTTGATCGTCGAACCCCACCAGAAGGACATCGCCGAAGGGTTCGGGGCGGTCCCGGTGCAGGTGCTGCTGATCGTCGTCCTGGCGCCGGTGAGCGAGGAGATCTGCTTCCGCGGCATGCTCTTCGCCGGCCTGCGGGAGAAGCTGCCGCGGCTCGGGGCGGCGCTGATCGCCGGTGTGGTCTTCGGCGGCCTGCACGCCCTGACCGGCGTCAGCGCGGTGCCGCCGCTGATCGTCTTCGGCTTCCTGCTCTCCCTGCTCTACGAGAAAACCGGCTCGATCCTGCCGGGGATCCTCCTGCACATGCTCAACAACTGCGTCGCCCTGCTCGGCCAGTAGCATCCGGCCGGTGAGTCGCCGTCTCGCGTCACTTCTCGCTCTCGCGGCGCTGCTGGCGGTACCCGCTTCGGCCGGCGCGGCGAGCGCCCCGCCCAAGGGCACTCCGGCCCAGGTCGTCCCCGACCCGGTTGTGAAGATCGAGGTCGGCCACCTGCATGGCGGGCGCGCCGAGATCTACGACACGGTCCCGGTCACCGGCACGATCGCCCCCTTCGCGCCCGGCCAGCGGGTCGAAGTCGTCTTCTACCTCGACGGCCACCGGTTGGTCAGCCACAAGGTGGCGGTCAGCAGGGGCAGTGGCGAAATCGGCGTCTTCAGCTCCAGCGTCATCCTCCGCGAGGACGGCAGGTACGCGGTCAGCGCCAGGCACGCCGCGACCGCCGCGCTCGGCGCTGACAGCACCGTGCGCAAGAGCTGGCGGGTCAGCTTCCCGTCGCTGCGCCCGGGCCAGTGCGACACCGTCGTCAAGGGCTTCAAAGGGGCGCTGGCGAAGATGGGCTACGTCTCCGGCGGCGGCTCCTGCTTCAACGGCCGTACGGGCCGCGAGGTGCTCGCCTACCGCAAGGTGAACGGGATGAGCCGCAGCCAGAGGGCCGGCGCCGGCCTGGTCAAGAGCGTCTTCGGCGGCAGGGGCGGCTACCACGTCCGCTATCCGAAGGCGGGCGAACACGCCGAGGTCCCGCTCGGCAAGCAGGTCCTGGTGTTGAGCAGGGGCGACAAGCCGTTCGCGATCTACCCGGTCTCGACCGGCAAGCCCTCGACGCCGACGGTCACCGGCCACTTCAGCTTCTACCGCCAGGAACCTGGCTACAACGCCGAGGGCATGTACTACTCCTTCTACTGGCACAACGGCTACGCCGTGCACGGCTACCACGAAGTCCCCAACTACGCCGCCAGCCACGGCTGCGTGCGCACCTTCATCGCCGACCAGCCGCGCATCTACGAACAGCTGCACTTCGGCGAGTCGATCTTCGTCTTCTAGCGGTGACCGATCTCGATGCCGCCAAGCGCACGCTGCTCACCGAGCTGCGCGAGCACTCGCTGGTGCTGGGAGAGGTGACGCTGGCCAGCGGCGCCACCGCCCAGTACTACGTCGACGCGCGGCGGGCGCTGATGCGGCCGGCCGGCTTCCGCGCCGCCGGCGAGCTGATCGCCGCCGCCGCCGCCGAGGTCGGGGCGGCGGCCGTCGGCGGTCCGGCCACGGCCGCGATCCCGCCCTCCTGCGCCGCGATCGCCGTCCCCGCCGGGGCCGGGCTGGTCGCCTTCTTCGTCCGCGGCGAGCGCAAGCAGCACGGGCTGCAGCGCTGGGTCGAGGGGCCGGTGGCGCCGGGCCTGCGCTGCCTCGTCGTCGAGGACACCGTCACCACCGGCGGCTCGACCGCGACCGCGATCGGGCGGATCCGCGAGGAGGGCCTGGAGGTGGCGGGCGTGGTCGCCGTCGTCGACCGCCTCGCCGGCGGCGCCGCCAGGATCGAAGCCGCCGCCGAGGCTCCCTACCGCGCCCTCGTCACCATCGATGAGCTCTACCCCGAGCGGCCCGACCGCGGCTGAGCCGACGATCCCTGAACGCGGACACCTACTGTGGTTATGGGCACAGTAAGTGTCCGCGCTCAGCGGGAGCTGAGGCTGAGGGTGGCGACGCGGCGGCCGCCGGGGATCGCCGCGATCAGCTGGGCCTTGACCCGGCCGCGCTGCTGCAGCAGCGAGCGGGCGCCGGCGCTGAAGGGGATGCGGAAGCCGTGGGCGCGCGCGCCGCTGAGCCGGAAGGGACGGTGGCCGAGCGAGCGGGTGACGGCGCGGATCCGCGGCGGCGTGCCGCGGCGGTGGGGGAGGGCGATCTTGATCCGGGTGCGCACCGCCAGCTGCCCTGGGCATTGCGTCCCCGCCGGCCATTCGCAGGCGATCTTGAGGTGGATCCCGGTGGCGGTCGCCCTGACGTTGGAGACGGTGATCGCGACCGGGATCGCGATCGTCTTGCAGCCCAGCAGGGTGTCGGCGCCGCCGCCGGTGTTGATCGCGTAGACGCAGATCGGCTGCGACCCCGACTTCACGGTCGGGAAGCTGACGTCGAAGCCGTGGCTCGCCCCCGCCAGCCTGTACTTCGCGCCGACGTCGAGGCGGAGCTGGTTGGCGACGGCCCCGAGTTCGTATTCGAGCGCGCCCGAGGCGCCGGCCTTGCCGCCGACGTAGGCGCGAATCGCCAGTGGCTGGGTCGGCGCGCTGAGGTCGAAGGCCCAGCCCTTGACCCGCACCTGCCCCGGCGTTGGCGAGCCGGCGAGGTCGAGGCTGCCGGTCGGGTCTTCGTTGCCGGCGATCGGCGTCGCCGTGCCCACCGTCGCCCCGTCGACATAGTCGTTGTCGATGTTGATCGTCGTGCCGCCGTAGGTCTCGTCGTGGCCGCCCTTGTACTGGTGGATCCGCTGGTGCGCCGCCCAGGCACTGGCGGGGAGGTAGGAGGTGGCGCCGCTCGCCTGCCCGTTCCAGTCGGCCACCCAGATGTCGTCGGGCTCGGTGTATCCGGTCCCGATCTGGCCGACCAGGTCGGCGACCCCGGAGGCGCCGCTGCTGTAGACGCCGGCGACGTAGCCGAGCGCGTGCAGCTTGTTGGTCCAGGCCTCGAGGAAGGCGAGGGTGGCGGCGCTGGCGCTGCCGCCCGGGGAGTAGCTCTCCATGTCGAAGTAGATCGGGCTGCCGGGGCCCATCGCCACCGCGCTCGCCTCGGCGACGGCGTCGGTGGCGGCCGCCGCTCCCTGCGCGGTCGCCTGGCTGGCGCTGAGCTTGGCGCAGCTGCCGCAGCTGCTGGTCGGCGCCTGCAGGCCGACGTAGGTCGGGATCAGGTGCCAGCCGGCGGCGGTCTGGGCGCTGACCCAGCTCGCGGTCAAGTTGGGCTGCGAGCAGGCGCTGTTGGCACCGCCGATGTAGACGCCGATCCCCCGGTAGGGGGAGGACCCCCAGGCCGTCATCGCCCTCGTCGAGGGCGTGCTGCAGGCATCGAAGCCGAGCCCGGTGAAGACGGCGCCGCCGGCGGAGGCGGAGGCGATTCGCTGCGCCGGCACCGGCAGTGCCGAGGAGCTCGCCCGCGCGCTCGTCCGCGGTTCCACCAGGATCGCCCGCCTGCGGCCGGCAACCGCGTCGGCCGGGCAGCGCTGGTTCGCCGCCGGCGTCCCCAGGTAGACCGCCCGTCGATCGAGCCGCACGCACATCCCCGGATGCTCGCTCAGCCGGTAGACCGGCCAGGCTTGCGGCGCCTGCACCCGCTGGCCCTGGAAGTGGACGGTCCGCGCCGAGGCCCCGGCGGGCGCGAACGCCCCCAGCCAGCACGCCACCAGCGCCAGACAGAGGAGAGCGCCGCGGGCAAGCGTGCCCTCGGCGCCGGACGATCGGGTGCCGCTTCGGCTCATCCGCTGCACTCTCGGGTACAACAAGGCAACCGCGTCGAAAGTTGCACCGCGGCGGGCGGAACGTTGCAGCCTGTCCTCCGAGCTGGGTTCGACGACCCCGCGACGGTGCGTCGATCCGCTCCAGCCCCAGATGCGACGAGCGGGCAAGCCCGCTCGTCGCATCGACTTTGCTCGTCGGCGGTGCTATTCCGATTCGGGGTCGATCGGCTCGCCCGTCAGCGGGCTCAGCGGCAACCGCGGGGCGGATCCGCCTTCGAAGTCGAACATCCCGGCGAGGTCGAACGGAACGTGCTCGGCTTTGTCGGTTTTCGCCTCCGCCTGGCCGAAGGAACCGGCAATGCCCGGCAGATGCCAGTTGTACTCGACGAAGTCGATCGTCGAGGCCTGGTTGCTGAGGTTGTGATCGACGTAGTTCTGCTTGGCGAACGGCGAGATCACGAGCATCGGCAGCCGCGGACCGAACCCGCAGCGCCCCTGCTCCCCACCCAGTGGGAGGCTGGGCTGCGGTTTGGGACCGCACTGTTCCGACGTCGGCCCACTCAACGCCGTGTTCGTGAGGTTGTCGGCCGGCGACAGCGAGGGGTTGGTGACGCCGCTGTAGGCATGGTCGTACCAGCCGTCGGAGTCGTCGTAGTTGATGACGATCGCCGTGTGGCGCCAGTCCGGCGTGTTCATGATCTCGTTGACCGTGTGGGCGACGAATTCCTGCTCGTCGGCGGGATCGGAGTACGCGGCGTGACCGTCCTGGTAGCCGGGCGCCTTGAGGAAGCTGACCGCCGGCAGAGCCGAGGACGGCAGCTCGTGGTTGGAGATCGCCGCGACCAGCTGGTCGAAATCGCTCATGTCGTAGTTGTGGTTCGGGGTGTTGAACTGCGGCACGCCGTTGACGTAGGACTGGGTGTCGGTGCCGATCGTCGCCAGGCCGGCCAGCTTGTCGTGCCCGTTGGCGCTGCGCGGGATCGTCAGGTGGTGTGGGTTGGCCGTCGACGCGTAGTACTGGAACGATGCGTGGTGGGGGATGTAATCGTCCTTGTAGCCCCACTGACCGCTGCCGCCGAGGGCTTCGCCGGCCGGCGTGACCGCGTCGCAGAGACCCTGGTTGCTGGAGTGCGGGACCGCTTTCTGGAATTCGGCGCTCTTGAACTGGTCGGGGATGAAGGTGCTGGTCGGCTGGCCGCTCTGGCCGGTCGCTTCCAGCGCGGCCTGGTAGCTGGTGGTGGGACGGAAGCCGCCCTCGAACCAACCCCATGAGAGGCCGGCGGCGTTGAGCTCGTCGCCGATGTTCTTGCCGGAGAGGGCGACCGCGTTGCGGGTGGAGCAATCGTCCCAGTAGGGCTGCGCGTCGCCGGTCAGCGAGAAGCCACCCTTGCCGTCCGCGGTGAGGTCCGCGTCGGGGCTGGTCGAGGTCGCGACCGAGGGAGCGTTGGCCTCGTGGGAGACGTCGACGTTGCCGGTGTTGCCGGAGATCAGGTTGATCGCCCCCGGCGCCGAGGGGCCGAACGTAGTCCCGTAGGAGTTGTCGCTCATCGCGTAGTGCTGGGCGTAGTTCCAGAGCCCGGTGACGGTGTTGCCGTCGTAGTAGTCCATGACGGTTTCCCTGTTGCAGGGGGCACCGAACGGAGTCGTGCCGCCGCCGGTGCCGACGCTCTGCACGAAGCGGTCCATCAGGCCGCCGTCGAAGGACTGCTGCTCGTCGCTGTAGTTGTGGTCCTGGTCGCAGGTGAGCTGCCCGCCCGCATCGCCGGCGAGGCCGACCGCATCGCTGTCGAGCCGTTTCGGCAGCGACTGGTTGGGGTTCGAGGTCAACAGGTTGGTGGTGTGCCGAAGGCTCGGCGGAATCGACGAGCTGGTCGCCGGCAGGAGGCCGTCCACCGCCGGGGTGTGCGGCAGCGCCTGGAAGCCCTGGCCGTCGCTGTTGGCGGCGTGCGGATAGGTGCCGAAGTAATGGTCGAAGGAGACGTTCTCCTGAAAGATCTCGACGACGTGGCGGATCGGCGTCTGGGGATTTTCCGGTTTGAGCAGAAACCGGTCGCGCTGAGAGCCGTGCGGGGCAGGCGAGGCGAGCGCGACCGCGGTCGCAAGCGCCGAGAACGCCGCCAGGGCGGCGAGCAGAGCCAGAAGGCGTTTCATGTCTAGTTCCTGTCGTTTGGGAGCTGGAAAGGACGAGACCTCGAGACGCGAGCCAGGCTAGAAATGCCAACCGCGAGGTTTGTTAATCGGTGGTTGGAATGGCGTTTCAGTATCGAGACAGAGGTGTTAAGCGCAACAGCGCCATCTGCCCAAGAGCCCGGCCTCACCAACGAGTGGGCGCGCCAGGTTTGCCTCCAATGCCCCGAGCTGGATTCGAACCAGCGGCCTATCCCTTAGGAGAGCCGATTTGTCAAGTCTGAATTGACTTGAAGTAGAGAAGTTGGCTTGCCAATGCGGTTTTGAGGAAGGACGACAACGGATGTCAGGGAACGCTAGAGGGCAGATTTGTTCCAACCTTTGTTCCAACCCGTAGGGGCGATAATCCAGGTTATTGCCCCGGTAGCTCAGCTGGAAAGAGCGGCCGCCTCCTAAGCGGCAGGTCGCCGGTTCGAATCCGGCCCGGGGCACTCTTGCATCCATCGCTGAGGGTTGTGTCAGCCCTTGCCACGCGGTTTCTGAGCTAGAAAACGTGGTGGGCAAGGGACCCGCCACGTTTTCTTCTAAACGCTCATTGACCGCCGATATCCGCACTCGCAGCCCAGTGCAGATATCGGCACGAAGTGCATAGCCAGGGAACGCAGATTTCCCTTGACAGTTACGCCGTTGCTTCCTACTCTGAAGAAGGACTCTCAGGGAGAGAGTTTTCCCATTGGGAAGCAGCTTTAGCCGGATTCCGCATCAGCAGCGGGTTTCCGGGATGAAAAAGGGGAAGCAGGGGATTGAGATCCCCGCCCGGGATCCGCAGCGAGGTGCACGGCGCCATTTTTTGCTGCCAGCTCTCATCAGTCAATGCCAACTATCCGCGTCGATTGCCTGACGCGGAGGCTTGTCTGGTGCAGCCTCGCGTTGCTAGGCGCCAATTGCGATGAACGGCGCCCAGTAATCGGGTCCCGCAAAAGGTCGTTCCACAGATCCCGCTGACCGGCGCTGACCGGTGTCCGAGCGCCGTCCCGCTCGATCCCCGGCCGCAGCCCGTCGGTTGAACTCGGCGGCAAGCGTGGGGCGATCATCAAGGAACGCGTCGAGCTCGGAGTCTGTGAGGTCGCGCAGCCAGAGCTGCGCGCAGCGCAGCGCCTCCGGGGGCCTTAGCCCGCCCTCGATCATTTCCGCGTACAACCGCGTCATGAGGAGAGCGGTGGTGTCATCGCGGACCGGCCAAAGACTCGCAATGACGCAAGCAGCGCCGGCAGCCACCAATGCCGTCGCGACCGAGACCCCTTCCTCGGGCATGTGGGTGATGTCGACGACGGCACTCTGACAAGCCGACACGGTGACTAGGCGGGAGGGAAGCTCAGCAAGCTCGGTGAGCTGGGTCATCTCCACTGGGCCGTCGGCGAGGATCACCGCCGGGAGCGATTCGCCCCAGACCCCTGAGCGGGCATGGCAGGCGAGGTGGAGATAGGACCCGTCGCGGGCGTGGGAGCGTAGGTAAGACCAGTCAGCGCTCCGCCCTTGCGCGCTCTCGACGCCGGCGGCGAAGAGCCCGCTCACCGCTTCGAACTCTGGCTCAGCGGCGGGGAGGTTCTCCTCTGGATCGACTAAAGCAACCAAGCTCGCCTCAAGCGCGTCTCGCTCCTCAGCGCGGCGGAGGCACGCCGCCGCAAAGGCGCCTGAGGGAGCGTGGCGGATCTCAAACTCGTCCGCGAGGTAGCGTTTTTCACCACCTTCGGACCAGGGAGCGCAATGAAGGGGCGCCAGGGCGATCGGACCACAGGGGACGAGAGTGACGCCGCGAGCACCGATTTCGCGAAGGATCTCCCGGATCGGCGCGGCGAGGGACTCACCGAGCCAGGGAAGAACGTGTTCGACGTCCTTTTGCACGTCGCGGGCAGTACCGGCGTACCCGCTTGCGCCGGCCAGAAATGACCCGTGATCCGCAGCTTCTGCAAGCTCAGGATTCTCAACACCGGCGCCGGCCAGGAGCCGCATCAAGACTTCCAAGCCGGTCGGCTGCTCGAGAAAGCGGACATCGGCGGTCGCCTCCTCTCCGTCGCGCTCGAGCAGGAGAAGCATGGTGCCCGCCGGTGTCGGATTGACGTAAATAACCGGCCAGTCCACCTCCGCCGCCGCCAGGAGGTCGAATTCGTTAGGGCGCGTCGCAAAGCTCTCGAAGCCAGCGATCTCGCGGATGTCGCGGAGTACTTCGCGTAGTGACCGTGCCGCCGCCGCACCCGCCTCCCCGATCGGCGAACGCGCCAACTCGTCGGTGGCTCCGACGTAGCGAGCTCGCAACTCCTGCGGCAGCTCCGACAACTCCGCGGTGCCCGCCTCTCCGAACCCGAGGCGCAGGCGCAGGTCCCGGGCGCAGCCACTCTCAAGGATCATCAATGCTTCTGGCACCTCGCCAGCGGCCGCAATCGCGTAGGCCGCCCAGCGGGTCAGGTTCAGGGTCGATTTCACCTCCTGCTCGCGCAGGTCGGAGTCAAGCCGGCTGTTCAATGCCAGCTCGGCGGCCTCGACTGCGACCCGAAAAGCCGCCGCCGCTCGCTCCCAAGAGCCCTCTTGGACGAGCAGGCCACCTAACCTGGTGCCGACCCGGGCACATTCGCGGGGATCACTGGTCAGCGGTAGCAGCTCGAAGCCGGCTTCGGCAGCCTTCTTCGCCTCGTCGAACTCTTCAAGCTGATGAAAGACATCAGCCAGCTCGGTGAAAGCGCGACCAGCCGGCAGTGGTTGGTGCTCCTGCGGGTAGAGACGGACGGCCGCTTCTAGATGCTCTTGAGCCTCGATCAGCAGGCGGTGGTTTTCTGCCTCTTTAACTTTCTCGGCCGCCTCGTCTCGATCGTCCGGGTCCCATTCCTCGACGAAACGCTCCGGGTTGAATTGGGCGCTGATCCGCAACAAGCGACCCAATTGGTGGTGGGCGTTGGCGACCTTGCTCTCGGTGATCAACGCCGCGGCGTTGATCACCTCCTGATAGACAGCTTCGGCATCCGTGGAGTCCGCTGCACCAAGATGGGCCAACTCCTGAAGAATCGGGGCATAGTTCAGCTGCACGACCGCCCACTCGTCTGGGTCGCGATCAAGCGAGCGGTATTCCAAGACTTCGCGGCAGAGT
The DNA here is from genome assembly GCA_963785775.1 of uncultured Solirubrobacterales bacterium. GTDB lineage: Bacteria > Actinomycetota > Thermoleophilia > Solirubrobacterales > 70-9 > VAYN01. The sequence goes on along the minus strand of CAWAWH010000003.1, from coordinate 908,727 downwards.
TCCTTCTGCCCTCGGTCAGGTTGGCAATTTTCTCCCCTCGCTGGCGTCAAGAAGCGTGGTCGCGATGTTGGTCTGCAGGGTGGCGCGCAAGTCCGAGGAGGCCTCCGCTCGGAGAATCCTGAGGCCCTCGCGCATCGCGTTTAGCGCTGCCTCCAGATTGTCGGCCGGGTCCCCGCGAAGCCGCTCGGCCATCGCAATCCCGATGTGCATGTGCAGGCGGGCAGCTTCCTCGGGCACGATTGTCATCGTCAAGGCCCTCCCGAAACCGGCGACCGCTTTGTCGATGTTGTCCTGGCGGTTACCTATCGGGCGGTTCAGGTAGGCGTGGGCTCGGAACGCTTCGAGGATCGCGGCCATCATTGGTAGCCCTGCGCCCATCGCTATCGGGACGTTGTCCTCAGAGAGTTCAATCACCCGCTCCAGTTCCTGCTGCGCTCTGCCTCCTCGACTTCGTTAACCACCTGCGCCAAGCTCTCCCCCGATCGCCTCGGTATCGCGCGCCAGAGCCTCTGCGTGCTCTTCCCAGGCTGCGGCGGGATCTCTCCGAGCTGTACTCATGAGCTGCTCCCACCGCTTGAATGCGTCGCCGTAGGGAGCGGACGCCATCGCCGAAAGCTGGCGGAAACCGGATCTCCGATCAGCTCCGGTGCTCTGCGACCAGCGCTAGGAATTGCTCCTTCGTCTTGATCGCCATCAGCTGATCTAGCGCCTGGTGTGGATCGATGACCGCCTCTCGTTTTTCGCGGTTTCGCTTTCCCTTGCCCATAGCTCTGCCCATTTTCCCGAGGAAGCCACTGATCTGTTGCTCAAGCGCCGGCGGCTGTTTAGGGGAGCCGCCAAGTCATCCGGTGGACTGGCACGTCGGATCTAGCGGTTCACTTGATTTATGTGACCTCTCGCTCATAGCGGGCTCTAGATGTCGATCCGATTGCCCTTCCGGCGATTGTGTTCCAGACAAGTCACTCGAATGTTGTGCTCCTCCGAGGACCCACCGCGCGATACCGGAATGATGTGATCGAACTCGATCTCATAGTCCTTAAGAACCTTGTTGCAGCCGGGCTCTTGGCACATGTAGTTATCGCGCCTCGCAACCCTCATCTTCACTGCGGCGGGGATGTATCGGCTCATGCGCCGGGCCTCCGATGTCTCCGTGAAGGGCTCCGACACAAAAATCACGGGACATACATCGCGAAAAACTCGACATCCAGCCTCGTCAAGGATTGCGGGAATCTCGTCCGGGTAGTCATCGGGGTCAAACTCGGCTACACACTCCTCAAAGTAGGCACGGCGCTTATCGTCAAGGGGTGTCTCCTGGTCCCTTCCTAGGCGGCCGGTGCTGAGGCACTGCTGTAGATACGCGTTGTGCTTTTCGGCGGCATCTCTTGTGGGAGGCAGCAGAGGAAAGTCCTCCACCAACGGCCCATAGGGGCAGTACTTAAGCTCCCAGCATGGCTTGCAAACGACTTTCGTGCGCTCGCGAAGATTCCCTAGAAGTTCGCCATCGTCCATGTCGTCTGGCGCGCTTAGTGCCTCTCGGATGCTGGGATGGAGATCGGGCTTCTTGGCCAAGGTGCCTACCGTTTCGGCAATGTGAAGGGTGATTGAGGCCGACAGCTAGTGATCAGGGCTGAAACACCGGGAGAGGCTGGATGATCTCAGCAACGTTTTGCGGAAGTCGATAGGCGGTCCGCTCGCCCGCGCCGTCATCAAACTCCTTGTAGTCGATCCAGTCGAAGCGGATCGGCTCCTGCGTGCCAGTCTCGTTGCGCCAGCGCTTGGCCGCGCGCCCAGTGGTTCGGTGCCAGCTCTTGACCGTCTCGTAATCAACACTCAAGTTCGCAGCTAGGTCTTCGAGGGTAAATCCAGGTTTCCCCCGGAAGTCCTCGATGCGCGCTGCCGCGCCAAATACCTTGCGCCCGTTGTTGCTCAGATAATCGTTGAAGTAGCGCTCGACTGGGTTCTCCAGCGACTCTGCGACGGATACCCCAAGGCCGCCAAGACCGGCTACCTGCACGGTCGTTCCATCTGGGACGGTCAGCTTGATCTCTAGTGTTGGCATACGGCTCCTCTTAGAGTTGTTGAACGACAGAAAAGATAGCAGACACCATGTCTGGTCTATCTATTTCTAGAGTCAGAGCCAAATAATTGCCCTTAAAAGGCCCGTGTATCGTCTAAATACACGGGTATAGCTATACTCCACGGGTGAATATCGACGGAGGTCAAAAATGGATGTGACTATCTATCTGCCCGATGAGATCGGCGAGCGAGCCAAGGAAGAGGGGATCAACCTTTCAGGGATGTTGCGGGCTGCCCTAATAACAGAATTGGACAGGAGAGGAAAGATGCAAAACGCCGTTGATGCCCCAGATACCTACGAGGTGCGGCTGATCAACCGTGATGGCGGTGAGTACACCGGCAGAATTACCGGGACACTGATTGATCGAGAGGGTGACTGGGAGGTCTACCTAACGGATGATGAGCGGGTCATTGTCTACAACCAGTTCAAGTGCGAGTACGAGGCCTTTACGCTCGGAGAGGCCCGTGACAGGCTCAACGCCGAAAGGTTTCCGGATGCGCTTCGAGTTCTCGGCGTGGCACCGACTGTTCTACCTCTAGGAGCGCATGACTCAAGGAGAGGGAACAGACTGGGAGCTGCTTGGCCAGTTCGCACGACGTGGGGAAGATGTAAACCGAGGACTGCTGCGTGCAGTGCTGGCCGGCGCCCTCACGCAGCGTGGGCACTCGGCTATTCTTCACGAGGCATCTAATCCATATACGAAGCCCACTAGTGAACGCCTGTCAAAGATGTTTGGCGCGATGGTGCTCTGGGGCTTTGGGTTCGGTGTCGCAGCCTATCTCGGTATCCCTCTGCTCCTGTGTCCTCTAGGGGTCGTTGGGGCGATAGTCCTAATGGCTGTTCTGATGAAAGCGTCGGGCGACTCGTCGGCGGTTCCACTCATCATGACGGTCGCGTGGTTGTTGGTCGGAGTGCTAGAGGCGACCGACGGTCGTTTCGAGGCCTTGGCCATTGCTTACTTAGTCCCTATTTTTCTGTTCGCCACGTACGCCATTGCTACCCGTGCTCTACGGCTCCGAGACGCCCAGGATGTAGCGCTTGCGGTTGGTGGGGTCATTCGGGCTGCGCCCTTGATCGCGCCCGTTGTGCTGTTGGTCTTGTTCTTGCCGGCCCTGAGTGCCGATGTCTGGCAAGTCGCAGATCGCTTGGACCTCACATCGCTACTAGTCACGGGCCTGCTGTCGGTAGGCCTCTTGCTTGTCGTGGTCCGGTTGCAGATCGGAAGTCAAATTGAGCGGGTGCTTTCCCAGCGCTCGGAACAGCTCTCCGAGGATGCTGGCCGCGCGGAATTGACCCGGGACCAGGCGAAGGCGGTTCTGGTAGACGACGGGTTGGCAATACTCGAGGGAATTGACGACGATGGCCTGGACGCGTGCTGGCCGAACGCTGGTGAGGAATACGCGCCGTTCCTTTCAGCTGCAGAGGGATCGGTGTTGCAAGACCCTTTGACAGCTCGGCTGGTGCTGACAGTAATTGCCGTTGGCCTTCTACTCAGTCTCTATATCTACCTACTCTGCTCAACGGTCGTGTCCGCAGATATCGCGAGCCAATGGACTGAAAGCACAGTTCCCTCGAAGGAGATCTCTCTCGCCGGCTTGTCTGTCAGATTCCACGGCGGACCGTTCCTCCAGCTATCAGCGCTGCTTGGAATTGCCGCTACGGCGACTTTCCTCTCGTTTGCCTTACTTGAGGAACGATTTGCTACCGCGCTTACCGACGCACTGTTGCGCGATCCAATAGACCGGTTCCTTGTGCTTGCACTGCCTTATGTCCATCTTCGGGAGGCAGCACTAAGTGAAGCCGTAGCTGCGAGCGCGGATCAGTCAGGGTCCGATACAGGCTGAGGCATCCCTTCGGTGAGGTAGTCGATCCAGCTGTCTTTGTCGACCATTAAGTCGAGGTCCGCTTTCCAATCGCCATCTTCCTCAATGAGCGGTATCGCTGTGAGCATGCGGGCAGGAGTTGGCCTCGTCATCGCACGTGGGACTTTGGGGGCTTCTGCAAAGACACGGGCGGCGACAGCGTCGAGTGGTGCCAGGGAATAGATGGCGGTTCCGATGCCAGCACTTTCGGGGGGCTTGCCTCCAGTGAGTCGATACCACGTCTCTAGCAGCGAAGCAGCATCACTGTCTGCCCGGCTTTTGGCAGAAGTGAGCGAGTAGGCTTTCTCTGCGTCCTCCACTTGAAGGGCAGTATGAAACTCGGCCGCAGCTTCGGCAGCAGGGTGCAGCTCTTGACCATCAGGGGGGTGAAGCACTCTCGATTGCCCACTTGTCGCTTTTTGGAGGGCCCTAGCCCAAGACTTGCGAATCATCGGCACATCTAGCCGCCCAACGGCGATTAAGGCACCATCATCAAGCGCCGCCAGCCGCCGTTCGGCGACTAGTTCCGTCACGTTGTTAATCCCGGTTCCGTACATGCGAGCCACTTGAGAGTGGTCATCTAGCCTCGATCCAGCAGTAACGGCCTGAGGAAACCCTCCGGGAGCGTCCTCCTGGGTCTTGAGAATGCGGTTTGCGAAAGCCCATTCCCAACGACCCAGGAGGACACCCGGAAGGTGAAGACACAAACGACGGCGCAAACCGTAGAAGTCAGGGCGGACGGCGAGGGGCTCGTCTCCCACGCCGGCGCCTTTCTGTTGGTCGAGTTGGCCGACCGGCTCGGGCTCACCGCGGCACTCTCGGAGGCGATGGCGCCAACGCGGGAGCGCCGAAGCGCCCACGGCCCAGGCGTCGTCCTTCGCGACCTCGCCGTGGCGATCGCCGACGGCGGCGATCACGTCACAGACCTCGGCGTTCTGCGCGGCCAGGAGGCGCTGTTCGGGGTGGTGGCCTCAGAGACGACGGCCCACCGGGTGCTGAAGTCGATCGACGCCGGCCTGCTCGAAGCGGTCCGCGCAGCCCGCGCCAAGGCGCTGGCCAAGGCATGGGATGCCGGAGCCCGACCCGAGGAGCTGATCCTCGACATCGACGCCTCGCTTCTGATCGCCCACTCCGAGAAGGAAGGCGCCGCCGGCAACTACAAGGGCGGCTTCGGCTTTCACCCGCTGCTCTGCTACCTGGCCGAGACAGGCGAGCCGCTGGCCGCCGTGTTGCGGCCCGGGAACGCCGCCGCCCACACCGCCGCCGACCACTTCGAGGTGCTGCAGCTGGCGCTCGAGCAACTTCCGGAGGCGGACCTGGGTCGCGAGATCCTCGCCCGCGCCGACATCGGCGGGCGCACCCACGCCTTCACGCAGGACTGCCGCGACGCCGGCATCCGCTTCTCGGTCGGCTACGAGGTCGACGAGCGGGTGCGCGGGGCGATCGTGGAGCTGCCCGAATCGGCCTGGCAAAGCGCAGTCGACGGCGATGGCGAAGTTCGCGAGGGCGCCCAGGTCACAGAGCTCACCAACCACGTCGATCTCTCGAGCTGGCCCGAGGGCACCCGCTTGATCGTCCGTCGCGAGCGGCCCCACCCTGGCGCCCAGCTCTCGGTCCTCGACTGCGAGACCGGCTACCGCCACACCGCCTTCATCACCGACCAGGCCGAGACCGACATCGCCGCCCTGGAGCTGCGCCACCGCCGCCGGGCCCAGGTCGAGGACGCAATCCGGGTCGGCAAGGAGACCGGGATGCGCAAGATGCCCTTTGCCGCCTTCGCCCACAACGAGGCCTGGCTGGAGATCTCGCTGCTGGCGCAGGCGCTGCTGCGCTGGGCGGCGCTGCTCTGCCTGGCCGGCGAGCTCGCGCTGGCCGAGCCCAAGCGGGTGCGCCAGCGCCTGCTGCACGTCGCCGCTCGCCTGGTGCGCTCGGGCCGCCGGGTGGCGCTGCGGCTGCCGCGAAGCTGGCCCTGGGCCGAGGCGCTGGTCGCGGCGTTCGCGCGGCTGCGGGCGCTGCCGGCCTCGAGCCCGTAGCCACCGGGCGGTCTCCCCGGTTTCGACTCCCCTTCGCCGCACCTGCCGATCCCGGCCTGCCCGAGAACGGGCGCCTTCGCTCCGATTCGCCGGCGACTGGCCTCGAAAAGAGCGCCAGGGCGGCTCCGCGGAACCGCTCTGGCGCTGTTACCTACCTCAAGTCGCCCAGTCTCACCCTGGAGGGTGAAAACGGCGGATCGAGGCTAGCTCAATCCGTAATGGGCGTCAGGCATTCGGTATGGCGGTGGGTGCAAAGATTCTAGAACGTACCAGACCTGGCTAACCGGCCTCATATGCGATTGAAGCGCGGCTTCGGGCGGCCGTCAACCCCCTTCGGGGGTCGGGCGCAAGCGCCCTTGACTGCCGCCCTGCGCCACGCTGTTAGGCAATTAGGCCGGCGGGGAGGTTGGTGAACTCGGTGCCTCGGCCTAGCAATGGGCCGCGCTGGGCACTCCGGGCATTGGTTGCACCATGATTGGGCTTGAGGTTTGTACATCAAGAAAGTGAGCGTCACACCTCTTGGCAGACTGTGACCAGAGTGTTACTATGGTGTGGCAGTAACATACTGGACTGCTTCCCAATGGGAAAACTCTCTCCCCTGAGAGTCCTTCTTCAGAGTAGAAGCAACGGCGTAACTGTCAAGGGAAATCTGCGTTCCCTGGCTATGCACTTCGTGCCGATATCTGCACTGGGCTGCGAGTGCGGATATCGGCGGTCAATGAGCGTTTAGAAGAAAACGTGGCGGGTCCCTTGCCCACCACGTTTTCTAGCTCAGAAACCGCGTGGCAAGGGCTGACACAACCCTCAGCGATGGATGCAAGAGTGCCCCGGGCCGGATTCGAACCGGCGACCTGCCGCTTAGGAGGCGGCCGCTCTTTCCAGCTCAGCTACCGGGGCAATAACCTGGATTATCGCCCCTACGGGTTGGAACAAAGGTTGGAACAAATCTGCCCTCTAGCGTTCCCTGACATCCGTTGTCGTCCTTCCTCAAAACCGCATTGGCAAGCCAACTTCTCTACTTCAAGTCAATTCAGACTTACAATCGGCTCTCCTAAGGAACCCTTCGTAGCGCGACAGCGGGCGAACGGCTGCCTCCCTCAAAGCCACTCGCAGAGCCGAATTCGGCTCATCGAGAGTGGAGCAGATCCGCCGCTCATTCGATGGGTTGGAACGACTCGGGAGAGTCGCCAGGGCAGGCGCTCGGAGAGCCGATCAGCGGCGGCCGAGAGCCTATGGCTACTGGACGCTGCGCGCTAGCGCCGCTCCGGCACTCGGGCCCTGCGCCTTCGGGCCCGCCGCCGCCGCTGGGCCCCCCGCTGAGGACCTTCTCGTTCGTCGGGCTTGAATGGATTTTGTTCGACTCCGAGTCGAGCCCGCCGACACTCGTCCTCGATGTCAATCGGCGGCTGGCCGAGGTAGCGCGCGATCAAGTGGCGGTAGTAACGCTGCAGGGTCTCGATGTCGTGTGCTGCCCACCCAGCGAGCGGGTGCAGGTTCATCCCGTGGGGTCCCACCACCAAGGTTGAGTGAAGGGCCATCGATATTGCCGTGTGGCGACAGTCGTAAAAGGTCATTTTGTTTAGTCCAGCGGGTGCGTCCGGCGCTTGCGCCGCGGCGGTCCGGGCCGGATTCCACACTCTCCTGACCCACTGGTTGTAGTTGTTTTTTGTCCACGCCAACGGCACTGGCTCGTTTCCGTCCTCCGGCGTCACCCACACGGGACCTTCGTTACCAAGGACCTGAAAGACCAAACCATTTGGCGGCTGAGGCCCGAAGCGATCCTCCAGCGCTTCGCGGTAGACGGCGATGCGATCCCAGGCATTGGGGAGAACGAGGGCGACGTGCGCCCCCGTCTTCAAGCCCGGGATGACTTCCGGATCGCCCAGACTCGCCCGCTGCAACTCGACCGTTCCCATCCCGGCGCTTGGGTCCGGCGGGGCAAACAGATTTTCCCAGGCGGCCGAGAGGCGCCATTCGGATGGCCGCGAGGCGATGGTGTAGCCCATCGCTGCCACTAAGGCGGCATCGCGGAGCGGCAACAAGTCATCACGCGCTGGGCGAGTCAGCACCGCCTCGATGATTCGCTCCAAGCCGATCGCATCGGCGGCATAGGCGAGGCGCGATTTGTTCTGCTTAGGAAGCTGGATCAACCCCGACAGCTCCACGGTAAGAGCGTTTAGGTGCCGGCGCCTACCCCACCGCATGACGGCTCGAAACAGTCTCAGGATCTCCCGCCGCTTCGACGGTTTTATGCCGTCTGCCACCAATTCATCCTGAAAGCGAACGAGTACCGAGGGATCGGAGGAGATTCGGTCGAGTCGCGTTCGCCCGATCGGCCGCGGTTCGATCTCTTTCGCCCAAAATTTGTCCGACTTCTCGCGGTATTCCTGGCTCACTTCCGGTCCGTGGTTCACGATCCACTCGCGGAGAAGATCGTTCGGAGTCATGGCGCAGTCCTTGTCGACCCTGGCCACAGACCCGTCGACTTTCACTTCCTCGCGGGCTTCCGCGAGGAAGGTGATCGCCGCCTCCAACGCTCGATCCAACGAGCCCAGCTTGCGCTCCGAGAACGAACGGCTCGGTTGACGCTTGATCCCGTTGTGATCCTCCTCCCACCAGCGAATCCGGTAGCCGACGATGACGCCGTCAGCCTTGCGGGTGGTGGCGGAGACGCCATCGGGAAGCTCATTGCCGTGGTGATCGGCGCCCGTCTCCTTCACCTTCATGGCCATCCGTTCCAGCCCCTTTGTTCCAACCTCTGTTCCAACCCATCGAATGAGCGGCGGATCTGCTCCACTCTCGATCAGCCGAATTCGGCTCTGCGAGTGGCTTTGAGGGAGGCAGCCGTTCGCCCGCTGTCGCGCTACGAAGGGTTCCTTAGGAGGGGATCGCTCTATCCAGCTGAGCTATCGGGGCGGGTTGGCCCCATCGTAGATCCCGCGGCTAGCCGTAGAGGCTCTCGGAGGCGAGCTCCTGGGCGCGGCGGCTCCAGAGCTTGACCTGCAGGAAGATCTCGTCGCCGTAGCCCTCGAGGGCGTCGAGGGCGATCAGGGTGAAGCGGTCCTGGGAGATCTCTTCCTGGTCGACGGTCTCGCCGTCGAGCTCGGCGCTGGCGGCGACGGCGCCGCGGACCAGGGGGCGGCCCCAGACCAGGGTGACGGCGCCGGCGCGGCCGTTCTCGCCCCGCCAGCGGCCGATCACGTCGTCGTTGAGGTCGATCCGCCACTCCGGGTTGTCCTCGGCGAGGACGTCGGTGAAGTCGGCCTTGGCCCGGAAGTCGGAGGGCTCGCCGCCCGGCGGCTGCACGTAGGAGACGTGGCCGAACAGCTCCAGCGTCCCCTCGGCGCTCTCGGTGTGGGCGGAGCAGGGCACCCAGACGCGGCCGCCCCAGGCGCGCTCCGGGAACCAGTCGAGCTCCGCGGGCAGCCGCCGCCCCCTCCGGCAGGTCCTCGATTCCCTCGACCGCCTCGCGGAAGGCCTCGCGTCAGACGCTCGGCGAAGCGCCCGTGCGGGATCCCCTCCTGCGTAGTGTCGGCGATGAAGCGCGGAATCGGTCGCGGGTTGGGCGGCACGTTGTTGATCCTAGGCTCTGTGGCGAGTCACAGGGCTTCGCGCAGGTCGGACGCGGCCCGCTCTGGTGGGTAGATGTTGATGTCGACGCCGGTGCCGAGCTCGAAGCCGGCCTTGATCGTCAGGCGCGGGGCGATGTCGACGTGCCAGTGGAACTGCTCGGCGCCGCGGGGGGCGGTGCGGACCCAGAGGTTGAGCTCCGGCGGGCCGCCGAAGCGCTCGGCGAGGACGCGCAGCGCAGTGCGGATCATCGCCGCGCCGGCCTCGTCGTCCTCGAAGCGGGCCGACTCGCGGCGGGGGATCACCCGCAGCTCGAAGGGGGAGCGCGAGGCCCAGGGGCAGATCAGCGCCGCCTCGTCGTCGATCGCGACGAGGCGCTCGCGGCGGCGCACCTCCTCGACCAGGACGTCGCTGAGCAGCCCGGCTCCGGCGGTGCGTTCGGCGTAGGCGCCGGCCCGCTCGCGCTCGCGGGCGACGGCCGCCGGCACGAAGGGCAGCGCGTAGAGCTGGGCGTGGGTGTGCTCGAGCGAGGCCCCGGCTCCACCGCCCTCGTTGACGATCAGCTGCACGTAGGAGGCGTCGGCGTGGGCCCGCATCCGCTCGCGCCAGGTGGCGACGGCGGCGCCGAACTGCTCCTCGCTCGAGCTCGGCCATCGCGGTCACGTGCTCGGGCGAGTTGACGATCACCTCGTGGGCGCCGAGTCGCCGGGCGAGAGGAGAAGAGGTCCGGTTCGCCCGCCTTGCGCGAGGCCAGCAGTGGGTCGCCGCTGCTGGCGAAGGCGCCGGCTTCGGCCCCGGGCGCTCCGCCGGTCTCGGCCGTGCCCGCGCTCGCAATCCCCCCATTCCGCGGTTCCTTTTGCACGTCACCGGTGGGTTCGGAGCCACGCGACGGGTCGCCGAGCGCCGGGTAGAGGTTCGGCACCACCCGGGTCCTCCAGCCGGGGCTGTCGGGCGGCCCGCCGCCCGGGCGCAGCGCGTAGAGCTCCGGGCGGCGTGCGGTCCTCGCGTCCCTCGCAGAAGGGGCAGTTCTCCGACCCCTTCGGCTCGGCGCGTGGGCGCCGAGAAGCCCTCCGGCCGGTCGGCCCGGCCGGGGGCGAGGATCGTCCTCAGCCCGCTGAGCTGGTCGATGCGTATCTCGGGCGCGCTCAGGACCGGGAGGGGGGGAGGTCGCCGCGGGTCGGGCTCAGGCGGCGATGGGCGGGAGCCGAGGGCCGGTGCGGCGGCGTCGGCTGCGGCGCCGCCCTGGGCTGCGGCCGATGAAGGCCTCGAGCAGGTCCATCGGCAGCGGGAAGACGACGGTGGTGTTCTGGTTGCTGCCGATTTCCAGCAGGGTCTGCAGGTAGCGGAGCTGCAGCGAGGCCGGGTTGGTGCTGATGATGTCGGCGGCGTCGGTGAGCTTCTGGGCCGCCTGGAACTCGCCCTCGGAGTTGATGATCTTGGCCCGCCGCTCGCGCTCGGCCTCGGCCTGGCGGGCGATCGCGCGCTGCATCTGTTCGGGGATCTCGACGTCCTTGATCTCGACCGCGGTGACCTTCACGCCCCAGGGCTCGGTCGACTCGTCGATGATCTTCTGCAGCTCCTCGTTGAGCCGCTCGCGCTCGGAGAGCAGCTGGTCGAACTCGGCCTTGCCGAGCACCGAGCGCAGCGCCGTCTGCGAGATCTGGGAGGTGGCGAGGAGGAAGTTTTCGACCTCGGTGATCGCTTTGCGCGGGTCGATCGACGCGGAAGTAGGCGACCGCGTTGACGCCGGCCGGGACGTTGTCGCGGGTGATCACCTCCTGCGGCGGGATGTTGAGCGTGACCGTCCGCAGGTCGACCTTGACCATGCGGTCGACGAACGGGATCAGCAGGATCAGCCCCGGCCCCTTCTGGGCGATCAGCCGTCCGAGCCGGAAGATGACGCCGCGTTCGTACTCGCGCAGGATCCGCACCGCCGAGGCGACGACCGATCAGAACGAAGAATCGCCAGAACCGACGACCAATGCGATCAACGCTGCCATCTAACCCGCTCCTTCCTCGGACTGCTCCGGTTTCGGGCTCCGCGCGAACGACCAGGTCAGCCCGTCAACCGCCTCGACCCTGACTCTATCCCCCAGCGACGTACTCGGCGCCCCGCGGTCGCGCAGGCGCGCGCTCCAGATCGCCCCCTGCAGCGAACACCTGGCCCTCGGGGTCGATCGTCGGAGCGGGCCTCCGCCGAGGCGCCGACCATCTCCTCGTAGCCGGTGCGGACCGGCTCGTTGCGGTAGGCGGCGAGCACTTTGCGCCGGCGAGGACGACCAGGACCCCGAGCAGCAGGGCGACGGCGACGATGACGACGACCGGCAGGCTGTGCCCTTCGTCGCGGTAGATCGAGCCCGGCGCCGACGAGCGCCCCGATCCCGAGAACCGCCGAGGATCCCCGACCGGCAGCGTGCGCCTCGGCGATGAAGCAGCGCAAGCCGCCAGTGCGAGCAGGAGGACGATGGCTCCCGGTCATCGGGATTATCATGACCCCAACGCGTAGCGGCGAACGTCTGCTTCGAGTTCGGACTCGCTGGGCGTAGGGGCCCTGCTTGAGGTAGACGAGCTTGCCGCCGCGGTCGTAGAAGGCGGTGTCGGGGAAGCCGAGGCTGGCGCCGACGCGAGTCGGCGATCTTTTTGTCCGGGTCGGTGTAGCTCGGGTAGGGGACCGGCGCCTCTTCGAGGAAGGTCTTGGCGGCGTCGTCGGAGTCCTGGGAGTTGACGCCGAGGAAGGCGACCCGCTTGCCGTAGCGGGCCGAGAGCTTCTGCAGGACCGGGAACTCGAAGCGGCAGGGCCCGCACCAGGAGGCCCAGATGTTGGCGACGACCGGGTATCCCCTCAGCGCCGCGATCCGCTTTTCGAAGGCGTTGGTCCCGCCGGAGAGCAGCTCGTCCGCCTGCTTGTGCAGGGCGGCCAGCGGCGCCGGCGAGCCGGCCAGGGCGGCGGCCGTAGTCGGGGTGCTGGCCACCGTAGTCGCCGCCGCTGGGAGGAGCCGCAGCCGACCGCGAAGAGGGTCAGCAGCGCCAGCGCCAGCAGCGATATGGGCTGGGTTCGTCCCGTGGTCATCCGTTCCGTGATTACAATACGTACGTTCGGTCCGCCGGTATGCGGGCCGCTGAGAACGCCGGGGAGACGGGATACGGACTCCCGGGAGCCCTCGTTCACTTGCCTCCAGCCGGCATGTCTCGTGTTCGGCGGGGGCGGACCAGAAGCCTTCTATGGCCAAGACCAGCGACGTTGCCGCGGCAGCGGCAGTTCCTTCAAGCGCCGATATCGAGCGTGCGGCGGCGTTCGCCCGCGAGCCCTTCCTGCTCGACGGCGAGGGTCCGGAGGCGCTGGCCCCGGGGACGGCCCGCCGCCGTGCCCTCGACGCGGCGCTGAGCGAGCTCGGCGCCGGCGCCGAGTACCCCTCGATCGAGTGGCGCCGCGACTTCTCGCTGCTGCTCGGGCTGGAGCGCTTGCTCGCCGACGAACCGCCGAAGCTGCGCGACGGCGCCGAGCTCAACCCGCACCAGGTCGACGCCCTCTCCGGCACCCTGGCCGAGCTGATGGCGCAGCAGCAGGTCGATCAGCGACGACGAGCGCGGCAACGGCGACCTGGCCGCGGCGGAAGAGGCCGCCGGCGAAGCCGGCGCGGATGCGCGACGAGGTGGAGGCGCCGAGCTCCAGACGGCGCCGAGGCCGACCTCGACGAGGACGAGGTCGAGGACCAGGAGGACGACGAACTCGAGGAGGACGAGGAGCTCGCCCCCGACGAGGAGCCGCAGGACTGGGAGGAAGCGCCCAGCGACGAGGACGAGGAGGTGGTCGAGGAGGCGCCGGAGGACCCGGGCGCCGCCCGCCGCTTCTGGTTCGAGCACGCGACCGGCGCCGGCAAGACCGTCGCCGCGGTCGGCTTCATCGAGGCGACCAAGACCGGCGGCGTCCTGATCCTCACCCACCGCCGCAACCTGGTCGACCAGTTCATCGGCGAGATCTCCGACCGCGGCTACAAGGAGCGCCTGCGGCCGCCGCTGCTCGACGGCCGCGACGATCCCGACGGCGCCGGTCACGGTCGAGACCTACCAGTGGTTCGTCCGCAACCACAAGAAGGTCTCCGACGCCTACGCGATCGTCATCTGCGACGAGGCCCACACCGCGCTGGGCGAGAAAACCAGCGCCTGCATCCGCGCCTGGGACGGCCCCGTCTTCATCGGCATGACCGCGACCGGGGCGCTGATCGCCCGCCACGTCGCCGACCTCTTCCCGACCCAGACCTCGCGCTTCGACCTCGCCCAGGCCGCCCGCCGCGGCGTCATCTCGCCGCTGCGCTGCCTGCGCATCCCGCCCGGGCCGGGGGTGCGGACGATCGCCAAGGTGCCGCTGCGCAAAGGCGAGGTCGACCAGGACTTCGACCAGGAGGAGCTGGCGGCGCTGCTCGACCAGGAGCCCTTCAACGTCGCGATCGCCGACCTCTACCGCTCGCGCTTCCGCAAAGTCCCCGGCGTCCTCTACACGGCCGGCGTCCAGCACGCCAAGAACGTCGCCAAAGCCTTCCGCGCCGCCGGCATCAACGCCCAGGCGGTCTCCGGAGAGACGCCGAAGCGCGAGCTGGCCGAGATCCTCGCCGGCTTCGAGCGCGGCGAGGTCGACGTGCTCTGCAACGCGATGCTGCTGGCCGAGGGCTGGAACTCGCCGCGGGCGACGATCTGCATGCACCTGGCGCCGACCGCCTCGCGGCGGATCTACCAGCAGCGGGTCGGCCGCGTCACCCGCCGGGCGCCGGGCAAGGAGGCGGGCCTGGTGATCGACTTCGTCCATCCAGCCACCACCCATGACGAGACGATCATCACCCTGCACAGCCTGCTCGACCGCGACGTCTACCGCGGCGGCGCGATCGTCGTCGGGCCGGTGCGCCGCGGCCGCGGCCGCAAGGTCCGGGTCGAGCGGCGGATCGTGCCGGTCTCCGACGTCGAGGAGAAGCGGATGGAGGTGCTGGAGCGGGAGATCTGGCGGATCGCGGTCGAGAACCTCGACTACCCCGAGCAGCACGCCTGGGCGGCGCTGGCCGGGGCGCGGGTCAACACCCAGGGCTGGCGCCGGGCGCGGGCGATGCTGCAGAACGACCGCACCAAGGAGCTGCGCCGCCGCTTCCTGCTGACCTGCGTGCAGCGCAACCGCAACGCCCAGCTGCGGCTGAAAGCGCTGGGCGAGATCGCCGACCTCGGCGACCCCGACGCCTTCGACGACGCGATCGACATCGTCGGCACCTGGAGCCGCGAGGACAAACGGGCCGGCACCAAGACCCTGCTGCAGGCGCTGGTCGACAAGCGGATCGGCCGCCGCGACCAGGCGCAGGCCTGGGTCTGGCGCCTCGCCTCCTACACCCGCGAGCTGCACGAGGAGTACGCGGTGCAGCGCTGGCCGGAGACCAAGCGGCTGCTCGGCCTGCTGGTCAACTCCTCCGGCCGGGCGCACGGGCGCAACGCGCGCCGGCTCGTCCACGCGGCCCGCAAACAGGACCGCCGCCTGGCGGTGGCGCTGCTGGCCGCCGCCGTCTCGCACACCCCGGAGGGCGAGGAGGTGCTGCGCGGCGCCCGGATGCGGATGGCGCGGAAACCCTCGGCGGTCGCCCGCGAGCTGCTGCGCAACTTCCCCAAAGGCGGCAAGCGGCGCCGCAAGAAACGCGGCAACAAACGCAAGGGGGGCAAGGCTGCGGGATCAGAGCCGCAGGTGGACCTCGCCGGCACCGACGGCGACGCGGTCGCCGCCGGGGGTGAGGACGAGCAGGCAGCCCCGGTCGTCGACGCCGTCGGCGACGCCTGAGCCGCCGTCCCAAGTGACCTCGCGGCCGCGCAGTGCGTCGCGCTCGCGCCAGGCGGCGAGGACCGTGTCGGGTTCGGCCTCGACCCAGGTGGCTAGGTGGCGTTTAGGACTGCGGCTGCGGTCAGGAGGGTCGTGGGGGGGTCCGCCGGAGCAACCGCGCGGAGGCTCCGGCGGACCCCCCCACGACCCTCCTTGTCAGAGCCGAAGAGCGAGATCTGCCTTGGCTCGGAGGTCGGGGGGGAACTCCTCTGGGGAGATGGTGAGGTTCAGGCCGATGCCGATCACCGCCCAGCCGTCCTGGGGGCGGGCCTCGATCAGGACTCCGGCCAGCTTGCGTCCTTCGAGCCAGATGTCGTTCGGCCACTTGACCTCGCATTTCAGCGGTCCCGTCTCTGCCCTGGCGGCGGCTTTAGCCTCCAGTCCCCCGCTCTCCACTTCCCTTCCGCGAAGGCCGGCGGCGAGTTCCTCCGCGGCCTCGCAGACGGCGAGCGGGACGGCGAGGGGCAGCAACGTGTGGCGCTCGTCGAGCGGGCGGACGATGGCCGAGTAGAGCAGCGCTTTGCCGGCCGGCGCCGTCCAGGCCCGGCCCTGGCGCCCGCGGCCAGCGGTCTGCTCGCCGGCGGTGACGACGGTCCCGTGCGGGGCGCCCGCCGCCGCCAGCTCGCGGGCGCGCGTGTTGGTCGAGTCGGTGCGGCGAAGTGGTGGTGCGGCTTGCCGAAGCTCATCGCCGACGGTTGCGGCAGTCCTTTGTACCCCTATGCGTCACAAAGGACTGCCGCACTCTGGGAGTCACCGTGCGGCGTCCGCCAGCAGGGCCGGCGAGCAGGCCGTCGATGTCGTGCCGCTCGGCTTCGACGTCGACGCTGAGGCCGGCGGCGAGGGCGGTCTCGCTGGTGACCGGGCCGATCGAGACGATGCGGGCGTCGGCCGGGAAGCGGTCGCCGAGCGCCTCGGTCAGGTTGGTCACGGTCGAGGAGGAGGTGAAGGTGACGTAGTCGGCGCCCTGCGCCGCCTCGATCGCCTCGGCGCCGGGCTCCTCGCGCACGGTCTCGTAGAGGGCGACGACGTCGACCTCGGCGCCGCGCTCGCGCAGGGCGTCGGGGAGGACGTCGCGGGCCTCGGCGGCGCGGGCGACGAGCACGCGCCTGCCCTCGACCTCGACTGCCGGCCAGCGCCTCGACCAGGGCCTCGGCGACGAAGCGCTCGGGGACGATGTCGGCGGCGATCCCGTGCTCGGCGAGGGCGCGCGCCGTCCCGGGCCCGATCGCGGCGACGGTGGCGCCGGCCAGGGCGCGGGCGTCGAGATCGGCCGCTCGCCAGGCGCCTCGAACAGCAGATGCGACTCCGTTGGGGCTGGTCAGGCAGACCAGCGCGTACTCGCCGATCCGCTCGACCGCCCGGCGCACCTCCTCGCCCTCGATCAGGGGCTCGATCCGGATCGCCGGCAGCTCGACCACCTCGGCGCCGAGGTCGCGGAGGGTCGCGGCGAGGCCGCTGGCCTGGGCGCGGGCGCGGGTGACGACGACGCGGCGGCCGTGCAGCGGCCGGCGCTCCAGCCAGGCGAGCTCGTCGCGGCGGGCGGCGACGGCGCCGATCGACGATCAGCGCCGGCGCCTTCGACCCCCTCGCTCTCGACCGCCGCGGCGATCGTCCCCAGGGTGGCGCCGACGGTGCGCTGGCCGGCCATCGTGCCGCGTTCGATCGCCGCCGCCGGCTGCTCGGGGTTTCGCCCGGCGGCGATCAGCGCCGCCGCGTTCTCGCCCAGCCGCTTGACGCCCATGTAGAAGACGAGGGTGCCGGGGAAGCGGGCCAGCGCCTCCCAGTCGAGCGCCGTCTCGGCCTTCTCCGGGTCCTCGTGGCCGGTGACGAAGGCGACCGCGGAGGCGTCGTCGCGGTGGGTGACCGGGATTCCGGCGTAGGCGGTGGCGGCGACGCCGGCGGTGACTCCGGGCACCACCTCGAACTCGACCCCGGCCGCGCGCAGCGCTTCCCCCTCCTCGCCGCCGCGCCCGAAGACGAACGGGTCCCCTCCCTTGAGTCGCACGACGCTCTTGCCGGCCCGCGCCGCCTCGATCAGCCGCGTCGCCGATCTCCTCCTGCGGCACCGACGGCACGCCCGGCTGCTTGCCGACGTAGACCAGCTCGGCGTCCTCGCGGGCGCCGTCGAGCGCCCCCGGCGGGATCAGGCGGTCGTAGAAGATCGACGTCGGCCGAGGCGATCAGCGTCCAGCGAGCGCGCCGTCATCAGTCCGGGATCCCCGGGCCCGGCGCCGACCAGGTACACGACCCCGCTCCGGGCGCTCAAGAGACCGCCTCGGCGCGGTGAGGATGTCGCGGGCGCCGGCGCTGAGCAGGCGCTCGGCGAGCAGGGCGCCGGCGGTCGGCCGGCTCGGCGGCGTCGCCCTCGATCCGGTCGCGCAGCCACTCGCTGCCGTCGGGGAGGCCGACGAAGGCTTCGACCTCGAGGCGCTCGCCGTCGACCCGGGCGTAGACGCCGATCGGGCGTCGTGCAGCTGGCGTCGAGCAGGCGCACGGCGGCGCGCTCGGCGGTCAGCTCGCGGGCGGCGTCGAGGTCGCAGATGCCGGCGACCGCCTCGGTCGTCGCCTCGTCGCTGGCGCGGACCTGGAGGGCGAGCGCTCCCTGGCCGGCGGCCGGGACCATCGACGTCGACCGGGATCGCGAAGCCGATCTCCTGCGCCCGGCCGAGCCGGCGCAGGCCGGCGGCGGCGAGGACGATCGCGTCGAGCTCGCCCTCGGCCAGCTTGCGCAGGCGGGTGTCGACGTTGCCGTGCAGCTCCTCCACCCGCAGGTCGGGACGCGCAGCGAGCAGCTGAGCGCGGCGTCGCAGGCTGGCGGTGCCGACCCGGGCGCCCTCGGGCGCGTCATCGAGCGAGGAGCCGGCGCCGATCCAGACGTCAGCCGGGTCCTCCCGCGCGCGGCACCGCCGCAATCTCCAGCTCCGCCGCCATCTCCCCCGGCAGGTCCTTGGCGGAGTGGACCCCGACCTCGGCCTCCCCGGCCAGCAGAGCCCGCTCGACTCCCGCGCACGAACCGCGCCTTGTCGCCCGGCTCCCCGTCGGAGGAGACCTCGACCAGCTCAGCCCCGCCCAGCATCTCGGCGACCTGACTCGCCTGAGCTTTGGCCAGTGCGCTGCCACGAGTAGCAATCCGAATCATCAGGCGTGTGGGTTTGGGACCTATCCCGGTAGGGGTGAAACGTCTTGTACTTTTTGGCGCAGCGGCCAACGGACGGCAGCTGCGGCCCCTCAAAAAAGTTAAGTGAAACCCCTACCGGATACGTCCCTGCCGGGATCGCTTCTGCGCAGCTCGGTCACGCTGACCTTCGCCCTCGCCCTCAGGCTCGGTCTCGACGTCGAGCCCGAACAGCTCCCGCAGCGCGCTGACGTAGAGGTAGGCGTCGTCGCTGCCGGCCGCGCGCCGCATCCGCAGGGTCGGCTCGTGCAGGAGCCGCGAGGCGATCGCCTTCGCCATCGCCTCCAGCCGCTCGCGGTCGGCCTCGCTGAGCGCTCTCCCAGCGGCCCTCGTTCTCGGCCAGCACCCGGCGCACGATCTCGTCGCCGCGTTCGCGCAGGGCGGCGATCGTCGGCACCACCTCGAGCGAGGCGAGCCAACGCTCGAAGCGGTCGAGCTCGGCCTCGATGATCCGCTCCGCCCGCTTCGCCTCGGCCTCGCGCCCGCTGGTGTTGCGTTCGACGATCTGCTGCACGTCGTCGATGTCGTGGACGCTGACGCCGGCGATCTCGCGGCAGGCGGGCTCGATGTCGCGGGGCACGGCGATGTCGATCGCCAGCAGTGGCCGCTCGGGCCGCCCCGCCATCACCTGGGCGAGGTCGTCGCGCTCGACGATGTGGTGGGGCGAGTTGGTCGCGGTGACGACGATGTCGGCGCCGGCCAGCTGCTCCGGCAGCTCCTCGAAGCGGACGGCGCTGCCGTCGAAGCGCTGGGCCAGCCCGATCGCGCGGTCGTAGTGGCGGTTGGCGACGAAGACGGTGCGGACGCCGCGGGCGACCAGCGCCCTGGCGACCAGCTCGGCGGTCTCGCCGGCGCCGACCACCAGCACCCGCCGCTCGGAGAGGTCGCCGAGCGCCCGCCGCGCCAGCTCGACCGCGACCGAGGGGATCGAGACGCCCTTCTCGCTGATCCCGGTCTCCTCGCGGGCGCGGCCGCCGGCGGCGAGGGCGCCGCGGAAGAGGCGGTTGAGGATCGGGCCGGTGCCGCCCTCGACCAGGGCCAGCTCGTAGGCGCGTTTGACCTGGCCCTGGATCTCGGCCTCGCCGACGATCATCGAGTCGAGCCCGGCGGTGACCCGCAGCAGGTGGCGGGCCGCCTCGACCGAGCGCAGCGAGTAGAGGTGGCCGAGCAGCTCGGTCGGGCGGATCTCCGCCTGGCGGGTGAGCACGCCCAGCGCCGTCGACTCGGCCTCGACCGGGTCGGAGACGATCAGGTAGAGCTCGGTCCGGTTGCAGGTCGAGATCGCCGCCGCCTCGTGGATCCCGGCCGCGTCGGTCAGCTCGCGCAGGGCGCTGACGGCGCGGCCCTCGGTCAGCGAGAGCCGCTCGCGCAGGTCCAGCGGCGCCGTCTTGTGGGAGACGCCGAGGGCCAGGAGCTCAGACATCAGGCGCTCACCTCCTGGCGCTGCTCCTCCTGCTTGCGCTGCTCCGCGAAGCCGGCCAGCTCGCGCAGCTCCCTCTCGATCCGCTGCAGTTTCGCCGCCATGATCGCGACGTAGACGACGATCAGGACGAGGAAGACGACGTAGGCGCCGGCGACGTACTTGCCGGCTTCGCCGAGCGGCAGCGCCGGGCCTCGGCGAGCAGCGCGCAGCATCAGCTCACCTCCGGGGCGATCCGCGAACCCGCGCCCGGCGCCGGCGCGTCGAGGGCGCGGCGCAGCCGCTTGACCTGGCCGGAGGCGCTCTTCGCCGTCAGCTCGAACTTGACCAGGGTCACCCAGAGCAGGGCGATCGCCGCCAGGCAGCAGAGGAAGGTCAGCATCATCGAGCCGGGCAGGCCGCCGTTGCTGGTGGCGAAGACGCGCGGGTGGACGAGGCTCTGCGCCATCCGCACGGCCATGAAGTTGAGCGGCACGAAGGCGCCGGCGGTGATCGCGAAGACCGAGGCGTAGCGGGCCTGCCGCTCGGGGTCCTCGATCGCGTAGCGGAAGGGGTAGTAGGTCGCGTAGATCAGGAAGACGATCAGGAAGCTGACCAGGGTCGGCTCGTCCCAGACCCACCAGTGCCCCCAGGAGGCCTTGGCCCAGATCGAGCCGGTGAGCAGCACGGCGACGCCGAAGATCACCGAGATGTGGATCGAGACGTAGGAATAGGCGTCCCACTTGCGGTTGCCGGTGCGCAGGTGGGCGATCGCGAAGACGCCGCCGACGACGAAGCCGACCAGCGCCGTCGATCGCCAGCGGCACGTGCAGGTAGAAGATCTTCTGGATGAAGCCCTGGTCGGTTTCGAGCGGGGCGTAGAAGAAGACCAGGGAGAGCCCCACGGCGAGCATCGCCACGGTGGCGATCGAGAGTGGTCTCAGTCCTTTGCCGTACATGCTTCGCGGGGGTGGGGGTCGGCCGGCGGCTCAGTCCTCCAGGAGGAAGTCGAACACCGCGTAGCCGACCAAGCCGAAGATCAGATCGTATAGCCCGAGCACCATCAGCCAGCTCCCGAAGCGGTGATAACCGGGACCGCCCAGGGCCAGCAGCGGCTCGGTGGCGCCGGTGGCGGCGATCATCAGCGGCACCACCAGTGGCAGCAGGACCAGCGGCACCAGCAGGTCGCGGGCGCGCGAGTTGACCGCCATCGAGGAGATCAGGGTGCCGGTCGCGGCCAGGCCGAGGTCGGCCAGCAGGAGGACGCCGATGAGCGGCGGCAGCCCGGCGGCGGAATCGAGGAAGAAGAGGGCGAAGATCGGCACCGCGATCAGCTCCAGCGCCAGCAGGTAGACCAGCAGCGCCGCCGCCTTGGCGGCGAAGAGGACGCTGCGGTCGATCGGGGCGAGGCGGATCGCGTCGAAGCCGCCCTCCTCGCGCTCGGCGACGAAGAGGCGGTTGATGCCGAGCACGGCGGCGAACAGCAGCGTCGCCCAGAGCACGCCGGCGGCGAGGCTGCCGGAGAGGCTGGTGCGGTCGAGCCCGAAGCGGAAGATGACGAAGCTGGTGACGGCGAAGAGCGCCATCGCCGGCAGCGACTGCAGGGTGCGCAGCTCCGCCCGCAGGTCCTTGCCGAGGATCGCCGCAAAGGCGGCGCGGGAGGGAGTCACGAGGTTGGCCCCCGGTGGGCGCGGCACACTGTCACGAGACCGCCGCCGCCTCGCCGATCCCCAGCCGCAGCACCTGGTCGGCCTCGGGCAGGAAGCGCTCGGGGTCGTGGGTGACGAGGACCCGGGTCCGGCCGCCGCCCGGCCCGATCAGGCCGCGCGCCAGATCCCGCCCCTCGGCGTCGAGGTTGGAGTCGGGCTCGTCGAGCAGCAGCAGCTCGGGTTCGTGCAGGACGCAGCGGCATATCGCCAACCGCTGCCGCATCCCGGCCGAGAGCCCGGCCACCCGCTCGTCGGCGCGGCGTTCCATCCCGGCCGCGGCCAGCAGCTCGCCGATCCGCGCCTCCGCCACCGCGCCGGAGATCCCGTGCAGGCGGGCGTGGAAGCGCAGGTTCTCGCGGCCGCTGAGGTCGCGGTAAAGCAGCGGCTCATGACCGAGGTAGCCGATCCGCCCGCGCAGCACCCAGGCCT
This sequence comes from uncultured Solirubrobacterales bacterium, assembly GCA_963785775.1. Lineage (GTDB taxonomy): Bacteria > Actinomycetota > Thermoleophilia > Solirubrobacterales > 70-9 > VAYN01. The sequence goes on along the minus strand of CAWAWH010000003.1, from coordinate 886,625 downwards.
CACTGGGGAGGGTGCAGCCGAGCACCACCGCCTCGCCGCCGCTCGGCCGCAGCAGCGTCGCCAGGATCCGCAGCAGCGTCGTCTTGCCGGCCCCGTTCGGCCCGAGCACGACCAGCGACTCGCCCGCGGCCAGGGTCAGCCCGACGCCGTCCAGCGCCGTCCGCTCGCCGTAATCGCGCCGCAGTCCGGCCAGCCGCAGCGCCGGCTCCCCGGCCGCGGCCACCGTTTTCTCCTGCTCAGGGGGCATCGCGGGGGATTGTGAAGCGTCGGAGATGATCTAGGCTGCCGCGGCGATTTTCGGGGCGGCCCGTGTTTGCCGGCGCCGAGCCCGGCGCCGATGCGCCGGCACGATCAATCTCGACAAGGAGGATCAGATGAGCAAGAGGAAACGAGCGGCGGGACTGCTCTCGGCGGCGATTGCGACGGCCGCGCTGGCGGCTCCGATCGCCGCCTCGGCGGACCATCCTGGGCAGACGGTGGAACTGAAGTCGACGATCTCGATCAACCCCTTCGCCAGCGCCGGCAAGGTCTCGTCCTCCAACGCGAACTGCGTCGAGGAGCGCCAGGTCGTCGTCAAGGAGAAGGGCAAGGGCAAGATCGGTTCCGCGACGACGAACGCCAACGGTGGCTGGAAGGCGGAACCCAAATACAAGGGCAGCGTCCCGCTCAAGGTCTACGCCGAAGTGAAGCCGGAGACCCAGGGCACCGCCGGCACGATCTACAAGTGCCTCGGCGCGACCTCGATGACGCGCGTCATCGCTGGCGGCTGATTCTCCGCGAGCCCGATTGGCGCCTTTTGTCCGCTATCCGGACGAAAGGCGCCAAGGGGCCGGTCAGCGGCGCTTCTTCAGCGTGCGCCGGCCGACCTTCAGCAGCGGCCCGATGCCCTCGCGCAGCGCCTGGGCGCGGGTCTCGCCCTTGCCGTAGAGGATCCGGGCCGAGGCCTGGACGGCTTCGCCGAGGGTGCGGTCGTAGGGGTGCCACCAGAAGTCGCGGGTCAGGCCCGGCTCCCAGGCGTTCATCTTGATGTTGACGCACTCGTAGAAGCCGAATTTGGAGTGCGAGCGGCCGACGCCGGAGTCCTTGACGCCGCCCCAGGCGCACTGGCAGGCGCCGTGGCTGAAGGAGTGGTCGTTGACCCAGACCATCCCCGACTCCAGCCGGCGGGCGATCCGCTCGCCCTTCTGGCGATCCCTGGTCCAGACCGAGGCGCCGAGGCCGAACTCGGAGTCGTTGGCGAGGTCGATCGCCTCCTGCTCGGAGTCGACGACGACGATCGGCAGCACCGGGCCGAAGATCTCCTCGCGCATGATCCGGGTCTGGTGGGTGACGCCGGTGAGCACGGTCGGGGCGACGAACTTGCCGGGCAGGCCGGGGACGTCGACGGGGCCGCCGCAGAGCTTGGTGGCGCCGCTGGCGACCGCGTCCTCGATCAGGTCGACGACGATCTCGTACTGGTCGTCGGAGGTCATCGGGCCGATCTCGGTCTCCCACTCCAGCGGGTCGCCGAGGCGGAGCTTCTGCGCCTCGCGGGCCACGCCCTCGACGAAGCGGTCGGCGATCTCGCGGATGACGTAGACGCGCTCGATCCCCGAGCAGGTCTGGCCGGCGTTGGCGAAGCCGCCCCAGACGGCGCCGGAGACGGCGTTGTCGAGGTCGGCGTCGGCGCAGACGATCATCGGGTCCTTGCCGCCCAGCTCCAGCACCGAGCCCTTGAGCAGGCCGGCGCAGACCTCGCCGACCTTGCGGCCGACCTCGACCGAGCCGGTGAAGAAGATCTTGCCGGCACTGGAGCGGGCCAGCGCGTCGCCGACGGCGCCGCCGCCGTGGACGACCCGGACCAGCCCCTCGGGCAGGCCCGCCTTCTCGAAGACGGCGCGGATCCGCTCGCCCAGCAGCGGCGTCAGGCTGGCCGGCTTGAGGACGACGCCGTTGCCGGCCATCAGCGCGATCGCGACCTCGCCGAAGGGGATCGACCAGGGGTAGTTCCAGGGGGCGATGACGCCGACGACTCCGATCGGCTCGTAGGAGAAATGGCCGCTCTTGGAGAGCGTGAAGGCCTGGGTCATCCGCACCTTCTCGTCGGCGAGGATCTTCGGCCCGGCCTTGGCGCACCAGTGCAGGGCGTCGACGGTCGGCAGCAGCTCCATCGTGTAGGCCTCGGTGCGCGGCTTGCCCTGCTCGCGGACCAGCAGCTCGGCGACCTCGTCGATGTCGTCGAGCAGGGCGTCGGCGGCGCGGCGCATGTAGGAGGCGCGCACCTTCGGCGGCAGCTCGGCCCAGGCGGGCTGGATGCGGGCGACGTCGTCGACCACGGCCTGGACCTGGTCCGGGGTGATCGTCGGAACGACTCCGACGAGCTCGCCGGTGGCGGGGTTGAACGACTCCAGGGTTGACAGGGCAGCGGGTTTTGCCTCGGTGGTAGCCATGGGTCGATTGTACGGTGGGTGGGGGGAGCCGGGGGAGGTCTCTCCGTCACGAACAGCGGGAGGTTCCGGCGAGACCTCCCCCGACTCCCTCATACTCAGCCGCAGTGGTCGACCAGCTGTTCGATACCGGCGAGAGCGGCGCTTCGAAGCCGCAGAAGCCGGCTGCGGACGCGCCGTTGGCGGTGCGGATGCGGCCGCGGATCCTTGGATGAGCTGGTGGGGCAGGAGCACATCCTCGGGGAGGGATCGGCGCTGAGGAGCGCGATCGAGAGTGGGAAGCCGCACAGCGCGATCCTCTACGGGCCTCCCGGGGCGGGGAAGACGACGTTGGCGCGGATTGCGGCGGCGGGGGCGGACGGGGCGTTTGAGGAGGAGTCGGCCGTTAACGCTGGGAAAGCCGAGATCCGGGGGGTGATCGAGCGGGCCCGGGAGCGCAGGAAAGGGTCGGGCCGGCCGACGATCCTCTTCCTCGACGAGATCCACCGCTTCAACAAGGCCCAGCAGGACGCGCTGCTGCCGGCGGTGGAGGAAGGGCTGCTGACGCTGATCGGGGCGACCACCGAGAACCCCTACTTCGAGGTTAACTCGGCCCTGCTCTCGCGCTGCCAGGTGTATGAGCTGCGGCCGCTGGACGCGGGGCAGGTGGAGGCGTTGCTGCGGCGGGCGCTCGCCGATCCCGAGCGCGGGATCGCGCAGCCGCCGCCGGTCGACGACGCGGCGCTGGAGATGCTGGCGCAGCGCAGCGGCGGCGACGCCCGGGTCGCCCTCTCCGCCCTCGAGCGCGCGGTCGAGCGGGCCGCCGGCAGCCGAATCGACGTCGCCGCGATCGAGGACGCGCTGCAGCGCAAGGCGCTCGACTACGACCGCCAGGGGGACCGCCACTACGACTTCGTCTCGGCCTGGATCAAGGCCACCCGCGGCTCCGACGTCGACGCCTCCCTCTACTACCTGGCGGTGATGCTGGAGGGCGGGGAGGACCCGCGCTTCATCGCCCGCCGCATGGTCATCCTCGCCTCCGAGGACGTCGGCAACGCCGACCCGCAGGCGCTGCTCGTCGCCGACGCAGCCGCCCGCGCGGTCGACCGGGTCGGCCTGCCCGAGTGCGCCCTCAACCTCGCCCAGGCCGCCGTCTACCTCGCCCTCGCTCCCAAGTCCAACGCCTCCTACAAGGCGCTCGCCGCCGCCCGCGCTGAGGTCCGCGAGCACGGCGCCAGGACCCCGCCCGACTACCTGCGCGACGCCCACTATCCCGGCGCCGAGGCACTCGGCCGCGGCAGCGGCTACCGCTACGCCCACGACGAGCCGGGCGGCGTCAGCGACCAGCAGCTGCTGCCGGACGGGCTCGCCGGCCGCCGCTTCTACGCGCCCACCGATCGCGGCTTCGAGGCCGAGCTGGGCCGCCGCCTGGCCGCCCTGAGGACGAGATTCGGACAGCCCAGGTGACCGGCGCAACTTCCTAAAGACCGCCGGGTTTAAGTGGTCGGCTTTCCAAGCTAGAGCCAGGGAGAGCCGATACACCGGCCGGAGGCCTGGACTGGGGGCCTTCGGCCGGGACTTAACAGGGGGGAGAGGGCGTCGAGTGGGACTGGAACTCGGCGCCCTCTGTATTTCTGCACCTGGGCTTAGGGCCTATCCCGGTAGGGGTTCCACTTAACTTTTTCGTGGATCGTCTGCGGCCGTCCGAGACTCGCCGCGCCGAAAAAGTACAAGACGTTCCACCCCTACCGGGATAGGCCCTAATGTGGGCGTATGGCTTCAGAGGACTCCGAGCGTCTGCGTTTGGGAGGGATGGCGCTGCGTAATGGATTGCTTATTCATGGGCCTACGCATTGGGCGGCCGCCGTGCGTGACCGCGACGGCCAGGTCCAGGTCGCCTCCGACCGCAAGCCGGAGCTTGCACCGAAGCTGGTGGCGCGGGTCCCCGGCCTGCGCGGGCCGCTGAAACTGGCCGAGGCGATGGCGGTGCTGCCGCTGACCCGCCGCCGCCTGCCCGCGGCGCGGCTGCCGTTCGAGGACTGGCGGGTGATTGCCGCCGCCGGCGCCACCCTGGCCCTGACCGGGCTGCTGCGCCGCCGCGCCCCGGCCTCGGCGCTGCGTGAGGGCCTGGTCCAGGCGATCGGCGCCGTGCCGGCGATGGTGGCGCTGATGGACCGCGACCTCGCCGCCTACCACGGCGTCGAGCACAAGGCGATCGCCGCCTACGAGCAGGGAGTGGAGGACGTCGCCGCCGTGCCCAAGGAGCACGACCGCTGCGGCTCCAACCTGATCGTGCCGATGATGCTGCTCTCCGCCGGCGGCACCGTGCTGCTGGAGCGTCTGGTCGAGCGGCCGAGCGCCGCCGCCCGCGCCGGCGTCGGCCTCGGCGGCGCCTCGATCGCGGTCGAGATGTTCGCCTGGAGCGACCGCCACCACGGCGACCCCCTGGCCGAGGCCTTCCACACCCCCGGCCGCGAGATCCAGCGCCATCTGGCGACCAGGGAGCCGACGCCGGAGCAGCTCGAGGTCGGCCTGGCGGCGATGGCGGAGATCCTGCGGGTCGAGCACGGCAACGGCGCCGACGAGCTGCCGCGGGCCGCATAGACTCAGCGCCGATGTTCGGAGCGATCGACCACATAGGAGTCGCCGTCGAGGACCTCGACGCGGCCATCGCCCTATATGAGGGGCGCTTCGAGATGGTGCAGGCGCACCGCGAGACGGTCGAGTCCCAGGGGGTCGAGGCGGTGCTGCTGGACGTCGGCGACGGCCACGTCGAGCTGCTGGCCCCGCTCGGCCCCGACACCGCCGTCGGCAAGTTCCTCGCCCGCAAGGGAGAAGGCCTCCACCACGTCGCCTACGCGGTCGACGACATCGACGGCGCCCTGGTCCGGATAGCCGCCGCCGGGATCGAGCTGATCGACTCCGAGCCGCGGGTCGGCATCCGCGACAGCCGCGTCGCCTTCCTTCACCCCCGCTCCACCGGCGGGGTACTGACCGAGATCGTCGAACCAGCGGGAGGGCACTGATGGCTGACGCACAGCGGGTCGAGATCGGCTTCGAGGGTGGGCAGGTCGTCTCCGCCCGCCTCGCCGAGGGCGACCTCAAGGACCTGCGCAAGCAGCTCGAGAAGGGCGGCTGGCACGACCTCCACACCGAGGACGGCGTCCTCTCCCTCTACCTCGGCAAGGTCGCCTTCGTGCGCATCGAGTCGGGCGACCACCGCATCGGCTTCAACCTCGGCTGATCGACAGCGCGGCGGCTCGCGGGCGCGGAGCCGAGCGGGTCGGCTAGGGTCGCTCTGTGCCGACGCGGATCCTCATCCTGGGCGCGGGCTTCGGCGGGCTCGAGCTGGCGACGCTGCTCTCCGGCCAGCTCGGCGCCGAGGCCGAGGTGACGCTGATCGATAAGGGCGACGCCTTCGTCTTCGGCTTCTCCAAGCTCGACGTGATGTTCGGGCGCCGGACGGCGGCCGAGATCCGCGTCCCCTACCGCGACTTCGCCAAGCCCGGGGTGCGGCTGCTGCGGGAGACTGTGACCGCGATCGACCCCGAGGCGCGGCGGGTCAGCACCGATGCCGGCGAGCACGAGGCCGAGGTCCTGGTCGTCGCGCTGGGCGCCGACTACGACATGGACGCGACGCCGGGGCTGGCCGAGGGCGGCAACGAGTTCTACTCCGTCGCCGGCGCCGAGCGGCTGGGGGAGTTGCTGCCGACCTTCAGGAGCGGCCACGCCGTGATCGGCGTCTGCGGAGCGCCGTTCAAGTGCCCGCCGGCGCCGAGCGAGGCGGCGATCCTGCTCGACGACTACCTCAAGGCGCGCGGCGTCCGCGACCAGTGCCAGATCACCTTCGTGCTGCCGCTGCCGACGCCGGTGCCGCCCTCCCCGGAAACCTCGGAGGCGCTGCTGGCCGCCTTCGCCGAGCGCGACGTCGAGTTCGTCGCCGGCCGCCGCGTCGAGGCGATCGACCCGGCGCGGCGGGTGGCGCTGCTCGACGGCGGCGACGAGATGCCCTTCGACCTCTTCCTCGGCGTGCCCAAGCACCGCGCCCCCGGCGTCGTGCTGGAGAGCGGGATGGCGAGCGAGGGCTACGTGCCGGTCGACCCGAGGACCCTGGAGACGAAGTTCCCCGGCGTCTACGCGGTCGGCGACGTGGCGACGATCGGGGTGCCGAAGGCCGGCGTCTTCGCCGAGGGCGCGGCCCGGGTCGCCGCCGCCGGGGTCGTCGCCGGGCTGCGCGGCGAGGGGCCGCCCGACCCCTACGACGGGCTCGGCTCCTGCTACATCGAGTTCGGCGGCGGCCGGGTCGGCCGGGTCGACGTCGACTTCCTCTCCGGGCCGAAGCCGACCGGCGCCTTCCAGGAGCCCTCGGCCGCCCTGGTCGCCGAGAAGGACCACTTCGGCAGCAGCCGCCGCGCCCGCTGGTTCGGCGGCTGAGCCCTCCGCCTACTCCGCCAGGGCCTCCCAGAGCCGCCGCTCGGCCGCCGCGACCTGCTCCGCCCCGGCGTCGATCGCATCCCACAGCTCCGCCCGGGGCTCGTCGCTCTCGCTCGCCGCGCGGAACGCCCCCGCCAGCTCGGTCCAGCGCGCCGCCGCCTCCGCCGCCAGCGGCGCCTCCTCCCGTCCTGCCTCTTCGAGGAAGCGCGAATACATCAGCCGGAACGCCCCGCCGCCGGTGCCGCGGCGCTCGATCACCTGGTAGGCGAAGCGCGCGCACCACTGCCAGTCCTCGGCCACCTCCGGCCAGGCGCCCGCCTCGGCGGCGAGGCGCTCGACCGCGGGCAGGCCGGCGAACTCGCCCCAGGTCGGCTCCACCATCTCCTTTGCCGCCTGGGCGATCGCCCGCGGCATCGCTGCCTCCAGCCGCCCCCGGTCGACCGCCTCCGACACCGTGAACATGTGCCCTTCCAGCGGGTAGGCGGGATGGCCGCTGTGCCGGGCCCTGGCGAGGTGGTCGAGACGCGTCGTCTGCAGCTCCTCGAAGGCGGTGTCGGAGAGGTGGGCGACTTCGTCGTCGTAGCCGGCCAGGACCACCGCGTGGCCGGGGAAGTGGGCCGAGTTGCCGTAGTGGTCGAGGTGGTAGATGTCGGTCAAGAGCAGCGCCGGATTGCCGCCGTCGACCTCGGCCCGCGCCGCCTCCCAGGCCTCGCGGTCGCCGGCGGCGAAGGTCCGCATCTCCAGCGCCGCTCCGGTCAGGTCGCGGAAGCTCTCCTCCAGCCGCGCCGTGCGGCCGTTGAACCAGCGGCTGGGGGAGGAGTCTTCGAGCGCCAGGTAGTAGAAGCTGGCGCCGGCGCCGAGCCCGAACGCCATCTCCTCGCTGATCTCGATCCCGTGGAAGGCGAGCAGGTTGCGCAGCGCGGTCGAGCCGCAGTGGTGGCCGGGCGTGTGGACGTAGCCGGGGACGGCTGGCATGGGGGGATACTGACGGAGCGGCGGCCCGTATCCTCCGCCGCCGATGGAGAGCCTCGACCTCAAGCTGCTGCGAGTCATGCGCACCCGCGGCCACTCGCCGGGGATGGAGACCGCCGCCAAGGCGCTGGGCAAGGCCGCCAACAACGGCGCCGTCTGGGTCGCGCTCGGCGTGGCGCTGGCCCTGATCGACCCCGAACGGCGGGAATCGTGGCTGATCTGCGCCGCCCTCGCCCCGATCGCGATCGTCCTCAACTACGGGATCAAGCTGGCGGTCAGGCGCCCGCGCCCTGTGCTGGAGGGCCTGCCGCCGCTCGGCGGCGCCCCCAGCTCGCTCAGCTTCCCCTCCGCCCACGCCCTCTCCTCCTTCGCGGTGGCGACGGCGATGGTCCGCGTCGACCCCGCCGCCGCCGGTGCCCTGCTCGTCGCCCTGGCGGTCTCCCTCGGCCGCCCCTATCTGGGGATGCACTACCCGTCCGACGTCCTCGCCGGCGCCCTGCTCGGCGTCGTCCTCGGCCTGATCGTCCCCCTTTCCCTATGAAGGTCGGGATCGTCGGCCTGCCGAACGCCGGCAAGTCGACCCTCTTCAACGCCCTGACCAAGGGCGGCGCCCAGACAGGCGACTACCCGTTCACGACGATCGAGCCCAACGTCGCCGTCGCCCAGGTGCCGGACGAGCGGCTGGAGCAGGTCGCGGCGACGGTGCGCAGCTCCGAGCTGCAGCCGGCGACGATCTCCTTCCACGACATCGCCGGCCTGGTCAAGGGCGCCTCCGAGGGGGAGGGGCTCGGCAACCGGTTCCTCGCCTCGATCCGCGAGACCGACGCGATCTGCCACGTCGTCCGCTGCCACGCCGACTCCGGCGTGCCGCACCCCGACGGCCGCGTCGACCCGCTCGCCGACATCGAGACGATCGAGACCGAGCTGGTGCTCGCCGACTACGACCAGGTCGAGCGCCGCCTCGGCCGGGTCGGCAAGCAGGCCAAGTCCGGCGACGCCGAGGCGATCGCCGAGCACGGCTGGCTGCAGGCCGTCTTCGAGGCGCTCGCCGCTGGCCGTCCCGCCCGCTCGGTCCCGGTTCCCGACGCCGCCCCGAACGCGGTCATCAACCTGCAGGCGCTGACGACCAAGCCGATCCTCTACGTCGCCAACGTCGACGAGGGCGACGCCGAGGTGCCGCAGGCGGTCGCCTCCCACGCCGCCGCGGTCGCCGCCGGTGCCGTCGCGGTCAGTGCCCGGATCGAGGGCGAGCTGGCCGAGCTCGACCCCGCCGAAGCCGAGGAGATGCGCGAGTCCTACGGGGTCGAGGGCTCCGGCCTGGCGCGCCTCGTCCGCGGCGCCTACGACCTGCTCGACCTGATCACCTTCTTCACCGCCGGCGAGGGCAAGGAGGCCGTCGCCCGCCCCCTGCCCCGCGGCGCCACCGCGCTGGAGGCCGCCGGCACGATCCACACCGAGATCATGGAAGCGTTCGTCAAAGCCGAGGTCGTCGGCTGGGAGCAGCTGGTCGAGTGCGGCGGCTACTCCCAGGCCCGCGACAGGGGCCAGCTGCGAATCGAGGGCCGCGACTACCTGGTCCAGGACGGCGACGTCATAACGATCAAGGTCTAGAGGCGCTGGCGCCTCTAGAGTTTGGGGCATGGACGAAGTGGCGCGGTTCCCCAGGGTCGCCGCCAAGGCCGGCCATTACGAGAGCTTCTACGTCAAGGCCTGCGAGCCGGGCGGGGGGCGGGGGATCTGGATCCGCCACACGGTCCACAAGCGGCCCGGCGCCGAGCCCAACGCCTCGATCTGGTTCGTCTTCTTCGACCGCGCCGCGGCGGGGCCGCGGGCGACCAAGGTGACGGTGCCGGCGGCGGAGCTGTCGGCGCCGCGGGGATCCTGGATCCGGGTCGGCGACGCCGAGCTGGCGCCGGGCCGGGCCGAGGGCTCGGTCGACACCGACGCGGTCAGCGCCGCCTGGTCGCTGACCTTCGCCGCCGAGGCCGAGCCCTGCAAGTACCTGCCGGCCGACTGGCTCTACGAGGCGCCGCTGCCGAGGACCAAGTTCGTCGCCCCCGTCCCGCTCGCCCACTTCGACGGCCGCCTCGAAATCGACGACGAGACGATCGAGCTCCGCGGCTGGCCGGGGATGATCGGCCACAACTGGGGCAGCGAGCACGCCGAGCGCTGGGTCTGGCTCGAGGGCACCGGCTTCGCCGACTCGCCCGACACCTACTTCGACGCCGGCGCCGCCCGGGTCAGGCTCGGCTCCCGCACCAGCCCCTGGATCCCCGCGGGGATGCTGATGCTGGACGGCGAGCCGCACCGGCTCGGCGGCCTCGGCGCGATCCGCTCCACCTCGATCGAGGAGTCGCCCGGCGTCTGCACCTTCGTCCTCCCCGGCAAGGACGTCGTCGTCCACGGCCGCGTCGCCGCTCCCGAGAAGGACTTCGTCGGCTGGGTCTACGCCGACCCCAAGGGCCCCGAGCACCACACCGTCAACTGCTCCGTCGCCGACCTCGAACTGACCGTCGAGCGCCCCGGCCTGCCCCGCCGCGAGCTGACCCTGCCCGCCGGCGCCGCCTACGAGCTCGGCATGCGCGAGACCGACCACGGCATCCCGATCCAGCCCTATCCGGATGGCTGAGCGCCGGGATTAGCCGCGTTTGCCCGTGACCACCTTCTGGAAGGCCATCCAGGTCGCGTAGCCGCCCAGGGCGACCTCCAGCTGTTCGCCGGTGACGGTGGTGACGCCGCCGGTGCCGATCAGCTTCGCTTCGACGATGCGGGGGGTGAGGCCGTGCTTGGTCACGACCACCTGCTCGAGGCGGCCGTCGAGGTAGGCGCCCAGCCTGGCGCTGATTTCGGGGCCGCTGAAGCGCAGGGTCCACTTGTGCAGCGGGCAGTAGTAGTCGTAGGGGTCGGGGACGCCGACCAGGTAGGGGATCGCCGAGCCGAAGACGTACTGGATGCTCTCGGTGTGGCCGCCCGAGCAGGCGGAGAAGAGGGTCTCGGCGACCTTGCCGCCGTATTCGAGCACCTGGCCGCGGGTCGCTTCGGCGACCGCGTCGGTGCTGGCGTACTCGCTTTCCAGCCCTTTGTAGACCTGGCTGCGGGTGTCGGCGTAGAGGTCGAAGCCGTTGCCGCCGACGCCGCCGGTGAGGGCGAAGGAGCGCGAGGCGATCGCCTGCGCCTTCAGCTCCGCCACCGGCCAGGAGGGCGGCGACTCGTTCGGGATCACGCCCTTCACGTACTGGTCTACGGCGAGCGCGTTGACGACGTTGAGCGAGGCCGGGGAGCTTTCGCTCGGCACCGTCTCCAGGGCGCCGCGGTAGCGGCCGAGGCCGGCGATCTCGATCGTGCCGTTGCCGGCGGCGCGCAGCCGCCTGCCGCAGTCGGCGATCGGCTTGCCGCCGGAGCTGCGCAGCTTGACCGTGCCGCCGTCCCGGTGGGCCTGGTAGCTGCGCCGCGGGTCGAGCGCGGTCCCGCAGGCGCTGGTGGCGGCGCTGAAGCCGACGTCTTCGCCGGCGACGTCGAGCAGGACGCGGACCACGCGCGGCCCGGAGATCGTCCCCAGCGCCGTCCCCGGGTAGTAGTGGCCGAGGATGAAGCGGTAGCCCTTGCCGTGCAGTGCGTAGCCGTAGGCGCCGTAGGCGCTCATCCCGACCCCGTGCCCGAAGCCGCGCCCGTGGACGACCCAGTTGACGCTGGCGCCGGCGGCGGGGGCGATCGCGCCGAGGCCGCTCAGGGCCGCCAGCGCCGCCAGGGCGCGGGCGATCCAGCCGGCTGGGAGATGGCGGCGCATCTGTGCGGAAACACTTCTAGGGAACGCGCAGGACGATCTTGCCGCCGGAGTGGCCGGCTTCGGCGGCGCGGTGGGCCTCGGCGGCCTCGGCGAGGTCGAAGGCGCGGTCGACCTCGACCTCGAGGCGCCCGTCCTCGATCAGGTGGGAGAGGCCGGCGAGTCCGACCGGGTCGGGCTCGACCAGGAAGCCGGTGGCGCGGCGCTCGCTGCGGGCGGCGAGCTCGCGCAGCTGCCCGGGCATGCCGCTGGGGACCGAGACCAGCATCCCGCCGGGCCGCAGCACCGGCAGCGAGCGCTCGCCATAGGCGCCGGTGAGGTCGATCACCGCGTCGAGGTCGGAGACCAGGTCCTCGAAGCGCTCGCTTCTGTAGTCGATCGTCTGGCCGGCGCCGAGCCGGCGCAGCCAGTCGGCCTGCTCGGCGCGGGCGGTGCCGATCACGTTGGCGCCGCGCGCCTTGGCGATCTGAACGGCGAGGTGGCCGACCCCGCCGGCGGCGCCGTGGATCAGCAGGTCGTCGCCGGACTGGAGCTGGATCGTGTCGACGACGATCTGCCAGGCGGTCAGCCCGGCCAGCGGCAGCGCCCCCGCTTCCTCGTGGGAGAGCGGGTGCGGCTTGCCCGCGAAGTGGCGCGAGGGCGCGGTCACGTACTCGGCGTAGGCGCCCGCCTGGCGCGGGAACCACGGCATCCCGAAGACCTCGTCGCCGACCCGGAAGCGGGTGACGCCGGGCGCGACCTCGCTGACCACGCCGGAGACGTCCCAGCCGAGGCGGACCGGCGGCTCGCCGAGCACCGCCGCCATGCCCCCGCCGGCCCGGGTCTTGAAGTCGACCGGGTTGACGCCGGCCGCGTGGACCCGGACCTGGACCTCGGTCGCGATCGGCTCCGGCGCCGGCACGTCCTCGACTCCCAGCACCTCCGGCCCCCCGTACTCGCGCAAGACCACCGCCCTCATCTGTCCAGTATCGATCTTCGCTAATTTCGGTGGGCGGCGATGAGTTTCCGGCCGCGCCGCAGTCTCGACTTCCATGGTTACCGCTACCGCCGAACAGAGCAACGACCGCACCCGCTGGCTGGCCCTCTACGTCCTCTGCGCGGGGATGCTGATGATCGTCCTCGACGCGACGATCGTCAACGTCGCCCTGCCCTCGATCCAGGACTCGCCTCGGCTTCTCCCAGAGCAAGCTGGCCTGGGTCGATCAACGCCTACATGATCCCCTTCGGCGGCCTGCTGCTGCTGGCCGGGCGGATCGGCGACCTGGTCGGCCAGCGCCGCGTCTTCCTCGTCGGCCTGACGATCTTCACCAGCGCCTCGCTGCTCTGCGCCGCCTCCCAGAGCCAGGAGATGCTGATCGGCGCGCGCTTCGTGCAGGGGATCGGCGGGGCGCTGGCCTCGGCGGTGATCCTGGGGATGATCGTGACGATGTTCCCGCAGCCGGCCGACCAGGCGAAAGCGATCGGCGTCTTCGGCTTCGTCGCCTCCGCCGGCGGCTCGATCGGCCTGCTCGCTCGGCGGCGTCATCACCGAGGCGATCAGCTGGCACTGGATCTTCCTGATCAACCTGCCGATCGGCATCCTCGTCGCCTACCTGGCGCTGCGCCTGGTCGAGGGCCGGGAAGGGATCGGGCTGCACGAAGGGCGCCGACTTCCCCGGCGCGGCGATGATCACCGCCTCGCTGATGCTCGGCGTCTTCACGATCCTGCAGATCACCCAGTGGGGCTGGCTCGACACCCGCACGATCGCGCTCAGCGCCGTCTCGGCGGCGCTGCTCGCCGCCTTCGTCCACCGCCAGGCGACGATCGCCAACCCGCTGATGCCGCTGCGCCTCTTCCGCTCCCGCAACGTCGCCGGCGCCAACGTGCTGCAGGCGCTGCTGGTCGCCGGCATGTTCGGGATGTTCTTCCTCGGCGCCCTCTACCTGCAGCGGGTGCTCGGCTACAGCGCCCTCGAGGTCGGCCTCGCCTTCCTGCCGACGACGGTGGTGATGGGAACGCTCTCGCTCGGCTTCTCGGAAAAGCTGATCATGCGCTTCGGGCCGCGGACGACGCTGATCCCGGGCGTCTGCCTCACCGTCGTCGCCCTGCTGCTCTTCGCCCGCACCCCGGTCGACGGCAACTACCTGACCGACCTGCTGCCGCCGCTGCTGCTGATCGGCGTCGGCATGGGCTCCTCCTTCCCGGCGATCATGACCCTGGCGATGTCGGGGGCGACGCCGGAAGACTCCGGCCTGGCTTCGGGCCTGGTCAACACCAGCATGCAGGTCGGCGGGGCGATCGGGCTGGCGGTGCTGGCGACGCTCTCGACCGAGCGCACCCAGAGCCTGCTCGACAGCGGCGCCTCCAACGCCTCGGCGCTGACCTCCGGCTACCACGTCGCCTTCCTGATCGGCGCCGGGCTGGCGGCGGTCGCGGTGGCGATCGCGGTCTTCGTGCTGCGCGACGTCAGGGCCCCGGCGGGCGCCCCCGCGGCGGCCGAGCAGGAGGATCGCGGCGGCGAGCCGGCGTACTCCGAAGCCGGCTGAGGGCGAAGGCAGGCAGCTCACCTTCGGCTGCTGACGGCGTCCGCTGCCTCAGCGAGGCCGGCTCTCATCGCCTAGGTTTGCCGGATGTCGACGCCGGCCTCCGGGCCCTCCCGCCGCCAGCTCGGCATGGCCGTGCTCGCGCTCGGCGCGCTCGGGGTCGTCTTCGGCGACATCGGCACCAGCCCGCTCTACGCGCTGCAGACGGTCTTCTCGGCCGACCACCAGGCGGTGAAGCCGACCGAAGGCGACGTCTACGGGGTGATCTCGCTCGTCTTCTGGTCGATCACGCTGATCGTCTCGATCGAGTTCGTGCTCTTCATCATGCGCGCCGACAACGACGGCGAGGGCGGCATCCTGGCGCTGATCGCGCTGATCGAGGGGGCGCCGCTGCGGCGCGGCCGGCTGAAGGTGGCGCTGATCGCGCTGGGCATGTTCGGCGTCGCCCTCTTCTACGGCGACGGGATGATCACCCCGGCGATCTCGGTCCTCTCCGCGGTCGAAGGGGTGAAGGTGGCGGTGCCGAGCCTGGGCTCGCTGGTGCTGCCGATAACGATCGCGGTGCTGGCCGCCCTGTTCGCGATCCAGCGCTTCGGCACCCACACGATCGGCCGCGTCTTCGGGCCGGTGATGGTGGCCTGGTTCGCGGTCATCGCCGCTGCCGGCCTGGGCCGGGTCGCCGCCCACCCGGCGATCCTCAAGGCGCTCTCGCCGACCTACGGGCTCGAGTTCTTCGGCGCCCACCCGGGCGTCGCCTTCATCTCGCTCGGCGCCGTCGTCCTCACCATCACCGGCGCCGAGGCGCTCTACGCCGACATGGGCCACTTCGGCCGGCCGGCGATCAGCCGCGCCTGGTTCTTCGTCGTCTTCCCCGCCCTGACGCTCAACTACATGGGCCAGGGATCGCTGATCCTCGACACCCCGAGCGCGATCGACAACCCCTTCTTCCTGCTGATCCCGCACTGGGGCCGGATCCCGATGGTGGTGCTGGCGACGGTGGCGACCGTGATCGCCTCGCAGTCGGTCATCTCCGGCGCCTTCTCGGTCACCCGCCAGGCGGTCCAGCTCGGCTTCCTGCCGCGGCTGACGATCCGCCACACCTCGGCCCGGGAGATCGGCCAGGTCTACGTGCCGGCGGTCAACTGGTTCCTGCTCGCCGCGGTCGGCGGCGCTGGTGCTCGGCTTCGGCTCCTCGACCAAGCTCGCCTCCGCCTACGGGATCGCCGTCACCGGCACGATCACCGTCGACACCCTGCTCTTCCTCGTCGTCGCCCGCTCGCTCTGGCGCAAACCGGGCTGGCTGGTGGCGATCGGCGCCGCTCGTCTTCTTCACCGTCGACCTCGCCTTCCTCGGCGCCAACCTGACCAAGGCCGCGCACGGCGGCTGGTTCCCGCTCTCGGTCGGGCGTCGCCGTCTTCACCGTGCTCAGCACCTGGAAGCGGGGCAGCGAGAAGGTCCACGCCGAGCGGATCGAGGAGGAGGGATCGCTGCGCGCCTTCGTCGAGGAGCTGCGGGCGATGGAGCCGCCGGCCGTGCGCGTGCCCGGCACCGCCGTCTACCTCAACGCCCGCCGCGAAACGACGCCGCTGGCGCTGCGGGCGACCGTCGAGCACAGCGGCACCCTGCACGAGTCGGTGGTGATCATCTCGATCGAGACGACCAAAGCGCCCTACGTGCCGGAGTCCGAACGGCTCGTCGTCGACGACCTCGGCTACGCCGACGACGGCATCGTCCACCTCACCGCCCGCTTCGGCTTCCAGGACACGCCCGACGTCCCGCGCCTGCTCGCCCTCGCCGCCGCGAGACCGGCCTCGAGTGCGAGGTCGACGTCGATGGCGCCGTCTACTTCCTCTCCCAGATGCTCGATCGCCCCGACCGACGCCCCCGGCATGGCCGGCTGGCGCAAGCGCCTCTTCGTGGCGATGTCCCGCAACGCCGCCAGTCCGGTCGACTACTTCCGCCTGCCCGGCGAGCGCACCGTCACCCTCGGCTCGCGGATCGAGCTGTAGGGGCTAGGTCGAGAGGTCGCGGCGCTCGAACAGCCAGGCGCCGAGGGCGGCGACGGCGACGGCGACGGCGGTGACGCCGAGGAAGGAGAGCGGGTCGATGCCGTTCTCGATCGCGTTGCCGTAGTAGCGGAACACCGAGGCGTAGCGGACGCCGTCGAGGCCGGGGTCGAGGCGCCCGATCAGGTCCGCCACGTACATCGCCACCAGCGCTCCCGCGACCGAGCCGGTGACGACGCTGGTCCGCAGCGAGAAGCCGCTGACGACGACGCCGAGGCCGGCGGCGAGCAGGGCCAGCGGCCAGACGTTGGCGATGCCGGCGAGGGCCAGGCCGAAGCCGAGGCCGGCGCCGGAGAGGGCGCTGCCGAGCATGGTCAGGGCCAGGGTCACCGCGAGCACCGCCGCCACCTCGACGGCGGTGGCGGCGAACCCCGCCGCGAGGAGCCGCCGCCGCGACACCGGCGCCGAGAGCAGCACGTCGAGGCGGCCGCTTTCGGCGGCGCCGGAGAGGGCGCTGGCGATGGAGCGGACGGCGAGATAGCCGACCGCGAGCGGCATGATCAGGCTCAGCATCTCGGCGTGCAGGTACTGCTCGACCGTCGTCAGTTCGCCGATGCCGAAGGCTTCCTTCAGCGCCTGCGGGTAGTTGCGGACCGCCTTGGAGAGGGCCGATTCGACCGAGGGGAAGATCGCCACGACGAAGGCCGACCAGAGGCCGAGCGGCAGTCCCCAGGAGAGCAGGGAGCGGCGCCGCTCGCGCAGCTGGGCGGCGACCAGCGCGATCACGTCTCGCCCTCCTCGTAGTAGGTGAGGAAGACCTCCTCGAGGGTGGGGTGGGCGAGCTCGAGCTCGGCGACCGGGTGGGCGGCGAGCGCCTTCACCACCGGGTCGACGTCGCCGGCGAGGCGGAAGCTGACCCGCGGCCCGTCGGCGACGAGGTCGCTGACGCCGGGGATCCGCCGCAGCTCCTCCGGGTCGACCGGCGCTGCGAACTCGACCGCGACCCGGCGCCCGGTCTTGCCCAGCAGATCGGCGACCCGCTCGACCGCGATCAGCCGGCCCTCGCGGATGATCCCGACCCGGTCGCAGACCCGCTCGACCTCGTCCAGCTCGTGCGAGGAGAGGAAGACGGCGCAGCCGCGCTCGCGTTCCTCCCGCACCAGGGCCAGGAACTCCTCCTGCATCAGCGGGTCGAGGCCGCTGGTCGGCTCGTCGAGGATCAGCAGCTCGGGCCGGTGGAAGACGGCGAGGATCAGCCCCACCTTCTGGCGGTTGCCGCGCGAGAGCTGCCCCAGCGGCCGCTCGAGGTCGGCGCGGAAGCGGCGGGCCAGCGCCTCGGCGCGGTCGAGGCCGGCGACGCCGCGCAGCCTCGCCAGCAGCTCCAGCGCCTCGCGCCCGCTGCTGCGCTTGCCGTAGCCGAAGTCGCCGGGCAGGTTGCCGAGCCGGGCGCGGATCGCGACGCTGTCGCGGTGGCTGTCGAGGCCGAGGACGGTGGCGCTGCCCCGGCTCGGGTGCAGCAGGTCGAGCAGGGTGCGGATCGTCGTCGTCTTGCCGGCGCCGTTGGGGCCGAGGAAGCCGAAGACCTCGCCCTGCTCGACCGCGACCGAGACCTCCTCGATGCCGCGCGCGCTGCCGTAGAACTTGGTCAGCCCCTGGGTTTCGATCGCCCGCATCGCCGCAGAGATTCGCACGGCGGGCGGGCGGAGGGGTGCGGATTTCTACGGGCCTTGCGGGCGGACAAACGCCGATGTTGCGGCGGGCGCCCCCCCGTACGCTCGTCAGCGAAAGATTTGGCCCGGAAAGGAGGAAGTGTGTTCAGCAAGATCCTGGTCGGCTTCAAGGACACCGAACAGGGACAGGACGCGCTTGAGCTGGGGCGGGTCCTGTCCCGCGCCAGCGGCGCGACGATGCTGGTCGCGACGGCCCCGGCGGTCGACGGCAGCGGCCTGGCGGACCTGGCCCGGGCCGAGAAGGCCGACCTGGTCGTGCTCGGCTCCACCCACCGCGGCCCGGTCGGGCGCATCTTCCCCGGCGCCACCGCCGAGCGGCTGCTCGGCGAGGCCCCCTGCGCGGTGGCGGTCGCCCCCCGCGGCTACGGCGCCGGCGCCGAGGGCTGGCAGCCGCTGAGCGAGGACGGCAGCGGCGCCGACGTGCGTGTGATCGGCGTCGGCTATCGACGGCACGATCGGCGCCGAAGGCGCGCTGCGGGCGGCGGCCGAGCTGGCGATCCACAACGAGGCGACGCTGCGGGTGATCGCGGTGGCGCGGATGCCGGCCCCGGTCCCCGGCGACTCGGGCGAGGTCCAGACCGTTGCCTGGCACGCCGCCCGCGAGCTGCGCGAGACGCTGTTCGAGGCCGTCGCCGAGCTCCCCCGCGAGACCCGCGCCGAGGCGATCTTCCTGCGCGGCTACCCGGCGCCGGAGCTGGTCGAGGCCGCCGAGAAAGGCATCGACCTGCTGCTGCTCGGCACCCGCGGCGGCGGCCCGCTGCGCCGCGCCCTCTACGGCAGCGTCTCCAGCAACGTGCTGCGGATGGCGCCCTGCCCGGTCCTGATCACGCCCGCCAGCGCCGACCGCGTCTTGGCCCGCGCCGACACCGCCACGGCCGAGGTCGTCCCGCCGAGCGCCGCCGAGCCGGGAGCGGTCCCGGCCTGAGCCGGGCCGGGCCCCGGTGTCCACCGCCGCCCAGTTCGCCCTTGCCCTGGCGGTCGTCTTCGCCGTCAACCTGCTGCCGGCCTTCGGCCCGCCGACCTGGGCGGTGCTGCTCTTCTTCAGCCTCGACTTCGAGATCCCCGCGGTGCCGCTGGTGCTCGGCGGCGCCCTCGCCGCCGCCGCCGGCCGCTTCCTGCTGGCCAGCGCCACGCGCCGCCTGCGGCCCCGCTTCTCCGCCGCCCGCCGCGCCCGCCTCGACCGCGCCCAGGCGGCGCTGACCGCCAACCGCAGCCGCGCAGCCGCCGGCCTCGGCCTCTTCGCGATCTCGCCCCTGCCCTCGGGCCAGCTCTTCGTCGCCGCCGGCCTGATGACGGTCCCGCTGGCGCCGCTCACCGCCGCCTTCTTCGCCGGCCGCCTCGTCTCCTACTCGATCTACGTCACCGCCGGCTCGATCGCCGGCGAGAACCTCGGCGCGCTCACCGTCGACTCGCTCACCTCGCCGCTCGGAGTCGCCGTCCAGCTGGCGTTGCTCGCCGGGCTGGCGGTCCTGCTCGGCGGTCGCCATACCGGGAGATATGGTTTGGCTGGTGAGCCAACCGGGACCGACCTCTCCGCGCTCGACATCGCGGCGGCCCTGCGGGCTCGTGAGCTGTCGGCCGTCGAGCTGCTCGACGCCTGCCTCGCCGCGGTCGATGACCGCAACCCGGAGCTGAACGCCGTCATCTGGCGCGACGACGAGGGCGCCCGGGCGGCCGCCCGCGACGCCGACGCCCGCCTCGCCGCCGGCGAGGGCTCGCCCTTCCTCGGCGTGCCGATCCCGATCAAGGACCTGACCCCGGTCGCCGGCTGGCCGGTCACCTACGGCTCCAACGGGGCCTCCGACGAGCCGAGCGAGGAGAGCGAGCTGGTAGTCGAGGCGCTGCAGCGCGCCGGCTTCGTCCTCTGCGGCCGCACCAACACGCCGGAGTTCGGGCCGATCACCGTCGCCGAGAACGACCGCTACGGCGCCAGCCGCAACCCCTGGGACGGCGATCGCTCTCCGGGCGGCTCCTCCGGGGGCGCCGCGGCCGCCGTCGCCGGCGGCATGTTCCCGATTGCCCACGCCAACGACGGCGGCGGCTCGATCCGCATCCCCGCCGCCTACTGCGGCCTGGTCGGCCTCAAGTCCGCCCGCGCCCGGGTGCCGCGCCGCGCCCAGACCTGGATGGGCGCCGTGGTCGAGGGAGTCGTCACCCGCACCGTCGCCGACGCCGCGGCCGTCCTCGACGTCACCGCCGGCCCCGACCCCCTCGCCTGGAACAACGCGATCCCACCCGAGCGTCCCTTCGCCGAGGAGCTCGGCGCGGCGCCGGGGAAGCTGCGGATCGGCCTGATGGCGGAGGCGCCGCTGGGCATCCCCACCGCCCCGGACTGCGTCGACGCCGCCCGCGACGCCGCGGCGCTGCTGGAGGAGCTGGGACACGAGGTCGAGGAGGTCGAGGTGCCGACGATCTCGGCGGAGCTGGTCCCCGCCTTCACGGTCATGGCCGCCGCCGGCCTCGCCGACTACGACGGCGTCGACTGGGACAAGGTCGAGCCCCACAACCGCCACAGCCACAGGGTCGCGAGCGAGGAGATCAGCGCCTACGACTACGTCGTCGCCGCGCAGACGCTGGAGCGGCTCTCCCGTCGGGAGGTCGCCCGCTGGGGCCGCGATTTCGACGTGATGCTGACTCCGACCTCGGCGATCCTGCCGCCGCTCGCCGGCGCCGTGCTCGAGGCCCAGCACGCCGCCCCGGAGCAGGCCACCTTCGATGTCGTCGCGTCGGTCTGCTTCGCCGCCTTCGCCAACGTCACCGGCCTGCCGGCGATCTCGCTGCCGCTCCACTGGAACGACGACGGCCTCCCGGTCGGCGCCATGCTCACCGGCGGCCCGTTCGACGAGGCGACCCTGATCCGCCTCGGCGCCCAGCTGGAAGCGGCGCGCCCCTGGGCGGATCGCGCCCCGGCAACCGCCAGCGCCTGACGCAGATTCGGCGCCCCCATTTCGCGGACGTTCAGTGTGGTCACGGCGACAGTAATCGTCCGCGTTCGCGAGCGACCTACGTCCCGTCCCGCAGGCGTCCCGCCATCGCCCGCAGCTCCGCCCGCACGTAGTCCGGCTCGTAGCGCACCTGTCCGTGGGTGAAGCGAAGCGTGACGAGGCCGGAGCCGGCGTGTGCGTTATCGCGGCGCTTGTCGGCAGCCTGCTTGAAGGCGGTCCGGTGATAGCGAAGGCTGTCGGTCTCCACGATCAAGTCCAACTCGGGCCAGTAGAAGTCGACGCGATGGCTGCCCAGATGAGCCTGGGTCTCCGGGAGGGGCAGGCCCGCCGCGCGGGCGAGGGGCAGGAAGCGGCGCTCCAGCTCGGTCGTGGTCAGGGTCCGGGTGGCGGTGTCGAGCAGGGTGCGGAGCCGCCGCCGGCCCGGGCGGCGCGGCAGCAGGTCGAGCGCCGCCCGCAGGGTCTCGGGGTCGACGAGGCCGAGGTGATCTGCCTCGTTGACCGCCGCTTCGAGCTGCCCGGTCGGGAGGGAGGTGGCGAGGTCGACCAGGATCACGACGGGACCGGTGACCGGGATGTCTTCGACGAACCATGGACGTAGCGGTTCGAGGGAATGAGGCACTACGCCAGCCGCAGCCGCTCCGTCAGCGTTGTCCGGCACCCAGGGCACTCGCCTGTACACGCGGATGCCGGGGCACCGCCTGTGGGCGTCACTGGGGATGACGACCTCGACCGGGCCGCGCCACGGCTCGCGAATCCGCATCAGGGCCGCGGCGCTGCGGTGGCTGAGGAGGGCGCGCGGCCCACAGGCGAGCACAGCCGCCATCCAGCGCCCTCGGTCTCCCACCTCCGGCCGTCCGACCGCATATACCCCACGCATCAGCGGGTGCAGTCGCCCGTTGGACAGACGGTGGCGGATCGCCGCGGGTCCCAGGCCCAAGTCGGCCAACTGCGACCGTGCCACCACGCCATGCTGCTTCTTCGCCAGATCCCAAACCGTTCCCGATCGAACGCGGAACATTTCTGTGGCCATAGCCACAGTAAGTCTCCGGGTTCGCGGGTTCTCCCCCGCCTAGTCCGACTTGGCGTCGTGGCGGCGCCGCTCGTCGCGCCTGTGGCGGCGGAGCACCGGAGCGATGTAGCCGATCAGGACGCCGATCGCCACGGCGACGAAGAGGGTGACGATCAGCGGCGCGTTGACGGTCACGAAGAGGACGTCGACCCGCACCTCCTGGGAGTTCTGCAGGGCGACGATCACCACCAGGGCGATCAGGATGCCGACCGCCCACCCGCGCCAGTTCGTCGCTTTCTTCCCTCCGTTGGCGCCCGCGGTCATGCTGGGACGTATCCGCTTCAGAGCCCGGTGGGATGCCGGGCGGCGAAGCCCGCGGGGTCGACGCTGGCCATGTGCCAGCGCGGCCCGGAGACGCCGGGCAGGTCGTCGCGGGTGTCGAAGCGGAGGCCGGCGACGACCATGTAGACGTGGTCGGCGTTGGCGTAGACGGTGATCCAGCGCCCGGCGCCGGCTTCGCCCCATCCGGCCAGCTGGCCGGAGACCATGGTCGTGTCGAGCAGGCCGGCGCCGTGGAGGGCGTAGCCGACCGCGCCGGAGCAGTCGTAGCCGCGGCTGATCCAGCCGAGGTGGCCGCCTCCCCATACATAGGGCCGGCCATCGATGTGGTTGGCGGCGGCGATCACCTGCCTGACCGCGGCGGGTGCGCCGGGGGGCGCGATCGCGCGGCCGTCGAGGAGGCTGGCGCCGCAGGTGGCGCTGGTCCGCTCTCCGCTCGGCGGCAGCGAGGTGCAGCCCGCTCCCCAGGGGATCGGCGCCGCCCCCGCCGGGGTTGCCGCGGCCGCCATCGCCATCGCCGCGCCGGCGGCCACCAAGCCCAACCGCATCCTCTTCCTCATCCCGGGCAAGACCCCGGAAAGGCTACCTAGCGCTGCTCGAGGTAGCGCAGCGCCGACTGGGCGGCGTTGAAGCCGCCCATGCCGTGGACGCCGCCGCCGGGGGGAGTGGCGGCGGAGCAGATGTAATGGCCGGGGATGCCGGTGGAGTAGGGGTCGAGGGCGAGGCGGGGGCGGAAGGTCATCTGCCGGGGGGAGTTGGCGCCGGTGGCGATGTCGCCGCCGACGTAGTTGGCGTTGTGGGCCTCGAGCTCGGCCGGGGAGCGGGTGGAGGTGGCGACGATGCGCTCGCGCAGGCCGGGGGCGAAGCGCTCGATCTGGTCGATCACCGCCCGCCCGCCGTCGCCGTCGTAGCCGCTGGGGACGTGGGCGTAGGCCCAGATCGGGTGGACGTCGCCGGCGGAGCGCTGGGGGTCGGCGAGGTACTGCTGGCCGACGAGGACGAAGGGGCGGGCCGGCATGCGGCCGCGGTTGACGTCACGCTCGGCCGCGACCAGCTCCTCGAAGCTGCCGCCGAGGTGGACGGTGCCGGCGCGGTGGCAGGCCACGGCCGTCCAGGGCACACCGCCCTCGACCGCGAGGTCGACCTTGAAGGCGCCGGGGCCGTGCCTGTAGCGGCGGTAGGCGCGGGCGACGCGGGGCGGCAGGCGCTCGCCGGCGATCTCGGCGACGGCGCGCGGCGCCAGGTCGAAGGCGACGACGTCGGCAGCGCCGAGCTCGGCCAGCGAGCGGACGCGGACGCCCGTCTCGATCCTCCCCCCGTGCTCGCGCAGCAACGAGGCCAGGGCGTCGGCGATCGCCTGCGACCCGCCCGCCGCGACCGGCCAGCCGCCGGCGTGGCCGGCTGCCGTCAGCGCCACCCCCGCCGCGGCGCTGAACGGCCTGGTCAGCGGGCTGAAGGTGTGGGCGGCGACGCCGCCGAACAGGGCCCGCGCGCCCGCCGTCTGCCAGCGCCGGGCGACCAGCGTCGCCGGCGCCGCGGCGCCGAGCCCGAAGCGGGCCAGCAGCAGCGGGTGCCGCGGCGGGCGCAGCAGCGGGCGCATGATCTCGGCGTTGATCGCGTCGAAGTGGTCCAGCGTCGGCTCGAAAAGCCGCCGCCAGGCGGGGCCGTCGGCGCCGAGCCCCGCCACCGTCTCCTCCAGCGAGCGGTACATCGCCGCGGCGTCGCCGCCGTCGAGCGGATGGGCGAGGTCGATCTCCGGCCAGCGCCACTCCAGCCCATGGCGCCTCGAGCCCGAGCGAGCGGAAGAAGGGCGAGGTGACGGCGCCGGGGTGGAAGGCCGAGCAGACGTCGTGCAGCACGCCCGGCACGGTCAGCTCGGCGCTGCGGGCGCCGCCGCCGATCGTCGCCTCGGCCTCGAGCACGGTCACGCCGACCCCGGCCCGCGCCAGCGCCACCGCGAAGGCCAGCCCGTTGGGGCCGGAGCCGACCACCGTCGCCGTGCTCACGCGACCCCTCGCCCGTCACACATCGAGCAGTCGAGGCGGCTATGGCGACACCAACTGCTCAAGTTTGCCTGCCCCTCCCCGTTTCGCCCTGCGCCACCGCGACCGGGAAGTCCCAGGACTCTTCCAGCCAGGGCTGGCGCTCGACCATGTCGGCGACGGCGATCGAGCCCTCCTCGAGCATCCCCGTCCGCCGCGTCGTAGATCGCGTAGCGCTGGCGCCCGCTAAGCGCCGCCTCGGACTCCAGCGCAATCACCCGCACCTCGCCGGGGGCGAAGCCGCAGCGCTCCTGCACCGCCTCCAGCAGCTGACGCCCGTGGAAGTGGCCGTCGCCGAAGTTCCAGCCGTTGACGACGTTGGAGATCAGCTCGCCCTCGCGGGCGTCGTAGGCCTCGACGTCGTCGACGGCGTGGGGGAGGAGGGCGTTGAGGGCGCGCCCGTGCGAGTGCATCGAGCGGAAGGCGAGCCCCTTGTTGAGCAGGAACTCGGCCAGCTCGGGGTCTTCGTAGATCCGCGCCACCTGCTCGCCGACCAGCCGCGCCGCCTTCTCGATTCGCTCGTCCAGCCGCCGTTCGGCGCCGCTGCCCTTGCGGAACAGCCACTGCGTCGTCGCCCAGTTGCCGGCGTAGTAGCGCATCGAGGGGAGGAAGGAGACCTTGTCGGGGCGGAAGTTGCCGAGCAGCGGCAGGCCGACGCAGAGGACGGCGAGGACCGCGATCAGCAGCGGGTCGTCGAGGGTCGAGAGCGGCACGCCGCCGTAGTGCCCGAAGAGGAACAGCGTGCCGAAGATCATGAAGAGGTTCCACTCCAGCGGCACCGCCAGCGGGAACATCGAGGTGATGTTGAGGTGGAAGAGGATCATGCCGACGATCGCGATCGTGCGCACGGTGTCGTTGTCCACCGAGATCAGCAGCAGCGGCCAGCCGAACTCCTGCACGGTGCCGAAGTGGGCGATGCGGGCGGCCAGCTTCGAGGGGCGCATGTCCTCCGGGTAGTCGCGCCAGAGCTTGCGCTTCAGCGCCTTCGGCCCGACCAGCGGCGCGTTGCTGATCATCGTCGAGACGACGAAGGGGAAGTGGCGGTTGAGCTTGGAGGAGGCGGCGCCCCACCAGATGAAGAGGAAGACGAACTGCCAGGCGACGATCCACTGGCCGACCGGGAAGAGGCCGACGACGAGCACGGTGCCGTAGATCTCCGGCCGGGCGCCGAGGAAGGAGACCTTGTCGCGCATGCCGAGCAGGGCGAGGAGGGCGAGCAGGACGGCGATGCCGGCTTTCGGCAGGTACCCGGCGAAGAGAGTGTGGAACGGAGAGCTGAGGCTGGCTCCTATGTAGACGCCGCCGCTGCCGGAGTCGAAGAGGAGGTAGAGGCCGGTGGCGACGACGCCGGCGTAGAGCGCGACGTCGATTCCGCGGCGGCGCGTGCCCGCGGTAAAGGGCACCTTGTCCGGCCAGGGCGGCAGTCGCACCGTCCCTGGCCTCAGCCAGTAGAGGGGCCCGCCGATCGGGGGGACGAAGCGGAAGCTGAGCGGCATCGAGCCGGCGCCGAGGCCGAGGATCTCCCACAGCAGCGTCCAGACCGCGAGCTTCTCGAAGACGATCGGCTGCGTCCACCAGTCGCCGAAGTCGCCGATGCCGCCCAGCCCCGGCGTCAGCGAGATGACCAGCAGCGCCCCGCCCGCGTAGACGACCAGCTTCAGCGCGTAGAGCAGGTAGACCGCGCTCGGCGAGCCGAACCCGTTCTCGCCCCAGTCCTGCACCAGCGGCTTGATCCGCGCCAGGTGCGGCCGCGCCCTCCACTCCTCCAGCTCGAACGGCGGCGGCGCCGGGGAAAAGAAACCCATTTATGGACTCTAAGGCTCTTGGTGGAAGTGCCGCAGCAGCATCTGGAAGTCCTCGATCCAGGCCCGGTAGGGACCGATGAAACCGGCTGGCGCTGTCGATCGCAACTTCGGGCCTCGGCGGGGTTGGAGCGAGCGCAGGCGGAAGGCGACCAGTCGAGAGCGAAGGGGGCGGCGGTGAGAGACAGGGGAGAGTTGCGCGGAGTCCTGGCGGCGGCGCTTGCCTGCCTGGGATTGCTGATGTCGGCGCCGAGCGCGTCGGCGGCGGTCCCCTCGGACTTCTGGGGCGTGGTGCCGCAGAGCACCCCGACCGCGGCCCAGTTCGAACGCCTCGAGGCGGGCGGCGTCGACGCCATCCGCGTCGGCATACCCTGGGCCGCCGTGCAGTCGAGCGAAGGGGCCAGGCCCGACTGGTCCGGGGTCGACCCGCTGGTCAAGGGCGCGGCGCTGGCGGGGATCGAAGTGCTCCCTTTCCTCAGCGGGGCGCCCGCCTGGGCGGTCGAATCGGTGAACGTGGGCGGCGGCGTCGACGCGCCGAAGACGCTGCCCGTGAAGACCGCGGCCCAGCGCGACGCCTGGTCGGAGTTCCTGCGCCTGGCGGTCGCCCGCTACGGCCCCGAAGGAAGCCTCTGGAGCGCCGACCCCGGCCTTCCCGAGCACCCGATCCGCACCTGGCAGATCTGGAACGAGGAGAACTTCCGCTACTTCGTCGCCCATCCCAGCCCCAGCGACTACGGCAGGCTCGTGCAGATCTCCCACGCGGCGCTGGTGAGCGCCGACCCCGGCGCCAAGATCGTGCTCGGCGGCCTCTTCGCCAAACCCCGCGAAGCGCAGTTCAAGCACAGGCCCCCGCTCGCCTACTTCGCCTCCGACTTCCTCACCCAGATGTACCGGGACACGCCGGGCGTGCGCTCGCTGTTCAGCGGCGTCGCCCTCCACCCCTACACCTACGGCTACCGCACGCTGACGGGCGAAATCGAAGCGGTCCGCGCCGCCCTGCGGGCCAACCACGA
The DNA here is from genome assembly GCA_963785775.1 of uncultured Solirubrobacterales bacterium. Taxonomy (GTDB): domain Bacteria; phylum Actinomycetota; class Thermoleophilia; order Solirubrobacterales; family 70-9; genus VAYN01. The sequence goes on along the minus strand of CAWAWH010000003.1, from coordinate 859,620 downwards.
CGCCGACAAGGGACTCTGGATCACCGAGCTCGGCTGGAGCTCCCACCGGCCCGACGAAAGCAACGGCTACAACGGCTTCGAGAAGGGGCCGCAGGGCCAGGCCGCGCAGCTGACCGGCGCCTTCCATCTGCTCAGCCGCAACCGGCGCCGCTGGCACCTGCGGCGCGTCTTCTGGTTCTCGCTCACCGACTCCCCCGGCTCCTGCAACTTCTGCGACGGCTCCGGCCTCTTCGGCCCCGGCTTCAAGCCGAAGCCCGCCTGGAGCGCCTTCGTCAGGGCGGCGCGTTAGGCGCCGGGCTCGGACGAACGGGGAGGGGCTGTTTCGACAGCGAGTTGCGGACATCCGTCCGTTGACGGCGGCTGTCCCGTCACACAGACGTCATTTCGGGTCTATGGTGGGCGGCAGAGGCCATCCAACCGGGGAGGTTGATGTGAAACGCACGAGGAAATTGCTGTTGGGGCTCGGATTCCTCGCGCTCCTCCTCGCCGGCTCGGCCGCCGCCGCGAGCGGCGCCACCACGGCGGGCGCCTCGGCCTCCTCCTGCAAGCCGGCCGCCGACATCGAGGCGATCGTCGACGACTCGGGCTCGATGGCGATCACCGACCCCAACCGCCTCCGCATCCAGGCGATGAACCTGCTGATCGACACGCTCAGCCCCACCACCCAGCTCGGCGCCGTCGAGTTCGGCTCGGGCTTCCTCGAAGTCCCCGCGGCCGACACGCTGTTCGCGCCGGAGCCGATCGGGCCCAACGCGGCGGCGATGCGAAGCGCCCTCGCCCAGAAGATCAACGCCGACAACGGCGCCACCGACTACAACGCCGCCTTCGCCCAGGCCGACGCCGACAACCCCGGCGCCGACGCCCGCATCTTCCTCACCGACGGCGGCCACGACGTCGGCACCTACAACGAAGCCCACCTCGCCCACAACGTGCCGACCTACGTGATCGGCTTCAGCTCCGGGATCGCCTCGGGCGAAGACCAGGCGCGCCTGAAGAAGATCGCCGGCGACACCCACGGCCAGTACTTCCCGCTGCAGGACGCGAGCCAGCTGCAGGCGGTGATGAACAGCATCGGCGCCGCGCTCACCTGCCAGACCCCGCCGCAGCAGTTCACCGACCAGCTCAAACAGGGGCAGAGCAAGACCCACAGCGTCGCCATCGGCGCGGGCACCAAATCGATTCAGATCGCCCTCACCTGGGCCAGCCCCCTCGACGCCTTCAAGCTCTCCGGCCTCAAGCTCGTCTCCGGCAAGCAGACCCTGGCGGTCGCCTCGCGGCCGGGCCGCAAACCGGCCAAGCTCAAGGTCACCCGCACCGCGAGCTCGACCTTCCTCATCCTCAAGGTCTCGAAGCTGAGGAAGGGCAAGCTCAAGTTCAAGGTCCAGGCGACGAAGATCGGCTCCGGCGAACCCAAGGTCAGCCTGACGACCCAGGTCGGCCAGATCTCCCACAAGTAGCGCTCAGTCGCGACGGCCATATAGGCGCTGACGCCGGCGCCCCGCGCCCGTTCAAGGGATCGAGCGATCGACCCCTACCCTTGATGGATGGACTCCCATGCCGGCAGCGCAACATGAGCGAAGCGGCGGCGCCAAGCGGATTCTCGGGTGGCGGGATGAGCCGCGTGCTGTCCGACGAGCGCCTGGCGCGGCGGGCGGCGAGGGGGGACGAACGCGCCTTCGCGACGATCTTCGAGCGCTACCACCAGCGGCTGTACAGGTACTGCCTGGCGATCGTCGGCGACGCCGAGGATGCCCAGGACGCGCTGCAGAACACGATGGTCAAGGTGCTGCGGGCGCTGCCTGGAGAGGAGCGGCGGATCGAGCTGAAGCCGTGGCTCTACCGGATCGCCCACAACGAGTCGATCGAGCTGCTGCGGCGGCGCCGGGAGACGCGCCGGCTCGACGAGGAGCAGGCGGCGCCGGGAGGCGGCCTCGCCGAGGAGGCCGCCTCGCGGGAGCGGCTGCGGCGGCTGCTCGGCGACCTCGAGGAGCTGCCGGAGCGCCAGCGCGGAGCGCTGGTGATGCGCGAGCTGGCCGGTCTCGACTTCGCCGAGATCGGCGGCGCCCTCGGCACCTCGCCGGCGGCCGCCCGGCAGACCCTCTACGAGGCGCGGCGGGGCCTGCGCCAGATGAGCGCGGGGCGTGAGATGGAGTGCGAGCAGGTGATGAGGGCGATCTCCGACGGCGACGGCCGCGTCGCCCGCCGCCGCGACGTCCGCGCCCACCTGCGGGCCTGCGCCACCTGTTGCCGCTTCCGCGAGGAAGTCGCCGGGCGCGAGCGGGACCTGGCGGCGCTCTCGCCGCTGCCGGCCGTCGCCGCGGCGGGGCTGCTGCAGGGATTGCTCGGCGGGCACGGGGCCGGCGGCGGTGGCGGCGGACTGGCGGGCGCCCTCGGCGGCGGCGCGGCGAAGACGGTTGGCGCCTCGGCGGCGCTCAAAGGGGCAGCGGCCGTCGCCGTGGTGGCGGCGATCGGGGTCGGCGCGGCGGACCGGAGCGGGCTGATCGACGGGGGCTCGGCGGGTAACGGGGGCTCGCAGGCGACACGGGTTTCGCAGCCGACACCGCCCGGCAATGCCGGGACGGGGACGGGTGAGCTCGGGGGAGTCTCGGCAAGTGGCGCCAAGGCGGCGCTCAGCGCCGACCGGGCAGGCCGCGGCCTCGCCTCCAAGGCGGTTGTCGGTGCCGCACTCAGTAAGGGAGGCAGCGGGGACCGGCAGACCAACTCGGCGGCTGGTGCGGCTCCGGCATCCCCCGGCTCTCTCGTCCATCCGCATGGGAGAGGCCACGAAAACCAGTACCCGGCCGCTTCCACGCACGGGCAGGAGACCGCCGCTGCCCACAAGGCAGACGGCCACAGCGCCGCCGGATCGCGCAGCCACCCCGCGCATCCCCCCAAGCCGGTGCACCCGCCGAAGTCGTCACATCCCACCCATCCTTCGAATCCCACCACGCAGAAGGCGCCCGCTCCGCCGGCGGCGAATGCCGGCCAGGGAAAGAGCTCCACGGCGGCCGGCGCTCCCCAGGCCGCTAGCGGCACCGAAGCATCTCCCGATGCCGCCCACGGCAACAAGCCCTGACGGGATCGACTCGAAGTAGGCCCTGACGCCCTCGCCCCGCCGCCGTTTCACCAGCACGGAAGGCAAAGGCGCCCCGAGAGCCGGGGTGCGTGAATCGAAGGAGAGACGATGAAGCTGCAGACCAAGATCGCCGCGGTCCTCGGCGCCCTCGCCCTCGCCACGGCGCCGGCGATGGCGCTGGCGAGCCAGCCCACCAACCCCGGCCAGGGCCACGGCCAGAGCAACGGGCCGAAGTACACGCCGGGCACGCCCGGGACCGGGCGCGACCCCGGCCGAAAAGGCCAAGGCCTATGGCGTCTACTGCCAGAACCAGAGCAAGAAGCACGTCGACGGCCAGAAGGGCACGCCGTTCAGCCAGTGCGTGACCGCGATGGCGAAGACCGCTCAACAACGAAAAGATGACCGCGCGCCAGGCCTGCAAGGACATGAGCAAGAAGCACGTCAAAGGCGAAAAGGGCACCCCGTTCTCGCGCTGCGTCGTCGCCGCGGCGAAGCTGAGGAAGACCCAGGAGAGTTAGATGTAGCTGCCCTTGGCCGAGTTCCTCGACATCGCCGCCGTCAACGGGGCGCTGACGCCGACCGCCGAGGCGACCGTGCCGGCGACGGACGACGGCCTGCTCCGCGGCGACGGCGCCTTCGAGACGATCCGCGTCGATCGTGGCCGGGCGCATGAGCGCGACGAGCATCTGGCCCGCCTCGCCCGCTCCGCCGCCGCCCTGCGGCTGCCGCTGGACGAGGCCCAGGTGGCGGCGGACGTCGAGCTGCTGCTCGGCGCCCTGGGCGAGGTCAGCTGCCTGCTGCAGGTGGTGGTGACGCGGGGCGGCAACCGGTTGGTCCTGGCGCGGCCCCGCCCCGAGGACCGACCGTCGATCTCGCTCGCTGTCGTCCCCCATGCGATCACGCCCATTCTCGGCCGGGCCAAGAGTCTCTCCTACGCCGCGAACATGCTGGCGACGCGCCTGGCGGTCGAGCGCGGCTTCGACGAGGCCCTGCTGGTCGACACGGAGGGCTTCGTGCTCGAGTGCCCGCGCTCGGCGATCTTCTGGGTCGAGGGCGGCGCCGTCTTCGGCCCGCCGACCGGCGACGGCACCGTCGAGTCGATTACCCGGCGCCAGGTCTCCTCCCTGGTCCCGGTCGAGTCGCGCGCGATCAAAGCCGCCGGCCTCGCCGCCGCGGCGGAGGTGTTCCAGGCGGACACCGCCTACGGCATCACCGCGGTCAGCGAGGTCGAGGGAGCCGGAAGCTTCGAGGCCCCGGGCCCGGTCACGGCGGAGCTCAAGGCCGCCGTCCGCTCGTAAGGGCGGTCGTACAGCGGCATAAAGTCACGGCGTGCGCCGCGAGGAACGAGATGACCTGGCCGCCTACCGGTTTGAGACGCTCCCCGCCGAGCTCGATGTCCTCGTCTCCACCCGGCGGGGTGGTGTGAGTCCCGCTCCGTATGCCTCCCTCAATCTCGGGATGCACGTGGGCGACGACGACGAGAACGTGGTGGAGAACCGCCGCCGCCTCTTCCGCACCTTTGGGATGCCACTGGAGCGCTCGGTCTGGTCCAAGCAGGTCCACTCGGACACGGTGGCCGTGGTCGGCGACGAAGATGCCGGCCGCGGCTCGGTGGAGGAGAGCTCGATCGTCGCCGACGCCCTCGTCACCGATACCCCCGGCCTGCCGCTCTGCGTGACCGTGGCCGACTGCGTCCCCGTGGTCGTCTTCGACCCGGCCAAGCGAGTCGCCGCTCTCGCCCACGCCGGCTGGGCCGGCACCGTCGCCCGGATCTCCTCCGGCACCGTCGCCGTCATGCGCGACCGCTTCGGCTGCGACCCCGCCGCCCTGACGGCCGCGATCGGCCCCTCGATCGGCCCGGCTCGCTACGAGGTGGGCCCGGAGGTGGTCGACCGCGCCACCGCCGCCTTCGGCGCCCGGTCCTCCGAGATCCTGATGCCAACCGGCGAAGAAAAGGCCAACCTCGACCTGTGGACCGCCAACCGCATCGACCTCGAAGAGTCCGGCATCCCAGCAGAGAGAATCGAGACCGCCGCAATCTCCACCGAGAACCGCCTCGACGACTTCTACTCCCACCGGGTCGAGGGCATCACCGGCCGCTTCGCGGCCGCCGTCTCGATTCGAGATGAGGGCGCCTGAAACGTCGAATCAGCGACATCGGCCACGCGCATACCCGGCAGCACGACTCGCGGCCGCACTGGCAATATGCCCCAGATGCCGGAGCTCGCCGTTCGCCTCGAAGGATCGCTCGTGGTGCTGGAGCCGCTGGGCATGGAGCACGCCGAGGGGCTGTGGGAGGCGGCGCAGGCGGCTGAGATCTGGGACTGGCTCGCCCACATCGGCACCAGCCGCGAGTACTTCGACGCCTGGCTCAACGCCTCGCTGGCGAAGGCGGCAAGCGGCGAGGAGGGCCCGTTCGCCACTCGCGACCGCCGCAGCGGCGGGGTCATCGGCAGCAGCCGCTATCTCAACGTGCGGCCCAACGACCGCGCGCTCGAGATCGGCTGGACCTGGCTGACGCCGAGCGCCTGGGGCACGGGCGCCAACGTCGAGGCGAAGCTGCTGATGCTGGAGCACGCCTTCGAGGCCCTCGACTGCGTGCGGGTCGAATTCAAGACCGATGCGCGCAACGAGCGCTCGCGGGCGGCGCTCGCCGCGCTGCCGGCCCAGTTCGAGGGCATCCTGCGCAAGCACATGACGATGCCCGACGTGGGCGTGCGCGACTCCGCCTACTACAGCGTCATCGACGACGAGTGGCCCGAGGTCCGCGAGAACCTCCGTCGCCGCCTGGCGTAGCGGCTCTCGGCCTGGAGGTCGACGACGCATCACCCAGGTCGCGCCGGTGTGGCGGTTGCCTGCCGCCGCGTCGCGAGCACGCCGCCGGCGGCGAACAGTGCAGCGATGAGCGCGAGCGCCGTCGTCGTCGAACCCGCCAAGGCCGAGATCCGCGGCCACGGCTGCGCCACGTGACCGGTGAGGACGAGGGCGAGCGAGACGTTCTGCAGGAAGTCCGCGGCGGCGGCGATCGGGCCGAGCCATGCGACCAGCGCCGCAGCGCGTTCCAATCGCGCTCTTCCGGCGCCGCGAGCCCGGCGAGCCACCGCTGCACAGGCGCCCGCGAGGAAGAGCCCGTAGCCGATCAGGAACGGCGTGTCGAGCGCAAGCTGCCACCACATCGCGCTCTTGCCCGCGGAGCCCCACTCGGTGACGATCTCCTGGCTGCGCGAAACGCTGCCGGCGGACTCGAAGGCGATCAGCGATGCGCCGTGGTCGCCCATCGTCCGCATCGCCGGCAGCATCGCGGCACCGGAGAGGAGGGTCAGCGCAGCCAGGCTCCAGAGCCCGCGCTTGGTCCCGGCGGCAACGAACAGGCGTGGCAGGGGCGCTTCCCGCATCTTTGGATTAGTATCAGCATTCGAGTGGGAACACCAATCTGAATGGCTGCCGAAGCGGAAGAGGGAAACCCGAGTCGAGAAGCAGGCCCGCACCCGGGCCGAGCTGATCGCCACCGCCGCCAAGGTCTTCGCCCGGCGCGGCTACAACGGGGCTTCCGTGGAGGAGATCGCCGAGGAGGCCGGCTACTCGCACGGCGCCGTCTACTCGAATTTCGAGGGCAAGGCCGATCTCTTCCTCGCCGTCTTCGAGGACTACATGGCGGAACGGGTGCGCGAGCTGGCGGCGACCCAGGCCGCACTTCCCCCGGATGCTCCTTTGGAGGCCCGCGCCCGCGCCCTCGCGGATCAGTGGATGGAGAGGCTCGCGCGAGACCGCGACTCCGTCGTCCTGCACATGGAGTTCATCGCCCATGCCGACCGCGACCCGGAGCTCGCCAGGCGATTCGGCACTCGCTCGGCGGCGATGCGCGAGGCCCTTTCCCGCTACATCTCCCAGTACCAGGAGGAGGCCGGAATCGAGCCGGCCCTGCCTGCCGACGAGCTCGCTCTGGTGCTGCGGGCGCTCGGCATCGGCCTGGCGGTGGAATCGCTCGTCAGCCCCGATGCTGTGCGCGACGACCTCTACGGCGACTTCGTCGAGCTGCTGGTCACGCTCCTGCGCGACGACGGTTCCGCCGAGTCGCGTCGGAAGCGCCGAGGGGGCGCGAAGTCGTGAAGGCCCCCGCCTACGACCGCATGGGCATCGACTACAGCGAGGTCCGCCGTGCCGACCCGCGGTTCGAGGCGGCCATCTGGGATGCGCTCGGCGACGCGAAGAGCGTCCTCAACGTGGGCGCCGGGGCCGGCTCCTACGAGCCGAGGGATCGCGAGGTCATCGCGGTCGAGCCCTCCCCGGTGATGATCGCCCAGCGCCCACCGGGAGCCGCGCCCGCGATCCAGGGCGTCGCCGAGGCCCTGCCGCTCGAGGACGAGAGCGTCGACGCGACGATGGGCGTCTTCACGATGCAGCACTGGGACGACGTCGATCGGGGGCTCGCCGAGGTGCTCCGGGTCACCCGCGACCGGATCGTCCTCCTGACCCTCGACCTGGACGTGACGGCGGAGATGTGGCTCTGTCGCGACTACCTGCCGGAGATCGTCGAGCACGACCGAGGGACCTTCCCGACGATCGCGCATCTCGAAGCCGCCCTTCCGAACCTCCGGGTCGAGGCGATCCCGGTTCCGAGCGACTGCAGCGACGGCTTCTGCGTCGCGCTGTGGAGCCGCCCCGAGGCCCACCTCGACCCACACGTGCGCCGCTCGTCGTCGATATGGCACCTCCTGCCCGCCGAGGTGGTCGACCGGGGCCTCGACCGGCTCCGCCGCGATCTCGAGAGCCGCGAGTGGGATCGCCGCTACGGACGCCTGCGAACGCAGCCCTCGCTGGACGTGGGTCTGCGCCTCGTCATCGCCTCGTGCGGATGATGGTCGAGACCGATCGTGGAGGTATGCCAGCAAGATCGCAGTAGCTCTCGCCGATCACATCGGCGTCGTCGATCTCGAACGCTTTGCGCAGGGCCATGACCTGTGCCTCCTCGCGCGAGAGATCAGAGCCGGCGGGGGCGACCGCCTCGAACTCGATGAAGTCGCCCAGGCCATCGACTTTGTCGAGGTGGATGCGCACCCCCTCCCAGAGAAACAGCCGACGCTCTTTCGCGATCACCACTTTGACACCGAGCACGCTGGAGAGAGCCGCCACCAACTCGTCGGGCTGCTCGATGTTGACGATCCGATAGCGGCTCTCGCGTTGTCCAGCGAGGTCCGGTCGCTCGTAGGCGATTAGGTGTGGGACCGCATCCTCTTCCTCACGCAGCTTCAGGCGTCCATTTGGCACTTGGAAGTAGGTGTCGCGCTGAACCAGCACGCCGTGCGCCTCGGCACCCAGGGCCTCACAGGCCGCCAGCGACCGCGCGGGAAGCGGGTCCCTTGCCTTCAGCTCAACGTTGCGACGCGGCTCCGCGATCAAGATGCGGGTCGCCTGTCGGCGAATGGTTGCCCAGAGATACCAGCGAGCGCGGCTATGAACGGCTCCCGCGCCGCTGGATCGCAGTGCTCGGTCTCCAGCGCGCGCTTCTCGGCGTCGGGGTCTGCGCCGGCCGGGTAGTCACGTCCCGGACCCGCAGCCAGAGGCAGCGAAGACCTCCCGTTCCAGGGATCGCCAGGGAAGGTGGCGTCGATGACGATTCGGTGGTTCTCGACGACCGCGGTGAGGTAGCGGTGGACATCGACCAGTCCCTCGGTGGGGACGAGGGCCGCGGCCTTCTCCCCGAACAGTTCGCGGGCACACTCCCGGTCGAGACGGTAGACGCGGTGGACGAGCCGCGGCTCGGTTCCCGGGGAAGCGCTGCTCGAGCGCTTCAACCAGATAGAGGTGCTTGGTCGAGCAGGTGCCGCGACGCTCTCGCAGCATTCCTTCGACGCTGCGATCGCTCGGCCGTCCGTAGTCGAGAGCACGCACTGCTTCGACCAGCTCGACCAGCGGCGAATCGGGGGAGGTCAGCGGGTCGATGGCGGAAGCGTAGAGATCGCTCCGCATCGAGCGTCAGTGTCAGAAGGTTCCCTCGACCACAACCGGAGTGCCGTGCCGGGGCACGAGCGTGACCCCGCGAATCACCACCGGTTCGGGCTCGGGGCGTGTGGGCCGCAGGTCGACGCGGGTGACGACCGTTCGAATCACCTCCGCCATCTCGGCCTGGGCGAGCGCGGCGCCGATGCAGCGGCGGATCCCGCCGCCGAAGGGGAGCCAGGAGTAGGACTCGGCACCGCCGTCCAGGAAACGCTCCGGCCGGAACTCGTTCGGAGCGGGGTAGAGGTCCTCGCGGTGGTGGACCAGCGCGATTGCGGGGTAGACACGGATGCCGGCCGGAAGCTCCCAGCCGCCGATCGTGCGCGGCTTGGTCAGGGTGCGCTCGGCCGCGTCGATCACCGGCCGCAGGCGCAGCGTCTCGGTGACCACCGCGTTGAGGTAGGCGTCGTCCCCGGCGGCCAGCTCCTCGCGCAGCCGGGCGAGGACGCGAGGGTTGCGGGGCAGGAGGTCGAAGGCGAAGGCCAGGCCGGTCGCGGTGGTCTCGTGGCCGGCCAGCAGCATCGTCATCAGCTCGTCGCGCAGCTCGACGTCGGTCATCGGCTCCCCGTCTTCGTCGCGAGCGCGCAGCAATAGCGAGAGGACATCGGTGCGCTGCTCGAGGTCGGAGTCCAGGCGCCGCCGATCGATCTCCGCATAGAGCAGCTCGTCCGCCGCGCGCAGGCGCCGCTGCAGACGGCCCCACGGGCTGAAGCGGCCGAGGTCGCGTCGCAGGGAGTTGGGGAGGAGGAACAGGGGCGCCAGGTCCATCACCGCGGTCAGTGCCTGGCGCAGCCGCTCGATTCGCTCCGGCTCGGTGACGCCGAAGACCGCGCGCGCGATCACCTCGAAGGTGAGCGCCCGCATCCGCTCGCGCACCGTGAAGCGATCGCCTGCGGCCCATCCGGAGACCTCGGCGTCGGCAACTTCGCGGATCACCTCCCGGAAGGGCCCGATCGCCGACCCTTGAAAGGGCGGCAACAGGAGCTTTCGCTGGCGCAGGTGCTCGGGCCCATCGAGGACCAGGACCGAGTGCTCGCCAAGCGCGGCGCCAAGCGGCGCGTTCGCCTCGCCCGCGTGAAGGTCCGACTGATCGCCGGTCAGCATCTCGCGGATCGCCTCTGGGTCGGCGACGTAGACGCCGGTTCCGAAGACGAGAAGCCGGACCGTGAACAGGTCGCCGTAACGCTCGCGCCAGCCCAGCAGCGACTCCATCGGCCTCTGCGTGAGCCGCAGGGTGTTGACGATCGCCGGGGATCGTGGTCCAGGGGGGAGCGGCGGCGAGGCGAGACGCTTCACGCGCGATTCGCGATCGACAGTGGCCGGCATGCGCGCCGCGCCACTCGCCAGTAGGACAAAGCCACGGCGGCGAGGGGTGCGACGCACAGTGCGTCGAGGAAGAAGCCGGTCGGGCTGAGTTCGTATGCCGCCACCCTGACGAGCGCCGAGGTGCCGCCCACCCCGATCATCGCCGAGAGGAATACGAAAAGGAAAGCGCTCGCGCCGAGAGCCGACCAGGCCAAGCTCACAGAGCTGGCGATGGCGAGCATCGGCATTCGCCCGGTTTCCAGGCGGGAGATGCGCGCGTCCAGGAGGTCGGGAGCTGCGAGCGAAGCGCTGAGCGCCGACTCCGACCCCGGCTCCTCCAGTGCCTTCAGCAGAGCGCCGAGAAGCGGGCGAGAACCGCAAGCCTGCTCGGCGCGTTCGTCCGCGACCAGCTCGCGGCCCGCTTCGTAGCGGCTGCGCAATACCTCGAGCGACGGCAGAAGGAAGAACGCGTCGGTCAGCACCTTCCCGATCAGCGCGCGAAGGGGATCCAGATTGCGAACGTGATAGCGCTCGTGCTCGAGTGCCGCTCGAAGCTCCTCTGCGCTGAGAGCGTCGAGGAAGCCTCGGCTGATCGCGACGCGGGGAACGAGGGCGCCGTAGACGAAGGAGAACGGCTCCGCGGAGTCGACCACTCCCACCCGTCCCTTCAGTCCAAGCAGGTCCGCCGTCGCTTGCAGCTCCGGGGTTGGCGGCCGCGCCGAGGCCTGGATACGGCGCGAGAGCCGGCGCGAGGCGGACATCTGCCGGCGAAGCGTCCGCAGCGCCAGGCCGGTGGATACCGCGAGCAGGCCGGCGAGGATGAGCGCGGGCAGAACGCAGGCCGCTGCCAGCCGATCGCCAGAGCCGAAGAGTGGGACCAGCACGTAGGCGACAAATCCCCAGGCAGCGTAGGTGCCCAGGACCGCGCCGATGCCGAGCAAGGCCAGGAAATTGCGAGTGGGGCTATCCATCGGAGTCGCTCAGCAGCCGCCGCAGTCGCTGCAGTAGCGCCGGGTCGGTCCGCGCCTCATCGACGAAATGTGCCACGGCAGCGTCGCCGTAGCTGCGGAGCACGTCCCTGACCGCGATGCCGGCGGCGTCGGGCGCGTTGGCCTCATAGAAGTAGCCACGTCCCACCTTGCGACGAGCGAGTACCTCCTTGTCGGCCAGGCGGCTCATCACCGTCATCACGGTCGTGTAGGCGAGGGACTCGGCCCGACGTTCGTTCAACTCGTCAACCACTTCCCGAACGGCCACGGGTCCGCCGGCTCTCCAGACGACATCCATGACCTCGCTCTCCAGTGGACCGAAGTCATTGCGGCTGGTCGCGCCACTGCTCATCGGCCTGCAATCTACTACAGGTACGTAGTATACGTTTCCTCTTATGAACCCAGCCCCTGAAGACCGAACGCAGCGCAGGTCGCTCTCCGCGATCACCAGGCAGTACGACCGCGTCGCCCGTTTGTACAGCACGCTCGAGCCGCTCTACCTGATCTTCCCGCCCGCCCGGCGCAGGGCGGTCGCGGCGCTCGGGCTGAAGCCCGGTGGCGTCGTCCTCGAGATCGGCGCCGGCACCGGGCGGAACTTCCCCTACCTGGTAGAGGCGGTCGGCCCGGGTGGCACCGTCATCGGCGTCGATGCCTCCACGGGGATGCTGGCCGAGGCGCGCAAGCTGATCGCCCGCAACGGCTGGTCGAACGTGGAGCTGCTCCAACAAGACGCGGCTCAGCTCCAGGTCGACCGCGACCTCGACGGGGTGCTCTTCAGCCTCAGCTACTCGGTCCTGCCCGAACCGCGCCCCGCGTTGGCGCGGGCCTGGGAGCGGCTGCGGTCCTCCGGCCGCGTCGTCGTCATGGACTTGGGATTGACCGAGGGCGGGCCTCATCGCCTGCTCGATCCGATCGCCCGCCTGCTCGACAAGCTCGCCCCGGGCGATGCCTACTCCAACCCGTGGGACGATCTCGCCGCGTACGGTCCGGTCGAGACCGAGCGCTTCCTGTTCCGTCTCTTCTACGTCAGCGCCGTCACCAAAGCGTAGAACAGGCGTGGACCAGGTCGGGAAACTACGGTCGAAGAAAGCCGGCGCACGGTCGATTCGTCGAGGGACGTGCGAACAGCCACGGCTCCACCGAGAAGGCTCCACCCAGCATCGAACCTGCTGCTGGCGGCGGTCGGAGTCGCGCTGCTCGTCGAGCTCGTCCAGGTGACGATCTGAGCCTTCGGAATCGCCGAGTGGGCCGCTGACCGACACGTTGGCCGTAGCGATCCTCGCGCTGCCCGTCTTCGCCTTCTTTCTCTATGCGCTCGGGCAGCCGGGCAGGCGCCTCGGCTGGCTTCTGATCGGCGTCGGGCTGGCCTTCAACTCGGCCGGCGAGGCCTACTTCTTCTTCGCCCAGCGGACGCTGAGCGACTTTCCCACGGTCGGCGATTTCCTCTGCCTGGCGCTCTTCCCGTTTCTGCTCGGCGGTGTGATCCTGCTCGTCCGCAGGGGAAGGGGGCGGGCGCGGCTCTCGGTGGGGGTCGACGGATTGGTGATCGCTCTGGCGGTCGGCTCGCTCGCCTACGAGCTGATCTTCAATGCCTTCCTGGGCGGCTCGTCCGTCTCGCGGCTGGTCGGGGGCGAGCTCGCCTACCCGATCCTCGACCTGGTCGCGCTGACGCTGCTGGCGGTGATCTGCATCCCCAGTCGCTTCCGGGTCGGCGCCGCGTACTTCTGGCTGATGGCGGGGATGGCCGTCCTTCTGGTCACCGACGTCGCGAACTTGAGGGAGACCGCCAGCGGCACCGACGCTCCCAGCATCGCTCTCTATTTCGGCTGGGCCCTGGCGATCGTCCTGCTTTCCGTCTCCTCGAGATTCAGCGCGTCCCTGACCCGCTCCGACGCGTTCCGCGGCCGCCTCCTCGGCGTCGCCCTGGGCGGGGCGATGCTGCTCTCTCTCGGCCTGCTGCTGGAGGAGGCCGCGCACGATCACAACCCGGTGGTGATCGCCGCCAGCGCGGCCGCCCTGCTGTTTGGCCTGGTGCGGCTGTTCCGGACCCTGGTCGAGAACAGCCGGCTGATCCGCGAGCGCGACGGAGTGATCGCAGAGCAGCGCGAGATGCAGTCCCAGCTTCGCCACCTCGCCGACCACGATCCGCTCACCGGTCTCTGCAACCGGCGTCGTTTCGCCGAGCGGGTCGACGAGCAGCTCGGCTACGCACGTCGCTACGGGCACCCGGGGGCGCTGCTGTTCATCGATCTCGACTCCTTCAAGTTCATCAACGACTCCTTCGGCCACCCGACCGGCGACCGGGTGATCGGCCGGGTGGCCGAAGCGATCTCCGGCAGCCTGCGCGCCACCGACACCGCCGCCAGGCTGGGCGGGGACGAGTTCGCCGTGCTGCTGCCCGAGATCGACGAGGACGGCGCCCTGCGAGTGGCCGAGGCGATGCTGGGCGCGATCAAGGCCGGCCACGACCCGGTCGTGGGAGCCAGCGCCGGCATCGTCCTGTTCGGCGCCGATCGGGAGATCGCCGCCGAGGATCTCTTCATCGCCGCCGACATCGCCCTCTATGACGCCAAGGACGCGGGCCACGGCGGCATCTGCGTGTATCGCGGGCAGAAGGGGATGAAGCTCACCTGGGTCGAGCGGATTCGCGATGCGCTGAGCGAGGACCGCCTCGTCCTGCACGCTCAGCCGATAGTCGACCTGCGCAGCGGGGAAGTTGCGCGCGAGGAGCTGCTGGTGAGGATGATCGACCGCGACGGCAGCGAAATCCCGCCGCTGTCCTTTCTGCCCACCGCCGAGCGCTTCGGCTTGATCGGTGAGATCGACCGTTTCGCCGTGGGCCGGGCGATCGAGCTGGCCCGGCAGGGGCGCGCCGTCGCGGTCAACATCTCCGGCCCCGCCCTAACCGACCGGGTGCTGATCGATCGGGTCGCCGAGGCGATCAGGGCCGGGCTGGACCCCAAGCTGCTCAGCTTCGAGCTGACGGAGACGACCGGAGTCGCGAACATCGAAGCGGTCCGCCGCTTCGCCGGCTATCTGGAGGGCTTGGGCTGCGATCTCGCCCTCGACGACTTCGGCACGGGGCTCAGCTCGCTCAGGTATCTGAAACACCTGCCGATCCAGACGCTGAAGATCGACAGGGAGTTCATCGGCGGGATGACCGAGAGCGCATTCGACTGCTACCTGGTGCAGACGATCGTCGCGCTCGCGAAGCGTCTAGGTCAGAAGACCGTCGCCGAGGGGGTCGAGGACGGCGCGACGCTGTCGCTGGTCCGTGAATTCGGAGTCGACTACGCGCAGGGCTACCTGCTCGGCGCTCCCGCGCGAATCGACTCCGACAAAGAGCAGGCTCAGGCCTCCAGCTCCAGCACCACCTCGAACTTCTCCACGGCGGCGCGCTCGCCCATGCTGTTCTCCCCGCCCGGAGGCGACATCGAGTTCAGCGTCTCGTCCCCCTGGCGGTAGTCCTCCTCGCTGTCGAAGAAGGCGATCGCCAGCGCCTTCTTGCCCTCGGCGTCGTTGAGGATCATCAGCTTCTTGGCCGGCAGCCCCGGCGGCGGGCCGCCCTCGGCCTCGTCTCTCGCGCGGATCTCGGCGGCGGCCTTCGCTCCGTCGCCGCCCTTGAACGTTGCCACTCGTGCGTACATATCGTCCTCTTTCGCTTGGGGTTGTCCCGATACGAGGATGACATCCCTCGGCTTTCGCGTCTCTCCCGCTGCCGCGAAGCCAGGGCGGCTTCCCGGACTCGGCGTGCGGATCGATCCCAGATGGGGATAATCGACCCCATGCGTGGCCCGCGATCACTGCGGCTCGCCCTGCTTTCCGTCTGTGCAGCGGTCGCGATGTTGGCTGTGCCCTGCGGCCCGGCTGAGGCGGCGGAATCCGTCTGGTCGGTGACCGAACTCAACCTCGGCGCCCAGGAAACGCTCTTCGGCATGTCCTGCGATGCCGGCTCCGTATGCGTCGGCGTCGGGCAGGAAGGTGTGATCGTCACCTCCTCCGATCCGACCGGCGGCGCCGGCGCCTGGGCGATATCCCACGTCACCCTGGCCGAAAAACTGAGGGGTAACCTACGCGGTGTCTCCTGTCCTTCGGTCTCGCTCTGCGTCGCTGTCGACTACAGCGGCGGTGTCTACACCACGACCGAACCGATGGCCGGCGGCGGCGCCTGGCAGGCGACCCACATCCCGAAAGCGAAGTCGCTGTTCGGGGTCTCCTGCTCCTCGCCCAGCCAGTGCGTCCTCGTCGGGTTCGAAGGGGAGGTCATCACCTCGAGCGACCCGACCGGCGGCGCCGGCGCCTGGACGATCACGCACCTGGCCGAACCCCTGGCCCTACACTCCGTCTTCTGCACGGGCGGCGCGTTCTGCGTCGCCGGCGACACGGCCGGCAACCTCGTCACCTCGACCGAACCGGCCGCCGGCGCCTGGGCTTTGACGGCCCAGCCCGCCGGGGAAAACCCGCTGCTTGGAGTCTCCTGCGCCGGCACCTCCCTCTGCGTTGCCGGAAACGCCGGCAACGTCCTCGTCTCGACCGCCCCCGGCGCCGGCGCCGGGGCCTGGCCGGCGACGCCGTTGGCCGCCAGGTTCCAGATTCTCGCCGCCTCGTGTCCGACCACGATCCTGTGTGTGCTGAGCAGCAACAACGGCGAAGTGACGGCGAGCACCAACCCGACCGGTGGCTCGGCGGCATGGGCGACGGAGCACCTCATTCGCGGGGTCACCAACGCTCTCTTCGGCCTCTCCTGCCCAACCGAAGGCCTTTGCGTGGCCGGTGGCAAGTTCGGCCAGCTGGTCACGTCGACCGATCCGGCGGCGACCGGCCAGCCCGTCCCGCCGCCGCCACTGCCGCCCGATACCCAACTGCTCAGTCGCCGCCGGCACCTGATCCGGCTCCGTCGCCGCCAACCCGCCACCTCGGTCTCGTTCCGCTTCTCGGCGCTCGGGGCGGCAACCTTCTACCGCTGCCAGCTCGACAGCCGCCGGTCCGGGCTGTGCCGGTCCCCAAGGCGCTACCGCGTCGGCGTCGGCCGCCACGTCTTCCGCGTCCGCGCCTTCGGACCGGGCGGCGGCGACCCGACGCCGACGATCTTCCACTTCCGCGTCAGCCGCCGGAAAGGCTGAGAGGCGTTTACGCCGAGGGTCCGGGCGTACTTCGATTCGAGCCTCGGCCATCCCGCCAATCCTCACCGGTGCGGCCCCGGAAAGCACGCTGTCAGGATGGCATCCGCGATCGCCTGAGGCGCGGGTGGACACCCTGGAATCCGAATGTCGACCGGAAGCAGTGCGTCGAGCGGGCCGGCGAGCTCAGCGGCGGCGCCAAGGGTTCCGCAGCCCAGGGCGCAGTCGCCGAGAGCGGCGACCAGGCGCGGCTCGGGCATCGCCTCGTAGGCGGCCTGCAGCGGTGCCGGCCATGCGGGTCGTCACCGGGCCGGTGACCAGCAGGACGTCGGCGTGGCGGGGTGAGGCGACGATGTCGAGCCCGAAGCGCTGCAGGTCGTACTGCGGCGCAGCGGTCGCGGTCAGCTCGTGCTCGCAGGCGTTGCAGGAGCCAGCGTCGACATGGCGGATCGCCAGCGAGCGAGCGCCGCTGCGCCGCGGCAGGGCGGCTTCGCGGCGGACGCGCTGGAGGTGGCGGAGCAGGACGAACATCAGCGGTCCACGCAGGCGTAGCAGAGCTCGAAGCTCTTGTTGATCAGCGGGAAGTCGGGCAGCAGATTGCCAGCCGTCGCCTAGGCCAGCGCCGGCCAGTTGGCGTAGGAGCCGGTGCGCAGGTGCAGGCGGGCGACGCGGCACAGCTCCGGCTCGACGACGCAGACGGTCTCCCCGCGCGGGCTCTCGACCCGGGCCACGCCGATGCTCGCGGACGGACCGGCCGAGCTCGCCTCGTCGGGGCACGACCGGAGCGCGGCAGAAGATCCTCCAGCATCGCGAAGACCTCGACCAGCTCAAGAGCACGCACCTCGAGGCGGGCAGCGACGTCGCCGTCGGCGCCGCGGCGGAACGGCCGCGGCGAACGAGGACTCGTACCAGAGCCCGGGGCTGTTCGCGCGGGTGTCCAGCCTGACGCCCGGAGGCGCGGGCGACGGGCCGACCGCACCGAGCCTGACGCGCGTCGTCGCGATCGAGGACCCCGACTCCGTCGAGGCGAGCCTTGGACCGAGGCGAGCGAATTGGATCTCGCGCCAGGCCCGCGCCGTGTCGTGCCGAAGCTCGCGAAGCTCACCGAGAGCCAGATCGACCAGCGCAGCGGGAACGGTCG
This sequence comes from uncultured Solirubrobacterales bacterium, assembly GCA_963785775.1. GTDB lineage: Bacteria > Actinomycetota > Thermoleophilia > Solirubrobacterales > 70-9 > VAYN01. The sequence continues at coordinate 841,989 of CAWAWH010000003.1, read as the reverse complement.
AGCTGGACTGGACGCCGACCTCGACCGACCCGAACAGGAAGCGGTGCCCGGCGAGTCGTCAGATTGAGGCGCATCGCCCGCTCCTTCAGCGCGGCGAAAGCCATGTTCCCGGGCGCGAACCCGACTCCGGCGCAGATCGCGGCGATGTCGTTGAGATGGTTGTAGAGCCGCTCCAGCTCGAGCAGGAGCGTGCGGGCGCGTCGCAGTTCCCGGGAGGCCGCAGGCCGAGGGCGCTCTCGCAGGCCAGCGCGTAGGCGACCGAGTTGGCGACGGCGCAGGCCCCGCAGGCTCGCTGGGCGAAGGCCAGGCCCTCCGCCAGCTCCCGCCCCTCGGCGGCGCGCTCGAGGCCGCGGTGCTTGTAGAAGAGGCGCGGGTCGAGGAGCAGGATCCGCTCGCCGACGACGTGGAAGCGGAAGTGGCCGGACTCGATCACACCGGCGTGGATCGGCCCGACCGCCACCTCGTACACCCCCTCGCCCTCGACCGGGATGGTCCAGCTCGGTGTCGTCGCGCGGGTGGGTCGACCAGCGGGCGCAGCGGCTCGTGGCCGGGGAATCGCAGCCCGTAGAGATCGTGGGCCTCGCGCTCGTCCCATTCCGCCGCCGGCAGGAAGTCGACGATCGACGGGCACCTCGCCACCGCTCGGGACCGGTTGACAAGCACGCGCGTGTTCGCGACCGCGCGCGAACAGCGCGCTCCAGCGCCGCCCCGAGTCCGGCGCCGCCGGCGTAGGCGCCGCAGAAGCGCTCGCCGCCGTCGAGCGCTCCGCCGACACGCGTCGCGCCAGCCCGAAGCCGCGACCGCCACTCGCTCGATCGCCTGGTGGCGTCGTGCGGCACCGGGCTCATGCGCCGCTCCCCATCAGCGCTTCGACGATGCCCGAGCCCGGCAGGGCGTAGGCGGCGACGGTCAGCCCGAGCAGAGCCGACGCCGCGGTGCCGGCGAGCAGCGCCATGGCTCGTGCCGAGCGCGTGGGCTCGGCGCGCTGCCCGCCCTTCCCTCTCGCCGAGCAGCCCCTCGAGCAGAGCGTGGGCGAGCCCGAGGAAGCCGAGCGCGAGCAGGACGGCGGCGATCGAGGAGACCGCGATCAGGCCGGCCTCCATCCCACCCAGCAGGATCATCACCTCGGAGACGAAGAGCGGCGAGGGCGGCAGGCCGGCGAGCGATAGACAGGCTCACCGCCATCGCCGTGGCGGTCGGCGCGCTCGTCCGGGCGACGCCGCGCGGCGGCGCTGTCGCGCCGTGCTCGGATCCTGGCGCAGCAGCGGGATCGCGGTGTAGAAGCCGAGCGCCTTGGCGATCCCGTGGCCGGCGACGTGGACGACGACGCCGGCGATCGCCAGCGGCGTGCCGAATCCGATCCCGAGGGCGAGGATCCCCATGTGCTCGAGGCTCGAGTAGGCGAGCAGGCGCTTCCACGGCAGCGGCCGCCAGAGGAACGGGATCGCGATCACCAGCGAGAGGCGAGCCCGAAGCCGATGAACAGCTCCCGGACCGCGCCTGCCGCCGAGCGCCGGCTCCAGCGCGAGCTTGGTCCGCCAGGCGATCAGCAGGACGGTCGGCAGCAGCGCCGCGGAGAGCATCGCGCTGACCGGCGGCGGCGCCTCGCTGTGGGCGTCGGGAAGCCAGTTGTGGACCGGCGCCCAGCCGATCTTGGCTGGCCAGTCCGACGATGATCAGGACGAAGGCGACGAGCGTCGTCTGCGCGGGCAGCCGTTCCGCCACTCGGCGCGAGCGCCTGCCAGTCGAGCCGGGCGAGGCCCGAGCCGTCCGAACCGCGGCGACGAAGAGGACGACGATCCCGAGCAGGGCGATGGCGAGCCCGAGCGTGGTCAGCACGACGTACTTCCAGCCCGCCTCGAGCGCGCTGCGCTTGCCGCTGAAGGCGACCAGCAGCGCCGAGGCAGCGGTGCGTCGCCTCGATCAGCAGCCAGGCAAGGCCGAGGTTGTCGGCGAGCGGCAGGGCCAGCAGCGCCGCCCAGAAGAGGTTGAAGGCGGCGTAGTACCAGGCGTGGGAGCGCCGCGGCGCTGAACCAGCCGCGGCCCGCGTGGCGCAGGTAGGACGGGCGAGACGGCGGCGCTGGCAAGGCCGACGACGGCGACGAGGGCGAGGAAGACGCCGCGCCGCGGCGTCGAGCACGTACCAGCTCCCCGCGGGCCGCAACGTCCGGTGCCGCGGCGAGGGCAGCCACGGCGAGCGCGAGCGCGAGCGCCGCGGTCAGGGCCGACGTGGCCAGGTTGAGGCGGTCCGCGGCGCGGGGCGGTCGGCGCCAGGGCCACGAGCAGCGCCGCGCCCAGCGGCACCGCCAGGACGGCGACGATCATCGGTGCGGCGGCGTCAGTCACGCAGCGCCCCGCAGCAGGTCGGTGTCGCCGCTGCCGACCTCGCCGTGGATCTTCTGGGTGAAGGCGGCGGCGACGGTGACGACGAGCACCAGGTCGAAGAGCACGCCGAGCTCGATCAGCGACGGCAGCCCGCCCGGAACCGAGATGGCCAGCAGGTAGACGCCGTTCTCGGCGACGAGGATTCCGAGCACCTGCAGGAGCGCCGGCCGGCGCATGACGACGATCGCGATCCCGAGGCAGAGCAGCGCCATCGCGCCGTGTTCGGCGGCGCGGTCGCCGAGGCCGAGCGGCGGCATCGACGCGACCGCGACGAGCGCGACCGCGGCGGCGACGAGCAGCCGGACCACGACCGTCGTCGCCGGAGCGACCAGGTACGGCTCCGGGGTGCGTGCGGCGAGTGAAGATCAGCAGCGCCGGCAGCGCCACGGCACGAACGAGGAGGATCATCGCGGCGACGAGGAACGCAGCCGGCGACCCCCCGCGAGCGAGAGTGCCGCCACGCCGAGCAGCAGCGCCTGGGCGGCGACCAGCCAGGTCGCGAGGCTGCGGCGGCGCACGAGCATCACGCCGAAGCCGAGCGCGACCAGCGCTGCGATCGCGCCGTCGCTCACGCTCAGCCCCGACCAGCCAGCTGGCCAGCCCGACCAGGGCGAGCAGGCAGCCGCCGGCAAGCAGCGCCGGGGCGCGCAGGATCCGCATCTTCGCCTGCGCCGTCTCGGTCAAGGCCAGGCCCGCGCAGAGCAGCGCGACGCCGGCGAGCGAGGCAGGCAAGCTGGGCGCCGAACCCTCCCCAGTGGGGCAGGAACAGCTCGGCGGCGAGCGACCAGCACGATCCAGTGGCGGGCCGCCGCGCTCCACTGCAGCAGCGCCAGGTCGCGGCCCGCGTACTCGAGCAGCGGCCCCTCGTGGATCATCGTCAGCTCGAGGTGGGTGTCGGGGTTGTCGATCGGCTGGCGCCCGGTCTCGACGAGGACGACGAGGCCGAAGGCGAGCCGCCGCGCACCAGTGGGCCGGCTCGCTCCAAACGGCGCGAGCCGTTGGCGCCGGCGCTCATCGCCACCGAGGTCGGTGCTGCCGGCGGGCAGCGCGGCGAGGATCGAGCGCCAAGACCAGCAGCGCCTCGGCGAAGACGGAGAGGGTCAGGTCGCGGCTCGATCCCATCAGCGCGAACCCCGAGCCGGTGTCCCAGCTCGCCGCGGCCAGGGCGAAGCGGGCCGAGCGCGAAGAGGCCGACGAGGACCAGCGCGTCGTTGCCGAGCGGCCAGCCGGGCGAGAGCCCGGCGATCGGCACCAGGAACAGCGCCAGGACCGTCGCGGCGGCGACGAGGCACGGCGCCAGCCGGTAGACGAAGGTGGTCGGCTGAGGGTCGACGAGCGTCTTTCCCCATAGCCGGCGCAGCTCGCGGTAGGGCTGCAGCGGAGAGGGGCCGCGACGCCCCTGCAGGCGCGCCTTGAGCGTCTGGATCGTCCCTGGAAGCAGCGGCGCCAGGGCGAGCCCGCCGACCACCTGGATCGCTGCCGGCGAGCGCGTTCACCCGATCGCCCCGATGCGCACCAGCGACGAGCAGGCCCAGGAGCAGCGCGAGCAGATAGCCGGCGTAGGCACGGACGCTGCCGGACTGCAGGCGGCGGGCGATCAGGGCGCTCGCCAGGGCGCCGCGTTGCACCGGCCCGTAGAGCAGCGTGTCGAAGAGGTGCGGGATCTCGCCGCGGTAGCGGACGGACTGGAGCTGACCGTGCTCGCGCACCGCGACGATCTCCCGCCGGGGCCGCAGGACCGCCTCGAGGACCAGCCGCAGTGGCTTGGTGAAGCCCGCCGAGCTCCAGCCGAGCGCGGGCTCGATCCGCTGGCCGCAGGCCCAGGCGGGGACCGGGGCGCTCGCGCCGCGAGCCGCGCAGGCGCCAGAGCCACGCGCGGTCAGCGCGAGGAGCCCGAGCAGGAGCCACGGCGAGGGCAGCGAGCCGGTGCCGGGGATGGAGAGGCCCGGCTCGGCTGCCAGGCTCTGCGGCTGCGGGGCCAGCTCCATCAGCGACGGGATCAGCAGGCCGGGGACGGCGCCGAGGGCGACGCAGCAGCCGGCCAGGAACGACCGGCGCCGCTCTCATCCCGGCCGCGCCTCGACCGCCCCCTCGACCTCCGCCCGGCGCGGCAGCGCCGAGCAGCACCAGGCCGACCACCTTGACGAAGCAGAAGACGGCAAGCGCCGCGGTCGCGGCGAGGCCAGCCGCCGCGAGGGCGCCGGCCAAGCCGAGCCCGAGGGCCGGGCCCGAGGGCGACATGGACCAGCGCCTGCAGGGTGAGCCACTCCGAGGCGAAGCCGTTGAGCGGGGGCACACCGGCGATCGCCATCGACCCGACCAGGAAGGCCCCGCCCGTCCAGGGCATGCGCCGCAGCAGGCCGCCGAGGTGGTCGAGGTCGAGGGAGCCGACCGCGCGCTCGAAGGCGCCGGCGGCGAGGAACAGCAGCGCCTTGAACACCGCGTGATTGAGGATGTGGAGGAGAGCCGCGGCGAAGGCGATCGCCGCCCAGGTCGCATCGCCCTGAGACGCGAAGAGGATCGAGGCGCCGAGGCCGAGCGCGACGATCCCGACGTTCTCGATCGAGTGAGAAGGCGAGCAGCCGCTTGAGGTCGTGCTGCACCAGCGCGTAGAGGACGCCGCCCAGCGCCGACAGCAGCCCCAGCCCGAGCACCACCAGGCCCGCCCACAACGGAGCTGGAGCGGCCCACTCGAAGAGGACGCGGATCAACCCGTACAGGGCCACCTTGATCATCACCCCCGACATCAGCGCGGAGATGTGGCTCGGCGCGACCGGATGAGCGCGAGGCAGCCACGAGTGCAGGGGCATCAGGCCGGCCTTGGTCCCGAACCCGACGATCGCGGCGGCGATGATGAACGCCTGAACCCCGGCGCCCTGGGCGGCGAGCGCCGCCGGGTTGCCCGAGCGCTCCGTAGTGAGCCAGGGCGAGCACGCAGATCCAGACGCCGGCGCCTCCCAGGTGGGTGACCGCCAGGTAGACGTAGACGGCGTGGCGGACCGTGGCGTCGCTGCGACGCACGAGGATCGCCGTGGCCGGCACCAATGTCATCAGCTCCCAGCAGGCGAGGAACGAGGATGGATCCCGCGCCATCACGACGCCGACGAGGGCGATCAGGAACAACCCGCCGAGGGCGATCAGGGCGCGGCTATGGGCGACGCCCGCGAGGTAGCCGCGGGAGTAGACCAGCGCCGCCGCGCCGACCAGAGCCAGGGTGGCGAGAAAGAAACCCGTAAGCCCGTCGATCCCCAGGGCTGGATGCAGGGAGCTTCGGAAGGAAGCGCCGAAGGCGGGGGCGCCGAACAGGACGAGGGCGCCGCCGAGGCCGAGCAGTGCGATGCCCGCCGCCTGGAGGGCGATCGCGGCTGTAAGAGCCCGGTGGGCAATGGGCGCCAACGTCCCGGCGACCAGCAGGGCCAAGCCCAACGCAACGAGCAATTCCGAGCAGCTCACGCCCAAGGTCCAACGGCGAATCTGAGAGCCGCGCGGCCCAACCGGTCGACGGTCGTCGCTCTCAGCGGCGCTTGGCGCCGGTTTTGCGGCGGGATGGTGGTGAGTCGTCCAACTCGCCGAGCAGCGCCTGAGTTTCCTCCAGGTAAGAGCCGATCAGCTGCCGGGCCGTCTCGAGCAGCTGAAAGATGCGCGGGTCTCGCACCCGGTAGAAGACGCTCGTCCCTTCGCGCCGAGACTCGAGCAGCCCCTGCCGACGCATCGCACCGAGGTGCTGGGAGGCGCCGCTGGAGTCGATCTCGAGCTCCGCCTGCAGCTCGCCGACGGCCAGCTCTCCCTCCTTCAGCAGCTCCAGGATGCGTACCCGCGCCGGATGGCCCAGCGTCCGGAAGAAGTCCGCCTTGATCTTGTGGATCGGTTGTGGCGGCCCTGCCTGCGATTTAGCCCCGACCTGCGATTTCCGTGCAGCGGCAGACATCAATCCTCCCCAGTCGGTGCGCCCACGTCCGCCATGTCACGAAAATAGCATATCTTAGAAAGTATTAAGATTATTGCAATGGAAGAAGCGACCTCCAAGTCCCGGCATGACAGCTACGACGACCGGCTGCAGATCCGCATCCGGCGCTGCGGACCGGACGCAGTCGAGGCCGCGGTGGCGCTGATGGAACGTCACGACCCCGACTCCCTCGAAAAAGCGCTGGAGCTCGTCCCCAACAGCGCCGACCTTCCGCCACGCTGCCAGAAGGCTCTGGTGGAGGCATGGGATCGCTATTTCCATATCAGCGGCATGTCGTGGGATTGAACCGGGGGCAATGACCCCTCGCCCACCGGCAGTGGAGGTCGCCGCCTGTCCGCACGCCTTCCCACACGGCGGGTGGAGCGGCTGATCGGGGGAAACCAGATGGAGCTAGGCGGATTCGAACCGCCGACCTCCTGGGTGCGATGACTCGGCTCTGGGCGGTGATTTGGCGTTAGAAGATGCGGATTAGCAGGGGATTCGCGGACTGGCACGAGAGTCGTCCCGGTCGCGGATACGCAGCGATTAGCGGGGATTGTCGGCGTTTCGGGCACTCCTGGGGCCGAGTGCCTGGACTGGGCAGATATCGGTTGTATCGTGCGACCGCTCCAGTTCCCGTAAACCACTCCTGTGTTTCTGATTAGATACCGCCATGAATGAGACTGGCTTGATCGTGCTTCTTCTAGCGCTTCCTGCGGCGTCAGTTGCCTTCCTCGTGTTGAAAGCTCGGGGAAGACAAGAAAAGCCTGCTCTTCCCAATCGCTCCAATCGCTCCGGTCATGTTCGAGTCGTCACCAATATTGACGGCCCTAACCGAAACCTGTCGGAGACTCTGCCCCGGCGAAACCGGGCCCTCGCCGAGGCTGATCGTCACTTCTACGGCTATGAGCGAGTCCGCGCTCCGCGTTATCGCCCTGACCTCGATGAGAGGCGTGCCGAGATACTGAGGCCAGTCCAGGTGATCAGAGTCGGTAGTCGGACCGAGCGCGAAGAGATCGAAGAGCAGATACCACGGCACCTCAGGGTGATCTTCCTTGAAGAGAATCCCCCAGCTGTCGCTTCTCAGCCACAGTCGCGCGCCTAGCGTCTCACCTCAAGGAGCCGGAGCTTGGCTGATGTAAATCCCGACATACCGCGATCAGACCCCAATCTCCCGGCCTATCTGTGGCACCATCGCGTGCACACGCAGAAGGCGCACGAGAGCCTCTACTTTTGGCGCATTGGCTTTGACCCCGTCTACGAACGGGACAAGGTCAAGGCTGCGATCGCCGCTACCTGCGAGCTGCACGGCGTGGGGGGACTGGTCGTATATGAGCTCCTGGGCGTATACGACCTCTTGCTCCGAGTGTGGCTTCCAGATGGCTGTTCCTTCGATGACTTTCACGAGAGCCTTACGCATGAGCTTTCTTCCGCAGGGCTCTCCATGCTTGATCCGTTCCAGGTCGAGTACATGGTCCGTCACTGGCCCTTCTTCAAGAACGGTAAACAGAAATTTCCGAAAGACAAGGCAATCGGACGGCTGACCCCGGAGCTCATCGCGCAGGTCGAGAAAAATCTGGTTGGAGTTGATTCGGAGCAACTTGAGCTACTCGAAAACCGACACCTACTGGCACGAATGGACGGGCGAGGCGACGACAGTCCCAATCCCGGAGTCAAGTTCGTGGTGATGGTTAGTGGCTCTACTGAGTTGGAGGAAGAGGATTTCGAGATCTTCGAGGAGAGTGTGGAGAAGATCCTAAATGACGCCAAGGCCATCCATGACGGTTCTATGTACACGGGGTCGGGCTTTAGTCACTTTCTGCTGATGGGCAGAGTTGGCTACGACCAAGACTCTTTCCACGCGATCCACAGCGAACTACTTGCGCCCCTAAATGCAGCGGATCTGCGTGAGCGCTTCCGTACTCGCACCGTGACTCATCTCGGGGGCCAGCGCGGATACAGCATGCTGAGCGAGCGGCTGACCGGGAAGCCCGCCCGGTTGTTGCATCAGCCGCGCAACGAAGAGAAGGACCTTGCCGAGTCCGAGGAGAAGACGCTGAAACCCGGAGAGGCCTTTGCTAGTCGCTTCGAGATCAAAGAGGATCTCGGCGGCGGCGGATTCGCTCGGGTGTACCGCGTACACGACATTTATGAGCGGGTAGATCGGGCACTAAAGCTATTCAAGTCGAGCGATCCGAAAATGGCGCTCCGCGAGATCTCCGCCCTACGCAAGGTCAACCATCCGAACGTGGTCAAACTGCTTTGGGGAGACTGTTATGGCTCTCGCTGGTTCATCGTCTGTGAGTTCATCGAGGGGAAGACCCTCCGACAGATCGGTGAACTCCCTCCGGAGCGCTCGATATCAATCGTAATTCAGGTGCTAGCCGCGCTCCAGGCGGTTCACCCGAACGATGATCGAATCGCCGAGTTGAAGAAGGCGGGTGAGCAGGGCGAGATGGCCATCGAGGACCTGCACGAGTTGAATGAGTTGCAGGCAAAGGGACTGATCCACCGGGACATCAAGCCGGAGAACATCATGATTCGAGATGACGGTCAGGTGGTGCTGGTCGATTTCAACATTGCCTCACCAGCTAGGCAGGCAACCGAGACGACCTCCGGTACCCCTGCCTACTTCGCGCCGGAGGGCGGCATCGGAGGTTGGCACCCAACCCACGACCTCTTTGCAACCGGGGTCGTTCTTATGAGCTCCTGACCGGCCATCACCCGTTTCCGCAGGAAATTCCGGTGGCTGGCGTGCAGCCGATTGATCCCCGTGAGTATGTACCGAGATGCGCGAGAGTTTGGCACTGCTGCTGGTCAGAGCGTGCAGCTCGATTCAGAATGATCGCTTTCAAACTGCGAGCGAAATGCGTATGCAACTAGAGAGAGAGCTGCGCATCCTCAAGACCAGCACCGAGACCAGTCAGATCACGAGAGAATACAAGGACCGCCGCACCGCACTGGGCATCACCATAGATGAGTTTGCGGCGGCCACCGGCATCGACAAACGAAGGCTGAAGCGGATTGAGTCAGCCGATACGCAGCCACGTCTCGACGAGTCGATCCTCATTGGTAAGGAACTCGATGCAACCTCCGCTGAGCAGGCCTTCAAGCAGGGCGAGGAGCTAGACAGTATTCCGAATAGCGAGGGAGGTGGGTCGGGACATCTTTCCGAGGTCAGTGGATCGAGAGCTGGGGATAAGCTTCGAAACCAGAAAGCACTTGAAGGAGATAGTGACGGAAACGCCGATCTCAACGTCAGTCCCGAGGAGAAGAGACACCCCGGGGAGCCTGAAACTCCTAGCGTGTAGTTCTACCCCAGGTAGCAGCCGCATATGGCGTGCGCACGATGGGCACCGCCACGTAAGCTGCCTGATCTTTTACGTGTCCTGCGGTTCCCAAGCGGCGATTGAGGATTCGATCAGCGCCAGACCAACATGATCTGCCTCCGATCGCGCGGCCTCGCTGAGAGCCGTGTGCGCGATCTGCAGCGTCTTGCGCAGGCTCCGGCCGCATTCGTCCGCGTAGAACTGCCATAGCCGGGCAAGGCCTTCGGCGTCGAGTATCTCGGCCGAGCCCTCGCCTCCGCCCATCACCTGGACACGGTGGTCGAGGATACGCGTGAGCTGCCCCTCCTCCGTCAGCTCCGGGACATCTATGCGGGTGTTGATCACCCCAACGGTGTTGTCGCGATACTCATCGAGGCTGATGTAGTGCTCATGCACGGCGATCGCCAGGCTGGTCTCCAGCTCGGCAAGCTCCCTGACGATCCGACCGAAGAACGCGCCGACTATGTCCGGGCGCGGCTCGCCTCGGCGCAACCAGCGGTCGGAGTCGTCGATGATCAGCACGGGCTGCAGCTCGATCGTGCGGATGAGTCGCATCAGCCGCTTGAGAGCGTCGAGGTACTCGACGGCCGAGCGCTCGACTTCGACTGCCGGCGCCAGATCCCGTTTGATGTCCCGGGCGAGCTCACCCTTGACGATCCAAGGCAGCTGAAGGGAGAGGCCAGCGTGAGTTTGCTTGGAGCGAGCCGACATCACTCGCCCCTCCGCGACGGATCGCAGCAGCTCGTCGCGTTGCTCCGAGGACAGCATCTCGACCTCGGCGGCCCAGGTGCTGACCACCCGGACGACGTGCTGGGCGAACCGACCAGGATCGGTGACGGTCTCGTCGCTCTCTGGCGCGACGGAGATAGGAATGGGCGCGAAGCCCTCCGAGGGCGTCAGCGCGTAGGACAGCACACTGGACTTCCCTGCGCCCATCGCGCCGACGAGAGCGATCCGCCCACTTGCCTCGGCCGCCTTGCGCAGCTCGCGCTCGGTCCTCCCCTCGCCGAGCAGGTCGTCGAAGGGGACGTGCAGCGCCGCGAGATCCTCCGGCAGCGGCGTCGCGTCAAAGGCTGCCGCCGCGCGCAGCGCCTCGATCAGCTCCCTGCTCATGCAGCTCCCTTCAGCTCCGTCTTCAGCGTGTAGACCTTCCTGCGACTCGAACCTACCCGCTCGTTGCTCACCTCGGCCAGCCCGGCCTGCTCAAGCTGGCGCAGAACCTGAGTGGCGCGGCCCCGGGTCCAGCTGAGCTCGGAGAGCATGCGGGCGTCGGATGCGCTGACAGGCCCGTTCGCTTCGATGTAGTCGACGAGGCGGCTCGCGGCGTCGCCGAGCTGCTTCGCTCTTTGCATTCGCTCGTCCTGGGCGCCTTGTGCGTCGTTCAGGCTCCGGCCTTCGAGCAGCGTCTGGCGTGCGAGCGAGATCAGAAGGGCAAGGGGCTGGCCATCTGCCGCGGCTGCGATCTTGCGAAGCAGATCGCCGTCGATCTCGGCATCGGCAGTCCGCTTCTTGAGTAGCTGTATCGCGGTCGTTTCCGGCAGCGGCCCGACCGTGACTACCGACTCGAAGAAGGCACTCGCCGGCGGGCGCAGGTAGGCGGCCTGCTCGCTGGTCCGGGCGGCGACGACCCAGGTGGCTGGCAGGCTCCACAGCTCATCGCGAAGCTGTCCGAAGAGAGCGTGGGCGGTTTCTCCGGACGGAAGCTCATCGATGATCAGGACGCCTCGGCGCTCTCGCTCGGCCAACGCCTCGCGGACGGTTCGCAAGGCGGCGAGCAACTGCTCCGTCCCGGTGTGCGGCGGTCGGCGCCCCGCCGATCGCATTGCCTCTCCCATGTAGGAAAGCCGCGCTCGATCTTCACCGAGCCTGTAGGCGATGAGCGAGAGCAGCTCCTCCGGGCTTGCCGCGCGCCCAGCGCCGTCGACGAAGATGGGCTCAAGCTCTGCATGGCCATCGAGGCGGCGCTCGAGCTGGTGCAGAAGAGAAGTCTTGCCGATCCCAGGCGGGCCGACTACGAGGCTGTTGAGGCGGCTCTCGGCATTGCGCTCGAGCGTTTCGAGCTCAACTTTGCGATCGACAAACAGTCGGGCGTCAAGCGCCGAGGCGAGCAGGGGTCGAGCAGGTAGTTCCATGCCATCAACATCCTAACAGTTAGGATAGTTAGGGCACGCATTTCAGAGGTTGGCCGGTTCGGCTCTCGACCGCGTGATGCAGCTCGATCTAAAAGTTTCGTCGACGAAATACGCGGCGATTAGCGGGGATGCGCGGGGATTACGGGCAACGCCGTAGGGCGATTTGACTTCCCTCGCGAGCGGAGCTAGTCCAAGGGGCATGAAGATCTTGCCCGCTGTTCCTCCCCAAGTCCGCGCGCGTCGGAGACCACGCTCGGCGCATCTCCCGATGCGTCGAAGTGGACGGTTCCGACTGCGTCCATCCCTTCGACCAAGACTGCGTCCGTCCCTTCGTCCAACCCTTCAGCTCGCGACGGGGCCCGACTGCCGCGAACGCCGATGGCTGCGCCGTTTCCCGGCTCGGCGTTTTGCCGACATCTCTACGCTGCATCAAGGTCGGGACATGAAGTGCAAACTCGCCGCCCCGATGCTGCTCTCGATCGTTCCCGCCTCGTCGCTCGCGCCCCTCGCTCTCGGCGCCGTCGCTATCGCCTCCGCGCTGGCTACGCAGCGGCTCGATCCCGCAACGGGGCGCAACCGGCATGACCGGCGCTCGCGTGGCCGTACCGGTGCGCGCACCGATCGCCGCGCCGATAAGAAGGGTCGCCACTCGGCGCCGACCGCGGCCGTTGGCCTGCCCGAGGCAACTGCCGAGATCATCGCCTCGCTGGGCGAGCACCGCGTGCTCTCCACCGAGCAGGTGCAGACAATCCATCTGCCGGGGCGCAGCCTGCGGCGCACCCAGCAGATCCTCGCCGGCATCGAGGAGGCCGGGCTGATCCACCACGTCGACACGCGGATCGCGCCGCGACGGCTCTGGTTCGTCAGCGAGCGCGGGGCCGCGCTCGCCTTCGAGGTGGCCGGGCTGGAGACGCAGCCGCGGGTGCTCCAGGCGAGCGACGCGGCCGGCCCGCTGAGGGCGCACACCATCGCCGTCAACGACGCCGCGATCTGCTTCCTGAAGGCGGCGCGCGAGCGCGGTGACGAATTCGGCCCGTTCTCCTGGCGCCAGGAGGTCGCCCACCCCATGAGCCGCGGTCGCGGCCGTCGCCACCGCACGCTCTTCGCGGACGCCGTCCTCGACCTACCTGCGACCCGAGGACAACGACACGGTCCTCGAGCTGCGCTTCCTCGAGCTCGACCGCGCCACGCTCTCGGTCGATCGCCTCGTCGCGGAGCTGAGTCGCTACGCCCAGCTCTACCGGGCTGCCGACGCGGAAGGACAGTCGCTCTGGCGCAATCGCTATCCGGTCTTCCCGAGGGTTCTCTGCGTGCTGACCGGCGCCTCTCGGGAAGCGCTGACCACGCGGCGCACGTTCGCGTCGATGCTCCTGCGCGACCACCCGGCGATGGCACAGGCGCGCGGCGAGGTGGCGGTCAGCTTCTGCCGCCTCGAAGACCTGCAGCGGAAGGGGCCGTTCGCGCCGATCTTCCGGGAAGCGCGCGACCGCAAGCGCCCGGTCGACTGGCTCGGCAACTCGCCCGACGACGAGGAGGAGCGGTAGGCATGCGTCCCGGGTCAGGTTGGCTCGCTTCCTGGGCACAGCGGAGCTATTGTCGTCGGACAAGAAACAGACGGCCGGGCGGCGCGCAAACGCCCCCGGCCCGGCGCCGGAAGGAAGCTTCGGCGCGATGTTCAGCCTAGCGGCGAGCGGATCTCCGCCGCCCTCGGCGACCGCGCCTGCCGCTCTCCGGCGCTCACGGACCAGGAGGTGATCAGAGTGGCTCGTAGATCGGAAGGGCAGGTGGTGGAGCGGCACTGGAAGAGCGGGCGCGGCTACGCGCTTCGCTTCCGCGCCTACGGCGAGCGCCAGTACCTGACGCTCGGCCTGGAGGCCGAGGGCTGGAACCGCAAGCGCGCCGAGGAGGAGCTCGCGAACGTCATGGCCGACGTGCGGCGCGGCATCTGGGTGCCGCCGACGCGGCGACGCTCGCAGGGCCAGCGGCGAGCGGAGCGAGGCATCCGACGACGATGCCGACCTTCGGCTCCTTCGCCCGGACTCTGATGGCGCGCCCGCAAGGGCGAGGTCAGCGAGGCGCACGACGCCAGTACAAGGAGATGGGCGCTCACGCCATCTGATCCCCTACTTCGGCGACTGGCCGCTCGCACGAGATCGACGTCCAGGCGGTCGACGCCTACCGCGGCCACATGGTCGCGAGTCTCCGAGGCCCGCGCGCCGGGCGATCGAGCGGCGGCCAGCCGATGCGCAACGACCACGGGCAGGCGCTGCGGCCCGCTCTGCGCCGCGACGATCAACAAGACGATCGACGCCTTGCAGTGGGTGCTCTCGGTCGCGGTCGAGTACACGCTACATCACCGAGAACCCGCGCGGCGGGCCGCCGCCGCCGGCTCAAGGCGACGCAGGCCCGCCCGGTCCACCTCGACTCGCGCCGAGCAGATCGAGGCGCTGCTGGAGGCCGCCGGCCGAGCTCGACCGCGACATGCGCTGCGCTCACTCACCGACCGCCGGCGATCATCGCCACGCTGCTCCTCGCCGGCCTCGGGCGAGCGAGCTCGTGCAACCTGCTCTGGCGCGACGTCGATCTCGCCAACGGCCGCATCTCGATCGGCCGCTCGAAGACCCAGGCCGGGCTGCGGGAGATCCGATCCTGCTTCCGCTCCTGCGCGACGACCTCGCCGCCCACAAGGCGCGCGCCTACCGCAGCGGCCCCGACGATCTCGTCTTCCCCACCGGCACCGGCGGTCGGCGCGACAAGGACAACCTGCGCAACCGCATCCTCGCCTCGGCCGTCGAAGCGGGCCGACGAGCTGCTCGAAGAGCGCGGCCAGATGCCGCTGCCGCACGGCGTCACGCCGCACAAGCTGCGCCACACCTTCGCCTCGATCCTGATCGCCACCGGCGAGGACCCCGCCTCGGTGATGGCCCAGCTCGGCCACACCGACCCGAAGTTCACCCTGCGCGTCTACACCCACATGATGCGGCGCGGCTCGGTTGAGCGGGCACGGCTGAAGGCTCTGGTCAAGGGGGAGATGATCGAGGCGGCGGAGCTAGCGACATTCGAGCGGATGGCACGGCGATGACCGTTGCTGCCCTGAGCGTCGGAACGGCCGCTCGCGCTGGCCCTCAGGTCGATTGGCGCGCGCGGCGCAGCTGAACGAGCGGCCACATGCCCGTGGCCCTCTCCTGACCGGCCTTCTTGTTAGCCTCGCCCGGGGATGTCCCCTCCGTCTCCAGGGCATAGCCCGACATGACCAGTCGCGCTGCCAAAAACAAATACTGCCTCTCAAGTGATCTTTCCAACGAGGCCAGCGTTGAGTCGTTCTTTGTTCTTCGCTTGCTCAAGGATCTCGGCTACGAAGATCGCGAGATAAAGACGAAGGAGCGGATTGACCAGCGCCGGATCCCTAAGGGAAGCCGCAAAGAGCTATATCGCCCTGATTACCTCCTGGTATGCGGAAAACATCCGCGGTGGTTGATTGATGCGAAGTCTCCCGAATGAGCGCATCGAGAACTATACGTATCAAGGAGCGGGGTATGCGCTGCAAGTCAACCGACAAGACAAAACCAAGCCGCTCCGTTACTACATGCTCACGAACGGCTTGCTAACGCGAGTCTACGTATGGGACCAAGAGGAGGCGGTCCTTTCTCTCCGCTTTCGTGATTTTGTGGATGGCAATACAAAGTTCGACGCCTTGCAACACCTCCTCGGGGCAGACGAGGCACGTAAGGGCTGGGAGAAGGTTAAGAAAGACAAGCCAGTAGGGCATCGGTTGGAACGTCCCGAGATGGACGCCGTCAAGAAAGCGTTCAACCGATGCCACCGGATCATTTGGAGTACGGAGAAGATGAGTCCACAAGCTGCTTTTGTGGAGTTCGCCAAGTTGCTCTTCGTGAAGCTCTGGGAGGATCGCCGTCTACGTGACGATCCCCAACTACTGGAACAGATAAGCAAGGAGGGTCAGGTTCCGCAATCGCAGGTTCGTTTTTCGACACGCTGGATTGCTGAGAGTGAAGAGTACGAGGCAAATCCAGTAGATACGCTCCTGTTCCGGCGGCTAGTTGAACAACTTGAGGACGATATTTCAAAGCGCAAGCGTAAGCGCATCTTTGAGGGGAGCGAGAGGCTTCGTCTTTCACCTGGGACTATCCGTCGAGTTGTAAAGGAGCTAGAACATTACTATCTGTTCGGCATCGACGAGGATCTCAATGGAAGGATGTTCGAGGCGTTTCTAGTTGCGACGATGCGGGGGCAGGATCTTGGGCAGTACTTCACGCCCCGGAGTGTCGTAAAGGTAATGACGCGGCTCGCCAAGCTCCATGCCGGCCCTGGCGAGAATGGCATCGATCGCGTGCTTGACGCATGTTGTGGCACTGGAGGTTTCCTCATTGAGGCGCTGACTGAGATGCGCAAGCAGGTATGGGATAACAACTCGCTAACCACGGCCGAACAAGCGGCCCTGCTGCAAGAGGTGTCTAACGAGGCGATCTTCGGCATTGATGCCGGTCGAGACCCTGCCGTGGCGCGAATCGCCAGGATCAATATGTATTTGCACGGCGATGGGGGGAGCCGTGTTTATATGACGGACGCCCTTCGGCATCCGCCGGAACACTCTGAGGCTGATTCACGGGAGGTAAAGCGAGAGGTAGATGAGCTCCGGAAGTCCTTGAAAGACGGGCTCAGGTTTGACTGCGTCCTAACGAACCCACCGTTTTCGATGAGTTACTCGACAAACGTTCCTGAGGAGAAGGAGGTTCTCGACACCTATGAACTCGCAGAATACGGAGGGAAACGAAAGGCATCACTCCGCTCGTCTGTGATGTTTTTGGAGCGATATTCCGAGCTCCTCCGACCAGGTGGAAGACTCCTAACGGTTTTGGACGACAGTGTCTTGGGAGGTAAGAATTACGCTGCGGTTCGCCAGTTCATCTCAGACCACTTCATAGTTAGAGCCGTAATTAGTTTGCATGGAGATGCGTTTCAGCGCGCTGGCGCGAGAGCTAAGACGTCAATTCTTTATCTGACTAAGAAGAAAGACGACGCAGAGATTCAGCCGTCGGTCTTTGTCTTTGAGTCGAGATATATCGGCCTCGACGATGTTGTCTCTAGAACTAGGCCGAGCGTTGCGGCAAAGGCCAAGGAGCAGGCCGAGGACGAGATGGACGAGATCATTAAGGCTTTCGACGAATTCGTGAGCGGCAAAGATGGGCCTTGGCTTGTGCCTGCGGAGAGACTTTCAGGCCGGCTGGATGCCAAGCACTTGAAGCCATGGTCTGCGGCAGAGCTACGTGGAAGTTGGGAAAAGGCGGGTGCTTCGATGGTTGAGCTTCAGGAGCTGGTCGATCTTGTAGAGGAACCGGTCAAGCTCGAACCCGACACACTTTACGGCTTCCTTCGTATTAGCTATGAAGGCAAGGCGGAAACCGGCGAACAGGCGTTGGGCAAAGAGGTGTCTTACGCGCACATTGGCCGTGCTAAGGCGGGGGACATCGTCGTCAGCAACATCAGCGCGGTCTACAGAGCAATCTGCGTTATGCCAGCCGACACGAATCTGCTTGTCTCTAATGAGTTCACTGTCTTGAGACTAAAGAAAGGTGCGAAGGCTGATCCGCTCTATCTGTGGTCAGTGCTTCGGTCGTCGGCCGTGATCGCGGAGTGGATGTCGGGGTCATCAGGGGTTGGCAGGCATCGAGTGGGATGGGATCTCCTCAAAGAGCAACAAATTCCTCTTTTGCCTTACCAAGAGCAGAAGAAGATTGGCGATCTCCTACGAGAGGCGCATGCGCGAGATGAGGAAATCGCAAGGCTAAGGGAGTCCGCAGAGAGTGCTCTGGACCCACTGGGTCTCGAGGGTGATGAGCCGCGAGACCGGCTAGTCAGGGCAAAGCCGCCGCGTTAGGAACATGCCGTTCCGTTCAACCGCTTCGAGGATTCCGGCGGGCGAACTCTCCATCCCGCACCTGCGGTTTCTCGAGGGCCGAGGCAGGTGTCGAGATGCCCAACGCTCGGGCGCCTCGTACCTCCCTGTGGCCTGCGCCTCGGCCCTCGAAAAACCGCAGGTGCGATCGGCGCGGTCATTTCGGTTTGGCCTCCTTGAGGGCATAGGCGCGTGGGCGCTTCTTGGCCCGGCGGACCTTCCCGTTCTTCGCGAGGCGGGCGAGGCAATTGGCGATGGCGCCGGCCGAGCGCTCGATGCCCTTGCCGATCGCGCTGGCCGTCAGCGGGCCGTCGTCCGTGTGCTTGTGCATGTAGGCGAGCACCTGGCCATCCAGCTCTCCGGGGCGAAGGCGCTTTCCCTTCTTGGGTGAGCTCATGATGCTTTGCCCGTCAGGGGATCGAGATTGGCCAAGACCTTTTCGCACGCGTCGTAGCCGGCCCGGAAGCGCTCGTCGGTCTTGGCGTCTTCTTCGCTCGCCTCTCGCTCGGTGCCTGACTCGACCAGGACCCTCTCGGCTTCACCGCGAAGGCGCCGGACCACTTCCATCAGGTCGAGTGGCGGGATGGTCAGCTCGAAGCTCTCGTGATCGTCGTCTGCGGCCCAGCCGATGTCGGCCAGCAACCGGAAGTCTTCGCCGAACTCCAGGCCGAGCCGCTCGGCGGTGGCGTAGTCCCTGCTCCGCCCGAACGCGATCCAGAGGTCTTCGATGCTGTAGAGGTGGTGGCGGACCAGTTCGTAGAGGCCGTCGCGCTGGTCTTTGGTGATCGTTGCCGTGACGGGCATGCGCCCTCCTTTCGGTAGGGCACCGAAGAGCCGCTGCGATGCCTCGCCGGAGTACTTCGGCGAGTAGCGTTCTCTGCGCATCGAAGACGTGCTCTTCGGTGCCGGCCCCGGGGCGTTAGCGCGCCGCCGGGGCGCTTCTATGTGTCTGCCGACCGTAGCTCCGCTCGGGCCTGAAAGCGAGTCCGGAATCGGGCGCAATCGCCGCTAATCCCCGCGCATCGCCACGTTTTCAGGCACTCGTGCCCGAAACTGAGCGCCGCTGGTGCCGACCGCAGCGCCCCGACCCCAACCGGAACCCCGCCACGTGCAGGGACTTCAAATCATGGAGCTAGGCGGATTCGAACCGCCGACCTCCTGGGTGCGATCCAGGCGCTCTGCCAGCTGAGCTATAGCCCCGAGGGCGTGGCTGGGAAGTTGATCCCATAGCCGCGCAAGCGCAAGGATAACCGCATAGTCTTTGGCAGCCTCACGGAACCCGCCATGAGCATCCTCGACGACGCAATCCGAGAGCACCTGGAGCTGAAGCGCGCGCACGGCGCGGATGACGTCGAGCTTAAAAGGCTGGAGGACGAGGCTTTTGGGCCTCCGCAGCGGCCCGACGAGCCGGATCCGTTCGCCGAGGCGCCGACCGAGTTCCTCGTCGCGCCCGAGGTCGGGGCGGGGGAGCAGGCGGACGAGGAGCCTGGCGGCAGGCGCGTCCCCAACATCGCCGGCCTGCAGGAGGCGCCGCCGGTGACGGCGCCCGCGGAGGCTCCTGAAGCCGAGGCGCCCGACGACGGCCCGGCCGAGGAGGAGCACCCGGCGATGGAGCACGAGATCGCCGACCCCGGCCACTCGACCGAGGAGCGGCACGCGATCGCCGAGCAGCCGACCGAGATGTTCGACGTCGAGGGCCAGTTCGAGGACGCCGCCACCGAGTCCGACGCTCCCTCCGACGAGCAGCTGGCCGACGCCGAGATGGCCGAGCCCCGCCTCGCCCCGGTTGACCCGCTGGCCGGGATCGAGGCCAGCGGCCCCGCTGAGGCCGAGGCGCCCGCCGAGCCCGCCGCCGAGGAGGACGAGCCGGCCGACGAATTCGACGAGTTCTTCAGCGAGCAGCGGCTCTCCGACGAGCTGAACCAGGCGCTGGAGGCGCCGCTGCCGGACGAGCCCGGCGCTCCTGCCACCGAGGAAGCCCCCGCCGTCTTCGTCGACCTCGACGAGGAGGACGAAGCCGAGTACGAGGAGGAGCCGGCCGAGGAGCCCTCCGACGAGTACGAGGTCCCAGCCCCCGCCGAGGACGAGGACGACGAAGAGGAAGACACGCCCCCGCCTGCCCCCGCCGCCTCCTCCCACGAGGACGTGCTGGAGGACACCCCCGAGTTCCTCGAGGACGCCCCCGAGGACGACGACCTCTGGTTCGAGCAGAAGCCGCCGAAGGACTTCGACTTCGACGATTAGCGAACGGCCCGCAGGCAGCCTAAACTTTGGGGCGAGGGGCCATAGCTCAGCTGGCAGAGCGTTCGGTTTGCATCCGAAAGGCCGCGGGTTCGAATCCCGCTGGCTCCATCAGTCCCGCTGATCCAAGGTGCGCCAACTCTGAGCCGACGCAAGGCACGCCTGACGGCGCGAGACCGCTAAGCGATCAGGCTCTCGGCCCGCGCGCCCTCCGGCAGGTTCTGGTCCGCGTGGTAGCTGCTGCGCACCAGTGGGCCTGACGCGACCGACTCGAATCCCAGGTCGTAGGCCGCCTTCTCCAGGGCGGCGAACTCGTCGGGGTGCCAGTAGCGGGTGACCGGGAGGTGGTTCTCGGTGGGGCGGAGGTACTGGCCGACGGTTAGGACCTGGACGCGGTGCTCGCGGAGGATGCCGAAGGTCTCGACCATCTCCTCGAAGCTCTCGCCGAGCCCGACCATCAGGCCGGACTTGGTGACGACGTCGGGGCCGCCCATCTCCTTCGCCATCCGCAGGACGCGGGCCGAGCGCAGGAACTGGGAGCCGCGGCGGGCCATCGGGTACAGGCGCGGCACCGTCTCGACGTTGTGGTTGAAGACGTCGGGCTTCTCGTGGACGACCTTGGCCAGCGGCATCTCCTGGCCGCGGAAGTCGGGGGTGAGGATCTCGACCTTGCAGCCGGGCGCGAGCATGCGGATCGAGCGGACGACGCCGACGAAGGCGCTCGCCCCGTAGTCGGGCAGGTCGTCGCGGTCGACCGAGGTGACGACCGCGTGGCGCAGCCCCATCGCCTTCACCTGGTTCGCGACGCGCAGCGGCTCCAGCGGGTCGTTCCAGGTCGGCTTGCCGGTCTGCACGTTGCAGAAGCCGCAGCGGCGGGTGCAGACGTCGCCGAGGATCATGAAGGTCGCGGTGCCGCGCTCCCAGCACTCGCCGACGTTGGGGCAGTTGGCCTCCTCGCAGACGGTGTGGAGGTTGTCGGCGCCGATCGTCGCCTTCAGCCGCCGGTAGTTGGGCCCGCCCGGCGCCGGCACCTTCAGCCACGGCGGCTTGCGGGCGCGCTTGAAGGGGACGGTGCCGTCGGCCGCCGCCGCGGTGCCGCCCGGCTTGGCGCGGGAGCGGGTGACGTGCACGCGCTCGGCGGGCGCTGCTTCGGCCTCGGCCGCTCCGGTCTGCTCGATCGTCTCGCTCATCGGGGGATACCGAGCGTAGCGGCCGGCAGGTCCAGGCCCAGGTCGGCGGGATCGGTGGCGACGGGAGCGCGGTCGAAGACCTCGCCGAAGCGCGCCGCGACGGTGTCGGCGAACGCCCCCAGCTCCTGCTCCGCCCCCAGCTCGCGGCTGAGCGAGGTCACCTGGCATCCCTCGATCCCGCACGGCACGATCCACTCGAACGGCTGCAGGTCGTTGCTGACGTTGACCGCCAGCCCGTGCGTCGTCACCCCCCGGCTCACGTGCACCCCGATCGACCCGATCTTGCGATCGCCGGCCCAGACGCCGGTCTCGCCCTCGACGAGGCCCGCCTCGACGCCGTGCTCGGCCAGCGCGCCGATCGTCACCCGCTCCAGCCGCCGCACGTACTCGAGCACGTCGTCGCCGTAGGGGCGCAGGGAGACGATCGGGTAGGCGACCAGCTGCCCTGGGCCGTGGTAGGTGACGCGGCCGCCGCGGTCGGTGTCGCGCACCTCGATCCCCTGGCGCTCGTACCACTCGACTCCCATCGGCAGCTCCGCCGGCGTCGAGCGCCGCCCGCGGGTGTACACGGCCGGGTGCTCCAGCAGCAGCAGCAGGTCGGGAACCTCGCCGCGCTGGCGCGCCCCCGCCAGGCGCCGCTGCGCCTCGCGCGCCTCCTCGTAGGGGACGATTCCGCAGCGGACGACCAGGATCTCGGCGCTCACCCTTGAAATCGTCGCAGGCCGCGCCCGTATCCTTGGCGTTCCCTCCGATGGTCCAGTCAAAGCCACTTCGCCCCGAATGGCTCCCCGCCGTCGCGCTCAGCTCGGCGCTGGCGCTGGCGATGCTGATTTGGAACCCGCCGGTCGGCGACCTCGCCGCCCAGGTCTTCCGCACCGAGCTCTTCCAGCGGGCCGGCCTGGCGATCTGGAACGGCAGCTGGTACGGCGGCCACTACACCCTCACCTACAGCGTCCTCTTCCCGCCGCTGGCGGCGCTGCTGGGCCCGCAGCTGGTGGGGGGCCTGGCCGTCGTCTCCTCCTCCTACCTGTTCGACCGCCTCGTCCGCGACCGCTGGGGGGTGGAGGCGCGCTGGGCGACCCTCTGGTTCGCCGCCGGCGTGGTGACGCTGCTCGCCGACGGCCAGCTGACCTTCGCGCTGGGAGTCGCCTTCGGCCTCGCGGCGCTGCGCTGCCTGCAGACCGGGCGCGGCAAGCTGGCGCTCGGCGCCGCGGCCGCCTGCGCCCTCGCCAGCCCGGTCGCCGCCGCCTTCCTCGCCGGCGTCGTCCTCGCCGGCGCGATCGAACGCGGCCGGCGCGCCAACCGCGTCGCCCTCGGCGTCGCCGCCCTCGCCCTCGTCCTCACCGTCGTCCCCAACCTCGCCTTCCCCGAGCCCGGCCAGTTCCCCTTCGCCTTCTCCTCCTTCGTCGCGATCCCGCTCTGGTGCGGCGGCGCCCTCTACCTCATCCGCGGCCTGCCCGAGGAGCGCCAGCTGCGCCGCGTCCTCGTCGGCTACCTGCTCGGCGCGACGCTGATCTGGCTCGCCCCGAACGCGATCGGCGGCAACGCGGTCCGCCTCGGCGCCCTCTTCGGCGGCCCGGTGCTCGCCGCCGTCGTCCTGGCCCGCCGCCCCCGTGTCGCCCCCTGGCTGCTGGCGCTGACGCTGGTCGGCAGCCTCTACTGGCAGCTGACCGCCAGCGTCAGCCAGATCGCCCGCAGCGTCGGCGATCCCTCCACCTCCCCGGCCTACTTCGAACCGCCGGCCCACTGGCTGCGCGCCCACGGCGGCCTGGGGATGCGGATCGAGGTGCCGCCGACCGCCAACCACTGGGAGTCCGCCTACCTGGCGCCGAAGTTCGAGCTCGCCCGCGGCTGGCTGCGCCAGCTCGACACCACCCGCGACGACGTCTTCTACGACGAAGGCGAGCTGACCAACGCCACCTACAGCGCCTGGCTGCGCAGCAACGCGATCTCCTACGTCGCCCTCCCCGACGCCCCGCTCGACTACTCCTCGGCGGCCGAGCGCCGGCTGATCCTCAGCCGGACCCTCCTACCTGAGCCTGCGCTACCGCTCCGCCCACTGGCGGATCTACAAGGTGCTCGACCCCAAGCCGCTGGTGGCGCCGCTCGGCGCGGCCGGCGCCCGGACCCTCTGGGTCGGCCGCCAGGGCTTCGCCCTCGACGTCCACCACCCCCGGCGAGTTCCTCGTCCGCGTCAACTTCACCCCCTACTGGTCGATCGCCCGCGGCGCCGGCTGCATCATCCGCCGCGGCGACTGGACCGTCGCCCGCGCCTCCCATCCCGGCGTCTTCCGCGTCGACGCCGACTTCTCCCTCGGCCGGGCCTGGAATGCGATGACGGGGGCGAGAAAGACCTGCTGAGAGGACGGGAGGTATGGTGCTATGTCGGTGCCTTCGCTCGCGTGCGGAATGGCAAACAAACGCGGACACCTGCTGTGCCTATAACAACAGCAAGTGTCCGCGCTTGAGCTAGAGCGCTAGGGCCAGCGGCTCTTCGAGCAGGGCCCGGATGCGGGCCAGGAACTCGGCGGCGGGGGCGCCGTAGAGGATGCGGTGGTCGCAGGCGAGGGTGACGCCGAGCATGTGGGCGGAGACGACCTCGCCGTTGCGAACGACCGGGCGCTCCTTGATCGCGCCGACGGCGAGGATCGCCGCCTGCGGGGTGTTGATCACGGCGCTGAAGTTGTCGATCCCGTACATCCCCAGGTTGGAGACGGTGAAGGTGCCGCCGGAGAGCTCCGGCGGGGTGACGGTGCCCTCGCGCACGCGCTGGGCCAGCGCCCGCGACTCGGAGGCGATCTGCCGCAGGCCCTTGCGGTCGGCGTCGAACACGGTCGGCACGACCAGCGCGTCCTCGGCGGCGACGGCGACGCCGACGTTGACCCGCGAGTAGAGCTCGAAGCGCCCGTCGCGGTAGGCGCCGTTCGCCCGCGGATGCTCGCGCAGCGCCAGCGCGCAGGCCTTCACGACCATGTCGTTGAAGGAGGGCACCACCTCGCCCTCGGCGGCCGTCGCCTTGATCCGCGCCCGCGCCTCGACCGCCCGGCTCATGTCGATCTCCGCCTCGAGGTAGAAGTGCGGCGCCGTCGCCTTCGACTCCGACATCCGCCGCGCGATCGTCGACTGCAGCTTCGACAGGTCCTCGTAAGTGACCTGGCCCTTGGCGGTCTCGGGGGTGACGGACGCGGGACCGGCCACCCCGGCCGCGGGTCCTGCCGCGGCGGCATCCCCCACGGTAGAGGCCGCCTGCTTCACGTCCTTCTTGACGATCCGCCCACCCGGTCCGGAGCCTTTGATGGAGGCCAAGTCGATCCCTTGCTCCTTAGCTATCCGCCTCGCCACCGGCGATGCCTTGACCCGCTCGCCGTCGGATGCGTCGCGTTCTCGAAGTTGACCGGATCGGACGGTCCCGAGGGTTCATCCTCTCCTTCTGCGGGTGGCGGTGGGGCGGGGGTCCCCCGCGGCGCGGAGGCGCCTCCGGCGCCGAGCACCGTGGGGGATGCCGCACCGACAGGATCCGCAGCCGAGCGGCTTGAACCCTCATCGGAATCGCCAACCCGCGCAATAGGACTGCCGATCGGCAGCGTCTCGCCCTCTTGGGCCAGGATCTCGGTCAACGTTCCCGCGACGTCGCTCTCGTAGGCCATGTTCGCCTTGTCCGTCTCGATTTCCACGATCTCGTCCCCGACCGCGATCTCGTCCCCGACCTTCTTCATCCAGGTGAGGATCGTGCCCTCCTCCATCGAGTCCGACAGGCGCGGCATGACGACGTCGGCCATCAGAGCGACCCCTCGAGGGTCGCCAGCGCCGCGCTCACCACGTGCTCCTCGTGCGGGATCGCCGCCTGCTCCAGCCGCTTCGAGTACGGCATGTGGACGTCGGCGCCGGTCACCCGCTGCACCGGCGCGTCGAGGTCGTCGAAGGCCTGCTCGGTGATCAGCGTCGCCAGGTTGGCGCCGACGCCGCCGTGCGGCCAGCCCTCCTCGACGATCACCGCGCGGTTGGTCTTGCGGACCGAGGCGAGGATCGTGTCGAGGTCGAGCGGGCGCAGCGTGCGCGGGTCGATCACCTCGGCCTCGACCCCGTGCTCGTGCGCCAGCTGGGTCGCCGCCCGCTCCGCCACCTGGGCCATCTTCAGCACGCCGATGATCGTCACCGTCGTCGCCCTCGCGCCGCACCGCCGCTTCGCCGAAGCGCAGCACCTCGTCCTCGCCCTCGGGCACCTCGCCGCGTGTCCCGTAGAGGCTCTCGTGCTCGATGAAGATCACCGGGTTGTCGTCGCGGATCGCCGCCTTCAAGCAGCGCCTTGCCGTCGGCCGGCGTCGAGGGGCACGCCACCAGCAGGCCCGGCACCTGCAGGTAGAGGGCCTCGAAGCTGTGGGAGTGGGTGGGGCCGAGCTGGTGGCCGCCGCCGCCCGGCATCCGGATCACCATCGGCACCCGCGCCTGGCCGTTGAACATGTAGGGGATCGCGGCGGCGTGGTTGACGATCTGGTCCAGCGCCAGCAGCGAGAAGTTGACGGTCATCAGCTCGACGATCGGCCGCAGCCCCGCCCATCGCCGCGCCGACGCCGGTGCCGACGATCGTGTTCTCGGAGATCGGCGTGTCGCGCACCCGCCGCTCGCCGAACTCGTCGAGCAGGCCGTCGGTCACCTTGAAGGCGCCCTGGAAGACGCCGACGTCCTCGCCCATCACGAAGACGCCCTCGTCGCGCCGCATCTCCTCGGCCATCGCGTCGCGCAGCGCCTCCCGCATCCGCAGCTCGCCATCAGCTCGCCGCCTCCTCGGTGTTGATCGCCCGCTCGGCCGGCTCCTCGCCATCGCCGTCCTCGTACTCGGCGGCGACCCGCGGCTGCGTGCCCTCCTGGGCGTCGCCGTGGATCGCCGGGTTCGGCCGCGGCCCCTCCGCGCTGGCCGGCGTAGGCGGCTCCGGCCTCGGCCAGCTCGCGCGCCGCCTCCGGCATCCGGTCCTCGCGCTCGCCCCGGTGCGGCTCCGGGCTGCGCTCGTCGACCGCGTACCAGCCGCCCGGGTCGGTCGAGCGCGTAGAGGTTTTCGTAGAGCGTGTCCAGCGGCGGTTCCGGCGAGGCCTCGGCGAACTCGACCGCCGCCAGCACCGTCTGCTCGGCCGCCTCGCGCGCCTGCTGCACCTCGCGCTCGCCCAGCACGCCGGCCTCGACGCAGCGCCGGGCGAAGGTCTCGATCGGGTCTTTCTCCCGCCACTCCTCGACCTCCTCGCGCTCGCGGTAGACCTCGGGGTCGGCGGCGGAGTGGCCGCGGTAGCGGTAGGTGAAGGCCTCCAGCAGGGTCGGCCGGTCCTCCTCGCGCGCCATCCGGATCCCCTCGGCGACCCCCTCGCGCACGGCGATCACGTCCATGCCGTCGATCCGCGTGCCGGGGACCCCGTAGCCCTCCGCCTTCTTCGAGAGGTCGGTCTGGGCCGAGTGGCGCTCGACCGCGGTCCCCATCCCGTAGAGGTTGTTCTCGACCAGGAACAGGACCGGCAGCTTCCACAGCGCCGCCAGGTTCATCGTCTCGCCGAAGTTGCCGGTGTTGGAGGCGCCGTCGCCGAACATGCAGACGGTGACCGTGTCTTCGCCCTTGTACTGGGAGGCGAGGCCGAGGCCGGCGGCGATCGGCAGGTTGCCGCCGACGATCCCGTAGCCGCCCATGAAGCGCTGCTCGGCGTCGAAGATGTGCATCGAGCCGCCGCGGCCGCCGCTGGTGCCGTCGACCCGGCCGAACAGCTCCGCCATCACCCGCTTGGGGTCGGTGCCGCGGGCGATCGCGTGGCCGTGGGTGCGGTAGGTGCCGATCAGGAAGTCGTCCTCGCGCATCACCGAGGTGGTGCCGACGATCGTCGCCTCCTCGCCGATCGCCAGGTGCAGGAAGCCGCCGGCCCTGGCCCGCTGGTACTGCCGCCCCGCCTCCTCCTCGAAGCGGCGGATCAGGGCCATGCGCGCGAGCAGCTCGTAACAGGTGGCGGCATCGGGCAGATCGGCCATCGATCCCACCTTAGCGATGCGCCCGCGCCCAGCCCGCCGCCTCAGGGCACGGGCTGCGCTCAACTCGCGGCCGCCTCGACCGCCTCCTCCAGGCGGTCGTCCCCCCAGAAGACCCGCTCGCCGACGACCAGCGCCGGGACCCCTTCGACGCCGCGCGTCGCCGGCCGCCGCGGTCGCCTCCTTCAGCGCCTCCTTGACGATGTCGGTCTGGACCGCTTTCAGCAGCGCCCGCGGGTGCAGCTCGCAGGCGGCGGCGGCGATCATCACGTTGTCGGGGTCGCTGAGGTCGCGGCCGGCGGCGAAGGCCTGGCGGAAGGCGGCGAGGGAGAAGGAGACGGTGCGCCCGGTCTGCTTGGCGAAGGTCGCCACCCGCATCGCGGTCAGCGTGTTGCCGGGCCAGGGCTCGGGCCAGACGATCGGCGGCAGCCCGTAGGCGGAGGCGCGGCGCTCGACCTCCGCCATCCCCTCGGCCCGCGCCGGCGTCTGCGACCAGGAGCCGCGGCTGAAGCGCGCGAACAGCCCCCCGAGCAGGATCGGCTGCCACTCCGGCTGCTCCAGCCCCGCCTCCGTGAACAGCCCACTGACCCGCTCCGCCGCCAGGTAGGCGTAGGGAGATCCGAGGTCGAAGTAGAAGGTCGCGCGCTCAGCCACGGTACGACTCTATGGGCGGCGTTCCGGCCGGTCCGTGACCGACGTCAATGACTCAGGCGTGGGTGGCCCAGCCGTCGACTGCGCGGGCGGCTTCGAAGATCGCCTCGGAGATCGTCGGGTGGGGATGGACGATCCGCGCCAGCTCCTGGTAGCCGCCCTCGAGCGCCATCGTCGCCACCAGCTCGGCGATCATGTCGCAGGCGCGGTTGCCGACGATGTGGACGCCGACGATCTCGCCGTACCTGGCGTCGGCGACGATCTTGACCAGGCCTTCTTTGTCGTCGTAGACGGTCGCCCCGCCGACGCCGCCGAGTTTGAACTTGCCGACCTTGACGTCGTGGCCGGCCTCCTTGGCGGCCGCCTCGGTGAGCCCGACGCTGGCGACCTGCGGGTGGCTGAAGGTGGCGCCGGCGACCAGGTTCTGGTCGACCGGGTGGGTCTCGGCGCCGGCCGCCGCCTCGGCCGCGACGACGCCCTCCTCGGAGGCCTTGTGGGCGAGCGCCTTGGCGTTGACCAGGTCGCCGATCGCGTAGACCTTCGGGTTCGAGGTCCGCTGGAGCCCGTCGACCTTGACCTTGCCGTTCTCCTCCAGCTCGACCCCGGCCGCGTCCAGCCCCAGTCCCTCGGTGTCGGCGCGGCGGCCGCCGGCGATGCAGAGGTAGTCGACCTCGGCCGACTCATCGCCATACGTGAACTTGACGGACTTCTTGCCGGCCTCGACGTTCTCGACCGGGCTGCCGGTGGAGACGGTGATGTTCTGCTTCTTGAAGGCGCGCTCGACGATCCGGACCACGTCCTTGTCCTCGGCCGGCAGGATCTGCGGCAGCATCTCGATCAGCAGCACCTCGGTGCCGAAGCGGCCGTAGGCGGAGGCGATCTCCGAGCCCGAGGCGCCGGCGCCGACGACGGCGATCTTCTTCGGCACCTCCGGCAGCGACCAGGCGCCCCAGGTGTCGACCACTCGCTCGCCGAACTCGACCCCGGGGATCGGCAGCGCCACCGAGCCGGTGGCGAGGATCACGGCGCCGGCCTCGTAGACCTCGCTCGCCGACCTTGACGTTGCCCTCGGCGGTCAGCGAGCCATCGCCGTCGATCACCGTCACCTTGTTTTTGTCCCAGAGCATCTTCACGCCGCTCGAGAGCGATTCCGAGACGGCGGCGCGGCGGCCTGCCGACGGCATCCCAGTCGAGTCGAGACGTCCTTGGCGACGACGCCCAGCTCGGCGCCCTCACGGGCCTCGGTGTAGATCTCCGCCGTGCGCAGGATCGTCTTGGCCGGGATGCAGGCGTAGTTGAGGCAGCGCCCGCCGGCCTTGTCGCGCTCCACCACGGCGGTTTTCTTGCCCAGCTGGGCGGCGCGGATGGCGGCGACGTAGCCGCCGGGCCCGCCGCCGATCACGATCATGTCGAAGGAATCCGCCATTGACCTGAGCCTATAGAACGACGATCGCGCGGTTCCTCAGGCACGCATTTCGGGGTGAGGAAATCACGCGATCGCGGGATCAGTCGCGGGGGACGCGTTCGGGCATCTGGATCCGCGCCATCGCCTTGACCATGAAGAAGAAGAAGGTGCCGGAGACGGCGAGCAGGCCGAGGGTCGCCGCGAACTGGGCCACCGTCGCCGCCTGCACGGCGAGGCCGAAGACGGCGCTGAAGATGAGGAAGACGAGGATCAGCTGGAAGCCGAGCACGGCCCAGTAGCGGGCGCGCCACATCCCCCAGGACATCACCCCCATGATCAGCGCCGGGGCCAGCACCTGCGGCGACTTTCGGCGTCGCGCCGTTGACCTTGACCCCGGCCAGGTAGCCGGCGACGATCGAGAGCGCGACCAGCGCGGCGACGATCGCCCCGACCGTGACCACCGTCGGCCGCTCGCCCTCGCGCCAGCGGCTCCAGCGCTTCGCGCGCCGCCTGGTTGCGCTGCTCCGCCTTGGCGTAGCCCTGCGCCATCGGGTTGCCGCCGCCGCGCTGCTTGCGCTTCTGCGCTCCTGGCACCTCGCACCCGGCGCACTCCCGCCACGGCGCCGGCTGGTCGAGCAGCGTGTCCTGGCCGCTCGGGCCCACCCTCGGCGGCGGCGAAGACGCGGCGCAGCGCCCCGGCGCGGCGCCCGGGATCGGCGGCGTCGCGGATCGCCCGCACCACGCAGAGCCGCCGCGCCCCGGCCCGCACGACCTGCTCGGCGTTGGAGGGGTCGATGCCGCCGATCCCGAAGAACGGGTGGGCCGCGTGCTCGGCGGCGTGGGAGATCAGCTCCAGCCCGACCGCCGGCCGCCCCGCTTTCGTCGGCGTCTCCCAGACCGGGCCGACGCTCATGTAGTCGATGGGCCGCTCGTTGGCGGCGGCGATCTGCTCCGGCGAGTGGGTCGAGAGCCCGACGATCGCGTCGGGCCCGAGCAGCTCCCGCGCCGCCTCGACCGAGGCGTCGTCCTGGCCGACGTGGACGCCGTCGGCGTCGCAGGCTGCGGGCCAGGTCGGGGTCGTCGTTGACGATGAAGAGGGCGCTGTAGGTGTCGCAGACGCGGCGGAAGGTCGCCGGCGGCGCGCTCGATCTCCGCCCGGTCCAGCTCCTTCTCGCGCAGCTGGACGATGTCGACGCCGCCGCTCAGCGCCGCGCGCAGCAGTTCGCTTCGGGTCCTCGCCGCCGGGCCGGGCGTCGCAGACGAAGTAGAGGCGGGCCGTGCGCAGCCGCTCGCGGCGCAGCGGCCCGTCCGACTCCGGGGGGGAGAGGCTCATCTCCCGATTATGAAGCCTGCGGCGTTTCGCCAGGCTTGGAGCCTTGCCCCGGCGGGTAGCATCGTCCTTGTAACGGGAGCCCGCGAGGGCTGAGAGGGTGGCACCGAGGTCACCGACCGTCTGGACCTGATCCGGGTAATGCCGGCGGAGGCAATGGCTTGACCGAGCAGCGCAGTTTCGACGCGATATTCGTAGGCGGCGGGGTGATCGGCCTCAGCTGCGCCTGGCGCGCCGCCCAGCGCGGGCGCGCGAGTGGCGGTGCTCGAGCGGGCCGAGCCGCCGGCCGGCGCCACCCGCGTCGCCGCCGGGATGCTGGCCCCGGTCGGCGAGCTGCCTTCGGCGAGCCGCGAGCTGCTGGAGATGACCCTCGCCTCCGCGCGCCTCTACCCGCAGTTCGTCGCCGAGCTGGAGGCGGCGCTCGGGCGAGACGACGGGCTACGCGCAGCAGGGCGCCCTGCACATCGCCCTCGACCGCGACGAGGCGGCGCAGCTGCGCCGCGTCCACGACCTGCAGCGCTCGCTCGACCTCGAGGCGGAGTGGCTGCCGCCGCGCCGCTGCCGCGAGCTGGAGCCGGGCCTGACCCCGTCCTTCAACGGCGGCGTCCACGCCGCCGGGCGAGGCCGTCGGTCGACCCGCGGGCGCTGGCCGCGGCGCTGCTGGCGGCCTCGCCGGCGGGGCGGAGGTGGGGCGGAGCCGCGGCCGCGGCGAGGCGGGTGGAGCGTGCGGACGGGACCGGGAGGTCGTCGCCGGCCTCTTCGAGGGCGAGCGCCTGGTCGGGGTGCGGACCGCGGCCGGGGAGGAGCTCCGCGCGCCGGCCGTCGTCCTCGCCACCGGCGCCTGGTCCGGCGCGCACCGAGTGGCTGCCCGAGCACGCCCGCCCGCCGGTGCGCCCGGTCAAGGGCGAGATCGTCGAGCTGCGCAGCCGCGACGACGCCGCCGCCCTGCGAGCGGATCGTCGCCTCCGAGCGCGTCTACCTGGTGCCCCGCGCCGACGGCCGCCTGATCGTCGGCGCCACGGTCGAGGAGCAGGGCTTCGACACCGCCGTCACCGCCGGCGGCGTCCACGAGCTGCTGCGCGAGGCCTACCGCCTGCTCCCCGACGTCGCCGAGATGGAGCTGGTCGGCTCGATGGCCGGCCTGCGCCCCGGCACTCCCGACAACCTGCCGCTGATCGGCCCCGGCGCGATCGACGGCCTCGTCCTCGCCACCGGCCACTACCGCAACGGCATCCTCCTGGCCCCGCTGACCGCGCGAGAGCGATCGCCGCGCTGCTCGCCACCGGCGGTGCGGCAGTCCTTCGTGACGCATCGGGGCACAGCAGGACTGCCGCGCCGTCCGAACTGGCCGCGCGCGGCGCCGCCCTCGCTCGAGGCCGCGGAGCGCGCCGCCGGGGCGCCGCGATGAGGATCGAGCTCAACGGCGAGGCGCGCGAGCTGCCGGACGCGGCGACGCTCGCCGACGCCGTCGCGCGAGGCCGGGGCCGGCGAGGGCGCGCCGCGGCGTCGCCGTCGCCCTCGACGGCGAGGTCGTCCCGCGCGGCGAGTGGGAGCGCGACGCCGCTGCGCGAGGGCCAGAGCGTCGAGGTGCTCGCCGCGATCCAGGGCGGCGCCGGAGACCTGGGAGCTC
Source organism: uncultured Solirubrobacterales bacterium (assembly GCA_963785775.1). GTDB lineage: Bacteria > Actinomycetota > Thermoleophilia > Solirubrobacterales > 70-9 > VAYN01. The sequence continues at coordinate 809,832 of CAWAWH010000003.1, read as the reverse complement.
GGCGGCCGCCAGCTGGTCCTCGCGGCTGATCGCCGGCACCGGCGGCTTCCGCTCGCTGGAGCAGATGGAGGCGGCGCTGACGCGCCGCCGGGACCGAGATCGTCACCGTCGCCCTGCGCCGCATCGACCCCGCCGCCGAGGGCTCGGTCCTCGACGTGATCGACCGCCTCGGCCTCTTCGCCCTGCCCAACACCGCCGGCTGCTTCACCGCCCGCGACGCGGTCCGCACCGCCAGGCTCGCCCGCGAGGCCTTCCAGACCGAGTGGGTCAAGCTCGAGGTGATCGGCGACGACCGCACCCTCTACCCCGACGCGGTCGAGCTGCTCGACGCCGCCGAACAGCTGGTCGCCGACGGCTTCACCGTCCTCCCCTACACCAACGACGACCCGATCCTCGCCCGCCGCCTCGAGCAGGCCGGCTGCGCCGCGGTGATGCCGCTGGGCTCGCCGATCGGCTCCGGCGCCGGCATCCGCAACCCCTACAACCTCGCGATCATCGCCGAGCGCGCCGCAGGTCCCGGTCATCCTCGACGCCGGCATCGGCACCGCCTCCGACGCCGCCCTGGCGATGGAGCTCGGCTGCGACGCCGTCCTCGCCGCCAGCGCGATCTTCGGCGCCGAGGACCCGACCGCGATGGCCGCGCGCCCTGCGCGGCGCCGTCGACGCCGGCCACGCCGCCCGCCACGCCGGCCGCATCCCCCGCCGCACCCACGCCGAGGCCTCGACCGCCCTACCAGGGCCTCCCCGACCTCTCCTGATGCGGAGCGTGCCCCCGGCGACACGCCACTCAGTGCCCCTCTACCATGGGCGCTTCGCCCCTGTAGCTCAGCTGGTTAGAGCGGCGGCCTTTTAAGCCGCGCGGCGCGGGTTCGAGTCCCGCCGGGGGCACTTTGGCCGGGACCGAGACGGGAGCGCGGGGGCGAAGCGCGACGAGCACCTGCTCCGCGTCCCCTGCGACGTCGAGGACGAGGACGACCTCCGCCTCGCAGCGCATCCACGACGAGGTCGACCGCGGCTTCGACGCCCTCCGCGACATCGACGACGGCGTCTCCGATCTTCGGCTCGGCCCGGGTCGCGGAGGGCCACCGCTGGTACGAGCTCTGCCGCGAGACCGCCGCCTGCCTCGCCGACCACGGCTTCACGGTGATCACCGGCGGCGGCCCCGGCCTGATGGAGGCGGCCAACCGCGGCGCCGCCGAGGCCGGCGGCCTCTCGGTCGGGCTCAACATCGAGCTGCCGATGGAGCAGCACTCCAACCCCTACCTCGACCGCAGCCTCAACTTCCACTACTTCTTCGCTCGCAAGCTGATGTTCGTCCGCTACGCCCGCGCCTTCGTGATCATGCCCGGCGGCTTCGGCACCCTCGACGAGATGTTCGAGAGCCTGACCCTGATCCAGACCCACCGGATCAAGCACTTCCCGACGATCCTGGTCGACTCCGGGCACTGGCAGCCGCTGCTGGACTGGATCGACACCGGCCTCGAGGACGACGGCCTGATCGCCCCCGCCGACAAGGAGCTGCTGGTCACCGCCGACACCCCCGACGAAGTCTGCGACCACGTGCTGCGCGCCAGCGAGAGGCAGAAGCAACTGCCGCCGAACTAACGGACCCCGCCCTCACGATCTCGATGGCAGACGGCTAATGCCGGAAGTGGCGGTGCTTGGTGAAGACCATCGCCACGCCGTCGGCGTCGCAGGCGGCGATGACCTCGCCGTCGCGTTTGGAGCCGCCGGGCTGGATCACGGCGTTGGAGCCGGCCTGGATCGCCAGCTCGGGGCCGTCGGCGAAGGGGAAGAAGGCGTCGGAGGCGATGGCCGAGCCGGCCAGCAGCGCGTCGGCCTCCTCGCCGCGGGCGTCGCGGCACTTCTCGACCGCGAGCCGGACCGAGTCGACGCGGCTCATCTGGCCGGCGCCGATGCCGAGGGTGGCGCCGCCCTTGGCGATCACGATCGCGTTGGAGCGGACCCGGCGGCAGACGGTCCAGGCGAAGAGCATGTCCTCCCACTGCTGCTCGCTCGGCTGCGTCTCCGTCACCACCTCCATGATCTCGCGCGGCTCGGGGTCGCCGTCGCGGTCCTGGATCAGCAGCCCGCCGAGCACCCGTTTGACGTCGCGTTCGCTCGGGTCGGGCTCGCGGCGCTCCTCCTCGCAGAGGATCCGGATCGCCTCCTTCTGCTGCAGCACCTCCAGCGCCCCGTCCTCGAAGCCGGGGGCGATCAGCACCTCGACGAAGTTCTTGTGCAGCTCCTCGGCCAGCTCGACTGCCGATCGGCCGGTTGAGGGCGATCACGCCGCCGTAGGCGGAGAGCGGGTCGCAGGCCAGCGCCTTCAGGTAGGCCTCGAGCGCGTCGGCGCCGATCGCCGCCCCGCAGGGGTTGTTGTGCTTGACGATCACGCAGGCCGGCCCCTCGAAGTCGTCGACCAGGCCGCGGGCGGAGTCGAGGTCGAGCACGTTGTTGAAGGAGAGCGCCTGGCCGTGCAGCTTCGAGACCCGCGAGAGGATGTGGCTGCGGGCTCCGGCGTCGGCGTAGAGCGCCGCCCGCTGGTGCGGGTTCTCGCCGTAGGAGAGGTCGAGCACCTTCTCGTAGGCGACCGCCAGGTGTTCCGGGAAGTCCTCGTACTCGGCCGAGAACCAGCGGCTGATCGCGGCGTCGTAGCGGGCGGTCTGGGCGAAGGCCTCGTTGGCGAGCCAGTGCCGGGTCGAGGCGGAGATCTCGCCGCCCGACTCCTCCAGCTCGGCGCAGACCGCGTCGTAGGACTCGGGCTTGACGACGACGGCGACGCCCTCGTGGTTCTTGGCGGCGGCGCGGATCATCGTCGGGCCGCCGATGTCGATGTTCTCGATCGCCACCTCGGGCGCGACGTCGTGCCCGGAGACGGTCCGCTCGAAGGGGTAGAGGTTGACGCAGACGACGTCGATCGGCTCGATCCCCTCGCGCTCCAGCGTCGCCATGTGCTCGGGGTCCTCGCGCCGCGCCAGCAGCGCCGCGTGCAGCCGCGGGTGCAGCGTCTTCACGCGGCCGTCGAGGATCTCCTCCTGGCCGGTGAACTCGGAGACGTCGGTGACCTCGAGGCCGGCCTCGCGCAGGGCGGCGGCGGTGCCGCCGGTGGAGAGGATCTCGACGCCGAGCGCGGCCAGGCTCTTGGCGAAGTCGGCGACCCCGGTCTTGTCGGAGACCGAGATCAGCGCCCGGCGCACCCGGATCGCGCCGTCGTCGGCGCTCTCCTCGCGGGTGTCGGCGGCTGCCTCAGTCATCGATCGCGACCCTGCGCGGGTCGCTGGGGTCGATCCTAACCCGGCCCTCCGCGATCATGCGGATCGCCTCCGGGTAGAGCTCGTGCTCGACGGCGTGGATCGCCGCCTCCAGCACCTGGCGCTCGCGCCCGGCCGGCACCGGCACCCGCCGCTGCAGGATCGCCGGCCCGGTGTCGACCCCCTCGTCGACGAAGTGGACGGTGACCCCGGTCTCCTCGCACGCCCGCCGCCAGCGCCTGGCCGATCGCGTCGAGCCCGGGGAACGCCGGCAGCAGCGCCGGGTGGATGTTGACGATGCGGTCGCGAAGCGGGCGACGAACGGTTCGCTCAGCAGCTGCATGTAGCCGGCGAGGACGACGAGGTCGGCGCCGCGCGACTCGACCCAGTCCGCCATCGCCGCGTCGCGCGCCCAGGCGGTCCGCGTAGGCGTCGCGCGGGAAGACCGCCGTCTCGACCCCCGCCGCGACCGCCCGCTCCAGCGCCCCCGCCCCCGGCTTGTCCGACCCGACCCCGACCACCTCGATCCCGTCGCTCCCATGCAGCGTGTCGAGGATCGCCTGCAGGTTGGTGCCGCCGCCGGAGGCGAGGACGACGATTCGGAAGCTGGCCACGGCCCGCATCTTGGCGCAGCTCGAGTGCGGTCGTCGTCTGTACCGCTATCCGGGAGGAACGACGACCGCGCTATAGGCTCGCCTCCGATGAGCGAGCACCTTTGGCAGGGCGTCCTTTACCTGCACCTGCTGGCGATGGCCTTCTTCGTCGGCGGCCAGCTCGTCTTCGGAATCGCCGTCGTGCCGGTCGAGCGCAGCGCCCCTGACCGCGAGCGGATGCGGGCAATCGCCCGTCGCTTCGGATACGGCTCGCTGATCGCCCTCGGAGTGCTGATCGCCAGCGGCTTCGCGATGGCCTCCCGCGACGACCTCTTCGGCAACTCCGCCCTGCAATGGAAGCTCGGGCTGGTCGCCCTCGTCGTCGCGCTCACCCTGCTGCATCTGCGCCGGCCGAAACTGCACGTCCTGCAGGCGGCGATCCTGCTCGCCTCGCTCGTGATCGTCTGGCTCGGCCTCGAACTCGCCGGCCAATGACGTTGCTCGAGCGGCTCGGCGTTGCGGTACCGGTTGTCCAGGCCGGCATGGGCGGAGGCCTCAGCCGCCACGAGCTTGCCGCGGCGGTCTCGGAGGCCGGCGGCCTGGGGACGATCGCCGTCAACGGCGCTGCGGCGATCGAGCGCGAGCTGCGGGAGGCGCGCAAGCTCACCGGGCGGCCCGTCGCGGTCAACCTCCTGCTGCCCTTCGCTCGGCGCGACTGGTTCGAGGCCGCGGCCGCGGCCGATGCGGTCGTGACCTTCTGGGGCAAGCCGAGGCGTCGGACGCCCGGTATCTGGCTCCACCAGTGCGGCTCGGTGGGGGAGGCGCGTGCCGCCCACGCCGCCGGAGCCGATGCCGCGATCGTCCAGGGCGTCGAGGCGGGCGGCCACGTTCGCGGCGAGACCCCCGCCTTGGAGCTGCTCGAGCAGGTGCGGGCGGCGCTGCCCTCGGAGTTTCCGCTGCTTCTCGCCGGTGGCATCGCCGAGAGCGGCGACGTTCGCGGCGCCCTCGACGCCGGCGCCGTCGCCGCCGTCGCCGGAACGCGCTTCCTACTCTCGGATGAGAGCCGCGCCCACCCCGAGTACACCCGGCGGCTGCTGGGCGCCGAAGAGACCGTCCTCACCGAGCTGTTCGGCGCCGGCTGGCCGGCCCCGCACCGGGTTGTCGCCAACGCCGCCACTGAGCACTGGCTTGGCCGCGATTCGCGCGGGCCGCGACTGAACCGCGCCCTCAACCGCCTGTCCGCCACCGGCGCTCGCTTCATGCCGGCATCCGTCCAGATCCGCCTAGCCCGCGCCCAGCGGCCGACCAGCCGCATGCTGACCCCGATCGGCCCGACCGACGACGGCTTCTCGACGCTTCTCGACGCTGGGCCGCTCTATGCGGGCGAGACTGTCGCCCGCATCAGCGACGTGCGGCCGGCGGCGGACCTCGTTCGCGCCCTGACCCCGTAGGGGCTCAGCCCGACGCTGGCACGACGGCGACGTCCTCCAAAGCGAATTTGCCGTTCGCGTCCTCGGGATCTCCGAGCGGATAGTGGCCGCTGAAGCAGGCATCGCAGTGGTCCTCGGGGCCGCCGCCGATCGCCTCGTAGATGCCCGCCATCGAGAGGTAGGCGAGCGAGTCGGCGTCGAGCTCGTCGGCGATCTCCTGCACGGTGCGGTTGTGGGCGATCATCTCCTCGCGGGTCGACATGTCGACGCCGTAGTGGCAGGGGTTGCGGATCGGCGGCGCCGAGATCCGCAGGTGGACCTCCTTGGCGCCGGCGTCGCGCAGCATGCCGACGATCTGGCGGGTGGTGTTGCCGCGCACGATCGAGTCGTCGACGACGACGATCCGCTGCCCGGCGACGATCTCCGGCAGCGGGTTGAACTTCAGCCGCAGCCCGTGCTTGCGCAGCTCCTGGCCGGGCTGGATGAAGGTCCGCGCCACGTAGCGGTTCTTGATCAGGCCGTCGTCGCGCGGCAGCCCGGAGGCGCGGGCGAAACCGGCCGCGGCCGGGTTGCCGGAGTCCGGCACCGCGATCACCAGGTCGGCTTCGACCGGCGACTCGCGCCAGAGGATCTCGCCCATCCGCCCCCGCACCTGCTGCAGCACCTTGCCCTCGAGCCGGCTGTCGGGCCGGGAGAAGTAGATGTGCTCGAAGACGCAGCTCGCGCGCCGCTCGGCCTTCACCACCTGTCGCGTCTCCAGCCCGCGCTCGGTCAGGGAGACCATCTCGCCGGGATGCACCTCGCGCATCAGCTCGGCGCCGATGATGTCGAAGGCGCAGCTCTCCGAGGCGACGACGAAGCGGTCGCCGAGCCGGCCCAGCGAGAGCGGCCGGATCCCGTGCGGGTCGCGGAAGGCGACGATCGCCCGCTTGGTCATCACCACGGTCGAGTAGGCGCCCTCCATCCGCGGCATCACGTCGCTGACCGCGTCCTCGACGTACTTGCCGCCGTGGGAGGAGAGCAGGGCGGCGATGATCTCCGAGTCGGAGGTGCCGCGGAAGTCGATTCCGCGCTCCTTCAGCTCGCCCCAGAGCTCGACCGCGTTGGTCAGGTTGCCGTTGTGGGCCAGCGCCACCTCGCGGCCGTCGTCGCGCCAGACCGGCTGCGCGTTCTCCCAGGAGCCGCCGCCGGTGGTCGAGTAGCGCACGTGGCCGATCGCCATGTCCCCCTCCAGCGCCCGCAGCTTCTCCTCGTCGAAGACCTGGGAGACAAGGCCGGAGTCGCGCAGCGTGGTGATGTGGCCGCCCTCGCAGGTGGCGATCCCGGCCGACTCCTGGCCGCGGTGCTGGAGCGCGTAGAGGCTGAAGTAGGCGAGCCGGGCGACGTCGTGGCCGGGCGCGTATACGCCAAACACCCCGCATTCGTCGCGCGGGCCGTCGCGGTCGATCCAAGGCCCCTCGGCGGTAGTCAAGAGCGCGTGTTCCTCGCTGAATAGAGAGACGGGACGCGCAGGCGGACTGCCTACCCCGGCAGGGTAGCAACGGGGGTGGACCGGACCGGTCCTCGCGGCGGGCTCCGTCAGCGCTTGCGGCCGTGCAGCCGCACCCTGAAGCCGCGGTCGTTTTCGCGGCCGGCGAGGTCAGTCGTGCGGACGGTCATCTGCGCCCGCAGCGACTGCCGGGGGGTGATGCGGGCGAGGCGCCGGGATACCGCTTTGCCCAGCGGCACCCGGAAGATGGTCGGACCCACCGACGTGACGGGGCGCGGGGCTCCGGCGCTGACTCCCTGCGTCAACCCCCGGTTGCTGCCGTCCGGCTGGCGCACCTGCCAGCTGACCTGACCGAAGACCTGGACCAGCGCCCGCGAGCTGACTTCGACCCCGACCAGGATCGCCCGCCGGGCGACGGTCACCGAGGCGACTTCGGTCGTCACCCGCGGGCACGCCACCAGCGACTCTCCCGGGCAGCCGGTTCCCGGTTCGCCTGTGGCCGTGGCCGCTGCGGAGGGAGTGAAGGCGGACACCGTCAACATCACCGCCATGGCCACCGCTGCGCCGATTCGCATTCGACCAACCTAAGCCGGCAGCCCGGCGGCGGCAAGTAGCGCGTCGAGTGCTTGCCGCAGACCGGCGACGGCCGAGTCGAGGGGGGCCTGGTCGGCGGCCGCGCGAGCCCGGATCAGGGCGCCCTCGATCGTCGAGACGACGAGGCCGGCGAAGTCGGCCGCCTCGGCGGCGGCGACGCCTTCGTCGCGCAGGGCGGCGGCGATCGGCGCTTCCCAGCTCTGGAAGGCGGCGGTGGCGGCGGCGGCGAGGGCGGGGTCTTCGGGGCGGGCCAGGGCGGCAGCGGCGACCGGGCAGCCGAGCCGCTCGGGGCGGTCCTTGACCCGGCGGCGGAACATCTCGCCGAAGGTCGTCAGCGTCGCGGCCAGGCCCCGCTGCTCGAGCGAGCGCTCGATCGCGGCCCGGATCTCCCTCCCCTCGAGTTCCGCCGCCTCGACCGCGAGCTGGCGCTTGCCCTCGGGGAAGTGGTGGTAGATCGAGCCGCGGGGAGCGTGACCGCGCGCGGCGACGTCGCGCAGCTCCATCCCCGCGTAGCCCTTCTCGGCGAGCAGCTTGCGGGCGCCGTCGAGGAGCCGCTCGCGACCGTCGCGACGCGCCGGTTCGATCGCCTTCGCGTCTGCGAGTCGCGTTATGCCCACGGACATAGTATAGTCGCCGCCGCGATGTATGACCGTGGTCATAGAGCGGGCGTGGCGATCGCCTGCACCGGCGCCTTCCTCGCCTTCCTCGACACGACGATCGTCAACATCGCCTTCCCCGACATCTCGGCGTCCTTCGCCGGCTCCGGGCGCGACCTCCTCTCCTGGGTCCTCGACGGCTACTTCGTCGTGATAGCGGCGCTGCTGGTCCCGGCCGGCGGCCTCGCCGACCGCTTCGGCCACAAGCGCGTCTTCCTCGCCGGGATCGCCGGCTTCACCGGCGCCAGCCTGCTCTGCGCGGTCGCCCCGTCGCTGGAGCTGCTGATCGCCTTCCGCGTCGTCCAGGGCGTCGGCGCGGCGATGATCGCCCCGACCTCGCTGGCGATCGTCCTCGACAGCTTCCCGCTCGAGCGGCGAGCGGCCGGGGTGGGGATCTGGGGCGCGGCCGCGGCTGCCGCGGCAGCGGTCGGGCCGACCCTGGGAGGGGCGCTGGTCGAGCTCTCCGACTGGCGCCTGGTCTTCCTCGTCAACCTGCCGCTCGGCGCTGCGGTCCTGTTCGCCGGCCAGCGCCTGCTGCCGCGGCGCGAGCCCTCCGACAGCCGCCTGCCGGACCTGCCGGGGGCGCTGCTGCTGGCGCTCGGCCTGGCGACGATCACGCTGGGGATCGTCGAGGGCAACGACTGGGGCTGGGCCTCGGCGGCAACGCTCGGCTGCTTCGCCGCCGCTGCGGCCCTCTTGACCGGCGTCATTGTCCGCAGCCTGCGCCACCCGCGCCCGATCGTCGAGCCGGCCCTCTTCGCCCACCGCTCCTTCGCCGTCGGCAACCTCGGCACCCTGCTCTTCGCCGCCGCCTTCTTCTCGCTGATCCTCGGCAACGTCCTCTTCCTGACCGGGGTCTGGGGATACACGGTCTTCCACGCCGGCCTGGCGACGCTGCCGGGGCCGGCCCTCTCGACCATGGTCGCCGGACCGGCAGGGCGGCTCGCCGACCGCTTCGGCCACCGCGCCGTGATCGTGCCCGGCACGCTCTTCTTCGCCGCCGGGGTGATGGTGCTGCGCTCGACCGGCGCCGACCCCGACTGGCTCGGCATCTGGCTGCCGGGAGCCTGCCTGACCGGGATCGGCATCGGCCTCGCCTTCCCGACCCTCGGCGCCGCCTCGGTCCGCGACGTCCCCGTCGACCGCTTCGCCACCGCCAGCGCCGTCAACGCCGCCTTCCGCCAGGTCGGCGCCGTGCTCGGCACCGCGATCCTCGTCGCCATCGTCGGCGAACCGGCCTCGCTGTCGGAAGCCCTCAGCGTCTCCGACGGCGCCTACCTCTTCTCGGTCCTGGCGGCGCTGGTCTCAGGCGCCGTCGTGCTCGGCCTGCGCCGGCAGCGAGCGCCAGGCGCTCTCGGCGGTGCCGAGGCCGAGCACGATGCTGCGATCGCCGGCGGCGATCTCGATCGTGGTGCCGCCGACCTCGCCTAGGACGGTCGCGCCCAGCGCCTCCAGGGTGGAGCGCTCGCCGCTGAGCAGGAAGCCGCCGCTGCCCTCGCCGAAGAGCGCCTCCGTGGGAGAGCGGCCGCGGTCGCGCAGCGGCTGCAGGTCGACCTCGCAGCCGAGCCCGCCGCCGATCGCGCACTCGGCCAGGGCGCAGGCGAGGCCGCCGTCGCTGATGTCGTGGGCGGACGCGAGCCGGTCGGTGCGGACGGCGTTGCGGACGATCGCGCAGGTCGCGCCGACGGCGCCGACGTCGGGCTGCGGCAGGCCCGCGTCCAGCTCTCCCCGCTGCTTCGCCAGCTCTGAGCCGGCGAGGGTGGGGGAGAAGGGGCCGAGCAGGGCGATTGCGTCTCCCTCCCTGACGAAAGCGCTGCCCGCTACTCGCGCCGGGTCGGGCAGCTCGCCGACCATTGCCACCACCGGCGTCGGGTAGATCGGCCCGTCGGGCCCCTCGTTGTAGAGGGAGACGTTGCCGCCGACGACGGGGACGCCGAGCGCCGTGCAGGCCTCGGCCAGGGCGCTGACCGAGCGGTCGAGCTGCCAGGCGGTGGCCGGCTTCTCGGGGTTGCCGAAGTTGAGGCAGTTGGTCAGGCCGAGCGGCTCGGCGCCGACGCAGGCGAGGTTCTGGGCGCACTCCAGCACCGCCTCGATCGTCCCCGCGTAGGGGTCGCAGGCGACGCGGCGGCCGTTGCCGTCGATCGAGACCGCGATCGCGTTGCCGGACTCCGGCAGCGCCAGCACCGCGGCGTCGGCCGACTCGGGCCGGCGCACCGTGCGCGATCCCACGATCGAGTCGTACTGCTCGAAGGCCCAGCGCTTGGAGGCGATGCTGGGAGCGGCGAGCAGCGCCAGCAGCTCGTCCTCGGCGGAGGCGCCAGCAGCCAGCGTCACCCGGTTGCCGTAGATCCAGCCCTCCGGCTCGGCCGGCTCGAGGTCGTACAGCGGGCAGCCGTCGACCAGCGCCGCGACCGGCATCTCGCCGACGACGTCGGCGCCGCGCAGGATCCGCACATGGCCGCTATCGGTGACGACGCCGATCTCCGCCGAGCCGGTCTGCCATTTCTCGCAGACCGCCAGCACCTCCGGCACCCGCGCCGGCTCTACCACCGCCAGCATCCGCTCCTGGGACTCGGAGACCATGATCTCGAAGGGCTCCATGTCGGCCTCTCGCAGCGGCACCCGGGCGACGTCGATGTCGATCCCGACCCCGCCGGCCGCCGCCATCTCCCCGGCCGAGGAGGTCAGCCCGGCGGCGCCGAGGTCCTGCAGGGAGACCAGCAGCCCCTTCTCCAGGAGCTCCAGGCAGCACTCGAGCAGCTTCGACTCCTCGAAGGGGTCGCCGATCTGCACCGTCGGCCGCTTCGCCTCGTCGCCCTCGCCGAGCTCGGCCGAGGCCAGCACCGAGGCGCCGCCGATCCCGTCGCGCCCGGTCGAGGCGCCCATCAGCACCACCGCGTTGCCGACGCCGGCGGCGGCGGCCCGCACCATGTCCTCGGTCCTGGCCAGGCCGAGGCACATCGCGTTGACCAGGCAGTTGTGCTCGTAGGGCTCCTCGAAGTAGATCTCGCCGCCGACCGTCGCCACCCCGATCGAGTTGCCGTAGTGGCCGATCCCGCGCACGGCGCCGTCGAGCAGGTGGCGCGAGCGGACCGAGTCGAGCTCGCCGAAGCGCAGCGAGTCGAGGATCGCGATCGGCCGCGCCCCGATCGCGAAGACGTCGCGGAGGATGCCGCCGACCCCCGTCGCCGCCCCCTGGAAGGGCTCGACCGCGCTGGGGTGGTTGTGGGACTCGACCTTGAAGGCGACCGCGTAGCCGTTGCCGACGTTTACGGCGCCCGCGTTCTCGCCCGGCCCCATCACCACCCGCTCGCCCTCGGTCGGCAGCTGCCGCAGCAGCTTGCGTGAGTGCTTGTAGGCGCAGTGCTCGGACCAGAGCAGGCTGAACATCGCCAGCTCGACCACGTTCGGCTCGCGTCCCATCTTCTCGACGATCAGCTCGAACTCGGAGTCGGTCAGCCCCAGCTCGCGGTGCCTGGCGGTCTCGACGCTCACACCAATTCCCCCGCGGCGGCGACCGCTTCGAAGACCTGCAGCCCGTCGGTCGACCCGGTCAGGGGGTCGACGGCGTGCTCGGGGTGCGGCATCAGCCCGACCACGTTGCCGGCCTCGTTCCGCACCCCGGCGATGTCCCGCGCCGACCCGTTCGGGTTCTGCCCCGGCGCGTAGCGGTAGGCGACCTGCCCGTTTGCCTCCAGCCCGTCGAGCACCTCGTCCGGCGCGTAGTAGCGCCCTTCCCCATGCTTCGCCGGAATCGAGAGCCCCACCTCCGAGCCATCGCGCCGCTCGTTCGATTTGGCCGCCTCTGACCGGCCAAATGCATCGAGCGGCGAGGCAATTAGGTCGAGCTGGCGGCAGACGAAGCGCATCTGCTCGTTGAGGAGGAGGGCGCCGGGGAGGAGGCCCGCCTCGCAGAGGACCTGGAAGCCGTTGCAGATGCCGAGCACCGGGCCGCCGGCCGCGGCGAACTCGGCGACGGCCTCCATCGCCGGGGAGAAGCGGGCGATCGCGCCGGCGCGCAGGTAGTCGCCGTAGGAGAAGCCGCCGGGGACGACGACGCCGTCGACGCCGCCGAGGTCGCGGTCTTCGTGCCAGATCAGCCGCGCCTCGCCGGCGCCAGCGTGCAGGCGTGCAGTGCGTCCCGCTCATCGCAGGATCCGGGGAACTGGAGAACGCCCCAGATCACAGGGTCTGGATCTCGAAGTCCTCGATCAGGGGGTTGGCGAGGAGCTTCTCGCAGAGCTCGCCCAGCCGCTCCGGGTCCTCGGCCTCGAGCTCGACCATGCGGCCGACGCGGACGTGCTCGACTCCCTCGAAGCCGAGCGCCGGCAGCGCCCGCTCGACCGCCTTGCCCTGCGGGTCGAGGATCCCCTCCTTGGGCCGGATCAGCACCCGCGCCCTCGCCACTAGAAGCTCGTCTCCGTGATCCGCTCGAAGGCCTCGACGTATTTGCCGCGGGTCTGCTCGATCACGTCGGGCGGCAGCTCCGGCGCCGGCGGCGTCTTGTCCCAGCCCTGCGCGCTCGCCCAGTCGCGGACGAACTGCTTGTCGAAGGAGGGCGGGGTCCTGCCCGGCTCGTAGCCGTCGGCGGGCCAGAAGCGCGAGGAGTCGGGGTCAGCACCTCGTCGCCGAGGACGACCTCGGCGCCGGCGTGGCGGCCGAACTCGAACTTGGTGTCGGCGAGGATGATCCCGCGCTCGGCCGCGTGCTCGGCGCCGCGCTGGTAGACCTCGATCGAGACCCGCCGCAGCTCCTCCATCAGCGCCCGGTCGCCGACGATCTCCGCCGCCCGCTCGAAGTCGACGTTCTCGTCGTGGTCGCCGATCTCGGCCTTGGTCGCCGGCGTGAAGATCGGCTCCGGCAGCCTGTCGGACTCGAGCAGCCCGGGCGGCAGCTCGATCCCGCAGACGGCGCCGCCCTCCCGGTATTCCTTCCAGCCCGAGCCGGAGAGGTAGCCGCGGACGACGCACTCGACCGGGTACATCTCCAGCCGCCGCACCCGCATCGCCCGTTCGGCGACCTCCTCCGGCACGTCCTCGGAGATGAAGTGGTTGGGGACGATGTCCTCGGTCAGCCCGAACCAGAAGACCGACATCCGGTTCAGCACCTTGCCCTTGTCGGTGACCGGCGTCGGCATCACCACGTCGTAGATCGAGATCCGGTCGGAGGCGACCATCAGCAGGTCGTCCTCCCACTCGTAGATCTCCCGGACCTTGCCCGAGGAGTGGAGCTTGAGATCGGCCAGCGCGGTGGCATCGAGCCCGATGCTAACCATCGCCGAGGCGGAGCAGGGACACGCCGACCGCCATCGCGTCTGCGATCCTATGCCCGTGCCCCTCCCCCCGGAACCGAGCAGCAGCTCGCTGACCCAGACGCTGCGCTGGGCCTTCCGCCCGCTGCCCTTCATGCAGGAATGCCGCGAGAAGTACGGCGACTCCTTCAGCGTCAGCTTCCTCGGCTTCGAGCGGCCGATGGTGCTGATCTCCGACCCGGTCGCGATCAAGGCCCTCTATATGGAGCGCGAGCACGGCCTGCCGCCCGGACGCAACATCGTCCTCGAACCGATCCTCGGCTCGCGCTCGCTGCTGCTGCTGGAAGGCGCCGAGCACCTCGCCCGCCGCAGCTGATGCTGCCGCGCCTTCCACGGCGAGCGGATGCGCTCCTACGAGTCGGCGCTCGACGAGATCGTCGGCGCCGAGATCGACTCCTGGCCGCTGCGACCGCGAGTTCCCGATCCACTCGCGGATGCAGGCGGTGACCCTGGAGGTGATCCTGCGAGTCGTCTTCGGCGTCGCCGACGGCCCGCGGCTGGAGCGGCTGCGCGGGATGCTCTCCACGGTGCTGACCGAAACCGCCTCGCCGCGGGCGCAGCTGGTCGGCCTCGCCACCCGCCGCTTCGGCGGCCGCGGCCCCTGGGCCAAGTTCGAGGGCCAGCTGAAGGCGGTCGACGAGCTGCTCTACGCCGAGATCGCCGAGCACCGCGCCAAGCCCGACCTCGAGCGAGCGCGACGACATCCTCTCGATGCTGATGCTGGCCGAGTTCGAGGACGGCGCGGCCAGATGAGCGACAAGGAGCTGCGCGACCAGCTGATGACGCTGCTGCTGGCCGGGCACGAGACGACGGCGACGGCGCTGGCCTGGACCTTCGACCTGCTGCTGCGCCATCCGGCGGCGCTGCAGCGCCTGCGCGACTCGCTCGACGGCGGGGGAGGACGACTACCTGCGGGCGACGATCTCCGAGTCGCTGCGGCTGCGCCCGGTGATCCCGCTGGCCGGCCGCCGCCTCGCCAAGGAGCTGGAGGTCGACGGCCTCACCCTGCCGGCCGGCACCGACGTCACCCCGGCGATCTGGCTTACCCACACCCGCGCCGACCTCTATCCCGAGCCCTTCGCCTTCAGGCCCGAGCGCTTCCTCGAGGACGGCCCCGACACCTACGCCTGGATCCCCTTCGGCGGCGGCATCCGCCGCTGCCTCGGCGCCTCCTTCGCCGAGTTCGAGATGCGGATCGTCCTGCGCGAGGTGCTCACCCGCTGCGACCTGCACAAGGCCAGCCCGGCGCCGGAGAAGACCGGCCGCCGCAACATCACCCTCTCGCCCAAGGACGGCACCCCGGTAGTAGTTACCGCCCGCAGCCCGGCTCGCGAGCTGACCCCCGTCTAGAGCCCGTCCCGGTAGGGGTGGAACGTCTTGTACTTTTTCGCCGCCAACCATCGTCGGCAGCCACGGACGCAGCTCGAAAAAGTTAAGTGGAACCCCTACCGGGACGGGCTCTTGCCGCCGGGTGTTCCCTCGCCCAGCGCGCGATCGTGCCCGGAGCCGGAGATCACCTCGCCGCCGTCGAGGACGAGGATCGGCACCTCGTTGCTGCCGCTCAGCTTCTTCACCTCGGCCCGGTCCTCGTCGCGGCTGCCCCAGGTCCAGGGCATCAGCCGGTAGCCGCCGACGGCCTTCAGCTCGTACTCGTAGCCGGCGTCGTCGAGCGCCTTGCCGGCCTTCCGCAGGGATGGGCGAAAGCTGCGCCATATGCGTCTTCTGTCCACAGGTGTAGAGGATCATGGCGCCAACCCTAGCTCGCGCCGACTTGCGATGCCACCGGCAACTCTCGGCTCAGGCCCGCAGCGCTTCGACCCGCTCGAAGATCTCGGGCAGGTGGGTGAGGTAGGCGCCGTAGTCGAAGACGGCGTCGAGGTCGAGCTGCGGCGCCGCCTCGGCCAGCAGGTCGCGGAACTCGGTGCGGGTGTCCCAGGCGCGCTGGGCGTTCTCCTGGACCACGCGGTAGGCGTCGTCGCGGCTCATGCCGGACTCGACCAGGGCGGTCAGCGCCCGCTGGCTGAACAGGGCGCCGTGGGTGAGGCCGAGGTTCTCCCGCATCCGCTCGGCGTTGATCGGTCATCCCGGCGGCGACCTTGGTCGCCAGATCCTGCATGTAGTCGAGCAGGATCGTCGCGTCGGGCAGGATCACCCGCTCGGCGCCGGAGTGGGAGATGTCGCGCTCGTGCCAGAGGGCGACGTTCTCGATCCCCGCCTGGGCGTAGCCGCGCAGCACCCGGGCGAGGCCGGTGATCCGCTCGGTGCGGATCGGGTTGCGCTTGTGCGGCATCGCCGAGGAGCCCTTCTGGCCGGCGGCGAAGGGCTCTTCGACCTCGCGCACCTCGGTCCGCTGCAGGTTGCGCACCTCGGTCGCGAAGCGCTCCAGGCCGGCGCCGGCGATCGCGATCGCCGAGGTCAGCACGGCGTGGCGGTCGCGCGGCACGACCTGGGTGGCGACGTCCTCGCGCCCCAGCCCCAGCCGCTCCATCACCCGCGCCTCGACCGCGGGCGGGATCGAGGCGTAGGTGCCGACCGCGCCGGAGAGCTTGCCGAAGGCGAGCTGGGCGAAGGCCTCCTCGAGGCGGGCCGACGTTGCGGTCGGCCTCGAAGGCGAAGCCGGCGAGCCGCAGGCCGAAGGTCGTCGGCTCGGCGTGGACGCCGTGGGTGCGGCCGACGCAGAGCGTGTCGCGGTGCTCCAGCGCCCGCTCGACCAGGGCGTCGCGGTAGGCGCGGGCGCCGGCGACGACGATCTCGCCGGCCCGGCGCAGCTGCAGCGCCAGCGCCGTGTCGAGCACGTCGGAGGAGGTGAGGCCGTAATGGATCCAGCGCCCGTGCTCGCCGACCGAGCCGGCGACGACGTCGACGAAGGCGGCGACGTCATGGTCGGTCACCCGCTCCCGCTCGTCGACCGCCTCGACCGTGAACGCGGCCCTTCGGCCCGCGCCGCCTCGGCAGCCTCGCCTGGGAACGACGCCCTCCTCGGCCCACGCCTCGGTCGCCGCCAGCTCGACCTCCAGCCAGCACTCCATCTTCGCCTGCGGCGTCCAGACCTCCCCGATCTCGGGACGGGTATAGCGGGGGATCATCAGCAGTTGATTATCCGCGCGGCCAGGACTCCGGCGTTCTTCGCGCCGTCGATCGCCACGCAGGCAACGGGGATCCCGGGCGGCATCTGCACCGCGGAGAGCAGGGCGTCGAGCCCGCCGAGGCGACTTGCCGAGGATCGGCACGCCGATCACCGGCAGCTCGGTGTGGGCGGCGGCGACGCCGGGCAGCGCCGCCGACATCCCGGCCCCGGCGATGATCACCTTCATCCCCCGCATCCGCGCGTTCTGGCAGTACTCGCGGACCATCTCGGGGTCGCGGTGGGCGCTCATCACCCGCACCTCGTAGCGGATGCCGGCCTCGTGCAGCGCCTTCGCCGGCCGGCTGCATCTTCGGCTTGTCGTTCTTCGAGCCCATGATGATCCCGACCAGCGGCGTCGTCGGCGTCGATCTCCTCGAAGGCCTCCTCGACCGCCGGCATCGTCGTCGGCTCCACGGACCCGGCCGACCCGGTCGGCTGCGGCTCCTCTGAGATCTCGCTCATCTCGTTCCTCTCTAGGCTGGGTTAGCTGGGGACGCGCTCGACGGCGCGGGCGGCGATGTCGGTGCGGATCTGCATTCCCTCGAAGGAGATCCGGCCTGGCCGCATCGTACGCGCGATCGCGCGCCTCGGCCGGCGTCGGCCCGAGCCGGTGACGTTGAGGACGCGGCCGCCGGCGGTGACGATCTCGCCGTCGCGCTCGGCGGTCCCGGCGTGGGTCACCTCGGCCAGCTCGGCAGCGGCGTCGAGGCCGTGGATGACGTCGCCCTTGGAGGAGGACTCCGGGTAGCCGGCCGAGGCCAGGACCAGGGTCACCGCCCAGTCCTCGCCGAACTCGGCCGCCATCCCGGCCAGACCGCCCGGCTCGCGGGCGGCGAGGAAGAGGTCGACCAGGTCGGAGCGCATCCGCGGCAGCACCGCCTGCGTCTCCGGGTCGCCGAAGCGGGTGTTGAACTCGAGCACCTTGGGACCGTCGGCGCCGATCATCAGGCCGGCGTAGAGGACGCCGTGGAAGGGGACGCCGCGCCGCGCCATCGCCGCGACGATCGGCCGGTGGACGCTGTCGACGATCTCCTCGACCTCGGCCGGCGCCGAAGCCGGGCACCGGCGAGTAGCTGCCCATGCCGCCGGTGTTGGGCCCCTCGTCGCCGTCGAAGATCCGCTTGTAGTCCTGAGCCGGCGCCAGCGGCACGACGTTCTCGCCGTCGCAGAGCGCCAGCAGCGAGAGCTCCTCGCCCTCGAGGAGCTCCTCCAGCACGACCGTCGTCGCGCCGAAGCGCCGCTCGGTGAAGAAGACGTCGACCGCCGCCAGCGCCTCGGCTTCGGTCGGGCAGATGATCACCCCCTTGCCGGCCGCCAGCCCGTCCGCCTTCAGCACCGTCGGGTAGGCTGGCCCGGGCCAGCTCCTCGACCGCCTGCTCGCGGCTGCGCAGCAGCACGTGGGCGGCGGTCGGCACCCCGGCCTCCCGCATCAGCTCCTTGGCGAAGGCCTTCGAGCCCTCCAGCTCGGCCGCCGCGCGCGCTGGGGCCGAAGGCCGGCAATCCCCGCCC
The DNA here is from genome assembly GCA_963785775.1 of uncultured Solirubrobacterales bacterium. Lineage (GTDB taxonomy): Bacteria > Actinomycetota > Thermoleophilia > Solirubrobacterales > 70-9 > VAYN01. Next base: position 791,869 of record CAWAWH010000003.1, on the reverse strand, counting down.
CCTCCAGGGCGTCGACAGCGCCGGCGACCAGCGCCGCCTCGGGCCCGATCGACGACCAGGTCGACCCGGCGCTCGCTCGCCGCGGCGACGATCGCCTCGACGTCGTCGGCGGCCACCTCCGCCAGGCACTCGGCGTCGGCGGCGATGCCGGCGTTGCCGGGCGCGCAGAGCAGCTCGGGCGCGTGGGCCGAGCGGGCGCAGCGCCCGCACGATCGCGTGCTCGCGCCCACCTCCGCCGACGACCAGGACCTTCAACGGTCGGGCTAGAGCGCCCCGGCCAGGTCGTCGGCCGGCATCGCGGTCAGCGTCTGGCTGCTCATCGTCCCGCGCGAGCCCGAGCTCGACCGAGACCTTGGCCATCGTCTTCTCGTCGGGCGCCTCGACCACCGTGACGAAGTCGTACTGGCCGAGCGTCGCGTACTGGGCCACCACCTTGGCCCCAATCTGCTCAACCTCCTTGTTCACCTCGGCGACCCGGCCGGGGTTGTTCTTCAGAGTCCGCACACCCTCGGCGGTCAAATTCGTCAGCATCAGATAAGTAGGCATCTCCGTCCCTCCGAGGTCATCACAGATCCGGGCCGACCGGCTGTGGACGGAGGGGGAGGCCGACGGAACCTCCCGCTGTTCGTGACGGCGAGGCCTCCCTCCGCTTCGCCCCTCAGTAGCCGGTCGGATGCCGCACGACGAAGCCTTCGGGATACGGCGGCTCGACATGCCAGCGCGGCCCGGTCCCTGAGGCGTCGCCGACGGTGTCCCAGCGCAGGCCGGCGATCACCACGTAGGCGTGGGTGGCGCTGGCGTAGATCGTGATCCATTTGCCCGGCCCCGGTTCGCCGTAGCTCTCCAGCGAGCCGGAGGTCAGCGGCGTGTCGAGCAGGCCGGCGCCGTAGAGGGCGAAGCTGACGGCGCCGGAGCAGTCGTAGCCGTAGGAGTACCAGGAGCCGTGGCCGCCGCCCCAGACGTAGGGGGTGGTGGAGATCGAGTTGGCCGCCGCGATCGCCGCCTTGACCGCCGGCGGCGCGCTGCGCGGGGCGCTGGCGAGCCCGTCGGGATTCGAGGACGGCGCTGGGGCCGGCGGTCTCCAAGCCGGTCGCCAGCGGCGCCACCCGCCAGTCGACGTAGCTGACCTTGCAGTTGCCTTCGATCTGTTCGGCCTGCTGCATCACCTCCTGGACGTACCACTCGGCCTGGTTGTGGGTGAAGATCCCGGCGCTGAGGCTGCCGCGCGACCAGATCTCCCGCGCCAGGGTCGCCGCCGAGTCGGCGAGCTCGCCGTGCTCGATCCTGCCGTCCTCGTTGCCGTCGACCGCGTACGTCTTCCACTCGGCTTGGGTCGAGCCCGAGCGGGCCTTCGCGTGTCGCAGCTCCTTCCTGTCCATGCCGCTTGCCGAAGTTCGACTCCAGGCGGGCGATCGCCGCCAGCGCCCAGACGCCGCGGCTTGCCGAGTTCGTAGCGGGCGGCGGCGTTCTCGAAGGCTCTCAGGTAGTCGGCGGGGATTTCGCCTCTTCCAGCTCGGCGCCGGGCTGCAGCTGCAGCACCTGGATCTGCGGGCCGAGGCCGGATTCGGTGAAGGCCGGGCCGCCGACTTCGCGCGGCGTAGCAGCCGGCGTTGGCGAGGACCTCGCTGACGTACCAGTCGGCGTGGTTGTAGGCGAAGATCGCGCCGTAGGTGTCGGCCGGCATGCCGGCGACGCTGAGGTAGCAGGCGGCGGCGAAGATCGCGTCTTCGGGGTTGTAGGGATCCTTGACCCCGTCGCCGTTGGCGTCGACGCCGTATTCGGCCCAGGTTGCGGGCATGAACTGCATCCAGCCGATCGCCGCCGGCGGAGGAGGGCCCGAGGTTGGTGCCGAAGCCGGTCTCGACCTCGTTGATCCCGGCCAGCACCGCCGGGCCCTGCGGCCCCAGGCCGTAGCTTGGCGGCGGCGCGCTGGTAGATCGGGATCAGGACCGGCGGCACGCCGGAGGCGGCGCAGCTGGAGGTCGGCAGCGAGGGGATCGCCTGCGAGGTCGGGGCTCGGCGCCGGCGGCTCGCCGTTGGCCTTGCGTTCGAGCGCGGCTTCTTCGGCGCCTTCGCCGTCGGCGCTGGGCCCGGCGCAGACCCCGCCGCCGCTGGGCCGGGGTTCGGCGGGCGTCTTGGTCGCCGGCGGCGCCAGGGTCTCCCCTGCTTGACCGGGCCGGGGCCGGGCGTAGGTCGGTCGCTCGGCGCTTCCAGGGCGCTCGCCGGCGTCGCACGCCGGTCTTTCTTCGGGCGCGACGTCGGCGCGCGCCAGGGCGAGCGGCGCGGCCAGGGCGGCCGTGGCGGCGGCGGTCGCCGCCAGGCCGCGCGGATCTTGCGGGCGTGCCGTCATCATCAGCCCAGCACGTTGGTGACGCGCCAATCCTTCGCCTTTGAGCTTTTCCATCTGCAGCCGCAGCTCGCTGGTCACGCCGACCCGCAGCAGCGAGACGCTGACCGTTCATAGACGTCGCCGTGGGAGGCGCCGGCGACGATGTTGAGGACCTTGGCCTTCGGCACCTTGACGTTGGCCGGCAGGCGCGGCGGCCGCTTGAGCAGCGATTTGCGCCAGCGCCGGCGTCGCCGAGGTCCGCGAAGGACCTGCGCACCGTCGCCGTCGATGCCGCCGGTCTCAAAGACGACGAAGGCGCCGGAGAAGTTGCGGGCGACGGCGATCGCCGGCGTGCCGGCCGGGGCGCCGTCGACGACGGCGGCCTGCTTGGTCGAGGTGCGAGGAGGAGGCGGCAGTGGAGGACGGGTCGGAGTCTGAATCCTTCGGTCGCCGCCGATGACGATGGTCGAGGTAGGCAGCGCTGCCGGCGACGGACGCCGACCGATCGCCTTGGCGGCGCCGAACTTGAGAGCGGCCCGGCCCGGGCCGGCTTGAAGACCGGCGCCGCGCCGTGCAGCGTCGGCCGCCGGCTTCTTCGCGACGGCCTTGACCTCGGCGAGCGGGGCCGCCGTGGTCGCGACCGGAGTCGCGGCGGAGGTGTGGGGCCCGTCAGGCGCGGCCCAGATCAAGCCGGCGACGCCGACGGCGGCGGCGACGCATGACGACGGCGCCGAAGGCGAGCGCCCGCCCCGCGGGCCCATCCTCTCGGCCGCGGTCCTCGAGCGGCCAGACGACGCTTGCAGTCCCAGCAGTCGTCGAAGGCGGCGACGCTCGAACCGCGGCCCGAGCGCCCGCGGACGCGCCAGACGCTCTCCGCGAGGTCCAGCGCGGCGCCTCGGCGGCCTCGGGCAGCCTGCGCGGGCGCGATCTCGCCGCTTATCGGGGTCTTGTCGCTGTCCATGCCGGAACTCGGCGCCGCCAGCTTGAGGCGAATGTAAATCGCTCACAATCCGATCAAGAACGCGGATCTGGTTCATTGATCATAGCCGCGAATCTTAAACAACCTTTCGCTCTTACCTATGTCGGCAATTCTGGCTCGAATTGTGAGGCCGGAACGCCTTGAACCCGCAGCAGGTCGGGGTCAGATCGCCGCGCTGCTCGAAGACTCAACTCCCCGTCGGCGGCGTCGACTCGGACCCTGTCGCCCTCGCCGAACTCGCCCTCGAGCATCTTCAGCGCCAGCTTGTCGACCAGCTGCTTCTGCATCGACCCGCTTCAGCGGCCGCGCGCCGTAGGTCGGGTCGTAGCCGAGGTTGCCGAGCAGGGTGCGGGCGTCCTCGCTGAGCTCGATCTCGATCCCGCGCTCGCGGACCCGGCCGACCAGCTGCTTGCCACCTGCAGCTCGACGATGCGGCCGATGTCCGCCTTGGAGAGGCGGTGGAAGATCACCGTGTCGTCGATCCGGTTGAGGAACTCGGGCTTGAAGGTCGCCGCCAGCACCTCTTCGATCTGCTCGCGGATGCTCTCGTCGACCTGGTCGCCGACGATCCGGTCGCTGCCGACGTTGGAGGTCATGATCAGGACCGTGTTGGTGAAGCTGACCGTCCGGCCCTGGCCGTCGGTGAGGCGGCCGTCGTCCATGATCTGCAGCAGCGTGTTGAAGACGTCGGGGTGGGCCTTCTCGATCTCGTCCAGCAGCACCACCGCGTAGGGCCGCCGCCGCACCGCCTCGGTCAGCTGGCCGCCCTCCTCGTAGCCGACGTAGCCGGGCGGCGCCCCGATCAGCCGCGCGACCGTGTGCTTCTCCATGTACTCGGACATGTCGAGGCGGACGATCGCCTGCTCGGAGTCGAACATGAACTCCGCCAGCGCCTTCGCCAGCTCGGTCTTGCCGACCCCGGTCGGGCCGAGGAAGAGGAAGGAGCCGATCGGCCGGTTCGGGTCCGAGAGCCCGGCGCGCGAGCGCCGCAGCGCGTTGGAGACCGCCTCGATCGCCTCGTCCTGGCCGATCACCCGGTCGTGCAGGCGGTCCTCCATCTGGATCAGCTTCTGCACCTCGCCCTCGAGCAGGCGGCTGACCGGGATCCCGGTCCACTTGCCGACGACCTCGGCGACGTCGGCCTCGGTCACCTCCTCGGTCAGCATCGTGCCGCCGCCTGCGTGCAGCTCGGCCGAGCCGCTCCTCGCCCTCGGCGACGGTCTTCTCCAGCTCCGGGATCTCGCCGAACTTCAGCTTCGCGGCCCGCTCGAGGTCGCCTTCGCGTTCGGCCCGCTCGGACCTCGTCGCCGGCCTCCTCCAGCCGCGCCTTGGCCTCTTTGATCGAGTCGATCGCCCCCTTCTCGTTCTGCCAGCGCGCCTTCATCTCGGCCGAGCTCTCGCGCAGCTCGGCCAGCTCCGCCTCGAGCGCCTCCAGGCGCGCCTTCGAGGCCTCGTCGCTCTCCTTCTTCAGCGCCTCGCGCTCGATCTCCAGCTGCTGGATGCGGCGCTCGACCTCGTCGATCTCGGTCGGCATCGAGTCGATCTCGATCTTCAGCCGCGAGGCGGCCTCGTCGATCAGGTCGATCGCCTTGTCGGGCAGGAAGCGGTCGGCGATGTAGCGCTCCGAGAGGGTCGCCGCGGCGACGATCGCCGAGTCGGCGATGCGGCACGCCGTGGTGGACCTCGTAACGCCCCTTCAGCCCGCGCAGGATCGCGATCGTGTCGTTGATGTCGGGCTCGCCGACCAGCACCGGCTGGAAGCGCCGCTCCAGCGCCGCGTCCTTCTCGATGTGCTTGCGGTACTCGTCGAGCGTCGTCGCGCCGACCGCGCGCAGCTCGCCGCGGGCCAGCATCGGCTTCAGCAGGTTGGCGGCGTCGACCGCGCCTTCGGCCGCGCCGGCGCCGACGATCGTGTGCAGCTCGTCGAGGAAGAGGACGATCTGGCCCTCGGCCTCCTGCACCTCGGAGAGCACCGCTTTCAGCCGCTCCTCGAACTCGCCCCGGTATTTGGAGCCGGCCAGCAGCGAGCCGATGTCGAGCGCGATCACGCGGCGGTCGCGCAGGCTCTCCGGCACGTCGCCGTCGACGATCCGCTGCGCCAGCCCCTCGACGATCGCCGTCTTGCCGACGCCGGGGTCGCCGATCAGCACCGGGTTGTTCTTGGTCCGCCGCGAGAGCACCTGGATCACGCGGCGGATCTCCTCGTCGCGCCCGATCACCGGGTCGAGCTTGCCGCTCTCCGCGTCGGCGGTCAGGTCGCGGCCGAATTTCTCCAGCGCCTGGACGTTGTCCTCGGCGTTGGGCGAGGTGACCCGGTGCGGCCCGCGCACCTCGGCTGATCGCCTTCTCCAGCGAGCCGCGGTCGGGCAGCAGGTCGGCGACGCCGGAGCCGTCCTCGGTCAGCGCCAGCAGCAGGTGGCTCGGTCGATGATGTACTCGTCGCCGAGCTTCGCCATCTCCTTCTCGGCCCCTGCAGCACGCTGGACCAGGTCGGAGGACGGCCGCGCACCTCGGTCGCCTCGCTCAGCTTCGGCAGGTCCTCGACGCGCCTGGACCGCGCGGGCGCTGATCGCCGGCGACGTCGGCGCCGAGCTTCTGCAGGATCGGCACGACCAGCCCTTCGCTCTGCCGCAGCAGCGCGACCAGCAGGTGCGCGGGGGCGACCTCGGAGTTGCGCCGCTCCGCCGCGAGCGCCTGCGCGGCGGCCACCGCTTCCTGGGACTTGACGGTGAATCTGTCTGCCTGCATCAGGTTGCCCTCCGCTTCGTCTCCTCCCTCGACCTCTGCCTCGCGCAGCTCGCGCCAGCTTCGCGCCGCTCTTCCAGGCCAGGACCCTCTCGACGCCCGCCAGGTTCAGCCCTTCGGCGGTCAGCTGCTGGATCCGGTGCAGCCGCTCGACGTCGCGCTGGGAGTAGAGGCGCGTGTTCTTCGCCGAGCGCTTCGGGGAGATCAGCCCGCGCGCCTCGTACATCCGCAGCGTCTGCGGGTGCATCTCGCGCCAGCTCGGCGGCGACCGAGATCATGAAGACGCCGCGCTCGTCGTCGATCGAGATCTCCACCCGGCTGCGCCGGTCGGCGGCCATCAGCTCGCCGCCTTGCGCAGCAGCTCCGCGCGCGGGTCGGCGCCGTTGAAGCGCCTCGGCCAGCTTCTCGGCCGCCTCGCGTCTGCTCCTCGGTCAGCTCGTCCGGGCATCTCGATCTCGAGCCGGTAGCGGATGTCGCCCCGCCCCTTGCCCTTCGGCTTCGGCGGGCCCTCGCCCGCGCAGCCGCTGGATCGCGCCGTGCCGTGGTCCCCGGCGCCACCTTGATCTTCTTCGTCCCCTCCAGGGTCGGCACCTCGATCGTGCCGCCGCGCAGCGCCTCCGGGATCGTGATCGGCACCGTCACCTCGAGGTTGCCGTCGTCGAGCCGTTTGAAGACCGGCGAGGCCGCCACCCGGGTGGTCACGTAGAGGTCGCCCGGCGGGCCGCCGCGAGGCCCCGCCTCGCCCTTGCCGGCGAGCCGGATCCGGGTCCCGTCCTTGACCCCGGCCGGGATGTTGACTTTGTAGCGCTTGGTCTGCTGGGTGAGGCCGGAGCCGCCGCAGGTCGGGCAGGGGTCCTCGATGACCTGGCCGGCGCCGCCGCACTGCGGGCAGGGCTGGCTGATCGAGAAGAAGCCCTGGCTCTGGGCGTCGATGCCGCGGCCTTCGCAGCGCGGGCAGGTGGTCGGGCTGGTACCCGGTTTGGCGCCGCTGCCGTGGCAGGTCGGGCAGCGCCCGGCCTTCGGCACGGTGACGCTGATCTGGGCGCCGTTGACCGCCTGGTCGAAGCTGAGCTGGATCTCCGTCTCGAGGTCGCGACCGCGGACCTGCTGGGCCTGGCCGCGACCGCCGCCGCGGGCGCCGCGGCTGAAGAGCGAGGAGAAGATGTCGCCGAGGTCGCCGCCGCCGCGAAGCCGCCGGCCTGGGCGCCGCCGGGACCGAACGGCCCGGCCCCCTGGCCGCCGCCGAAGCCGGCGAACGGCCCGCCCGCGTCGTACTCCTTGCGCTTCTCGGGGTCCGAGAGCGTGTCGTAGGCGGCGGAGATCTCCTTGAACCTCTCCTCCGCCGCGGGTCGTCGGGGTTGCGGTCGGGGTGGTATTTGCGCGCCAGCTTCCGGTACGCCTTCTTGATCTCCTCGTCCGACGCCTTCTTCGAGACGCCCAGCGTCTTGTAGAGCTCGTCCGCCACCCGCGCCTTACTCGCTCACGACCACCCGGGCCGGCCGGATCAGCTGCTCGCCGGAGCGGTAGCCCTTCTGCAGCACCTCGACCACGGTCGCCCGGCTCGGTCCCCTCGACGGAGACGGTCGACAGCGCCTCGTGCTGGTTGGGGTCGAACTTCTCCCCCTTCGGGTCGACGGCCTCGATCCCGTTGCGCGCCAGCGCCTCACGCAGGCCGCGGAAGACCAGCAGCACCCCGTGCGCCAGCCCGTCCTCGGAGTCTCCCTCGGGTCCAGCCCGGCGGCCTGGATCGCCCGCTCGAGATCGTCCAGAACCGGCACGACCTCCTGCGCCAGCTGCGCCTTCCCCCGCACCCCGGCGGCCTGAACCTCCGCTGTCATCCGCTTGCGAAAGTTCTCGAAGTCAGCCTGCGTCCGCCGCGCAAGTTCGAGGTACTCGTCCTTCTCCTTACTGCGCATCGGCCAGCAGGGCATCGAGGTCCTGCTCGACGCCCTGCGCATCCTCCTCCGAGGTGACCTCGGGAGCCTGCTCCTCGCTCACGTGTCGTCACCCTCGTCCACGACCTCGGCGTCGACGACCTCCTCCTCGTCCTCCGAAGAGCCCGCCCTCGGCGCTGGCGCCGTCGGCGGAAGCCTCCGCCTGGGCGGCGGCGTAGATCTGCTCCGACGCCTTGGTCATCGCCGTGTTCAGCGCCTCGGTCTTGGAGTTGATCTCCTCGACGCTGTCGGAGTCCAGCGACTCGCGCACTCCCTTGATCGGCGGCCTCGACCTCCTCCTTGGTCGCCGCGTCGACCTTGTCGCCGGCGTCCTCCAGCGCTTTCTCGGACTGGTAGGCGGCGTTCTCGGCGAGGTTGCGCGCCTCGGCCAGCTCGCGCTGTTTGCGGTCCTCCTCGGCGTGGGACTCGGCGTCGGAGACCATGCTCTGGATCTCCTCGTCGGAGAGGCCGGAGCCGGATTTGATCTCGATCTTCTGCTCTTTGCCGGTCCCCAGGTCCTTGGCGGTGACGTTGAGGATGCCGTTGGCGTCGATGTCGAAGGTGACCTCGATCTGCGGCATCCCGCGCGGCGCCGGCGGAATCCCGGTGAGCTGGAATTTGCCCAGGCTCTTGTTGCCGCTGGCCATCTCGCGCTCGCCCTGCAGCACGTGGATCTCGACCGAGGGCTGGTTGTCGTCGGCGGTCGAGAAGGTCTCCGACTTCTTCGTCGGGATCGTCGTGTTGCGCTCGATCAGCTTCGTCATCACGCCGCCTTTGGTCTCGATCCCCAGCGTCAGCGGGGTGACGTCGAGCAGCAGCACGTCCTTGACGTCGCCGGCCAGCACGCCGGCCTGGATCGCGGCGCCGACGGCGACGACCTCGTCGGGGTTGACCCCCTGGTGCGGGTCCTTGCCGGTCAGCTCCTTGACCCGCTCGCGCACGGCGGGCATCCGGGTCATGCCGCCGACCAGGACGACGTGGTCGATCTCGGCGTCGGCGTCGTCCAGCGCCCGTTTGACCGGGCCGACGATCCGCTCCAGCAGGTCGCCGGTCAGCTCGTTCAGCTTCGAGCGGCTGAGCTTGAGGTCGAGGTGCTTGGGCTGCCCCTCGACGGCGGTGATGAAGGGCAGGTTGATCTGCGTCTCCTGGGTCGAGGAGAGCTCGATCTTCGCCTTCTCCGCCGCCTCGTAGAGGCGCTGCAGCGAGTTCTTGTCCTGCCGAGAGGTCGACGCCCTGGTCGCGTTTGAACTCGGCGACCAGCCACTCGACGATCGCTTTGTCCCAGTTGTCGCCGCCGAGGTGGTTGTCGCCGGCGGTGGCTTGGACCTCGAAGACGCCGTCGCCGATTTCCAGCACCGAGACGTCGAAGGTGCCGCCGCCGAGGTCGAAGACGAGGATCGTCTGGTCGGTCTTCTCTTTGTCGAGCCCGTAGGCGAGCGAGGCGGCGGTCGGCTCGTTGATGATCCGCTTGACGTCGAGCCCGGCGATCTTGCCGGCGTCCTTGGTCGCCTGCCGCTGGTCGTCGTTGAAGTAGGCGGGGACGGTGATGACGGCGCTGTCGACCGTCTCGCCGAGCTTCGCTTCGGCGTCGGTCTTCAGCTTCTGCAGGATCATCGCGCTGATCTCCGGTGGGCTGTACTGCTTGCCGCGAACATCGACGCGGACATCGCCGTTGGGGCCGGCCTCGACCTTGTAGGGGACGATCGTCTCCTCCTCTTTGACTTCGGCCTCCTTGCGCCCCATGAACCGCTTGATCGAGAAGATCGTGTTCTCCGGGTTCATAACCGCCTGCCGTTTGGCGACGGTGCCGACCAGGCGCTCGTCGCTGTCGGTGAAGGCGACCACCGACGGGGTGGTGCGGCCTCCCTCGGCGTTCTCCAGAACGGTTGGCTCGCCGCCCTCCATGATGGCGACGCATGAGTTGGTCGTGCCCAGGTCGATCCCGATTGTCTTACCCACTTTTATACGTACCTCCAGGGGTTTCGTTGTTCAAGCCTATGAAATCTAAGTGAGAGTATGGCAGATACCTAAGCTGACGCAAGCAGACGGGCGGTCGGGTCTGGCTCCGCGGACACTCAGCGCGGAGCGCCTACCCGAAACACGGAGACCGCAACGGCAGCTCGCGGAGTCGCGTCCGCGGAGCCAGACCCGACCGCCCGGCCCGGACTACCCTTCGCCGGCCGTGTTGGCGACGAATTCGGCGACTTCCTTGGCCTGCTCCTGGTTGAGGATCCCGCCGGGCATGCGGCCGGGGGTGGAGCTGTCGACGCCGTTTTCGACCGCGTTGAGGACGCGGCCTTCGGTCGCCTTGATCGTCGAGGCGGCGCTGGGCCCGGTCGGCGGGCCGGAGGGGGCGAGCAGTTCGTCGAGGTTCGGGGCGTAGTTGCCGTCGGTGCCGGCCGAGTAGAGCGTGTGGCAGGTGCCGCAGTTGGTCTGGAACAGCGACTGGCCGCTCTTGAGGTCGGCGGCCACCTTCTGGTCGCCGCTCGCGGCGTCGCCCTTGGAGCGGAAGGCCAGCCAGGGGATGAGGACCGCGAGGACCAGGATCAGCAGGCCGAAGACGATGAAGGTGCGCTTGCTCATTTGGCGGCGCGCATACTACTGGCGCCCTTCTCGGTGCGGTACCACGGGCACATCCGCCGCAGCGCGCACTCCTCGCAGCGCGGCTTCGGCCGGCAGAGCTCGCGCCCGTGGCGGATCAGGTTCACGTGCAGCTCGTAGGCGTCCTCCGGCGGCACGATCGCCAGCATCTCGTCGTGGGCGCGCTCGAAGGAGGCTTTGGCCGGGAACAGCCCCAGCCGCCCGCCGACCCGGTGGACGTGGACGTCGACCGGGATCTCGGGGATGCCCCAGGTGAAGATGAGCACGCAGGCCGCGGTTTTGCGCCCGACCCCCGGCAGCGAGAGCAGGAAGTCCAGCGACTCCTCGCGCGGCGCCGTCTCGGTCCAGTCGAGGTCGGGGTCCTCGCCGAGCTGCTCGAGGATCGCCTGGATCCGCGGCGCCTTCTGCTTGCCGAGCCCGCCCGGACGGATCGCCTCCTCGACCTCCTCGACCGGCGCGTCCCGCACCTCCTCCCAGGTCGGAAACCGCTCCCGCAGTGCCGCGAACGCCCGGTCCCGATTCCGATCGTTCGTGTGCTGTGACAGCACCGTCTTGATCAACTCCGCGATCGGCTGCCCATGCGGCTCGCTGCTCCGGCACCCCGTACATCTCCCGCAGCCGATCCCGAATCGCCCTGATCCTTCGCTTTTCCGGTCGCTTCCAGCTCACGCCCGGCACCCTAGCCCCAAGCTTCGCGCCCACGCCTCCGTTAACCCGCGGATTACAATTGACAGTTTGTCTCGTGCCTTTGCCGCAGTCACCGCCCGCCTGCCCAAGGGTTGGGGCGACGCCGGCCGCCAGATCGGCATCCTCGTCGGCGTCGACGTCGCCTACGAGCTGGTCGCGCGGCATCGCCGACTCCCAGCGCGCCGACGCGATCGCCCACGGCGCCCAGGTGATCGACTTCGAGCAGTCGACCCACACCTTCTTCGAGCCCAGCCTGCAGGCGCTCTTCCTGCCCGCCCACTGGCTGATCGACGTCGCCAACCAGCTCTACCTCAACGCCCAGTTCTCGATCGCGCTCGGCTTCCTGGTCTGGCTCTACCTCTTCCGCAACGAGTCCTACTACTTCGTCCGCAACATGTTCGTCGTCTCGATGGGCCTGGCGCTGATCGGCTACACCGCCTTCCCGACGGCGCCGCCGCGGATGTTCCCCCAGCACGGCTTCGTCGACACGATCGTCGACTTCTCCAACGTCAACCACGACTCGACGCTGGCGAAGATCTTCATCAACCCCTACGCGGCGGTGCCGAGCATGCACTGCGCCTTCGCGATGATGATCGGCGTCACCGGGGTGATGGTCTGCCGCCGCTGCGTCGCCAAAGCCGTCTGGGCCGCCTGGCCGCTGCTGATCGCCTGGGTAGTGATCGTCACCGCCAATCACTACTGGGTCGACGTCGCGCTCGGCTGGGATGGTCGCTGAGCGCCGCCCGGTGATCGCCCAGCGCCTGCTGGCCCGCGCCAGACCCGAGGCTTGGGCCTGGCGTTCTCGCGTCCCTCAGGAGGCCGAGGCTTAGCGCCGGGATTCAGGCTCTTCGCCCCCACCTCCTCGCCACGTCTAGCCTCACCCTCAATGGAACCTTCGGCGCCCCCCAGGGCCCCCGGCGGTCGTCGCAACGGTCGCGCGGCGAGCCGCAACGGGCAGGAGCTGCGGTCCTACGCCCGCGAGCGGCTGATCGAGTCCCGGCTGACGCCGAACGCGATCTCGATGGTCGGCCTCGCCGGCAACCTCATCGCCGCCGCGCTCGTCACCCAGCGCCTCTTCTTCCTCGCCGGCGTCGCCTTCGTCCTCGGCTCGGTGATGGACACGCTCGACGGCCGCTACTCGCGGATGTCGGGCAAGGGGACGCTCTTCGGCGCCTTCCTCGACTCGACCCTCGACCGTGTCGAGGAGGGCATCGTCCTCGCCGCCGTCGCCGGCTACTTCGCCTCCCGCGGCGAAGACTTCGCCGCGGCGATGTGCGTGGTCGCCGTGCTCGGCTCGCTGATGGTCTCCTACACGCGGGCCCGGGCCGAGGCGCTCGGGGTCGAGTGCAAGGTCGGTTTGGCGACGCGGCCGGTCAGGGTGGTGCTACTTTCGATCGGCTTGATCTTCGCCAAGGGCGCCGGCATCGGCGATTTCGAATTGCTGGCGCCGTCGATCTACGTGATCGCCGCCCTCACCATCTTCACCGTGTTCCAGCGGGTATGGCATGTGCGAAACGAGCTTTCCGGCGAGACCTCCGGCGCGCACAGCGGCGGCGGCGAGGCGGAGGATCTGTAACCAGCAAGGCCGCCGGGTGTGTTCTGCCCTCCCAGCGCTGATCCAGGAGGACTTCCAATTCCATGAGTGAGAGCAACGGAGCAAACGGCAGCACGAACGGCGTCGCTCGCGGCGAGGAGAAGGTTCGCGTCGCGATCGTCGGCGTCGGCAACTGCGCCAACTCCTTCATCCAGGGCGTCCAGTACTACAAGGACGCCGACCCGGGCGACGAAGTCCCGGGCCTGATGCACGTCGAGCTGGGCGGCTACCACGTCCGCGACGTCGAGTTCGTCGCCGCCTTCGACATCGACGCCGAGAAGGTCGGCAAGGACCTCTCCGAGGCGATCTGGTCGGGCCAGAACGACACGATCAAGTTTGCCGACGTTCCCCGACGCTCGGGGTCAAGGTCGAGCGCGGCATGACCCATGACGGCCTCGGCAAGTACCTGAAAGAGAAAATCACCAAGGCGCCGGGCAAGACCGCCGACATCGTCGGCATCCTCAAGGAGAGCAAGGCCGACGTCCTCGTCTGCTACCTGCCGGTCGGCTCCGAGCAGGCGGTCAAGTGGTACGTCGAGCAGGCGCTCGCCGCCGGCGTCGGCTTCGTCAACTGCCTGCCCGTCTTCATCGCCCGCGAGGACTACTGGGACAAGCGCTTCCAGGAGGCCGGCCTGCCGATCATCGGCGACGACATCAAGTCCCAGGTCGGGGCGACGATCGTCCACCGCCAGCTCGCCCGCCTCTTCCACGACCGCGGCGTCCGCATGGAGCGGACCAGCCAGCTCAACGTCGGCGGCAACATGGACTTCTACAACATGCTCGAGCGCGAGCGGCTCGCCTCCAAGAAGGAGTCGAAGACCAACGCGGTCACCTCGATCATGGGCCACGACCTGCCCGCCGAGGATGTCCACGTCGGCCCCTCCGACTACGTCGCCTGGCTGACCGACCGCAAGTGGGCGCACATCCGGCTCGAGGGCAAGGCCTTCGGCGACGTGCCGCTGACGGTCGAGCTGAAGCTCGAGGTCTGGGACTCGCCGAACTCGGCCGGCGTCGTGATCGACGCCGTGAGACTCATAAAGCTGGCGCTCGACAACGGCATCGACGGCCAGCTCGACGGCCCCTCCAGCTACCTGATGAAGTCGCCGCACACCCAGCGCCCCGACGACGAGGCGCGGGAGCAGACCGAGAAGTTCATCGCTGCCAACGCGCGTGGTAAGACGCCGGGCCCCCGCCGACGCGCCGAGCCGACTCAGGCCTAGCGCAGGAGCTCGCTCGGCGCTCGTTGCTTCGCTCAACGTGCCTGAACCCCTCTCGATTGCCCAGGTAACGCCCTTCCGGCGGGGCGTCGAGAACCCGGTCACCCAGTTCTCCGAGCGGGTCTCGGCGGAGCTGGAGCGGCGGGGCCACGAGGTTCTGCGGATCTTCACCGGCGACCCGGTGAAGAAGCTCTTGAAGGCGGTGCCGCCGGACGTCGTCCACGTCCACGAGCCCTTCGCGCCCAGCGTCTCCTCGGCGGCGCTGCGCCACTCCTACTCGCTCAACGTCGCCACCTTCCACGCGCCACAGGAGCGGGTGCTCTCGACCCAGGTGGCGCGGCCGCTGGTCGAGATCTTCTTCGGCCGCATCGACGCCCGCACCGTGACCCGGCCGGAGACGGCCGAGCTGCTGGAGCGCTACTTCCCCGCCTCCTACGAGCCGGTCGAGCCCGCCGGCGAGGGGCGTGACTGGGCCGCCGTCGCCACCGAGCTGGAGGCGCTCTACCGGCGCCTCGCCGCCCGCCGCCACCCCGAGGGCGGCGACCCCGCGCTGCGCGAGCGGATCTCCGCGCGGCCGCTGATCGAGGTCGACCTGCACATGCACACCGACCACTCCACCGACTGCGCCACCCCGGTCGACGTGCTGCTGGAGACGGCGCGCGACCGCGGCCTCGGGGCGATCGCGATCACCGACCACAACGAGGTCTCCGGGGCGCTGGAGGCGCGCCGGATCGCCGCCGAGACGGGCGACATCGAGGTGATCGTCGCCGAGGAGGTGAAGACCGCCGAGCAGGGCGAGGTGATCGGCCTCTTCCTCGAGGAGAAGATCCCCAAGGGGCTGACGATGGCGGCGACGATTGCCGCGATCCGCGAGCAGGGCGGGCTGGTCTACGTGCCGCACCCCTTCGACCGCTTCCACTCGGTCCCCGACTACGAGCACCTGCTCGACATCGTCGAGGAGGTCGACATCCTCGAGGTCTTCAACCCGCGGGTGGCGGTCACGGCCTTCAACGAGGAGGCCGAGCGCTTCGCCCGCAAGTACCGGATCGTCCCCGGCGCCGGCTCCGACAGCCACGTCGCCCAGGGGCTGGGGAGCGTGCGGGTGCGGATCCACGACTTCGACGGCCCAGCCGAGTTCCTCGAGGCGATGCGCGACGCCGACATCACCCGCAAGCACAAGAACCTGGTCTACGTGCAGACGTTGAAGCTGCTGCAGACGGCCGGCCGGCCGAAGGCGCCGAAACGGCGAGTTCCGGACGCCAAGCCGGTGCGCGGCGGCCGCCCCCGCAAGCGCGGCTCGGCGAGCAAGAGCTGATGCAGCGGGGCAAGGCGAAAGGAGCCCCGCCCGCCTCGTCAAAGAAGGCTGGGCAGATGCGAAGCACCGACGACGAGATCCGCGAGAAGTATCTGGAGCGCGCGATCCGCGAGCTCAACCAGATGAGCCGCGAGATCCAGGACTGCCCGCACTGTCCGCGCGGCAAGCTGATGCCGGTGCTCGGCTCCGGCCATCCCCAGGCCGACGTCTTCATGCTCAAGCAGGCGCCGATGATCTCGGAGATCGAGGAGGGGGTTGCCTTCTACGGCCGCTCCGGCAACGCCCTGATGAAGAGCTTCAAGCGGCTCGGGATCGACCCGCTGGTCGTCTACGGCACCCTCTGCGTCAAGTGCCCGATCGCCGAGCCCGACCTCGCCGCCGGCGAGTGCGTCGGCCGCCTGGTCGAGGAGATGGCGATCGTGCAGCCGAAGATCCTCGTCGTCATGGGCGAACCGGCGCTGCGCATCCTCAACAGCCTCCAGGTCCCGCTCTCGCGCCCGGTCGAGCAGCGCGAGGGCGATATCCAGGCCTTCACCCCCACGATCGACGCCCTCTACGTGCCCGACATCGACGTGTCGCTCGACGAGGAGGGAGCCAAGCAGCGCTTCTGGCGCGCCTTCAAGACGCTCGGCGTCTGGTACGACGATTTGCCGCCTTACTGAGGAGCCGCAGCTTCGGCCAGTGCAAGCATGGGCGCGACCTTTGCTGAGGCGAGGCCGCGGACTACGACAGTGTCGAGGGCGGTGTAGGCGGCGAGGAGGGACTGGGCCTCGTTGCGGTCGGTGGCGGCTACGCCGACGGTGCCCTCGGGCTCGGCGAGGCGGTCGAAGTGGTCGCGGTAGCCCTTGTGCAGGTCGCGGTAGAAGGACTCCTCCTTGGCCAGGCGCTCGGCGGCGTCGGGGCCGACCGCGGTGCGGACGTAGCCGAAGACGGGCGGGGTCTCGCGGCCAGCCTCGCGGGCGCCGGCCTCGACCTGCTGGCGGGCGCTGGCGGCGAAGGCGGGTGTCATCCAGTTGAAGAAGGCGCCGTCGAACTCGGCGCCGGCGAGGGCGCACATCTTCGGGCCCATCGCGGCGAGGACGAGGCGGACGCCGGGCAGCGCCCCGCGCAGCTGCGGCAGCGACTCGCGCATCTTCGTCAGCGGCTTCTCCGAGAAGCCGGCGCCGACGCCGAGCCAGAGGCGGGAGGGGTCGAGGCCGAGCCGCGCGACGTCGGCGGCGATCTCCGCCGGCGGCTGGCGGTCGAGGGCGATCACGGCGACGCCGAGATCGACCCGCGGCGCCGCTTCGGCGAAGCGGGCCAGCGTTTCCAGCCCCTTGGCGCCGGGGTGGTCGTTCGACCACATCGAGTCGTAGCCCAGCTCGGCGCAGCGGGCGGCCAGCGGCCGCGCCACCTCGGGGTCGAGACCGGCGGCGACGCCGAAGCCTCGGCTCATGCTTTCTCCAGCAGCGCCACGCACTCGATGTGCGGGGTCTGGGGGAACATGTCGACCGGCCTCACCCGCGTCAGCCTATAACCGGCCTCGGTGAGCTGGGCGGCGTTGGGGGCGAGCGTGGTCGGGTTGCAGGAGACGTAGACGATCCTCTTCGCCTCGCACTCGATCACCCGGCGGACGATTTTCTGCGAGAGGCCGGCCCGCGGCGGGTCGATCACGACGACGTCGGGCTTGCCGGCCTGGACCAGCAGCGGCCGAACGCCGGTGCGGGCGTTGGCGGCGAGGAAGTGGATGTTCCCGGCCTCGTTGCGCTTGGCGTTGCGCTCGGCGTCTTCGATCGCCTCGGGGACGATCTCCAGCCCCCAGACCTCGCCCGCCCGGGCGGCCATCGTCAGCCCGATCGTGCCGATGCCGCAGAAGAGGTCGAAGACCTTCTCCCTGCCGCTGAGGCCGGCGTACTCGGCGGCGACCGCGTAGAGACGCTCGGCCATCTCGGTGTTGGTCTGGAAGAAGGCGCCGTGGGACATCGAAAGCTTCAGCCCGCAGAGCTCCTCGCGCAGGCGCTCCTCGCCGAGCACGCCGGTGGGGCCGTCGGTGCCGCCGGAGTCGCCCTCGATCGCGGTGTGGAGGTCGACCGGGGGCCGCGGGAAGCGCGTGGCCGAGGTGACCAGCCGGGTCTGGATCTGGCCGCTGCGCCGGCCCTCGCGGACGACGAGGTTGCGCAGCACGCCCTTGCGGGAGCGCCCGTCGTAGGGGGCGATCGACTCCAGTTGCGCCCACTCGCGGACCGCGTTGCGGGCGGCGTTGCCGGCCTCGCTGGCGAGCCGGCAGTCGTCGACGTCGACGATCAGGTCCCAGCGGCCGCGGGCGTGGAAGCCGAGCGCGGTCTCGCCGTCCCGCTCGCCGAAGGAGTACTCGAGCTTGTTGCGGTAGCGCCATTGCTCCCCGGCGGCGACGATCTCCTCCAGCTCGAAGCCGTCGAGGCCGCCGATCCGCCGCAGCGCCTCGCCTACCTGCTCGCTCTTGATCTCGAGCTGGCGCTGGTAGGGGAGGCCCTGCCAGGGGGCGCCGGGGCAGGGCTCGCCGCCGTGCAGGCAGCGGTCGGGGACGCGGTCGGCGCCCGCCTGCAGCAGCTCCACCGTGCGCGCCTCGGCGAAGCGCTTCTTCGCCTTGGTGACCTCGACCCGGACGCGGTCGCCGGGGAGGGCGCCGGCGACGAAGACGACGAAGCCCTCGGCGCGGGCGACGCCACGCCCGCCGAAGGCGAGCGAGTCGACCTCGACCTCGAGCAGCTCGCCGCGACGGGGGCCGCGGGCCGCCGGCTTCTCGCCGGTGGCCTGCTCCATCCCTAACCGAGTTTTTTCCGCGCCTGGCGCGCCGCCCGGGTCGCCTGTTTGCGCACCGGCTCAGCCCGGCCGCCGACCTCTTTGCGCGCCTGCTTGACCAGTTTTTCCAGCTCGCGCAGCATCGAGTCGGTCTGTTTGCGACCGCGCTTGACCAGGTCGGAGAGCATCTTCTCGGCGTCGCCGCGGGTCATGCGGCCGCGCTTGACGGCGTCGTCGACGACCTCCTGCAGGCGATCGCGGCTGAGCGTGACGCTCTGCTCGAGGCTTTCGCGGAACTGGGCGACGCTCTTGTCGAGCCCGGCCGTCGTTTTGCCGCCGGCGCGTTTCGCCGCTTTTTTCGCGGGCGATTTGCGGGCGGCCGGTTTTTTGGCTTTCGCTTTCGGCCCCGCCCTTTTGACTTTGGCTTTCGCCTTCGGTTTCGCGGCTTTGGCTTTTTTGCTCGTTTTGCCAGCTGCTTTTTTCTCGGCCATCTCGACGTGCCTCCAGACGGAAGTTTGCGCGGGCGGTGGGGTTCGACTATGTCAACTCCGCAGCATCAGGTGGCTCCGCCGCGGCGAATCGTGCCTGCACCGGGGCGTGGTCGGAGAGCCGCAGGGCGCGTCCGTCGAGCGGCAGCTCGCGTCGCTCCGGCGGCCAGGGGGCCGGCGGGTCGAGCACCTCGAGGCCGCGGGTCAGCAGGTGGTCGATCGCCCGCGGCCCGGTCGTCCCGGTCAGGCCGAAGTCCTCGCGCAGCCGATCGAAGACGGCGGGGTCCTCGGCCGGGCGCAGGTTGAGGTCGCCGCCGAAGACCAGCGGCGCCCCGGCGGCGAACTCGTGCGCGGCGCGGGCGGCCTCGCAGCACGTCCTCGCTCGCCAGGTCGGGCTGGTCGTTGGTCGCGTGCAGGTTGGCGACGCAGACGCCGGAGGCGGTCCGGGTCAGCGCCATCGCGCGGCGCTCCGGCGGGCCGTCGTGGATCGCCAGCTCGCGCCGCTCGGCGATGCCGCCGAGCCGGCCGGGGACGCGGACCAGGGTCAGGTTGGAGCCGCCCTCGCCGGAGGCGATCAGGTCGGGGTTCTGGCGGGCGAGCAGGCCCCGCAGCGGGCCGAGCGAGTTGCGCGAGGTCAGCGCCCGGTGCGACTCGGCCGCGCAGGCGCGGGCCAGCGGCGCGGCGAAGCGCGGCGGGCACTCCTGCAGCAGGGCGACGTCCCAGGCGGTGGCGGCGAGCAGGGTCGCGAACTCGGTGGTGAGGTCGCGGTTGACCTGGACGTGGGTCTCGTTGCGCTCGTCGATCCGCAGCAGCCGCGAGCGCCAGCTGCGCAGCTGCGGGTCGGGCGGGAAATCCCGCCCGTGGAAGAGGTTCCAGGCGATCGCTGTGAACTCCACGGCCCGTAGTATCCGCGGCTTGAAGCGGGACTTCCTCAACGGCGGAGAGCTCGGCGCCTTCGAGCTGGGCAAGCTGCTCGACCGGGCGCTGGAGCTGAAAGCCGGCCGCGGCGAGCGGCTCGGCGCCGATTCGCTGGCCGGGCGCAGCGTCGCGCTCGATCTTCCAGAAGCCCTCGACCCGGACGCGGATCTCCTTCGAGGTCGGCGTCGCCGAGCTGGGGGCGACGCCGATCGTCCTCCGCGGCGACGAGATGCAGTTCTCCCGCGGCGAGTCGATCGGCGACACCGCGCGGGTGCTCTCCCGCTACGTCGATGCGATCGTGATCCGCTCCGGCTCCCACGAGGAGGTCGCCGAGCTGGCCGCCGCCGCCGAGGTCCCGGTCGTCAACGCGCTGACGCCGCTGCACCATCCCTGCCAGGCGCTCGCCGACCTGCTGACCCTGCGCGAGCGCTTCGGCGGCCTCGACGGCCTCCGCCTCGCCTACGTCGGCGACGGCAACAACGTCGCCCGCTCGCTGGCGGTCCTCGGCGAGCTGGCCGGGGTCGAGGTCGTCGTCGCGGCGCCGCCCGGCTACCAGCTGGAGGAGGGCCACGGGGCGAAGCTGACCGCCGACCCGCGCGCCGCCGCCGACGGCGCCGACGCCCTCTATACGGACGTCTGGGTCAGCATGGGCGACGAGGCCGAGGCCGACCGCCGCCGCGCCGACCTGGCGCCGTTCCGGCTCGACAGCCGACCTGCTGGCGGCGGCCAAGGACGGCGCCATCGTCCTCCACTGCCTGCCGGCCCACCCGGGCGAGGAGATCGCCGCCGACGTCCTCTACGGGGACTCGCTCCGCCGTCTGGGACCAGGCGGAGAACCGCCTCCACGCCCAGAAGGCGCTGCTGGAGGCGCTGCTCGCCGGCTAGTCCCGGCGAGCGCTCGCAGCCATGTACCCGCGGCTCGAAATCGGCCCGCTGACGCTGCAGACCTTCGGCCTGATGTTCGCGCTCGCCTTCCTCGCCGCCGGGGCGCTGATCTGGCGGCGGCTGGGGGAGATCGGCAAGCCGCCGGACTGGGCCTACGAGATGGGCTTCGCGGCGCTGGTCGGCGGCGTCGTCGGCTCCCGCGTCTACTTCCTCGTCCAGAACTACAGCGAGGTCAAGAACGACCTGCTCGGCAACCTCTTCTCCGGGGCCGGCCTGGTCTGGTACGGCGGCGCGATCGGCGGCGCCCTCGCCGTCCTCGCCTGGGCCTGGTACCGCGACTTCCTCGGCCTCGCCCTGCTCGACCTGGCGGCGCCGGCGCTGGCGCTCGGCTACGCGATCGGCCGCTGCGGCTGCCAGCTCTCCGGCGACGGCGACTACGGCAAGCCGTTCAGCGGCTTCGGGGCGATGTCCTACCCCAACGGCACCGTCCCCACCGACCGCACGGTCTACCCGACCCCGATCTACGAGACGCTGGCGATGGGCTTCGGCGCCTGGATCCTCTGGCAGCTGCGCGACCGGGTCCGGGCCGGCGTCCTCTTCGCGATCTACCTCGTCTACGCCGGCGCCGAGCGCTTCCTGGTCGAGTTCATCCGCCGCAACACCGATACCGCGCTCGGGCTGACCTCGGCTCAGCTCGGAGAGCCTTGGCATGATGCTTGCCGGGGCGGTCTGGATGGCCATCGTCAAGCGGCGGCACGGCAACGCCTCACACCCCGATTCTCTGCCTACGGCACAATCGACGGCTTCGGCCTGAGGTCGGGCGGTATCCATGCACGAGCTATTCGACGCGGTTGACTAGGAGGCGGCAGTGGCAGCTGTGGAGATCAGAAGCGAGGAGCCGGCGCGCACGCTCGGCGGCATTCTCGACGCGGCCGCCGAGCGGATCGCCGCGGCGGGTTGCGAGACGCCCGCGGCGACGCCGAAGCGCTGCTCGCCGACGCTATGGGCGTGAAGCCGGAGGAGCTCTCCCTGGAGAGCGCCGAGGAGGTCTCCCCCGAGGTCGCCGCGAAGATCGAGGAGCGGGTCAGCCGCCGCGTCGAGCGCGAGCCGATCGCCTACATCCTCGGCCGGGCCCCCTTCCGCGGCCTCGAGATCGCGGTCGACGAACGCGTCCTCTGGCCGCGCCGCGAGACCGAGCTGCTGGTCGAGGTCGGCGCCGAGCTGCCCGAGGGCGCCCGCGTCCACGAGGTCGGCACCGGCTCCGGCGCGATCGCCCTGGCGCTGATCTCCGAGCGGCCCGACCTGCGCGTCACCGCCTCGGACCTCTCGCCGGAGGCGGCCGAAGCGGCGCGCGAGAACGCCGAGCGCCTCGGCCTCGACCTCGACGTCGACGGTCGCGGTCGGCATCCCCGACGTCGCTCGAGCGAAGTCGACCTGGTCATCGCCAACCTTCCCTACGTCACCGACACCACCATCTTCGAGCGCTCGCCGGAGATCCAGAAGGAGCCGCGGATCGCCGTCACCGGCAACTGCGGCGAGGACGGCCTCGGCGTGATCCGCGGCCTGATCGCGGAAACGCCCTCCGGCTCGACGCTGGCGATGGAGCACGACACCCACCACGGCCCGGCGATGCGCGAGATGCTGCGCGACGCGACTACCCTTCAGGACTATGAAGGTGACGAGCGGGTGACCGTCGGCTTCGCCCCATGAGGCCCGGCTGCGCGCGATGAGCGAGGTACCGCCGCGGACCGGCGACTCGGACCCGGCGGCGGGCGGTGCTCGGCCGTCGAGCGAGGCGCAGCGCGGGCCAAGGTCGAGCGGCTGCGCGAGGAAGGGGTCGATCCCTACCCGCACATTCGTTCGAAGGCCGCACGCACGTCGAGGAGATCCTCGCCGCCCACGACCCGGCGGCGCTGGGGGAGGGCGAGCACGCCCGGCTTCTCCTACCGGGTGATGGGGCGGGTCACCGGCAAGCGCGGCCACGGCAAGGTCGTCTTCCTCGACGTTCGCGACATCACCGGCACGATCCAGGCCTACGCCCGCCGCGACGCGCTCGGCGAGGAGGCCTTCGAGCGGATCGAAGACCTCGACGTCGGCGACCTGGTCGGGGTCGAGGGCGTCGCTCTACGTGACCAAGCGGGGGCAGCTGGCGATCGGCGTCCGCGAGTGCACGCTGCTGGCCAAGGCGCTGCTCGACCCGCCCGACCTCTTCCACGGCATCTCCGACCCCGAGACCGCGCTACCGCCAGCGCGAACTCGACCTGATGGCGAACGAGGAGTCGCCGCGAGATCTTCAAGCAGCGGGCGAAGCTGACTGCGGCGGTCCGCGAGCCACATGAACGAGCGCGGCTGGGTCGAGCTGGAAACGCCGGTGCTGCAGCGGCTGACCGGCGGCGCCGCGGCGCGCCCCTTCGTCACCCACCACAACGCCCTCGACCGCGAGCTGTTCCTGCGCACCGCGACCGAGCTCTACCTGAAGCGGGCGATCGTCGGCGGTTTCGAGGACGTCTACGAGTTCGGCAAGTTCTTCCGCAACGAGGGGATGTCGCCGCAGCACAACCCCGAGTTCACGATGCTGGAGATGTTCGTCGGCGGCGCCGACTACGAGCGGGGTCATGGAGCTTCGTCGAGACGCTGGTTGCCAGCGTGGTCGAGAAGGTGATGGGAACGACGGTGGTGCGAGCGCGACGAGGTCGAGATCGACTTCGCCGCGCCCTGGCCGCGGCTGGTGCTGCGCGACGAGTTGCTGAAGGAGACCGGAGTCGACATCTACGAGGCGAGCCGCGACGAGCTGGCCGAGGTCGTCGGCGACGACGCCGAGCAGAACGACGACTGGGCCGGCCTGGTCGACACCCTGCAGGGCAAGCTGATCGAGCCGAAGCTGATCCAGCCCACCTACGTCACCGTGCTGCCGATCGACATCTGGCCGCTGGTCAAGGTCCACCCCGACGACCCCAAGGTCTGCGAGGCCTTCGACGGCATCGTCGCCGGGATGGAGATCGTCGGCGGCGGCACCGACCTCAACGACCCGATCGAGCAGCGCCGGCGCTTCGTCGGCCAGCGCGAACGCCAGGAGAAGGGTGCCGAGGATGACCCCCACCCCCACGACGAGGAGTTCGTGCAAAGCGCTCGAATACGGGATGCCGCCGGCCAGCGGCTGTCGGCGTCGGGATCGACCGCCTGCTGATGATCATGACCGGGGCGAAGACCCTGCGCGACGTGATCATCTACCCGGCGATGCGGGAGCTGAAGAGCGAGTAGGGTTGACGCAATGGCCGTGAAGCTCCACAGGTGCCCGGTGATGTTCGCGAAGTTCGACGCCCACCCCTGCTGGAAAGTGCAGAAGGCGCTCGACGAGCAGGGTGTCGAGTACGAGGTCGTGAAGGGGCCCCTCCGTCCCGGTAAGCGGGACGACCTGGAGCAGGTCTCGGGCCAGCGCAAGTACCCGGTGATCGAGTTCGAGGACGGGACCGTCTACCGCGAAGAGTCGGTGGACATGGCCGCGCGGATCCGCTCCGGGGAGCTGCGGCCCAGCTAGAAAGCCGAGCGCAGGGTCCGCCGTCCAGCGCCGGCAGCGATGCCCAGAACACGTTGCGCGGGTAAGGTTCGCGGTGAGCGCCCGTAGCTCAGTGGTCAACGGCTCCTTACGGGGGGCCAAAGAGCGTCGGTCTTTCAAGCCGAAGGTCGCGGGTTCGACTCCCGTCGGGCGCATCCACTTCCCTGTTGTGCCGGTTTTGGATCTGAAAAGGGGAATCTGCCCCTTGTCCCAAAAGCCCGTGTCCGCTCGGTCGCAGGCCCAGGACAACTTCGTACAGACGCTCGGAGTCGAGGTCGCCGCTTACGGCCTGATCGTGTCGTGCAGCTCGTAGGTGTACTGGGCGATCGGCGGCTGGCCCTCCTCGCTTTCCATCATCGGTTTGAGCGCCTCCGCCAGGCGGCCGTCGCGGAAGCGGGCCCAGTCCTCCTCCGACTCCCAGACGTCGGCGATGCGGAACAGGCCTTTGCCCGTGAACCCAGCGGTGTGGACGATCAGCCCCGGCGGGGGGTCGCTCTCGACCCCGAGCCGCGCGGCGATGCCGTCGTAGTTGGTCGTGCTGAGGTCGTCTTCCGCAACCTCGAACTCCTGGATCATCATGATCGCCATGCCGTTCTCTCCTCTCCTCTGATGCCTAGTTGGGTTTCGCGTAGTTGCCGATCTCGCCGAAGTCGACCATTACGCAGGCCTCGGGGCCGGGGACCTCGGCATCGTGGCCGGGCGGGATCGCGACGACGTCGCCGGCCTTGATCTCGATCTGCGAGCCGTCGTCCATGTAGACCTTCATCGCGCCGGAGAGGACGTAGCCGAAGTGGGCGACCTGGCAGGAGTCGGTGCCGGCGATCGGCTTCACGTTCTGCGACCACTTCCAGCCCGGCTCGAAGGTTCCGAGGCCGACCGTATGGCCGGCGAGCTGCACCGCCTTCACCTCCCCGTTGCCTTCGAAGGGCCGGGTCTCGTCGGGGGCATCGAAGTTCTTGACCTCAGCAGCCATGGGATTTCCTTTCGTCAGGGGCGTATGGCGACCGTACACCCGCTGAAAGGCCGTGTGGGGCTAAATGTTCGAGCTCTCTTTCTCATCCCATCTTTAGGCAGCGTCCATACCCTGCCCGCCGCCTCCGTCTGGCCACCGATCGCCATGAACTCCCAGCTCGACAACTCCGCCTCCCCCCGCGCCGGGCGCAGCCGCTGGCCGTGGCCGGAGCGGCGCGGGCACTCCTACTCGAAGGTGCCCGAGGTGACCGCCTTCTTCTGGATCGTCAAGGCGCTGACGACCGGGATGGGGGAGTCCACCTCCGATTTCCTCGTCCACAAGCTGGTTCCCGAGATCGCCGTGGTGCTGGGCGGGATCGCCTTCGTGATCGCGCTGTACCTGCAGTTCTCCGCCGACCGCTACGTCCCCTGGCGCTACTGGCTGGCGGTGGCGATGGTCGGGGTCTTCGGCACGATGGCCGCGGACGTCCTGCACGTCGGCCTCGGCGTCCCCTACATCGTCTCGACCACCTTCTACGCGATCGTCCTCGCCGTGGTCTTCCTGGCCTGGTACCGCAGCGAGGGCACGCTCTCGATCCACAGCATCACCAGCGAACGGCGCGAGCTCTTCTACTGGGCCGCCGTCCTCGCCACCTTCGCCCTCGGCACCGCCGCCGGCGACCTCACCGCGGTCACCTTCGGCCTCGGCTTCTTCGCCTCGGGCCTGATGTTCGCCGCGATCATCGCGATCCCGGCGATCGGCTACTGGCGCTTCGGCATGAACTCGATCCTCGCCTTCTGGTTCGCCTACGTGGTGACCCGGCCGCTGGGCGCCTCCTTCGCCGACTGGCTGGCCGTCTCCTCGGCCCGGGGCGGGCTCGCGCTCGGCACCGGCCCGGTCAGCTTCGTGCTGGCGGCGATGATCGCCGCCCTCGTCGCCTACCTGAGCGTGACCGGCAAGGACACCCCGGCGCGGGACGAGATCTCCGACCTGAATGTGGCGGTCGCGACCGACTAGCGCAGGTCTGCTCGCCGCGCGTGAGCGAAGCTCCCGCCGGCGCTCACCCGCCGGGGTTGTGATGGGCGGAGAGATCGAGCCACTCCATCCGGCTCGGCGGCCCCTCGACCCCGCCTTCCTGCAGCGCCCGGGCGAGCCGCTCCTCCATGAAGCGTTCCTGGTCGGCCTTCGACGACCAGACCTCGAAGACGACCCAGCCGCCCGGTTTGGCGCCGCCGGTGTGGGAGATCAGGCCGGCCGGCCAGTTCCCCTCGCCGCTTGCCATGTCGATGCCGAGCTTCTCGTTGACCTGCTCGTAGGTCTCCTCGCCAAAGCCCTCGAACTCCAGAATCAGACCATCCGCCATCGCTCTCACCTCTCTCTTGGAAGAACCGTTTGTGCCGGCAAGCTCTCACCGGAGAGCCGGGCCGTCAAGGAGCGAGCCGAGCTGGCTCAGGCCGCGTGGGTGGAAGACGGCTCGCGCGGCAGCCGGGCGCACCAGAGGGCGAAGAGTGCGATCGCTAGGACCGCGCCGGCCCAGTGGAGGTTGACGAGGACGGCGACCAGGCTCGGCAGGCCGGCGAGGACGGCCCCGGTCAGCGTCGGCACCAGCGGCAACGAGAGGACCCGAGCGGTGAAGGCGGCGCAGAGCATCCAGGAGGCGGGCCCGGCGATCCAGCCCCAGTCGACGAAGAAGTCGTGGGGGAGGGCGATGGCGAGGATCACCGAGAGGACGGCGACCGCGAGCAGCTGGGTCAGCGCCACCCGCCAGAGGGTCGTCCGGTCCATGCCGGCGAGGCTATTCGACGACGATCTTGCCGTGCATGAAGGGGTGGATCAGGCAGTGGTAGGCGAAGGTCCCCTTCTGGTTGAAGCGGACCGACACCGAGGTGCCCGGCTTGATGTGGCCGGTGCTGAAGCTCCCCTTGCGCGTCGCCGTGTGGGTGGTGCCGCTGGTGTTGGAGAAGACGACCTTGGACCCGGCGGCGATCCTCAGGGCCGGCGGGTGGTAGGCGAAGTGGTTGATGTCCACCGTCGCCGCCCGGCTCGCCTGCGCCGTCTCCCCGGCCGAGGCGATTTCGCCGCGGATGCCGGCCAGCGCCAGGCCGAAGGCTGCGAGGGCCACCGCTGCCGCGATCGCCTGCCACCGCCGAGAACTCAGAGTCGTCGTCATCGGCCAGGGATACGGAGCGCCTCTCGCCCGGGTTCAAAGCTCGTTCATAATCTGGCGACCCGGGCGGTTAGCTCAGTTGGGAGAGCACTTCCCTTACAAGGAAGGGGTCACTGGTTCGAGCCCAGTACCGCCCACTCGGCCCGCGCTACTGCAGGGCGAAGACGACGTGAACGGTCGCGGTGACCGTCGAGGTGCCGGGCTTGGTCGGCGGCGGCGCGGTGGTGCAGCGTGAGCTCGAGTGCGTTACCGGGGTCGGAGCGGTCGCAGTGCCGCAGGCCCCTTCCGCATGTGAGGTGCCCTTGAACTGGGGGGTCAGTTCGGGGCCTTCGCCTTCGTCGATCTCCAACGCCGGGCCGAGGGTGGCTCCGGCCTTGGCGGCCAGGGCGCTCGCCCGCGCCTTCGCCTTTTCGAAGGCGGCGCCGAGGGCGCTGGTGAAGGCCGCTTCGGTGTCGCCGACGAAGAAGCTGGGGCCGCTGACGCCGGTCGCGCCGGCGCCGATCGCCGCCGTCACCAGTTCGCCGGCCTTGTCGGGCTGGTGCAGGGTGACGCCGATGCCCTCGCCGGCCCGGTAGACGACCTTGGTCCCGCGGCTGGACTTGTGAACCGAGATGCGGCCGCTGGTGACGTCGCCGGCGCCGACGCCGGGGATCTCCTGGACCGCGGCGACGACGCCGCGCAGCCCGCTGGAGACCGCCCGCAGCGCCGCGCCGCGAGTCCGCCGTTCGCGACTGACCGAGAAGCCGAGGCTGGCACTGTCGTTCGGCACCTTCAGGGTCGCTTCGGCGGTGACCGAGACCGTCCGTTCCGCAGCGCCGGCCGCGACCGGCGCGAGCAGCGCCAGCGCCAAGAGCGCCGCCAGCAGGATCGAAGTTCGAATACGTGGGTTCATCGCGGGGCTTGCAAGCTAGGACCGACTTTAGGGTCGCGTCCGGATACCTGCCCCTGCCAGCTACCCGCGCTCGCCGCGCTCAACCAAAGGTGCGCACTGTCAGGACAGTCGCCACGGCGAGCAGCTCGAGCATGCGCTCAAGTCTGACCGAACAGCCGCGCCCGCAGGCGCCGCCACGCCGAGGGCGGCCGCGGCTGGGCCTGCCGCCACTCTTCCTCGCTCGGCAGCCGCCCCGCCCTGCGCGCCCGCAGCACGCACTCGGTGTGGGCGTGGCGCCGCCGCGACGTGTCGCCCTCGGGGGCGATCAGCACGTGCTCGCTGAGCGCCGGCAGGTGCCTGCCGCAGAGCGGGCAGCGGTAGGTGGCCGGCTTGAGGTTCTGGGCCGGCCGCATCGACCACCAGCGGGCCGGCTCGCCGTCCATCGCAGCCTCAGGCGACGCCGGCGGGGAGCTCCGGCATCGGCGTGCCGCCACGCAGGTGCTCCCCCCTCGTCACCACATCGAAGAAGTGATCGTTGCGGCCGCGGCGCAGCGGCCGCGGGAAGGCGTGGCGGGCGCGCCGGTGGGCGGCGGCGGCCGAGCGGAAGGCGGTCTCGTGGCCGCGGCTCCACTCGATGCCGAAGATCTCCCGCACCCGCGGCGGCAGCGTGCCCTTGATGATCAGGTTCTGGACAGCCAGGTTGGCGCGCGCCGCCGCCGGCACCGGCTGCTCGAAGGCGACCCGCGGCGCCAGCTCCAGCGCGTGCGGGGTGGCCTGCAGGTCGGGGGAGGCCAGCCGCTCCCGCCACCAGGCACGGAACTCGCGGTAGCTGCCGGGGACCTCGCTCGCCGGCAGGCCGAAGAGCTCGCCGAAGCGGACGTAATCCTGCCAGAGCGCCTCGCGCTCGCCTTCGCTCAGCGGCCGCGCCATCGCCTCGTACATCGCTCGCCCCGAGTCGGCGATCACCGCCAGCGTCCACAGCATCAGCTTGGGATCGAAGGCCGAGTAGGCGGCGCCGGCGGGATGGGCGCCGGCGGCCTCCGACAGCGTCCCTTCGATCCTGGCGTGGAGGCGGTGGACCGCGGCGAGCGCCCCGTCGGCTTCCTCGCGGCTGCCGAGGAAGACCGTCTCCTGGATCTTGGCGGTGCGGGCAAGGCGCGTGAACGGGTGGTTGCCGGCGCCGGTGCTGAGCATCGTGCCGGTGTAGGTGAGCGGTTCCAGCGCCCCGATCAGCAGCGCCCGCTGGCCGTAGAGGAGCCCGACCGAGCGCTCGCCGTGGACCCGGCGCGCCATCGAGCGCCCCGGGGGGAAGTAGTGGTTGTCGCCCTCGTCCCGCATTGGCCGCCTGGCCAGGAAGGGTACTCGCGCCGAGCCGCTACCGGCGCCGCTCGCGCGCCATCGCGACCAGGGCAGCGCCGGAGCTGTGCGGCTCGACCAGCCCGTGCAGCTCGTGGGCGGCGAAGATCTCGTCGAGTTCCTCGCGGGTCAGCGTCTCCCGCTCCAGCGCCTGCTCGGTGAGGTCGTCGAGGCAGGCGCGGTTGGCGGCGAGCAGCGCCCGCGCCCGCCGGTAGGCGTCGCGGGCCAGCGTCATCGCCGCCACGTCGACGTCGCGGCGGGTCTCGTCGGAGACCGCGTAGTCGCCGGTCGGGATCGCGATCGGCGGCGGCCCGTCGTAGTCCACCGCCACGCCCATCCCGAACTCGGCGACCATCTGCTTGCAGACCGAGTGGACCCGCGAGAGGTCGTTCTGGGCGCCCGTGTAGAGCTCGTCGAAGACCTCCTCTTCGGCGGCGCGGCCGCCGAGCAGGGTCACCACTTCGTCGTGCAGCTCGTCGCGCGACTTCATGTAGCGGTCCTCGTCGGGCGAGTGGCTGACGAAGCCGAGCGCCGGCCCGCGCGGGACGATGCTGAGGATCTCCGGCGGGTCGAGCCCGAGCAGCTTGCGGCAGAGCGCGTGGCCGGCCTCGTGGCAGGCGACGATGCGGCGCTCCTTGTCGTTCATCCAGCGCGCCTGCTGGGAGCCGACCGACTGCCGCAGCAGCGCCTCGTCGAGGTCCTCCCGCGCCACCGTCTCGCGGCTGTCGCGGCCGGCGATGATCGCCGCCTCGTTGAGGGCGTTGGCCAGCTGGGCGCCGGTCATGCCCGGTGGTCTTGCGGGCGACGTCGGTGAGGTCGAGGTCGTCGGCGAGCGGCTTGCCCTTGGCGTGGCTGCGCAGGATCGCCTCGCGGCCGTCGCGGTCGGGCGGCGCCACCAGCACCTGGCGGTCGAAGCGCCCCGGCCGCAGCAGCGCCTTGTCGAGGTTGTCGACGTAGTTGGAGGCGGCGATCACGATCACCGTGCCGGCGTCGTGCTCGAAGCCGTCGAGCTCGACCAGCAGCTGGTTCAGCGTCTGCTCCTGCTCGCTGGTGCTGGCGCCGCCGCTGCGGGCGCCGCCGACGGCGTCGATCTCGTCGATGAAGATCACCGCCCGCCCGGACTTGCGCGCCTCCTTGAAGAGGCGGCGGATCCGCGCGGCGCCGCGGCCGACGAACATCTCGACGAAGCTGGAGCCGGAGGCGGCGAAGAAGTCGACTCCGGCCTGGGCGGCGACCGCCCGCGCCAGCATCGTCTTGCCGGTGCCGGGAGGGCCGTAGAGCAGCACGCCGCTGGGCGCCTGGGCGCCGAGCGCGGCGAAGCGCTTCGGGTCGCGCAGCCACTCGGTCACGTCCATCAGCTCGTCCTTGGCGGCGTCGACCCCCTGCACTTCGTCCCACAGCACCGGTTCGGTCTTGCTCGCCTTCACGGTCTCCGGCTTGGTCGAGCCGACCGTGGTGCGCAGCAGTTTGAGGAAGATGACGATCAGGCAGCCGGAGAAGAGGACGCCGAAGACGGGATACCAGGCGAGGAAGAATTCCTGGATTTCGGTTGCGACCATCGGGGCAGTCTGCGGGTTATGTACTCGTGCTCCAATCGCACATACGTCCAGAAAGCGCCGAATCGCTAAAGCCACGTTTCGTAGACGCTCGGGCTGTATGGCCCCGCGGGCTCCTAGGATCACGGGCATGAGCGGTCCACGGGCGGCGAGCGCGCCGGAGCTGAAGGCGCAGATCGAGGCGGAACGGAACGGGCGCCCCTTCCTGGTCTTCCGCGACGGCTCCGACCAGCAGCGGATCGTCGCGATCGAGGCCGGGGCGGCGGAGTTGTGGGTCGGCCGCGGCGAGTCCGCCGACGTGCGGCTGGGTTGGGACGAGGAGGTCTCGGCCCTGCACGCGCAGATCGCGATCGTCCGCGACGAGTGTGCCCTGGTCGACGACGGCCTCTCCCGCAACGGCTCCTACGTCAACGAGGAGCGGGTCCACGGTCGCCGCCACCTGCGCGACGGCGACGCGCTGCGCTTCGGCCGCACCACCGTCGTCTACCGCCGCCCGGGCGACAGCGCCCCGGAAGCGACCGCGATCGCCACCGAGACCCCGGCCGCGGCGACGATCTCCCCGGCCCAGCGCAGGGTCCTG
This sequence comes from uncultured Solirubrobacterales bacterium, assembly GCA_963785775.1. GTDB lineage: Bacteria > Actinomycetota > Thermoleophilia > Solirubrobacterales > 70-9 > VAYN01. Next base: position 760,380 of record CAWAWH010000003.1, on the reverse strand, counting down.
CTCGCCCTCTGCCGCCCGTACAAGGACGGCGGCGGTTTCGCCACCCCGGCGACGAACCAGCAGATCGGCGAAGAGCTCCACCTCAGCGTCGACGCGGTCAAGACCCACATGCGCGCCCTCTTCGAGAAGCTCGGCGTCGGCGACCTGCCGCAGAACCGGAAGCGGGTGGCGCTGGTCGAGCGGGCGCTGCAGAGCGGCGCCGTCAACAGCCGCGAGTTGTAGCGGCCGGGGGTGGTCGGGTTCACCCCTGGGGTCCCTGGGAGCGGGGGCGGTTCCGAGCGAATCTGAGTCCAGGCACAACGCCAACCACTCAGACCCAGGAGGAAGACCATGAACCGCACCGACACCAAGACCCGCAAGCTCGCCCGCCGCACCGGCATCGCCGCCGCCTTCGCGACCGTGGCGATGATGATCGTGCCGGCCGCCGGCCTCGCCTCGGCCCCGGTCAAGTTCGGCTCGAAGCTGAATCCGACCGTGCAGCCGTCCAACTCGCTGCCCGGCCTGATGTGCGAACACCAGACCCCCGGCGCCGCCTGCACGATGATCCAGAACGAAGCCTACGGGCGCCCCGACGGCGGCCAGCTGGCCCCGAAGGCGGGCACGATCAGGAAGATCCGGCTGATCGCCGGCGGTCCCGGCAGCTTCAAGCTGCAGATCGCCAAGGTCCAGCAGTCGACGCTGAACAGCACGAACAAGGCCAAGGTCGTCTACAACGGCCCCCGCATCTCCTACGCGGGCCAGACCGAAGCCAACTTCGAAAACGACAGCTACAGGGTCGAGTCGTTCCCGGTCGACGTCCCGGTCCAGAAGGGCGAGCAGCTCGCCCTGCGCGGCAACATCACCTCGATGATCCGCTGCTCCTCGGGCGGCGACAACACCCTCATCTACACGCCGCCGCTGCTCTCCGGCAGCCCCTTCCGCCCGGCCACCGGCACCGACGGCTGCTGGATCCTGATGGAAGCCGTCATCAAGTAGCCGGCGTCGCTCCCGGGTCGAGCTATCCGCGCTCGACCTGGGAGCCGCCGACGATCGCTTCTTCGTTGCTGTCGCCGAAGACGATCCAGGCCTTGTTGCCGCCGTCGTAGTCGGGCGCCCAGAGCTTCAGCGTCGCGTCCCGGCCCCAGACGGTGACCTTCTCCTCGCCGGTCGCGTCGAGACCGCGCCAGATCCGCACGAAGGGGTTCCGCTCCCACTCCGCGCCGATCGTCGTCGGCTCGCGGTGGCCGGGATGGACGCGGGTCTCCGGCGGCAGCTCCATCAGCCGCATCACCGAGGCCTTGAGGTCGTCGAAGCCGCTGGCGCCCGGCGCCATCGTGCCGCCGACCGTGCCCTTGAAGAGGACGTCGGCGGTGAAGACGTCCGTGCCGTCGACGAGGTAGGCGAGGTGGCCGGCGGCGTGGCCGGGGGTGTAGATCGCCTCGATCTCGAAGCCCCCCGCCTGCAGCTTCTCGCCGTCGGCCAGCGTCACCTCGACCTCGTCGTCGAGCTCGGCCGCGGTCGCCTCGTGGGCGACCAGCGGCGGGTTGCCGAGCCGTTTGCGCGCTTCGGCCAAGCCGGCGACGTGGTCGCCGTGGGGGTGGGTGACGAGGATGTGGGTGATGCCGATCCCGTCGCGCTCGATCCGCTCCAGCAGGGGCCCGAGCTCGTCGTTGCCGTCGATCAGCACGCCGGTGCCGGCCTCCGGGTCGGCGACCAGGTAGGCGTTGGACAGCCACGTCGGGTTCTCGGTCCTCTCGACGATCACGCGGGTGAGGATATCCGCGAGCCCTCGAGCAGGGTGCGGGCGATCAGCTCGGGGTCGTCCCACATAGGCGTGTGGCCGACGCCGGGGAGGACGAGGAAGCGCGAGCTGGCGGGGCGGCGCTCCGGCCGCGGCGGCGCGACCAAGCGGTCGCGCTCGCCCCAGGCCAGGGTGACCGGCAGGTCCGGGTAGCCGCCGGGCTCGAAGACGTGGGTGCGCATCGCCCGGTTGGCGCCGTCGTAGCCGTTGGCGTCGATCCATCCCAGCACCAGCTCGCGGCCGGCGGCGGCGGGGATCCGCTCGGGGTGGGCGGCGAAGGTGGAGAGCGCCCGCCGCCGGGCGGCCGGGATGGCGAGGGCGGCGGAGACCAGCGGGCGCAGGCGGCGGGCGATGGCGCGGACACCGTTCTTGCGCGGCCCGATCGGCGCCCGCCACAGGCCTGCGGGGGAGATCGCGGTGACCGAGGCAGCCCAGCCGGCGCGCCCCATCTCCAGCCCGACCCAGCCGCCCAGCGAGTTGCCGGCGACGTGCGGGCGCTCGATCCCCCGCTCCTCGCAGGAGCGGCGCAGCGCCGCGGCGAGATTGGCGGCGGTGGGCTCGACCTCCGCGGGAAGGGGGGGCGCCTCGCCGAATCCCGGCATGTCGAGGACGACCACCTCGCGCTCGCCCTCCAGCAGCCCCACCACCGGGTCCCAGACGCGGGAGGAGGCGCCAAGCCCATGGACCAGGACCAGCGGCTCGCCGCCCCCCGGCGCGCCGGCCTCCGACTCGCCAACCGGGGCGCCGGTCCGGGGCGTCATCGCCAGCCCGGCTTCGCGAACAGCGCCTGCACGTCGCCGATCCGGCGCTCGCGGAAGCCCGCCTCCGAGGAGGAGAGGTAGAAGTCCCAGAGGCGGCGGAAGCGCTCGTCGTAGCCACGCGGGCGCAGCCGCTCCCAGGCGCCGAGGAAGCGCTCGCGCCAGGCGGCCAGGGTCGGCGGGTAGTGGGCGGTGATGTCGTCGAGCCAGACCTGGCGCATGCTGGTGACGCGGGCGACGCAGTCGGCGATCGCCCCCCGCGAGGGCAGGCAGCCACCGGGGAAGACGTGGGTGTTGGCGAAGCTGCGGGCGCCCTTCTCGACCTCGTAGATCTCGTCGTCGATCGTGATCGCCTGCAGCAGCATCAGCCCGTCGGGAGTGAGCAGCTGGTCGCAGCGGCGGAAGAACTCGTCGAAGTACTGCCAGCCCACCGCCTCGATCATCTCCACCGAGACCAGCCGGTCGTAGCGCCCGCGCAGATCGCGGTAGTCCTCCAGCATCACCGTCACCCGCCCCTCGAGCCCGGCCTCCCGCACGCGCCGCCGCGCCAGCTCGTGCTGCCGGCGGGAGATCGTCGTCGTCGTCACCCGGCAGCCGTGGCGGCTGGCGGCGTGGACCGCGAGCCCGCCCCAGCCGGTGCCGATCTCCAGCAGGTGGTTGTGGGGGCCGAGCCGCAGCTGCTCGCAGATGCGGTCGAGCTTGGCGACCTGGGCCTCCTCGAGGCTGGCGCCGGGCCGCGGGAAGTAGGCGCAGGAGTACACCATCCGCTCGTCGAGGAAGGCGGCGAAGAGGTCGTTGCCGAGGTCGTAGTGGGCGGAGATGTTCTGACGCGAGCCGGCGCGGGTGTTCTCCGGCACCAGCCGCCGCAGCCGGTGCAGGGCGCCGCGCGGCCTGGCGACGAGGCCGCGCCAGCCGTCGAGATCGCCCAGCTCGCGGGCGGCGATCCGGATCAGCGCCACCAGGTCGTCGGTCTCCCAGAGCCCGTCGACGTAGCCCTCGCCGAGGCCGACGCTGCCGCGCAGCGGCCCGCGCCAGGCGGCCGGGTCGCGGACGGTGACGGTGGCGCGCAGGTCGGCGTCGGCGGGGCCGAAGCCGCGCACCCGCGCGCCCTCGACGACGTCGATGTGGCCGGAGCGGACGCCCCGGCCCATCACCGTGGAGACGGCGGTGCGGGCGAGCGCGTCCCTCACGGCGCGACGAACCCCTTCGGCTTCTTCCTCTCCGGGTGGGGGAAGTAGCGGGCGCCCTTCAGCTTCAGCCGCAGCGACTGGGCGTAGATCTTCGCCACCACCTGCAGCGACATCGCCGGGTAGCGGGCCAGCAGCCCCGCCAGCAGCGGCCGGCTCAGCTCGCGGCGGCGCAGGTTGAGGGTGGCGTCGAAGGACTTGGCGGCGCGCTCACCGGCGGGGTCGGTGGCGCGCTCGGGCCGCGACTCGATGTGGACGGCGAGGCGCTCGCCGGGCTCGCCGGCGCGGAAGGCGTAGGTCTGGTCCATCCCCATCAGCGGCGAGACGTGCAGGGCCTTGTCGAGCTCTTCGCTCAGCACCGGCCCCTCGCGCTCGCCGCGGGCGAGGACGTAGGCGTGCCGCTCTCCCCAGGGAATGTTCTCGACATCGGCCACCACAGCTTCCACCCGCTGCCCGGCGCTGTCAAAGCAGTAGTAGAAGCTGACGGGATTGAAGGAGTGGCCGAGGTAGCGCAGCCCGGCCAGCAGGCGCACCGGGCCGGCGGGACGGCTGCCGGTCTCGGCCTCGACCGCGTCGCGGGCGCACTCGTCCAGCGGGCGCGCCGGGTCGCCCATGAAGTCGGCGCGGCGAAAGCGGGCCGGCGCGGCGCGGCGGGCGGACCACAGCGGGTAGGGATCGAGCACCCCCGGCAGCTCCCCGAGGTCGAGGTACATGAGGAAGAGCCGGTAGCTGAACTCGTGCTCGACCGGCTCGAAGCGCCGGTGCCGCACCGTCCCCTCGTAGACGGCGGAGGCGGTCATGCGGCCAGCGCCTCCAACTGGACTGCTCGGGGGCGCGATCCCCTCGCACGCCCGCAGGGCGCTGACGACGCCGTCCTCGTGGAAGCCCCAGCCCCAGTAGGCGCCGCAGTAGTGGGTGCGGCGCACGCCGCTGATCTCGGCGTGGCGGGCCTGGGCGGCGACCCCCGCGGCGGTGTAGACGGGGTGGTCGTACTCGAAGCGCCGCAGCACCTTCTCCGGGTCGATTTCCTCGCCGCGGTTGAGCGTCACCAGGTACTGGCGCTTCGCCCGCAGCCGCTGCAGGTTGTTCATCCAGTAGGTGACGGTGCTGCGGCGGGCCGGCCCGGCGGCGAGGTGGAAGTTCCAGCTCGACCAGGCGGCGCGGCGGCGCGGCATCAGCGAGGTGTCGGTGTGGAGGACGGCCTCGTTGCGCTGATAGGGGATGGCGCCGAGGATCTCCCGCTCGGCGGCGCTCGGGTCGGCGAGCAGCGCCAGCGCCTGGTCGGAATGGGTGGCGACGACGACCCGGTCGAACTCCTCGCTCTCGCAGCCCTCGGCCTCGATCCGCACCCCGTCCTCGCGGCGCTCGATCCGCCGCACCGGCGCCGCCAGCCGCACCCGCTCCCGCCACGGCGCCGAGATTGCCTCGACGTAGCTGCGCGAGCCGCCCGTTACGGTCCGCCACCTGGGCCGCCCCCGCAGGCTGTACATGCCGTGGTTGTCGAAGAACTCGGCCATGAAGCTGGCCGGGAAGCTCCACATCTGCTCCGGGTCCGCCGACCACACGGCCGAGGCCTGGGGCACGATCAGCCGCTCGATGAAGTGCTGGGAGAAGCCCTTCTGCTCCAGCCAGGCGCCGAGTGAGGGCGCCGTCCCGTTCATCCCGACCAGCCCTCGCGCCTCGCGGTTGAAGCGGCGCCAGTCGCGCAGCATCCCGAGGAAGCTGGGGGAGACGAGATGGGCGGGTCGGGCGAAGAGGCCCCAGGGGGTGCCGGAGTACTCGAACCGGCCGCGCCCGTCGGAGACCGAGAAGCCCATGTGCGAGGGCTGGCTGGGGACCTCCAGCTCCTCCAGCAGGCGTTCGAAGTTGGGGTAGTTGCGGTCGTTGAAGACGATGAAGCCGGTGTCGATCGCCAGCGGCCCCTTCTCGCCCTCGACCGTGACCGTGTTCGAGTGGCCGCCGAGCCGGTCGGCCGCCTCGTAGACGACGATCTCGTGCTCGCGGTGCAGTCTGTGGGCGGCCACCAGGCCGGCCACCCCGGTTCCAACGATCGCGATTCTCATAGCCATTCAGCCGTAGGGGCGGTATAGCAGCCGGTAGCCGAGCAGCTGGCTCACGGTGGCGAAGCCGTAGCCCCGCGCGCGCAGCGCGTCGATCACCCGCGGCAGCGCCGCCAGGGTCTCGCCGCGGGGGCCGCCGCCGTCGTGCATGAGGATGATCGAGCCCGGTTGGGCGGTGCCGACGATGGTGCTGTAGATCGTGCCGGCGCCGGGGGTCGACCAGTCGCGCGGGTCGACGTCCCAGTTGATCGTCCGCATCCCGAGGCTGCCGGCGGTGGCGATGACGCCGGCGTCGATAGCGCCCCCGGGCGGCCGGAAGAGGCAGGGCTCGAAGTGGGTGGCGGACTCGATCCGCGCCGCGGCGCCGGCGATCTGCGCGTAGCCGGGCAGTTCGACGTGGTTCATCGTGTGGTCGCCGATCTCGTCGCCTTCGGCGAGGACCCGGCGCATCGTGCCTTCGTGCCCGGCCATCTCCTGGCCGATCTCGAAGAAGGTGCCGGGGACGCCCTTTTCGCGCAGCACGTCGAGGAATCGCGGCGTGTATTCGCTGGGCCCGTCATCGAAGGTGAGGGCGACTACCCTGCGGTCGCGCGGGCCGTTGGTGACGAGCCCGGCGCCGCCGCCCGTGCAGCCGACCGCGCGCACCGGCCGCAGCCGGAAGGCGAAGCTGCCGCTGGCTGGGAGGGACTGGGCGCAGAGCCGGCGGACCTCGCAGCCGTGGCTTGCCAGCACCCGCCAGGCGTAGCGCTGCGGCGTCAGCCCGACGTCTTCGGGAACGAGCGCGACGACCAGCTTCTGCGGCGCCGGCCGCTTCACCGTCGCTCGCGCCCCGCCCTGCTCGATCGGCTGGCCCGCGCCGTTGACCGCCTCGACCCCGACCCGGTGGCGCGCCCGCGGCCCTCCCAGGCAGATCCGCCGTTCGCCGCCTCCCCCGGCCCGGCTCAGCGCCAGGCAGAGGTAGCGGGAGGCGGCCCGCCGCGTGTCCGGCCGCGGTTCGAGCTTGCCGAGCGCCAGCGGCGGGTCCGTCCGCAGGGTGAAGACCAGCTTCCGTCCGGCCTGGGAGAGCCTCGCCCGGACCAGCCGCTGAGGCGCCGCCGCGCCCGTGGCTCCCGCCGTTCCCGGCATGACGAGCAACGCCGCCGCGACGAGGACGGCGCTGCAGATGATCTTGCGGGGAGGGGCGATTGCCGGGTACCTGGATGCTGCCTGAAGGATGTTGGCTAATCCTTCAGGCGGGTCTCGAGCCGGCCCAGGGTGGGGGACTCGATGACGATCTCGTCGCCGCCGGCGAGCCAGACCTGCGGGTCGCGCAGGCTGCCGACCCCGTCCGGGGTACCGGTGGAGACGATGTCGCCCGGCTCCAGCGTCATCAGCTGGGAGAGATGGGAGAGCAGCTGCGGGACGCTGAAGATCAGGTCCGCGGTCGAGGCGACCTGCATCTGCTCCCCGTTCAGGGTCAGCCGGATCTCGATCCCGTCGTGTGGGCCGGCCTCCTCGGGCGTGACCAGCGCCGGCCCGCAGGGGGCGGAGCCGTCGAAGACCTTGCCGGACATCCACTGCGGCGTCGCGAACTGCAGGTCGCGGGCGGAGAGGTCGTTGAGCAGCGTGTAGCCGGCGACGTGGTCGAGCGCCTCGGCCTCGCTCACCTCCTTGGCCCGGCGCCCGACGACGAAGGCGACCTCGGCCTCGTAGTCGACCTTGCGGCTGTTGGCGGGGAGCTGGACGGTGGCCCCGGGCGCGGCGAGCGCGTTGCGGTACTTGGCGAAGATCGTCGGGCTGGCGGGCACCTCCATCCCGCCCTCGGCGGCATGCTTGCCGTAGTTGAGGCCGATGCAGACGATCTTGTCCGGGTCGGGGATCGGGGGGAGCAGGGAGACGGCGGCGCGGGGATGTGCCGGCGCCCCGCTGTCTCCGAGCCGCCCTCGCAGGTCGTCGACCCGCCCGTCCGCGATCAGCTCCCGCAGGCCGCCCCGGTGCGGCTCGCCGAGCAGCGCCCAGGCGTCGACGACCCTGTCGTCCTCGAGCACCCCGGCTCGCGCCCCGTCGCCGGCGTCGTAGCTGACCAGCCTCATGCCGGGCAGCGTAGAGGAGTGGGCGCTTTCCTCTCCCCAGGCCGTCCCCGAGCTCGACCGCCCCGAGCTCGCAAAGGTCGAGATCCGCTAGCTTTGGCGGCCGGGCCACCGCCGCAGGGCCCATCCGAATCTCTCGGGGGCGTAGCTCAGCTGGTTAGAGCGCCGGCCTGTCACGCCGGAGGTCGCGGGTTCGAGTCCCGTCGCTCCCGCTCTCGTCGGTGCACGTCGGTTAAGGTCGCAAGATGCGAGGGATGGCTGCCCTTTCGTGCGCGTTGGTGCTGGGGTGCGGCGCCGCGGCGGCCCAGGCCGACGGGATCGTCCCGGTCGAAGGCCCGTGGCACGCGACCAGCTCGGCCGGGCTCCCCGTCACCTTCGAAGTGACGGCCGGACAGGTGGCCAAGCCCCGCTTCCGCTTCAAGTGGGGCTTCTGTGGGACGTTCGAGTCAGAAAGTGGACCTCCCGTCCCGATCGAACCGAACGGCCACTGGAAACACGTCGAGGGCCAGGGCCCGTTCATCGAAGCCACCTTCGTGGCGCCCGACCGCGCCGAAGGCACGATCACCGCCCCGAGCCGCGAGCTCCCCGGCTGTCCGGAAACGCACGCCACGTTCACCGCCGAACCGGGCGCAGCGCCCTTCGAACAGGCGGAATCGGTAGTCCTCGCCGACGTTCGCACCCGCCGCCTCGTGCACAAGCCCACCGGCATGCGCCTGAAGCGTGACGGCTCCCTCCAGCTCTACGACCTCCGCTGGAACGGCTTCGGCGAACCTGTCGCTCACGCCACCGGCCGCGCCTACCTGCGCCGCGGTTGCCGCCGCTGCCCCGACCGAGTCGTGAGGCGCCCCCGCGTCACCGTGCTCCTCAACGAACTGACCCAGCAGGGCGACTACAGGGTCTACCTCCACATCCGCTACGACTTCCACGGTCCGATCCCGTCGGACTTCGCGCGTCACGGCTCGCGGATCCTCGAATAGCCCCGATCGGGGGTCCGCGTCCCGTCGGTCGAGCCGTGGCTGCTCGGCCGCAGCCTCTAACGTTGGTCGGGTGCCCGACGCTCCCGACCTCGGCGAGTTCGAATCCCTCGTCGCCGACGCGATCGACGCCCTGCCGGAGGAGTTCCAGAAGGTGCTGGAGAGCGTCGCCGTGGTCGTCTCCGACCTCGGCACCGAGCATCATGCCTACGGCATGTACTACGGGGACGGGGTCGCCCGCGAACGCTACGAGGACCGGATCGTGATCTACCGCGACACGCTGGAGCGAGACTTCGGCCACGACCGCGACCTCCTCGCCCGCCAAGTCGAGCGCACCCTGCGCCACGAGCTCGCCCACCACCTCGGCTGGAACGAGCGAGGCGTGGGAGGCCTCGGGCTTTGATCGAACTGCGCCGCGCCGACGAGCATGCTGGGCCCTGAGCTGAGCAATCGCCGCGATCCTCGCTCCGCTCGCAGCCCGCGCTACTCGTCTTCACGAGCTTCCCGCAGTTTCTTCAGATCTTCGAGGTCCTGCCCCCGACCTGCGAGTTTCTTCAGCGCGATGAGGTTCTCGTAGCTCACGACTTTGACTCGCAGCGCGTCGATCGCCACCTCGACCGCGGTGGGAGACAGCTTTTCCCAGAGCGCCTCCTCGCCGATCCACTGCAACACGTCGAAGAGTCCCAGCCGAGTCTGGAGTACCCAATTGCCACCTAGGGCAAGCGTCTCGGGATCGAGTGGATCGGGAAGCTCGTCGCTCTCGAAATCTTCAGCTCCATCGAGTTCCGCGTCGAGCCTCTCGAGCGCAGATGCCAGCCGCTTGAGGTTGTCCGGCTCCGGCGCCGGCACGATGTCCACGTCCTTGGTCGCGCGAATGTAGCCGTGAAAGCCCACCGCGACGCCGCCGATGACCAAGAACTCGACGTCGCCGTCGACCAGAACCTCGAGGATCCCCTCGATGTCGAGCTCAGCCACCGCGCGCTCGACGGCCCGCTGCAGCGACCCGGGACATGAAGCGCGACAGCTCGAAGACCTGCTTCATCCGCTCGGCGCCCGAGAGCTCCAGGTAGTCGCGTCGCAGTCTCGCCCGCTCCACTTTCCCGTCGGGCGTCCAGTTGCCGATTCGCTTGGTCGAACTCACGCCCAAACGGTACAGCGGACCGCGGTTGGGGTGGTCCGGGTTGGGCAACGGACAGGGCGCTGAGGCGGGGAGAGAGGCGACTCACCCCGCCGACCGGGCGGCGCGGGCGATGTAGACGGCCTTGCTGTGGACCTCGTCCAGCAGCGGCTGCTCGAGGACGGCGTCTACGCCGTGGCCGAATACCTCCAGGCACTCGAGCCCGGCGCTCTCCAGCTTCTCCAGCACCTCGACTTCGGGGAAGTGGCGCTGGCGGTGCATCTCGGGCGGGATCAGCGGCGTGTCGTCCCCCTCGGGAGGCAGCACTTCGAAGCTGGATTCGGAGATCGAGCCGGGCTCGGCGTCGACGCTGGAGCGGCCCCTCCAGACCAGCCGCCGCCCGTCGCGCTTCACCACCACCTCTTCGGCGAAGAAGGTGCGATAGGTGTCGAGGGTGTTGACGTCGAACATCAGCAGTCCCTCGGGAGCGAGGTTGCGGCGCATCCCGCTCAGCGCCTGCTCCAGCTCCTCGCCGCTGAGCAGGTAGTTGATCGCGTCGTCGAGGCACCAGACCAGGTCGAACTCGCCGAAGACCGGCAGCTGGCGCATGTCGGCGACGGAGAGGTCGGCGCGGTCGCCGACCTTGCCGCGCGCCAGCTCGACCATCGCCGCCGAGATGTCGCTGGCGGTCACCTCCCAGCCCCGTTCCAGCATCGGGATGAAGCTCTTGCCGGTGCCGCAGGCGACGTCGAGCAGGCGGTTGCCCCGCAACCCGAGCCGCCTCAGTTCGGGCAGGAGGTTGCCCAGCCACAACTCGTAGTCGTGGTGCGCGGTGAAATCGTCGTAGACCGGCGCGATCGCCTCATAGGCGATTTCCGCCCAGCGCGACCGCTCCTTCCCTGCTGCTTTTGCCCCCACTGTGCAGAGACCGCCTGGTCGATCAGAAGAGTTTCAGCATTTAAGTTCACTCGTCTGGTGGGAGGTTATGTAAGTTCGCTCGATCAACACTCAAAACGGTCATCCGAGTGGGACGGAAGACGGCTGGGAGTGGGGTGAGGCGCATAGGGTCTGTCTCCGCTTGGCGTATCGCTACTCCAGCAATCCGAGCGAGGCGGAGGACATAGCCCAGGACGCTCTGCTCCGCGCCTGGCGGCGTCGCTCGACCCTGCGCGAGGCCGACCGGCGCAACCAGTGGCTGGCGACGATCGTTCGCAACGAGGCCTTTCGCCAGCACGCCCGCGTCCGTCCCGACCCGACGGCGGCGATCGAGACCCACGAGGGCGCTGAGGACGCCCAGGTCGTGGCCACGGTCGAACGCGCCGACCTTTACGCGGCCCTGGATGCGCTCAACGACCGCGATCGCCAGCTGCTCGAGTTGCGCTACGCCGAGGACATGACGCAGTCGGCGATCGCCCACCGCCTCGGCATCCCCGAGGGGACCGTGAAGGTGCGCCTGCACCGGGCCCGGATCAAGCTGCGCCGGGCCTACGCGCTGGAGTGACTCGGCGCCCAGCCGCATCTGCGCGGCGGCCGCCTGGTGTACACGCGGGCGAGCGCGTTACTCAGAACTTGGGACCGCTGTACAACCTTCCCGGCTCGATTTCCGCCGACCATTTGCCCATGGAGACCGCACCTCGCCAGATCGTGGCCTTCGGCGGCGGCGGCTTCTCGATGGAGTCCGGGAACCCGCTGCTCGACGACTACGTGCTGGGCCTGACCGGGGCCGAGCGCCCGCGCGTCTGCTTCCTGCCCTCCGCCAGCGGCGACGCCGACCACTACATCGTCCGCTTCTACCGCGCCTTCTCGGCCCACCGCTGCGAGGCCAGCCACATCTCCCTCTTCCGTCGCGAGCAGGGGCCCGAGGACCTGCGCCGCCACCTCCTCTCCCAGGACCTGATCTACGTCGGCGGCGGCAGCGTCGTCAGCCTGCTCGGCGTCTGGCGGGCGCACGGGATCGACGAGATCCTGCGCGAGGCCTGGGAGGCCGGCGTCATCCTCTGCGGCCTCTCGGCCGGCTCGCTCTGCTGGTTCGCCGAGGCGGTCACCGGCTTCCACGGGGCGCCGAAACGGCTGGAGGGGCTCGGCTTCCTGCCCTTCAGCAATTGCGTCCACTACGAGCGCGGCTCGAAGCGGCGCGAGTCCTACCACCGCTTCCTGCGCGAGGGGATGCGGGCCGGCTACGCCGCCGAGGACGGCGCCGCCCTGCACTTCACCGGCGCCGAGCTGAGCCGGGTGATCGCCTCCCGGCCCGAGGCCCGCGGCTACCGCCTCGACGTCGCCGGGCAGCGGGTGGTGGAGATGCGGATCGCGACCACCTACCTCGGCGATCGTGGAGTCGTCCCGACGGCACCGGTACCGGAGGCGCTCTCCACCGCGGCAGCACCCTGATGGAGGTGCGCCGGATCCTCGCGCTCGGCGGCCACGACTTCACATCCCGGCCTCCCGACCGGGCGGTCTGCGAGCTGCTGCTGCGGCTGGCCGGCGAGCGCGGCGGCGAACGGCCGCGGATCTGCATCCTGCCGACCGCCAGCGGCGACACCTCCGAGCAGATCGGCCGTTTCTACGCGGCCTTCGGCGAGCGGCCCTGCGAGCCCTCCGACGTCTCCCTCTTCCGGCTCGGGCGGCGGCCGATGGCGCTGCGCGACCACCTGCTCTCGCAGGACCTGATCTACGTCGGCGGCGGCAGCCTGGTCAACCTGCTGGCGGTCTGGGAGGCGCACGACATCGCCTCCATCCTCAGCCTCGCCTGGCGCCAGGGGATCGTCCTCGCCGGCCAGAGCGCCGGCGCCATGTGCTGGTTCGAGGCCGGCATCACCAAGTCCTCGGGCAAGCCGCTGGCGGCGGCCGGGCTGGGCCTGCTGCGCGGCAGCCTCTGCGTCCACTACAACAACGAGCCCGAGCGCCGCGCCGCCTACCTGGAGGCGGTCGGCGACGGCATGCCGGACGGCTACGGGCTCGACGACTACGCCGGCCTGCTCTGGGAGGGCGAGGGCACCCCCGCCGCCGTCACCGCCCGCCGCGGCGCCCGCGCCTACCGCGTCAGCAACCGCAGCGAGGGCGTCACCGAGTCACCCCTCCCGGCCCGCTTCCTCCCAGCCCCAGCCCCCGCAGCCCTGCGCGAGGACATAGCCGAGTTCCGCCGCATAAAGACGATGCGCAAACGAGCCGGCTGGCTGGGCTGACAAAGACCACGCTGCCCCGACCCGGCTGGGCTGAGGGACAGGGAGGCCCTCCCCCGGAGGCTCAAGCGACCACGCTTGAACCTCCCGGTACGACCCAGCTGCGCGACGGCCTCCGGGGGAGGGCCTCCCTGTCCCTACTCCCCCGCCACAGGAGGAGCAGTCGCATCCGTCCCCTCTTCGCCCAGTTTCTCCCGCGCGATGTAGTCCTCCGCCAGCAGCAGGTTCTCCTTCGAGCGCTCGACCACATTGAGCAGGTCGCCCATCAGCGCCACCTCCTCGACCTGCTCCTTGACGAACCACTGCAGGAACTGCTCGGCGCGGTAGTCCTTGGCCTCGCGGGCGAGCTCGAAGAGGGCGTAGATCTCCTCGCTGACCCGCTTCTCCTGCTCCAGCGCCATCCGCACCGGGGCGCTGCCGTCCGCGTAGGTGGTGTCGGCCGACTTGACGTCGGGGATGTGGACCGCCTCGCCGACGTCGAGCAGGTAGCGGATCATCATCATCGCGTGCTCGCGCTCCTCCAGCGCCTGGCGATAGAAGAAGGCGGCGAGGCGGGGGAGGGTCTCGGCGTCGTAGTAGACGGCCGCTCCCACGTACTGCTGCGAAGCGGCGAACTCGTTGGCGATCTGCTCGTTAAGCGCGTCGGCGAAGGTCTGGTCTGCCATGGGATCTCGGGTCTCTTTCTGGTGGGGGTCAGATGCGCCAGCGGAAGCCGGTCGGCTCGATCGCCGGCTGCAGCGGGCTGGAGGGAAGTCCCGGCTTGGTCGCCCGCTCGGGGTCGTTGTAGCCGCCGGGGGCGACGTCGTTGGGGGTGTCGGGGTGGAAGATCGAGGCCAGGTACTGGATCTGGCCGCGGCCCTGGCCGAGCTCGGTCTGGCCGCCGCCGTAGGCGCCGATCCCGCGCTCCTCGCAGTAGTCGTAGGCGGCGAAGAGGTTGCGGATCGGACCGAAGCGCGAGGGCTTGACGTTCACCGTCCTTGGCGGCGACCAGGGCATCGCCTCGATGTCGGCGATCGAGTGGATCGGCGCGTCCCAGGTGACCCGCTCGGAGACCGGGTCGAGCAGCGGCTCGGTCTCCTCGTTGACGTCGGGGTCCTCGAGCCAGGCGTCGGGGAAGGCCGCGATCAGCTTCGCGTAGAGCTCGGGGTCGGTCTCGACGTCGACCGGGGTGTCCTTGTAGAAGCCCTTGAGGTCGAGCGAGTCGACGGCGCCGGTCTCGGCCAGGGCGGCGATCAGCTCGTCGTCCCAGTCGTTGACGGGGTCGAGCTTGAAGCGCAGCGTCGGGTAGACGGCGAGCCGGGCCAGCAGCGGCTCGATCGAGGAGCGCTCGTCGCTGCCCATGCCGGAGAGCCGCATCGAGTTGACGAAGTTCAGCGGCTTCGGCTCGCGCCCGAGCGCGGCGGCCAGGTTGGTCCCCGCCTGGCGCAGCGCCAGGTCCAGCGCCGCCGACTCGAAGGCCCAGCGCCGGTACTCGCGGGAGACGTCGCGCTGCGGCGCCGCCGCCGGGAAGAGGTCGATCCCCTCCAGCCGCTCGGAGAAAGCGGCGAAGCTGCTGGTGCCGGGCAGGCCCGCGGGCGGGCCGGCGTCCTGCTGGGCGATGTGGTCGACGGCGTCGTAGGTGACGTCCTCGCCGATCCCCTCGTGGCCGCCGCCGCGCAGCTTGACGATCGTCGTCAGCCGTTCGAACTCGCCGAGCACGGTCTCCAGCCCCTCGAACTCGCAGGACTCGATCTCGAGCGGCAGGTCGGCTATCGCGTCGAAGCTGGCCATGGCACGAGTCTAGGGGGGTGGAGGGGAGCGGGGCAGGCCTCCCCGGACACAGCCCTGCGGGCTGTTGAGTGTCCGGGGAGGCCTGCCCCGCTCCCCTCCACATAGCCGCCTTGCATCTGCCTGGCACACTCGTGAAGCTGATGGAGCACACCCGACATGGGTATTGGCTGGAGGAGGCAGGAGCGGTCGCGCCGGCGCCACCCCTGGATCGCGACTGCGACGCCGACGTGGTGGTGATCGGCGGCGGCTTCACCGGGCTCTGGGCGGCCTGGCACCTGAAGGAGCTGGAGCCGGAGGCGCGGGTCGTCGTGCTGGAGGCGGACGGCTGCGGTCGCGGGCCGAGCGGCCGCAACGGCGGTTTCTGCAACGCGATGTGGTTCTCGCTGGCGAGCATGCGGCGGCGCTGGGGGGACGAGCCGGCGCTGGCCGTCGCCCGCGCCGCGCAGGAGGGCGTCGACGGGATCGCCGCCTTCTGCGAGGAGGAGGGAGTGGAGGCCTGGTTCCACCGCGCCGGCTACATGCAGGTCTCCACCGCGGCGGCGCACGACGCGACCGTGGCCCGGGCGCTCGACGCCTGCCGCGAGCTCGGCGTCGAGGGGGAGGTGCGGCGGCTGAGCGAGGCCGAGGCCAAAGCCCGCTGCGACTCGCCGCTGTTCCGCGCCGGCGCGATCTCGGTCGGCGGCGCCACCGTGCAGCCGGCGCGGCTGGCGCTCGGCCTGCGCGAGCGCCTGCTGGCCCGCGGCGTCGAGCTCTTCGAGACCTCGCCGGTGCGCTCGCTGCGCGACGGGCCCGGCGGGGTCGAGGCAAGGACCCCGGCCGGGACCGTGCGCGCCCGCGGCGCCGTGCTGGCGATCGGCGCCGCCGCCAGGAGCCGGCGCGGCCCGCTGCGCAACCGCCTCAGCGTCGCCTCCTCCCACGTCGTCATCACCGAGCCGGTGCCCGAGCTGCTGGAGCAGGTCGGCTGGACCGGCGGCGAGTGCATCATCGACGCCCGCGCCCTGGTCGACTACTTCCGCACCACCCCGGACGGGCGCATCGTCTTCGGCTGGGGAGGAGGGCGGATCGCGATGGGGGCTCGGCTGGGCGGCCTCTCGGAGCTGGACCCGGCCGTGGTCGCCGCCGCCGCCGAGCACCTGCACGCCTTCTTCCCCGGCCTCGCCGGGACCGCGATCACCCACGCCTGGGGCGGGCCGATCGACGCCTCGCCGACCCACCTGCCACTGGTCCTGCGGCTGGCGGGAGGCCATGCCTTCGTCGCCGCCGGCTACACCGGCAACGGCGTCGGCCCCTCGCACATGGTCGGCCGCACCCTAGCCTCGCTAGCCCTAGACCACCGCGACGAGCACTCCCGCCTCGCCTTCGTCGACCCCTCCCCGCCCCTGGTCCCCCCCGAGCCCTTCCAGTGGATAGGCGGCGAAACAATCCGAGCCGGCATCATCGCCAAGGAGAACGCCGAGCTAGCAGGCCGCACCCCCTCCAGATCGCTTCAGCATTAGCCGCCGTCCCAAAGCTAATCGGCTTCCACATAGGCAGGTAGTCGGTGCGTCGAGGGGGACGGGTGCCCTCCCCCGAAGGCTCAAGCGACCACGCTCGAACCCCCTGATACGACCAGCTGCGCAACGGCCTTCGGGGGAGGGCACCCGTTCCCCCCCACCACCTACCAGCAACGACCCTCTTCCCGGGCCAGGACCCGAAGTCAGGACTTCGCCGGAACGACCAGAACCGGGCGGTCCGTCATGTGCAGGAGCTTGTTCGGTGTCGAGCCGAGGATCACTCCCTTCAGCGGCGGGTCGCCGAAGCTACCGACGACGATCATCCGCGCGTCGCGCTCGTCGGCCACCCCGATCAGCGCCTCGGCGGCGCGTTTGGCGACCAGCTGCGCCTCGATCTCCACCCCTTTCTCGGCTGCGCGCCCGTGAGCGCTCGCCATCACCTTCTCGCCCAGCTCCTCGATCGCCTCCTCGTGTTCGGCGATCTCGCCTCCCCAGAGGCCGGGCGGCGCGTAGCCGAAGACGACGACGACCCTGTCGCCCAGCTCGCCGGCCAGACCCAGCGCCGAGTCCAGCGCCGCATCGCCGCAGGCCGAGCCGTCGTATCCGACCACGATCTGGCCCATCACTCACCCACCCCGGTCGGGCCGGGCGCCGGCGCTTCGCCCTCGAGGAAGCCGGCCGGCACCACTTCCGGCTTGCGCCTGAAGAAGGCCGGGAGGGCGCGCCACTGGACGAACATCAGGACGACGCCGAGGACGAGGAAGAAGGCCGCGATCATCAGCGGCGGTCCGACCCCGAACCAGGAATTGCCCGATTCCGAGTTGGCCGGGTTGGAGAGTTCGATCGCGTTCTTGACCAGCAGGTAGAAGAGGATCGCGCCGCCGACCGAGGGACCGACCCCGATAAAGAAGAAGTTCTTGACGCTGCGCAGCAGCTCACGCCGGTAGTAGATCGTGCAGGCGAAGCCGGTGATGCCGATGTAGAAGGCGATCATCAGGCCCAGCGCCGCCAGCGAGTCGAAGAGGATGTCTTCGCTGAAGATCGTCAGGCCGACGTACCAGAGGATCGACAGCGCCCCCATCAGGATCGTTGAAACATGCGGGGTCAGGTAGCGGGGGTGGACTCTGCCGAGACTCTCCGGCATCGCGTGCGCTCGGGCCATCGAGAGCGTCGTCCGGGCGGTCGGCAGGATCGTGGTCTGGGTCGAGGCCGCGGCCGAGCTCAGCACGGCGATGATCAGGAGCTTGTCCAGCGGCGAGCCGAAGACTTCGGTGCCGAGCGAGCTGAGCACGTCTTCCTGGTTTTCGACCAGGGTGTGGACGCCGGCGTAGGCCTGCGCGGCGACGGCGACGACGATGTAGATGCCGAGCAGGATCAGGGTGCTGACGACCGTCGCTTTGCCCGGTGCCTCCCCCGGGTCCTCGGTCTCCTCGTTGACCGTGGCGGTGGTGTCCCAGCCCCAGTAGATGAAGACCGCCAGCAGCATCCCCGCCGAGATCTCGCTCGGGCTGAGCGAGAACGGGTTGATCCAGGAGAGGCTCGGGTGGATAGAGCCGGACGGCGCGCTGCCCGCGTAGACCTTGATCAGCGCCACCACCGCGAACAGCGCCAGGGTGAAGATCTCGGCCGCGAGCAGCCCGACCTGGGTGCGGGCCGAGAGCTCGATCCCGATCACCACGATCGCGGTCATGATCACGATCCAGAGCACGCCTACGGCGGTCACCGCCACGGTCGAGGCCGCCGCCGAGCTCCAGCCGAAGAGCAGGAAGGTGTAGAGGCCGGCGATCTGGGCGAGGTTCGCCATCACGACTATGTCGGCGACGACGATCGTCCAGCCGGCGATCCAGCCGAGCTGCGGCCCCATCGCCTTGGTCACCCAGGAGAAGCTGGTGCCGCAGTCCGGGTCGGCTTTGTTCATGTAGTAGTAGCCGCCGGCGACCAGGAACATCGGGATGAAGCTGATCAGCAGGATCGCCGGCGATTGCAGGGCGACGGCGGCGGCGACGAAGCCGAGGGTGGCGGCGAGGCTGTAGCCGGGAGCGGTGGAGGCGACGCCGATGACGACGCTGGAGACGAAACCGATCGCGTTCTTCTTCAGCCCCTTGTCGCCGGTCATCGGGGTGCCGGCGAGGGCTACCGGGGTTACCGGGGGCGTGGGGACCGAAGCACTCTCCATCCGTGTCTCCTCTCGTGACCCGTTGCCGGGGCGGGCGGGCGACTCTCAGCGAAGGTAAGCCCCAGGGGCCAAAGGCGCAAGTGGCGAATGTCCCAAAAGCACAGGGGGCGTTTGTACCTTGTGTACAAGTGGCCTCTGTTTGCTTGACCCAATGACCACTTGCGGATGTGCCATCTTGGGGTTAGCTTTGTCCATATCGTCGTAGCACGAGAGGAGAGCGGCATGGCCACGTCGCAGGCGGTGGACACAGGACTTCAGCAACTGGCGCAGCGACATCTGTGGATGCATTTCTCGCGCATGGGGTCCTACGGGGCCGACCATGAGATCCCGATCATCACCCGGGGCGAGGGCTGCTACGTCTACGACGAGCACGGCAACCGCTACCTCGACGGCCTCTCCGGCCTCTTCTGCGTCAACGCCGGCCACGGCCGGACCGAGTATGGCGAGGCGGCGGCCCGCCAGATCGAAGAGCTCGACTTCTACACGCTCTGGAGCTACGCCCACCCGCGGGCGATCGAGCTGGCGGCGCGGATCGCCTCGCTGACGCCCGGCGACCTCAATCGCGTCTTCTTCACCTCCGGCGGCTCGGAGGCGGTCGAGTCGGCGCTGAAGCTGGCCCGCAACTACCACCGCATGCGCGGCAACGGCCAGAAGTTCAAGACGATCGCCCGCGAGGTCGCCTACCACGGCACCTCGCTGGGAGCCCTCTCAGCCACCGGCATCACCGAGCTGCGCAGCCAGTTCGAGCCGCTGGCGCCGGGCGGCTGCCATGTCCCCAACACCAACCTCTACCGCTGGCCCGAGGACCGCCACCCGCTCTGGGCCGCGACCGCGATCGAGGAGCGGATCCAGTTCGAGGGCCCGGAGACGGTCGCCGCGGTGATCCTCGAGCCGGTCCAGAATGCCGGCGGCTGCTTCGTCCCCCCCGACGGCTACTTCGAACGGGTGCGCGAGATCTGCGACCGCTACGACGTGCTGATGATCTCCGACGAGGTGATCTGCGCCTGGGGCCGGCTCGGCCACTACTTCGGCTGCGAACGCTTCGGCTACGTCCCCGACATCATCACCGTCGCCAAGGCGCTGACCTCGGCCTACGCGCCGATGGGGGCGGTGATCGCCTCCGACCGGGTCGCCGAGCCCTTCATGGAGGGCGACGCCTCCTTCGCCCACGGCTTCACCTTCGCCGGCCACCCGGTCGCCTCGGCGATAGCGATGGCCAACCTCGACGTCTATCGAGCGCGAGGACCTCTGCGGCCACGTGCTGGCCAAGGAGGGCGAGTTCCGGCAGATGCTGGAGAGCCTGCACGACCTGCCGATCGTCGGCGACGTGCGCGGGGCCGGCTACTTCCAGGCGATCGAGCTGGTCAAAGACAAGGAGACGAAAGAGAGCTTCGATGACGAGGAGTCCGAGCTGCTGCTGCGCGGCTTCCTCTCCGCCGAGCTCTACAAGCGGGGGCTGATCTGTCGCGCCGACGATCGCGGCGACCCGGTGGTGCAGCTGGCGCCGCCGCTGATCGCCGACAGCGAGCAATTCGCGGAGATCCACGACGTGCTCCACAGCGTCCTCGCCGAGGCCTGGGAGCGGGTCGTCCGATAGGAGGCGGATTGCTCACCGTCCAGAGCCTGCTCGATGAGCTCGACCTCGAACTCGCGGCCGGTGCCGAGTCCGCCGCCGCGCCGGTCCGCTGGGTGCACATCTCCGAGCTCGCGGACCCGACGCCGTGGCTCTCCGGCGGCGAGCTGATGCTGACCACCGGCATCCCCCTCGACACAGCCGCCAAGCAGCGCTCCTTCGTCCGCCTGCTCGCCGACAGCAACCTCGCCGGGCTCGGCTTCGGCACCGGCTTCAGCCACCGCAAGCTGCCGAAAGCGCTGGTCGACGAGGCGCGAGAAGCGCAGCTTCCCGCTGTTCGAGGTGCCCTACTCGACGCCGTTCATCGCGATCACCGAGAAGGCCTTCGCCCGCCTGGTCAACGAGCAGTACGAGGTGCTGCAGCGCGGTATCGCCGTGCAGCGCCGGCTCGAGCGGCTGGTCCTGGAGGAGCGCGGGCTGGAGGAAATCGCGGCGACGATCGCCTCCGCCGTCGGCGGCACCGTCGCCGTCCTCGACGGCCGCGGCGAGCGCCTGGCCGGGCGCGGCTTCCGCCGCCAGCTCTCCGCCGACGCGATCGCGGCGATCCGCAAAGAGGCGCTCGCCCACGTCGGCGACGGCCACCCCTTCGTCCCGTCCCACCCCACGGTCAGCGGCCGCGCCCTCGCCCACCCGGTGATCTCGCCCGGCGGCGGGCCGCCGCAGGCCTGGGTCGTGATCGTCCGCGACTCCGGCGGCCTCGGCGACTTCGAGCGGCTGATCCTGCAGCAGGCGGTCGCCGTGGTGGCGCTGGAGCTGATGCGGCGCCGGGTCGCCCGCGAGACCGAGCGGCGGCTGGCCGGCGACGTCCTCGCCGGGGCGCTGGGCGGGCGGATGGAGGCGACCGAGCTGCGCCGACGGCTGGAGCCGTTCGGCATCGGCGACGAGGCGGCGGTGCTCGTTTTCTCCCTCGCCCACCCGGCCGCCGCGGTCGGCGCGCTCGAACGCGCTCTCGCCGCCGACGCCTGCCCCGCCGTGGTCGCGCCGCACTCGATGGGCGGCCGCGAGCTGCTCTGCGCCGTCGTCGACGCCGCCGACCGCGACCCGATCGACGTCGCCGCCGATGCCCGCAAGGCGCTCGGCCCCGAACGCGGTGGCGTCCGCGCCGCCGCCAGCCGGCCCGCCTCGCCGGAGCGCCTGCGCCACTCCTTCCACGAGGCCCGCTGCGCGCTCGAGGCGACTGCCTTCAACGACAACGGCCACGCCCCCGAGGTCGCCTCCTGGCGCGACCTCGGCGCCTTCACCCTGCTGCTCTCGATCCAGGACGACGAGGCGCTGAACCTCTACTGCGACAGCGTCCTCGGCCCGATCGAGCAGGGCGACGCCGAGTACGGCGGCGAGCTGCTGCGCTCGCTGGAGGCCTTCATCGAGCAGAACGGGCAGTGGGAGAAAGCGGCCCGCGCCGTCTACTGCCACCGCCACACCCTGCGCTACCGGATGCGCAAGGTCGAAGAGCTGACCGGCCGCGACCTCTCGCGCGCCCACGACCGGATCGAGTTTTGGCTTGCCCTGCGAGCGAGGGAGTTGGTCGCATGAAGATCGGAGTTCCGACCGAGATCAAGGCGGACGAGTACCGGGTGGCGATCACGCCGGCCGGCGTCCGCGAAATGTCCGAGCACGGCCATGAGGTGCTGATCCAGGCCGGGGCCGGCGAGGGCAGCGCGATAACCGACGCCGAATTCGAAGCCCAGGGCGCCCGCATCGCCCTCGACGCCCCGGCGGTCTTCGCCGCGGCGGAGATGATCCTCCACGTCAAGGAGCTGCAGCCGGAGGAGATCGAGATGCTGCGCCCGGGCCAGCTCCTCTTCACCTACCTGCACCTGGCCCCCGACCCCGAGCAGACGCGTGGGCTCTGCGGCTCCGGCGCCACCTGCATCGCCTACGAGACCGTCGAGGACGCCCACGGGCGGCTGCCGCTGCTGGCGCCGATGAGCGAGATCGCCGGCAAGATCGCCACCCAGGCCGGCGCCTTCATGCTGGAGAAGCCGCTCGGCGGCCGCGGCATCCTGCTCGGCGGCGTCCCCGGCGTCGCCGCCGCCAACGTGATGGTGATCGGCGGCGGCGTGGTCGGCATGAATGCCGCCTTCATCGCGATCGGGATGGAGGCCGACGTCTTCGTCTTCGACCGCTCGATCGACCGCCTGCGCGAGCTCGACGTCACCTTCGGCGGCCGCTGCTCGACCGTCTACTCGACCACGCTCGCGGTCGAGGAGATGCTGCCGCGGGCCGACCTGGTGATCGGCGCCGTCCTCGTCCACGGCGCCCGCGCGCCCTTCGTCGTCCGCCGCGAGCAGCTGGCGCTGATGAAGCCCGGCTCGGTGCTGGTCGACGTCGCCATCGACCAGGGCGGCTGCTTCGAGACCTCGCGGCCGACCACCCACCGCGACCCGACCTTCGAGATCGACGGGATCACCCACTACTGCGTCGCCAACATGCCCGGCGCGGTCCCGATCACCTCCACCCACGCCCTCACCAACGCGACGCTGCCCTACGCGATCGCCCTCGCCGACCACGGCGTCGCCGAGGCGATCCGCCGCGACCCCGGCCTGCGCCCGGGCGTCAACGTCGCCGGCGGCAAGGTGACCCACCCGGCGGTGGCGGAGGGAGTGGGGGCGAGCTACGTCCCGGTCGAGGAGGCCCTGGGCCTGGACCGGCGGGAAACGGCGGGCGCGGAAGCGGCTGAAGTCTGAGCCCGCCGGTGCTTCAATGACCTCGGGGATCCGATACGGAGGAGCTGAATGAGCACTTACGCGGTAGTCAATCCAGCCACAGGCGAGAAGCTCAAGGAGTACCCGGAGATCGGCGACGCCGAGCTCCGCGCCGCGATCGACCGGGCTGAGGAGGCCTCCCGCACCTGGTCGCGCTCCTCCACCGTGGCCGAGCGCGCCGGGCTGGTGCGCAAGGTCGGCGAGCTCCACGGCGAGCGGCGTCAACAGCTGGCCGAGATCATCGTCCGCGAGATGGGCAAGCCGATCGAGCAGGCGCTGATGGAGGTCGACTTCTGTGGCGACATCTACGCCTACTACGCCGACAGCGCCGAGGCCCTGATGGCCGACGAGCCGATCGAGCTGCTCGACGGCGAGGGCACCGCGGTGGTCCGCCGCAGCAGCTTCGGCGTCCTGCTCGGGATCATGCCCTGGAACTTCCCCTATTACCAAGTCGCCCGCTTCGCCGGGCCGAACCTGGTGATCGGCAACCCGATCCTGCTCAAGCACGCGCCGCAATGCCCGGAATCGGCCGAGGCGATTGCGCAGATGTTCAGCGACGCCGGCTTTCCCGAGGGGGCGTACGAGAACGTCTACGCGACCAACGAGCAAGTCGAGTGGGTGATCGCCGACCCGCGCGTGCACGGCGTCTCCGTCACCGGATCCGAGCGTGCCGGCACCGCCGTCGCCGAGATCGCCGGGCGCAACCTGAAGAAGGTCGTGCTCGAGCTCGGCGGCTCGGATCCGTTCATCCTGCTCGGCACCGACGACCTCGACGCGACCGTGCAGGAGGCTGCCGAAGCGCGGCTCGACAACACCGGCCAGTCCTGCAACGCCGCCAAGCGCTTCATCGTCGTCGACGACTACTACGACGAGTTCCTCGAGAAGCTCACAGCGACGTTCACCGCATCGAAGCCGGGCGACCCGAGCGCCGAGGACACGGCCGTGGGACCGCTCTCCTCGGAGACGGCGGCCGACCGGCTCGAGCGGCAGGTCAAGAGGGCTGTCGACAACGGGGCCGAGGTCGTCGTCGGCGGCAAGCGGGACGGCAACTATTTCGAACCGACGATCCTCACCGGGATCGAGCCCGGCGACGAGGCGTCCCAGGAAGAGTTCTTCGGTCCCGTCGCCCAGGTCTATCGGGTTGGCTCCGAGGAGGAGGCGGTTGTCCTCGCCAACCAGACCCCGTTCGGTCTAGGCTCCTACGTGATGACCACCGACAGGGAGCAGGGCGAGCGGGTCGCCGACGAGATCGAAGCCGGAATGGTCTACGTCAACCTGGTCGGGGCAGACAGCCCCGAGCTTCCATTCGGCGGTTTCAAGCGCTCCGGCTTCGGCCGTGAGCTCGGCCGCTTCGGCGCCGACGAGTTCGTCAACAAGAAGCTGATCCGCAGCGCTTGAGCTCCTTGGCGGCGGAGGGTTGTCCGGCCCGGCGACGAACAATCGGCGCATGAGAACGGTCGTCGCGGTTGCGGCGCTCGCCGCGCTGCTGCTCGTGCCCAGCGCGCTGGGTGCCGTCCCCCAGCCAGAAGAAGAAGTGCCGCGCTGCCACGGGCGACGGGCGACGATCGTCGGCACCGACGGCAACGACGTGATCCACGGGACGCCGGGGCGCGACGTGATCTGGGGCGGCAAGGGCGACGACACGATCTACGGCAGCCTCGGCAACGACCTGATCTGCGGCGGCCCGGGGGCCGACGTGATCCACGGCGGCCGCGGCAACGACACGGTCGACGGCGGCGCCGGCGACGGTGACCGCGTCTACGGCGACCTCGGCGACGACAAGGTGCTCGGCGGCGCCGGCAACGACGACGAAGTCGCCGGCGACCTCGGCATCGACATCGTCAACGGCGGCCCCGGCAACGAAGACTTGGTCCACGGCGACTACGGCTGGGACCGGATGTCCGGCGGCTCGGGCAAGGGCGACATCGCCTCTTTCGCGACCGCGGTGGCGGGCGGCAAGGGCGACGGCGTCTGGGCCTCGTTGCGGAAGCACCGTGCCTTCGGCGACGGCCACGACAAGCTGTTCGGCTTCGAGAGCATCGAAGGCTCCGCCTTCCGCGACACCCTGATCGGCAACGGGCAGGGCAACGTCATCGATGGCGGCCCCGGCGACGACCACCTCATCGGCGGCGGCGGCCCGGACACGCTCGCTGGCGGCCAGGGCAGCGACAGCTGCAAGGGAGCCAAGGGCCACACCGTCTCCTGCGGCAGGGAAAAGGCGCCGAAGGCCTCCGCCTACGTCCAGCTCGACCCGGCCGCCGGCGGGGGGGCCGGCCTGCAGATCGTCGGCGGCGGCGGCCCGGACGACTTCAGCGTCGCCTTCGACGAAGCCTCCGAGACCTTCTCGGTCACGGCCGCCAAGAGCCTGGCGATCGGCCCCGGCTGCGGCCGGCCGCCGCAGGTCGCCAACCAGGTCACCTGCCCGGCCCTCGGCCCCGGCCGCTGGCTGATGGCCGACCTCGGCCCCGGCAACGACAAGCTGCGGATCGAAGGCTCGATGCTCGCGGTCGGCAGCGTCCGCCTCGCCGGCGGCTACGGCAACGACGTCATCCACGGCGGGCCCGAGGACGACCTGATCGAGTCCGGCCCTGGCAGCGATCGCCTCTACGGCGGCGCCGGCGCCGACGGCCTGGTCGGCGGCCTGCCCGGGCCGACCTACCTCTATGGCGGTCCCAGCGGCGACCTGCTGGCGGCCGGCGGCGGCTGCGCCGGCGGCGCCCTGGTCGGCGGCCCCGGTCGCGACGACGCCTCCTTCGCCGAGACCCAGGCGCACCCCGGGCTGCTCTACATCTCCTTCCCTCGCCACGCGGCCTGGATCGACGTGATCAAGGGCTGTCACAAAGTCCACCTCTCGCCCACCGACGAGGACATGGAGGGCTCCTTCGACAACGACGTCCTGATCGGCAACTCTCGCGCCAACAGCATGCTCGGCCAGCCCGGCGAAGACGTCTTCATCGGCAACGGCGGCGACGACGTGATCGACGCCCGCGACGGCGTACGCGACGTCTCGATCCAGTGTGGCCGCGGCAGGGCGCCGAAGCCGGGCAAGCCGGTGCGCGGCAAGCCGGCCGGCCGCGCCCTCACCGATCCCTTCGACCCGGCCCCGGTCCTGTGCGGCGACACCAAGCACGGCCACCCCGTCCCCGGCCTCGGCGGCTAGGGAGAAGTCTCTTGAACTAGGCTTGTCTCGTGGCGCCGAAGACCGCGAGCGGAGACGAGGCAGCGGCTGTGGCCGCCGCCATCGCCCGATTCGAGGCGGAGGTCGGGGCGGCCCCGGGGGACAGCCCCGCGGCGGTCAACCCATGGCAGCGGGCGGCGCTGGTCGAAGGGGTCGGCGCCAAGCAGACCGTGCAGGACTCAGAAGGAGGAGCGAGTTGGCTGTCGTGAAAATCATCGAGCTGGTCGGGAGCTCCAAGACGTCCACCGACGACGCGGCGAAACAGGCATTGAGCCAGGCGCAGGGCACCCTGCGCAACATCCGCGCGGTCGACATCGTCTCGACCGGGATCCGCGGCGAGAACCTGGACGAGTACCGCGCCCACGTGCGCGTGGCCTTTCTGATCGAGGGGACGGAGATCGATTGATGAGCGAGGCGGGGAAGGAGGTCTCTCGCGACGAGGCCCAGAGGTTGATCGAGGACGGCGCCCAGGTCGTCGACGTGCGCGCCGAGCACGAGTGGGAGGCGGGGCGGATCGCCGGCGCTGCCCACCTGCCCCTGGCCGAGCTGGCCGAGCGCGCCGGCGAGATCGACAGGGAGCGCCCGGTCGTCCTCTACTGCCGCGGCGGCAACCGCTCGACGATGGCGACGGCGGCGCTGGCCGAGGCCGGCTACGACGCGGCGAAGCTGACCGAGGGGATCGTCGGCTGGGGCGAGGCGGGCCTGCCGCTCGACCCGGAGGACGGCTATGTGGCCGAGTCGGGCGAAGCCGCGGCCATCCTCCAGGCACGGAAAAAGGCCGGCAGGGCGTAAATACCTGAATCCCTGTCGGGTTTTGCTATTTTCCTCCCGATGGAGGTCGTCGTAGCCGAGAACAAGGAGCAGCGGGGCAAGGGCCGGGTCGGCACCTTGGATAACCCCGAGTCCTACGAGAACGTCCCCGGCCACATCATCCCGATCATCGAGCGGGAGTTCGACGACTTCGACAACGAAGCCGAGCAGTTCCTCTCCGGCGAGCTGGAGGAGAACCAGTTCATCGGCTTCCGGCTGAAGCAGGGCGTCTACGGACAGCGCCAGCCGGACGTCCAGATGATCCGGATCAAGCTTCCCTTCGGCGGGGTCATGCCCGAGCAGATGGACTCCTTCGCCAGCGTCGTCGAGAAGTACGCGCCGCTGAACAAGGGCCACATCACCACCCGCCAGAACATCCAGATCCACCACGTGCCGCTGCGCGACACCGAGCTGCTGCTGCGGGAGATCGCCGAAGCCGGCCTCTCCTCGCGCGAGGGCTGCGGCAACACGGTGCGCAACGTCACCGGCGACCCCTGGGCCGGCGTCGCCGCCGACGAGGTTTTCGACCCGACCGCCTACGGCACCGCCTACGTCCGCTACTTCGTCCGCCACCCGACGACGCAGCTGATGCCGCGCAAGATCAAGACTTCGTTTACCGGCTCCGCGGAGGACCGGGCGATCAGCGGCATCCACGACATCGCCTTCCTCTCCCAGGAGAGGGACGGGGTCAAGGGCTTCGAGGTCCGGGTCGGCGGCGGCACTTCGATCATGGCTCGCGTCGCGCCCACCCTCTACGAGTTCGTCGAGGCCGACAACGGCGACTACCTCAAGGTTGCCGAGGCCGTCTTCCGCATCTTCGACCGTCAGGACTGGCTGCGCGTCAACCGCGCCCGCGCTCGGATCAAGGTCCTCGTCGACAAGATCGGCATGGACGCCTTCCGCGAGCTCGTCGACGAGGAGCTGCGGGGTGACTGGGTCGAGGAGCGCGAATTCGGCCCCGACCTGGTCGAGCGCCTCGGCTACGCCCCCGACGAGGAGGCCAACGCGCCGAAGGCCCCGCCGGAGATCGCCTCGCCGAATGGCGACCGCACCGAGTTCGAGCGCTTCCTCGCGGGCAACGTCCAGGCGCAGCGCCAGGAGGGTTTCTCCACCGTCGAGGTGAAGATCACCCGCGGCGACCTCACCCCGGAGCAGTTCCGCGGCCTCGGCGCGATCATGCGCGAGTTCACCGGTGGCGCCGCCCGCAGCACCGTGCAGCAGAACTTCGTCCTGCGCTGGGTCCGCGACGGCTCGCTCTACGACGTCTGGCAGCGGCTGGCCGAGCTCGGGCTCGGCGAGGCCGGCGCCCGCGAGATCACCGACGTCGTCAGCTGCCCCGGCACCGACAGCTGCAAACTCGGCATCACCAGCTCGATGGGCCTCAACCGGGCGATCGAGCAGCGGGTCGAGGGGATGCGGATCGAGGACGAGCTGACCAAGCGGATCCACATCAAAATGAGCGGCTGCCCCAACGGCTGCAGCCAGCACCACATCGCCAACATCGGCTTCTACGGCGCCTCGCTGAAAGTGGGCGGCCGCCAGATGCCCGCCTACATCCCGCACATCGGCGGCAACTTCGAGGGCGGCGAGGTCAACTTCGGCAAGCGGCTGAAGTCGCGGCTGCCGGCCAAACGGGTCCCAGAGGCGGTCGAGCGCTGGGTGCGGCTGTACGAGTCCGAGCGCGAGGACGGCGAGGAGTTCAACGACTTCGCCGAGCGCGCCGGCGCCGGGAGCTTCGAAGCCGCCGTCAAGGACCTGACCCTGCCGGCCGAGTTCAGCCTCGAGACGATGCAGCAGTTCATCGACTGGAACCGCTCCAGCCCCTACAAGGTCGAGCGCGGCGAGGGGGAGTGCGCCATATAGGCGCGCGATCACCCGATGAAGCCACCACCCGTCACCCTCTCCGGCACCGTGCCGACGATCACCGACATCGACCACGAGGCCGTCGCCGACCAGCTCGAGGACCGCACCGCGCAGGAGGCGCTGGAGTGGATGTTCGAGAACTTCGGCCCCGAGCACTACATCGCCTGCTCGTTCCAGAAGACGAGCTCGGTGACCGCGCACATGGCGAGCCGGATCAACCCCGAGGCGCGCTTCTTCTACCTCGATACCGACGTCCTCTTCGAGGAGACCTACGAGACCCGCGACCGGCTGGCGCAGACGCTGGGGATCGAGTTCGACCGCTTCCACAACCTGACGCTCGAGGAGCAGGCCGCCGAGTACGGCGACGAGCTCTGGAAGAGCGACCCCGACTCCTGCTGCGGTTTGCGCAAGGTCGAGCCGATGCGGAGGGCGCTTTCTTCCGTAGACTGCTGGGTCGCCGGCGTCCGCCGCGGAGATTCCAGCACTCGGTCGAAAACACCGAAGTTCGGTTGGGACCGGAAATTCAACCTCTGGAAGCTGAACCCGCTGGCGGACTGGTCCGAGCGCGACGTCTGGAACTACATCCGTGAGCACCACCTCCCTTACAACCCGCTCCACGATCGCGGCTACCCGTCGATCGGCTGCACCCACTGCACGCAGCCGGTCGGGCCGGGGGGCTCGCCACGCGACGGCCGCTGGGCCGGCGTGGCAAAGACCGAGTGCGGGATCAACTGACGGCGCACAAGAAAGCGCGCCGCCCCCCGTTTAGAGAAAACGGACCGCCCCTTCATTCCTCCCCGACCGATTGGTGAAACTTACCTATGAGCAGTGAGACGATGGCCGAGCTGTCCCTGACCCTTTCCGAGCGCCACACGGCGGACTTCGAGATGATCGGCAACGGCGGCTTCGCGCCGCTGACCGGCTTCCAGGGCTCCGCCGACTGGGAGCGCGTCTGCGCCGAGATGCGCACCGTCGACGGCGACTACTGGCCGATCCCGATCACCCTGGCGACCGATCTCGAGTGCTCGGTCGGCGACGTAGTCGAGCTGGCCTCGGACGAAGGCAAGCCGCTGGGCCGGATCACCGTCGAGGAGATCTGGGAGCGCGACGCCAGGAGCGAGGCGGAGCGGGTCTACGGCACCGCCGACGAGGCCCACCCGGGCGTCGCCGCGATCTACGAGGAGGGCAACCGCTGCATCGCCGGCCCGATCGAGGTCGACGCGCTGCCCGACCACGACGAGGCCTTCATGCGCCGCTACAAGACGCCGGCCGAGCACAAGGCCGACTTCGCGGCGCGCGGCTGGAAGAAGATCGTCGCCTTCCAGACCCGCAACCCGATCCACCGCGCCCACGAGTACCTGACCAAGGCGGCGCTGGAGACCTGCGACGGCCTCTTCATCCACCCGCTGATCGGCAAGACCAAGGCCGGCGACATCCCCGCCGACGTGCGCATGCGCTGCTACGAGGTGCTGATGGAGAACTACTACCCCTCCGACCGGGTGGTGCTCGGCGTCAAGCCGGCGAAGATGCACTATGCCGGCCCCCGCGAGGCGGTGCTGCACGCGATCGTACGTCGCAACTACGGCGCCACCCACTTCATCGTCGGTCGCGACCACGCCGGCGCCGGCGACTACTACGGCACCTACGACGCGCAGAAGATCTTCGACGAGATCGACATCGACGAGCTCGGGATCGAGCCGCTGATGTTCGAGCACACCTTCTGGTGCCACGAGTGCGAGGGCCTCGCCTCGAACAAGACCTGCCCTCACGACAAAGAGGCGCACCTCTTCCTCTCAGGGACCAAGGTCCGCGAGATGCTGGGCAACGGCGAAAGGCCGCCGCACGAGTTCTCGCGCGACGAGGTCGCCGACATCCTGATCGACGCTTACAAGGAGGACTGAACGAGCATGGCTGGCGAGAAAGGCTTCACCCTCTGGTTCACCGGGCTCTCCGGTGCCGGCAAGACGACGATCTCTCGGCTGCTGGAGGGCCACCTGCGCGAGCGCGGCTCGATGCTGGAGATCCTCGACGGCGACGTCGTCCGCGAAAACCTCTCCAAGGGACTCGGCTTCTCGAAGGAGGACCGCGACATCAACATCCGTCGCATCGCCTTCGTCGCCGACCTGCTGAGCCGCAACGGCGTGCCGGTGATCACCGCCGCGATCTCCCCCTATGCGGAGATCCGCGACGAGGCCCGCGCCCTGATGGGCGAGCGCTTCATCGAGGTCTACGTCAAGGCCTCGGTCGACACCTGCGCCGAGCGCGACGTCAAGGGGCTCTATGCGAAAGCGTTCTCCGGCGAGATCAAGGAATTCACCGGCGTCTCGGACCCGTACGAGGTCCCGGCCAGCCCGGACTTCGTCGCCGACACCGAAAACGAGACTCCCGAGGAGTCGGCGGAGAAGCTGCTGGCCTACCTGGAGGAGCGCGAGCTGATTCCGGGCCCCGCCGTCACCGCTTAAGGCCTTCGCAGGCACCTGCGGCTCGGCCAGGCCGTAGGTGTCGTAGGCGCCGAACTCGGCGAAGGTCTTGTGGGTGGGGCCGTGGTAGTCGGAGGAGGCGGTGGGGACGAGGTCGAGCTCATCGCATAGGCAGAGCAGATGTTCGGTCTGCTCCTGACTGTGGGTCGGGTAGAAGGTCTCGACCCCGTCGGCGCCGAGCGAGCGGATCAGGTCCTCGACCTCGGCCGGCTCGGAGATGTCCCAGTATGGGTGGGCGATGACGGCGACGCCGCCGGCCTCGCGGATCAGCTCGATCGCCTGCTCGGCGGTCGGCCAGCGGCGCGGCACGAAGGCCTTGGCGCCGGGCACCAGGTACTCCTCGAAGAAGGGTCCGAGGTCGCCGGTGGCGCCGGCGGCCCTGGCGATGTGGGGGCGGCCGATCGAGTCGGCGGCGCCGGCCTCGCGGATCGCGTCGTCCAGTGTCAGATCGAACCCCTCGCGGCGCAGGTTCTCGACGATCTCGCCGGCCCGCGTCGCGCCGCCCCTGCTGCGCCCGCTCGCAGGCCGGCCCGATCCTCTCCAGGTCGACCCAGTAGCCGCATATGTGCAGGTCTTCGGCGTACTCGTGCACGCAAGACATCTCGATCGCCGGCACCAGCTCGACCCCGACCCGCTCCGCCGCCTCCGCCGCCTCCGGCACCCCCGCAACCGCATCGTGATCCGTCAGCGCCAGCGTAGTAACTCCCGCCTTCGCGGCCTCCTCGACGACGCCGGCCGGCGCCAGCTGCCCGTCCGAGACCGTCGAATGGCTTTGAAGCTCGATCAGCACAGTGGCGCACCCTAACTGCGGCTTGCGGCTGGAGTCGGGCGGCCCCTCTCCCGGAGGCTTTGGGAGCGGCGAGATCGCGACCCTGCGTGCGTGCAAGACGTACGGTCTCCGGGAGAGGGGCCGCCCGACTCCCCTCCGCGCCCATAAATAGACTGCCCCGCCGTGTTCCAGAAGGTCTTAATAGCCAACCGCGGCGAGATCGCGATCCGGGTCGCACGGACCCTGAAGGAGATGGGGATCGTCTCCGTCGCCGTCTACTCCGAGATCGACCGCGACGCCCCGCACGTGCGCGAGGCCGACGAGGCCTTCCTGATCGGCCCGGCGGTGCCGGCGGAGAGCTACCTCAACGTCCAGAAGATCATCGACACCGCCAGGGAGGCCGGCGCCGAAGCGATCCACCCGGGCTACGGCTTCCTCGCCGAGAACGCCGACTTTGCCCGCGCCTGCGCCGAGACCGGCATCGTCTTCATCGGCCCGCCGGCGGAGGCGATCGAAGAGATGGGGTCGAAGACCCGGGCGCGGGAGATCATGGCGAAGGCCGGCGTGCCGATCGTCCCCGGCGCCACGGTGCCGGCGAAGGACCTCGACGAGGCGCGCGAGCAGGCCGACGACGCCGGCTACCCGGTCGCCTGCAAGGCGGCGGGCGGCGGCGGTGGCAAGGGCTTCCGCGTGGCGATGACACCCGACGAGTTGCAGGAGGCCTTCGAGGGCGCCGCCCGCGAAGGCGAGAAGTTCTTCTCCGACGCCCGCGTCTACGTCGAGCGCTACCTCGAGGACCCGCGCCACGTCGAGGTCCAGGTGCTGGCCGACTCCCAGGGCAACGTGATCCACCTCGGCGAGCGCGACTGCTCGATCCAGCGCCGCCACCAGAAGGTGATCGAGGAGGCGCCCGGGCCGCACGTCGACGCCGAGATGCGCGAGCGGATCGGCAAGATCGCAACCGACGCCGCCGCCGCGGTCGGCTACCGGGGCGCCGGCACGGTCGAGGGCATGCAGGTCGGCGATGAGTACTTCTTCCTCGAGATGAACACGCGGGTCCAGGTCGAGCACTGCGTGACCGAGATGGTCAGCGGCATCGACATCGTCCGCGAGCAGATCCTCGTTGCCGCCGGCGAGCCGCTCTCGGTCGGCCAGGACGATGTGCAGCTGCGCGGTTGGGCGATTGAGTGCAGGATCAACGCCGAGGCGGCGCACAAGAAATTCGCCCCCGCCCCCGGCGAGATCACCAGCTACCGCGAGCCGGCCGGCCCCGGCGTCCGCGTCGACTCCGGCGTCGAAGCGGGCTCCGAGGTGACGCCGATGTACGACCCGATGGTGGCGAAGCTGATCGTCTGGGACGTCGACCGCGAGCACGCGACGCGGCGGATGCTGCGGGCGCTGGACGAGTACGAGGTCGGCGGCCTCACCACCCTGATCCCCTTCCACAAGGCGATCCTCGCCACCGAGCAGTGGGACCGCGGCGAGACCTGCCGCGATCTGATGGAGGACCGCGAGTGGCTGAAGTCGACCGCGCCGGAGGAGGCCGCCGCGCCCGCGATCGAGGACGGCGCTGAGGTCGTCAGCCGCGACTACAAGGTCGAGGTCTCCGGCAAGCTCTTCGACGTCACGGTGATCGGCGAGGCCGGCGCCGGCGGCGCCGCGACCGCGGCCGGCGGGCGGAAGCCGCCGAAACGGGAGCGCAAGGCGGGTGGCGGTTCCGGCGCCTCCAGCGAGTCGCTCGCCTCGCCGCTGCAGGGCACCGTCTTCAAAGTCGCCGTCGAGCAGGGCGCCACGGTCGAGGAGGGCGACCTGGTTTGCGTGATCGAGGCGATGAAGATGGAGAACGAGATAACCGCCCACCGCGCCGGTAAGGTCACCAGCCTCAACGTCAAAGTCGGCGACGCCGTCGGCAGTGGCGACCCCATCGCCACTATCGAGTAGCGCCCCCGGCCGGCCGGACACCCCGAGTGCCTAGACTCGATCCATGGCTGGCGATGCCGAGGCCACTTCGCGGCGTGGGATGACCTGGCTCTCCGGCGGCTCCTTCCGCATGGGCTGCGACCGCTTCTACCCGGAGGAGCAGCCGATCCACACCGTCGACGTCGAGGGCTTCTGGATCGACTCTCACCCGGTAACCGTGAGGGAGTTCCGGCACTTCGTCCGCGATACGGGGCATGTCACCGTCGCCGAGCGCAAGCCCGACCCCGCCTACTACCCGGGCGTCGACCCCGCCCTGCTGGTGCCGGGCTCGCTGGTCTTCCAGAGCACCCCCGGCCCGGTGCCCCTGACCGACTACCGTGCCTGGTGGGCGTTCGTGCCGGGGGCCTGCTGGCGCCGCCCGGAGGGCCCGGGCAGCGACGTCCGCGGTCGCGATCGCCACCCGGTCGTCCATGTCGCCAACGAGGACGCCGCCGCCTACGCCGAGTGGGTGGGCAAGGAGCTGCCGACCGAGGCCGAGTGGGAGTTCGCCGCCCGCGGCGGTCTCGACGGCGCGATCTTCACCTGGGGAGATGGCGACCACGGCGGCGGCCGGCTGATGGCGAACACCTGGCAGGGTCGCTTTCCCTGGGATAACCGCGGCGCCGCGGGCTACCGGGGCACCTCGAAGGTGGGCGTCTTTCCGCCCAACGGCTATGGGCTCTTCGACATGGCCGGCAACGTCTGGGAGTGGACCTCGGACTTCTTCTCGCCTCGCCATCCGGACGAGGCGCCCAGCTCCTGCTGCGTGCCGAGAAATCCGCGGGTCTCCTCGCCAGAGGACAGCTATGACCACAACGCCCCCGACGCTCACATCCCCCGCAAGGTGATCAAGGGCGGCTCGTACCTCTGTGCCCCGAGCTACTGCCTGCGCTACCGTCCCGCCGCCCGCCAGGGCGAGGCGCTCGACAGCTCGACCGGCCACATCGGCTTCCGCTGCGTCGTCCGCGCTGCCTGAGCGCGGCGTGGAGGACGCCGCTATTTGTGGTGGCGCCCTTCTTTCCGCTTTTCCTGTTCCCGTTCGTGTTCGCGCTGTTCCTTTTCCTTTTCGCGTTTGACCTTGAGCTGCTGGTCGCGGGTCAGGGGGAATTTGGGCGCGGGCAGCTGGCAGGCTTTGCCGATGCAGGTCTCCAGACGCACCAGTTCGTTGTGGAGGAAGGCCCGGATCGGGAAAAAGTTGGGGTCGCGGGCTTTGTTGTTGAGCTCGTAGGGATCCTTGGTGATGTCGTACAGCTCTTTCTCGCCGTCGGGCCACTCGATGTACTTGTAGGGGCCGAGGCGAATCCCGTAGTAGTTCTTCGGTGGTGCCACGATCGAGGCTTTGGCGCCATTCCTGCTGCTGTCGCGGGACCGGCTGGCGGCGGCCGGCGCCGGCGCCGGTTCGATCGGCGTCGCGCCGCCGTCCTGTTCGACGTCGTTGGTCTGGACGAAGGACTCGAAGAGGAGTGGGCGGCGACTACGCAGGCTGGTGTCGTGGGCGTAGGGGTAGAGCGAGCGCCCGTCGAGGCTGCGGTCCGCTTCGGCGTGGGCCAGTTCGAGGATCGTTGGTGCGATGTCGATCGTCGACGCCAGCTCGCCCGTTTCCGACCCCGGTTTGATCCCCGGCCCGCGGATCAGGAAGGGCAGGTGGGTCGAGGGCTCGTAGGCGAGGAACTTGCCGCCGACGAGCCGGTGCTCGCCATAGAAGAAGCCGTTGTCGGAGGTGAAGATGATGTAGGTGTTCTTCAGCCGGTGCAGGGCGCCGAGCGTGTCGACGATGTCTTTGACGCCCTGATCGACCGAGCGCAGTGACTCCAGCGCCTTCTGGTAGTAGATGCGGTAGGTGTGGATTTCGGCCGGCAACAGGTAGGGCGCCGCGCGGATGAAGCTGGGCTTGTCGTTGACGTTGCCCTCGTTGAAGCCCTGTGAAGAGTTGTGGGGGAGAGGGGCGCCGGCAAACGATTCGTAGTCCCGCGGCGCCGGCTCCGGCCCGGCCGGCCGGCGGAAGTCCCCGTGCGGGGCGGTGTAGTCGAGCTGCAGGTAGAAGGGCTTTTTCGGTGGCGTCCCCGTCAGCTCTTCCGTCGCTATGCGGTTGAAGACGTCGGTCTCATAGAGGCAGGGCAACCCGTTGAGCGGGGCGTACGGGCAGCCGAAGTCGTCCCTCTGTCCGTATTCGCGAGTTTCCCAGCTGCCGGATTCGCCATAGGGGCCTTCGATAACGCCGTTGTTGTTGAGCGAGTAGCCGTAGAAGTAATGCGTGGTATCCGAGTTGAGGACGCTGTGCCAGGCGTTCCAGCCAGGAGGCACCTCGGCGCCGCTGTCATACGGCTCTTCGCCATAGGCATTGAGGAACTTGCCGATGTGGATCGTGCGGTACCCGTCGCTCTGCAGCCAGACCGGAAGGTCATGGCTGTAGGCGCCCCGTGCGGCGAAGCCCGGGTAGCCACCTTCGGGGGGGACGTTGCCGCGCACATTGTTGTTGTGCGCGTAGCGGCCGGTCAGCAGGGAGACCCGCGAGGGAGCGCAGAGCGAGTAGGGCGTGTAGTAGCGGTTGAAGGTGGCGCCGCGTTCGGCGATCAGTTCGCGGGTGTACGGCATCGCTTCGATCGTCGCCCCGCCGGGCGGGGTGTAGGCGGCGTAGAGCTGGTCGAGCGTCTGGTCGTCGGTCTGGATGACGACAAAGTTGGGTTTTCCCGGGGGGACGCTGGGGGGTTCCGTTTCCCGGGCCGAGGCTGCGGCCCTCCTCGAGTCCGCCGGCGCCGCCGCGAGCGCCTTCGACCCGCTGGCCATCAGGGCGAGCGCCGTCGCGACGGCCAGCCCCACCGCGGTGAGGACCGAGCGTGGGCTTCGGCGCGCACGGGTACTCATCGGCTGGAGCATGGACTCATTCATCAAGAGTGGCTACGGGTGTCGAAACCGGCGCCTCTTACCGGAGTTGCGCCTGAACGCTAGAAAACGCTCAGGACGCGCCGAGCTTTTTCGCTGCTTCGCGGAAGTTTTTGACCGTGGCGCTGGGGGCTTTGCGCCCCTCCAGCTTCTCGCCGTGGCGGTTGACCCAGATCACCGGCACGTTCATCTTCAGCACCGGGGCGATGTCGGTCGTGTAGTTGCAGCCGATGTGCAGCCAGCCTTTCTTGCCGCCGATCCGCCGCGCGCACTCTTTGAAGTGGACCGGGTCCGGCTTGTAGCTGCGCACCTGCTGGGCGGTGACGACGAGGTCGAGTTCGGTCCGCAGGTGGCGGCGCGAGATCCCCAGCAGTTTGTCGTCGATGTTGGAGATGATCCCGACCTCATAGCGCTTGCCGAGCCGGTCCATCGCCGCGTTGGCCTCGCGGAAGGGCAGCCAGTAGGCGACGCTGTTGGGCAGGAACTGGGCCCGCGAGGGCTCCACCTCCCAGCCCAGCTCGCCGGCGACCTTGACGATCGTGCGGCGCAGCACCTCGGCGTAGAGCTCGTAGGAGCCGGCCATGATCTCGGCCTGGACCTCCATGAAGCGGGCGAGGAAGGGGCCTTCTTCGAAGCTGAAGCCGTCTTTGGCCGCCTCTTTCTTACAGGCCTCGACGATCCCCTTCTCCCAGTCGATCAGGGTGCCGTAACAGTCCGTGGTCACCCATTTGATGTTTTTGAGAGCGGGAAGGGCCATTGGCGAGCGCGGCATTATGGCAAGCGTTCTCAAGTGGGGGAGTCACCCCGGCGGCGCGCGCCCCGGCGGCGATCTCGGATAGGGTGCGCGACCGCGCCTGCGGGCGCCGCCTCGTATGGACCTCCTCGAGTATCAGGGCAAGCAGCTGTTCGCCAAGCACGGCATCGCCGTGCCCAGCGGCGAGGTCGCGGCGACGGTCGACGCCGCGGTCGACGCCGCCGAGCGGATCGGCTATCCCTGCGCGATCAAGGCCCAGGTGCTTATCGGCGGCCGCGGCAAGGCGGGCGGGATCAAGATCGCCAAGGACGCCGGCGAGGCGCGCGAGTACGCCGACGCGATCCTCGGCATGGATATCGTCGGCCCCCACGGTGAGGGGCCGTTCCGGGTCGACCAGGTCTGGGTCGAGGGCGGCTCCGACATCGCCGCCGAGTACTACGCCTCGGTCATCCTCGACCGCGGCGAGAAGAAGCTTTTGGCGATGGTTTCCAGCCAGGGAGGGATGGACATCGAGGCGGTGGCGGCCGAGAGCCCCGACGCCCTGATCAAGCGCCACATCGACCCGACCC
The DNA here is from genome assembly GCA_963785775.1 of uncultured Solirubrobacterales bacterium. Classification (GTDB taxonomy): domain Bacteria; phylum Actinomycetota; class Thermoleophilia; order Solirubrobacterales; family 70-9; genus VAYN01. The sequence goes on along the minus strand of CAWAWH010000003.1, from coordinate 722,214 downwards.
GCGAGTTCGACGTCGCCGCGTCGCGGGAGATCGTCGACGCCGCCGGGCTCGACGAGGACGTCCGCGACCAGGCCGCCGAGGTGCTGGTGAAGCTGGCCGAGGTGGCGAGCAACGAGGACGCCAGCCTGATCGAGGTCAACCCGCTGATCGTCACCGCCGGCCGCGAGGTAGTCGCCCTCGACGCCAAGGTGACGATCGACGGCAACGCGCTCTTCCGCCACCAGGACCTGGCCGAGGTTGCCGACACGGTCGACGATCCCCAGGAGCAGATGGCGAAGGAGAAGGGCCTGACCTACGTCAAGCTCGACGGCAACGTCGGCATCCTCGCCAACGGCGCCGGGCTCTGCATGTCGACCCTCGACGTCGTCGCCCAGGCGGGCGGCGCCCCGGCCAACTTCCTCGACGCCGGTGGCGGCTCCAAAGCCGAGGCGATCGTCAACGCTCTGGAAGTTATCGTCTCCGACGCCAAGGTGACGGCGATCCTCTTCAACATCTTCGGCGGCATCACCCGCTGCGACGAGATCGCCAACGGGATCGTCACCGCCTCGGGCCAGCTCGACCTCGGCGTGCCGCTGGTCGTCCGCCTCGACGGCACCAATTCCGAGCAGGGGCTGGAGATCCTCGCCGCCGCCGACCTGCCCAACCTGCACCAGGAGAAGACGATGCTGGACGCCGCCCGCCGCGTCGTCGAGCTGGCCGGGGCCGCCTCGTGAGCATCGTCGTCGGCAGCGAGACCAAGCTCGCCGTCTCCGGCCTGACCGGCCGCGAGGGCTCCTTCCACGGGCTGCGCAACAAGGCCTACGGGACCGACCTCGTCGCCGGTGTCACGCCCGGCAAGGGCGGCCAGGACGTCGAGGGCGTACCGGTCTTCGACACGATCAGGGAGGCGGTCGAGGAGGCCGGCGCCAACACCTCGATGATCTTCGTTCCCGCCCGCTTCGCCGCGCCGGCGATCGACGAGGCGATCGAGTCCGGGGTCGAGACCGTGATCGCGATCACCGAGGGAATCCCGGTGCTCGACATGCTGAAGACCTACTGGAAGGCGCAGGAGGCCGGGGTGCGGCTGATCGGGCCCAACTGCCCCGGTGTGCTCTCTCCCGGCAAGGCCAACGTCGGCATCATCCCCGCCCAGTTCTTCGAGCCCGGCTCGATCGGCGTCGTCTCCAAGTCGGGCACGCTGACCTACCAGATCGGCAACGAGCTGAAGCAGGCCGGGGCGGGCAACTCCTCGATCGTCGGCATCGGCGGCGACCCGATCGTCGGCTCCGACTTCATCGACGTCCTCAAGCTCTACGAGGCGGACCCGGAGACCGAGCTGATCGTGATGGTCGGCGAGATCGGCGGCGACGCCGAGGAGCGCGCCGCCGAGTTCATCTCCTCCGAGGTCTCCAAGCCCGTCGTCGCTTACATCGCCGGTTTCACCGCGCCCCCCGGCAAGCAGATGGGCCACGCCGGCGCGATCATCTCCGGCTCCTCGGGCACGGCGCAGGCGAAGAAGGACGCGCTCGAAGCGAAGGGCGTGCGAGTGGGGCAGAGCCCGACCGAGGCAGCCGCGATCGCCGTCGAAACGCTGCGCGGCTCCTGAGGTTCGCGCCGGCGCGTGGATGCAGGCCCCGCAGTGGCTGGTTAGGGACTGGCCAGGGCGGCTCTCGATGAGTGTTCTTCTTTGAGGAGCTCGTGGATCTCGGCGGCGAGCTCTGCGGCTTCTTTGTCGAGGCGGCGGCTGGTGACGCGGACGGTGCGGTAGCCGGCGAGGAGGAGCTTGGGGTCGCGGGTGCGGTCGCGCTCGAAGGCGGCGCGGTGGCTGTGGTGCTTCCAGCTGTCGAGCTCGATGACGAGGCGGGCCTGGGGCCAGAGGGCGTCGACCTCATGGCCGAGGACGTCGACGTTGGTCGCCGGCGGGGGAATGCGGTGGGCGCGGCAGAAGGCGGCGAAGCGGTTCTCCAGCGGCGAGCGCTTCGTGTAGGGGGCGCGGGCTTCGGCGAGGAGGCGTCGCGTCGGGCGCAGGGCATGGCGCCCGTGGCCGCGCTCGCAGACGCGCTCCACAGCAGCGAGTTGCAGCAGGTTGAGTCGGTCGGCTTCCTCCCAGGCCTTCTCCAGCCGCCCGAAGTCGACGGTTTCGGCGTAGTCGAAGAGCGTGCGTGCGACCGAGGTGACTGGGATGCGGTCGCGGACGGCGCGTTCCTCGGGGTGGATGTGCGCGCGGTGGAGACCTATTCCGGTGCGACCGGGGTGCCCGCTGCCGGTTACGTCTACGGGTCCTCTCTGGCTCGCAAGACCCCAGAGTGCCGCGGCGCTGAGATGGCTCAGAACCGCTCCTTCCCCACAGGCGAGCACGGCCGCGAGCCAGTGACCACGCTGGTTAACCCGTCTGTGCCCAACCGCGTAGACGCCGCGATGTATGACGTTCAGGTGTCTGGATTGGATCCGCCGGTCGATCATCCCCCGTCCCAGGCCAAGGGCTTCCAGTTGCCGCCGAGCCACGACCCCGTGCTGCCGCGTCGCCAGAGCCTCCACCCGCCGCTCCCGTTCCAGCAACTCCGCTTCCCGGTGCGCTCTCGTCGGATGTGTGTGAGGTTGACCATCCATATCGATGTCAAGCTCACACACGCCCCGGTTCCCCCCTGAGTTGAGGGTTCGCCGGAGGTCGCCGGAGGGTGGGGCGTTGCTAGGGTCGAGGCGATGGCTGGCGACACGATTTCGTTTGCGCGGGGCGCTCCCAGCGCTGACATCCTGCCCCACGAGGCGGTGCGGGAGGCGGCGGCGCGGGCGCTTGCCAACGACTGGGAAAAGGCGCTCTCCTACGGGACTGGGATTGGGCATCCGGGGCTCTGTGAGTGGATTGCGGAGCGGCATGGGGGGCTCGACCCTTCGCAGGTGATGGTCGCCAACGGGTCGCTGGAGGCGGGGGCGATGCTGTTCGAGCATTTGCTCTCGCCCGGCGACCGGGTCGTCGTCGAGCAGCCGACCTACGACCGCACGCTGCTGCTCCTGCAGCGGCTTGGCGTGGAGCTGGTGCCGGTGCCGCTGGAGGCCGACGGGCTCGACCTCGGCGCCTTCGAGGCGGCGCTCGCGGCGGGGCCGATCGAGCTCGCCCACGTCATCCCCAACGCCCACAACCCGGCCGGCTGCACGCTCTCGAGCGCGAAGCGGGCGCGGCTGGTCGAGCTCGCCGCCGAGCATGGGTTCTGGATCTTCGAGGACGACCCCTACCGCGAGCTGCCCTTCGAGGGCGAGCCGCTGGAGACGATGCTCTCGCTCGACGTCGCCGGCCGCGTCATCCACGCCTCCTCCTTCTCCAAGACGGTCAGCCCCGGCGTTCGGGTCGGCTACCTGGCCGGGCCGGCGGAGAAGATCGCGAAGCTGGCGAAGCGGGCCAACGAGACCTACATCTCGCCCAACATGCTGGCCGAGTCGATCGTGCTCGAGCTCTGCCGCTCCGGCGAGCTCGACCGCAACATCGCCTTCGTCAAGGGCGAGCTGAAGGCCCGTTGCGACGCCCTCGTCGCCGCTCTGGGAGAGCAGATCCCCGAGGCCGAGTTCGTCGTCCCCGAGGGCGGCTACTTCCTCTGGCTCGACCTCGCCGAGGGAACCGACACGGCGGCGCTGCTGGCCGAGTCGAAAGCGGGCGGGGCGACCTTCGTCGCCGGCCCCGACTTCATGATCGAGGGAGGCGACAACAGCCTCCGTCTCTCCTTCGCGCCCGTCCCGGCCGAGCGGATGGACGAGGGCGTCGCCCGCATCGCCCGCGCCCTGGACCGCGTCCGCGCGGGCGCTACCGCCTAGGCAGGCTCAGCGGCCGTAGCGGTCGCTGGAGAGGACCAGCTGCTCCGGGATCGCCGCCCGCGGCGGCGGCGCCGGGTCGGCGCGGACCGAGACGGTCTCGGCGACGCTGCGGCTGACCTCGTGCCGGCCGTCGGCGGAGGCAGATCGTCACCCGCTCGTCGTCTGAGATCTCGACCCTCCCCTCCAGCCCCGGGTCGAGCCCGGCCGCCTTCAGGTAGTGCAGCAGCTCCTCGGCCTCGTTCTCGAAGCGCAGCACGGTGACCTCGGCGCCGACCTCGACGTCGGCCAGCAGCGAGCCCTGCTCGCGGATGCCCTCGACGATCGGGTGGCCGTGGGGGCAGGTGGTGGCGTCGCCGATCGCCGCCCGCATCCGCTCCTCCAGCACCGGCGACATCGCGTGCTCGATCCGCTCCGCCTCCTCGTGCACCTCGTCCCAGGGGATGCCGAGGACGTCGGTGAGGAAGCGCTCGATCATCCGGTGGCGGCGGACGATGTGGCTGGCGTGCTCGCGCCCGGACTCGGTGAACTCGAGCGATTTGTCGGCCTTGCGGGCGACGTAGCCGTCCTCGACCAGGCGGCCGACCATCTCGTGCACGGTCGGCGGCGAGAGCTGCATCGCGCGGGCGATGTTGGCGCCCGTCATCGGCAGCCCGGCCTCCTCCAGCCAGAACATGATCTCCAGGTACTCCTGCTCGGCGACGGTCGCGGTCTCCGACGACACGGCTCTCCTCCGCTTCGGGGTCGGGGCGATCTTAGCCACCCACCCGCCTCGCTCCGGTCGCCCGGAGGCTGGGACCCCGCCGAGCAGCTATTAGGGTAGCCTAACGTCCGATGCTTACGGCGGCGAGACGATCGGTGGCCCGGCGCTGGCCCCTCTACCTGGTCGGGCTCGGGGCGGTCCTGCTCGCCTGGAGCGCGCTGAGCGCCTCCGGCGGGACCCCCGACCCCACCGGCTCCTCGCACCTCAGCCACGGCGCGGTGGTCCTCGACAGCGGCCTGCTCGTCTTCCGCGAGGGGCTGGAGACGATCCTCGTCCTCGCGGCGATCACCGCCAGCATGCTCGGCGCCACCGCGGTCTACCGCAAGCCGGTCGCCGCCGGCGCCGGGGTCGGCTTCGCGGCCACCGTCGCGACCTGGTTCCTCGCCGTCTGGGCGATCGGGCAGCTGGGCGGCGGCGGGCTCGCGATCCAGGCCGCCACCGGGCTGCTCGCGGTGATCGTCCTGCTCGTGGTCATGAACTGGTTCTTCCACAAGGTCTACTGGACCGGCTGGATCTCCAGTCACAACCGGCGGCGGCGGCGAATCCTCGACCGGGCGGGGATCGACCCGAAGCGCGCCACGCTGATCGGCCTGGTCCTGCTCGGCCTCACCTCGGTCTACCGGGAGGGGTTCGAGGTGGTCCTCTTCCTCCAGAACCTGCGCCTCGCCTACGGCTCGGCGACGGTGCTGGAGGGTGCGGGCATCGGCCTCGCGCTGACCCTCGCCGTCGGGGCGCTCACCTTCGTCGCCCACCACCGCCTGCACTACAAGCGGATGCTCGTCGTCACCGGGGTCCTGCTCGGCGTCGTCCTGATCGTGATGGTCGGCGAGAGCGTCCAGGAGATGCAGCTGGCGGGCTGGCTGCCGACCACCACCGTGCCGCTGGCGATCCCGGGCTGGGTCGGGCTCTGGTTCGCGGTCTTCCCGACGGTCGAGGGGCTGGTGGCGCAGGCGCTGGCCGCAGGTCTCGTGCTCGGCTCCTACTTCGGCGCCGAGTACGTGCGGGTGCGGCGGCCGCGGGCTCGCGGCGAAGCTCCAGCTCGCCGCCCCGAGGCCCCCGCGCGCCCAGCCGGCGACGTGGCGCCGCTGCCGATCCGCTGAGGCCGGACGGTCCTGCGTTTTCCATCTGTGGGACGTAAAACTCAGGACTCGTCGCGAGCGCCGCGAGTTCAGCGGCGCTCGACCAGGGTGGAGACGACCGCCTCGTAGAAGCCCTCTCCCATGCTGCCCTCGGTGACGGTGGCGTTGTCCCAGGAGGAGAGGGCGGCGCGCAGGCCGGGGTCGCGCTCGGGCCCGTTGGCGACGACGAAGAAGCGGCCGACGGCCGCGGCGACCTCGAGGTCCTCGACCGAGTCGCCGACGGCGATGCAGTCGGCCGGGTCGTAGCCGCGGGCGCGGGCGTGGGCGGTGACGGCGGCGCCCTTGCTGACCAGGCGCGGGACCAGGTGGTAGGCGTGGGTGCGCCCCTCGACGGTGGGCATCGGCCGCCCGATCGCGCCGTTGTCCAGCAGCCGCAGGTCGTCGTCGCCGTGCTCGCCGAGCACGGCGTTGGCCTCGTCGACGTCGACCTTGCCGCGGAAGAGGTGGGAGAGGACGCGGCCGCTGTGCCAGGGGGCGTGGTACTCCAGCCGCCCTTCGAAGTGCTCGAACAGGCGCTTCGGGATCCCACGCGCCTCGATCTGCTCGTAGATCGTGCCGTCCTCGTTGGGCGCCATCTCGCCGGTCAGCAGCGTCGTCTCGCCCTCGATCGCATAGGCGCAGCCGGCCTCGTAGATGTAGGAGGCCTGACCCATCAGGCGCGCCGCCTCGTGGACCTGCGGCTCGCGGCGGCCGGACATGATCACCACCTCGACCCCGGCCCGATGGCAGGCCTCCAGCCCCCGTGCCTGGGCCAGCGAGAAGCCGCCCTCGGCGTCGCGGAAGAGGGAGGCGCCGCTGCCGAGCAGGGTGCCGTCGAGATCGGTGTAGACGCAGCTCAGTCCCATTCGTCTCGGTCGCTACGGTAGCGGCGATGAACTGGCGGCTGACCGATCGGGTGCTGGAGCTCGAGCAGCCGGTGGCGGCGGGGATCGTCAACGTCACCGTCGACTCGATGTTCGAGGGAGCCAGGAGCGGGACGCCTGAGCGGGCCGTCGCTGACGGGCGGCACTGGTCGAGGCGGGGTTCGACATGCTCGACGTGGGGGCGGTCGCGGCGAAGGCCGGACCACCGGTGACACACCGAGGACGAGGCAGCCGCACTGGTGCCGGCTGTCGAGCGGTCTCGCGCTCGGGAGCCGGCGTGCCGGTCTCCGCCGACACCTTCTCGGTCGCGGTGGCGCGGCGGGCGCTGGACGCCGGCGCGCACGCGGTCAACGACATCTCCGGCGGCTCGGAGGAGATGTTCGGACTCGTCGCCGAGCGCGGCTGCGGCTACGTGCTGATGCACATCGAGGGGCCGCCGCGGGTCGACCGGCCCTGGCGCGAGTACGGCGACGTCATCGACCATCTCCGGGCCTGGTTCGAGGGGAGAGTCGAGGCGGCGCGGGAGCTTGGGGTCGGCGTGGAGCAGATCGCGATCGACCCCGGGCTCGACTTCGACCTCAGCCCCGAGCAGGACCTGGAGATCCTGCGCCGGCTCGGCGAGCTGCGGGCGCTGGGGCTGCCGCTCTACGTCTCGCTCTCGCGCAAGGACTTCATCGGCGCCGTCCTGGCCGGCTCCTGGGAGGGGCGGCTGCCGCCTGGAGAGCGCGAGTGGGGCACGGTGGCCGCCGTCGCCCTCGCCGTCCGCGAGGGCGCCGACATCCTCCGCATCCACGACCGCAGCTCCCTGCAGGCGATGCGAGTCGCCGGCCAGATCGCTCGCCCCCAGGGGGCCGATGGGCCTCAGACGTCCGCCATTTGGATGTCTGAGGCCCATCGACGGCAGGTTTGATGGCGCGGGGCGGCAGCCTCCTCGGGGAGCCTTGGTCTGTAGCCATCGACCCGGCGCGCCGCGACGGCCGCATCGTCGCCGAGAGCTCCGAGGCGGAGCGGCGCGCCCGGCCCGTCTCGCTGCCGGACGCCCTCGACCCCGGCTTCGCCGAGGCGCTGCGGCGCGCCGGCATCGAGTCCCTCTACACCCACCAGCTCGAGGCCTGGGAGACCGCCGCTCACTCCAACCTGGTCATCACCAGCGGCACCGCCTCGGGCAAGAGCCTCGCCTTCAACCTGCCGGTCCTCGACGGCATCGCCCGCGAGCCAAAACGGCGCGCCCTCTACCTCTACCCGACCAAGGCGCTGGCCCAGGACCAGGCGCGCAAGCTGGCGCTGCTGCGCCCGCCCGGTCTGCGTGAGGCGATCTACGACGGCGACACGCCGCGCGACGAGCGCCCGGCGATCCGCCGCCGCAACAACCTCGTCCTCACCAACCCCGACATGCTCCACGTCGGCCTGCTGCCCAACCACAAGAGCTGGGGGGACTTCCTCGCCAACCTCGGCTGGGTCGTCGTCGACGAGGCCCACACCTACCGCGGCGTCTTCGGCTCCCACGTCGCCAACGTGCTGCGGCGGCTGCGGCGGGTGGCGCGCGCCTACGGCTCCGAGCCGCGCTTCCTGCTCGCCTCGGCGACGATCGCCAACCCGGTCGAGCTGGCCGAGCGGCTGGTCGGAACGCCGTTCGAGCTGATCGACGACGACGGCGCGCCGCGGGCCGGCCGCGAGATCGCGATGTGGAACCCGCCGCTGATCGACAGGGCGACCGGGGTGCGGCGCTCGGCCCTCTCCGAGGCGGCCGACCTGCTGGCGGAGCTGGTCTCCCAGGGGGTGCGGACGATCTGCTTCCTCAAGAGCCGGCGCGGGATCGAGCTGATCCAGCGCTTCGCCCGCGAGAACCTGGAGCGGCGCGGCAAGCCGGAGCTGGCGGCGCGGATCGCCCCCTACCGCGGCGGCTATACGGCCCAGCAGCGGCGCGAGATCGAGGCGCGGCTGAGCGCCGGCGAGCTACTGGCGGTGGTCGCGACCGATGCGCTGGAGCTGGGGATCGACGTCGGCGAGCTCGACGCGGCGATCTGCGTCACCTTCCCGGGCACCGTCGCCAGCCTGCGGCAGATGTGGGGCCGGGCCGGGCGGCGGCGGCGCGGGCTGGCCGTCTATGTCGCCGGCCAGGACGCGCTCGACCAGTTCTTCTGCCGCCACCCGGAGGAGTTCATCGAGCGGCCGGTGGAGGCGGCGATCCTCGACCACGCCAACGAGCAGATCGCCTCCCGCCACCTGGTCGCCGCCGCCTACGAGCTGCCGTTGAGCGATGCCGACGAGGACGTCTTCGGGCCGGGCTGGCGCGAGCGGGCGGAGCGGCTGCTGGCGGCGGGGGAGCTGCGCAGCGCCGGCGGGCGGCTGCTGCCGCGGCGCAGCGAGTTCGTCGCCTCGAAGATCGCCCTGCGCTCGGCCTCGGCCGACTCGGTCGCGGTCGTCGAGCGCGAGTCGGGGGAGATGCTGGGCCTGGTCGAGGCCGAGCGCGCCTTCTCGACCATCCACCCGGGCGCGATCTACCTCCACCTCGGCCGCTCCTACGAGGTCGAGCGGCTGGACGTCGAGGAGCGGCGGGCGATCGTCTCCAGCTTCGACGGCGACTGGTACACGCGGCCGAAGAAGGAGACCGAGATCTACGTCGAACGGACCCGCGAGCAGCGCCAGGTGGCCGGGGTGGAGCTCAACTTCGGCGACGTCTCCGTGACCGAGCAGGTGATCGCCTTCCAGCGCGTCTCGATCTCCGAGCAGGAGCCGATCGACATCGTCGCCCTCGAGCTGCCGGAGCAGAGCTTCGTCACCCAGGCGCTCTGGTACGTGCTGCCGGAGCGGCTCAGCGGGGCGCTGCCGAGCGACGCCCTGCTCGGCTCCCTGCACGCCACCGAGCACTCCCAGATCGCGGTGCTGCCGCTGATCGCGATGTGCGACCGCTGGGACATCGGCGGCCTCTCGACCAACGTCCACTTCCAGACCGGCCGCGCGACGATCTTCGTCTACGACGGGCACCCCGGCGGCGTCGGCATCGCCCAGCGCGGCTACGAGCAGTTCGAGCGCCTGCTCGGCGACGCCGAGCGGCTGATTTCCGAGTGCCCCTGCGAGTCCGGCTGCCCCTCCTGCGTGCAGAGCCCCAAGTGCGGCAACCTCAACGAACCCCTGCACAAGGGTGGGGCGCTGGAGCTGATGGGGCTGATGAAGCGCGGTCGTTGAGGGTCGGCCTCATAGCTGCGGCAGTCCTTTGTGACGCATAGGGGTACAAAGGACTGCCGCAATCAGGGCCAGAGCTGCCGCAGCGCCAGGATCGCGAAGGCGTGGGACCAGGCGAGCGGGGTGGTCGACGTCGGGACGCCGGTGTGGGCGTCGACGCGCTCGGGGAGCATCCCGTCCGGCGTCGCGTCGCGGCGCAGCTCGGTCATGAGGTCGAGGGCGGCCGAGCGCTCGCCGAGCGCCGCCAGGCTCCAGGCGGTCCACGCCGTCGGCGCGGTCCAAGGATCGATGCCGCCGTCCCAGTCTTCTGACGGGACGATGCCGAAGCGCCCGCTTCCAGCCGCCAGCCGCAACAGCGTGCGGCGGACGAGCGGGTAGAGCGCGGGGCGAGGGAAGGGCCGGACCGCCCAGGCAGCGGCCGAGTCGAGCCCCGAGGCGGGATCGTCGGCACGACGGGCCAGCGCGCCCGAGGGAGTCTCGAACAGCAATCGGATGTTGGGAGCGCCAGAAGCGATCGCGTTGGCGAGGAAGTCGCCGTCGCCGTTCTCCTGGTAGTCGGCCAATCCCCGCCACGGTTGCGGCCCGTTTGCGTTCGGCCGGCCGATCGCCCGGGCTGCCGCGTCGACCCATCCGGCGGCATCGCCCTGGGCGGCGCGTCCGTCAACCGGAGCGCCGTCGGTCTGGAACCGGGCAGCGGCTCCAAGGTCGAGGCCACGCAGGAAGTCCACGATGCGCCTCGCGTCCCTCGTGTATCCCGCTGCCGCAAGCGCCATCGCGACGGCGCCGGCGTCGCGTGGCCAGACGTAGGCCCAGCCCTCGCGGGCTCCTGCGATGACGGCGCCACTGCGATGGTCGGCGAGCGCATGAAGAACCAGTAGCGACCGCTCGTACATCCGCCGCGCCCACGGCGGCGCTCCAGGCCCCAGCGGCCTCGCTGCCGCGAGCCAACGTGGATCGGCACGGATCACGTCCGGCTCGCCCAACGAGCGGACCGTCACCTGGCGCGCGCTGCCGAAGCGCGCGACCGTCCGCAACGCGTTGGCATCTGGCAAGTAGCGCTGCTGGGCCGAGTCGCTCGCAGACCCACCCGAGACAAGGGCGGCGGCGATGGCGACAAGCGCCGCCGGTCCCACCGCTCCTCGCAGCCATTTCATCGATCGAATGCAAGCAGCCCCGTCGCCGCCCGGTCGCTAGCCTTCGCGATTCAAGCGCAGGTTCTGCGCTCCGAGGCGAGGTAGCTCAGTTGGTAGAGCACACGACTGAAAATCGTGGTGTCGTGGGTTCGATTCCCACCCTCGCCATTTCGCCGTGCGTGTGTGTTTCTGGCGACCGGTACAGCGGTTCCGGCGGGACCGGGTGGAGTTACGCGTCGCGGTCCAGCTCGGCGACGAGGGCGGCGACGCGGCGCTCGATCTCGTCGCGGGTGCGGCGGACCTGCTCCAGCGGCTGTCCCTCGGGGTCGGGCAGGTCCCAGTCGAGGTAGCGCTTGCCGGGGACGTAGGGGCACTCGTCGCCGCATCCCATCGTGACCACGACGTCGGCCCACTCGGCATCGGCCTGGCTGAGCTCGTGGGGGACGCGGTCGGCGAGGTCGATCCCCAGCTCCGCCATCGCCTCGACGACCTCCGGGTGGACCCGCTCGGCCGGCGTCGTCCCGGCCGAGCGCGCCTCGTGGCGGCCCGCCGCCGCCCGCGCGAACAGCGCCTCGCTCATCTGCGAGCGGCCGGCGTTGTGCAGGCAGACGAACAGCGCCCGCATCAGGCTCTCGGCCGACGGGCAGGCGTCCACATCGCGGACGTTTGAGGCCCGTCGGCCGGCGTTTCGCCCGCACCGCCTGGTAGGCGAGGGCGCCCGCGGCGGCGCCGAGGATCGGGGCGGCGATGTAGATCCAGAGGTCGTGGAAGCTGCCGGTGACGAGGGCGGGGCCGATCGAGCGGGCGGGGTTCATCGAGGCGCCGGTGATCGGGCCGCCGAAGAGGGCGTCGAGGCCGATCACGCCGCCGATCGCGATCGCCGCGCCGGCCCCGACGGCGCGGGTGTCGGTCGCCACCGCCATGATCGTGAACATCAGGAAGGCGGTGAGGATCGCCTCGTAGGCGAAGGCGCTGCCGGCGCCGACGCTCGGCATCGTCGTCCCCAGCGCCGCCGGTTCGCTCGGCCAGATCGCCAGCAGCAGCGCCGCCGCCGCGATCGCCCCCAGCAGCTGGGCGCCCATGTAGGAGACGGCCTCGCGGGCGGGCAGGTGCCGGGTCAGGGTGAAGGCGAGGGTGACGGCGGGATTGAGGTGGGCGCCGGAGAGGTGGCCGGTCGCGTAGACCATCGCCATGATCACAAGGCCGAAGACGAGGGCGATGCCGATGGTGCCGAGCGTGCCGGGATGCTCGGCCTCGGTGACGATCGCGCCGCAGCCGGCGAAGACGAGGGTGAAGGCGCCGATCGCCTCGGCGGCGGCGCGGCGGGCCAGGTTGGGGCGATCCTCCATCTGCTCAGCAGCAGGCGGCGGGATCCGTGGACGCGATCGCGGCGCGCTCGGGCCGGGCGAAGACCTCGCGGACGGAGTCGAGGGCGCCGGGGACGAGGCTGAAGTAGCTGTAGGTGCCGCGGCTCTCGCGCTCGACCAGGCCCGCCTCTACCAGCTGCTTGAGGTGGTGGCTCACCGTGCCCTGGGAGAGCCCGAGCAGCGGCTGCACCTCGCAGACGCAGACCGGCTCGCCGCCGGCCCGCAGCAGCAGGTTGACGATCCGCAGCCGGTGGCGGTCGGCCAGCGCCTTCAGCACCGCCTCCATCTCCACCGCCCGCCGCTCCGACAAGGAAGCGCCTGCCAGAGGCGTGCAGCACTCGATCACGGGCAGCTCGGTCACGGGGCGAGACCGTATCACCATTCATCGATGTCGTTCGATGAACTCTATACAGATGGCTGAGTGTTTAGAAAATCGGCCTAAATTCTCAACATCATCTAGAATCGATCTTCTATGCCCAGCGTGGTCGAGACGGAGAAACTGTTGGACGGGATCGTCCGCCTGCGACGGGCGGAGCGAATCCCCGCCGCTGTCGCCGACGTGATGCCGGTGCGTCGAGACCTGGAGACTCGGCTCGGACCAACCCTTTCCCGCTCGCGGGCAGCCCAGATCCTCGGCGTCAGTCAGACCGCTCTCGATCGCTGGGTCGCCGCCGGCCAGGTGCCGATTGTCCTTTCGCCCACCGGCAGGCGCGAGGTACCCCGCCAGTTCGTCGTCGAGCTGCGTGAGGCGATGAACGGATTGCGCGGGAAGAGTCGCCGGCGCCATCCACTGGCGGCGGCGCTCGTCGCGCGCCGGGAGGCGGCGGCGAGGGCGGTTGGCGGGCCTGCCTCTACCCACCACGGCCGGTCCGTGCCCCCCGAGGGCCACCGGACCTCGGAGCGTCGAGGCCTTGCGCTCCACGAGGTCATCGCCGAGCGCCTCGACGAGGGGCTCGTCGAGGAGGCACGCCTGCGGGTCGACCAGCTGCTCGCCGATGGACATCTGCACCCTCGCTACGCCGCGAGCTGGCGCCAGCTCCTATCCCGGCCGATCCCCGTGATCGCCGCGGCGATCACGGCCGACGACCAGGCCGGCCGGGACCTGCGCCAGAACAGTCCCTTCGCCGGTGTCCTGAACGAGCAGGAGCGGCGGCTGATCATCGAAGCGGTGCGGTAGGACCTTGCGGCGGCCAGAGCTCGAGCACATAATCCGCGCCGCCGCGACCGTTTCCGAAGACGAGGAACTCATCGTCATCGGCAGCCAGGCCGTTCTCGGTCAGTTTCCGGACGCCCCAGAGGCGTTGCTTGCTTCGCGCGAGGCCGACCTCTACCCGCGCAATCGCCCCGAGCGGGCGATCGAGATCGAGGGCAGCCTCGGGGACGGCTCCTACTTCGACGCGACCTATGGCTACTACGCGCACGCGGTCGGTCCCGAGACCGCGACGCTCCCCGAGGGCTGGGAGCAGCGATTGATCGAGATCCGCAACGAGAACACCGGCGGCGCCAGCGGCTGGTGTCTCGAGATCCACGACCTGCTTCTGTCCAAGTGCGCCGCCGGGCGCGAGCGCGACTGGGAGTTCGTCGAGCAGGCGCTTCTCCACGGGCTCGCCGAACCCGCCGAGCTGCAGGGTCGCCTCGTCGATCTGCCGCTCCCGGCGGCTCGGCTCGCGGCGGTCGGGCGCATGGTCGACGGCGTCATCGCACGGGCGACATCGAGAGACTCCCGCTGATGCGATCGCTCCCTCACGACCCGCGCAAGCTGGCGGCGATCTATGCAGGCGGGGTGGTGGGGGCGCTGATCCGGGTCGGGCTGGCGGAGGCGGCATCGACCGGGCCGGGGCAGTGGCCGTGGGCGACCTTCGCGACGAACATGGTCGGGGCGCTGCTGCTCGGGTACTTCTTCGCCCTCTTCCGCGACCACCCGGAGGAGAGCCTGCACCACCCCTTCCTCGGCATCGGCATCTGCGGCACCCTGACCACCTTCTCGACCATGCAGCTGGAGCTGTACGGGATGGTCGACGGCGGCTACCTGGGGCTGGCGCTGGCCTACGCCGCGGTGACGATCGCCGCCGGCTACGCCTTCGTCCGGCTCGGGATCGGGCTCGAGCGGCGGCGGGGCGAATTGTTCGGCGTATACACGGATAACTCGCCAGGGGACGGCCCGCGGTGACGGCCCCGGCCTGGATCGCGGTCGGACTGCTCGGCGGCCTCGCCGCCGCGGCGCGGTTCGCGATCGACGCCGAGGTCGCCGCCTGGGTCGACGGCCCGTTTCCGCTGGGGATCCTCGCCGTCAACCTCAGCGGCGCCCTCGCCCTCGGCGTCGTCGCCGGCGCGGCCCTGCACGGCGCGGCGCTGACGATCGTCGCCGGCGGCGGCATCGGCTCCTTCACCACCTTCTCCACCTGGATCCTCGACTCCCACCGCCTCGACGCCGCCGGCCACGCCCGGCTCGCCTGGCTCAACGTCGCCCTCTCGCTCGCCGCCGGCCTCGCCGCCGTCGCTCTCGGCCACTGGCTCGGCGCCACCCTCTGAACAACGGGCCGACGGGGCGATAGTCCACTCCGGTTCGACTTTTCGCCCGTCGGTCCATGTGTTGGGCGTCCGCTGCCGTCTCTACCTTGATTTGCGAGATGGCTGAGCAGACGTCCATCCCGGCTCCCGAGCAGACGGCGATCCCGACCTCACCGGAACGAGTGGCGCTGCGCGACCTCGAGGACGGCCAGCGGGTGCGCGGCGTCTACGCGGTGCGGGAGCGGGAGCTGCGGCGCAAGCGCAACGGCGAGCCCTGGCTGCGGCTCTCGGTCGGCGACTCCAGCGGCACCGCCGAGGCGGTCTGCTGGGAGGACGCCGAGGCGCGCTACGCGCTCTGCGCGACCGGCCGCGCCCTCTTCGTCACCGGCGTCTTCGAAGACAGCGAGCGCTGGGGGGCGAAGATCAAGGTCGCCGAGCTGCGCGAGGCGGAGCCGCACGAGTACGACGCCGACGAGCTGGCGCCCGAGTCTCACGTCTCGCCGGGGCAGCTGGAGGCCGACCTGCGCTCGCTGCTGGCGACGGTTCAGGACCCGCAGCTGCGGCTGCTGCTCGACTCCTTCTTCGGCGAGGGCTCGGAGAGCTGGGCCCGCTTTCGCGACGCGCCGGCGGCCAAGGTCTACCACCAGGCCTACCGCCACGGGCTGCTCGAGCACACGCTCTCGGTCGCCCAGGCGGTCAGCGCCGCCTCCAACTTCTTTCCCGGCATCGACCGCGACGTCGCCGTCACCGGCGCCCTCCTGCACGACATCGGCAAGACGGAGGCCTACAACGACGACCCGCTGGCGATCGACCTCACCGACCTGGGCCGTCTGCAGGGCGAGATCCCGCTCGGCTACTACCTGGTCCGCCGCCAGATCGAGGAGATCCCCGGCTTCGACCCCGCGCTCGCCCAGTGCGTGCTCCACATCATCCTCAGCCACCACGGCCAGCTCGAGCACGGCTCCCCGGTCGTCCCCGCCACCCGCGAGGCAGTCCTCGTCCACATGATCGACAACCTCGGCGGCCGCCTCGGCAGCTTCGACCGCCTCGAGCGCGAGCTGCCGGCCGGCGAGTCCTGGTCCGGCTTCGACCGGGCCTTGTCGGGTTCCGCGTATTTCGGCCAGCGCGCGGCCTGAGGCGCCGCTTACGGCGTCCCCAGTCGCCCAATCAGCGCCGCTCGGGCTCCCCGCGGTCTTGTCTAGTGGCGTCTCAGCAGCGTCGCGACTCGCTTGAGCACAGCCTCCGGTTCGCGGTGGAAGCGGATGTCGGTGACGCGAGTCAGCTCGATCCCGGCGAGCATCAGATCCTCGTCGCGGAGGTGATCGCGCTCGAAGGCGGCGATGGTGCCGTGGGTCGCGTAGGTGTCGAGTTCGACCGCGAAGCGATGCTCAGGCCAGTAGACGTCGAGCTCGAAGCCGGCCTCGACGAAGTTGGTCGCCGGTCGCGGCAGGCCCGCCTCCAGAACCGCTTCGAAGAAGCGCCGCTCGAATCCGGAACGGGTGAAGGGGACGGGTGCGTAAAGAGCGATCGCGCGCCGTAGCCGTCCCCAGCCGGCGTGTCCCCGGCTGCGCTCGAGCAGCCCCTCGACCGGCGCGAGGTCGAACAGCTTCAGCTCTTCGCTTTGCTCGAGCATCCGCTGCAGCTGCGAGAAACGGCATTCCCCGGCGCAGTCGAGCATCGTGCGCGGCAGGGCGGTGACGGGGATGTTCTCCTCAAGCGCCCGGTCGGCCTCGGCCAATATCCGCGAATGGTGAAGCCGGATCGGCAGCCGCGACTTGCGCGGGATCGGCGAGGTCACGTGCAGCGGCGCCGGTCCGTACCGCGTGATCCCCCAAAGCCAGGCGGCCGAGCCGTGGCTGAGCAGCGCATTCGGGCCGCACGCGAGGACCGCCGCAAGGCAGTGGCCACAGGGTGATATGCGACGGTGGCCGACCGCGTAGACGCCGCGGTGCAGGGGATGCAGGCGTCCCGCGGCGACATCGCGTTGGACGGCCTTGCGCGAATAGCCGAGCCTTGTCTCGAGCTGGCGGATCGAAACCACGCCGTGCTGCAGCTCCGCCAACTGGGCCAAGCCGGGCCCCGACACCCGGCGCACCGGCCCTGGTCCCGGCCCCCGCCCCGGCCCGAACTCCGGTCCCAACTCCGTCCGGCGCGGCAGTCCTTTGTGACGCATAGGGGTACAAAGGACTGCCGCACGCGGGTTTCTCCCCCCCGGTGACGACTGCCGCGCCCCGGTTTCTCCCCCGATGGTTTCGCTTGGTCGCCTCGGGGGAGCGTGCTAGAACTTGACGGTGCAGCGCTGAATCCGGTGCACGTCGCCGTGGGCACGCTCGATGCAGCGGACCAGTCGCTTCGGGCTGCCGTTCTTCTTGGCGGTGTGGAGGGAGCGGCGGATCTCGATCTGGACCTGCCGGTCGACGTCTTCGAAGGTCTTGCCGATTTCGCCCAGCCCGTTGCCGCCGAAGGAGGTTTCGAGGCTCTTGTTGGCGCTGTCGACGGCGTTTTCGGTCGTGTGCAGAACCGGCTTGACGATGAAGAAGTAGGCCGCGGCGAGGATCCCGACCGCGACCAGAAGCCGGATAACGCCAGAAGTGAGGGTCCCGAAGAGGTTGCGCAGGATGTCCATGGCGTGGGCCGCACACTATCCTGCCCCTCGTGGCGAAGGACACCGAGAAGCTGATTCGCCAGCTCTCGTTGATCTCGTTCCTGATGGCCCAGGGCAGGCCGGTTTCGGCGCTCGAGATCAAGCGCGAGGTGGAGGGGTACAGCGACATGAACGACGACGCGTTCGCGCGGCGCTTCTACGCGGACCGGGCCGAGCTGGAGAGCCTCGGCATCGAGCTCGGGGTCGAGAAGCCGGGGGAGGGATTCTTCGAGGCGGAGCTGTACTCGCTGCCGCCGGAGAACTTCTACCTCGACGCGATCAAATTCACCGACGAGGAGCTGGCGGCGCTGAGCACGGCGCTGCTGCTGCTGACCGACGGCGGCTTCGCCTACGCCGAGCCGCTGCGGCTGGCCCTGCAGCAGGTCGCCTGGGGTCATCCGAACCCGCTCTCCGAGGGGGAGCGCGCGCCGGTCGAGATGGCGATGACCGCCTCCGCCGGCGGCCGCGACCTCTCCCAGCGCCTCTCCAAGATCGAGACCGCGATCTCCCGCCGCAAGACGATCGAGTTCACCTACTACACGATGGAGCGGGGCGAGACCGAGAAGCGCAAGGTCGACCCCTACCACCTGGTCTTCCGCGGCGGCCAGTTCTACCTGATCGGGCACTCGCACGAGCGCGACGCGGTGCGGGTCTTCCGCCTCTCGCGGATCCAGGGCAAGGTCGGCTACGCCTCTAAGGCCGAGCACGACTTCTCCCCGCCCGAGGACTTCGACCGCCGCGACTACGGCAGCCGCGCCGACTGGCAGCTGGGGGAGACCCAGGGGACGGCGAAGATCTTCATCCGCGAGCGGATCGCCTGGTTGATCGAGCGCGACTACGGCGGCTACGGGACCCTGCGGCCGGCTAAGAAGTCCGACGGCGCCCCCGGCAAGGGGCGGGTCTTCGAGACCGGATACGCCTCGGTCCGCGAGCTGATCGCCTGGGTGCTGCGCTGGCGCCAGAACGCCCAGGTGCTGGCGCCCGAGGACCTGCGCGAGGAGGCCGAGAGGCGGCTCTCGCTGCTCCACGAGCGCCACCACAACGGCTTCGAGCCGGCCGAGATCGTCGAGCGGCCGCTGCGCGACGCCCCCCGCCGTCCCCGCTCCAACGGCCGCGGCGAGGCGGCGATCCGGCCCGAGCGCTTCGCCCGCCTGGTCACCCTCGCCGGGATGCTGATCGAAGCGGCCAAAAAGGGCGAGCGGCTGCGGATCGCCGAGCTGCGCCAGCGGCTGGAGCTGACCGACGAGGAGCTGCGCGAGGACGTCGAGCTGCTCAACGTCGTCAACTTCGGCGGCGGCACCTACGTCCTCTACGCCGAATTCCTCGGCGACGAGATCGAGGTCGACTCCGAGCCCTACGGCGACAACTTCGCCCGCCCGGCGCGGCTGCTGCCGCTGGAGGCGAAGGCCCTGGTGGCGGCGATCGACCTCTTCGGCGACCACCTGCCGCAGACCGACCTGCAGAAGGCGCGCAGGAAGATCGTCGACGCGCTCGGCCACGACCCCTCCGAGGAGGGGCTGGAGATCGCCTCCGCCGGCGGCGGCGACGCCGAGGTGGCGCGCAAGGTCAACGACGCGATCGCCGCCAGCAAGGTGCTGGAGCTGAGCTACTACAAGGAGAACGAGGACCAGTTCACCGACCGCTCGGTCGAGCCCTACCGGCTGGAGAACGGGCGCGAGGGCTGGTACGTCGAGTGCTACGACCTGACCAAAGAGGGCGTGCGCCACTTCAAGCTCGACCGGGTCAAAGAGGCGACGCTCTCCGATCGCAGCTTCGAGCCGCGGCCGGAGATCGAGGAGCTGGCCGGGGTCGAGGGCTGGATGACCCACGGCGAGGTGCCGACCGCCCAGGTCGCCCGCGTCTGGGTCTCGCCGGAGCGGGCGCGCTGGCTGCGCGAGGAGCGCACCGTGGTCGAGGAGCTGGCCGACGGCGCCGTCGTCGTCGAGCTTCCCTACGCCGGCAAGTCCTGGCTGGTGCGGGAGATCCTGCGCGGCGCCGGCGACCTCGTCGTGCTCGAGCCCGAGGACGCCCGCGAGGCGATCGCCCGCGAGGTAGCGGCAAGCGCTGCATGACCGGAGCCCACGCTCCAGGGCATCCCGAGATCGTCCGGATTGTCGCCCCCAACCCGGGGCCGATGACGCTGGAAGGGACGAACACCTACGTGTACGGGAGCGACCCTTGCGTGGTGATCGACCCGGGGTCCGAGGACGAGGGGCACCTGGGGGCGATCCGCGCCGCCGCGGCCGAGCGGGGTGGGATCGGACTGGTCCTGCTCACCCACTCACACGGCGACCACACGGCGGGCGCGGATCGGCTGGAGGCCGAGGTGGTGCTGCCGCGGGGCGGCGAGGTCCACGCCGGCCTGCGCGTCATCGCCACGCCCGGCCACGCCGACGACCACGTCTCCTTCATCGCCGCGGGGGTCTGCTTCAGCGGCGACCTGGTGCTGGGCCTGGGCTCGACGATCGTGCCGCCCGGCGGCGGCTCCCTAGCTGCCTACATGGGCTCGCTGCGGCTGCTGCAGGAGGAGGCGCTGGAGCTGATCGCCCCCGGCCACGGCCCCTGGGTCACCGACCCCGCCGCCAAGCTGGCCGAGTACGTCGAGCACCGCGAGATGCGCGAGCGCCGCCTGCTCGCCGTCCTCGAGCGCGGCGAGCGCTCCCGCGCCGCCCTCCTCGCCGAGGCCTGGGACGACGTTCCGATCGAGCTGCTGCCGATGGCGGCGATGGCGATGGAGGCCCACCTCGAAAAGCTCGAGGGCGAGGGGCGCCTCCCGGATGACCTGACCGCCAGGGCCCGCTCAGGTAGCGGGCGATCGCGAAGCCGCCGCCGGTGCCCAGCTGGGGAGTGGTGACGCCGCCGCCGACGAGGATCCGGCCCCGGGCGATCGAGCATCGACCTGGGTCGCGAAGCTGCTGGAGGGGCCGCCGAACCCGGTCTCGACGGAGCCGTGCCTTCCGAAGGCGCGGTCGAAGCTCCCTTTCGGGCTCATCCGGGTCAGCAGGAACGACGACCGCGTCAGGGGGTTCTTCTTGGACTTCGAGACCCGCTTCGTGATCCGGCCCGCGAACAGGAGGCGGCCGCGCCCGTCCACGGCGACCGCCGCCAGGGCGCCATGCTTCGGCAGCACGATCGTGATCCGGCCGGTGCGCCCGAAGCTGGGGTCGCTGGTGCCGTTGGGGAGCAGGCGCATCACCAGCTGCGTCCGTTTCCGCCTGGTCCCTTGCTTGGCCCCGAGCAGGACGATCTTGCCGGAAGGCGCGACCGTGGCCACGGGGGCTTCGGGGAAGCCGACCGAGCGGAACCCGGAGAAGCCGAAGCCGGGGTCGAGGTTGCCTTCGGAGTTGAAGCCCGTGAGGACGACGGCGGGGCCGCCGCCTTCGCCGGCGCACCCCGACTTGCCCGAGCCGACCGTGAAGATGGACCCCGAGGGGAAGAGGGTGCCCTGCTGGAACGAGGAGATGTCGGCGATCTGCCGCAGACCGCCGCTGCCGAAGCTGGGGTCGAGCGCCCCCGCTTCGGTCAGGCGGGCGACGAAGCCGGTCGAGATCGCGGTTTCGGCCGAGTAGCAGCTGGCCATCTTGGTGACCGAGCCGCCGGTCAGCACCGGCCGGTTCAGCGAGTCGACGGCGATGCTGCGGAGGCCGACGGCTGCAGCTTTGTAGTGACCGGCGCCGATCGCCGGCGGTTCGATCCCGAAATCGCTGACCAGCGTCCCTTCCCTGCCGAAGCCGCGGTCGACCGAGCCGTCGGCCGCGAACCGCATCACCATCGCCGAGCTGATCAGCGGGTCGGGGGTCGAGTCCGAGGGCTGGGGACGGGCGGAGCCGGCGACCAGGACCCGGCCGAGGGAGTCGACGGCGACGCCGGCCAGCACGAAGCTCATGCCCGGGGGCCGCTCGATCGCGACTGCGCCGCCGGAGCCGAACCCGGGGTTCGGCTTCCCGTTCGGCAGCAGCTCGACCAGCTTGGTGCCGCCGGCGACGACGAGCTTCCCGCCCGGCGCCGCCGCCATCTGCAGGTGGCCGGGGGTGAACTGGAAGGGGAGGGTGTACTTGACGCCGACGTTGCCGGCGACTTCGGCGGGGAAGCCGACCGTCGTCTTGCCACCCTTGCCGAAGCTCGGGTCGAGCCGACCGGCCGCGCCGCGCTTCGCCACCGCGCCGCCCTTGGCGGCCGCCGGGGATGCTGGGACCGCGGCACAGGCCGTCGCCAGGCAGGCCAGCAGCAGCGCCGTCCTCCAGATCGATCCCTGGTGCCGCCGTTCGCCGTTCACTCGATACGCCTCCCCTTTTGCGTGGCTCCGATGTCAGCCGCAACAACTCCCAGGTGTCCGGAAAGTCGCGGTCCCGGCCAGGTTAGCCTCCTGGCCAGCCAGCCAAACTCTGATAAACCACCGCTATGAGCCGCCTGGGAAAGAGGGCGGCCCGGGCGGGGCTCCTGGCAGGGGCCGCCGGCACCGGGCTCACCGCCGCCGCCGCCTCGCGGCGGCCTGGCACTGGCTGGCGCGGCGGCCGCTGCCGAAGCAGCAGGGGACGATCGAGCTGGCGGAGCTGAACGGCCGGGTGCGCGTGCGGCGCGACCGCTGGGGAGTGCCGCACATCGAGGCCGGCGATCGCCACGACCTCTACTTCGCCCAGGGCTTCGCCCACGCCCAGGACCGGCTCTGGCAGATGGACTTCTACCGCCGCGCGGTCGAGGGCCGGGTCTCCGAGATGGCGGGCGAGGAGGGGCTGCCGGTCGACCGCCTGATGCGGACGCTGGGCATCCGCCGCATCGCCGAGCGCGAGGAGGCGGAGCTCGACCCGGAGCTGCGCGGGCTCTTGGAGCGCTTCTGCGCCGGCGTCAACGCGGCGGCCGCGGACGCCACCGCGCTGCCCTTCGAGATGCAGCTGCTGCGCCTGAGCTGGAAGCCCTGGCGGCCGGTCGACATCCTCAGCCTCGGCAAGCTGCTCGCCTTCGGCCTCTCGACCAACTGGGAGCGGGAGCTGCTGCGGGCCGACATGCTGCGGGCGCTGGGGCCGGAGCTGAGCGCCCGCCTCGACCCCGTCTACCCCGCCGGCAACCCGGTCGTCACCCAGGAAGCCTGGACCGGCGACGGGCTGGCGATCGTCGAGCAGATCGACGCGGTGCGGCGCTCGATGGGGCTGGCGACCGAGGCCAGCGGCTCCAACAACTGGGCCGTCAGCGGCGCCCTCAGCGCCACCGGCTCGCCGCTGATCGCCGGCGACCCGCACCTGCCGCCGAGCATGCCGGGCATCTGGTACCAGGTGGGCCTGCGCCACGGCGAGCGCTTCGTCCGCGGCGCCTCGATGCCGGGGATGCCGGGCGTCTACATGGGCCAGAACAACGACGTCTGCTGGACCTTCACCAACGTCATGGCCGACGTCCAGGACCTCTTCGTCGAGCGGATCGAGGGCGACGCCTACCTCTACGAGGACGAGTGGCGGCCGCTGGAGACGGTGCGCGAGGAGATCGTCGTCAAGGGCCGCGACGAGCCGGTCGCGCTCGACGTGCGGATCACCCACCACGGGCCGATCGTCAACGGCGCGCTCGGCGCCGACGACGCCGAGCCGCTGGCGCTGAGCTGGCTGGCGCTGCGCGAACCGACCGCCTTCGCCGGGATGTTCGAGCTGCTTGAGATCGGCTCCGGGCCGGAGCTGGTGGCGAAGCTGGAGGGCCACACGGCGCCCGCCTCGAACCTGATCTGGGCCGACCGCCACGGCTCGATCGGCTACAAGCTGATCGGCCGCCTGCCGCTGCGCCGCGGCGGCTGCCCCGACCTGCCGAAGCCGGGCTGGACGGGCGAGTTCGAGTGGGAGGGGACGGTCCCCTACGAGGAGCTGCCGGAGAAGGTCGACCCCGAGAGCGGCTACCTGGTCACCGCCAACAACCGCATCGTCGGCGACGAGTACCCGCACCACATCACCAGCGAATGGCTCGACGGCTTCCGCGCCAGGCGGATCGAGCAGCTGATCGGCGAGAGCGAGGAGCACGACGTCGAGAGCTTCGAGGCGATGCAGTCCGACAACCTCTCGCTGCCGGGGATCGAGGCGGCGCGGCGGCTGGGGCGGCTGACCCCGCATGGCCAGCGCGAGCTGAGCGCGATCGAGCGGCTGCGCAGCTGGGACGGCCGGCTCGACCCCGACACCATCGCCGGCACCATCTACCAGGCCTTCCTGCTGCGGCTGGCGCGCGAGGTGGCGCGGGCGGCGATCGGCGACCGCGACCTCTGCGAGCGCTGGCTCGACCGCGCCGACAACGGCTTCACGCCGCACATCACCTCGCCCTGGCGCTGGCACTCCCACCTGATGGCGCTCTGGGAGGAAGCCGACGAGGAGCTGGTCGGCCGGCCCTGGGAGGAGCTGGTGCTGGAAGCGCTGGCCGGCGCCCTCGACGACCTCGAGGAGCGCTTCGGCCCCGACCCCGAGGGCTGGCGCTGGGGCCGCGTCCACGAGATGGAGTTCCCGCACCCCCTGGGCGAAGCCAACCCGCTGCTGCGCCGCCTGCTCAACCGCCGCCTGCGGGCCGGGGGCGCCCAGGAGACGGTGAGCCAGATCGCCTACGACCCCAACGACCCCTACAGAGCGGTCTGGGCGCCGAGCTGGCGGATGGTCGCCGACCCGACCGATCCCGACCGCTCGCGCTGGCAGATGTTCACCGGCCAGTCCGGCCACCCGGCCAGCCCCCACTACGACGACCTCCAGGCCGACTGGCTGGAGGGCCGCACCCAGCCGATGTCCGGCGAGGGCCCCTGGCGGGAGCTGGAGCTAGTTCCCGGCGCTCAGTAGCGGGTCGGTGGCGCTCGCCACGCCGCGGACCAGCTCGACGATCTCCGCCGGCGCCTTGTCCGGCGAGCCGGAGTCGAAGGGCGGGTCGGGGTCGTACTCGATGCCGAGCTGGACGGCCTGGGCGACCTCGGGCCCGACCTCCTGGGCGACCAGGTGCAGCGCCATGTCGATCCCGGCGGTGACGCCGGCGGCGGTCACGACCTTGCCGTCCTCGACCCAGCGGCCGCCGACCGGGTCGGCGCCGTACTGGCGCAGGGCGTCGAGCAGCAGCCAGTTCGAGGTCGCGCGCCGGCCCTCGAGCAGGCCGGCGGCGCCGAGCACCAGCGAGCCGGTGCAGACCGAGGTGGTCCACTTGGTGGCGCGGTCGACCTCCCGCAGCCAGGCGAGCACCGGCTCGTCCTCCAGCAGCGGCCGGCTGCCGATGCCGCCCGGCACGAGGACGATGTCCGGCTCGCGCACCTCGTCGAGGGAGTAGTCGGCGACCATCCCGAGGGCGCCGTCTTCGGTCCGGGTGTCGCCCTTCCGTTTGGCGACGAAGCGGACGTCCCAGCCCGGCACGTTGCGCATCACTTCGTAGGGCCCGACCGCGTCGAGGGCGGCCAGCTTGTCGTAGATGAGGATCGCTATTTCCATGCCGGGATCTTTGCTCGCGGCGCGGGGGGTTTCCAGAGGCAGGAATGCCAATGTTCGCTAGATTCCTGCCATGCACCGAGTCCTCGCCCTCTGCCTCGACGGCGTCGTCGCCTTCGACCTGACCGCGCCGGCGCAGGCCTTCGGGCTGGCGACCGACGCCGGCGGCACCCCGCCTACGCGTTCTCGACCTGCTCGGTGGGAGGGACGGAGGTGCGCAGCACCAGCGGCTTCGGGGTGACGCCGCAGGCCGGGCTCGGCGCCCTGCGGCGGGCCGACACCGTCGTCGTCCCCGGCTACTTCGACGTCTTCTCGCCGCCGCCGCCGGAGGCGCTCGCCGCCCTGCGCGCCGCCGGGAGCCGCGGCGCCCGCCTGCTCTCGGTCTGCACCGGCGCCTTCGCCCTCGCCCACGCCGGCCTGCTCGACGGGCGCCGGGCGACGACCCACTGGGGCTGGGCGGGGGAGCTGGCGCGGCGCTTCCCGGCGGTCGCGGTCGAGCCCGACTCCCTCTACGTCGACGAGGGCGAGGTGATGACCTCGGCCGGGCTCAGCGCCGGCATCGACCTCTGCCTGCACGTGATCCGCAAGGACCTCGGCGCCGCCGCCGGCGAGCGCGTCGCCCGCCACATGGTCGCCGCGCCCCATCGCGAGGGCGGCCAGGCACAGTTCGCCAAGCGGGCGCCGAGCGACGCCGGCGGCTCGCTCGAGGCGACCCGCCGCTGGGCGGCCGAGCGCCTGGACGAGCCCCTCGACGTCGCCGCGATGGCACGCCACGCCGGCGTCAGCCCCCGCACCTTCGCCCGCCGCTTCCGCGAGGAGACCGGGACGACGCCGCTGCAGTGGCTGCTCTCCCGGCGCGTGCTCGAGGCCCGCCGCCTGCTGGAGGAGTCCGACCTGCCGGTCGAGGCGGTCGCCTGGCGCTGCGGCTTCGGCACCGCCGCCTCCCTCCGCGACCACTTCCGCCGCGCCACCGCGACGACGCCGACCGCCTACCGGCGCGCGTTCGCACCAGCCCTTCCCTGAGCAGTTGATGCGGCCATGGCGACATCAACTGCTCAACCTCGACGGCGGGGCTAGGGTTGGCCGCGATGAGTCGCCGCGACCAGATCGTCCTCAGCGACGCCGAGCTGCTGGAGCTGCTGGAGGCGGAGCGGGTGGCGGTCGTCTCCAGCCTCGGGCCGCGCGGGTGGCCGCACTCGATGCCGCTCTGGTTCGTCCCCCGCGAGGGAGAGGTCTGGATCTGGACCTACGCCAAGTCGCAGAAGGTGCGCAACCTCGAGCGCGACCCGCGGGCGACGGTGCTGGTCGAGACCGGGCACGAGTACGGCGAGCTGCGGGGGGCGATGATCGAGGCCGAGGCGGAGATCCACCGCGACTTCGAGACCGTGATCGGCTTCGCCGAGGAGCTGACGCTGCGCTACGCCGAGGGCATCTCCAGCGTCGAGGGCGACGCCAGGGCGGCGCTGGAAGCGCAGGCGCCGAAGCGCGTGGCGATCCACTTCAGGCCCGTCCGCACCGCCACCTGGGACCACCGCAAGCTGGGCGGCACCTACTGACCTCGCCGTTGACAGCTTCGCTACATGCGGCCTCGCCCCGTGTTGCAGAGTGACCGCAGCCGCTACCTTGTCCGATCCGATGAAGCGACTCCTCTCCCTCAGCCTGCTCCTCGCCTGCCTCGCCGCCACCCTCGTCGCCGGCGTCCAGTCCGGCGCCGCGAAGCCGCCGATCCGCGCCCCGAAGGGGTTCTTCGGGATCGGCCCGCAGACGACGCTGACCGACGAAGACGCCGCCTACATGGTCGCCGGCGGGATCGAAAGCGTGCGCTGGCCGATGACCTGGGGGGCGATCCAGCCGAGCGCCAGGGGCGGCTACAACTGGGAAAGCTTCGACCCGGTGGTGGCGGTGGCGGCGCGGCACGGGCTGCAGGTGCTGCCGTTCCTCTACAGCACGCCGCACTGGCTCGCCGGCAAGTACACGACGCTGCCGGTCAGCAGCGCCCGCGCCCGCAACGCCTGGACCGCCTTCCTGCAGGCGGCGGTCAGGCGCTACGGCCCCGGCGGCGAATTCTGGAAGCTGCACAAGCCGGGCGTCGTCAAATACGAACCGGCGATCCGCCGGCCGGTGCCGATCCGCACCTGGCAGATCTGGAACGAGGCCAACTTCTTCTACTTCGCCTACCCGGTCTCGCCGCAGCGCTACGCGAAGCTGGTGCAGATCTCCAGCCCGGCGATCAAAGCGGTCGACCCCGGCGCCAAGGTCGTCCTCAGCGGCCTCTTCGGCGAACCGACCGCCCACGGCGCCAAGGGCATGCCGGCCAGCAGGTTCCTCGCCGCCGTCTACCGCTCGCCGGGGATCAAGAGCCGCTTCGACGGCATCGCCCTGCATCCCTACGCGGTCGACGACGAAACGCTGGAAGAACTGGTCGAAGGCCTGCACGAAGTCACGGTCGAAAACCACGACCGCGTCCCCCTCTACATCACCGAGATGGGCTGGGGATCCCAGAACGACTTCCAGCAGGTCGCCTTCGAGCAGGGCATCCGCGGCCAGGTCAAGCAGCTGCGCGGCGCCTACGGCTACCTGCTCGAAAACCGCAGCCGCCTCGACCTCAAGCAGGTCTACTGGTTCTCCTGGAAGGACCTGAAGGGAACCTGCACCTTCTGCGACTCCGTCGGCCTCTTCCACGGCGGCAACGGCTTCCACCCCAAGCCCGCCTGGCACGCCTTCGTCAGCCTCACCGGCGGGCGGGCGCGGCCGTAGGGCGCGGAAGGCCGGGAGCGGCGCTACGCCGGATTGCTCAGCGTTGCCGGTGGGGCGCGATGCGGATCTTCAGCCGCCGCGACTCGCCCGGCAGGTAGCCGCGTTCTTCGTAGGTGACGGCGGCGAAGGTCGTGCCGCTGTGGACCCTGCGCAGGAAGCGGGCGGTGCAGGCGCGGCTGAGGAACCTCGTCCCGTTGGAGAAGCCGTTGCGCAGGAGCGTGACCGATTCGCCCTTGCGGTCCACGCAGGGGGAGACCCAGACGGTCAGCACCGCCGCCTTGCCGCGTTCGACTCGCCGTCGCTGCGCCTCGATCCCGACGAAGGTTGCCTGCGGCGCGGGCAGGTATTCCGGGCCGGCCGCTGGGTCAGAAGCGACTTCGGCCAGCGGGTCGAAAGCGCCGGCGGGCTGCAGCGTCAGCGCCTGGGCGCTGGCCGCGCCCAGCAGCGCCAGCGACGCCACGACTATCCCGGCTGCTCGGATCACTCTTCGCAAAGGTAGCGAGAGTGGTCGACACGCGTGTCCGGTAGCGTCACGCGCCGTGATGGACCGTCTGTTGATCACCGGCGGGGCCGGGTTCGTCGGATCGAACCTGGCTGTCTCGCTCGCTCGCGCCACCCCGACTGGGAGATCGTCGTCCTCGACAACCTCTACCGGCGGGGATCGGAACTGAACCTGCCGCGGCTCGAGCAGGCCGGGGTGGAGTTCGTCAAGGGAGATGTACGGGAGCCTGACGACCTCCGGGCGCTGCCGAAGATCTCGGCCCTGATCGAGTGCTCGGCGGAGCCCTCGGTGATGAGCGGCGTCGACGGCGACACCGGCTACCTCGTCCACACCAACCTCACCGGCGCCTACAACTGCCTCGAGCTGGCCCGCCGCGACGGCGCCTTCGTCGTCTTCCTCTCGACCAGTCGCGTCTACCCGGTCGCGCCGCAGGTCGAGCTGAAGCTGGAGGAGGCCGAGACCCGCTTCGAGATCGCCGCCGAGCAGGAGGTTCCCGGCGTCTCGCCGGCCGGCATCTCCGAGCAGTTCCCGCTCGATGGCGCCCGCACCCTCTACGGCGCCACCAAGCTCGCCGCTGAGCTCCTGATCGAGGAGTACCGAGCAGGGTTGGGCGTGCCGGCGGTGATCGACCGCTGTGGCGTCATCGCCGGCCCCTGGCAGATGGGCAAGGTCGACCAGGGCGTCTTCACCCACTGGATGCTCGCCCACCACTTCGGCAACCCGCTCAGCTACATCGGCTTCGGCGGCAAGGGCAAGCAGGTGCGCGACCTGCTCCACGTCGAGGACCTGGTCGACCTGGTCGAGCGCCAGCTGCTCGACCAGGGGGCATGGGACGGGCGCACGGTCAACGTCGGCGGCGGCCGCGAGTGCAGCCTCTCGCTGCTGGAGACGACCGCGATCTGCCGCGAGCTGACCGGCAACGAGGTGCCGATCGAGCCGGTCGAGCAGACGCGGGCGGGGGACGTGCCCATATACCTTTCCGACTGCACGAAGATCTTCGGCCTGGACGAGTGGCGCCCGCAGCGCAGCGCCGAGCAGGTGCTTGCCGACATCCACGAGTGGGTAGCGGCAGACGAGCAGCGGATCGCCCAGGCGCTCAACATCGACGCCTAAGCCACGAACGGCAGATATGCCTGCTCGACGCGAGCCTTGATCGGCGGGGCTTGCCGAAGTCGCGAGCCAACTCAAGCGCGCTCGCCCAGAGGCGTTTCGCCTCAGCGGTGGGTGGATTGATGTTGATGATGACGTTCACGGCGACCGCAGATCGGCCAGGGCCAAAAGTCCGATTTCAGCCGAGCGTGGGTCCGGATCCTCGGCCAGGTCGAGGGCGACGGCGGCGATTGGCGCCACCCGGGCGCCTTCCAAGAAGTGCCATGCCCGGTCTGGGACCATCCGCAGGTGGACATTCGAACCGCGGGCCGCGGGCCGCAGAGCGTGGTTCGCGGCGAACTCCTTCACCTCGCCCGCACGAATGTATCCGTCGGCTTCCGACCCGGAGACGAGATCGAACCCGTGCGCACCGGCGGCGCTGATCCCCGACGCGACGAAGCGCGGGTCCTTGACGATGTAATCGATCTCTCCTCGGTGGGCGTCGAAATAGAGGGACTCGCCGCGCCGCGCCAAGCGCGGCCCGAGCTCCTCCAGTCCCTCGAGCGAGAGCGCTCTGCGCATACGCGAACGGACACTGGGATCGACCCCTTTCGGATCTTCGCCCGAGGCGAGAGCGAGCAGGACCCAGGCGTTGTGCGCCGCAAACGGCCGCCCCTTAAGCGGCCCTTGACGACGGCGCCTGTCGACCTCTCCTCGCTCGATCAGCCAGCGCCCGCCGACCTTCGCCGCCGGCATCCGACCATTGACCACCATGGCGTGAACCCGGCCGGCGCTGAGTCCGAGAGCGGAGGCGGCTTCGGGAATTGAAACCGGATCTATCATTGCGGAAAGTATAGAGATTCGTAAATAGTTGCGTCAACTAATGAGATACATCAATACTTCTTGCAATCAACCGGTGAATCCGGTGGTGGACCCAAGGTGAAGCCGGCGCCGGGCGCGGAGGCTTGTTGATACCTTCGCGCACTCCGTCCGCTGACTCCGGTGGGCGCTCAACATCGACGCCCCCGCGGGGGGAAGGGAGTAGGCGCGAATGCCGGTTGCGATCATCACGGGGGCCGGGGGCCTGATCGGCTCTGAGGCGGTCGAGCACTTCATCGGCGAGGGCTTCGACGTCGTCGGCGTCGAGAACGACATGCGGGCCAGCTTCTTCGGCCCCGAGTCCTCGACCTCGCATGTGACCGAGCGCCTGGTCTCCGAGCACCCCGAGTTCCGCTGGGAGAACGCCGACATCCGCGACCGCGACGCCATCGACCGGATCTTCGGCGAGCACGCCGGTCAGATCGAGCTGGTCGTCCACACCGCCGCACAGCCCTCCCACGATTGGGCCGCCAGCGACCCGCAGACCGACTTCGGCGTCAACGCCAACGGCACCCTCAACCTGCTCGAGGCCGCCCGCGCCCACTGCCCGGACGCGCCCTTCATCTTCTGCTCGACCAACAAGGTCTACGGCGACACCCCCAACCGGCTGCCGCTGGAAGACCTCGAGAAGCGGCTGGAGCTGCCCGAGTCCCACCCCTACTACGAGCGGCATCGACACCTCGATGTCGATCGACTCCTCGACCCACTCCCTGTTCGGCGTCTCCAAGGCGGCGGCCGACCTGCTGGTGCAGGAGTACGGCCGCTACTTCGACATGCCGACCGTCGCCTTCCGCGGCGGCTGCCTGACCGGGCCCCAGCACGCCGGCGCCAAGCTGCACGGCTTCCTCGCCTACCTGATGAAGTGCACCGTCACCGGCACTCCCTACACCGTCTTCGGCTACGCCGGCAAGCAGGTCCGCGACAACATTCACAGCGCCGACCTGATCGCCGCCTTCGACGCCTTCCGCAGCGGCGCCGCGCCCCGCCGCCGTCTACAACATCGGCGGCGGCCGCTTCAGCAACTGCTCGATGCTGGAGGCGATCGAGATCTGCGAGCGCGTCGCCGGCCGCGAGCTGAGCTGGGAGATGGGCGAGGAGCCGCGGATCGGCGACCACCGCTGGTGGATCTCCGACCTGGCCCCGTTCCAGGCCGACTACCCGGACTGGAAGCTGCGCTACGGGGTGGAGGACATCCTGCGCGAGATGTACGAGCAGAACCTCGAGCGCTGGACGGTGAGCGCGGCGTGAAGCTCTCGGTGGTGATGCCGGCCCAGAACGAGGAGGGCTCGGTCGGCGGGACGGTGGAAGGGGTCGTCGCCGCGCTGGAGCGCGAGGAGATCGACTACGAGGTCGTCGTCGTCGACGACGGTAGCGAGGACAGCACGGCCGCGGTCGTCGAAGCGATCGGCGCCTCCAACCCGCGAGTCCGCTGCCACCCCTCCCACTACGAAAAGGGCTTCGGGATGGCGATCCGCGCCGGCCTCGACGTTTTCAAAGGCGACGCCGTCGCGATCGTCATGGCCGACGCCTCCGACGATCCTGAGGACCTGGTCGAGTACCACCGGCTTCTGGAAGAAGGCTGGGACTGCGCCTTCGGCTCCCGCTTCATGCCCGGCGCCAAGGTCCACGACTACCCGCGCCTCAAGTACACGATCAACCGCCTCGCCAACTGGTTCATCCGCGTCCTCTTCCGCCACCGCTACAACGACACCACCAACGCCTTCAAGGCCTACCGGCGCGAGGTCATCGAAACCATCCAGCCGCTCCTCTCCAAGCACTTCAACCTCACCGTCGAGATGCCCCTGAAGGCGATCGTCCGCGGCCACAGCTACGCGGTGATCCCGACCGACTGGACCAACCGCACCAGCGGCGAGGCGAAGCTGGCGATGAAAGAGATGGGCAGCCGCTACCTCTTCATCGTCCTCTACGTCTGGCTCGAGGCGACGCTCAGCCGCGGCGACTACCGGATCCGCGAGCGGGACGGGCCAAAGTCGAGGGCTCGGCCAGCGACCGTTAAGGGACGTTGACGCCGATCAAGGCGGCGATGATCACGGTCGCAACGCCGATCAAATTCCGGCTCAGGGCATCGAAGCGGTCGTTGATCTTGTCGAACCTAGCTAACGTCAACGTGGTCGAACCGAGCGTCAACGGATTCGAACCGGCATTCATTCGCTACGCAGCCCGTCGACATGAGTGTTGAGGTCTCCGCGGAGTTCGCGAATTTCGCGATCGACGCGTGCAACTCCATCGTCGACTTTCTTGTTGAGGTCGCCCAGTCGCTCGTCTCCTGTCGCTGTGGGAGTTAAGGCCTCAGAAGCCGTTCATTGGCAGGCTCGTTGCGCGTAAGCCGGAGGAGGCCGTAGCCGGAGGCAACGGCGAGCAGCAGCAGGAGTAGGGCGGCGACGCGAGCGGCAAGCGTCCGCAGCATCATCGACCAAAAGAAATCGACTTCCGTTCGCAGTCCGGGTTGCGAGAGGTTCACTGAGCGGCTCCGCCCTTCGTAAGGGTGATAGGTCAGGGTCAGGCCATCGCCGCCGAACCGTTCGAGAATCTCACTCGATAGCAGGCCCTCGCTCTGCACTAGCAGCGGGGAGAGCTCCGGGATCCAGCGTGGAGGATCGATCCCGAACGGTAGATCTTCGGGACTGGTCCCATACCGTTCGGTGTACATCTGGACGCCGGTTAACTGCTGCGCGACAGGCTCATATTGCCCGTAGTACGCCGAGACCGCTACGACCTGCACCGCAAACGCCACAACCGCGACGCCGATCAGCACCCGCTTGCGCACCACCGTGTTGCACCACCAGGCGATCGGCACCAGCAGCGTCCAGGCTGCAGGGACGACGTACCGTGGTCCCCACAGCTCGTCGCCCCAATACGTTGACGCCCCTGCGATCAACGTGAGCAGCGCGACGAAGCTGAGCAGAGAAGCGACAAGCCACCGATCGTGGCGCCAGAGCCTGGGGATGCCAAGGGCGCCCAAAAAGACGAGCGGGCTGTAGAAGATCAAACCCTTGCCGGGGCTGAGCAGGAGCCCGACCACGTTCAGCGGCATGCTCAGGGTCAGCGACGATTCGTTATAGCCGAAGTTGGTCAAGGAGTCGAAGCGGAACCAGTTGTACCAGCCGATTGCAGCGATCCAGAAGAGCACGGGTAGCGTGGCAGCGATAAGCAACCGCAGCCGCGAGCGCCTGTCGAGCGAGCGCCAGCTCGGCCAGAGCAGGATCGCGATCGGGATCAGGACAACACCTGCGTACGGCTTGCAAGCCGCGGCCGCGCCGACTGCGAAGCCGGTCAGCGCCCACGGTAGCCATGTCGTTCGTCCCCGCGCCCAAGCGGCGAGCGCAAAGGAGACGATCCCGGCGGCCATGAAGGTGGTCTCCATCCCGATCTTCGCGTATGGCCAGGTGACGCTGGCGAGGATGAACAAGACGGCGGTCGCTCCCGCCCAGCGCAGCGACCTGCGAGTTAGGAAGACGAACGCGAAGAGAGCAGCAGCAGCGACTGCCGCGATGAGCGGGTTGTAGAACCAAAGGAAGATGAGGCGGTACGGGTAGGGACCACCTGGGCTGAAGTGACGGTCGATGAACCGCCCCGCCTCGAAGAGCGGAGCCTCTAATAGTGGCTGGAGGAGCCCCGCGCGTGCGTAGTGGTGCGCGGTCTTGCCCTGAACTTCCGCCTGCAGGGTGGGGAGGGCCGGATCGTCGACTCCCCACAGGCGCCCTTCCTCGACGAGTCCTGCAGCAACCGCAGCAGTCTCGGGCTCATACCCGGTGAGGCGGTTGGTGGTCGCTCCAAATACCCCGAAAGCCAGCAGAAACACCAATCCGCCGGCGAGCACGGGCGCTGGGATCCTGCCGAGACTGGCGCAGAGCTTGCTCAAGCTCGGCTCGTAGGTCGCCGCGCGATGCCGAGGATCGAGACGAAGAAGCTGGCGAGGATAGTCTGAACGCCGAGTATAAGCATCGTTGCGGCAGGTATGACAACCCTTAGTGTGTCTTTGTAGTTCAACGGGCCAAACCCTTTCTGTCCCCAGGTGAGAAGGGCGACGACCGAGAGGATTACCCCGCAAATGACGAGAAGGGCACCGACCACGAGGCCGAGCTCGAGTGACCAGTGGTCCTGGATCTCCTTGATGCGGGTGTTGTTGGGTAGAAAACCTTGGCTCATTGCGAAGATGCGCGCGAAGACGGCAAAGAGGATGCCTTGATAGCCGATCACCATCAGTGCGCTCGCATAGACGAGCGTGTGGACATCGAAGATCGTTCCGAATAAGTGAAGCGGTCCCGGCAGGAGGGCAATCATCGCCGCTGCTCCGAAGATCATTGCCGTGAGCCCTGGGTAGAGGAACAGCCAGCGTGGGCTGTATAGAGGAGGAAGCGGAGGTGTCGCCATCCATCTCGCCATGGGCGCAAATGGGGACTGCGGGTGCGTAGGTCCGGCGAGAGCGTGGTGGATACCTCGGAGATCCGTAGGCCATTGAGTGTGGCCTTGACCACCATCTCGCTCGCGAACTCCATGCCATCGGTCTGCAGGTCGAGGTCGAGGATCGCCTGACGGCGGAAGGCGCGCAGACCGCAATGGAAATCGCCGATGTCGCTTCTGAAAAAAAGGCGGCCGACGAAGCTGAGGACTGGGTTGCCGAGATAACGGTTCAGCGGTGGCATCGCTCCCGGCTGAATTCCGCCGGAGAAGCGATTCCCCATGACAAGGTCATCGCCTTCGCGGAGCGGCATGATGAAGGGCTCGATCGCGCTGAAGTCGTAGCTGCCGTCGGCGTCGCCCATGACGACGTACCGGCCCCTCGCGGCGGCGAAGCCGCCGGCCAGAGCCGCTCCGTAGCCCCGCCTCTCAACGTCTATTACCCGGGCGCCGTGACGGCGGGCGATCTCCGTCGATCCATCGGTGCTGCCGTTGTCTGCGACGACGATCTCGCCCCGGAGGCCGGGTTTCTCAAGCCCCGCTCGGGCCTGGAGCAGGCAGTGTTCGAGTGACTCCGCCTCGTTCAAGCAGGGAATCACAATTGACACCTCACAGCCAGCCCTGTCGGGTTCCTGCCGCGCGGCTACCTCGGAGCTTGTTGCGGCATGGGCTTGCGACATCAGTCAGGCGGACCGCCCTTGAGGCTCCCGCGAGGGCGAAACTAGCATGTGCAGGGCTCTGATCAATTCGCGGGCCGTAGATTCTGCAACGAAGCACGAGCAGAACGAAAACGCCGCGTCGCTTCGTGCTGTTTCCATGACTTTCGATAGCGTCGGTGGCTCGTGCAAGAGGGAATCAAGCTCTCAGATAAGCCTGTCGCGGTCGTAACGGCGATGTTCGGAGGATGCGATCTGATCCGTCCGCAGGTGGAGCAGGACATCGAGGTCGACTGGATCTGTGTCACCGATGACGTCAGGCTTGAGGTTCCGATTCCTTACCGACGGGTGGTGGTGGAGGAAGCGGCGGACTCGGACGCCTGGGTGGCGACGAACCTCGCCGCAAAGCGCTTCAAGCTGATGCCTTGGACGATCGCCGATCGTCATCGAGCCATCTGGATCGACGCGAACATGGAAGTGACTGCGCCGAGCTTCGTCCGCGAAGCGCTGTCCTGCATCCACGACGGAATCGCCGTGTTCCGCCACCCCCGGCGCAGTTGCATCTACGAGGAGGCTGAGGCGTCATTGGGAGTGGAGTCGCAGGGAGGCAAGTACAGCGGGATGCCGATTCGGCGGCAAGTCGACCACTACCGCCTTGGCGGGCACCCGGATCAGGGCGGGCTCTGGGCCTGTGGGGTCATTGCCTGGGACTTGGCCAACCCCCAGACGCGAGAGCTGGGGAAGCAATGGATGGAGGAGATCGAACGCTGGACGGTGCAGGACCAGCTGAGCCTGCCGGTCGTTCTGCGACGACTTGGACTGAAGCCAGGGGAATTTCCGGGCGAGCTGCTCGAAGAGGAGCATACAACCCCTCACTACCTGGGTAACCGCTGGCTGCGCATCTGGCCTCATCAGAGCAGTGAGACGAAGGGTCGGAGGGAGCGGTTAGCCGCAGGGCCCTACGCTAGGCTGCGCACGATGACGGGTGCTTCCGCCGAGCAAGGGTCTTCGACCCCTCGCTACGACTTCGAGGAGATCGACCTCGAGTCCAGCAGCGTCCACGCCGACGTGGTGAAACTCGTCGGGGAGGGAAAGCGTGTGCTCGAGCTCGGTCCGGCGACCGGGTACATGTCACGGGTCTTCACGGACCGGGGCTGCACCGTTGTCGGAATCGAGTTCGACCCGGAGATGGCTCGCCACGCGAAAGACCACTGCGAGCGGGTGATCGTGGGAGATCTCGATACTTTCGACCCCGACGCCGAGCTGGGCGAGGAACGATTCGACGCCATCGTCGCGGCCGACGTGCTTGAGCACCTGAAGGACCCGCTTGCCGCCCTGGCACGACTTCGGCCTTTCTTGCAGCCGGACGGCTACTTCGTCATCTCGGTTCCCAATGTCGCCCATGGAAGCGTGCGGCTTGCATTGCTTTCCGGGCACTTCGACTATCGCGAGGCGGGCCTGCTCGATTCGACTCATCTGCGCTTCTTCACCCGAGAGAGCCTCGAGCAACTGCTTGACGAGGCCGAGCTGGGGCTGGCCGAGCTGCATCGCCATGAACTCAACATCGACGCCTCTGAGGTGTCCGTCGAACCGGAGGCAGTCCCGTCGGCGGTGTGGGAAGAGCTCGAGCGCGATCCCGACGCGCGCACTTATCAGTTTGTCGTCAAGGCCGTCCCGATGGAACGCGAGGGCCTGCGCGAGATCCAGGCGCGGCTTCGCGAACTCGTGGAGCTGCGCCTGGCGGCGTCCCGCACGGCCGAGCTCGAGCAGAAGATGAGCGAAATCGCCGGGCGTGAGGGAGAGCTCCGCCACGCTCTGATCGAGGCTCACGACCAGGTGCTCCGCCGTGACGCCCAGATCGAGGACCTGAACCAAGGACTGGCCCGCAGGGACGAGGAGATCCGGAGCGTGCATGCCCAGCTGCACCAGGTACAACTGGAGATTCAGGCCATGCAGAATGGCACCTACGGTCGTGCCTACAGGTTGCTGCGCAGGCTCCCCGGCGTGGGCTGGCTCCGGCGGCACCGCAAATAGAGATGAGCGACCTTCCGCGGTGCGCGCTGGTGATCCCCACTTTCAATGGGGCGCACCTGCTCAGCACCTGTCTCGAAGCTCTCTTCAAACACCCTCCCGAGTGCGACTGGCGCGTGGTGGTTGTCGATGACGCCTCGAGTGACGGGACCGCCGAGCGTTTCGCTCACTTCGACGAGCGGCTGACGATGGTTGCGAGGCAAGAGAACGGCGGCTTTGCGGAGGCCTGCAACCAAGGCGCTCGGACGGCCGGCGAGGTCGACTTCCTCGTCTTCCTCAACAATGACACCGTCCCCCTGCCCGGTTGGCTGGACGCCTTGGTCGGGGACATCCTCGGTAACCCCCAGGCGGCGGCTACGGGCTCGCGTCTGCTCTACCCGGATGGAACGATTCAGCACGCCGGCGTCGCGATCGGCCAGGACCGCTGGCCCCACCATCTCTACGCGGGGATGCCGGGAGACCATCCGGCGGCGACGCGTCCGAAGCGGGTCATCGCGGCAACCGCCGCCTGCCTGCTTGTGCGGCAGGCGGTCTTCGAGGCTCTCGGTGGCTTCGACACCGCCTTCATCAACGGCTACGAGGATGTTGACCTCTGCCTGCGCATGGGCAAGCAGGGGCACGAGATCCGGTACTGCCCGGATAGTGTCCTCTATCACCTCGAGTCGGTAACCCGCTGGGAGGATGGCCAAGCAAACCATGTCGATCACAACAGCCGTCTCTACGCCGAGCGCTGGAAGGACCAGATCTCGCCGGACGACTTTGACCACTACCTCGCGGACGGTTTGATCGAAGCCGAATATGGAGACAGGTTCCCGGTCCGATTGTCGATCTCGCCCCTGTTCGCGACCGTTCGCAGGGAGACCGAGGCAGAGGATCGCTTAGAGCACCTCCTGACGATCCGCACGGATGAGCTGCTCGAGCTGCAGGCCCTGCGGACGCGTGCGGCTCTTCAGCACCGCCGAGACGAGGCTGCCCTGCCGGCGGTTCCACACGGCCGGCAGCGAAGCGGCGGCGAGCCAGAGATC
This sequence comes from uncultured Solirubrobacterales bacterium, assembly GCA_963785775.1. Lineage (GTDB taxonomy): Bacteria > Actinomycetota > Thermoleophilia > Solirubrobacterales > 70-9 > VAYN01. The sequence continues at coordinate 684,043 of CAWAWH010000003.1, read as the reverse complement.
GTCAACGTCGGCGAGTTCCACCGCTTGCGGGGTGGCCGTGGCCGTCGGCGTGTCTCCGTGTTGATGCCCTTGATGGACGCCGGTGAGGGCCTACGTCGAACGCTCCCCTTGCTCCTGGCTCAGGATGCCGCCGCAGAACTTGAGATCGTCGCCGTCGACTCCGCCTCCCGCGACGACACCGTCACCATCCTCAAGGAGTTCGACGCGACGGTGCTTTCGATCGACGCGGCGGAGTTCGATCACGGCCTCACTCGCAACCTCGCCGCTCGGCACGCTCAGGGGGACGTCTTTGTCTTCTTCAACCAGCGCAGCCAGCCGTGCGACAAGCATTGGCTCCAGCCCCTGCTTGATGCCTTGGATTCCGACCCGGGCGTCGCTGGCGCCACCAGCCGGGTTCTTCCCTACCCCGATGCCGATCCGTTGACGAGCCGTGACGGCAGCTTCGACCCCAGCGGCTCCCCGGAACGTTCGGTCAAGCGGATCGAGGATTGGGGTGCCTATGCAGCGATGTCGATCGAGCAGCGGCGCTTGCTGCTGAACTTCCACACCGTCAGCTCCGCTGTACGGGCGGATGTCCTGCGCGAGTTCCCGTTCAAGTCAGTGAGGGCAATAGGCGAGGATCTCCTCTGGGCGCGCGAGGTGGTCGAAGCCGGGATGGCGCTCGTCCACGAGCCCGACTCCCGCGTGTACCACTCCCATGAGTACTCATTGCGTGAGTGGTTGATGCGGAACGTCGACGATGGGATCGCCAACCGCGAGATCAATGGGCGCTCGCTCTCTGGTGAGGAGGCCGAGGCGCTAGCGCGGGGCATGATCGCGAGCGATTGGGAATTTCTCGCGAAGAAGTTCGGCCTTGAGGAAGAGGAGCTCGAACGCTGGCAGATCCAGGCGGCTTTGCGCCGGGCGGCCCAAAGTGCCGGCCAGTGGCTCGGTGCCAACTACACGAGTTTCCCCCCTGAGGCAGTCGATGCCTTCTCCCGCGTAGCGAACTCCCGCCGCGACGGATCGTGACCATCGGCGTCGCGCGATGAAGGTTCTGCTGGTCTGCCATCGCTACCCGCCGACCGGGGTGGCCGGGGTCGAGCGGCTCTCGGCCCAAGTCGCCGAGACGCTGACTGGGCGCGGACATGAGGTCGTTGTGCTCACCCGTGACCCGAGCGGGTCCCCGCCAACCCTGAAACTCCAGCGCGAGGTACGGGAGGGGGTTCCGGTCCACTCGATCGTCGGTGGCGGCTCCAAGCATGAACAGTTCCCTGTCCAGGAGCCGACGCTGGAGCGGATCTTCGAGCGTGTCTTGGTCGAAGTCGACCCCGAGGCGATCCTTGTAACCCACCTTCTCAACCATTCACCCGGATACATCGCGGTGGCGCACCGCTGGGAGGTTCCGGTCGTGCTCGCGTTGCACGACTTCTTCATGCTCTGCCCACGGTTGCATCTCCAGCGCAGCTCCGGCGAGCTCTGCCCTGGCCCCGAGGGTGGCCGGGCCTGCGCTGTGCACTGCTTCGGCGACCAGCCCGATGCTCTCCTGCGCTGGTCGCTGCGCTCGCAGAGTTTTGCTGCGGCATTGCGCGCGGCCGACCAGGTGACGGCGCCATCGCAGTTCCTCGCCGACGCCTTTGCAGCGCGGCGCGGCGCGGAAAAGCCGATTCGGATCGTCCCTAATGGAGTCGGCCCGCTTGGGCCGGTCCTGGCGTCACAGCCGACCGCGGACGGTCCTCTCAGGCTCGCCTCAATCGGGGTGACGGTTGAGCACAAGGGCTTCCAGACGGTCGTTGACGCCCTGCGGGTCGCCGAGATCCCGCAGTGTGAGTACACCGTCTTCGGCGTTGCCCTGCCGCCGCTTTCGCGTCAGCTACAGGAGGCGGCGGAGGAGGTGCCTGGGCTGCGGCTGCGGCTGGCCAACGGCTTCTCGCCTTCCCACCTGCCAGCTCTGCTCGCCGACGTTGATGCGTTGGTGGTTCCCTCGATCGTGCCTGAGACCTATTCGATCGTCGTGCGTGAGGCGTTTGCCTGCGGCATCCCGGTGATCGCCGCAGCGATCGGAGCGCTCCCGGAGGCGGTCAGGGAGGGGGACAACGGCTGGCTCTTCGAGTCCGGTGACCCGATCGACCTAGCAGCTCTGCTTCAGCGACTCGACCGCGACAGGAGCCAGTTGCGCCGGGCGGCGGCGGAGATCCGCTCCGACGATGTGACCAGCGTCGCCGAGCACTGCGACCTCGTCGAAGCGATGCTTGAGGAAGTCGCTGAAACGCGGGTCGAGGACGACGAAGGTTCTGAGCTGAGCCTGATGCGCGAAGCCCTGATCGACCTGGACCTGCGCCGCGGCTAGCCTGCGGCCGAGCGGGTGATCCGCCGTCGCAGCTTCGGCGGCCGCCGCTGCGCCCAGAGGAAGGGCGAGGTGAGGCGCGGCAGACCCTCGCGCAGGTAGGGATGCGAGTAGGGATCGGGATCGGTAACCCCGCCCCATCGCTCGCGCAGGTAGTCCTTCTCCCACTCGTCGACGTCGGAGGAGCGGCTCGAGGACTCGAAGTGGGTCATCACCAGGTCGGGGTCGTAGACGACGCGGCGGCCGCACTCGACCTGCTTCAGGCAGTAGTCGACGTCGTTGTAGTTGACCGGGAAGGTCGTGCTGAGGCCGCCGACCTCCTCGAAGAGATCGCGGCGGGTCATCAGGCAGGCGCCGGTGACGGCGAGCAGGTCGCGGGCGATGCGCACCGCGTTGGCGTAGCCGGGGACGTCGCGCGGGATAGCCGTAGTAGGGGTGGCCGGGAAGGCCGCCCTCGAAGCCGACGCCGGCGTGCTGGATGCGGCCGTCTTCGAGCAGCAGCAGGCCGCCGACCGCGCCGATCTCCGTCGATCGAGCGAGTACATGACCATCCGCTCGATCCAGTTCGGCGTCGCGACCTCGATGTCGTCGTTGAGGAAGCAGCAGGTGCTCGCCGCGGCTGTGGACGGCGCCGGCGTTGATCTTCTCGGAGAAGTTGAAGGGCCGGTCGAAGGGGACGAGGCGGAGGCGGTCGCCGGCGCGCCGCTTCGCAGCTCGGCGATCGCGCCCGCCGGCGTGTCGACTGTCGGCGACGACGACGATCTCGTAGTTCGAGTAGGTCGACTCGTCGACGATGCTGCGGACGCAGTGGCCGACCAGGTCACCTCCTGGTAGCGGATTTCGCGCCGCTGGCCCGTTGGTCGGGATGACGATGCTGACCAGCGGCTTCCTGCGGAGCGCCGGGTTCAGGTGATAGACGCCCGGGTCGCTCGGGTCGCGCGCGACCGCGCCTGCACCCGGTCCGCTCGCAGTGCGCCTGCATCGCCCGCGCGCCGGCCTCGAAGGCCCACGGCTTCGCCTCTCTCGCCGCCGCCGCGCGGTCGAGGTCTCGATCCCGCGCCAGTGGTAGAGGACTCGCGGCACGTGGAGCGACGGCTCGCGCCCGCTCGGTCACCTTCAGCACGAGGTCCCAGTCCTGGGCCCCCTCGTACTCGGGGTCGAAGCCGCCGACCTCCTCGACCAGCGAGCGGCGCAGCACGCTGAGGTGGCAGGTGTACATCTGCGTGCGCATCCGCTCCGGCGACCAGTCGGGCTTCAGGAACGGCGCGGCTGTGGTGGCCCTTCGCGGTCATCTTGTCTTCGTCGGTGTAGACGTAGTCGGCCTCCGGGTTGGCGCCGCAATCGCCTCGTCGACCAGCGCCAGCGCGTCGGGGTGGAGGCGGTCGTCGTGGTCGAGCAGGGCGACGAACTCGCCCGTCGCCATCGCCAGGGCGGTGTTCGAGGCGGCGACGATGCCGCCGTTCTCGGCCCGGTGCTCGACCCGGATCCGCGGGTCTACGCGCGGCGCAGCGCGTCGAGCAGCTTCGCTCACCTCGCGCCGAGGGCGAGGCGTCGTCGACCAGGCAGAGCTCCCAGTCGCCGAAGGTCTGGCCGAGGACCGACTCGATCGTCGACCAGAGGACGCTCGGTCGGCGTCTCGTAGACCGGCGTGACGATCGAGAAGCGGGGCGCGGCCACCGGCTAACGGCGGCCGCGCCTGCAGCACGCCGCAGGATCCGCGCTGGAGCAGCCAGGCGTCGCCCGGGATCGGGATCCGCGCCGCCAGCCTCGGCACATCCGCTCGGAATGGTCCTTCGATCATCCGCAGGCGCCCCTTGGCGGCGCCCAGTTCGGCGTCGCGCGCGATCAGCAGGTCGCGCAGGCGCAGGATCTCCTCGTCGCGCGTGCCGATCTCCGCTTCCAGACTCGGACTGGGGTCGTCGGGCTGGCCGCAGCGGGGTTGATCGGATCGCCATCCGTGACCGAGTATCAAACAGCGAGTCTACTAGAGCTGCCTCGGCGATCCGCGGCGCCTCGCGGTTGAAGATCCAGGCCGCCGAAGCGCAGACGCCGACGAAGATCGCCGCCGCAGGGAGCAGCCCGAGCCAGCCGCCGGCCGCTTCGACCGCGGTCGGCGCAACGGTTGATGGGGCCCAGCGGCCGTCTGCGGTTCCCCGAGGACCCAGACCCGGACCTGCTCGAAGATCACCGCCAGCGGATTGATCATCAGCAGACGTTCTGGTCGTTTCGCTTTCGAAGGCGGTGACCGGATAGAGGATCGGCGTCGCGTAGAACAGCACTCTGGGCGACGACGACCCAGATGATCGGCGAGTCGCGGAAGCGCACGTAGAGCGCCGAGAGCGCCTCGAATGGCCGCCGTGAGGACGAAGAGGAACGAGGAGGCGATCGGGAAGAGCAGCCAGGTCCAGGTCGGGTCGAGACCCCGAAGGCGAAGACGAAGACGAGACGATGATCAGGTTGAGGAAGAGGTTGAAGGCGCCGGTAAGGACGGTCGAGAGGGGGATCACCAGCCGCGGGAACTGGGTCTTGCGGACCACTCCCTCCTGGATGACGACCGAGGTCACCGCAGTTGCTCGTCGATTCCTGGAAGAAGGTGTAGAGGACGATCCCGATCAGCAGCATCACCGGGTAGTGCTCGACCTGTTCGTTGCCGACTCCGAAGACCTGGGTGAAGACGAAAAGCAGGACCCCGAACAGCAGCAGCGGCCGGATCAGTGACCAGAGGTAGCCGAGCACGGTGCCGAAGTAGACGCGCTTGAATTCGGTCACCGAGATCAGCCAGAGCAGGTCGAAGAAGCGGCGGGGGCCGCCCCCAAGAGCCGAAGGCCCGTTTACCTGCTGCAGGCGCGGCTGGCTGGATGTGACGGCTGCTCATGCCGGAGCCTCGCCTTTGATCGCGACCTCGTACTCGTGGTTGGGCGTTGGTGATCCCTTTCGTTGCTGCGGACCCGAAGACCACGAAGCTCGTCGCCCTACGGGCGAAGAGCGAGATGCCGAACGGGCTCTGGACACCGCAGTGGATGAAGTAACGGCCGGGGGCGAGCCAGTTTTCGATCGCGGCTTCGACGACCACCCGGTCGCCGTTCAGACTTGCTGTCCGTCATCGGCGCTCATGGGGCTCGCCGAACTTCGAACAACCCGAAACGTCGTCGGCTGTCGCCGACGACGAAGCCGATGTGCAGACCGCCGGCGACCGAACGCAGTAGTTCGACCTCCACCCGGACCCGAATCGGCTCGCCCAGCTCTCGAGCGTTCGTCGACCTCCTTCCCCGAGGCCTCGTCGACGCTGCAGGCACTCGAGCAGCCGCGCTCCCTCCGAGACGGACTCCTTGCCTCGACCGCGGCAGCCCGCTCACCCGCGAAGTTCAACTTCAGGTATTCGCGGCCCGGTCTCGGCCGGGTCGCCGATGTGCTGGACCTCGCCCTCGCGAGCAGCATGGCGCGGTGGCAGTACTCCTCGACCGCGGCCATCTCGTGGGTGACGAGGACGATCGTCTTGCCTTCGCTCTTTCATCTGTGGAAGGCGTCGGCGCACTTCTGCTGGAACGAGGCGTCGCCGACCGCCAGCACCTCGTCGATCAGCAGCACGTCGGCGTCGGCCTCCATCATCACCGAGAAGGCGAGCCGGACCAGCATCCCCGAGGAGTAGTTCTTCAGTTTCAGGTCGGCGAACTCGTGCAGCTCGGCGAAGTCGATCACCGCGTCTGGCGTTCGCGCATCTCCTTCGGCGTCAGCCCCATCATCACCCCGTTGAGGACGACGTTTTCGCGCGCCGTCAGCTCCTGGTTGAAGCCGACGCCGAGCTCGATGAAGGGCGCCAGGCGGCCGGCGATCCGGATCGCTCCGCTATCGGCGCGGTAGATGCTGGCCAGCAGCTTCAGCAGGGTGCTCTTGCCGGAGCCGTTGCGGCCGACGATCCCGAAGAACTCGCCCTGGTGAATCTCGAAGGAGACGCCGTTCAGCGCCTTCAGTTCGCGGTACTCGCGGGAGGCGAACGGGTGCACCGCGCGCTCTTTCAGCGAGTCGACGCGCTGGGTAGGGATCCGGAACGACTTGTGGAGATCTTCGACCTGGATCGCGAGCGGCGTGTTCGGACCCGGGGAGGCGATCGGGCTTGGGCTTGCGATGGCGTCGTCGAGGGGCATCGGTAGGCAGTCGCTTGGCCCCGGGGCTGCTTCCCCGGCGGCGAGCGTGGCAGAACGCTACCGGCATGAAACCCCGGGGGGGTTGTACGGACTGGTCGTAGATTCTGCGAACCTCCCGCCGATGGTGCAGGGGGAACTCTTGGTCCTGCTCGCGACCCACATCCTGCTGACCGGTCTGCCGGGAGTTGCGGCGGCCCTGTTTGCGGCGAGCAGGGGCGAGCGGCGGGAGCCGGTGCTGCTTGCGATCGCGCTGGCGGCCACGGGCTGCGCCGCGATGCTCGCGTTCTGGGCTTTCTACGGCGGTCATGAGTTGGGGCAGACGGTCTCTTTCCTGATCGCCTTCGGCTCGGTGCTGCTCACAGCTTGGCTCTTATACGGCGGTGGAATCGAGCGTGGCCTGCTGCGACGGCTGGCGATTCCCCTGGGGCTCTGGGTGCTCGGCAGCTCCTTCCTCGTCTTCCTCGGTTTCGCCCATGGCGGCAGCCACGAAGCGGTGCAGATGTCCGGCAACAGGTTCTCGGGCCCGCTGCCGAGCGACAACGACATTCCCCATTTCTTCTCCGATTGGTTTTACGTCCACGGGCATAACGGCACGCCTCCGATCTACGGCGGCGAATGGCTGGCCAGCGATCGGCCGCCGCTGCAGATCGGCTATGCGAACTTCGAGCGGACCTTCGGCTGGGACAGCTTCGGACTCCACTACGAGGTGATGGGGGTCGTCCTGCAGCAGCTCTGGATCGTCGGCCTCTGGGCGCTGCTCGTCGCCGGCGGCGCCGGCCGCGTCACCCGGGCGCTGGCGATGATCACCGTCCTGCTCAGCGACATCGCGATCGTCAACGGCTTCTTCGTCTGGCCGAAGCTGCTGCCGGCGGCGATGCTGTTGGCGGCGGCGGCGCTGGTCCTGACCCCGCTCTGGAACGAGGTGCGTCGGAGCCTCTGGGGCGCGGCGCTGTTCGCGGCACTGCTCGGGCCTGGCGATGATGGGGCATGGAGCCAGCGTCTTCGGCGCCCTGCCGCTGCTGGCGATCGGCGCCGTCCGCGGACTGCCGAGCTGGCGCTGGCTGGGAGTCGCGGTCCTCACCGGCGCGGTCCTGATGGCGCCGTGGTCCGCCTACCAGAAGTGGGGCGACCCGCCGGGCAACCGTCTGACCAAGTGGTTCCTCGGCGGCGTCAGCGAAATCGACGGCCGCGGGGTCGGCGAAGCGATCGAGGACAGCTATTCCGAATCCGGCCTCAGTGGCACGATCCACCACAAGGGCCAGAACTTCGTCTCGATCTTCGGCGGCCGGCCGATGGCGGACAACCTCGACCACGTCGTCTCGGCGGTCGAAAACGGCGAATTCGAAGAAGCCGTGCGCCCGATCCGCTCGATCTTCTTCTTCAACCTTGTGCCCTCGCTGGGCCTGCTGCTGTTGGGCCCGGTGGCGATGGCGATCGGCTGGCGCCGCCGTGGCCGCGACCCGGCCGAGTGGAGGCTGGCGGCGATGTGCCTGGCGGCGTTCGGGCTTGGCGCGGTTCTCTGGGCGCTGATCCAGTACGGCGGCGCGGTCGCGCAGACCTCGATCCACCAGGGCAGCTACCTGCTGCCGGTGCTCGGGATCTGCGGTTGCGCGGTTGGGCTGCGGGCGGTCTACCCGCGCTTCGCCTGCTGGTGGCTGGGGCTGAACGCGGTGGCGATGCTGGTGATCTACGTGCCCTCGTTCGAACCGCCGGAAGGCAGTTCCTGGTCGGCGGCGTCGTTGGTCGTCGCGGCCGTCGCGCTCATCGGCTTTCTCGTCCTCGGCCTCGAAGTCGGGCCTCGTCGAGCCGCTCCGGCGTGGTCCGCCAGACGGCGATCGCCAGCGCCGCTGAGCAACCGAGCATGAGCGTCAGCGCTGCCAGGTCGTTGAGCGTTCGCTGATCGCTCAGCAGCTGGAAGCCGTTGGTGCCGAGCGTCATCCCGGTCAGTGCCGCCAGGGTCTCCACCGCTCGCAGCGAGAGGATCGCCCGGATCGGCTTCGAGCGCAGCCAGGGGAAGCCGTCGGCCGCCTGCTGAACTGCCACCACCGCGAGCAGGGTCATCACCCATGTCTGCATCCCCTCGCGCAGCATCCCGGTCACCGAAGAGCCCCAGTAGACGGTGAAGAGGAGGAGGGGAACGACGACCACGGCGACGATCGGCCACGGCCAGCGGCGGCCGGCTCGCCATAGGCTCCAGAGCAGCAGCGGGAAGAAGACGATCGCCAGCCCGAACGGGACCCCGGCCCAGTATTGGAAGAAGAAGTGGATGATCGGCGGCGATTGCCCGCCGAAGACGTTGATCGAGTGGTTGCTGGCATAGAACAACGGCAGCATCAGCGGCACGATCGTGTTGCCGAGCGAGCCCAGCCGGTAGTCGACCCAGGCCCCGAATCCCGGGTGCGCGTTCGAGCCGGCCTCGCGGAAGTATTCGAGGAAGCCGTTCTGGTCGTAGTGGCTGCCGCTGACGAGACGCCAGAGGATGAGGCTTACGGCGACGCCGGCCACGAGCAGGAGCGCCGCCTTCAGGTCGGGGCGCTTCCAGCTCGCGTCGCGCAGCGGCCAGAGCGCCAGCAGGCCGATGCCGGCGAGCGCCAGCAGCGCGCTGGGGTGCATCAGGTACCCGAGCCCGACCAGCAGCCCGCTGCGCAGCGGGCGACGTTCGACGATCGCCAGGCCGGCGAGGAGGACGAAGGCGGCGGCCAGGAGCTTCGGCCAGGTGAAGATCAGTTCGTCGATCAGGAACGGGGTCGAGACCGCGAGCAGGATCGCCAACCGGGCCGCCCGCAGACCCGCCAGCTTGCGGACCAGTTCCCAGAGCGAGTAGAAGACCGTGAGGCTGAAGGTCATCATTGCCAGCCGGAACGCCATGAAGCCCTGTTCGTCGAACGGCTGCCAGGCTTGTTCGGGGCTTTCGATCGGCGGCTTGCCGCCGCTGAGGAAGACGAGCGGGGCACTGGCCAGCCCGCCCAGCGGCCCGCGGCTGGTGAAGTTGTAGGGGGAGTAGAGGGCGCTGCCCTCGGGGCTGAAGGGGCCTTTGCCATGGGCGATCAGCTCGGAGACCAGGTATGGGATGCGGCTGTCGGGTCGGGGCTCGGCGTAGAAGGTGCGTGAGATCCCTCCCGCGTAGAGCTCGCCGGCGGGGTCGAGCGACCAGATCGTCCTCCCGATCGCGAGGCCGAGGGCGAGGCCGCTGAGCAGCAGGGCCCGCTGCTCCTCGGGCGCGAAGACGTCTTCTGGGCCGGCTCCGAGCAGGGCGCCGAAGAGCAGTCCGAGGAGCGGCGCGAAGACGGCGAAGCAGACCAGCCTCGGTTCGACCCCGGGAGCGAGCAGCCAGGCCAGCAGGGCGGTCGCGATCAGCAGCGCCAGGCCCGGCAGCGGCACGTATGCGAGCCCCAGCGCCGACCGGCCGAGCAGCCGCCAGAGGATCCCCGGCCCGAGCAGGAGCGAGATCGCCAGCGCCGTCGTGCAGGCGATGCGGACCAGGTCCCCGACCTCCTCGTGGAGGGAGGGACCCTTCGTCGTCGGCGCGTCGAGGGCTCCCAGCAGGCAGCCGATCGCGGCCAGCACGAGCACCGCGATCATCGCTGCGCGCTCCCCCCTCGGCTTCACCGATCGCCTCTCCTGAATCGTTTAATCGAGGTCGTCTGAGCCCGACGACGGCGGCCGACAATACACTCACGACCCGCGGCAATTCTCGGCCGCGAAGGGCGCTTTGGAGACTCAGGTTCAGACAAACGGCGGCGTGGCGCGGGGCCGCCGGGAAGAGGCGTTCGCCGCCTTCGAGCGCCGCGGCCCGGTGGCCCTCCTCGGCGCGGCGCTGTTCGTGGCGGTGGTCATGCTCGTCCTCGCCCAGTGGCACATCACCTTCTTCCAGGACACCTTCGCCTTCCTGCTCGACCGCCAGCCCTGGACGGCGCACTCGTTCTTCATGCCGCACAACGAGCACATCGTGGTGCTGCCGGTGCTGATCACGAAGGTCCTGCTCGAGGTCTTCGGGATGACCTCCAACGTCCCGGAACAGATCGCGATGGGCGTCACCCTGATGGCCGCCGCGGTGCTGCTCTTCGTCTGGATCCGGCGTCGCGTCGGGCCCTGGCTGGCGCTGGTCGCCGCGGTCACGATCCTCTTCCTCGGCTCCGCCTGGCCGGTGATCCTCTGGCCGTTCGAGAACGAGTTCACGCTGCCGATCGTCTTCGGCCTGGCAATGCTGCTCTTCCTCGACCGCGAAGACTCCCGCGGCGACGCCTGGGCCTGCGCGATGCTGGCGCTGGCGACGATCTCCGGCAGCCTCGGCATCTCCTTCATCGTCGCCGCCTTCGTCGACCTGGTCCTGAATCGAAAGGAGCGCGGCTGGCGGCGCGCCTACGTCTTCGCCGTGCCGCTGCTGATCTACCTCGCCTGGTACGCGGGCTACGGCCATGAAGCCGAACATCACCTGACCCTGCAAAACATCCTCAACTCGCCGGCCTACGTGGTCGAAGGGTTCGCCTCGGCACTCGACTCGCTCGCCGGCCTCAGCACGATCCCCGTCAACAGCCCCGGCCAGAACGACTGGGGCCGGCCGCTGCTGGTCGGCGTCGTCGCCCTCGTCGCCTTCGGCCAGTGGCGCAAGCCGGGTTTCTCGCGCGGCTTCTGGACGGTCGCGATCGCCGCCGTCAGCTACTGGCTGCTGGCGGCGCTCAACTTCGTTCCCGGCCGCGAAGCTTCGGCCAGCCGCTACGTCTACGCCGGCGCCGTCTTCGTCCTGCTGATGGCGGCGGAGCTGCTGCGCGGCTGGCGCTTCAGCAGGAAGGCGCTGATCATCGTCGGCGTCGCGGCGCTGCTGGCGATCCTCCCCAACCTGGCGCAGATGAAGAACGGCAGCGACTGGGAGAAGGAACAGAGCATCTACACCCGATCCGACATCGCGGCGATGGAAATCGCCCGCGACACCGTCGCCCCGGCCTTCTTCCTCGGCTCGGTTGAAACGACCGGGACCGCCTCGCTGGCGCTGGTAGAAGCGGAAAAGTGGTTCGAAGCCGTCGATCGCTGGGGGACGCCCGCCTACAGCGTTCCCGAGCTCGAACGGGCTTCTCCGATCGGCCGCCACTACGCCGACCTGGTGCTCTCCCAGGCGCTGCCGATCTCGGCCGAAAGCACCCCTGGCAGCTTCGACGCCAGCTCCACTGCCGAAGAAGCCTGCGTCACCCTGCCGGGCGGCGAATCGGCACAGAAAGAGGTCAAGATCGGCCCTGGGCTGACCAGGGTCGAAGTCGCTCCCGGGCCGCCGGCGGAGATCGCGATGCGCCGCTTCGCGACCGAAGAGTTCCCGGTCCCGATCGCCGGTGGCGAAGGCGACTCGACCACGGTTGTGACGGTTCCCCGTGACCGCGCCAAGACCCCCTGGTACATGCACGTCGAAGCGAGCCAGACGGCGCGCGTCTGCCGCTGAGCTGGCCCTCGGAGGCCCGGGCTCGGCTCAGCCTGCCGGCGGGGAGGGTGCGAACGAGGAGAGCTCCTCACATGGGATGTTCAGGCCCCAGCCCGGCGGCGAGGTCGCCACCCCGGTTTCACTCGCCCCTTCGTCGGCGCAGACTTCGGCGCTGTGTTCGAGCGAAGCTTGCCAGGGTGGGGTGCCGCGGGCTTCGAGGTTCTCGACGCTGAAGGAGACGGCGATGACGACGAGGGTCAGCGCCACGGCGCCGTAGGCGAGCCAAGGGGGCCGGCGTTCGCCCTCGCGACGGCGGGAGCGCCGGTCGAGCATCACCGCGGCGACCGAGGCCAGCAGCAGCGCCGGCACGATCGCGTAGCGGCCGGCGGCTTCGATGTAGATGTGGGGCTGCCACAGCATCTGCGAACCGACGGCGCGCTGGTAGACGGAGACGACGAACATCAGCAGCGAGGTCGGGATCGCGATCAGCGCCAGCAGGCGGGCGGCGAGGTTGGTGCGGGAAACGCCGTAGGCGAGCGCGGCGAGGACCACGATCAGGAGCACGATCAGAAAGGGCCAGCCGAGGTGCTCCCAGGCCTTTCCTCCGAGCCGCAGGCCGAGGGCCGCGCCGGCGACGACGCGCTGCAGGTAGTCGGTCCAGATGTCGTGCGTCCACAGCGGGGTCACCGCGGTTTCTTCGTTCAGCGCCAGGACCGGAACCTGCGCGATCGCACCCGCCCAGAACCCGGCGAGGACGAGGCCGTCGCAGCGGTCGCGGACGGCGAGGGTCCGCAAGAGGGCCAGGGGGACGAAGAACCAGACCCCGGGCGTGCTGAGGCCGGTGGCGAGGATGAAGAGCCCCGCTCCGACCGCGCCGGCGGTGGTGCGGGGGCGCCAGAGCAGGATCCAGAAGCCGGCGAACAGCAGGTACCAGGGGACGTAGGCGGCGGAGTCGGTCGACTCCAGCCCGCCGACCGGCGCCAGCACGGTCAGCGCCGCCAGCGCCGCTCGCAGGTAGGGGCTCTCGATCAGGCCCTCGGTGGCGTGCCAGACGACCAGCCCGCTGAGGGCGACGACGGCGCTGGAGATGACCGAGATCGCCGCCGGGGCGTCCTGCAGCGGGAAGAGCCCGGCTAGTTCGCCGATCGCCCGCGGCACGAAGACCAGATAGGTCGCGTAGGTGTCGAAGAGGCTGCCGCCGAAGCCGTTGTGGACGGCGCCGGAGAAGTAGATCGCGCCGTCCTCGGCCCAGAGCGAGTGCAGGGATGCCGACCAGCCCACCCGCAGCATCTGCAGCAGCATCGCCAGCACGAAGAGGCCGCCGAGGATCAGCAGTGCCGAAGCCCGGCCCATGTCGCTCTTCTTCGCGGGGGGATCCCGGAAGAGCGTCTCGCCAAGCGTTCGGCGGACGGACGAGATGGTCATCGGCGCCGTCTCCGCATCGGCGCAGCACGATAGCCGTGTGTCAGGCTGCCGCGGATGAGCGTGGCGCCGAAGGTCGCGGTGGTGATCCCGAGCTGGAACTCGGCTGGGCTCCTGCCGCGCTGCCTCGACTCGCTCGAGGGCCAGAGCGCGGAGATCGAGCTGCTGGTCGTCGACAACGGCTCGACGGACGGCACCCTGGAGCTGCTGCGCGGGCGCGGCGTCGAACACCTCCCGCTGCCTAGCAATGCTGGCTTCGCGGCGGCGATGAACCTCGGCGCGAGCCGCGTCTCCGCGCCGGCGATCCTGGCCCTGAACGCCGACACCGTGCTCGAGCCCGGATGCGTGGGAATGCTGCTCGACGCGCTGGAAGCGGACCCCTCGCTGGGCGGCGTCCAGCCCCGCATCCTGCAGTGGGAGGAGGGAGGCGAGTCGCCGCGCTCGATCGACTCCGCCCGCATCTACAGCGCCGGCCAGGCGCTCACCCGCGATGGCCGGGCGATCGAGCTGGGGGCGGGGGAGGCCCAGCGGCCTGAGCACCTCGTCCGCCGCGAGGTCTTCGGCGTCTGCGGCGCCGCCTGCCTGCTGCGGCGGGAGCTCTTCGACGACCTCGGCGGCTACGACGAGCGCTACTTCGCCTTCTACGAGGACGTCGACCTCAACGTGCGGGCGCGGATCGCCGGCTGGCGCTTCCAATACGTCCCCGAGGCGGTCGTCTGGCACCTCGGCAACGCCTCCTGGCAGGCCGGCTTCGAGCGTCCGGCGGCGGAGAACGCCCGCCTCGTCGCCCGCAACCGCCTCGCCACCCAGCTCAAGTTCATGCCCTGGACCGCCGCGCCGCGGATCGCCGCGGTCGAGGCCGGCGCGTTGCTGCGCGCCACCCGCCAGCGCCGCTTCCGGGCCACCCTGCGCGGCAAGCTGAGCGCCCTGCGCTGGCTCCCCAGCCTCCTGGCCGAGCGTCGCCGCCTGCGCGGTAGCGGGGGGCTCGAGAACGCTCGCTCAGCCGGTCGTCGCCTGGGGCACTGAAAAATACGGGTTTTCCGATGCCAAATCCGTGCAAGTCCCCCTTTCTGAGCCGCTGCGACAGATCTAGCCTCGGAAGCGAATCGGAGCTAAATCTCAGATCCTGGAGGCACGCATGGCATCCGCTGGACCGCAATCTCGCTGGCTCGCTGTATCCCTCGCCCTAAGCGCCCTCGCGGCTGCCTGCATGGCCCTGATGTGGCTGAGCCCGTCGGCGGCGAGCGCCGACGAAGCGGAATGGATGTACAACCCCAATCAGGTAGTCCAAATCAACCTCACTCTCCCCGAACCCGGGGTCAAAGAATTGGAAGAAGAACCCGACGAATACCCAGAACAAAAGGGGACCTTTCAACTCATCAAAGTGGGAGGGGAAGCCGTACCGCCCTCCCCCCTGAAAGTCAGCATCAAACTCAAGGGGCACACGTCCTTCCGACCGCTCAGCCGGAAGGCGGCCTTCAAGCTCAAATTCGGAAAAAGTCCCAATCTCTTCTTCGGGGTCAAGAAGATCACCCTCAACAACATGGTGGAGGACCCCTCGATGGTCCACGAGACCCTGGCCTACGAAATGTTCCGGACGCTTGGCGTGCCGGCGTCGCGGACCGGGTACGCCGACGTGCACCTGAACGGAATCAACTACGGCGTCTACCTGAACCTCGAAAGTCTCGACGACCCAGCGTCGTTCACGCGCATGTTCGGCCCCGAAAACACTTGGCACCTCTACGAGGCGGACACTGCCGGCGTGGATGTGCGCCCCGGAGAGGCCGGCACCTTCGAAATCCAAGAAGAAATCCCAGAAAAAGAACCCCCAGTCATCAGTGATCTCGAAAAGCTGATCGAAGTGGTTAACAATCACTCAGGCGACTGGTCCGACAACATGGCGACGGTCGCCGACCTCCCGGAGATGGTTCAGATGTGGTCGGTCGAGCGCTACATCGGGAATTGGGACGGATATGCGGGGCAGTCCAACGGAGACATCACCCCGAACAACTACTACCTCCACAGCACCCCCGCCGGGATCTTCGCGATGCTGCCGTGGGGCACCGACGAGAGCTGGGCTCCGGAACCGACCCTGAACAGGAAACTCACGTTCGGCGAGCCGGCGGGCGGGCGCATGTTCGACTACTGCTACGAAGACGCCAGCTGCAAAGGACAGTACGTCAATGACCTCGGAACGATCTATGCCGGGGTCCC
The DNA here is from genome assembly GCA_963785775.1 of uncultured Solirubrobacterales bacterium. Lineage (GTDB taxonomy): Bacteria > Actinomycetota > Thermoleophilia > Solirubrobacterales > 70-9 > VAYN01. Next base: position 668,526 of record CAWAWH010000003.1, on the reverse strand, counting down.
CGCGATGAACCTCGAAGCGCACGCCGTCGCGCTCGCCAGCATGCTCGCCCCCTACCAGGCCGAAGAAGAAGCGGGGCGGCGCGAATTCTCGGCAGCCCAGATCGCCAACGGCCTCACCGAAACCCGACAGTTCATCGCCGATCGGCAGAAGGAACTCGCCGAATACCTGTGGCCGCCGAAGCCGACCCCGCCCTCGCCCCCGGAGCGTCCGAAGTTCGGCGCGACCAAGATTCACGGGGCGGTCGTCATCACCAATCTCACCGCCTTTGGCGCCGGTAGCGCGGTGCAGAAAGTCACGACCCGTCTCGAGAAGGGGCACTTGGCGAAAGGCTGTACGGGGACGAGGGAGGTCCACCGGGCCAGGGAGCTGACGGTCCAGTGCCGCCTCTCACACCGGGTATGGCGCCTCGCGAAGTCGCGGCGACTGCGGCTTAATGTCAAGGTCGGCTTCACCTACAGCGCCGGAGGATCCACCTTCAGGGTCCACCACCTGACGCTCGAGCGGCGCCCCTAGGCCCCGATTGAGCCCGGGTTGCTCCTCAGCATAGAAATAGAAGCCGCGCCCCGTCATACCTGGGGCGCGGCTTCGTATGCCTCAGTGTTTGACGTGCTTCTTGCGAGGCTTGAGGATGGCGCCCTTCATGGGCACCGCTCCGGTGGATTCGTTGATCCGGGGAAGGTGGTACCGGGACTCGATGGTGGCGAGCAGCGAGTAGTGGTTGAAAGCCCCGCCCAGCTGTATTCCCTTGTGCGCTCCCGGTCCCACGACGAGGGTCGGTACGTGCAGTCCCGGTGAGCCCTCGTCGAGAGTGATGATCAGGATGCCTTCCGGGCCGAGCTTCTTGGTGATCCGGGGAACCCATGCCGAGAGCCAGGAATCGGTGGTGGCGAGGCTGCAGTCGTGACCGTCGTTGCAGAGGTTGGGCGAGATCCAGGTGAAGGTTCGAAGCCCCTTCTTGCTGCGTAGGTCGGCTTCAAGCCAGGAACCGGCCGGGACGACGTTCTGACAGCGGCTTGGAACCGTGGTGACCGATTCGAAGTACATGAAGGGGTTGTGTTTCTTCGCGTAGCTGCCGTACGTCGCTCCGGGATAGCAGGGTTCCGGCATGTCTTCCATGTAGGCGCGCCACGAGATGTGGGCTTCCGAGAGCTGCACGCCGAGGTTGGTGCCGCTCGCCCAGCATTCGGTGCAGTCGCTGTTGATCCCATAGGTGGAGCCCCCGATCATGGCCAGGTAATTGGGAAGCGAGGGGTGGGAGACGCCGCTGTATTCGGTGACGAGCGTCCCCTGGGACAGCAGACCGTTGTAGAAGGGCATTTCGCCCGCATTGCCGACCATTTGGGAGTATTCGTGGTTCTCGAGGACGATCACCGCGGTCCGCGGGGGAGGCGGCTTCGGCTTCGGCTTCGCGGCGGAGGCCGGCGACGGCGACAAGGACAGGCTGGAGGCCAGCGTGGCGAGCATTAACGCCAGGATGGTCAGGAATCGAGCCAAGGCGATCATTGTTACATAGTGAGTTCACCGGCCAGCGAGGAGGTCGCTCGCTGAGCGCACGTAGCATTCAGCCCCGCCGCCCCCGCCGCATCGCCAGCGCCTCCCGAATCGATACGTCCAGCAGCTGCTCCTCGGCCGCCTCGCCCAGCCCCCGTCGCGCCAGCCCGCCGCCGTCGCGCCAGCCCCGCAGCCTCCCCCGCAGCCCCGCCGCGGTTCGGTCCATCGCCAGCTGTCCGCCGCAGATCGCCGCCTCGCAGGTGAGCGCCCGCAGCGCCCGGCCCGGCCGCGACATCACCCCGTAGCGCCGCAGCATGTAGCCGCGGCTCCAGCCGGTTCGGGCGTACTTGTCGCCGCTCCCCGCGCCCAGGCTCGCCGAGTAGGCGTGCAGCGCCCGTGCCCCGACTGCGAGTCGGCAGCGCCCCCCGGCGGCGGCCAGCCGCAGAGCCAGATCGAGGTCCTCGTAGTAGAGGAAGATGCGCTCGTCGAAGCCGCCGACCGCCTCGAACGCGGCCCGGTCGTACAGCGCCGCGCCGCCGGTCGGCCCGAGCGGGTCCGCCGCACTTGCCGCCGCCTCGACCGGCTCCCCGTGCAGGTAGTCGAAGCCCATCAGGGTGCGGTCGGCGACGACCCCGGCGGAATCGATCAATCCCGGCGTCCGTTCCTGCAAGAGCACCCCGGCGACCGACCGCACCCCCTCGGCGGCGGCGTCCAGCATCGCCTCGACGAAGCGCGGCTCGCACTCGACGTCGTTGTTGAGCAGGATCAGCGGATCGGCCGGGTGCTCGCGCACGGCGCGGTTGATCGCCGGCCCGAACCCCAGGTTTCGCTCCAGCGCCAGCACCGCCACCTCCGGGAACTCCTCCGCCAGCATCTCCGCCGTCCCGTCTGAGGACCCGTTGTCGACCACAACCACGTCCACCGCCCGGCTCTGCTCCTCCAGGCTGCGCAGCGTCCTCTCAAGCCGCTCACGGCCGTCGAAGGTAGGGATGTAGACGGCAGGTCGCACTTTGAGAAGCAGGAGCATAACTGCTCGTGAAATGGGCAAGTAAAGGGTCGTGAAACTGTATAGTAGAAATATGAGCCAAGCCCGGGACTCTGAGGTCGGAGACAGCGGATATCGCCCACGTGTCATCGATGCCGAACTCGACGAATTCCTGGCGGGACTGCCTGCCGTCAGCATCGAGGGGCCCAGGGGAGTCGGCAAGACGGCCACGGCCGAACGGCGGGCGGCCACGGTATACAGGCTCGACGACAGCGACGAGTTGCTGATCGCCCAAGCGGACTCGTCAAGGCTGGTTGGCGGGCAGCGACCGATCCTGATCGACGAGTGGCAACGTTTGCCAGAGTCGTTCGACCGCGTGCGCCGAGCGGTCGATGATGGCGCGACGGCGGGCAGCTTCTTGTTGACCGGATCCGCCACGCCGACGAACCTGCCGGTTCATTCGGGGGCCGGCAGGATCGTCCGGATGCGTTTGCGGCCGATGACGCTTCTGGAGCGTGGCGATGTCTCTCCAACGGTCAGTCTCGCCGAGTTGCTTGAAGGCAAGTGCCCGAAGGTCGAAGGTCGCACCGGTATGGACCTCGAGGGCTACGTTGACGAGATCCTGGCATCCGGTTTTCCGGGGATTCGCCGCTTGCCGCGGCGTCTACGGCTGGCGCAGCTCGACGGCTATATCGACCACATCGTCGACCGTGACTTCGAGGAGCTCGACTACAACGTGCGGAAACCGGCGACTCTGCGACGTTGGATGGCCGCCTATGCGGCAGCGACGGCGACGACCGCATCGCTCGAGAAGATCAGAGATGCTGCGACCAGCGACTTTGGGGAGACGCCGGCAAGGCCGACGACCCAGCCGTATCGGGATGTACTGGAGCGGCTTTGGATCCTCGATCCGGTTCAGCCCTGGCTTCCAACTCGGAATCGCCTCAGTCGCCTGACCTCTCCAACAAAGCACCACCTCGCCGATCCGGCCTTGGCAGCACGCCTCCTTGGCGTCGAGGCCGACGCCCTTCTCAAAGCACGTCCGGCAGGGCCGAGCGTCCCACGCGACGGAACGTTGTTGGGCGCTCTATTCGAGTCGCTGGTGACGCTCTGCGTGCGCGTCTACGCACAGAAGGCCGACGCGCGGATTGCGCATCTGCGTACGTGGAGCGGGGAACGCGAGGTCGACCTGATCGTCGAGCGTGGCCAATCGATCGTCGCGCTCGAGGTGAAGCTCGGCGGGGCGGCAACCGATGGCGACGTGCGCCACCTTCTCTGGCTCCGGGACCAGCTCGGCGACGAACTCGCCGACGCGGTCGTGGTGACGACCGGCCGGGAGGCCTACAGGCGCGCCGATGGCATTGCCGTCGTCCCTGCTGCCCTGCTGGGTCCCTGACGCCCCCGCTCAGTAGGCTTCCACCCCGCATGGAGCCTCTGAAGGGACTCATCCTCTCGGGCGGCGCCGGTACCCGGCTGCGTCCCATCACCCACACCTCGGCGAAGCAGCTGGTGCCAGTCGCCAACAAGCCCGTGCTGTTCTACGGGATCGAGGCGCTGGTCGACGCCGGGGTAAAGGAGATCGGGATCATCATCGCGCCGGAGACCGGGGACGAGATCCGCGCGGCGGCCGGCGACGGCTCCCGGTTCGGCGCCGAGATCACCTACATCGTCCAGGACAAGCCGGCCGGCCTCGCCCACGCGGTGCTGACCGCGGCCGACTTCATCGGCGACTCGCCCTTCGTCATGTACCTCGGCGACAACCTCCTGCGCGACGGCCTGCGCGGCCTCGTCGCCACCTTCCGCGCCGACGAGCCGGACGCGCTGATCCTGCTCACCCCGGTCGACGATCCCCAGTCCTACGGGGTCGCCGAGCTCGACGACAGCGGCGGCATCGTGCGGCTGATCGAGAAGCCGAAAGACCCGCCCTCGAACTTGGCCCTGGTCGGCGTCTACCTCTTCACCTCGGCGATCTTCGACGCCGCCCGCGGCCTCGAGCCCTCCTGGCGCGGCGAGTACGAGATCACCGAGGCGATCCAGGCCCTGATCGACGACGGCCACAAGGTCCAGTCCGAGGTCGTCAGCGGCTGGTGGAAGGACACCGGCCAGCTCGCCGACATGCTCGAGGCCAACCGCCTCGTGCTGGAGGAGCTGGAGACGAGGCTGGAGGGGGAGATCGACGAGGCCTCCCGGGTCGAGGGCCGGGTCGTGCTCGAGCCCGGCGCCAGCCTCACCCGCTCCGTCGTCCGCGGCCCGGCCGTGATCGGCGCCGGCGCCTGCATCGAGGACGCCTACATCGGCCCCTACACCTCGATCGGCGACGGCGTCCACGTGCGCCGCTCCGAGGTCGAGCACTCGATCATCCTCGCCGACTCCGTGGTCGAGGACCTCGAGACGCGGATGGAGGCGAGCCTGCTCGGCCGCAACGTCAAGCTGACCCGCAGCGACGGCCCGCCGAAGACCCTGCGGCTGCTGGTCGGCGACAACTGCGAGATCGAAATCGTCTAGCTCGATCCTCGCGGGATCAGTTCCTCGAGCTCGATCAGGCGGAGCTTCTCGCGCTCCCGCGCGGCGCTCTTGAGCCCGTCGGTGAACCCGCTGCGTGAGAAGAGGACGATCAGGGGCCCGTCCTTCCTGATCTTGGCCCCGGCCTGCGCGAGCGCCGGCAGCTTGTATCTCTCGATGTCTCCGAGCAGGGAGACCGAGACCGGCTTGGCCGTCCACTTGCACTCGCCGACGACTGAGACGCGGCCGCGGTGGAGGCCGACGACGTCGATCTCCTCCGTCTGCCGCTCCCCCTTGGCGCGCAGATCGTTCAGGGCCGGGCCCCACCAGCCGCCGACCCGGCTGGCCTCGCCGCCGAGGTTTGCCCGCACCCAGCGCTGGCATAGGACCTCGAACGCCGGCGCGATGTGGTCGGGGAACGCAGGCTCTACCTCGGCGGTCCACAGGTCGGCTGGCTTGAGCCCGGCTTCCAGTTCGGAGGCAAAGGGACGGACGAAGCGGAACCAGAAGCGGAAGAAGCCATCGGTGAGGCGGTAGCGGTACCCGGTCGAGCGCTCGGTGCTCGTGATCGGAAGCTCACGATCGATGATCCGCATCTCCTTCAGGGTCCGCAGGTACTCCGTCAGCGAAGTGCTCGGAGTGCCTAGTGCGCTGGAGAGATCGCGAAGGGATCGAGGCCCCGAGGCGATCTCGTCGAGGATCGAGAAGTAGATCGCTGGGCGCTGCAGCTCCTGCTGAAGGACATAGGGCGGCTCCTCGAAGAGAGCGCCGAGGTGGCTGAGGACGTTGGCGCCGAGCAGCTCCTTCAGCGGACCGCCGCGAGCGAGCTCGTCGAGGTACATCGGCATCCCGCCGCTCACCGCGAAGCGCTCGACCCAGTCGCGGGAGCTTTCTGCCTCGATGAACGGCGCGCATTCGTCAGGGCCGAGCGGGGAGACGAAGAAGCGGTAGAGGCGGCCGTGCAGCGGGCTCTCCTCGGCCAGAAGCCCCTCCATCGAGCCGATCTGCGATCCGCAGAGGACGAGCTTGGCCTGGGAGGAGTCCTGCTCCTCCTCGATCACGGCCTGGATCGCGGTCAGCATCTCTCGCCGCTCTGTCCCTGCGCTCGGCATCAGGTGGGGAAACTCGTCGATTACGGCGAGCACCTTCTGGTCGCGACCGAGCCGGTAGAGGGCCCGGAAGAGGTCTGGCACATCGGCAAGGTCGGGGCGCAGGCCAAAGGGCTCCTCGAGCGCCTCCGCGAGCTTCCTCAGCTGAGCGCCGCGGGCGCTTTCCTCGGCCACCAGGACGATCGCGGGCTTTTCGTGGGCGAAAGCGCGGAACAGCCACGACTTGCCGACGCGGCGGCGGCCGTACATCGCGACCAGGCGCCGGCTCCGGTCCGTCCACCAGCGGTCGAGCTGCGCGAGCTCCTCCTCGCGGTTCAGGAAGTCATCGGCCAGGGTCCATCTGAAGGTCTCTATCGCCATATAATTTAAGTTATTATAACCATAGTTATATGAAGACACACAGCGCTGGCGCAACGACGGCTTCGCCGGATGGCTAGCCTGTCCGGCCGTGCAAGGCCTCGAAGTCGTGAACCCGTCTAGATGAAGCTCCTAGTCACCGGCGCCGCTGGGATGCTCGGCCGCGACGTGATGCTCGCCGCCGGCAACGCCGGCCACGACGTGGTCGGCTTCGGACGCGCCGAGCTCGACGTCACCGACGCCGCCGCGCTGGCGAAGAAGCTCGACCTCGAGCGGCCCGACGTCGTCATCAACTGCGCCGCCTGGACCGACGTCGACGGCGCCGAGAGCGCCGAGGAGGCGGCCTTCGCCGTCAACGGCACCGGCGCCGGCAACGTCGCCGCCGCCGCGGCCGAGGTCGGCGCCAGCGTCGTCTACGTCTCCAGCGACTACATCTTCGACGGCGCCAAGGGCGCCCCCTACGTCGAGAGCGACCAGCCGGCGCCGCTCTCGGCCTACGGCCGCACCAAGCTGGCCGGCGAGGAGGCGACCGTGGCCGCCAACAAGCGCCACTTCGTCGTCCGCTCGGCCTGGCTGTTCGGGATCGGCGGCCCCAACTTCGTCGAGACGATGCTGCGCCTGGCCGGCAGCGGCAACGAGGTCCTGGTCGTCCGCGACCAGGTCGGCTCTCCCACCTACACCTGGCACCTCGCCTACGGGATCGTCCGCCTGATCGAGGGGATCGAGTTCGGCATCCACCACATGGCGGCCGCCGGCCAGTGCTCCTGGTATGAGTTCGCGCGGGAGATCTTCGAGCAGGCCAAGGTCGAGTGCAAAGTGCTCTCGATCGACCACCGAGATTCGGCCGGCCGGCCCCGCGCCCGCCCTTCTCGGCCCTGACCAGCCAGCGCGAGCACGCGATCCGCCTGCCCTCCTGGCAGGACGGGCTGGCCGGCTATCTCGCCCAACGACAAGCGGAGGGAGGCTGCCTATGAAGCTCCTGGTCACCGGCGCCGCCGGTTTCATCGGTTCCACCTACGTCCGGATCGCCGGCGCCGAGCACGAGATCGTCGTGCTCGACAAGCTCACCTACGCCGGCCGGCGCGAGAACCTGCCCGAGGGCGTCGAGCTGGTCGTCGGCGGCATCGAGGACCCCGCCAAGGTGCGCGAGGCGATGGAGGGCTGCCGACGCGGTCGTCAACTTCGCCGCCGAGTCCCACGTCGACCGCTCGATCGACGACCAGGACGCCTTCGCCCGCACCCACGTGATCGGCACCGGCACCCTGCTCGACGCCGCCCGCGAGCTCGGCGTCGCCCGCTACCTGCAGGTCTCCACCGACGAGGTCTACGGCTCGATCGAGTCCGGCTCCTTCACCGAGACCTCGCCGCTCGACCCCTCCTCGCCCTACTCCGCCACCAAGGCGGCCGGCGACCTGCTGGTCTCCGCCCACTTCCACACCTACGGGATCGAGGCCTCGATCGTGCGCGGCTCCAACAACTACGGCCCGCGCCAGTACCCGGAGAAGCTGATCCCGCTGATCACCCTGAATGCGATGCACGGCGACCCGCTGCCGGTCTACGGCGACGGCAGGCAGGTCCGCAACTGGCTCTACGTCGAGGACTTCTGCCGCGGCATCCACACGGTGCTGCTGAAGGGCCGCGCCGGCGAGGCCTACAACGTCGGCGGCCCCGACGAGTGCGAGAACATCGAGGTGATCAAGCGGGTGATCGAGCTGACCGGCCAGGACGAGTCGCTGATCGAGTACGTCACCGACCGACCCGGCCACGACCGCCGCTACTCGCTCTCCTCCGCCAAGCTGAAGGAGGAGCTCGGCTGGGAGGCCCAGGTCCACTTCGCCGAGGGCCTGGAGAAGACCGTCGCCTGGTACCGCGACAACGAGGACTGGTGGGGCCCGATCCGCTCCGGCGAGTACCGCGAGTACTACGAAAAGCAGTACGGCAAGGCTCTCGGTTGATGGCGGCAGCGCTGCCGACCAAGCTGGACGGCGTCGTCCAGCTGGCGCCCGACGTCCACGGCGACGAGCGCGGCTTCATGCTGGAGACCTTCAGCCGCGACGCCTGGGCCGAGCACGGCGTCGCCGTCGAGTTCGTCCAGCACAACCACTCGCGCTCCTCCAAGGGGACGCTGCGGGGGATCCACTTCCAGACCGAGCCGGGCCAGGCGAAGCTGGTCCGCTGCGCCCGCGGCGCGATCCTCGACGTCGCCGTCGACCTGCGCCGCGGCTCGCCGACCTACGGCCAGTGGGAGAGCCACGTGCTCGACGACGCCGAGCACCACCAGCTCTTCGTCCCGGTCGGCTTCGGCCACGGCTTCGCCGTGCTCAGCGACGTCGCCGACGTCACCTACCTCGTCTCCAGCCTCTACGACCCGCTGACCGAGTCCGGCATCGCCTGGGACGACCCCGACGTCGGGGTCGACTGGCAGGTCGCCGAGCCGCTGCTGAGCGAGCGCGACAAAAGCGCCCCGAAGCTCACCGAAATCGCCGAGACGCTGCCGTTCTAGTGCCGCCGGCCGGTCCGTGCCGGGAGGGCCACCGAGAGTTCGTTGGCATAGCGCGGCGCGAAGGCCTGGTTGGTCACGCGCACGCTCTCGATCCTGTCGACGCGGTAGGACCGGAGTTCGCCACTACCAGCTTTAATCGCGTAGACGAGGAGGTTGCCGGCTTTGGAGCGGCGCAACGCATAGGGCTCAATCAAGCGCGTGGACCCCTGGTAGCGAAGCTCGACGAGCAGATGGTTTGCTCCGGCGAATCGAATTTTCTCGAGTGGGGCGCCACCCGGCCAGCGGGCGATGGTGGGAGGTGCGACCCACCCCGGTTCGATTCGCTCTCGCTCGGCCGGCACTGGCTCCAACTCCGCGGCCTCGTCGCCGCTCAACCATCCGAATAGCTCGTCGAGGGCCGCCACGAACTCATCCACCGGGGGCAGCGTGGGGAGCTGATGACCGAGCATCGCCTGCCAGTCCGCGTTCAGCTCAGCGACCTTCTCGGTCGTGTTCACGGCTTTGAGAGTGGGGACGGGAACGTCCTTGTAGGCGCACTTGTCCTTCAGGATTGAGATAACGAGATCGCGCTCGCCACGCAGGTCGGCGCGCCGATAGAGATTCACGACGTCATACAGATCCCGAGGGCGGGTGCGCTGCCCCAGGGCACGGAGCTTCTCCGCGAACACCTCCGCAAAGGAGTAGCAGCGCACGGTGGCCTCACCGGGAAGGCCGTCGTCATAGGGGTGCGCGATCGCGCGCTCAACGGTGGGCTCGACGACCAGCTCGTCATAGGTCAGGTCGAGCTTGACCCGAGCCTCTCCAGGCGCCCCCCTTGGACCTCGGTAGTAGATGCGCCCCTCGGCGGAGCGACCGTCAGGTCGCAGCTTGAGCGAAAGGCTCCCGTCCCATCAGGGAGATCCCGGTTTCCTGCTCGACGGTGTCGAGAGTTTCGGCCAGCACGGGCTGCAGGTCCCCTGGCTCGAGCGGCCCGTTTTCGAGAACGGTGAAGTCGAGGTCCTCGGAGAAGCGGTAGGTCTCGACAAAGCACTTCTTCAGGCAGGTGCCACCCTTGAATACCCAGCCTCGCGGAGGCTCGGATTGGAGCCGATGCCCCAGAGAAGCCAGCCGAGCACGTAGTCCTTCTCGACCACCTCCTCCGTGAGACCCCACTCCGCCACCCGCTCCTGCAACGCGGCGCGCGGGATCACTGGCCGATCCGGGTGTTGATGCGCAGGCCCCAGCGGCTCACCGACGGGCCGGTGTCCGGCATGGTCGGGTCCAGCCGTCCCGTGCCGGCGCTGATTCGCCGCCGGCAAGCTTCGACGAGCTCCTCGTCGAACAGGCCGAGTGTCTCGCCGAGATAGCCGAGGCGCTTGAACACGGTGCGGTTGCCAAGGCGGTCTCCGTATTCGATCAGCCGCCGCCAGTCGGGTGCCTCTCCCTCGCCATAGGCGGTGAGTGCCTCGGTGGTATGCCGCAACCCACCCCCCAGGGTGGGGTCGTCGAGGCAGTCGACCAGGGTTCGCTCGCGGTCGGAGGTGGGAATGGGGAGCCCTTCGCGCCAGACTTTCCGGGTGCCAAACAGGGCCGAGTCCGGACGGTGCCGGAGCTCCAGTCGGATGGGGCCGATCGTTCGCTGACGATGGGGGACAGGGCGAGTGGTGAGGAAGACCGTCGTTGAGAAGATCTGGTCGGTCAGGTCCCAGTGATGCAGCGCGGTCCAGCCACCGATGTACCCGGGGGCAAAGGCCGCCGCGGCCACCGCCCATGGGTCAGCACTCCAGTGTTCGGGCTCGGAGGCTTCGAGTGGGACGTTCACGTAGAGCCCTCTCCGTAGACGGGCAACCCAGCCCCGGCTGGCGAGTTGACGGAGCAGTCGCGCCGCTCGCGCGCGGTCCATGCTCGTGGCCACCGCGGCTTCCGCGGGGGTGAATGGCCCTGGAAACGCACGGTTGAGCTCGGTGACAAAAGCGCGATTTACCTGGGAGATGCCGCTCGCGGCCATAGGCACACTCTAACTAAGTAAACGCCTGTCTGCTTGGCGTTTCTCTAGTTGCAATATGCAATCAGCTTGACGATGACTTCGCTTTCGTGATTGCGAGGCTGATGGCCAGCTTGGCACCGATCCCTGCGTAGACCGCGGCATTGAGCAGCGGGTTGTGCTCGGGGGCGTCGAAGCGGCGGTAGAAGCGGGCCATGCCGCGGTGGAAGGCGATCTCCTGTTTGGGACGGCGGCGGGCGCCGCTGGAGGCGCCCTTGACGTGGAGGGCGACCCCGGCCGGCTCGTAGAAGACCTTCCAGCCGGCGTCCCAGAAGCGGTGGCACCAATCGAGGTCCTCCATGTAGAGCCAGTAGCCCTCGTCCAGCAGGCCGACCTCGCGGATCGCCTCGGCCCGGCAGAGCATGAAGGCGCCGTTGACGGCGTCGACCTCGCCCGGCTCGTCGTCGCCCAGATGCGTCGCCCGGTATTGGCTGAGCGCCCCCGAGGCGCCGCCCGCCGCGGCCGACCGCTCCCGGTGAAGTGGGCGAGCGCGCTGAGCGGCGTCGGGAAGGAGCGCTTGCAGGCGTGGTCCAGCTCGCCCGACTCGCGCACCAGCTTCACCCCGACCATGCCGATCCGCGGCTCCGACCGCAGCCGCGCCAGCGCCGCGTCGAGCGTGCCGGCGTAGACCTCGGTGTCGGGGTTGAGCAGCAGCACCGCCTCCGCCTCGCTCTCCCGCAGCACCAGGTTGTTGGCGGCGGAGAAGCCGATGTTGCCGCGCCGCAGCAGCCGCACCTCGGGGAACTCGCGCTCGACCATGTCCGGCGTCCCGTCGGGGCTGCCGCTGTCGACCACCGTCACCCGCATCCCGCCCGCCGCCGGGTGCTCGCGCAGCGAGCGCAGGCAGCGCCGCAGCAGCGCTTCGGCGCCGTGGCTGACGATCGCGACCTCGAGGTCCACGAGAGCGGCGCTAGTGGGCGCCTTCGCCGCGGACGACCGCCCGCGGCGTGCGGATCAGGATCGCCAGGTCGCCCGCCAGCGAGAGGTTGTCGAGGTAGTCGCGCTCCATCGCCAGCCGCTCCTCGAAGGTCAGGTCGCTGCGGCCGTAGACCTGCATCGGCCCGGTCAGGCCGGGCTTGATCGCCAGCCGCCCGCGCTGGCGCTCGTCGTAGAGGGCGACCACGCTCTCCTCCTCGGGCCGCGGCCCGACCAGCGACATGTCGCCGCGCAGGACGTTGATCAGCTGCGGCAGCTCGTCGAGGCTGCTCCGGCGCAGCACCCGCCCGATCCGGGTCACCCGCGGGTCGTCGGGGATCTTGAAGGCCGGCTGCTCGAGCTTGGCGAGGTCGACCAGCTCGCCCAGCCGCTCCTCGGCGTCGGCGACCATCGTGCGGAACTTCAGCATCGTGAACGGCTCGCCTTCCATGCCGGCGCGGCGCTGGCGGAAGAAGACGGGACGGCCGGAATCGAGCAGGATCGCCACCGCGATCGCCGCCAGCAGCGGCGAGAGCAGGGCCAGCAGGACGCCGGAGACGACCACGTCCATCGCCCGCTTCATCGCCACGGTCGAGCGCGGCGGGTCGCTGAAGCGGAAGTCGAGCACCGGCAGCTCGGCCAGCCGGTTGAGCTCGATGCCCGGGCCCAGCAGCCCGTAGTGCTGGGGCAGGAAGGTCAGCGCCAGGCCCGCCTCCTTGCACTCCTCGATCAGCCGCTCGGCCGCCGGCTCGCTCATCCGCTGTTCGGTCACCACCACCCGCTCGACCTCGTACTCGCGGGCGACCCTGGCGATGTCGGCGATGTGCCGAGACGGGGCAGCTCGGAGGCGGCCTCGTCCCCCTGCGAGAGGTAGCCGACCAGCGCCAGCCGCGTCTCCGGGTGGGTCGAGACCCGCCGCGCCACCATGTCGACCGCCGCCGCCGGCCCGACCACGATCCCCGCCGCCAGGCCGGTCAGGCGGTGCCAGAGGAAGCGCAGCACCCCGCGCAGGACGAAGCTGCCGGCGAGGGCGCCGAGGCCGACCGCGATCGCGCTGGTGGGGGAGAGCGGGCCGACCGGGCTCAGCGCCAGCAGGCCGTCGAGGACGAGGGTGCCGAGGACGCTGGCCGAGACCAGCGAGGGCAGCTCGTCCAGGGTGCTGTGGCGGATCCGCCGGTGGTCGTTGTCGTAGAGCCCGTTCAGCTTGATCACCAGGATCCAGGCCGGGCTGAACATCACCGCCCAGAACAGGGTCGCGATGTCGGTGGTCGAGGTCGTCGCCGTGACCAGGCAGAGGGAGCCCATCAGCGCCGCCCAGTCGCCGCCGGCGAGCACCCGCCGCAGCATCGCGCCGCGCCGCCGCGAGCCCTCCGGCCCGGTCAGCCCGAGGCGCGCCGCCGTACTGGTGCGCACCCGGGCGGGGGGCGGCTCCGGCGCGGCCGGAGACGGCGCCGAGGCGCGCGAGACAGTTCCCTGGGCGTCCGGCGTCCGGCTCATCCGCAACCGTCCCATCCTTCCCGCAGGCAGCTTTCGAGCGGATTCAGCTGCTGGGCCCGGCTTCGGTCCGCGCGGGCGCTGGCTTCATCGCCTGCGTCGTGCTCGATTCTAGAGCGCAGGTAGTAGAGGACCCAGTTGCGATCCTCGCGGTCGATCGCCTGCGAGAGCCGTTCCCGCGCCAGCGGGTATTCGCCCTGGGCTTCGGCCAGCAGCCCCAGCTGGATGTAGGGGGAGGCGGCCCAGGGCTCGATCGAGCGGGCGGTCTCGGCGTGGCTGACCGCGCCGGCGAGGTCTTCGCTCGCCGCGGCCGACTGGCTGGCCCTGATCTCGTGGTCGACCAGCAGCGGCCCGACCAGGGCCAGGGCGGTGATCCAGGCGATCGCCAGCCCGGCCACCGCCAGGCCGAAGCGCCGCTCCTCGCCCTTGCCGTCAGTGCTCGTGCGCGCCCGCGAGAGCTGGGCGCAGCGGCCGGCGACGAGGACGCCGCCGGCGAGGAAGAAGATCGCGCCGAGCACGGCCGTCTCCCAGAACCAGTCGATCGCGGCGCCGACGACGAAGGCGAGGGACGCCGCGAAGAGGACGGCGTAGAGCTCCTGCAGCGAGCCGCGGGCGTTGCGCCAGGCCGCGAACCCGGTCCAGAGCAGGACCGCGACCATCGCCAGCACCAGCAGGCCGCCGACCAGCCCCAGCTCGGCGAAGGCCTGGAGGAAGAGCGAGTGGGCCTCGGTCACCGGCAGCGGGATCGAGCGCAGCTGGTCCCAGGAGAACTGGTAGGTGCCGGCGCCGTGGCCGAGCAGCGGCTTTTCGCCGAAGGCTTCGATCGCGACGCCCCAGAACCGGTTGCGGTTGGCGCTGCTCAGCGATTCGAAGTGGTGCGCCGGCTGGTTCGGGAACTGCACGTCGCTGGCGGTGAACTGGCTCCAGGCGCGGCCGCCGACCGCGACCGCGACCCCGATCGCGACCAGCGCGGCGGCGAGGGCGATCCGCTTCAGCACCGCCGGGTTGCGGGAGATCTCGACCGCCCGCCCGGTCATCCCACCGCCCCGCGCCTCGAGCCGCCGCAGGCCGGCGTAGAGCGCCGCCGCCAGCGCCATCCCCGCCACCAGGATCAGCAGCACGGTCACCCCCTGGCCGCTCGCCCCCGGTTCGGCGACGAAGTCGGAGACCGCGTGGCGGTCCTGGACGGCGATCAGCGCCGGCAGCGCCCCCACCGCTCCCAGCGCCAGCGTCCCCAGCAGCCAGAGCCGGTCGTGCGAGAGGACGATCAGGCAGCCGGCGGAGACGAGCAGGGCGAGCAGGCCGCCGCGCGAGTAGGTGAGGTAGAGCGCCAGCAGCAGCACCGGCAGCGAGGCGACCGCGGCCCAGCGCAGCCAGGCGGTCAGCGAGCGCCTGCTCATCCACAGCAGCATCGCCACCCCGATCCCGAAGACGAGCCCGTCGGCGTTCCAGTAGCCGAGCGGGTAGCGCAGCCGCGGGCCGCTGCCGACCGGCGGCCCGGCCTCGAAGACGTGGGGGAGGAGCCGGGTCGCGAGGGCGGCGAAGGCGATCAGGGCGAGGCCGATCGCGACGCCTTCAGCGAATCGTTGGCGCCTTTGGTCGGTTTGGGCGATCAGGAAAGCGGCAAGGAAGAAGCCGAGGTAGACCAGCACGCGGTCGCCCTCGATCACGCTCAGCTCGACCGACCCCGACCAGAGGGATGAGATTGCGGAGACAAGCGCCAGCCCCAGGATCAGCCCACTCGCCCAGTAGAAGGGACGGCCGAGCCGCGCCCGCGTGGCGGCTCCGAACGCCAGCAGCGCCACCACGACCAGCCAGACGGCGAGCCCGGCGACGTGGCGAGGGGTCAGGTCGAAGCCGCCTCCGGCAAGGGCCAGGCCGCCGATCAGGAGCAGCGGAGCGATCAGCGCCGATGTTTCCTCTAACCTTGCGCGCCATGCCTTGGATCCGCCACCGCCCGGCCCGTAGCTCGGCCCGACCCGTCTTCGCGCTTCTGTCAGTGCTTGCTCTGCTGGCAATGTCTTGCTTTCCGGTTTTCGCTCAGGCTGAAGAATCGGTCGGACCTGTGTACACCCCCGCCGTGCCCACCCCTACCGGCAAGAAGCCCTCGCAGACGAAGGAAAACAACTCCGCGGAAACCTCGAACAGCCCCGGTGCCACGGGCGGCGCCGGGAATGGGGGGGGCGGGCCTCACTCTTCGTCGGGCAATCCATCTCCGGGGAACAACAATCCAAGCACGGGCGGCGGCACCGGCGCCGGCCAGGGTAACCCAGGCAACGGTTCGACCGTCAACCAGCAGCAGGGGAACCAGCAGCAGAACGGCTCCCAGCCGCAGGATCAGACCGGCGCCCAGACCTCCTCGGACAACTCTTCTTCGCCCCTGGTCCCGATCCTGATCGCGATCGCCGCTCTGGCGGCGATCTCGATCGGCGCGGTCGTGATCAGGCAACGGCGCCAGCGCCGCTCCCCCGGCGCTCAGGTCTCGCCGAAGGCGAGCTGACTCGATGTCGAAAGCGACGAAGCGAATCGGTAGGAGCGCACGCGCCTGGACGGCGGCGCTGGCGGTCGCCCTGCTCGGCCTGGCGGTCTTCGCCGGCGCCGCGCGGGCCGTCCCGGCCAACTTCTGGGGCGTCGTCCCGCAGGCGATTCCCAACGAAGAACAGTTCCAGCGGCTGAAGCGGGGCGGGGTCGACAGCGTCCGCATCCCGATCGACTGGGGATCGGTGCAGCCGAGCAGGGGCGGCCCCCTGGTCTGGTCCGCTGTCGACCCCGTCATCGCCAAGGCGGCGGCGGCGGGTCTCGAAGTCCTCCCCTTCCTCACCGGAGCGCCCGCCTGGGCCGTGCCCTCGGTCTGGGTCCCCGGCTCCCACCACACCGTCAAGGCGCCGAGCCACCTGCCGGCCAGCGGCGCCGCCGGGACCGCCTGGGCGAGCTTCGTCAAGGGCGCGGTCGCCCGCTACGGACCCAACGGCAGCTTCTGGGCGGCGAACCCCGCCGTCCCCAGGCACCCTGTCCGCAACTGGCAGATCTGGAACGAGGAGAACTTCAAGTACTTCGTCGCCAAGCCCAACCCGGCCGAATACGGCCGCCTGGTGAAGATCTCCTACCCCGCCCTCAAAGGCTCCGACGCCGGCGCCAAGCTGATCCTCGGCGGCATGTTCGCGCGGCCCAAGGAAGCGCTCTCGAAGGCGAAGCCGCCGCGCGCCTACTTCGCCTCCGACTTCCTCGACCAGATGTACGAAGAGTCCCCCGGGATCAAGGCGAAGTTCAACGGCGTCGCCCTGCACCCCTACACCGGCCGCTACCAGGAACTGACGCCGGAGATCGAAGAAGTCCGCGCCGTCCTCAGGGCGAACAAAGACGCCGCCAAGGGCCTCTGGATCACCGAGCTCGGCTGGAGCTCGGAGAGCCCGACCCCCTCGAACATCTTCGCCAAAGGCGTCAACGGCCAGGCGGCGCAGCTGAAGGGCGCCTTCTCGCTGCTGGTCGCCAAGCAGGTCAAGTGGAAGCTGCAGCGCGTCTACTGGTTCTCGGTCGACGACCAGGTCGGCTCCTGCAACTTCTGCGACGGCTCCGGCCTCTTCGGCGAAGGCTTCGTTCCCAAGAAGTCGTGGCCCGCGTACGTCAAGTTCGCTGGCGGCACTCCGTAGGGCTGCGTAGAATCGATGGGTTGGGCGCCAAGCAGAAATCAAGGGCGGGATCTGATCCTTTAGCGCCGTTCAGCGCGCCCGTGCGGCGCTGGTTCGAGGCTTCGTTCGAGGGGCCGACGCCGGCTCAGGTGGGTGGTTGGGAGGCGATCGCCGGGGGCGACAACGCGCTGATCTGCGCGCCCACGGGCTCCGGCAAGACGCTGGCCAGCTTTCTCTGGGGGATCGACAAGCTCGCTCGTTCGCCGCGGCTCGGCACCGGCGTCCGGCTCGTCTACGTCTCGCCGCTGAAGGCGCTCTCCTACGACATCGAGCGCAACCTGCGAGCGCCGCTGCGGGGGATCGGGGCGGAGATCTCGGTCGGTCTGCGGACCGGCGACACGCCGCAGTCCGAGCGGCGGCGGATGCAGAAAACGCCGCCGGACATCCTCATCACCACGCCCGAGTCGCTGTACCTGATGCTCTCCTCCGGCGTCCGCGAGATCCTCGCCACGACCGAAGCGGTGATCGTCGACGAGATCCATGCGGTGGCGCAATCGAAGCGGGGAGCGCACCTTGCGCTGACGCTGGAGCGGCTGGATCACCTGGCTGGTGTGGACTCTTCGCGGATCCAGCGGATCGGGCTGTCGGCGACGCAGCGGCCGCTGGAGCGGATCGCTCAGTTTCTGGTGGGTCCGACGAGGGAGTGCAAGATCGTCGACGCGGGGAGGGTCAAGAAGCTCGACCTCGAGATCGTCGTGCCGGTCGAGGACATGGCCGACCCCGGCGCTCCCGCCTTTCCCAGCGAGGACGGCGTCCCACCTTCCGAAATAGAGCCCAGCGCCCATGTGCGCTCGATCTGGCCGGCGATCTACCCCAAGCTCCTCGAGCTGGTCCAAGAACACACTTCGACGATCATCTTCGTCAACAACAGGAGGGCCTCCGAGCGCCTCGCCAAGCGCCTTAATGAGCTTGCCAATGGCGAAGGGGAACAGGAGCTTCCCGCGACTGAGCATGGGGGTCACGACGGGAACGCCTCTCCCGCGGGCCAGACGCCCCCGTCGAGATAGCCCGAGCCCACCACGGCTCCCTCTCCCATGAGGAGCGCACCCTCGTCGAGGAGCTGTTGAAGTCCGGCCAGCTTCCCTGCCTCGTGGCGACGTCCTCCCTGGAGCTGGGCATCGACATGGGCGCCGTCGACCTGGTGATCCAGGTCGAGTCGCCGAAGTCGGTGACCCGCGGGCTGCAGCGGATCGGCCGCGCCGGCCACGGCCTCGGCGAGGTCTCCAAGGGACGGATCTTCCCCAAATACCGCGGCGACCTGCTCGAGTGCGCGGTCGTCGCCCGGCGCATGCGCGAAGGCGAGATCGAGGAGACGACGATCCCCCAGAACCCGCTCGACGTGCTCGCCCAGCACCTGGTCTCGATGGCGGCGCTGGACGAGTGGGAGGTCGACGCGGTCGAGCGCCTGGTCACCGCCACCGAGTCCTTCCACGACCTCTCCCGCGAACAGCTGGAGAACGTGCTCGACATGCTCGACGGCCGCTATCCGTCTGATCGCTTCGCCGAGCTGCGGCCGCGGATCGTCTGGGATCGGACCCAAGGCACGATCCACGGCCGCAAAGGCGCCCGCACCCTGGTCGTCACCAACGCCGGCACGATCCCCGACCGCGGCCTCTACGGCGTCCACCTGCCCGACGGCCGCCGGGTCGGCGAGCTCGACGAGGAGATGGTCTACGAGGCCCGCCCCGGCCAGACCTTCCTGCTCGGCGCCACCACCTGGCGGATCGAGGAAATCACCCGCGACCGGGTGATCGTCACCCCGGCCCCCGGCGCCCCCGGCGCCGTCCCCTTCTGGAAGGGCGACGGGATCGGCCGGCCGGCCGAGCTGGGGCGGGCGATCGGCGCCTTCTCCCGCGAGGCGGTCTCGCGCGAGCCGGCCGAGCTCGCCGCCGAGTACGACCTCGACCCGCGCGCCGCCAACAACCTCGTCACCTACCTGCGCGAGCAGCAGCAGGCGACCCGCGTCGTCCCCTCCGACGAGACGATCGTGGTCGAGCGCTTCCGCGACGAGATCGGCGACTGGCGGCTCTGCATCCTCTCCCCGTTCGGCGGCCGCGTCCACTCCGCCTGGGGCCTCGCCCTCGCCGCCAAGATCCGCAACGAGCGCGACCTCGAGGCCGACGCGATCTGGTCCGACGACGGCATCGTCATCCACCTCCCCGACGCCGACGAGCCACCCCCCGCCGACCTCGTCCTGATCGACCCCGAGGAGATCGAGGACCTGATCGTCGGCGAGCTCTCCGGCTCGGCCCTGTTCGGCGCCCGCTTCCGCGAGAACGCCGCCCGCTCGCTGCTGATCCCGCGCGCCTACCCCGGCAAGCGCACGCCGCTCTGGCAGCAGCGGCTGAAGTCGCAGAGCCTGCTCGAGGTCGCCCGCGACTTCCCCCGCTTCCCGGTCATCCTCGAGACCTACCGCGAGTGCCTGCAGGACGTGCTCGACCTGCCCGCCCTCGCCGACCTGCTGCGCAAGCTGCACTCCCGCCAGATCGGCTTGGTCGAGGTCGAGACGCCGACCGCCTCGCCCTTCGCCTCCTCGCTGCTGTTCGACTACGTCGCCACCTACATGTACGAGGGGGACACGCCGAACGCCGAGCGGCGGGCGGCGGCGCTGGCCCTCGACCGCGACCTGCTGCGCGAGCTGCTCGGCCAGGAGGAGCTGCGCGAACTGATCGACCCCGAGGCGCTGGTCGAGGTCGAGGAGCAGCTGCAGCACCGCACCGAGGCCGGCCGCGCCGGCGATCGCGACGCCCTGCAGCAGCTGCTGCGCAACCTCGGCGACCTCACCGCCGCCGAGTGCGAGGAGCGGGTGACGGAGGGCTACTCGGCCGCCTCGATGCTGGAGAAGCTGGTCGGCGAGCGCCGCATCGCCAGGGTCCGCATCGCCGGCGAGGAGCGCTTCATCGCCGCCGAGGACGCCGGCCTCTACCGCGACGCGCTCGGCGTGCCGCCGCCGGCCGGGTTGCCGGAGACCTTCCTCGAGGACCACCCCGACGCGATGCGCGCCCTGGTCCGCCGCTGGGCCCGCACCCACGGCCCCTTCCCGACCGCGCGCCTGGCCGAGCGCTACGGCGTCGACCCCTCGCCCGCCCTGCGCGAGCTGGAGGGCGAAGGGGCGATGGTCCGCGGCGAGCTGCTGCCGGAGGGGACCGAGCGCGAGTGGTGCGACTCCGAGGTGCTGCGCCGGGTCCGCCGCGCCAGCCTCGCCCGCCTGCGCCGCGAGGTCGAGGCGGCCGACACCAGCGAGCTCGCCCGCTTCCTGCCGAGCTGGCAGAACGTCGACGCCTTCCGCCCCGCCGGCGCCGGCCCCGATCGCCTGCGCGAGGCGCTGGTGCCTCTGCAGGGCGTGGCCCTGACGCCGAAGGTCTGGGAGGGGGACGTGCTGCCGCGCCGCCTCGGCGCCTACTCGCCGACCTGGCTGGACGAGCTCTGCACCAGCGGCGAGCTGGTCTGGGTCGGCGCCGGCGCGCTCGGCCGCAGCGACGGCCGCGTCGCCCTCTACTTCCGCGAGGACGTCCGCCTCGCCGGGCCGCCGCCGGCCAACGCCAAGCTGGAGGCGCCCACAGGCGAGGTCCATGTGGCGATCCGCGAGCGCCTCGCCGCCGGCCCCTCCTTCTGGCTCGACCTGCTGGCCGACCTCGACCACCCGGCCGAGGACCTCCACAGCGCCCTCTGGGACCTGGCATGGACGGGGGAGGTCACCAACGACGCGTTTTCCCCGCTGCGCGCTCCGAGGCTGCGTGCGGTGGCGGGGAGCGAGGGTTCCTGGGCGACTTCCTCGCCATATAGGCGTGTAAGTCGCCCAGGGGGCGGCCGCTTCTCCCGCCATCGCCCCACCGCCACCGCGATCCAGGGCCGCTGGTCCCTCACCGCGCCGCTCTTCGCCGACGCCCCCGGCCCCGGCGCGCGCCTCCGCGCCCAGGCGGAGCTGATGCTGGAGCGCTACGGCATCGTCACCCGCGAGACCGTGCTCGCCGAGGGCGTCCCCGGCGGCTTCGCCACCCTCTACGCCGAGCTCGGCAACCTCGAGCTGCTCGGCACCGCCCGCCGCGGCTACTTCGTCGAGGGGCTAGGCGGCGCCCAGTTCGCCCTCCCCGGCGCGGTCGAGCGGCTGCGCTCGCTGCCCGCGGCCGACGGCTCCTACCTGCTGCTCGCCGCCACCGACCCGGCCAACCCCTACGGCGCCTCGCTGCCCTGGCCGAAGCTGGAGGGAGGCCGGCGCCCGGGCCGCACCCCCGGCGCCCACCTGCTCACCCGCGACGGCGAGCCGGTCGTCTTCCTCGAGCGCGGCGGCCGCGGCATCCTCCGCCTGCAGCCGCTCGAGGGCGCCGATCTGGAGGAGGCGATGCGCGCCCTCGCCGGCGCCGTCGCCGCCGGCCAGCTGAAGAAACTGGCGGTCGAGAAGCTCGACGGCGAACCGGTGATCGGCTCCGGCCACGAGGAGGCCCTGATCGCCGCCGGCTTCAGCCGCGGCCCCCGCAAACTCACCGCTTCGGCCTGACGGACCGGCTCAGCCGTCCGCTGAAGCGCTCGACTCCGAGCGATCCGATCCGGTCGGCCTCTCGGGCTCTTCGAAGAACATCGCGATCTGCATCACGGGAATGCCGGGAGCCCCGGGGGTCGCCGCGCGCCGAGTGGCGCTGGCGGCCTTGATCTCCATCGTCCGCTCCAGCATCTCCGCGTGGAGCTCGTTGAATTCCGACCAGCCCTCCTCATCGACGACCGCGCGGATTCGGGTCAGGTGGTTATCTGGTCGCGCATCGAAGGTTCCTGCCGCCAAGGCCCGCGCGGCATCCGCCATCGCGAGCTGCAGGGTGTAGAGGGTGTAGGGCCGGCGCTCCTCCACGGAGAGTTTGGCCCACTCCTCGTCGCTGACCAAGGAGAGGGTGACGGCGCGGTAGAAGTGCTCGACGGCGCCGCGGACCTGCCGCTTGTCGACCAGCTCGACGACTCCCAGCGACAGCAGCTTTTTGACGTGGTAGCTGACGTTGCCCACTTCCTCGCCCAGCTCGGCCGCGATTTCGTTCGGGCTCGCTCGGCGTTCAACCAGGATTACCAAGCACTTGGCCCTGGTGGGATGGGCGACGATCGCCGCAAGCGTCGACTCGACCGAGTGACGCGTCTTTACCGATGCCATGCATTCCTTCCTGTCAGGGAACCGAACGAGCATCGTAATGGCCCCCTTGACTGATCGAGCATTTTTATGGCCGACTGAAATTCATCGCTGGAATCTTTTTCACTGTTAGATCGGGTCGCACTAACAGCGGTTCATCTGACAGGGAAGGGGGTGAGCAGGGTGAAGATCATCAGCGAAACGAGCGTCCTCCCGGCGCTTTCGGTACGGAAGGCCTGCTAAGGCAGAGGGCCGGCTTCAGCCTCAGCGGCAGGCCGGCCCTCTCGCGCCACCCAGCGGCAGGCCGCCCCCCGAGATTTCGCCCATTGGGATAATCGACCGATGGGAGATGCGCAGGAGATCGAGCAGGGGCCGATCGGGCTGCTGCGCAGCGTGCCGCTCTTCGCCGACCTCGAAGCGGACGAGCTGGAGCGCTTCTCGCGCGTCGCCGTGCCCCGCTCCTTCCCGGCGGGCACCCGCGTCTTCCACGAGGGCGACCGCTCCGACGCCTGCTACATCGTCCGCGAGGGCAGCTTCCGGGTCACCCGCGAGCACTCCGACGGGCGGGCGATCACGCTCGCCACGCTCGGCCCGGGCGAGGTCTTCGGCGAGCTGGCGATGCTCGACGGCGACACCCGCTCGGCCAGCGCCGAAGCGCTCAGCGACGGCGAGCTGCTGGCGCTGCCGGCGAACGACGTCAGGGGCCTGCTGGCGCGCCACCCGGAAATCTCGGTCAAGCTCGTCTCGGCCCTGGTGCGCCGCCTGCGCGAGGCCAACGAGCGGATCTCCCGCCAGTCCTTCCAGACCGTCCCCAGCCGTGTCGCCGGCGTCCTCTCCCAGCTGGCCTCGGAAACGCGCGGCGGCGAGGAGGGCGAGGTGACGATCCGCATGAACCAGGCCGACCTGGCCCAGCTCGCCGGCACCTCGCGCGAGAGCGTCAGCCGCTTCCTCGCCGACCTCGAGCGGGCCGGCGTCGTCCGCTCCGGCCGCGGCCGGGTGACGATCTTGGACCCGGCCAAGCTCCACAACTACATCTTCTGAGCGTGAGCGACTTCGCCGGCCTCCGCGCGAGGATGGTGGAGAAGCAGCTGCGCGGCCGCGGCATCGTCGACGAACGGGTGCTGGCGGCGATGGGGGAGGTGCCGCGGGAGGCCTTCGTGCCGGAGCAGCTGCGCCACCGGGCCTACGCCGACTCGGCCCTGCCGATCGCCGAGCGCCAGACGATCTCCCAACCCTGGATCGTCGCCGCGATCTGCCAGGCGCTGGAGCTGCGCGGCGGCGAGCGCGTGCTCGAGGTCGGCACCGGCTCCGGCTACTCGGCCTGCGTGCTCTCGCTGCTGGCGGCCGAAGTGGTCAGCGTCGAGCGCCACCAGGCGCTGTCCCTGCTCGCCCGCGAAGCGCTTGCCTCGCTCGCCGTCACCAACGTCGAGCTGATCGTCGGCGACGGCAGCCGCGGCGTCCCCGAGCGCGCCCCCTTCGAGGCGATCGCGGTCCACGCCGCCGCCCCGGCCGCGCCGCCGGCGCTGATCGCCCAGCTCGCCGAGGGCGGCCGCCTGGTGGTCCCGATTGCGACCCAGTCCGACGACCGGCTGACCCAGCTGCGCCGCCGCGGCGACGAGCTCGAAGCCCACACGATCGCCCCCGCCCGCTTCGTCCCCCTGATCGGAGACGAAGGCTTCTGACCCCTCCGCCGATGGGCCTCAAACGTCCACTACCCGGACGCGAGAGGCCCGTCGGCCGCGGTTCAGCAGCCCGACGTCGGGTCGCTGGGGTCCTTGACGACTTCGTCTTCGCCGCTGCCGCAGACGATCGCCTTGTCCCGCTGGCCGTCGGCGGCATCGATGAAGTCGTTGCCGCCGCGGCCGATGAAGGTGTCGGCGCCGAGGTGGCCGAGCAGGCTGTTGTCGCCGTTGTCGCCGACCAGGACGTCGGGGCCGTCGGAGCCCTCGAGGCTCTCGTTGTCGCCGAGGATCTGGTCCGGGGTGGCGCAGCCGGCCGGGCCGCCGGTCCCGCCCAGGGTCAGCCGCAGGGCGTCGTTCGAGCGGGCGTAGGAGACGGTGTCGTCGCCGGGGCCGCCGTCGTAGGTGTGGCCCTGGCAGGTGGCGACCGAGGAGACCAGCAGGTCGTCGCCGGGCCCGCCGTGCAGCTGGTCCGCGCCGGGGTCGGCGTAGAGGACGTCGTTGCCGCCTTCGCCGTTGAGCGTGTCGTTGCCGTCGTCGGGCCCGTTGTAGTTCTCGCCCGCTTCGAGCACGTCGTCGCCGGGGCCGCCGGTCAGCGTGTCGCTGCCGGCGTTGCCGTTGATCCGCACCTTGGCGCTGGTCGGGACGCTGGGGTCGACGACGATGTTGTCGGGCCCGGCGTTGCCGGTGACGACGATCAGCGCCAGCCCCGGTTCGCCGGCGCAGTCGACGACGGAGCCGTCGCCGGGAGGGTTGGCGCAGCCTTCGCCGGCGAAGACCGGGCCGTTGTCGGAGACGCTCCAGCCCGCGGCCCCGTCGGAGACGCGGAGGTCGTCGGCGCCCTGGCTCCCCTGGACGACGAGGCTGGAGCCGTCGAGGCCGCGGTTGAGGATCACCGAGGCGGCGCCTGGGGGAGGGCCGGATTCGGGGCCGCAGGAGTTCTCCACCGCGAAGCCGTTGCAGGCGTCGCTGCCGGGACCGCCGAGCGCTTCGCCACCCCCTCCGCCGCTTTCGAGCGTGTCGTTGCCGACGCCGCCGTCGAGCCGGTTTTCTTCGCCGTCGCCGACGATCGTGTCCGCCTGCGGGGAGCCGACCACGTCCTCGAATTCGCCGAGGGCGTCGTGGCCGTCGCCCTTCGCCTTGTCCGCCGCGAGGTTGACCTGGATGCCGCCGCGGGTGGCGCTGGCGAAGGAGACGATGTCGTTGCCGCCGGGCCCGCCGCTGAGCGTGTCGGTGCCGTTGTCGCCGCGCACGATGTCGCCGTCCCCGGGCCCGCCGTCGGCGACGTCGCTGCCGGAGCCGCCGAAGATCGTGTCGGTGCCGCCGCCGCCGTCGAGCGCCGGGTCGTCGCCCGGCCCGCCTTCGATCGTGTCGTTGCCTTCGCCGCCTTCGATCCTGTCGTTGCCCTTGTCGCCGACCAGCTTGTCGTCGCCGCCACCGCCTTCGATCGTGTCGCTGCCCTGCTGTCCGTCGATGTAGTCGTTGCCGGCCCCGCCTTCGAATTCGTCCGGCCCCTTGGAGCCGGTGAGGAAGTCGTCGCCGCTGCCGCCGTGGAGGCGGTCGGCGCCCTCGGCTCCCGAGAGCTGGTCGTTGCCTTCGCCGCCTTCGAGCATGTCGGACCCGGTTTCCCCGAACTCCTTGTCGTTCCCGCCTTCGCCGTATATGGAGTCGAAGCCGCTGCCGCCGTGGATCGTGTCGTTGCCGGGGCCGCCGCAGATCGTGTCGTTGCCGTTGGGCCCGCCGCTGATCCTGTCGTCCCCACCGCCGCCGTAGATCACGTCGCTCGCCTTCTTGCCGACGATCACGTCGTTGCCGGGGGTGCCGACGATCGTCGCCTTCTTGCCGGCGCAGGTCACCGCCCCGGCGCTGCTCCAGGCGGGAACGAGCAGCAGCAGCCCTGCGCTCAGCAAAGCGGCGGCGAGGCTGCGGGGACTGGGGATGGCGACGCACGACGTCCTTGGTCTCATCCCCGCATTCATCGGCCGTTGGCCGCTGAACCTTCAGCCCGCCCAACACACGTCCAGTCGGATACTCTCGCTCGCGATGAGAGGCGGGACCTACGTTCTCAACTTCTACTCGGCCGTCTTCGTCGACCAGCTCAAGCGCGGCCGCAAGACGGCGACGATTCGGCTCGGCGACAAGAGCGGCAAGTACGAGCGCGGCCAGGTCGTCTGGATCACGGTCGGCTTCCGCCACAGCCCGCGCGAGAAGATCTTCAGCGCGGTCATCGACGACGTCGAGGTGAAGCGGCTCGGCGACCTCTCCCGCCGCGACATCGAGCACGACAACCCCGAGCTCCGCCGCCTCGAGGACGAGAAGAAGTTCCTCGAGCAGATCTACAGCCGCACCATCGACGAGGACGACGCGGTCACCGTGATCCGCTTCTCGCAGATCACCGAGTCGCCGCGGCCGCACCTCGGCAACGGAGAGACCCCGCACCGCAACTGAGCGGACGCCGATGGCGGAGTACGCATTCCTCACGACCTGGCTGCTCGACTCCCCGCGCCAGCCGGTCTGGGAGGCGATCCACGACCAGGAGCGCTGGCCCGAGTGGTGGCGCGGGGTGGAGGAGGTCGTGGAGCTGAAGCCGGGGGACGGCGGCGTCGGCGGCGTTGTCCGCATGGTCTGGAAGAGCCTCCTGCCCTACCGGGTCTCCTTCGAGGTGACCACCACCAGGGTCGAGCACCCGAACCTGCTCGAGGGCCACGCGGTCGGCGAGCTGGATGGCGTCGGCCGCTGGCGCCTCTACGAGCGGGACGGGGTCACCGCGGTCCTCTACGAGTGGAACGTGAAGACGACCAAGCCCTGGATGAACCTCTTCGCCCCGCTGCTGCGCCCCGCCTTCGAGTGGAATCACGACTGGGTGATGGCCCGCGGCGGCGAGGGAATCGCCCGCCTGCTGGGCTGCAGGTTGCTGGCCAGCGATTAGGAGTTTCGCCGAGGAGCCAACCTCGCTATCTTTCCCTGTGGTTGGCACTCACAGCACCAGAGTGCCAACCCCTGACGGGCCGGAAACGGCTCCACAGCGGGATTTCTCGACTTTGCCAGCAAACCACGCACCGATAACGGAGGTTCACGGATGAAGCTGAAGCCCCTCGGGGACCGGCTGATCGTCAAGCCGATCGAGGAGGAGGAGACGACCGCCAGTGGCATCGTCCTCCCCGACACGGCCAAGGAGAAGCCGCAGAAGGGCAAGGTCGTCGCAGTCGGCGACGGCGCCATCAACGAGGACGGCAACCGCCGCCCGCTCGACGTCTCGGAGGGCGATGAGGTCCTCTACTCCAAATACGGGGGAACCGAGGTCACCGTCGAGGGGGACGACCTGCTCGTGCTGCGCGAGTCGGACGTGCTCGCGAAGCTCAGCTAGCCGCCCATCGCACTTAGAACCAAGGAGGACTGAAACAGATGGCTCATAAGGAGCTGAAGTACGCAGAGGAGGCAAGGGGGGCACTGCAGGCCGGCGTCGACGCCGTCGCCAATGCCGTCAAGGTCACCCTCGGCCCGAAAGGCCGTTACGTCGTGCTCGACAAAAAGTTCGGCGCGCCGACCATCACCAACGACGGAGTCACCATCGCCCGCGAGGTCGAGGTCGAGGACGTCTTCGAGAACCAGGGCGCCCAGCTCGTCCGCGAGGTCGCCACGGCGACCAACGACGTGGCCGGCGACGGCACCACGACGGCGACCCTGCTGGCCCAGATCATCGTCCGCCAGGGGCTGAAGAACGTGGCCGCCGGCGCCAACCCGCTGGCCCTGCGCCGCGGCATCGAGAAGGCCGTCGACGAGGTCGTCGACAACCTCCGCGAGAAGCAGTCCAAAGAGGTCGCCGGCAAGGACCAGATCGCCCGCGTGGCGGCCATCTCCGCCGCCGACGACGAGATCGGCAACGTGATCGCCGACGCGATCGAGAAGGTCGGCAAAGACGGCGTCGTCAACGTCGAGGAGGGCCAGACCTTCGGCATGGAGCTGGAGTTCACCGAGGGGATGCAGTTCGACAAGGGCTACATCTCCCCGTACATGGTCACCGACCAGGACCGCATGGAGGCGGTGCTGGAGGACCCCTACATCCTCATCGCCAACCAGAAAATCGGCTCCGTGCGGGACATCCTGCCGGTGCTCGAGCAGGTCATGCAGGGCGGCAAGCCGCTGCTGATCGTGGCCGAGGACGTCGAGGGCGAGTGCCTGGCGACCCTGGTCGTCAACAAGCTGCGGGGCACCTTCACCGGTGTCGCCGTCAAAGCCCCCGGTTTCGGCGACCGCCGCAAGCGGATGCTCGAGGACATCGCGACCCTCACCGGTGGCGAGGTCATCACCGAGGAGATGGGCCTGAAACTGGAGAACACCCAGCTCGCCCAGCTCGGCAAGGCCCGCCGCGTCGTCGTCTCCAAGGACACGACGACGATCATCGACGGCGCCGGCAGCGCCGACGACATCAAGGGCCGGATCAAGCAGATCAAACAGGAGATCGAGAACACCGACTCCGACTTCGATCGCGAGAAGCTCCAGGAGCGCCTCGCCAAGCTCGCCGGAGGTGTCGCCGTGGTCAAGGTCGGCGCCGCCACCGAGACCGAGATGAAGGAGAAGAAGCACCGCGTCGAGGACGCGCTGCAGGCGACCCGCGCCGCCCTCGAGGAGGGCGTCGTCCCGGGTGGTGGCGTTGCCCTGCTGAACGCCCAGTCCGGTCTGGACCCCGAGAAGCTGGTCGACGACCCGGACGAGCGCACCGGCGCCCGGATCATCCACCGCTCGCTCGAGGAGCCGGTCCGCCAGATCGCCGAGAACTCCGGCCTGGAGGGCTCGGTCGTCGTCAACGCGGTCCGCGACCTGAAAGCCGGCGAAGGCCTCAACGCGGCCACCGGCGAGTACGGCGACCTGATCAAAGCCGGTGTCATCGACCCGACCATGGTCACCCGTTCCGCCCTGCAGAACGCGGCCTCGATCGCCAAGAACATCCTCGTCACCGAGGCGATCATCGCCGAGCCGCCGGAGGAAGCAGGAGCAGGCGGCGGCATGCCCGGCGGCATGCCGGACATGGGCGGCATGATGTAGTCACGCCGCCCAGGCGTGTGGATTTCGAGAGGCCCGGGGAGACCCGGGCCTCTCTTTAGGCCTGTTCCAGTACTTCGCCCATCCTCCGCGGCTCGACTCCGAGCGCCTGCACGTCGGCCATCCCGCGCTCGCTGACCATGGAGACCTCCATCAGCTCGGCCTCCTCCCAGGTTGCAAACACGGCCTCGCCGAAAACGGAGCGCAGCGCCAGCAGGCTGGCCCGGACCAGCGGCAGCGGCACGTGGACCAGCGGTCGCGGCCGGCCGGCGATGCGGCTGACCAGGTCG
Organism: uncultured Solirubrobacterales bacterium; assembly: GCA_963785775.1. GTDB lineage: Bacteria > Actinomycetota > Thermoleophilia > Solirubrobacterales > 70-9 > VAYN01. Next base: position 639,335 of record CAWAWH010000003.1, on the reverse strand, counting down.
GACATCTGGTCGTAGGTGAGCGTCTCCGGGCCGGCCAGCTCGTAGCGCGGCCCCGCCTCCCCGGCCAGGGCGGCGACGACGCAGCGGGCCACGTCCTCCGCCCAGATCGGCTGGAACCGGGCCCGCCCGTCGCCGGAGACCGGCAGCACCGGCAGGAAGGAGAAGCGGCGCAGCAGCGTGATCCAGGGGTCGCTGCGGTCGTAGACGATCGAGGGAGCGAAGACCGTCGTCCGCAGCGGCGAGGAGGCGACCGCCTGCTCGGCCAGCCACTTCGCCCGGAAGAACCGGGTGCGCTGCGCGGCGTAGGCGTCGAGGGCGCTGAAGAAGGCGAAGCGCTCGACGCCGCTGCGCTCGGCCGCCCGCAGCAGCCGCACCGTCGCCAGCCCGTTCAGCTCCTCGATTCGCTTCGGCGGCTGGTCGCGGATCGTCGCCGCCAGGTGGATCACCGTGTCGACCCCACGCAGCGCCTGCCGCACCAGGTAGGGATCGGACATCTCGCCGAGGTCGCCGAGCGCGATCTGCACGTCGACCCGCCGCGCCCCCAGCCGCCGCGGCTCCCGCACCAGGCAGCGCACCTCCTCGCCGCTCTCCAGCAGCAGCGGCAGCAGCCGCGAGCCGATGCTCCCGGTCGCCCCGGTCAGCAGCAGCATCGCCCGCCCCGCTCTCGCTCCGCCCGTCTCATTGCAGCGACCAACCCTAAAGACCCCGCCCGCCGCCGCATATCCGTAGAATGAGCGCTCGCTTTCGGCGGGGGCCCCGGGCCTCTGTCGAGCACCGAAACCGACTTAGGAGAACCTCCCCGAATGACCTACGTCATCGCCGAGCCGTGCATTGGCCAGAAGGACAACTCGTGTGTCGAGGTATGTCCCGTCGACTGCATCCATCCGACCCCGGACGAGCCCGACTACGACTCGGTCGAGATGCTCTACATCGACCCCGACGAGTGCATCGACTGCGACGCCTGCGTCGAGGCCTGCCCGGTCGACGCCTGCTTCGCCGAGGACCAGCTCCCGGCCGAGTGGGCCAAATACGCGGAGATCAACGCCGACTACTACAAGAGCAAAGCTTGACAATTGCTGTGAGAGCCACCCCTCCTAGTAATTGATGCATCACGTCTTCGCCGAGCGGCGATTTACGATCAGCCTAGACCGGGCCAGCTGTCCAGTTCCGACCGCTTTGACCTGAGTGGCGCGGTAAACGCGCATTGCCTCCCGCACTAGCGAGGCTTCGCACGTGAGAGCTCTTCGCGGTGTCCCAGACCCGGGCGCTTGAGGATGTCTTTTCGCTGGTTTCCCCTATTCACTGTGAACCTCCCGCCCCGGCTCTGCAGATTCAGCTCGGAGACGGCTAGCCTTTGCACATGTACCGCGGGGGAAGTGAGGAGCTCGAGAGCGAGCTGGTGCCCGATCACGCCCTTGTCGACGACGAGGGTGACCTCTTCGGTCACACTGATCTCGTCAACCGGCTGACCTCGGTTCTTGCCGAGGCGTCTACCGCCCACACCTCCGCCAATATCGCCCTCTATGGGTCGTGGGGTTCGGGCAAGAGCAGCGTCGCCAATCTGCTCGAGGTGCGGCTCGACGAAGAAAAGCGCGAGCGCGAACGACTGGGCGAGCCGGTGCGCTATCGCCTCTTTCGCTTCGACGCTTTCAAGTATGCCCGTGAGCCCTTCCTGCGTCAGTTCATTCGCCAGCTGGCAGACGATCAGCTGGACAAAGACACGGCCGCCAAATACAAGGGCCGCCTCTACCAGGAACGCAGCAGCGTCGAGCCGCGGTTTCACCCCAACTGGTGGTTGCTGGCCTGGACCCTGATCTCTCTGGCACTGGTCTTCGTCGGGCTCGACGGTCTGCTCAGCGGTCACGCCCACCAGATCCTCGTCGACGTCATCCACGTCGCCCTGGTCGCCCTCTTTTCCTCGACGCTGGCACTCGGTGGGCTGGCCCTGCTCCTGCCGTTCTTTTCGATCAGCACCAGAAGCCCGGTGCCCGATTCCGACGAGCAGTTCGAGCGAATCTTCTGCGACCTGCTCCACGACGAGCTCGAAATCCACGCCACCAGCAAGACCAAGCTGGTCGTCTTCGTCGACGAGCTCGACCGCTGCTCGCCGATCGATGTCGCCGCCACCCTGGAGACGCTGCGCACCTTCCTCGGCGTCAAGGGCTGCCTCTTCATCGTCGCTGCCGACCAGCAGGTCCTCGAGCAGGCGCTCACCAAGCACGTTCGCCAGGCGACCCCGCCCGATCCCGCCAATCCCTATTACAGCGCCGGTAGCGCCTATCTCGACAAGATCTTTCAATACCAACTCGCGCTGCCACCGTTCCGGGCACGGCGTCTGGTCAACTTCGCCCTCCAGCTCGTGCAGGGCCGTGCGGGTGTCTGGCAGCAGGTCGACCTCTCCGAGGTGATCCCGATCCTGCTGCCTACCCACGTCCATAGCCCGCGCCGGGTCAAGGTCCTCCTCAACGCCTTCGCCCTCACCTACGGCGTCGCCGACAGTCGCGCCGAGCGGGACGAGCTGGGCGCGATCCGCGACCGCGGCCCCGAGATCGCCAAGCTCGTCTGCCTGCGGGTGGAGTTCCCCCTCTTTGCTCGCGATCTCAACCTCGACGATCGCCTCACCGCCGCCGTCCTCACCGCCGCGACGGCCTATGAGCGCAAACAGGATCCGCTCAAAAGCGAGGAGCTGCAAGCGCTTCCGGTCGAGATCCGCCGCCGCGCCATCTCCTTCGCCCGCGGAGACCTGCCGGCGGCCAGCCTGCTCGCCGAGGGGCCCGCCCAGGCGGAGCTCGACCGCACTCTCCTCGACTTTGACGACGCTGCCGCTGAACAGAGCATGGTCAAAAGCGAAGGTGGGCCGGAGGAGGGGGAGCCTGGCCCCGCCGCGCCCGTCCGCCACTCCCAGGGCCTGCAGCTGGTCCGCTATCTCGAAAAGTCGATCGACGTTTCCGGCCCCTACAGCGACCTGATCCATCTCGAGGCCGCCGGCGCCACCTTCGGCCTTGACCCCCAGCTCGCCCAGCAACTCGAGCGCGATGCCCTCGACCGTCGTCAGGCGGCGATCGTCGCCGCGATCAGCGCCCTCGACCAGGGGGGCCGCGTCAATGCCTTTCGCATGCTCGGCCAGCTCGCCCACGAGTCCCACGGCCCGGACGGGCGCAACGCGATGCAGACCCTGCTCCGCTCCCTCGCCGCTTCGGAGGTCTCCCTCGCTCAGCTCGCCCCCTATATCGCCGCCGACCTTGACGCCTTCAGCCGCCGCAACAAATTCGCCGCCGAGGACCTCCCCGGCGCTTTTTCGATCGCGGTCGTCGCCAAGCGGTCGGGGTTGGCGGGGCGGCTGCTGAGGACCGAGGCCGCCGTCAACGACGCCGATTTCAGGGCCAAGATCCTCGCCCTCGGCGCCCACCTGGAGGCCTCGTCGCGTCCGCGGCTGATCGAGATTGCCACGGCCGCCCTCCGCGCCGACGGCGCTGAGAGTGCCGAACTCATTCTCGGCTTGCCAAAGCAGCTCGCTCGCACCCTTTTGAAGGGCGCCCTGGCAGAGCTCGAGGGCTCGATCAGCTCCGACCTGAGGCTCGGCGCCGACCCCGAATCCGATCCGAACGATAGCGAGGGCTATGCCGCCCGCGCCGGCGCTTCGATCGAGCAGCTCGGCAATGCCGTCCAGGCCTTCGCCAAGTCCGATCAGGCGTTCGCCGAAAGCGCCCTCGTCCCCTTGCTCACCCTGCCGCAGGAGTCCGCCGACGGGGTGATTGACCGCTGCCTGGAGGGTTTGCAGCCGCTGCGCAGCCCGGCCGCGGCGCGGGCGCTCCTTGATTACTCGCGCCGCTGGATCCTCTCCCGCACCGTCGACTATCTGGAATCCGTGGATCCGGCAGCGGTCGGTGCGATCAACGCCGGGCTCGATCCCCTGATCGAACATATCCACTCAGAAACCACGCGGACTGAAGAGGACCCGCCCAAAGCGCTCTGGTCGGCGCTGCGTCGGCTCCTCTCGGGCCCGCGGAGATCGCACCGGCCGGGCCGCGCGGCCAAGGCGCTGGCGGCCGAGCTACGTCAGCGTCTTGTCACCGACGCCGAGGCCACCGTGCTTGACCGGCGCCTCGCGCTGGCCCGCCGCCTCGCCCAGGCGGGTGCGCTTACCTATTCGCTCCTCGCCGAGGCCCTCGCCGAGACGATTGCCTTGACCGCGGGCGCCCAGGTTGAGCCCGAAGAGCAGGCCGCCCTCGCGAGGCATTTCGGTCCCTGGGTGGAATTCGTTGCCGACCATGCCGAGCCAAAACCGCTCAAGCGTGCCGAGCGGGCGCTGATTGGTGCCGGTTGGCTTCCCTCGCCGGCCCGCGAGACGATGGCGCTACGCCTCTCCGCGGCGTTGTCGAAAAAAGAGGCGAGCCCGCCGAGCCTCGATCGAATCGTCGATCTGAGCAAGGAATACGGCCGCGAAGCAGCGCCGGCAGTGGCGATCTGGATCGAACGCTTTGCCCGCACCCCCGAGGCGGCGGCGCGCGCGGTCGGTCCCTACGCCTCCCTGCCTCTGCCCGAGATCGTCACGGCGCTGCAGCGCTACACCCAGCATCGCGACGGCGCGTTGCGCACCCGCCTCCTCCTGCCGCTGATCGAGGACGGGCTGAGGCTCCGTACCGACCCAAAGATCTTGCGCGCGGCGCGGATCGACGCCGCCGATGAGAACCTCCTCGCGACGGCGCTTGGCGAGCTTGCCGCTGGCGCCGAAAACGAACCCGAACGCCAGCTCCCGTTCGATGTCTGGGCGCTGATCGAACCGCAGGCCAAGACCACCTGGGCGAGGTTGATCTCAGAAGTCCTTCTGCGTATCGCGGGGGCGAGTCCGACCGCCTTCGAAGCCGTTCGCCGCCGCCTCGAGGTCTGCGCTGCGGTACCCGAGGAGCTCCGGCCCCTGGTCGTCGACGGAATGCGCGAGGCGCTGCCGCCCAAGGGCGGCAAGCCCGACGGCAAGCGTGCCCGCAGGCTCGAGAGCAGCCTCGCCAAGGCCGGCCTGATCGAGGGCAAGCGCCGGCGCTTCGGTATCCCGATGCCGTTCTAGAGTCCTCGCCTCGGTGATCGAGATCTTCCTCAGCCACAACACCCGCGACCGCCGTTGGTGTGAGTGGCTGAAGGCGAGTGCGGAGAAGATGGAGATCTCGGTCTATCTCGCCGAGCACGACGTCCAGCCGGGCAAGCGTCTGGCGCAGAAGGTCAGCGCTGCGATCGATGCCAGCGAGGCCGTCGTGGTGCTGATCTCCGACAACAGCGTCAACGCCCCCTAGGTCCACCAGGAGATCGGCTTCGCGCTGCGCGCCAAGAAGCTGATCATCCCCCTGATCCAGCCCGGGGTGCCGATCGAGAAGCTGGCGATGCTGCAGGGTGTCGAGTACATCCCCTTCGATTTCAACGACCCCAAAGAGGGTCGCGACCAGCTGTTGGTCGCGCTGCGGGCGCTCGTCCACGAGCGCGCCGCCAAGGATCAGCGGGACAGCGCGATCCTCGTCTTGGCCTGCGTGGCGTTGGTGCTGTTGGCGGCTCAGGCTGAGGCCGGCTGACCCGTGGGCCCGCGGTGGTTAGAGCGCAGTGTCCCATCGCGGCGGTTGCGCGCACATATCGCTTGGGCTCTCGAGCGCAGCTTCCTAATCGCGCCCGCTCCACCTCTGGAGGCTGTTGCCTGGCCGCTCTCTTGCTGGGCTGCGCGGCATCAGCTGCGCAGCGACTGGAGCTCTGGCTTGCCTTCTTATTTCCGCTTCCTGCTCGTCGAGCGCTATAGCCGCTATCTGTCTGCTCATCCCGGCTACTCGCCCTTCTGGCTGGCGTACCCCGATGCTCGGCGGCGTGGGTGGCACTCCGCTGAGCTCAGGCATACTGATCGGCTTCGGCTTGGCCCTCGTCCTGTTCTTGATGGAGACGGTGGTTCGCGCAGCCTGCGCTCGCGGGCCACCTACCGAGCAGTGATCCGCAGCACTGGCGTCGGTGGTCGCTAGCACTAGCTCGTATTTTGATGCGAGATACGGTCTTCGCCGTCTTGATCCGTCGAGTCCCGTGTGTGTTCTAGATGGGACGTGACATGTAACAGTACGAATGATCGCCGACGTTGCTCAAAGAAGTTATGTGGGCATCTCACGATCACCCTAAGCCACTGGTACCTCGATGTAGCGTCGCCACATCGCCACCAATCGACTAGGCAGAGCTGGAGCCCTCGTGCGAGGGGCACTATCCGACTTTGCTAGGCGGCGTTTGGGAGCAGTTTCACACTACGAGGAGGACAGCAGGATGAGCGATATCGCAGAGGTAACGGTTGCACTTCCCGACACCGAGTCGGCGGTTCGTAAGGTGCTCGAAGCCGAGCGGCGCAAGCTTCGAGCATGGGCAGCTGGTCGGGTCAGGGATATCGAGAGCCAACGCGACCGCAGGCTTCGCGGTCTCGACCAGGTTGCCTTGGCCCTTGCCGAGGGGGACGAGGCCGCGCCGAAGGCGGCTCCGGCAAAGCAGAAGCGGAGCCGCAAGAAGCGAGGGCAGACCGCAGCAGCGATAGCGGAGCGTCGTCGACACGCGGTCCATCGCTTCTTGGTCGAACAGAGAAGGCCGCTGGGGCTCTTGGAGATCCGCCGTGCTCTACGCCTCTCTGAGTTCTCCACAAGGAGCGCCCTGAAACGACTCATCGGAGAAGAAATAGTCCTCCGCATCGGCACCGGCTCGGCGACCCGTTATGAGGCGAGGCCCGACGGGTCCGGTGTTCCAGCCGGCGAACAAGTGCCTCGGCCCGGTGGCCGGGGGACCGTGCAGGGTCGCCTCCTAGCGACGATCGACGATCGTGGTTCTGCATCTGCGGAGGAACTGGCGCAGGCTGTCCGGGCGCCCCGCGAGGAGGTCCAAAAGGAATGTGGTGCCCTGGTTCGTGAGGAAGAGATCCAGATGGCTCGACGCGATGGGCGCGCGGTCTACGTCAGTCGGCGGGCCGCCTGATGGCTCGCACGCTAGCGGCGGCCATCGCCAAGGTAGAAGGCCCGAAGTTCGACGCGATAGTCGGCTACACGGTGACGCGGCCTGAGCCCGCGCCGGTCGACTATGCAGTCGTCGCCGCCTTCGCGGAGTTTGACTACGGGCCCATACGACGGATCACGCGGATGCTCGCCTCGCGGTATCGCTGCCATTCAACCCACGCTGAAGACGCGGTGCAAGACGCACTCACCGGGTTGCTCGTCAAGCGACCCGATCTCTTCCGAGAAGATCCGGAGTGCTGGATGGGCCTGCTCCACGAGACCGCTCGCTTCCGCCTGATCGACATCAAGGCCGGCCAAGGGCAGACCGCTTCGATTGAGGCGCTCACCGAGCTCGCCGGCGACGCTCCCTTTGAGGGCGCTCGTCCTTGTATCCCCGCCTCCCACGATGGCGGTGAGGATGCCAAGTACACACTGCCACCACGAGATGGTGAGGCATGGAACCCCTCACAGATCATCGGGGCGCTCCAGCGCTTTCGCGACTACTTCGGGCGACCGCCGAAGTCCGAAGAGTGCAAGGCGCTAAACGGACTGCCTGGCACCGCCGCAATATACAGGCACTTCGACAGCTTCGCCGACGCCGTTCTAGCTGCTGGCATGGTCCCAGACGCCCAGCGGCGGCGGCGAAGGGCGTGGAAGCCACTTGAGGCCGCGCGCACCTGTCACGCCTTTCGACGACGGAACGGCCGCTGGCCGAGCTCGGCTGACGTCAAGCGCCGCCCCGGAGAGCTGCCTGGCGCTTCGGTGATGGACAGGTGCTTTGGCGGCACGCGAGAAGTTGAGGTGCAGCAGGGAGCGGAAGCGATTCTGGCTGGTACTGAGGAGTTGGGATCCTGAGGATGCCGGGGCTCGTCAGCGGTGAGACCTGTCGCCCGCGCCATCGATCGACGCGATGAAGGCTCGGACCTCCTCAGCGGCTGCCTCTACCTCGGCAGGGAGCTCGGCGCCGAGCTCTTCTACGGTCGCTGCGTAGGGCCCGCGCCACTCGTCGGGAATCGCGAGCCGTGGAGGCCACGAGTGGGTGTCGCGAATCCCGAAGGTCTCGATGCAGGCCTCCCTGGTGGCGGCGAGATCGCTGTCGAGAAGATCGCGCAGCAAGATCAAGTCGACCAGATCCCAGTAGCGAAGATTGGCTCGGTCACTTGGTTGCTCGGTGACGGCATGGATCTTCTGGGCGACTTGGTAGCGCAGCGCAAGGCATGCAACCTGGTCTGGTCCGTCGAGTTTGAAGTCGGCGATGCTGATCGCGACGGGTACCAATTCCGGCTCAGCGGCCTCCGCTCGCGCGACCTCGAGCTGCAAGGTCTGCCAGGACCGCCCACCGAACTCGACCTGCACCCGCAGGCGGCGGCTGCCGGTCTCGCGGATGTCTTCGACCGGGCCCTTGCGGCGAAACGAAAAGCCTCCGTAAGGCTGCTCGAAAGCCTCCTCCAGCGCTTCGAGCATCGCGTCGGGCTCGCCTCGGAAGACGACATCGACGTCTTTGGTCGTGCGAGCGCGCAGACCGAGTCGCAGCTCCATCGCGGTGCCGCCCTTGATCAGGAACCGCGGCCCCTCGCTTGCGCTCACCGTCTCGAGCGCGCCGGCGAAGGAGACAACGGAGAGCCAGCGGCGAGCGCGGTCAGCGGCGATCCCGTGGGTGCGTCCATAGGCATCCACCAGCCGCTCCAGGTGTGACCGCTGAGTCGGGACTCGCTTCGGTGGCTTGAACTCAGGCGGGCTCACTGTCGAGCCCCATCGCCGGCGGAAACGCCGATCTCCTGTCGCAGCTCCTTCGCCTGGCTAGCGGTCAGTCGCCCGTCGCGCAGCCCGTGGTCGATCGCCTGAGCGAGCAGGGCGGCTCCGAGGTGAGCCCGGTGTGCCTGGCGAACGGCGTGCGCCGGCGTCACGATCGGTATCCCTTCATAGGCGGTGGTCTGGTCGGCGCGCAGGTCTTCGTGGTGGATCCGATAGCGAGATGGGGTGGCTCGTCTGACACGGTGCGCGCGTGGCACCGTGATGTGGATCTTGCCTGGATGAACGTCACTGAGCTCATAGATGTCCAAAGCCGTCTCGTGGGAGAGGACGCCGCGCGGTCCTCGCGGCCACAAGGTGGCTTCCATGAAGGCATCAAGATGGCTTGGCGGGGTGAGGGGGAAGCGATAGACCCCGTTGCCTCGCCGCTCGAGTTGCCCTCTCTCTGCCATTCGGACGAGGTTCATCGGATCGACCCCCACCTCACGTACGTCAGCAGGCGTGATGAAGCCGTGCCGATCATTGGCGAGTTCGGCCAGCTGCGAGTAGACCTTTCCAGGCATTGGTCTAATTTAGCACAGAATGTTCTATTTTGTCCTCTAGTTAAATCCGGCATCACGCCGGATCCGGTAGCTGGCCGGAGCCATCTTCGCCCCCGCAGTAGATCGGCCCAAACAACAATTGCTGTAAGAGCAAGAGCGCGGCGTAGCTACTGCACTACCGGCAGCGGGGTGCCGCTGACCGGTGGGGCTTCGGCGGCGTTGGGGACCGCCTGCAGGACCGGCAGCTCCTGCGGCGTCGCCGCGACGATCCCTCGCGCGGCCTGCCGGATCGCCTGGGAGGCGGGCGCGTCGGGCTCGGCGATGACCAGCGGCGAGCCGGAGTCGGCGTGCTCGCGCAGGGGCTCGGAGAGCGGCACCTTGCCCAGCAGCGGCACGTCGAGCTCGTCGGCGAGCAGCTGACCGCCGCCCTCGCCGAAGATCGTGAAACGCTCGCCGTCGGGGGTGGTGAAGCCGGACATGTTCTCGATCACGCCGAGGATCTCGAGGTCGAACTTGGCCGCCATCTCGGCCCCGCGCCTGGCCACCGACTGGGCCGCCGGCTGCGGCGTGGTGACGACCACGAACTTTGCCTGCGGCAGCAGCTGGGCGAGCGTCATCGAGACGTCGCCGGTCCCCGGCGGCAGGTCCAGCAGCAGGTACTCCAGCTCGTCCCAGGCGACGTCCTCGAGGAACTGCTGGATCGCCTTGTGCAGCATCGGCCCGCGCCAGACGACCGCGGCGTTCTCCTCGACGAAGAAGCCGATCGACATCACCTTGACGCCGCTGGGCGCGTCCAGCGGCAGGATCTTGCGCTCGCCGTTGACCTCCGGCTTGGCGTTGACCCCGAGCATGCGCGGGATCGAGTAGCCGTAGACGTCGCAGTCGAGGGCGCCGGCGGGATGGCCTTCGGCGGTCAGCGCCGCGGCCAGGTTGGCGGTCATCGTCGACTTGCCGACGCCGCCCTTGCCGGAGGAGACGCAGATCACGTTCTTCACCTTGGCCAGGGCGCCCTGCGGCAGCTTGTTGCGGCCGAGGGTCTTCTGCAGGTCGCCCTTCTCCTCGTCGGAGAGGACGTCGAAACCGATTCCCACGCTGGTGACGCCGTCGAGCTCCATCACCTGCTTGGCGACCGACTGTTCGAAGTGGGAGCGGATCGGGCAGCCGGCCGTGGTCAGCGAGACGATCACCTCGACCCGGCCGCTCTCCTGCACGTCGATCGAGCGCACCATGCCCAGCTCGACGATGCTCCTGCGCAGCTCGGGGTCGATGACCGCGCGCAGCTGCTCGGTGATCTGATCCTTGGTCGGAAGCGCCATTGCGGTCATTCTCGCAAAGGCGTGAGCGCGGCGGCCCCGATCCGTCCAGAGGGGGGAGAGTTTCGGCCCCTCGAGCCTTGACCCCCGGCACGCAACGAGCGAACGGGGGACGGATGTCGGGCACGCGCGGTGGAGTGGGGCGGATCGTGGCGATGGGGATCGGGCTGGCGGTGGCGCTGCTGCTCCTGCTGGCCGGCGAGGCGAGGGCCGGCAAGTACGAAGTCGCCCAGTGCGGCTGGTACGTCGGCGCCGACGCCAGCTGGTGGGACAGCACCGGCGGCGCCAAGTTCCGCCCCGACGGCTGGTGCGTGCCCCCGGCCGGCCAGGACCCCTTCGACGGCGCCCACCTCAAGAGCTTCACCCGCGACGGCGCCTCCACCGTCACCGGCACCCGCTTCGCCCGCTGGCGCTGGGAGGCGCCGGCCGGCACCGGCATCTCCCAGGTCCGCGGCACCTGGTGGCACACCCTGCACGACGGGATGGAGCAGCGGATCGGGGTCGGCACCTGGGGCGGAGGCTTCGACGTCTTCGCCGCCGCCGGCGGCACCGACGTCACCCCCCGCGAGTTCGTCGCGGGCTTCAACCCGGCCCAGCCGGCGCTCGAGGACCGCCTGCTCTGCGCCAAGGCGGAAAGCAAGTGGTGCAGCCTCGACCCCGGCTCCTGGTCCGCGGTCCGCGCCCTGACGATCACCGTCCAGGACGACCAGGGCCCGGGGCCCGGGATCGGCGGCGACGTCCTCGCCGGCGGCTGGCGCCGGGGAACCCAGAACGTCTCCTTCTGGGGAGGGGACACCGGCGGCGGCATCCGCTACGGCGAGACCAGCATCGACGGCGCCCGCGTCGACCTCACCGAGTACCCCTGCTCCAAGGCGCTGATCGGCGGCGCCTGGAAGGCGACGACGATGCAGCCCTGCCTGACCGGCGTCTCCGGCGGCGCCGCGATCGACACCACCCACTTCAGCGACGGCCGCCACAGCATCCACCACTGCGTCACCGATTTCGCCGGCAACGTCGGCTGCACCGGCGACAGCACCGTCGCGATCGACAACAACGCGCCCGCCCATCCCCGCTCGCTCGCCCTGGCCGGCGGCGAAGCCTGGCGGCGGGTCGACGACTTCGACCTCTCCTGGGGCAACCCCGACCAGGGGCCGGCGAGCCCGATCTGGGGCGCCTTCTGGCGGATCACCGGCCCGGCTGGCTATGACACCGGCGTCCAGTTCGCCCCCGGCGCCGGCATCGCCGCCCTCGCCGACCGCTCGGTCCCGCGCCCCGGCGTCTTCACGCTTCATCTCTGGCTGCGGGACGAAGCCGGCAACGACAACCCGGCCTCGGCGCTGGACATGCCGCTGCGCTTCGACGACGTCCCACCGGGGCTCGCCTTCGCCGCCGACGACGGCGCCGATGTCCCCACTCAGATTCGCGCCGACGTCGCCGACGCGCACTCCGGCCCCACCTCCGGCTCGATCTCCTACCGTCGCCTCAACGCCGAAGACTGGATCGAATTGCCGACCAGAGTTCAGCCAGACGCCGATCCGGCGAAGGCGGCGCTGATCGCCCGCACGCCCGACCTCGCCCCCGGCACCTACGTCTTCCGCGCCGACGCCGCCGACGGCGCCGGCAACACCTCGACCACGACCCTGCGCGCCGACGGGACGGAGATGGCGATCCGCAAGGTGCCGCCCCCCGTGGCGCCCAAGGTGGTCGTGCCGCCGGCGCCGCCGCGGGCGAAGACGCGGCTCTTCGCGCGGCTGCGCGGCGGTCACGGCCGCGGCGACGCGCTGACCGTCCCCTTCGGGGCGCCGGCCCTGATCAGCGGCCGCCTCACCCGTGCCGACGGCGCCGGCATCTCCGGCCGCGAGCTGCGCGTGGTGGCCCGGCCCTCCCGCGGCGCCGTGACGCCGAGCTCCAACGCGACCGTCGTCACCGGCGACCGGGGCGGCTTCGAGCTGCGCCTCGAGCCCGGCCCCTCCCGCCGGGTCGCCGTCGCCTTCCCCGGCGACGGCGACCTGGAGCCGGCGACCAGGCCCTCGCTGGAGCTGCGGGTCCGCTCCGGCGTCTCGCTCGACGTCGCTCCCCTCTCGCTCCTGACCGGCCAGGCTCTCCGCCTCAGCGGCAGGATCCGCTCCCGCGGCGCGCCGATTCCGCGCCGCGGCAAGCTGATCGCGATCCAGTACCTCGAGGCCGCGACCCATCGCTGGCGTCCGGTTCTGGTCACCCGCAGCGACCACGCCGGTCGTTTCCGTGCCCACTACCGCTTCCGCTATGTAAGCGGCGCCGCCTCGATCCGGCTGCGGGCGACGGTGCTGGCGGAGGAGCGCTGGCCCTACGCGCCAGGCTCCTCGCGCCCAGTCACGGTCCGGGTCGAGGGCCGGTAGGGTGGTGGCCGATGTCGCAGGCAACCCTCCACACCAGCGCCGGGGCGATCGTCGTCGAGTTCCACGACGAGGACGCGCCGAAGACGGTCGAGAACTTCCGCAAGCTCGCCGCCGACGGCTTCTACGACACCCTGGTCTTCCACCGCGTCATTCCCGAGTTCATGATCCAGGGAGGCTGTCCGGAAGGCACCGGCCGGGGCGGTCCCGGCTACACCTTCGAGGACGAGTTCAACGACCACAAGGTCGTGCGCGGGGCGCTGGCGATGGCCAATGCCGGGCCCAACACCAACGGCTCCCAGTTCTTCATCGTCACCGCCGGCGCGGCGCCCTGGCTCGACGGCAAGCACACCGTCTTCGGCGCCGTGGTCGAGGGCATGGACGTCGTCGACGCGATCGAGGCGACCCCGACCGACGGCTCCGACAAGCCGCTCGAGCCGCAGACGATCGAGCGCGTCGAGCTCTCCGAGTAACCGAGGCGTCCGGACGCCTACTTCTCTGCTGCCGGCGCCGACTGGACGATGGAACGCTTTTCCTGGCGCCGCCGCAGCGCCTCGCCGGGCCGCCAGAGGCTGACCAGGCCGGCGACCAGGGTGACGAGGAAGATCTGGCCGATCATCATCTCCAGGCCGGAGATCATCCGCCCCGGCTGGCCGCCGGGCACGAGGTTGCCGTAGCCGGTGGTGGTCAGCGTCGTGTAGCTGAAGAAGAGGAAGTCGCTGCCGCTCGGGTGGGCCACGCCTTCGAAGAAGGGGCCGCCCTGGATCCGCTCGACCATCCCATAGAGGAAGGTGAAGAGGATGCCGAGCACGGTGTAGACGCTGATCGCGCCGAGGATCGTGCGCGAACCGACTTCGGCGGTGGTGACCACCCGGCGCAGGACCGCCGCCATCGCCACCGCCAGCAGCGAGATCTGGACCACCGAGGCGAGGTTGAGCCAGACGCGGTCGCCGCTTGCCGCCGCGATCGCCGCCAGGGCCACGGTCACGGCCGAGAGCGAGATCGCGACCCGGACGAAGCGCGGCTTGGCGTGAGAGCTGGTCAGCGAGACGATCGAGGTGGCGCTGGTCGCGATCGTCAGCACCACCGCCGACCAGCCGCGGTTGGAGAGCAGCGAGGTGAGCACGTAGGTGGTGAGCACCAGGACGAGGACGAGCCCGAAGGCATCGCGGACCCGCTCGGCCCGCTGCATCCAGCGCTCGCGCCGGCGGGCGCGGATGGCGGCCCTGTTCATGTTCGCTCGTTCGGCCGGCTCGCCTGGTTTCCTGCCTCAGGCGCTCAACGGAGGGGGTGGGATTCGAACCCACGAGCCCCCTTGCGAGGGCCACCGGTTTTCAAGACCGGCGCATTCAACCGCTCTGCCACCCCTCCTTCGCAGCGGGCGAAGCCGGATGCTAAAGGTCTCGGGTCCCGCTCAGGGTTGCTTGCACTGATTGGATTCAGGGATGCGCCGGTTGCTCCTGCTGGCCTCGGCGATGATCTTCTTCGACGTCGCCTTCTTTGCCGCCATCGCTCCGCTGCTGCCGGGGTACGTCGACGAACTCGGGCTCAGCAAGGCGCAGGCCGGGATCCTCTCGGCCTCCTACGCGGCCGGCACCCTGGTCGCCTCGCTGCCGGCGGGCTTCGCCGCCAGCCGCGTCGGACCGCGGCGCAGCGTCATCGGCGGCCTGCTCCTGCTGGGGGTCTCCAGCCTCGTCTTCGGCCAGGTCGACCAGATCGGCCTGCTGGACGCCGCGCGCTTCACCCAGGGCATCGCCGGCGCCCTGATCTGGGCCGGCGCCCTGACCTGGCTGATCACCTCCGCCCCCGAGGAGAGCCGGGGCTCCGTGATCGGCACCGCCCTCGGCACCGCTGTCGCCGGCGCCCTGCTGGGGCCGGCGCTGGGGGCGCTGGCGGCCTCGATCGGCACCGAACTGGTCTTCGGCTCGGTCCTGATCGTCACCGTCGGCCTCGCCATCGCCGCCTCGCGGCTGCCCGAGGCGGCGGCCCCGGAACGCCAGAGCCTGCGTGAGGTGGTGACGACGATGCTGAGCAAGCCGGTCCGCGACGGCGCCGCCTTCGTCGCCGTGCCCTCGGTGATGTTCGGCGCGATCGAGGTGCTGGTGCCGCTGCGGATCGACTCGCTGGGCGGCGGCCACGGAGTGATCGCCGCCGGCTTCATCGTCGGCGCCGGCCTGGAGGCGGTGCTGGCGCCGCTGGCGGGGCGCTTCTCCGACCGCGCCGGCCGTCGCCTGCCCTACGTCGCCGGGCTGACGATCTGCGCGATCGCGATGATCGCGATCGCCGTCGCCCAGAGCCTCGGCGGCGTGCTCGCCGCCCTGATCGTCACCTCGCTGGGCGCCGGCCTCTGCTTCGCGCCGGCGCTGACCCTGCTCTCCGACATCGCCGAGGCCAGCAACCTGCACCAGGGCTTCGCCGCCGGCCTCTCGAACATGGCCTGGGCCTCCGGGCAGGTCGTCGGGGGGATCGGCGGCGGCGTCGTCGCCAGCCTCACCGGCAACGCCATCCCCAGCATCGCGATTGCCGTGCTGCTGCTGGCTACGGTCGGCTATGCCTTCCACTCGCTGGCGCCGCCGGTCACCGCTCGGCCGGCCGAGGGCTAGGCTGGCACGATGGCGGTTGGGCAGGCGAACGGGGACTCGCGCGGCTGGGTCAACTGGGCCGGCGATCAGTCCTGCCGGCCCGTCGAGGTGGCGCGGCCGGCCAACCGCGACGAGCTGGCCGCGGCTATCAGCCGCGCCGCGGCGGCGGACCGCAAGGTCAGCGTCGCCGGCTCCGGGCACTCGTTCACCGAGGCGGCGATGACCGCGGGGACGATGCTGCGGATCGAGGCGCTGTGCGGCGTGATCGACGCCGACCGCGAGTCGGGGCTGGTCAAGGTCGGCGGCGGCACCGTGCTCGCCGACCTCAACGGGGAGCTGGCCCGCCTCGGCTTGGCGATGGAGAACCTCGGCGACATCGACCGCCAGACGATCGCCGGCGCGATCTCCACCGGCACCCACGGCACCGGCGCCAAGCTGCGCAACATCTCGGCCCAGGTAGAGGGGCTGGAGCTTGTCCTGGCCGACGGCAGCGTGCGCCAGCTCAGCGCCGCCACCGACCCCGGGCTGCTGCGGGCGGCGCGGGTCGGCGTCGGCGCGCTGGGGGCGATCTCGGCGGTGACGCTGCGCTGCGTTCCCGCCTTCGTCCTCGAGCGAGTGGACACGCCGCGGCCGCGTGAGGAGGTCCTAGACGGCTTCCAGGCGAGCGCCGACGCCAACGACCACTTCGAGCTCTTCACCTTCCCCTACGCCGACAGCGCCCTGGTGCTGGAGCGCAACCGCACCGAGGCCCCGGCTCGCCCGCGCGGCCGGGCGATGGCGTACCTCAACGACGTGGTGCTGGAGAACTGGGCGCTGGAGGCGCTCTCGGCGACCGGCAAGCGCTTCCCGTCGACGATCCCCTCGCTCTCGCGCCTCGCCGGCCGGCTCGCCTCCGGCAGCCGCACGGTCGACCGCAGCGACCGCGTCTTCGCCAACGACCGCCGCGTCCGCTTCACCGAGATGGAGTACGGGGTGCCGCGCGAGCACGGGCCGGCTGCGGCGCGGCGGGTGATCGAGTGGGTGCGCTCCAACCGCTACCCGGTCTTCTTCCCGATCGAGATGCGGGTCGCCGCCGGCGACGACGCCCTGCTCAGTCCCTCGCACGAGCGCGACACCGCCTACATCGCCGTCCACCAGTACCGCGGCATGGAGTGGCGCCCCTACTTCGAGGCCGTCGAGGAGATCATGAGCTCCTACGGCGGCCGCCCCCACTGGGGCAAGCGCCACTTCCAGACCGCCGCCACCCTCGCTCCGCTCTACCCCGCCTGGTCGGAGTTCCAGGCCGCCCGCGACGAGCTCGACCCCGCCCGCGTCTTCAGCAACGAATACGCCGACCGCGTCCTCGGCCCCTAGAGAAAGGACTTGCCCTCGCCGCGATAGGTCGGGACCTCGTCGACGATCTCGTCGCCTTCGACCAGGTGGAGGGTGTTGAAGCGCTCGCAGAGCTCGCCGGCTTTGGCGTGGCGGAGGTAGGCGCGGTCGCCGACCCGCAGGCCGGCGGCGGCCTCGCCGAGCAGCGGCGTCTGGACCTCTCCGGCGCCCTCCTCGGGGTCGAGGCTGAGGCCGGCCGGCAGCCACGGCTCGGGCAGCCGACCGTGGTCGCCGGCGCCGGAGGCGAGGTAGCCGCCGCCCAGCGCGGTCGCCACCTGCGGCGAGGGCTTGCGGACGACCGGCAGCGCGAAGGCCGCGGCGGGAAGGAGGCTGAAGCGGCTGTAGTGGTCGAAGAGGGCCGGCGCGTAGAAACCGGAGCCGGCGGTGGTCTCGGTCACGGCGTCCTCGGCCGCGGTCAGTTCGAGGCTGCCGGTGCCGCCGCCGTTGACGAACTCGAGGTCGGCGAGCTCGCCGACCGCGGCGACTATCGCGCCCCGGCGCTTGGCCAGCTCGGCGGCGGAGCGGCGCTGCATGAAGCGGATCGCGGCGCCGCGCAGGCGCCGCCCCGGGGGGCGGTCGCCGACGCCGGAGATCTGCCCCTCGTAGGCCATCAGCCCGACCAGCTCGATCTGCGGCCGCCGCACTATCTCCCGCGCCAGGGCCACGGCCTGCTCGGCGTCGTGGACGGGCGAGCGCTTCGCCCCGATCTTGACCCGCCCGCCGAGCGCCCACCAGGCGGCGTCGATCTCGATGCAGGCCCGGACCGGCGCCGCCCCCGCTCCCAGCACCGACTCGATCGTCTCCAGGTGCTCGACGCAGTCGACCATCACCACCGGCGCCCCGCCGGGGTTGGCGACCGAGCGCAGCGCCAGCTCGCCCAGCGCCGCGGCGTCGGTCGTCGGGTAGGCGAGCAGCAGGTCCTCGAACCCCTGCTCCGCCAGCCACAGGGTCTCGGGCAGGGTGTAGGTCATCAGCCCGGAGAAGCGCTCGTCCCGCGCCAGGATCGCCTCCAGCAGCGCCCGGCAGCGGATCGACTTGGTGGCGACCCGGATCGGCTTGCCGCCGGCCCGCCCCAGCATCTGCTCGGCGTTGGCCCACATCGCCTCGAGGTCGACGAAGGCGAACGGCGCCTCGACCGCGGCGAAGATCCGCTCGTAGCGCTCGTGGGACTGCTCGGGCAGGGCGGACACCCGCACGAGACTAACCGCGCCAGGCCCCGTTACTTCCTACAATCGGGGCCGCGGTGCCCGGAGAGGTGGCCGAGCGGCTGAAGGCACTCGCCTGCTAAGCGAGTAGGGGGCGCAAGCTCTCTCGAGGGTTCGAATCCCTCCCTCTCCGCTCTCTCGTGAGCAGCCGACTCCTCACCGGGCTGGGAGTGGCGGCGGCCCTGGTCGCGGTCGTCGCGGTGGCCGCGATCGTCCTCTCGCTGGTCGATTCCGGCGACGCCGCTCCGTCGGCGCCGCAACGGACCTACGTCGTCAGGTCCCTCGATCCAAAGCCCCGGGCGCCGGGCGCCCGGACCACCGCCGCGGCCTCGACCCCGGCTCGCTCCGCCCCGGTGCCGGCCCTGGCCGCGAAGCCCGCGCGCGGCCCCGCCTTCACGATCGCCCGGCTCCGGCCCGGCGCCCGGGTGGCGCTCTGGAAGGCTCCGGGCCGCGACCTCGTCAGGATGCTCGGGCCGCGCACCGAATTCGGCTCGCCGGTGACCCTCTCGGTGGTCGAGGGGCGTGCCGGCTGGCTCGGCGTCACCACCCCGGACCTGCCGAACGGGGAGCTCGGCTGGGTTCGCCGCGACCCCGGCCGGCTGCGGATCTACTGGACCAAGTACTCGCTGCACGCCGACCTCTCCTCGCTCAGCCTCTCGCTGCGCTACGGCGACGGCGCCGTCGCCCGCTTTCTGGTGACCGTCGGCGCCCCCGGCTCGGAAACGCCGATCGGGCGCTACGGCATCACCGACGCCCTCAGCTTCGACGAAAGCCCTTTCTACGGCTGCTGCGCGCTCGCTCTCAGCGGCCGCCAGACGCACCTTCCCCCGGGCTGGATCGGCGGCAACCGGCTTGCCATCCACGGCACGCCCGGCCCGGTCGGCGGGGCCGAATCCCACGGCTGCATCCGCGCCACCGACGCGACCATGCGCGAGCTCTTCCGCCGGGTGCCGCTGGGCACGCCGGTCTTCGTCAGCGAGTAGCGCGCCGCGCCCTCTACAGTCAGCCGATGCAGGCGAATCCAGCAGCCGGGCCGGGGGCTCACAGCAGCCGCCGCACGAAGATCATCGTCACCGTCGGGCCGGCCAGCTGGGCCCCGGCCGTGCTCGAGCAGCTGGTCGCCGCCGGCGCCGACGTCTTCCGCCTCAACTTCTCCCACGCCGGTCCCGATCGCCAGGCGCAGACGATCGCCGACATCCGCGCCGCCGCCGAGCGGGTCGGCCGTGAGGTCGCGGTGCTGGGCGACCTGCCGGGGCCGAAGCTGCGGATCGGCGAGCTGGCCGGCGACTTCGCCGAGCTGGAGACGGGTATGCACGTGACCCTGACCCCGCGCGAGGTCGAGGGCGACGGCGAGACGATCCCGGTCTCCTGGCCGGGAGTGACCGATCTGCGCAAGGACCAGCTGGTCTACCTGGCCGACGGCGCGATCCGGCTGCGGGTCGCCGACCCCGAGCCCGACGGGGTCGACTGCGAGATCGAGGTGGGGGGGACCCTCTCCTCGCACAAGGGGATGAACATCCCCGGCGGCGCCGACCTGCCGGCGACCACCGGCGCCGACCTCGACTGGGTCGAGTTCGCGGTCAAGAGCGGCGTCGACCTGATCGCGGTCTCCTTCGTCTCCACCGCCGCCGACCTGGTCCCGGTGGCGGAGCGGCTGCGCGAGCTCGGCTCCAGCATCCCCCTGGTCGCCAAGATCGAGAAGCAGGAGGCGGCGGAGCACGCCGAGGAGATCGTCCGCGTCGCCACCGGCGGGATCATGGTCGCCCGTGGCGACCTCGGCATCGAAGTGCCGCTGGAGCAGGTGCCGGTCGAGCAGAAGCGGCTGATCCGCGCCGCCGGCAAGGCCTCGAAGCCGGCGATCACGGCGACGCAGATGCTGGCCTCGATGGTGACCGCGCGGCGCCCGACCCGGGCCGAGGTGACCGACGTCGCCAACGCGATCTACGACGGCACCGACGCGATCATGCTCTCCGAGGAGACCGCGGTCGGCCAGCACCCGGTCGAGGCGGTGCGGGTGATGGACCGGATCGCCCGCGCCACCGAGCCCGACCTGCGCTACGGCGAGTGGCTCTTCACCCGCACCGACCAGACGACCCAGGACGTCGCCGACTCGGTCGCCCAGAGCGCCGTCGGCGCCGTCTACCGGCTCGGCCTCAGGGCGCTGGTGGTGCCGACCAACAGCGGCCGCACCGCCCGCCTCGTCTCCGCCCACCGGCCCAACGTGCCGGTGCTGGCGATCTCGCCGCACATCGAGACCGTGCGGCGGCTCAACCTGCTCTTCGGCGTCACCGCCGTCCAGAGCGACTTCGGCACCGAGCTGCGCAGCCTGCTCGACCACTGCGCCGGGCTTGCCGCCAAGCACGGGATTGCCGCGCCGGGCGAGCTGGTCGCGATCACGGCCGGCCTGGACGGCCAGGAGCTGGGCACGAACCTGTTCGAGGTCCATAGGGTGCCGGGGCTATGAGCCAAGCCGCGCGCCTGGAGCGGGAGGAGAGCGGCCTCGCCGTGCTGACCCTCGACAGCCCGCCGCTGAACCTCTTCGACCAGCGGATGATCGATGACGTCCGGAGCGCGGTGAACGACGTCGCCGCCGAGCCGCCGCGGGCGCTGCTGATCCGGGCCGAGGGCCGCGCCGTCTCCGGCGGCGTCGACGTCCACGTCTTCGACGGCCTGACCCCGGAGCAGGGCAGCCGGCTCTGGGATGAGCTGCTGGGGATGATCGACCGGCTGGAGTCGCTGCCGGCGCCGATCGTCTTCGCCGCCCACGCCCTCACCCTGACCGCCGCCTTCGAGATCGCCCTCGCCTGCGACCTGATCGTCGCCAGTCCCAAAGCCAGGTTCGGCCTGGTCGAGAAGGTGGTCGGGCTGACGCCGTCGATGGGCGGCACCCAGCGCTTCGCCGAGCGCGCCGGCAGCGGCCGCGCCCGCCAATTCGTGATGGGCGGCGACGTCCACGGCGCCGAGGAGCTGGAGCGCTGGGGCGTCGTCAACCTGATCTTCCCGGCGGAGGATTTCGAGGCCCGCTCGCGCGCCCTCGCCGAGGAGCTCGCCGCCGGCCCGACTAGGGCCCACGCGATGACCAAGCACATCCTCCGCCGCTTCCGCGAAGGCGGCCTGCCCGCCGCCGACGAGGCCGTCCGCACCGAAGCCGCCGACCTCTTCGCCACCGAGGACCTGCAGAAGGCGGTCAAGACCTTCCTCGAGCACGGCGGCCCCGGCCACGCCACGTTCGAGGGCCGCTGAAGCCGATCGCGGATAGGGTTGCGGCCGTGACCGACTTCGAGGCGATCGCAAAAGGCATGTCCCAGGCGGTGCCGTTCGCCGGCTTCCTCGGCTTGGAGATCACCGAAATGGGCGAGGGCGAGGCCGTCGCCCGCATGCCCGAGCGCGACGAGCTCAAGAACCACGTCGGCTCCCAGCACGCCGGCGCCCTCTTCACCCTCGCCGAGAACGCCTCGGGCGCGGCCTTCGTCGGCGCCTTCGCCGAGCGCATGGGCGACGTCACGCCGCTCGCCCGCAGCGCCGAGATCGCCTACGAAAAGATCGCCAAGGGCCCGATCGAGGCCGCCGCCACCCTCGGCATGCCCAAAGCCGAGGCCCTAGCCACCCTCGACCGCGAGGGCAAGGTCGAGTTCCCCTGCGAGGTCGTCCTCACCGACCCCGGCGGCACCCGCGTCGCCACCGCCACCGTCCGCTGGCACGTCCGGCTCAACAAGCCGGCCGCCGCCTAGCCACCCCGCCGAACCCCTAGAATCGCCCCGCGGGGCCGCCCGGCCCCAAATCCCGCGCCTGTAGCTCAGTTGGATAGAGCGTCGGTCTACGAAACCGAAGGTCACAGGTTCGAATCCTGTCAGGCGCGTCTTTCGCTGCTCGGGATGGTGACGATCACCAGGTCCTCAAGCCGGGCGCAAGGATCGCCGTCACGCTGGCCTGACGCGACTGAGGGGTTTGCTTCAATCCCCTCACCAGAGAAAGGAGGTGGTCCTATTTTGAGTCACATGCTTGAAGGGACTCTGGAGGTGCAGGGCCGCTAGGCGCCGCACTGGTTCGGGCGCCCGGTGGAATCCAACCCGGGCACCGGCGGGCAAAGGAAGACCGGGCGTTGTCCCACCCGGCCGCCGTTTCCGCGCTCGTTAGCCAAGCACCAGCGCAAGGGCCGCCTCCGGGCGGCCCTTGCTCGTCCTTCAGGCCTTGGGCGAGACTTCGGAGCGAAGCCGCTCACTGGCGTGGTACCGGGTGCTCGGCCCCTTGCCCCGCCGCTCCACCAGGCCCTTGTCGGCTAGACGCCTGAGGTCGGCGCTGGCGGTCGCGGCGGAGACGCCCGCCTCTTCGCCGTAGCGCGCCCGGTCGGTGCCGCCGATCAGGCTCTGCTCGAGGGCGATCACCATACGGTCCGGCCAGCCGTGCTCAGCCGCGAGCCGATCGAGCCGCTCCCAGCGAGCCGCCGCCTCCTTGACCTGCGCCAGCCGGCGCCGGCCCTGGGCAAGGTGCGCTTCGACGCAGAAGGAGACCCACGACGAGGCGTCGCGCTCCGGGCGATAGGCCCCGTCCTGCACCGCCCGCAGCGCCGCGTAATAGGCGGGGGTGTTCTCACCGAGGTATTCCTCGATCGAGGAGAACTCCGGGGACATCAGCCCCTCGCGTGCGAGCACCAGGGACTGGACGATGCGCGAGACGCGCCCGTTGCCGTCGCGAAACGGGTGGATGGAGGTGATGTGCAGGTGCGCCATCGCCGCTCGGACGACGACGTTGGCGTCGAGGTCCCCGTCCTGCAGCCACTCGACCACCTCCGCCATCAACCCCGGAACCGCCCCGGCGTCCGGGCCCTGAAACTCAAGCGATCCGTCGCTCGCGGTGACGCCGATCGGCACGGTGCGCCAGAGGCCGGGCCCCTTGTCTCGCTGGAAGTAGCAGGCGTCGAAATGGAGGTCGAGGATGACCCGGTCGAGCCAGCGAAAGGCCGGGTCCGCGGCCATGACGCCGACGTGGTCCATTGCCCGGGCGTAGCAGGCGACCGCCCTGCGGCTCTCGCCCTCGGGTTCGACCGAGGCGTCGCCGCCGACCAGGGCGACAGCGTCTTCGGAGGACACGCTGTAGCCCTCGATCGAGGTCGAGCTCTCGATCGAGTTGGCCCGCAGCGACCGTCGCAGGGGCCCGATCCATCGCATCGGCCGGCTGACTTCGTGGCCGAGGGAGCGGCGCAGCTCGTCGAGCTCGTCGAGACGCGCCCGCAGGTCTGGCGTTGTCGGGGGAGTTACGTAGAGCATCCCCTCATATTAGACGATCAAACGTCTAAACGTCTAAACGATCAATCGTCTAGCCGCACCGCCAGCGCGCCGGTTCAGTTTGTCTGGGTCGACGAGTACGAGGCCAGTCGCATATGCGGGCCACCTGGGCCGACCCAGTAGCGTGATCGGCCCAGGACAGCCCGCGAGAGGAGACCGCCGTGACCGGAAGCGCCGACTTCACCCCCGAGGAGTGGAACATCGTCCGCGAGGGGCCGACCAGTGCCGGGATGATCGTCTCCACTGCCCAGCGCGGCGGCAGCTTCCGCGAGGCCTTCGCGATGGCCAAGGCCTACACCGAGGCCCGCAAGGAGCACGGCGACTCGGCTCTGCTCGACGAGTTGGTCTCCCACAAGCCGGACATGGACCACACCAGGTCCCACTCTCCCGAGGAGCTGAAGGAGCACGGCCTGCAGCGGATCCGCGAAGCGGTCGCGCTGGTCGCCCAGAAGGCGACTCCGGCGGAGCTGGAGGACTACCGGCGCTTCGTGGCCGGGCTGGCCAAACGTGTCGCCGGCGCCAAGACCGAGGGTGGGGACGAGCCCGTAAGCGAGGCCGAGGCGGCGGCCCTGGCCGAGATCGACGCGGCACTCAGGGTCGCGTGAACAGATCCCAGTTCTTGGTCCGGCCGTCGCGTGGCCGCGACATGTAGCGCCCGGAGGGCATCGGGCCTTTCTTTTCCTCCAGAGAGGCGAAGGCCGCGTCGCGATCGACTCCCTTGCGGTGCCCGCTGGACTTCCAGTTGCCGTTGACGTCCTTGTGCCTGAAGTCGTAGACCATGCGACGACGGTAGCCGATGTCCGGGTCAGGCGGATTTACCAGTCGCTTAGCTGTCTTTAGGAAAACGTGGGTACATTGATCGCCGTGTCCCCCGTCCTCGAGCTCGACCCCAGCCGTCCCGCGACGACCTCGGAGCTCACCCCCCAGGCGTGGCGGACGTCGATCGCCCAGCACGAGCAGGCCTCGCTCTCTCACGCTCTGCTGGACCTGGCGACCTCGGTCGTCCCGTACCTGGCGCTGAACGTCGCCATGTACATGAGCATCGCGATCTCGCCCTGGCTCACCCTCGCCCTCGCGCTTCCGGCCGCCGGCTTCCTGCTGCGGACCTTCATCGTCTTCCACGACTGCGCCCACGGCTCGTTCCTGCCGACCAAGCGGGGCAACCTCTGGCTGGGCCGCCTCACCGCCTTCCTCGTCTTCCAGCCGTTCGCGAACTGGCGCCACAACCACGCCGTCCACCACGGCACCGCCGGCGATCTCGACCGCCGCGGCACCGGCGACGTCCCCACCCTCACGGTCGCCGAGTACGCCGGCCGCACCCCGGGGCAGCGGCTCGGCTACCGCCTCTTCCGCAACCCGCTGGTGATGTTCGGGATCGGCCCGATCTGGTCGCTGATGATCGGGCCCCGCATCTGGTCGAAGGACCAGCGCCCGCGGATGCGGCACAGCGTCTGGTTGACCAACCTGGCGCTGGCGATCGTGATCGGCGCCATCTTCAGGTTCGTCGGCCCGGGCGCCTGGCTCCTGGTCCAGCTCCCCACGGCGATCGTCGCCGGCACGATGGGCATCTGGATGTTCTACGTCCAGCATCAGTTCGAGGACGTCTACTGGGAGAACAGCGAGGACTGGACCTACGACGACGCGGCGCTGCGCGGCAGCTCCTACCTGAAGCTGCCGAAGCTGCTGCAGTTCTTCACCGGCAACATCGGCCTCCACCATGTCCATCACCTCAGCGCCAAGGTCCCCAACTACAACCTTCAGCGCGCCCACGACCAGACGCCGATCTTCCACGACGTTCCGGTCCTGAGCGTGCGCGACGGCCTGCGGGCAATCCGGCTGAAGCTGATCGACCCGGGCAGCGGCCGCCTGCTGACCTGGCGCGAGGCCAAGGCACTGGCCTGAAGCGCCCGCCGGCGGCTCTGGCCCCGCTCCCCTAAAATCGCTTCGACCCGCCCAGGTAGCTCAGTTGGTAGAGCACTTCCATGGTAAGGAAGGGGTCACGAGTTCGAGTCTCGTCCTGGGCTTGTCTGGCTGGGCGGCCAGCCTTCGCTCCACATATATAGGCTGCCCCCCGTGGACTTCGCCCTCAGCGACGAGCAGAGCGACTTCGTCGACGCGATTCGCGACTTCTGCGACCGCGAGTGCGGCACGCAGGACCAGCGCGAGCGGCTCACCGACGGCTACCGCGAGCACCACAACTTCGACGTCTACAAGCAGATGGCGGAGCTGGGCTGGCTCGGGGTGACGATCCCCGAGGAGTACGGCGGCTCCGGCGGCTCGATGCTCGACGCCTGCCTGTTCATGGAAGAGACCTCGCGCGGGCTGGCCCCGATCGGCGGCTACGCGACGACGCTGATCGTCGCCGGCGCCACCCGGCGCTTCGGCAGCGAGGAGCAGAAGAGCGAGATCCTCGGCGGCATCGCCGCCGGCTCGGTCGAGGCGATCGCGATGACCGAGCCCGAGTCCGGCTCCGACGTCGGCTCGCTGACGACCAAGGCCGAGCGCAGCGAGGACGGCTTCGTCATCAACGGCCAGAAGGTGTTCATCTCCAACGCCCACATCGCCGACCACGTCCTCGTCGTCTGCCGCACCACCCAGGGCGAGTCCAAGCACGAGGGGCTGACGATGATCTGGGTGCCGCGCGACGTCGAGGGCATGGAGATCGTCCCGATCGAGACGATGGGCGGCCGCGAGACCAACACCCTCTACTTCAGCGACTGCATCGCCCCCGAGAGCGCCGTGCTCGGCCAGGTCGACCAGGGCTGGACGCAGCTGATGGCCGGCCTCAACGTCGAGCGGCTGATCCTCGCCGCGACGATGCTGGGGATCGCCCAGCGCGCCTTCGACGACGCCCTCGCCTACGCCAAGGAGCGGCGTCAGTTCGGCCGCCCGATCGGCTCCTTCCAGGCCCTCCAGCACCGCTTTGCCGACCTCGCCACCGACCTCGAGGCGGCCCGCCTGATGACCCGCTGGGTCGCCACCATGACCGACGAGGACCCCGACCGGATGCTGCCCCAGGAGGCCTCGATGGTGAAGCTCTTCGTCACCGAGGTCGCCAAGCGCACGACCCTGGAGGGGATGCAGATGATGGGCGGCTACGGCTACTCCTCCGAGTACGACATGGAGCGCCTCGTCCGCACCTCCCTGGTCTCCACGATCTACGGCGGCACCTCGGAGATCCAGCGCGGCATCATCGCCAAAACGCTCGGCCTCTAGCCAAACGCGGAACATTGTTGTGGCTGTGGCCACAGCAAGCGTCCGCGTTCGCCGCCTCGCGCCTCTCGGGCCGCGCCGGACCGCTATCCTTCGCACAGCCTCGCGCCCTGGGCCCGGGGTTTTCTTCTGTAACGACCGTCCTCACGAGGGAGAAGCATGGCTCGCGGAGATGTCCGCATCGCGGTGACGATGGCTTGCGAAGACTGCAAGCGTCGGAATTACCAGACCAACAAGTCCCGGCGCAACTCGCCGGACCGGGTCGAGCTGCGCAAGTACTGCCGCTGGTGCGGTCACCACACGGCCCACAAGGAGACCCGGTAGCTCCCGATGGCAAAGACCCGCGCACAGCGCAAGGCCGA
This sequence comes from uncultured Solirubrobacterales bacterium, assembly GCA_963785775.1. Classification (GTDB taxonomy): domain Bacteria; phylum Actinomycetota; class Thermoleophilia; order Solirubrobacterales; family 70-9; genus VAYN01. The sequence continues at coordinate 612,343 of CAWAWH010000003.1, read as the reverse complement.
GCGCCGGGCTCGGGAAGCTGAGGAGCGGAAACGCTCCGACGGCGAACGCGGCGCCGAGTCGCGCGCCCAGCACGACACCCAGGTCCCCGTCTCCGGCGACATAGCCGAGATCGAGGCGATGGAGGCGGGAATGGCCGCCGGCGCCCCCGAGTCGCAGCTGGAGACCCCGGACGCGCCGAAGCCGCGCTCGGCCCGCCGCGCCGAAGCCAAGGCACAGAAGGAAGCCGAGAAGCGCCAGCGCGACGAGCAGAAGCGGCGCGAGCGCGAGCAGCTGGCCAAGAAGCAGAAGCAGGCGAGCGCCGAACGCCAGCGGGGCGGCGTCATCGGTTTCCTGGTTTCCTGCTGGCAGGAGCTGAAGAAAGTGCAGTGGCCGGATCGCGAAACGCTGATCCAGGCAACCGCAGTCACGATCATCTTCGTCGCCGTAGCGGCCGCCTACCTCGGCGCCCTCGACGCCCTCTTCAATGAGCTCATCAAGCGGATCCTGTAGCTACAGGATCCCCGAACAAAGGCTTCCGATTTGTATCGCTGGTACGTGATCAACACCTACTCCGGGCACGAGAACAAGGTCAAGCACAACCTCGAGCACCGGGTGCAGACGATGAGCCAGAACCGCAACGTGCGGCAGGTCGTCGTCCCTACCGAGCAGGTTTCGGAGATGAAGGACGGGCAGAAAGTAACGGCCGAGAAACGGACGATGCCCGGCTACGTCCTCGTCAACATGGAGATGACCGACGACGCCTGGGGCCTGGTCAAGAACACCCCCGGCGTGACCGGCTTCGTCGGCTCCCGCAACAAGCCGGTGCCGCTCTCCAAACCGGAGGTCGACCGCCTGTTGCACCGCGAGACGGCCGAGCGCCCCCGCACCCAGGCCCAGTTCTCGATCGGCGAATCGGTCAAAGTCATCTCCGGCCCGCTCTCCGACTTCTCCGGCGAGATCGCCGAGATCAACGAGGACGCCGCCAAACTCAAGGTCCTGGTCTCGATCTTCGGCCGCGAGACGCCGGTCGAGGTGGGCTACGACCAGGTCAAGAAGATCTAGCTCGGCGAGACCGCTACGCTCCCCAACCGCTCATGGCGAAAAAAGTCCTCACCCTCATCAAGCTGCAGATCCAGGCGGGCAACGCCAACCCGGCGCCGCCGGTCGGCCCCGCGCTGGGCCAGCACGGCGTCAACATCATGGACTTCTGCAAAGCGTTCAACGCGCAGACCCAGTCCGAAGGCGGGACGATCATCCCGGTCGAGATCACGGTCTACGAGGACCGCTCCTTCACCTTCATCACCAAGACGCCCCCGGCCGCGATCCTGATCAAGGAGGCGATCAAGATCCCGAAGGGCTCCGGCGAGCCCCATGTCAACAAAGTGGGGACGATCTCCCAGGACCAGATCCGCGAGATCGCCGAACGCAAGATGCCCGACCTCAACGCCAACGACATCGACGCCGCCTCGAAGATCATCGCCGGCACCGCCCGCTCGATGGGCGTCGACGTCAAGTAGGAGATCTCGTGGCCCACGGCAAGCGATACCGCCAGCAGTACGACAAGATCGACCGCGACAACGCCTACGCACCGGCCGAGGCGATCGCGCTGGTCAAGGAGACCGCCTCGACCAAGTTCGACGAGACGGTCGAGGTGCACGTCCTGCTCGGCGTCAATGTCCGCCACGCCGACGAGCAGCTGCGCGGCACCCTGGCGCTGCCGCACGGGCTCGGCAAGGACGTCACCGTCGCCGTCTTCGCCCAGGGCCAGCAGGCCCGCGACGCCGAGGCCGCCGGCGCCGACTTCGTCGGCGGCGACGACCTGGCGAAGAAAGTCGAAGAGGGCTGGACCGGCTTCGACGTCGCCGTCTCGACCCCGGAGATGATGCCGGCGGTCGGCAAACTGGGCCGCGTGCTCGGACCGCAGGGGAAGATGCCGAACCCCAAGGTCGGCACCGTCACCGACGACATCGAGAAGGCCGTCACCGAGTCCAAGGCCGGCAAGGTCGAGTACCGCACCGACCGCCAGGCGATCGTCCACATGGCGATCGGCAAGGCCAGCTTCGACCAGGACAAGCTGCTCGACAACTTCACCACCGTGATCGACGAGATCGTCCGCGCCAAGCCCGCCTCGGCGAAGGGCAAGTACATCGTCTCCTGCACGCTGGCGACCTCGATGGGGCCCGGCATCCGGGTCGACACCTCGAAGTCCGGCGACCGCGAGCTGGCCGGCGCCACCGCCGGCGCCGAGAGCGAGACCGCAGAGGAGCCGGCGACCGCCTAGACTGCGTCGCCGCCAGCCCGAGACCACCGGCGGGGCGCAACGTCCGCAAGCCCGGTGCAGGTGAGTAAATGAACCGCGAGGAAAAGTCCGCAACCATCCAGGAGATCGCCGCCCAGATCGAGGGCTCCGAAGCGATCTTCGCCGTCGACTACCGCGGTATCAGCGTTCCCCAGGCGGCCGAGCTGCGCTCGCAACTGCGCGAGGCCGACGCCAGCTTCCGCATCGTCAAGAACCGGCTGACGAAACTCGCCGCCGACAAAGCCGGCGAGGACCGCCTCGCCGAGCTGCTGCAGGGCCCGACCGCCCTCGCCTTCGTCCGCGGCGACACCGCCCAGGCGGCGAAAGCGATCTCCACCTTCAACAAAGAGCACGAGGTCCTCGCCTACAAGGGCGGCTTCATGGGCGAGACCTCGCTCGACGCCGACGGCTTCAAGGCGATCGCCCGCCTGCCGGGACGGGAAGTCCTGATCGGCCAGTTCGCCGGCATCGTCGCCAGCCCGCTGACCGGCCTCGTGCGCGGTCTCGGCTCGATGGTCTCCGGCCTGGCATCCCAACTTCAACAGCTTCAGACTCAAAAGGAGGAGCAAGGTGGCAGCTAAAACCTCAACCGAGGATTGGATCGAGGAGCTGAAGAGCATCTCGGTGCTGGAGCTTTCCGAGCGGATCAAAGCGCTCGAGGAGGAGTTCGGCGTCTCCGCGACCGCGGTCGCGGCAGCCGCGCCGGCGGCAGCCGGCGCCCCGGCCGGCGACGGCGGTGGCGAGGAGGAGTCGGCGACCGTCGACGTCGTCCTGACCGAGGTCGGCGGGCAGAAGGTTCCCGTGATCAAGGTGGTTCGCTCGGCGACCGGGCTCGGCCTCAAAGAGGCCAAGGCGCTCGTCGACGATGCCCCGAAAGCGATCAAAGAGGGCATCGAACGCGACGAGGCCGAGAAGCTCAAAACCGAGCTCGAGGAGGCCGGCGCGACCGTCGAGCTCAAATAGAGCATCTAGCCGCGCCAGCGCGGATCCCAGTCGGGAAGCCAAGCTTGAGGTCGCGTATCGCCGTGTGTTATTTTCTGCGGTCGCGCGCCATTTGAGTTTTCCTGCCCAGATCTGCGCTTTACCTTCGTCCCTCTGACCGCCCGAGGAGTCGCCGACTTGGCACGTTCGAACGCTGCCCCCGTAACCCGTAGGAGCTTTTCCCGCCTAGAGAACCCACTCGAAGTCCCACACCTGATCGATATCCAGACCCGTTCCTTCGCGGAACTGACGGATCCGAAGAGCGGTGGGCTGCGAGAGACGATCAACGACATATCCCCGATCGAGGACTACACGGGGAACCTGCAGATCGTCTTCGGCGAGTTCAAGTTCGAGGACCCGCCGCATTCCATCGAGGAGTGCCGCGAGAAGGACATGACGTACTCGAGGCCGCTGACCGCGACCGTCGCCTTCCAGAACAAGGAGACGGGAGAGATCCGCGAGCAGGCCGTCTTCATGGGGGACTTCCCCTGGATGACCGAGCGCGGCACGTTCATCATCAACGGCACCGAGCGTGTCGTCGTCACCCAGCTCGTGCGGTCGCCGGGTGCCTACGTGATGGCCCCCAAGGACCCTGAAAAGCAGGTCTTCATCGCCAACCTGATGCCGGCCCGTGGCTCCTGGCTGGAGCTCGAAGTCGACAAAAAAGGCAAAGTCTTCGTCCGCATCGACCGCAAGCGCAAACTGCCGGTCACGGTGCTGCTGCGCGCGATGGGCTACGTCGAGGATCAGCAACTGCTCGACATGTTCGACAACTCGATCTACATGCGGCACACGATCGAGGCCGACACCGAGGCGACCCGGACCGAAGAGGGCGCTCTGATCGAGCTGTTCAAAAAGCAGCGCCCGGGCGAGCCGCCCTCGGTCGACGCCGCCAAAGGCCTGCTCGAGCAGCTCTTCTTCGACCCCAAGCGCTACGACCTGACCAGGGTCGGCCGCTACAAGCTCAACGCCCGTCTCGACCTCGACATCGACCTCGAGACGCGGGTGCTCACCCACGACGACATCATCGCCCTGGTCAAGGAGCTGGTCTCCCTGCCGAAGCTGCTCGGGATCCCCGAGGAGGTCGACGAGGAGAACCCGATCAAAGACTATGCCGCCGAGGCGATCACCTACCCGCGCGAGCCGGTCTACGAGCACCTCGACGAGTACGAGCACTTCGGCAACCGCCGCCTGCGCACGGTCGGCGAGCTGATCCAGGAGGCCTTCCGGATCGGCCTCTACCGGATGGAGCGCGTCGTCCGCGAGCGCCTTACCACCGAGGACTCGGACGCGATCACGCCGCAGACGATCATCAACATCCGCCCGGTCGTGGCGGCGATGAAGGAGTTCTTCGGCTCCTCGCAGCTGTCGCAGTTCATGGACCAGACCAACTCCCTGGCGGGCCTCACCCACAGGCGGCGGCTCTCGGCCCTCGGCGCCGGCGGCCTCACCCGCGAGCGGGCCCCGATCGAGGTCCGCGACGTGCACCCGACCCACTACGGCCGGATGTGCCCGATCGAGACGCCGGAGGGCCCGAACATCGGCCTGATCGGCTCGCTCTCGTCATACGCGCAGGTCTCCGAACACGGTTTCGTCACCACCCCGTACCGGCTGGTGGAAGACGGCGTCGTCAGCGAGGAGATCGTGCACTACGACGCCACCCAGGAGGAGGAGAAGGTGATCGCCCAGGCGAACGCCGAGGTCGATCCGAAGACGCGCAAGCTGAAGGGCCCGCAGGTGCTGGTCCGCGCCGGCGAGCAGGAGTACGCGACCGCGACCCCCAAGGAAGTCGACCTGATGGACGTCTCGCCGTCCCAGATCTGGTCGGTCGCCACCTCGCTGATCCCGTTCCTCGAGCACGACGATGCCAACCGGGCGCTGATGGGCTCCAACATGCAGCGCCAGGCGGTGCCGCTGCTGAAACCGGATCCGCCGCTGATCGGCACCGGCATGGAGCGCCGCGCCGCCGTCGACACCGGCGATGTCGTCCTCGCCGAGAACGCGGGCGAGGTCAGCCACGTCGACGCCGATCGCATCGTCGTCACCGGCGGCTCGAAGAAAGACGAGTACCCGCTGCACAAGTTCATGCGCTCCAACCAGGGGACGATCATCCACCAGCGGCCGATCGTCAAGAGCGGCCAGCGGGTGAAGGAGGGCGACGTGCTCGCTGACGGCTCCTCCACCGGCGGCGGCGAGATCGCCCTCGGCAAGAACTGCCTGGTCGCCTTCATGTCCTGGGAGGGCTACAACTTCGAGGACGCGATCATCCTCTCCGAGCGCCTGGTCAAGGACGACGAACTCACCTCGATCCACATCGAGGAGTACGAGATCGACGCCCGCACGACCAAGCTCGGCGACGAGGAGATCACCCGCGACATCCCCAACCGTTCCGAGGAGAGCCTGCGCAATCTCGACGAGCGCGGCATCGTCAGGGTCGGGGCCGAGGTCGTCTCCGGCGACCTCCTGGTCGGCAAGGTGACGCCGAAGGGCGAGACCGAGCTGACCGCCGAGGAGAAGCTGATCCGCGCGATCTTCAAGGAGAAGGCGCGCGAGGTCCGCGACACCTCGCTGAAAGTCCCGCACGGCGAGGGCGGCGTCGTGATCGACGTCCTCACCTTCAGCCGCGACGAGGGCGACGACCTGCCACCCGGCGTCAACGACCTGGTCCGCGTCTACGTCGCGACCAAGCGCAAGATCGCCGAGGGCGACAAGCTCGCCGGCCGTCACGGGAACAAGGGCGTGATCTCCAAGATCGTGCCCGAGGAGGACATGCCCCACCTCGCCGACGGCACCCCGGTGGACGTCATCCTCAACCCGCTCGGCGTGCCGAGCCGGATGAACATCGGCCAGATCCTCGAGACCCACCTCGGCTGGGTCGCGGCGAACGGCTGGTACGACGATGGCTCCGAGGCCTACAAGCAGGCCCACTCAGCCGATGGCGACGGCCGCGTCTACGTGGCGACCCAGGTCTTCGACGGGGCGACGGTCGAGGACGTCGACACCGCCCTGGTCGAGTGGTCGGCGGAGAACGCCGAGCGCGGCATCGACCTCGGGGTCGACAAGAGCGCCCGCGAGGGAGCCCAGTGCGCGGGCACCGCGCAGCTCTACAACGGCCGCACCGGCGAGCCCTACGAGGGCAAGGTCACGGTCGGATACATGTACATACTCAAGCTGCTGCACCTGGTCGACGACAAGATCCACGCTCGCTCGACCGGCCCCTACTCGCTCGTCACCCAGCAGCCGCTGGGCGGCAAGGCGCAGTTCGGCGGCCAGCGCTTCGGCGAGATGGAGGTCTGGGCCCTGGAGGCCTACGGCGCCGCCTACACGCTGCAGGAGATGCTCACGGTCAAGTCCGACGACACGGTCGGCCGGGTCAAGGCGTACGAGGCGATCGTCAAGGGCGAGAACATTCCCGAGCCCTCGATCCCGGAGTCCTTCAAAGTCCTTTTGAAGGAGATCCAGAGCCTCTCGCTCGACGCCAACGTGGTCTCCGAGGGGACCGACGTCGAGATCTCCGACGAGGAGGACGACCTGCTGAAAGCGGCCGAGGAGCTGGGGATGGACCTGACCGGCGTTCGCGCCGACTCCTCCAACGGAGCGGCCGACGAGCAGGAGGAGCAGGTCATCGCCGAGGGCGAGGCTGGAACCGATGGTGATGGTGCCGGAAAAGCCGAGGAGGCCACGCCGGCCGAGGTGGAGGACTGATGATCGACATCAACAATTTCGACGCGATCGAGATCGGGCTCGCGTCTTCGAAGAAGATCCGCTCCTGGAGCTGGGGCGAGGTGACCAAGCCCGAGACGATCAACTACCGCACCCTGAAGCCGGAGAAAGACGGCCTCTTCTGCGAGCGCATCTTCGGCCCGACCAAGGACTGGGAGTGCTATTGCGGCAAGTACAAGCGGGTCCGCTACAAGGGCATCGTCTGCGAGCGCTGCGGCGTCGAGGTGACGCGCTCCAAGGTCCGCCGCGAGCGGATGGGCCACGTCGACCTCGCCTCCCCGGTCTCCCACATCTGGTTCTTCAAGGGAGTCCCGAGCCGGATCGGCTACCTGATCGACATGGCTCCCAAAGAGCTGGAGAAGGTTCTCTACTTCGCCGCGTCGATGATCACCTGGGTCGACGTCGAGGCCCGCGACAAGGACGTCGGCAAACTCGAGAAAGAGGTCAAGAAAGTCGTCGACTCCTACGAGTCCGAACGGCAGAAGCGCACCCAGGAGCTGAACGAGTCCCTGGAGCGGCGGATCTCCTACCTCGAGGACGGCTCCCAGGACAAGTTCGACGACGAGGATCACATCTGGGCCGACTCGCTGAAGCTGACCGCGGCGCAACTGCGCAAGCTCAAGGATGACGAGCGGACCAAAATGATCAAAGAACTGCGCAAACAGTTCGACGCCGAGATCTCCGACACCGAGGCCTACCTCGAAGAGGCGGTCGAGCGGATGAACGAAGTCTGGAAGATCTTCACCGAGATGAAGCCGAAGGACGTCGTCAACGACGAGACGGTCTTCCGTGAGCTCAAGGACCGGTTCGGCTCCCCGTTCGGCTGGGGCGAGTACTTCCGCGGCGGCATGGGCGCGGAAGCGGTGCGCGATCTGCTCGAACAGGTCGACCTCGCCGCCGATTGCGAGGAACTGGAGCAGATCATCAACAGCTCCAAAGGCCAGAAACAGGCTCGCGCGGTCAAGCGCCTCAAAGTCGCCTCCGCCTTCCTCAACTCAGACAACCAGCCCGCCTGGATGGTCCTCGACGCGGTGCCGGTGATCCCACCGGAGCTGCGGCCGATGGTCCAGCTAGACGGCGGCCGCTTCGCGACCTCGGACCTCAACGACCTCTACCGCCGCGTGATCAACCGCAACAACCGGTTGAAAAGGCTGCTCGACCTCGGCGCCCCCGAGATCATCGTCAACAACGAGAAGCGGATGCTGCAGGAGGCGGTCGACGCGCTGTTCGACAACGGCCGCCGCGGGCGCCCGGTCACGGGCCCCGGCAACCGCCCCCTGAAGTCGCTCTCGGACATGCTCAAGGGCAAGCAGGGGCGCTTCCGTCAGAACCTGCTCGGCAAGCGCGTCGACTACTCCGGCCGCTCGGTGATCGTCTCCGGGCCGAGCTTGCGGCTGCACCAGTGCGGCCTGCCGAAGCTGATGGCGCTGGAGTTGTTCAAGCCGTTCATCATGGCCCAGCTGGTCGAGCGCAAAGCCGTGCAGAACATCAAGGCGGCGAAGAAGATGGTGGAGTCGATGATCCCCGAGGTCTGGGACGTGCTCGAGGAAGTCATCCACAAACACCCGGTGCTGTTGAACCGGGCGCCGACCCTGCACCGCCTCGGCATCCAGGCCTTCGAGCCGGTGCTGGTCGAGGGCAAGGCGATCCAGGTCCACCCGCTGGTCTGCCATGCCTTCAACGCCGACTTCGATGGCGACCAGATGGCGGTCCACGTGCCGCTCTCCGCCGAGGCCCAGGCCGAGGCGCGGATCCTGATGCTGTCGGCGAACAACATCCTCTCGCCCGCCCACGGGGCGCCGCTGGCGACCCCGACCCAGGACATGGTGCTGGGCATCTACTACCTGACCTACGGCCCGGACGAGGACGAGCTGGCGAAGATCGACGCGGAGCTGAAGTCCGGCGCCGGCCGCAACGGCTCCTCGGCGAAGGTGAAGGTGTTCCGCTCCGCCCAGGAGGCCGAGCTCGTCTACGAGAACGGCGGCTGCAAGCTGCACGACCAGGCCGAGTTCCGGCGGGCCGGGCACGAGCACTTCCTGACCACGGTCGGCCGCATCATCTTCAACGAAAAGATCGAGCGTGCCCTGGCCGACGCCCTCGAGGAGGACTTCGACCCGGAGCAGTACGAGTTCGTCAACCATTCGCTGAAGAAGAAGGACGTCAACGAGATGGTCTCCAACCTGGTCGAGGCCTACGGCGCGCCGCCGGTCTCACAGGTGCTGGACGCCTTCAAGGACCTCGGCTTCCAGTACGCCAGCCAGGCCGGCATCACGGTCTCCAAGAACAACGTCGTCTCGCCGCCGGAGAAGCCGGAGATTCTCGAGCGCTACGAGAAGGAGACCGAAGCGATCCAGGGCCAGTACGACGACGGCTACATCACCGCCGAGGAGCGCCACGAGGCGGTCACGGCGCACTGGAACCGGGCCACCGACGAGGTCGCGCAGGCGATGGAGGACAACCTCGACGAGTTGAACCCGATCTTCATGATGGCCAACTCGGGCGCCCGCGGATCGTTCAAACAGATCCGCCAGCTGGCGGGTATGCGCGGCCTGATGGCAAACCCGAAAGGCGAGATCATCGAGCGGCCGATCAAGGCCAACTTCATGGAGGGCCTCTCGGTCCTGGAGTACTTCATCTCCACCCACGGCGCCCGCAAGGGGCTCGCCGACACGGCGCTGCGCACGGCCGACTCCGGCTACCTGACGCGGCGGCTGGTCGACGTGGCCCAGGACGTGATCGTGCGCCAGGAGGACTGCAAAACCAAAGACCACATCGAGATGGTCCTGCGCAAGGACGACGGCTCGCTCAACGACAACCTCGTCGGGCGCCTGGCGGCGAAGAAGCTCGAGACCAAACGCGGTCGCGAGTTGCTCAAGCGCAACCAGGAGATCACCCTGCCGGACGTCGAAGCGATCGCCGAGGCCTTCGGCGACGAGGAGATCAAGGTCCCGGTCCGCTCCGCCCTCAAGTGCGAGGCGGAGGCCGGCGTGTGCCGCTCCTGCTACGGGGTCGCTCCGGCCACCGGGTTCACGGTCAACATCGGCGACGCGGTCGGCATCATCGCCGCCCAGTCGATCGGCGAGCCGGGCACCCAGCTGACCATGCGCACCTTCCACACCGGCGGCGTCGCCGGCCAGGACATCACCCAGGGCCTGCCGCGCATCGTCGAGCTCTTCGAGGCGCGCAAACCGAAGGGCCTGGCGCAGATGGCCGAGGCCGACGGCAAGGTCTCGATCGACGAGACCGACAAAGCGCTGAAAATCATCGTCACCGAGTCCAGCGGCGAGGAGCACTCCTACAGCTTCCCGCTGCGGACCCGGCTGCACGTCGCCGACGGCGACAAGGTCGAGGCGGGGCAGCAGCTCAACGAGGGCTCGCTCTACCCGGCCGACCTGCTGGCGATCCGCGGCCGCACCGCGACCGAGCTCTACCTGGTCGACGAGGTGCAGAAGGTCTACCGGGCCCAGGGCGTCGACATCAACGACAAGCACATCGAGCTGATCGCCCGCCAGATGCTGAAGAAGGTGCGGATCGAGTCCAAGGGCTCGACCAGCCTGCTTCCGGGCCAGCTCGAGGATCGCGGCAGCCTCAAACGGCTGAACAAGAAGACGAAGGAAGAAGGCGGCACGCCGGCCAAAGGCGAGGAGGTCATCCTCGGCATCACCAAGGCCTCGCTGGCCACCGAGTCCTTCCTCTCCGCCGCCTCCTTCCAGGAGACGACCAAGGTGCTCACCGATGCCGCCCTCGAGGGCAAACGCGACCGCCTGGTCGGCCTCAAGGAGAACGTGATCATCGGCAAGCTGATCCCGGCCGCGACCGGCCTCAAGCATTACCGCACGGTCGCGATCGAGCCGGCGGTGGCGATCGAGCCGCCGAGCGACGAGGACCTGCTCGACGAGGACGAGCTGGCCGCGGAGCTGGGCGTCGACGGTGTCGAGGCGCCGGTCGAGGGGTTTGGGCCCTCGTTCGCGGAGGAGCTCGAGGAGTTGGCGAACGAGATCGAGTCCACTTCGGACGAGCCCAAGTAGCGAAACGGCCGGGACTCGACGTCCCGGCCGTTTGTGCCCTGGATGTGTGCCGTGATTACTGGACGAGGCAGAGGGCGAATGCGGTGATGGCCTGGTCGCTGCCCGTGTTGTTCTTGGCCTGGTAGAGCCAGCCGTTGCCCTGGGGGCGGGTGGTGGTCATTTCGACCCCGAACACGGAGGGCTGGCCGCCGCCGCTGATGATCTGTTCGCCCGGCTCGCAGTCGGCGCTGACGCTGCCGGTTTTGCCGGCCTGGATGGTGGCGCTGATGTTGCGCTGGGTGATCGTGCCGAGCTGGGTGGCCCTGACCGAGTCGGGGGCGATGTCGGCGCTGGTGACGGACTGGTCGGCTATCTCCGAGGAGGTGACGGAGTTGGGGCCGAGATCGCCGCTGGTCAGCGAGTCGGGGGCCACCTGGGGAGAGGAGACGGCGTTTTCGGCGATCTCTTCGGAGCCGACCGAGTTGGGGCCGAGGTCATCGGCGGTCAGCGAGTTGTCGGCGACCTTCGCCGAGTTGACGGCGTTGTCGTGGAGGTCGACCGTGCGGACGGTGCCGTCGACGATCTGGGCCGAGCGGACGCTGTTCTTGGCGATCCCGGCGGCGATGGCGCTGCCGGTCAGGGCCAGGAGCAGCGCCAGGCAGGCGACGATCATGGCGGGGGAGGGGCGGAACGAACGGGTCTTGCTGGTCATCGGAATCTCCTTTTGGTCGTTTGCAAATCCGATGAGCCAAGCTTCGAATCGATCGCCGTTCCTCTCTACGGACCCCAGGGGTGGACCTCCTCACCCCTTGCGCCACCCTGGCCAGTCAGCCAGTAGATTCCCTCCAGATGTCCGCCGGGGACAAAGTCTGCGTCATCGGGGCCGGCAGCTCCGGCATCGTCGCCTGCCAGGTGCTGAAGGCCAGGGGGATCGCGTTCGACTGCTTCGAGAAGGGCTCGCAGGTCGGCGGCAACTGGCGCTACGAGAACGACAACGGCATGTCGTCCGCCTACCGCTCGCTGCACATCAACACCTCGCGGCGGGTGATGGCCTTCAAGACGCTGCCGATGCCGGACCATTATCCCGACTACCCGGACCACTTCCAGATGGCCGCCTACTTCGACGAATACGTCGACCACTTCGGCCTGCGCGAGCAGATCCGCTTCCGCACCGAGGTCGTCAGGGCGGCGCCGGTCGATGGCGAGTGGGAGGTGACGGTCGCCGACGCGGACGGCAACGAGGAGACCCACCGCTACCGCGCCGTGCTCGTCGCCAACGGCCACCACTGGGACCCGCGCTGGCCCGAACCTGCCTTCCCCGGCGCCGAGGAGTTCAGCGGCGAGCAGATCCACGCCCACCACTACCGGGAGCCGGACATCCTGCCCGGCAAGCGGGTGCTGGTGCTGGGGATCGGCAACTCCGCCACCGACATCGCGGTCGAGGCATCGCGGATCGCCGACGCGACCTTCATCGCGATGCGGCGCGGCGCCTACGTGCTGCCGAAGTACATCAACGGCAAGCCGATCGACGAGGTCTCCAACCCGATCGTCTCGGCGCTGCCGCTGGCGGTGCAGCGCTTCTTCGTCAGCCGCGCCCTCGACATCGCCGCCGCCGGCGACCCGACGGCCTACGGATTGCCGAAGCCCGACCACAAGCTGTTCGAGGCGCACCCGACGGTCTCCTCGGAGCTGCTGCCCCGGCTCGGCCACGGCGACATCGAGGTCAAGCCCAACATCGACCGCTTCGCCGGCGGCCGCACGGTCCGCTTCGTCGACGGCAGCGAGGAGGAGATCGACCTCGTCGTCTACTGCACCGGCTACAAGATGACCTTCCCCTTCTTCGACCCCGAGGTCCTCTCGGCGCCCGACAACCGCCTGCCGCTCTACCGCCGGGTCGCCTCGGTCGAGCGCCCGGGCCTGTACATGATCGGCTTCATCCAGCCGCTGGGCCCGATCATGCCGCTGGCCGAGGCACAGTGCGAGTGGGTCGCCGACCTGCTCAGCGGCCGGGTGTCGTTACCGGCGGCGGCGGAGATGCGAGCGGAGGTCGAGGCGGAGGAAGCGAAGATGCGGAAGCGCTTCGTCGCCTCTAAGCGTCATACCGTCGAGGTCGACTTCTATCCGTACCTGCGCGAGATCCGGCGCGAGCGAAAGCAGGCTGCGCAGCGGGTCTGACCACCCGGGTGCGCCCGCCGGGCGGGCAATCCGGCAGCGGCATCGCGCTGCCACCGCCATGGGGGCCGCGCCGTGGCCCGCGCGGGAGCTTCGGTCGCGGCCGGCGCTTGAAGCCGCCGTCGGAGTCCTCGGCGCCGTCGGGCTCGGGCGTCGCCTGGCTCGCCCACCAGACGAGCCAGATCGATCCCAGAACCGGGATCTTCAGGACCACCAGCAGAAAGAAGATTGGCCAGAACCCCGTCACCCGCGTCAGTGTAAACGGCCGCTCAGGCTCGTTCGCGGGCGAGGCCGCGGGCCCAGGCGGCGAGGGCTTCGGTCTGGGCCTCCTCCAGCCCGAGGTGGGCTTCGGTCGGTACCAACAGCGTCGGCTCCGGCCGTGCCCGCGCCCACTCATAACAGCTCTCGTCGAAGTTGTCGTCGATCCAGGCCATCGCCCGCCCCTTGCAGTACTCGTCGAGCGGTCCCAGCTTCCAGTGGGCGGAGCCGAAGCGGGCGGCGCCGTCGAAGCTGAGGTGGGGCAGCTCCGGCAGGCCGAGGATGTTCGGCAGGTAGTCGTTGGCGCGGTCCTCCCAGCCCGTCGCCCAGACCATCTCGTAGTGCTCGGAGAGCCGTAGCAGCCTGTCTCCCGCCAGCAGCGAGATGCAGTGCACCATCCCGTCGACCAGCTCGAACTTCGCCTCGTCCTTCCCCGGCGGCTCGTCGTAGCCGAACAGAGAGATGACCCCGTCGACGTCGACCGCGAGGATCGGACGGCTCATGGAATCAGGCTAACTACCAGCGATAATGGGCGAAGGCCTTGTTGGCCTGGGCCATACGGTAGATGTCGTCCTTCCGCTTCCAGGCGCTGCCCTGCTGCTGGTTGGCGTCGAGGATCTCGCTGGCGAGGCGCTCGGCCATCGAGTACTCGCGGCGGGCGCGGGCGAACTGGACCAGCCAGCGGACCGCGAGGGTGCGGGCACGGCGGGCGGGGACCTCGACCGGGACCTGGTACGTGGCGCCGCCGACGCGGCGGGAGCGAACCTCGAGCACCGGGGTCAGGGCTTTGATCGCCGACTCCAGCGTCTCCACCGGGTCCTCGCCGCTGCGCTCGCCGACGATCGCCAGGCTGTCGTAGACGATCCGCTCGGCGAGGGACTTCTTGCCGTCGCTCATCACCTTGTTGACGAGCTGCTGGACGAGGCGGTTGCGGTGCCGGGCGTCGGGTTCGATCGGCCGGATCTGGGCTGCGGAACGGCGCGGCATTACGAAGCTTTGACCCCGTAGCGGGAGCGCGCCTGCTTGCGATCGGAGACGCCGGCGGCGTCGAGGGTGCCGCGGACGACCTTGTAGCGGACGCCCGGCAGATCCTTGACGCGACCACCGCGGATCAGCACCACGGAGTGCTCCTGAAGGTTGTGCCCCTCGCCGGGGATGTAGGTGGTGACCTCCATGCCGTTGGTCAACCGCACACGGGCGATCTTGCGCAGGGCCGAGTTCGGCTTCTTCGGCGTCACCGTCGCGACGCGGGTGCAGACGCCGCGTCGCTGCGGCGCGGCTACGCGCTTCTTGCGACCCTGGCCCGACTTGAGGCCCGGCGTCGTGGTCTTCTTCTTCGGGCGCTTGCGGCCCTTCCTGACGAGTTGGTTCGTATTCGGCACGGCCGCGCATAGTAGAGCAGTCCGGCGAGAACCAGCCCCGCCGCCGCCGCCAGCTCCGCGTAGAAGCCGTCCTCGAGCACCGCGGTGGCGCCCGCGAAGCGGGAGGTCTGGGCGCCGGCGTCGAGGCCGTTCGGCATGTCGACGAGCAGGATCGCGGCGATCGCCGCCAGGCCCAGGGCGGCGACCGTGAGACCCAGGCGGCGCCGGTCGCGGCCGGCGGCGAGGGCCCCGAGCAGAGCGGCGAGCAGGCCCAGCGGGACGAGCAGGTACGAGTGCGCTTCGCCGGCGGTCCTCACTTCGACCGTCGGCGCGCGCGCCACCTCCGGCAGCCCGGCGTAGCCGGCCTGGCCGATCTCGACCCCGCGGTAGTCGACGAACTGCGAGGCGATCAGGCAGGCGCCGGCGGCGACGATGACCGCGCCGATCGCCCGCTGGGGGGTGACCAGGGCGCTGAGCCGGGTCGCGCCACGGATCGCCGCCCCGCAGCCGCGGCGCAGCCAGCGCTCGCCGAGAGCGAGGCCGCGGAACCCCCGCGCGGCCAGCGGCCTCACCTTCGGCCCGGCCCAGGCAGCCCCCCGTTTCGCCTGGGCCAGCGACCAGTGGCCGCCACGGAGCAGCACCGGGTGGGCTCGCTCGAGCGCTCGGTTGGCCGCCCTGTCGACGCCGCGGCTCCACCTGGCGGGCCGCTTCGCCAGCCCGGCGAAAGCGGCGCCGATACGCCGCCGCGCCGCTGCTATCATCGCCCGTCGCTCAGGCAGTTTTTTCGCAGCATGCTTCGCCGGGCCCGCTGGGGCCTTTTTTTTGCGCTGATGCTGGTTGCGCCGATCCTGCTTGGAGCCCGCTGGTTTCCGTTTCACCCATAACCCACTTCGAGAGAGCGCTTAACCTCAGACCATGCCACGAAGCTTCCCCCTAGAGAAGACCCGCAACATCGGGATCATGGCGCACATCGACGCCGGCAAGACGACGACGACGGAGCGCATCCTCTACTACACCGGCCGCACCCACAAAATCGGCGAGGTCCACGAGGGCGCCGCCGTCATGGACTGGATGGAGCAGGAGCAGGAGCGCGGGATCACGATCACCTCCGCCGCCACCGCCTGCGAGTGGAAGGGCCACCGGATCAACATCATCGACACGCCCGGCCACGTCGACTTCACGGTCGAGGTCGAGCGCAGCCTGCGCGTGCTCGACGGCGCGATCGCCGTCTTCGACGCCGTCGCCGGCGTCGAGCCGCAGTCGGAGACCGTCTGGCGCCAGGCCGACAAGTACAAGGTCCCGCGCTTCGCCTACATCAACAAGATGGACCGCACCGGCGCCGACTTCTTCAACGCGGTGCAGACGATGACCGACCGCCTCGGCGCCAACCCGCTGCCGATCCAGCTGCCGATCGGCAGCGAGGGCGACTTCGTCGGCGTCGTCGACCTGGTCGAGATGAAGGCGCTGGTCTGGAAGGACGAGCTCGGCACCGAGTTCGACACTGAGGAGATCCCCGCCGACCTGCAGGACCAGGCCGAGGAATACCGGACCCAGCTGATCGAGGCCTGCGCCGACTACGACGACGAGCTGATGGAGGCCTACTTGGGCGAGGAGGAGATCCCGCACGAGCGGATCGCCGCCTCCCTGCACCGCGCCTGCCTCGACACCAAGGTCACGCCGGTCCTCTGCGGCTCCTCGTTCAAGAACAAGGGCGTGCAGCCGCTGCTCGACGCCGTCGTCGAGCTGCTGCCCTCGCCGCTCGAGGTGCCGCCGGTGACCGGCCTCGTCCCCGCCAAGAAGGGCGAGGAGGAGCCGACCGAGGCCGAGCGCCCCGCCGACGAGGACGCCCCCTTCGCCGCCCTCGCCTTCAAGATCATGTCCGACCCCTACGTCGGCAAACTCACCTACTTCCGCGTCTACTCCGGCAAGCTCGAGGCCGGCGGCCGCGTGCTCAACGTCTCCAGCGGCAGGACCGAGCGCATCGGCCGGCTGCTGATGATGCACGCCAACAGCCGCGAGGAGATCGAGGAGTGCTACGCCGGCGACATCTGCGCCGGCGTCGGCCTCAAGGAAACCAGCACCGGCGACACCCTCGCCGCCCCCGACGCGCCGATCGCGCTGGAGAGCATCGAGTTCCCGGAGACGGTGATCGCGGTCGCGATCGAGCCGAAGACCAAAGCCGACCAGGAGAAGATGGGCACCGCCCTGCAGCGCCTGGGCGAGGAGGACCCGACCTTCCGGATCGAATCCGACGAGGAAACCGGCCAGACCCTGATCCACGGCATGGGCGAGCTCCACCTCGAGGTGATCGTCGACCGCATGCTGCGCGAGTTCAAAGTCGAGGCCAACGTCGGCAAGCCGCAGGTCGCCTACCGCGAGACGATCCGCAAGCGGGTCGAGAAGGTCGAGGCCCGCTTCGTCCGCCAGACCGGCGGCCGCGGCCAGTTCGGCCACGTCGTCATCAACCTCGAGCCGGCGCCGGGCGAGGGGTTCGAGTTCGTCAACAAAATCAAGGGCGGCGTCATCCCCGGCGAATTCATCGGCCCCGCCGAGCAGGGGATGAAGGAGGCGCTGGAGAACGGCGTCAAGGCCGGCTACCCGATGGTCGACGTCAAAGTCGAACTCGTCGACGGCTCCTACCACGACGTCGATTCCTCGGAGATGGCTTTCAAAATCGCCGGCTCGATGGCGATCCAGGAAGGCGCCCGCAAGGCCAACCCGGTTCTGCTGGAGCCGGTGATGTCGGTCGAGGTCGTCACCCCCGAGGACTTCCTCGGCGACGTCATCGGCGACCTCTCCCGACGCCGCGGCAAGGTCCAGGGGCAGGAGCAGCGCGGCAACGCGCTCGCCGTCCAGGCCTTCGTCCCGCTCGGCGAGATGTTCGGCTACGCGACCGACCTTCGCTCCTCGACCCAGGGGCGCGCCACCTACACGATGCAGTTCGAGCGCTACGAGGAGGTCCCCTCGAATATCGCCGAGGAGATCGTCGAGCACCGCTCTGGAGAGCCAGTGGGGGCGAGCTCCTAGGCCCAACCGCGACAGCGAGCGACATCTGGCTATATTTCCCAGGTTCGCCCGCAGGCAGAGAGAAACTCCCTGCCAAGCAGTGCACTCAGAACTCAAGCAGCCAACCCAGACAGAACAACGACTTCGAAAGGTAGAACGGAGAGAGATGTCAAAGGAGAAGTTCGAGCGCGATAAGCCGCATGTGAACGTCGGGACTATCGGTCATATCGACCACGGAAAGACGACGCTGACGGCCGCGATCACCCAGACGCTCTCAACCGTGGGCGGCGCCGAAGCTCAGAGCTTCGCCGAGATCGACAACGCTCCCGAGGAGAAGGAGCGCGGGATCACGATCGCGACCTCACACGTCGAGTACGAGACCGAGAACCGGCACTACGCCCACGTCGACTGCCCGGGCCACGCCGACTACGTCAAGAACATGATCACCGGCGCCGCCCAGATGGACGGCGCGATCCTGGTCGTCTCCGCCGCCGACGGCGTCATGCCGCAGACCCGCGAGCACATCCTGCTCGCCCGTCAGGTCAACGTCCCGCACGTGGTCGTCTTCCTCAACAAGATCGACCAGGTCGACGACGAGGAACTGATCGAGCTGGTCGAGGAGGAGGTCAAGGAACTTCTCGACGAGTACGACTTCCCGGGCGACGAGACCCCGATCATCAAGGGCTCGGCGCTGAAGGCGCTGGAAGGCGACGAGGAGGCCCAGAAAGCCGTCTTCGAGCTGGCCGCCGCGCTCGACTCCTACATCCCGGAGCCGGTGCGCGAGCTCGACAAGCCCTTCCTGATGCCGATCGAGGACATCTTCTCGATCACCGGCCGCGGCACCGTCGCCACCGGCCGCGTCGAGCAGGGCATCGTCAACACCGGCGACGAGGTCGAGATCGTCGGTATCCACGACACCACCAAAACCGTCGTCACCGGGGTCGAGATGTTCCGCAAGATCCTCGACCAGGGTCAGGCCGGCGACAACATCGGCGCCCTCCTGCGTGGCACCAAGCGCGAGGAGATCGAGCGCGGCCAGGTGCTCTGCAAGCCCGGCTCGATCACGCCGCACACCAAGTTCAAAGCCGAGGTCTACTGCCTGAAGAAGGAGGAGGGCGGTCGTCACACGCCGTTCTTCTCCGGCTACCGGCCTCAGTTCTACTTCCGCACCACCGACGTGACCGGGATCGCCAACCTGCCCGAGGGGACGGAGATGGTGATGCCGGGAGACAACGTCGAGATGACGATCGAGCTGATCCAGCCGATCGCCATGGATCCAGGCCTGCGGTTCGCCATCCGCGAGGGTGGCCGCACCGTCGGCTCGGGGGTCGTCGCCGACGTCATCGAGTAGGCGACTCCAAACGGGACGGGCGCCGTGTCCTGTCCCTCCGCCGCCGGCCTGGCGGGGGACAACTGCAAAGAACATACGACCGGGGCGGCGCCCCACCTAAAGGGGCCCCGCCCTTTATGCGCGATAAGACCGCGCGAGCCAAGACAAGCAACGGCATCTAAAGGACAGCAGGCAAAGTGGCAGCGATAGCGGCACAGAAAATCCGAATCCGACTCAAGGCGTACGACCACGACGCCATAGATCGGGCTGCCCGCGAGATCGTCGAGACGGCCGAGCGCACCGGCGCCACCGTCTCCGGCCCGGTGCCGCTGCCGACCGAGAAAAACGTCTACTGCGTGATCCGCTCGCCGTTCAAGGACAAGGACTCGCGCGAGCACTTCGAGATCCGCACCCACAAGCGGCTGATCGACATCCTCCAGCCCTCGCCGAAAACCGTCGACTCGCTGCAGCGCCTGGACTCGCTGCCGGCGGGCGTCGACATCGAGATCCGCCTCTAAGCATGGCCGCGATCCTCGGCAAGAAGTTGGGCATGACCCAGGTCTTCCGTGAGGACGGCACCGTCGTGTCCGTCACCGTGATCGAGGCCGGCCCCTGCAAGGTCACCGCGGTCCGCGACAGCGAGCGCGACGGCTACGCCGCCGTGCAGCTCGCCTTCGGCGAGGTCAAGCAGGGCAAGCTGAGCAAGGCCGAGGAAGGCCACCTGAAGAAGGCCAGCGCGCCGCCGATGCGCCACCTGGTCGAGTTCCGCGACGAGGATCTCGGCGCCGAGGAGGGCCCCAAGATCGGCGACGACGTCACCGTCGAGGGGTTCGAGGCGGGTCAGAAGGTCAAGGTCTCCGGCGTCTCGATCGGCAAGGGCTTCCAGGGCGGGATCAAGCGCCACAACTTCAGCCGCGGCCCGGTCAGCCACGGCTCGCACAACGTCCGCGCCCCCGGCTCGATCGGCGCCAGCGCCTTCCCCGCCCGCGTTTTCAAAGGCATGCGGATGCCGGGCCAGATGGGCAACAAGCGGATCACCCAGAAGGGCCTGGAGATCGCCGACGTCGACGCCGAGCGCAACCTGCTCCTGATCAAGGGCTCGGTGCCCGGCTCCCGCAACGCGATCGTCGAGGTGAGGACCGATGTCTAAAGCGACCGTCCTCGGCAAGACGACCAAAGCCGACCTGCCCAAAGAGCTCTTCGCCGAGCCCTTCCACCAGTCGCTGGTGCACGAGGCCGCCCGCGCCGACATGGCCTCGCGCCGCCGCGGCACCGCCTCGACCCTGACTCGCGGCGAGGTCTCCTTCACCACCGCCAAGGCCTGGCGCCAGAAGGGCACCGGCCGTGCCCGCGTCGGCTCCCTCGGCGTCTCCAGTCGCTTCGGCGGCGGCGTCACCTTCGGCCCCAAGCCGCGCCATTACACGGTCAAGGTCAACCGCAAAGCCCGCCGCCGGGCGATGCGCTCGGCGCTCTCGGTCCACGCCGAGCGCGGCAGCGTCGCCGTCCTCGACGCCGCGGCCTTCGAGACCCCGTCAACCAAGCAGGCGGCCGCGGCGCTGTCGAAATGGGGCGCCAAGAGCCCGACCCTGGTCGTCCTCGCCGCCGAGGAGACCGGTGCGATGAAGAGCTTCCGCAACATCCCTCGCACCCACGTGATCGAGGTCGGCGCCACCGGCGTCGCCGACGTGATCGGCGCCGCCGCCCTCGTCGTCTCCGAAGCGGCGCTGGCCGTCCTGCAGGAGAGGCTCGGCTGATGGACGCGCGCAACATCCTCATCCGCCCGGTGATCTCGGAGAAGAGCTACGCCCTGATCGCCGAGGGCAAGTACACGTTCCGGGTCAACGATCGCGCCCACAAGACGCAGATCGCCCAGGCCGTGCACGAGGTCTTCGGGGTCGAGGTGGCGCAGGTGCGGACCTCCAAGGTGCGCTCCAAGCCGAAGCGCCGTGGCCTCCAGGTAGGCCGCACCCGGGCTTGGAAGAAGGCGATCGTCCAACTCGCGCCGGGCGAACGGATCGAGCTGTTCGAGGGCGCTGAGACCGCCTAGGAGCCTGAGAATGCCGAATCGCAAAACCAAACCGACCAGCCCGGGCCGCCGCTTCGCGACCTACCCGTTGCGCGAGCAGCTGACCGCCTCCGAGCCGGAAAAGAAGCTGACCGAGGGCCTGCGCAAGTCCGGCGGCCGCAACGCCAACGGCCGCGTCACCGCGCGTCATCGCGGCGGCGGCGCCAAGCGGCGCTACCGCAAGATCGACTTCAAGCGCCTCAAGGACGGGGTGCCGGCCAAGGTCGCCTCGATCGAGTACGACCCCAACCGCAGCTGCTACATCGCCCTGCTGCACTACGCCGACGGGCACAAGGACTACATCCTCGCTCCGGCGCAGCTGTCGGTCGGCGACGAGGTCAAGTCCGGCCCCGAGGCCGACGTCAAACCGGGCCACTCGATGGCGCTGGGGCAGATGCCGACCGGCACCATCGTCCACAACGTCGAGCTGATCGCCGGCCAGGGCGGCAAGCTCGGCCGCGCCGCCGGCACCGCGATCCAGCTGGTCGCCAAGGAGGGCGAGATGGTCACCCTGCGGCTGCCGTCCTCGGAGATGCGGCTGGTCCGCGCCGAGTGCCGGGCGACCGTCGGCACCCTCTCCAACGCCGAGCACCAGAACATGAAGATCGGCAAGGCCGGCCGCAACCGCCACAAGGGCAAGCGCCCGCAGAGCCGCGGCGTGGCAATGAATCCCGTCGACCACCCGCACGGCGGCGGCGAGGCGCACCACACCCCGGGCGGCCACCCGGTGACCCCGTGGGGCAAGCCGACCCTCGGTTACCGGACCCGCAAGAAGGGCAAGCAGTCCGATCGCTACATCGTGCGCGGCAGGCGCCGCGGCAAGAAGAAGGGTCGCTGATGGGTCGCTCGACGAAAAAGGGCCCGTGGGTCGAGGAGAGGTTGATGGGGCGCATCTCCGCGATGAACGAGGCCGGCAAAAAACAGATGGTCAAAACCTGGTCGCGGACCTCGACCGTGTATCCCGAGATGGTCGGGCACACGATCGCCGTCCACGACGGCAAGAAACACGTCCCCGTCTTCATCTCCGAGTCGATGGTCGGGCACAAGCTCGGCGAGTTCGCGCCGACCCGCACCTTCCGCTCCCACACCGGCACCGGCAGGGGCGACTGACGATGGCCGACGAGCAAAAAGACACCAAAGCCAAAGCCGCGAAAAAAGAGCCGAAACGCTCGGTCAAAAAAGCCGCCAAAGCAGCGGCGAAAAAAGCGACCAAAAAAACCGCCGCCAAAAGCGCGACGAAGAAAGAGGCGAAAGCGGGCGCGAAAAAAGCCGAGGGCAAAGCCACGGCGAAAAAAGCGAAAGCGGCGCCTAAGAAAGCCGCTCCGGCCGCTCCGGTCGCAGCGCCGGTCGTCCGCGCCAGCGCTCGCTACGTGCGGATCGCGCCGCGCAAGGCGCGCCTGATCGCCGACCAGGTCCGCGGCCTGCACATCGAAAAGGCGCGGGCGCTGCTGCAGTTCTCGCCCCGCGGCGCCGCCGAGGACATCCACAAGCTGCTCGACTCGGCCGCTGCCAACGCCGAGAACAACCACGACCTGATCGCCGACGAGATGCGCGTCGCCTCGATCACCGTCGACGAGGGGCCGACGCTGAAGCGCTACCGGCCCCGGGCGCAGGGTCGCGCCACCCCGATCCACAAGCGAACCAGCCACATCGCCGTGGCGCTGACCCCGGTGGAGGACTAGGTCATGGGACAGAAGATCCACCCCGAGGGCTTCCGCGTCGGCTACATCCACGATTGGAAGTCGACCTGGTTCGAGGAGAAGAACTTCGCCGACGTCCTCCAGGAAGACCTGCAGATCCGCGATCACATCGTCGGCAAGCTCTCGCACGCCGGCCTCTCGAACATCACGATCGAGCGCCGCGGCGAGGTCGCCGTCGACATCCACACCGCCCGCCCCGGCATCGTCATCGGCAAGTCGGGGAGCGAAGTGGACGCGCTGCGCAAGGAGCTGCACAAGCTCACCGGCAGCCCGGTCAAAGTGAACATCCGCGAGGTCAAGCGCCCCGAGCTCGACGCCAAGCTGGTCGCCCAGTCGATTGCCGAGCAGCTGCAGAACCGGGTCGCCTTCCGCCGTGCGATGAAACGTGCCCTGACCTCGGCCATGCGCTCCGGCGCCAAGGGCGTCAAGGTCCAGGTCTCCGGCCGCCTCGGCGGCGCCGAGATGGCGCGGACCGAAAGCTACTCCGATGGGCGCGTGCCGCTGCACACGCTGCGCGCCGACATCGACTACGGCTTCTTCGAGGCGAAGACGACGACCGGCCGGATCGGCGTCAAATGCTGGATCAACAAGGGCGAAGTGATGCCCGAGGGCTTCCGCTCCGATCTCGCCTCCGCCGACGAGGAGCCGCAGGGCGGCCAGCGTGGCGGGCGCCCGGGCGGGCGCCCCGGCGGCGATCGCGGCCCGGGTGGCGGTCGTGGGCCCGGCGGCGGCCGTGGCGGCGATCGCGGTGGCAACCGCGGGGGAGGCGGGCGCTGATGCTGATGCCGAAGCGGGTCAAGCACCGCAAACAGTTCCGCGGCCGCATGCGCGGCAACACCAAGGGCGGCAGCACCGTCGCCTTCGGCGAGTACGGGCTGAAGTCGATGGAGCGCGGCTGGATCACCAACCGCCAGATCGAGGCCGCCCGCGTGGCGATGACCCGCAAGATCAAACGCGGGGGCAAGGTCTGGATCAACGTCTTCCCCGACAAGCCCTACACGAAGAAGCCGGCCGAGACCCGGATGGGGTCCGGCAAGGGCAACCCGGAGGGCTGGGTCGCCGTGATCAAGCCGGGCCGGGTGATGTTCGAGCTGGCGGGAGTTCCCGAGGACCTGGCCCGCGACGCGCTGCGCCTGGCCGGCCACAAGCTCCCGGTCAAGACGAAATTCGTCAAGCGCGAGGGGGCCGAGGACCGATGAAGGCGGCCGAGGTTCACAATCTGAAAGACGACGAGCTGGTGGCGAAGCTGATCGATGCCAAGCAGGAGGCCTTCAACCTGCGCTTCCGGCACGCGACCGGCGAGCTCGAGAACACCGCCCGGCTGGGCATGGCGAAGCGCGACATCGCGCGGCTGCTGACCGTGGCGCGCAACCGGGGCATCGATGTTGAGAAAGAGACGAAGCGGATATGAGCGACGAGCACGACAAAGAGACGACTGACGAGGCTTCAGAGGCCACGGCCGCGGGTCCTGTCGCGGGGGAGGACTCCTCGTCCTCGCAAGCTGCGGGCGAGGAGCCCACCCCCACGCCACCCGCGGACGATGCGCCTGAGGACGCCGGGTCAGACGCCGCCGCTGCCGAAGAGCCTTCAGATGAGGAGGCCCCGGCTGTTGAGGCTGAGTCCGACGACGCTGCTGCCGCTGAGCAGGAGGCGGAAACACCTGCCGCCGAGGAGACTTCGGCCGAGGAGGCTCCTGAGAAAGAGGCTGATCCGGAGGACGATCTTCCTTGGAAGGAGCGGCGGCGGCTCGAGCGTTCGCGTAGGCATAGCGAGGCGAAGGCGGCGCAGACTCCCGAGGAGCGCGCGGCCGCTCGCATCGAGGCTCGGAAGGCGAAGGCCGCCGAACGGCGCAAGGAGCGGGCTGCGGCGAAGGCGAAGAAGGGCGAGTCGGGAACCGGCACCCCGCCGGCCCAGCGCGACTCCAACGCGGCCAAGACCCGCCAGGGCATCGTCGTCTCGAACAGGGGCGACAAGTCGATCACGGTCAGGATCGACTTCGCCCGCCGCCACCCGACCTACGAGAAGATCGTCCGCCGCTCGCGCACGCTGCACGCGCACGACGAGCGCAACGAGGCGGGCGAGGGCGACGTCGTCCGCGTCGTCGAGACCCGCCCGCTGTCCAAAACCAAGCGCTGGCGCCTGGTCGACGTGGTGGAGAAGGCGCGATGATCCAGCAGGAGTCGAGACTGAAGGTCGCCGACAACTCGGGCGCCCGCGAGATCCTCTGCATCCGCGTCAAGGGCGGCTCCCACCGCCGCTACGCCAGCGTCGGCGACGTCATCACCGCCACGGTGAAACAGGCGAGCCCGCAGGGCGGCGTCCGCAAGGGCGAGGTCGTGCAGGCCGTCGTCGTGCGCACGCGCAAGCCGCTCGGCCGCCCCGACGGCACCTACATCTCCTTCGACGAGAACGCCGCGGTGCTGATCGACCCCGCCAACAACAACCCGCGCGGGACCCGCATCTTCGGCCCGGTGGCGCGCGAACTGCGCGACCGCAACTTCATGAAAATCATCTCGCTGGCGCCCGAGGTCCTCTGATGGCGAAGTCGATGCGCATCCGGACCGACGACCAGGTGGTCATCATCAGCGGCAAGGACGCCGGCAAGACCGGCCGCGTGACGCGGACCGACCCGCAGCGCCGCCGCGTCTACGTCGAGGGCCTGAACATCATCAAGCGCCACGAACGGCCGCGCTCCTCCGGCGACATGACCAGCGCCCAGGCGGGCGGCATCGTCGAAAAGGAGGGGCCGATCCACGTCTCCAACGTGATGCTGCTCGACCCCAAAGGCAACAAAGCGACCCGGGTCGGCGTGCGCCGCGACGACGGCGGCAAGCGGGTCCGGTACGCAAAGCGCAGCGGGGCGGCGATCGACTGATGGAGGCGACCGCGACCCCGACCTCGCAGGCGGCCCCGCCGCCGCGCCTGCGCGACCGCTACGAGCAGGAGATCCTGCCGCAACTGATCGAGAAGTTCGGCTACTCGACGCCGATGCAGGCCCCGCGCCTGATCAAGATCACCCTCAACATGGGCCTCGGCACGGAGAAACAGGACAAACGATCCTTCGAAGCGGCGCAGAACCAGCTGGCCCTGATTGCCGGCCAGCACCCGAACGTGCGCCGCGCCCGTAAGTCGGTCGCCTCCTTCAAGCTGCGCGAGGGGATGCCGGTCGGTGTCTCGGTGACGTTGCGCCGGGCCCGCATGTGGGAGTTCCTCGACCGCCTGACCTCGATCGCGGTGCCGCGGATCCGCGACTTCCGCGGCCTCAACCCGCGCTCCTTCGACAGCCGTGGCAACTACTCGATGGGCGTCAAGGAGCAGCTGATCTTCCCTGAAATCGACTACGACTCGGTCGACGTGGTACGCGGTCTCGACATCACGATCACGACCTCGGCGGAGACCGACCTCGAGGCCTTCGAGCTGCTGCTGGCGCTGGGCATGCCGTTCGCCCAGGAGGGCCGCCCGGGCCAGGAGGCGCGCGAAGCTGCCAAAGCGGAAGCCGAAGAGGAGCAGCGCAAAGAGGAGGCCCGGCTCAAGGCCGAGGTCGAGCAGGAAGCGCTGGAGAAGCTGAAGGAAGAAAACCCCGAGGCCTACGCCAAGCCCGAGGGCGAGGGCGAGGATGGCGAGGGCGTAAACGACGAGGCCGAGCAGGACGGAGCCGACCAGGAGAAGGATTCAGATGGCTAAGACTTCACAGAAGGTCCGCCAGGGCCGCAAATCGAAGTACAAATCGCGCAGCTACAACCGCTGCCGCCGCTGTGGGCGCCCGCGCGCCTACTACCGGAAGTTCGGCCTCTGCCGGATCTGCCTGCGCGAGGCCGCCCACGAGGGGTACATCCCCGGTATGACCAAGTCGAGCTGGTAGGACACCGACGATGCAAACCGACCCGATCGCCGATTACCTGACCCGGATCCGCAACGCCATCCGCGCCGGCCACGACGAGGTGGAGATCCCCCTCTCCGGCCTGAAGATGGAGATGTCGCGGATCCTCAAGGAGCAGGGCTACATCAAGGACTTTCACCGCAAGCCGGCCACGGTCGGCGAGGCGATCGAGGTCAACCTCAAGTACACCGAGGACCGCCGGCCTGTCATCCTCGGGATCGAACGCGTCTCCCGCCCCGGCCGCCGCCGCTACGTCGACCACAAGAACGTGCCGCGGGTCCAGGGTGGAACCGGGACCGCGATCGTCAGCACCTCCGTCGGCGTGATGACCGGCCACGAAGCCCGCGCCAAGGGCGTCGGCGGCGAGGTCGTCGCCTACGTCTGGTGATCCCATGAGTCGAATCGGAAGAAAGCCCGTCCCCGTCCCCGAGGCCGTCACGGTCGAGATCGCCCCTGGCAACATCGCCGTCAAGGGCCCCAAGGGCGAGCTCAGCCAGTTCTACTCGCCGGACATGACGATCGAGCAGGCCGACGGCGTCGTCACCGTCGCCCGACCGACCGACCGCGGCGAGCACCGCGCCCTCCACGGCCTCACCCGCAGCTTGATCGCGAATATGGTCGAGGGCGTCACCGACGGCTTCGAGAAGCGGCTGGAGATCCAGGGCGTCGGCTACCGCGCCGCGCTCAAAGGCAAGAACCTGGAGCTGGCCCTGGGCTACTCCCACCCGGTCTCGATCGAGGCGCCGGAGGGGATCGAGTTCGAGGTCCCGCAGCCGACCGAAGTGATCGTCCGCGGCATCGACAAGCAGCTCGTCGGGCAGGTCGCCGCCGACATCCGCAAGCGCCGCAAGCCCGAGCCCTACAAGGGCAAGGGCATTCGCTACAAGGGAGAGCAGGTTCTGCGGAAGGTGGGCAAGAGAGCATGACCGTCGTCACCAAGGAGCAGCGCCGCCTGCGCCGCCGCCGCCGGGTTCGCGCCCGCGTCAGCGGCACCACCGCGCGCCCGCGCCTCTCCGTCTACCGCTCCAACCGCGGCGTCTTCGCCCAGCTCGTCGACGACACCAAGGGCCACACCGTGGCCGCGGTCAACTGGATCGAGCCGGATCTGCGCAAGCTCGCCGCCACCGAGCAGGCGAAGAAGGCGGGCGAATTGCTCGCCGAGAGGGCCAAGGCAGCCGGGGTCGAGACCTGCGTCTTCGACCGTGGCGGCTACCAGTACCACGGCCGCGTCAAGGCCCTGGCCGAAGGAGCGCGCGAGGGAGGGTTGGCCTTCTAGTTCCGCTACGGTGGGCCGCTTGAGATGAAGGGAATGGATGCCAACAACGTCGAGACGGTCAGCCCCCGCGGGCTCGACCTGCAGGAGCGGGTGATCGAGATCAACCGCGTCGCCAAGGTGGTCAAGGGCGGCCGGCGCTTCTCCTTCACCGCCCTGGTCGCCGTCGGCGACGAGGAGGGCGTGGTCGGGATCGGCTACGGCAAGGCCCGCGAGGTCCCGCTGGCGATCCAGAAGGGCGTCGAGGACGCCCGCAAGAACCTGATCCGCGTGCCCAAATACGGCCAGACGATCACCCACCGGATCATCGGCCGCTTCGGCGCCGGACACGTCGTCCTGCGCCCGGCCAGCCCCGGCACCGGCGTCATCGCCGGCGGCGGTGTCCGCGCCGTGCTCGAGCTCGGCGGCGTCCGCGACGTGCTGACCAAGAGCATCGGCACCCAGAACCCGATCAACCTGGTCAAGGCGACGATGGACGGGCTGATCCGGCTCAGACGGCCGGAGGAGGTTGCCGAGCTGCGGGGTCTCACGGTCAAGCAGGTGCTGGGCCTCGACATGAACGGAACTGCGAAGGATGGGGAGCATCTGGCCGCGGAGGAGGCGTCCCCGTCAGACGACGCTCCAGCGGAGGCCCAGGCGGTCGCGGTCGAGGAGACCTCGCCGCCGGAGGGAGCTGAGGCTTCGTGAGCGCGGTGAAGATTGCACAGGTGCGGTCGGCGGCCGGGACCGATCCGAAGCAGAAAGCTACTTTGAGGGCGCTGGGGCTGGGGCGGATCGGCAAGGCCGTCGAGCGCAAGGACTCGCCGCAGTTGCAGGGCCAGCTTCGCGTCGTCTCCCATCTGGTGGAGGTGTCCTGATGGCCGAGACGCCGCGTTCGGAGGAGATCGGTCTTCACAACCTGAAGCCGAAGCCCGGCTCGAGACGGCCGCGCAAGCGGATCGGCCGCGGCGAGGGCAGCGGCCTCGGCAAGACCTCGGGCCGCGGCCACAAGGGCGCCGGCTCGCGCGCCGGCGCCAAGCGCAAGGCCGGCTACGAGGGCGGCCAGAACCCGATCCACATGCGGATGCGAAAGTTGCGCGGCCCGCACATGAAGAAGTCGATGCCGTTCGAGAACTTCCGCACCAAGACGCAGCCGGTCAACCTCTCCGACCTCGAGGAGCGCTTCGACGCCGGCGCCGAGGTGACCCCGGCGACGCTGAAGGAGAAGGGCCTGGCCAAGCGCTCGCACCCGGTGAAGATCCTCGCCCGCGGCGAGATCAAGACCAAGCTCGACGTCCACGCGCACGCGTTCAGTGCCGCAGCCAAAGAGAAGATCGAGGCTGCCGGCGGTTCCTGCCACACTCTGGAGCCGTAATGCTCAGGACCATTGCGAACGCTTTCAGCGTCGCCGACATTCGCAAGAAACTCGCCTTCACGGCGGCGATGCTGGCGCTGTACCGGCTCGGCGCCTACATCCCGGCGCCGGGCGTCGACGTCCAGGCCGTCAAGGAAATCCAGAACAACTTCGGCGGCTCCAACATCCTCGGCTTCCTCAACCTCTTCTCCGGCGGCAGCCTCTCGCGATTGAGCCTCTTCGCGCTGGGGATCATGCCCTACATCACCGCCTCGATCATCCTGCAGCTGCTGACCGTGGTGGTGCCCTCGCTGGAGCGCCTGCAGAAAGAGGGCGAGGTCGGGCAGCAGAAGATCACCCAGTACACGCGCTACCTCACCGTCGGCCTCGCCTTCGGCCAGTCGCTCGGCTACGTCTTCCTCTTCCGCTCCTTCGGCAAGGAAGCGGGCGCCAGCGTCGTCGGCAACCTCACCTTCGGCAAGACCTTCCTGATCGTGATCTGCCTCACCGCCGGCTGCACCCTGCTGATGTGGCTGGGCGAGCTGATCACCCAGCGCGGGATCGGCAACGGCATCTCGCTGATGATCTTCGCCTCGATCGCCTCCTCGATCCCCAATGGCATCACCAAGTGGTGGGAAAGCCCGGATCAGGTCTTCGTCGTGATGATGCCGTTCATCGCCCTCGCCGTGATCGTCGCGATCGTCTTCGTCCAGGAGGGCCAGCGCCGGATCCCGGTCCAGTACGCGAAACGGGTGGTCGGGCGCAAAATGACCTCGGGCGGCTCCACCTACCTGCCGCTGCGGGTCAACATGGCGGGCGTCATCCCGGTCATCTTCGCCGCCTCGATCATGGCCTTCCCGCCGACCATCGGCCAGCTCCTCAACACCCCGGCCGCGCTCGACTTCGCCGCCTTCTTCAGCCCCAACAGCTGGCCCTACGTGCTGGGCGAGATCTTCTTCATCATCGTCTTCACCTACTTCTACACGGCGGTCACCTTCAACCCGGTCGACCAGGCCGACAACCTGAAGAAATACGGCGGCTTCATCCCCGGCGTGCGGCCCGGCCGGCCGACCGCCGAGTACCTCGACCGCATCCTCTCCCGCCTCACCTTCCCCGGCGCGCTCTACCTCGGCGCGGTCGCGGCCTTGCCGACGATCCTGATCAGCCAGACGTCGGCGAACTTCTACTTCGGCGGCACCTCCATCCTGATCGTGATCGGCGTCGCGCTGGACACGGTCAAGCAGCTGGAGGCGCAGCTGATGATGCGGAACTACGAGGGCTTCCTCAAATAGGCTGCCGGCGATGCCCGAGCTGAACCTAGTGCTCCTCGGCCCACCCGGGTCGGGCAAGGGCACGCAGGGGGAGCGGCTGCAGGAAGACCTGCGGCTGCCGTACTACGCGACCGGGGACATCCTGCGGGCGGCGGTGCGGGACGAGACCGAGCTGGGCCGGACGGCCAAGGAGTACATGGACCGCGGCGACCTGGTGCCCGACGAGGTGATCGTCGGCGTGATCGCCGAGCGGATCGACTCCGCCGAGGCGCTCGACGGCTTCATCCTCGACGGCTTCCCGCGCACGATGCCCCAGGCCGAGGCGCTCGACGCCAAGCTCGACGACCTCGGCCGGGCGGTGACCGCGGTGCTGCTGATCGACGTCAGCGACGACGAGGTCGTGCGGCGGCTCGGCGGGCGCCGCACCTGCGAGGAGAACGGCCACGTCTTCCACGTAGAGTTCAACCCGCCCGAGCGCGAGGGGGTCTGCGACCTCGACGGCAGCCCCCTGATCGTCCGCGACGACGACAAGCCGGAGGTGATCCGCAACCGGCTCGAGCAGTACCACGCCAAGACCGAGCCGCTGGTCGGCTACTACGACCAGCGCAGCGTCCTGCGTCGGATCGGCGGCGCCGCGCCACCGGACCAGGTGGCGGAGGAGATCCGCCGCACCCTGGCGACGATGCGCTTGGAGCAGGACGAGGCCGTTTAGCGCCGCAGGGCAGGGGCTAGCGTGTACAGGCGGATGATCATCCGGAAGACTCCCGAGCAGGTCGAGAAGATGGCCGTCGCCGGCGACGTCCTCGTCCGCTGCCTGAAGATGCTCGAGTCGAAGGCCCGCGCCGGCGTCACCACCGAGGAGCTCGACGCGGCGGCGGAGAAGTTCATCCGCTCGCAGGGCGCCGAGCCGGCCTTCAAGGGCTACCGCGGCTTCCCCGGCTCGATCTGCACCTCGCCGAACTCGATGGTCGTCCACGGCATCCCCGGTCCCTACGAGCTGAAGCGGGGGGACCTGATCTCGATCGACGTCGGCGTCGTCAAGGACGGCTGGGTCGCCGACGCGGCGATGACGGTCCCGGTCGGCGCGATCGGCCCGGAGGCGCGCAAGCTGCTCGACGTGACCACCACCTCCCTCTTCGCCGGGATCGAGCAGATGCGTCCCGGCAACCACCTCGGCGACGTCTCGGCGGCGATCCAGCGGGCGGTCGAGATCGAGGGGCTCTCGGTGATCCGCACCCTGGTCGGCCACGGCATCGGCCGCGACATGCACGAGGAGCCCCAGGTCCCCAACTTCGGCGAGCCCGGCAAGGGTCCGGAGCTGGAGGAGGGGATGGTGCTGGCGATCGAGCCGATGGTCAACGCCGGCGGGCCGCTGGTGCGGATGGGCGACGACGGCTGGTCGGTCTATTCGGAGGACGGCTCGCTCGCCGCCCACTTCGAGTTCACCGTGGCTGTCACCGCCGACGGCCCGCGCATCCTCACCCCCTGGCACGAAGCCGGGTGAGAAGGAGCCCCGTGGGGGAGAGGTATCGACACCCTCATCTCGGTGCCGCTTCCATCGGTCGCTAGGGTCGGGAGCATGGGTTTGAATCAAGAGACGTTTGCCGCGGTCGATGCGTTTGTCGAGAAGACGTTGGTGCGGGACGACGAGGTGCTGCAGGGTGCTCTTGATGCCGCGGAGGCTGCGGGTCTGCCGCAGATCCAGGTTTCGCCGCCGCAGGGGAAGCTGCTTCAGATGCTGGCCCGGCTGCAGGGGGCGCGGACGGTGTTGGAGTTCGGAACGCTGGGGGGCTACAGCACGATCTGGCTGGGCCGTGCGTTGCCGGCCGAGGGGCTACTGATCACGCTGGAGGCAGATGCGGCTTATGCCGAGGTCGCGGCCGCCAACATCGAGAGAGCCGGGCTGAATGAGGTCGTCGACCTGCGGGTGGGGCTGGCGCTGGAGACGCTGCCGGCGTTGGAGGCCGAGGGCGTGGGTCCGTTCGACTTCACCTTCATCGACGCCGACAAGCAGAACTCTCCCGCCTACTTCTCATGGGCGCTCGACCACTCCCGCCCAGGCAGTCTGATCGTCGCCGACAACGTGGTCCGCGCGGGTGCGCTGGCGAATGCCAGTAGCGACGACCCGAAAATCCTGGCCCAGCGACGCCTGCACGAGATGCTCGTCGACGAGCATCTCGTCACCGCGACGACGATTCAGACCGTTGGCAGCAAGGGCTACGACGGCTTCACCATCGCCCTCGTAGGGTCATGAGGCTCCGGGGGGAGAAGTTCTTGGTGCCGCGCCCTTGGCAGGGACGTGCGCTTCAGCCGCCACGCGAAGAACAGGATGCGTCGTCATAAGCTCGACCGAGCCGACATCGTCCTCATCGTTGAGTCCGAGAATCGAAGGGGCGAGGATCCGAAGGGGGATCCCATGTACGTAATGCAGCTCCGCGGCATCACCTACTGCGCGGTAGTTGCGCTCGATGACAGAAGCTTGATCACCGTCTACGATTTAAACCCATGATCAAGGCCGACTATGAGAGCCGTTTCGACACGATCCAGATCACGCTGGACGGAACGGACGATCTGGGCGGGGGTAGCGACGTCGTTGAAAACGGCGCGGTGATCGTCAGTTATGCGGGGGGCCACCCCGCAATGATCGACGTGATGGGGACCAGGAACGGATTCGAGAAGCCGCTACGTATCGCCGCGGAACGCAATGGTCTGGACGCGGAAGCGCTCCTCGCTGTTGCCCTGGCGGCAATTGCGGCGCCCGATCGGCCAGTGCGGCTTGACGTCGGCGTTCGGGTAGCTGTCTAACGCCTGCGGCAGCCGTCCCCTGCTATCTTTCCCGGTCGGCCCATTGGGCTGGCTGCATCATCCTGCCGTCCGACTCATGGGGCGTGCGGGAATCCTGTATTCGATACGAGACCGGAGCAATGAAGGTTCGAGCTTCCGTGAAGCCGATGTGCGAGAAGTGCAAGGTCATCCGCCGAAACGGCGCCGTTTTGGTGATCTGTCAGAACCCCCGCCACAAGCAGAGGCAGGGCTAGGCGCGCATGGCACGTATCGCTGGGGTCAACATCCCCGTCAACAAACGGATCGAGGTCGGCCTCACCTACATCTTCGGGATCGGCCATTCGACCGCCCAGAAGATCCTCGAGGAGACCAAGATCGACCCCGGCACCCAGGGCAAGGACCTGACCGAGGAAGAGGTCATCAAGCTGCGCGAGGCGGTCGAGAACCGCGAGGTGGAGGGCGACCTGCGGCGTGAGCGCTCCCAGAACGTCAAACGGCTGATGGAGATCGGCTCCTACCGCGGCCTGCGCCACCGCCGTGGCCTGCCGGTCCGCGGTCAGCGCACCAAGACCAACGCCCGCGGTCGTAAGGGTCCGCGCCGCCTCAGCGTCGCCGGTAAGCGCAAGGCCTAGGAGCAGGGATGGCTGAGAAGAAACCCTCGAAGGGGCGTGCCCGTCGCCGCGTCAAAAAGAACGTCACCTACGGGCAGGCGCACATCAAGACTTCCTTCAACAACACGATCGTCACCCTGACCGACACCGAAGGCAACGTGATCGCCTGGGAGTCGGCCGGCTCGGCCGGGTTCAAAGGCTCGCGCAAGTCGACGCCGTTCGCCGCCCAGGTGACCGCCGACGCCGCCGCCAAGAAGGGCATGGAACACGGCCTGGAGCGGGTCGAGGTCTTCGCCAAGGGCGCCGGCTCCGGCCGCGAGACGGCGATCCGCTCGCTGCAGGCCGCCGGGCTCGACGTGACCACGGTCAAGGACGTCTCCCCGCAGGCGCACAACGGCTGCCGCCCCAAGAAGCGGAGGCGCGTCTAGATGGCTCGCGATACCGGCCCCCAGTGCAAGCAGTGCCGCCGCGAGGGCCAGAAGCTCTTCCTCAAGGGCGAGCGCTGCTTCACCGACAAGTGCGGCGTCGAGCGCCGCTCCTACCCGCCCGGCGAGCACGGCCGCGGCCGCATGCGCCAGTCCGAGTACCGCGTGCAGCTGCGCGAGAAGCAGAAGACGCGCCGCTACTACCAGGTGCTGGAGAAGCAGTTCCGCGCCTACTACGACAAGGCCTCGCGCCAGGACGGCGTCACCGGCGAGAACCTGCTGCGGCTGCTGGAGTCGCGCTTCGACAACGTCCTCGTCCGCCTCGGCTTCGCCGCCTCGCGGCGCCAGGCACGCCAGTTGATCAGCCACGGACACTGGATGATCAACGGCCGCCGCGTCGACATCCCCTCCTACCAAGTCCGTCCCGAGGACATCATCTCGATCAAGGCCGGTTCGTCGGCCACCGACACGATCCAGCGGGCGACCGAACTCGTCTCGACCGTGCCGGCCTGGCTGCAGGCCGATCACGATGCCCTCACCGCCAAGATCCTGCGCCTCCCAGAGCGCTCCGAGATCTCGGCGCCGGTACAGGAGCAGCTGATCGTCGAGCTGTACTCCAAGTAGCCCGGAAACCGAAATTTCTGCACACGCATACGCAAGGAACTCATGACCACTGATTTCCAGGTCCCCCGCATCATCTCCGAGAAAGTCGATGACCGCCGCGGCACCTTCACCATCGAGCCGCTCGACAAGGGCTTCGGCTACACCTTCGGCAACAGCCTTCGCCGCGTCCTGCTCTCCTCGCTGGGTGGCGCCGCATCACCAGCGTCCGCATCGAGGGCGTCGCGCACGAGTTCTCGACCGTGCCGGGCGTCAAGGAGGATGTCACCGACATCGTCCTCAACCTCAAGGACCTCGTCGTCCGCATGCACACCGACGCCGACGAGGTCGAGGCGCCGCTGGTCGCCACCGGCCCCGGCGAGGTCAAGGCCAAGGACATCGACCTGCCCTCCGGCGTCGAGATCCTCAACCCCGAGGCGCCGATCGCGACGCTGGAGAAGAAAACCAAACTCGAGGTCTACCTGACGATCGGCCGCGGCCGCGGCTACTCGCCGGCCGAAGAGAACAAGTCCGACGAGCAGCCGATCGGCGTGATCCCGATCGACTCGATCTTCTCGCCGATCCGCCGCGCCTCCTACGCCGTCGCCGCCGCCCGCGTCGGGCAGCGCACCGACTTCGACAAACTCACCCTCGACCTCGAGACCGACGGCTCGATCGAGCCCGCGGCGGCGCTGCGCGAGGCCTCCGAGATCCTGATCAAGAGCCTGGCGATCTTCACCGACGCCGAGCGGGTCGAGGAGCTGACCGCGCGTGAACCGGTCCCGGCGATGTCGGCGGATCCGCTCTCCGCGCCCGCCGGCGACGGGGTCGCGGGCAACAACGGCCTCGACGAGATCCTGATCGAGGAGCTCGAACTGGGCGTCCGCTCCTACAACTGCCTCAAGCGCGCCGGCGTCCAGACCGTCGGCGACCTGGTCCGCAAGTCGCGCGGCGAACTGAACGCGATCCCCAACTTCGGTCAGAAGTCGATCGAGGAAGTGATCGAGACCCTGCACGCCCGCGGCCTCGACCTCCAGCAAGACTGAGGCGCGGCGAGAGCGGAGCGGAGAACCCTGTGCGCCATCGCAAGAAGCGGAACAAGCTCAGCCGCAACGCCGCGCACCGCGAGGCGCTGCTCTCGAACCTCTCGAAGCAGCTGATCGAGCACGAGCGGATCCAGACCAGCCAGGCCAAGGCCAAGGCGGTCAAGCCCGAGGTAGAGAAACTGATCACCCTGGCCAAACGCGGCGACCTGCACGCCCGCCGGCAGGCGCTCTCGACCCTGCACAACGACAAGTTCATCGTCCACAAGCTGTTCGACGAGGTGGCGCCGCGCTACGCGACCCGGCCCGGTGGCTACACCCGCATCGTCAAGCTCGGGCCGCGCCGCTAGGACTCCACCGAGATGGTCTATCTCGAGCTGGTTTAGCCCGGCTCGGTCTTCCGCCTCGATCTCGAATACGACGGTTCGCGCTTCGTCCGGCTGGGCGAAGCCCAGCCCGGCCTGCGCACGGTGCAGGCCGAGCTCGAGGCCGGGCGCTGGAGACGGTCGCGCTGCGCGAGCCGGTCGCCCCTGGACGCGTGAAGCTCGGGCGCACCGACGCCGGCGTGCACGCGCGCTGGGCAGGTGGCCAGCTTCGTGTCGCGCATGCGATGCTCCGCGGCGACCTGCGCGGCGGCTCGACCGGGGGTCAGCGCCCGACGACATCGCGGTCGACCGCGGCCGCGGCCCGCGCCGGACGGCTTCGACGCGCGCGGCGACGCGACCGTCGCGCAGCTACCGCTACCGGCTGCTGCACCCGGCGGCCGGCCAGCCCGTTCGAGCGGGGCCGGGCGCTCTGGTGGCCGCATCGCGTCGACGTCGCGAGGGGCTCGACGCCTGCGCCGCGG
Organism: uncultured Solirubrobacterales bacterium; assembly: GCA_963785775.1. GTDB lineage: Bacteria > Actinomycetota > Thermoleophilia > Solirubrobacterales > 70-9 > VAYN01. The sequence goes on along the minus strand of CAWAWH010000003.1, from coordinate 575,394 downwards.
CCCTGCTCGGCAGCGCACGACTCACCGCCTTCACCCCGAGCCAGACCGACCACGTCCACTTCGAGCGCGAGATCCTCGCCGCGGCCCGGGACCGAAGCCGGCGACATCCTCGCCCCCGAGGTCAACGCCGACGCCTTCATGCGCAACATGGTCCGGATCCTGGTCGGGACGATGCTCGAGGTCGCCTCCAGCCGCCGCACGGTCCAGAGCTTCGCCGCGCTGCTCAGCCGGAGCCCCGCGTCGCGAGGCGGGGGAGACCGCCGCCACCACACGGCCTTTACCTGGAGTCCGTCTCCTACTCCTAGAATCGACCGCATGCGCATCCTCCTCACCAACGACGACGGCATCTCCGCCCCCGGCCTGCAGGCGACGCGGCGGGCGCTGCGCGAGCTCGACGGAGTCGAGGTCGACGTGATCGCCCCCGACTCCAACCGCAGCGCCACCGCCCGCAGCATCACCACCCGCTCGCCGCTGAGCGTCGAGGAGGTCGAGTTCGGCGACGGCCACAGCGGCTTCGCCACCGACGGCACCCCGGTCGACTGCGTCCGCTTCGCCGAGCTGGGCCTGCTCGGCGGCCGCCCCGACCTGATCGTCTCCGGCATCAACCACGGCGCCAACCTCGGCGACGACATCACCTACTCGGGCACGGTCGCCGCGGCGCTTGAGGGGATCGTCCTCGGCATCCCCGCGATCGCGCTCTCCCAGCAGTCCTCCGGCGGCGGCATGGGCTACGTCAGCGGCCGCTTCGACTTCGACGTCGCCGCCGCCTTCACGGCCCGGCTGGTCGAGCGCCTCGCCACCGAGTCGATGCCGGAGGCGACGCTGATCAACGTCAACTGCCCCGCCGGCGAGCCGAAGGGGATCGAGGTGACGAAGCTCGGCAAACGGATCTACAACGACGAGCTGAAGCTGGTCGGCGAGGAGTCCGAGGACGCGGTCGCCGGCGCTATGAGATCTACGGCTGGCAGCCGGGCTACGAGGAGATCGAGGGCACCGACCTCTTCGCCGTCGCCGGGGGCGGATCTCGGTCACCCCGATCCACTTCGACCTCACCGACCACGGCGGCCTGGAGCGGCTGCGCGGCTGGGGCTTCGAGGAGATGCTGGCGGCGAGCGCTCCGACCGCGTGAGCGGGCCCGCCGAGCAGCGGGCGGCCGAGCTGCGGCGCCGAGCTGGAGCGCCACAACCGGCTCTACTACGTTCTCGACGACCCCGAGATCGGCGACGACGAGTACGACGCGCTGCTGAATGAGCTGCGGACGATCGAGGCCGAGAACCCGGAGCTGCGCACCCCCGACTCGCCGACCCAGCGCGTCGGCGCGCCGCCGCTGGACCGCTTCGAGCAGGTCGAGCACGCCGAGCCGATGCTCTCGCTCGGCAACGCCCGCAACGAGGAGGAGCTGCGCGCCTGGGAGACGCGGCTGGCGCAACCACCTGAAGCGCCTCGACATCGCCGCCTCGGAGTTCAGCTACACGACCGAGCCGAAGATCGACGGCCTGGCGATCTCGCTGACCTACGAGGACGGGGTGCTCGTCCGCGGCGCCACCCGCGGCGACGGCCGGGTCGGCGAGGACGTGACCCAGAACCTGCGCACGATCGGCTCGATCCCGCTGCGGATCGAGGACGCGCCCGGAGCTGATCGAAGTGCGGGGCGAGATCTACCTGCCGATCGCCGCCTTCAAAGCGCTGAACGAACGCCGCGCCGAGGCCGGAGAACCGACCTTCGCCAACCCGCGCAACTCGGCCGCCGGCTCGATCCGCCAGCTCGACCCGGCGCTGGCCGCCGAACGGCCGCTCTCGATCTGGATCTACGGGATCGGCGCCGTGCGCGGGCTCGACCTCGCCACCCACATGGAGGAGGTCGAGTGGCTGCGGGAGCGCGGCTTCAAGGTCAACCCCGACACCGACCACCACCCCGGCGTCGAGGAGGTGGTCGAGCGCTGCCACTGGTGGGAGGAGCGGCGCGAGTCGCTCGACTACGAGATCGACGGCGTCGTCGTCAAGGTCGACGAGCGGGCGCTGTGGCGGGAGCTCGGCGTGGTCGGGCGCGAGCCGCGCTGGGCGATCGCCTGGAAGTTCCCGCCGACGACGGCGACGACGAAGATGACCGAGGTCGTCTGGAACGTCGGCCGCACCGGCCACCTGGTCCCGTTCGCGATGCTGGAGCCGGTCCACGTCGGCGGCGTCACCGTCTCCACCGCGACCCTGCACAACGAGGAGGACCTGGAGCGCAAGGACGTCCGGGTCGGCGACGAGGTCGTGGTGATGCGGGCCGGCGACGTGATCCCCCAGGTGGTCGCGCCGCTGACTGCCGCGCCAGAACAAGCGCGCCCGCAAGCCGAAGCCGCCGAAGAAGTGCCCGGCCTGCGGCACCGAGACGGTCAAGCCCGAGGGCGCGGTCTTCACGATCTGCCCCAACCGCGCCGGCTGCCCCGGCCAGTCCTTCCAGCACGTCAAGCACTTCGTCAGCAAGGGGGCGATGGACATCGACGGGCTGGGGGAGAAGCAGGCGCTGCGCTTCCTCGAGGAAGGACTGATCGCCGACGTCGCCGACATCTACGAGCTCGACGAGGAGCAGCTGGTCGGGGCTCGAGGGCTTCGGCGAGATCTCCGCCCGCAACCTGGTCGCGGCGATCGACGCCTCCCGCGCGCGGCCGTTCAAACGCGTCCTCTACGCGCTCGGCCTGCCGGGCGTCGGCTATGTCACCGCCGAGGCGCTGGCCGACCACTTCGGCTCGATCGACGCCCTGCACGCGGCCGACCCCGAGCGGATCGAGGAGGTCGAGGGGGTCGGGCCGATCATGGCGGTGCAGATCGCCGAGTCGCTCGCCGACGAGCCGACCTGGGCGCTGATCGAGAAGCTGCGGGAGAAGGGGCTGCGGCTGGAGGCAGGACGCCTCCGAACGCCGCGCGCGCCGGCGGCCCGCTGGAGGGCAGGACGCTGGTCCTCACCGGCACCCTGCCGGAGCTGACCCGCGAGGAGGCCGCGGCGCTGATCAAGGCCGCCGGCGGCAAGGTCATCAGCTCGGTCTCGAAGAAAACCGACTACGTCGTCGCCGGCGAGAACCCCGGCTCGAAGCTGGCCAAGGCCGAGTCGCTGGGGACCGAGGTGCTCGACGAGGCCGGGCCTGCGGGCCTGCTGGCTTCAGTAGGAGGCGACGCCGCCGGCGATCCGGTCCTGCTCGAGGTGGGCGAGGTTGAGGTCGCCGACGCCGTTCATCAGGATCGAGAAGACCATGGTCCGGCCGCTGGTGTTGAAGCAGTAGCCGGAGAGGTTGCTGACGCCGGTCAGGGTGCCGGTCTTGGTCCGGCAGCGGCCGTAGGCGGCGGTTCCGTGCATGCGGTCGGCGACGGTGCCTTCCTGGCCCGCCAGGGCGAGGTCCTGGATGAAGTCTTCGCCGACGGGGTGCTGCGCATCGCCAGCAGCAGGCCGACCACCTGGCGCGGCGAGGCGCGGTCGGAGCGGGTCAGCCCGGAGCCGTCGACCGCGTGGACGCCGGAGCCCTGCGCGCGGGCGAAGGCCGTCGACCACCGCGGCCCCCGCCGCGGTCGTGCCGGCGCCCCCGAAGCGCGCTCCGAGCAGCTTGATCAGCGTCTCGGCGAAGAAGTTGTCGGAGTAGACGTCGGTGGTGTTGACGATCTGGGTGAGCGGTCGGCGAGCGGACGACGGCGACCGCTCCGCACCCGGCGGGGTCTTGCCAGCGCCACCTGCGGCGGGATCGCGACCCCGGCGGCGCGCAGCGAGGCGGCCAGCTTCGCGGCGGCGAGCTTGGCCGGGTCGGAGGAGAAGCCGCTGGTGCTGGTCGAGCCGCCGAAGCCGGAGTCGAAGGCGAGGCCGGAGAGCGGTCCGATGTAGGGGCTGGTGGCGTAGCCGGAGTCGGCGACCCCGCGCAGGCGGTCGAAGATCGTGTCGTCGGCGTAGAGGCGGCCGGTGATCGCGGTGATGCCGGCGGCGCGGATCTGCGGCGTCAGGGCGAAGAGGTTGGTCCCGAGGCCGCCAGATAGCTGTCGTAGAAGGCCGGCGTGCCCAGCGTCGGGTCGCCGCCGCCCTGCAGGTAGAGGCTGCCGTGGAGGACGCCGTCGGCGTCGATCCGGCCGTCGCTGAAGACCTTGGTGGGGATGCGGTTTTCGGGCCCCAGACGGCGACAGCGCGGTCGAGGTGGTGAACAGCTTCATGTTCGAGGCCAGCGACCGCTGGCGCTTGCGCGGCCCGCTGCGCAGACGACTCCTGCCGCTTTCCGCCGCGACCACCAGCAGGCCGCTGGCCGCACCGCCCCCGCGCATCAGATCTCCCGCATCTGGTTGCAGAGCGCGCCGCCGGGCCCGCGCGCGCGGCAGCAGAAAGACCGCCGTAAGGCAGCGGCCAGCAGCATCGTCCCGTCTCATCGCCGGTACAACACGCAGAGCAGCAAGGTAGCGGCTGGCGCCCGATCCCTGGGATAATTCATGTTCTTGGGCAAAGTCGTCGACATCGAGTCCAAGCCACGACGTAACGCCCGTGCCGCAAACGCCCTCGAAGACGGCGCTGGTCCTCGGCGGCGGCGGTTTCACCGGCGGCGTCTACGAGATCGGCGCCCTGCGCGCCCTCGACCTGCTCGCGGTCAACAGCACCGTCAACAACTTCGACGTCTACGTCGGCACCAGCGCCGGCTCCTTCGTCGCCGGGATGCTCGCCAACGGCATCACGCCCGACGAGATGATGCAGGTGCTCAACGAGCGGGTTCCCTCCGAGCTCGAGGATCTCGACCTCGACCGGGTGCTGAAGCCGAACTACCTCGGCTTTCTGCAGAAGGCGGCGGCGCTGCCGCTGCGGACGCTGGAGTTGCTGCGGCGCTGGCGCGGATCGGCGATTTCTCGGCGATGGACATCGGCGTCGGTCTTGCCGAGGCGCTGCCGACCGGCCTCTACTCCGGCTCCGGGATCGCCGACTATGTCGAGGAAGCGCTCGCCGACGCCGGCCGCATCAACGACTTCCGCCTGCTCGACCGCGAGCTCTACCTGACCGCCACCGACCTCGACACCTGCGAGCGGATCGTCTTCGGCGAGGAGGGCTGGCAGGACGTGCCGATCTCCAAGGCGGTGCAGTGCTCGACCGCGCTGCCGATCGTCTACAAGCCGGTCGACCTGAAGGGGCGCCAGCTCGTCGATGGCGGCATCCGCTCGACCACCAACGTCGACATCGCGGTCGAAAGGGCGCCAAGTTCATCGTCGTCGTCAACCCACTGGTGCCCTACGTCAACGACTTCGAGAAGACGATCCCGACCGTCTTCGGCAACCGCGTGCGGCGGGTCTCCGACATGGGCCTGCCGGCGATCGCCAACCAGACCTTCCGCCTGATCGCCCACGCCCGCCTGCACCAGGCGGTCGGGATGTGGAAGGAGAAGTACCCGGGCGTCGACATCGTCCTGCTCGAGCCCGAGCCCACCGACGAGCTGATGTTCGGCACGCCGATCATGGATTACTCGCGGCGGCTGGAGATCGCCCGCCACGGCTTCGAATCGGTCACCGCCACGCTCGCCAAGGACTACGAGCGCTTCGAGGAGATCGCCGAGCGTCACGGCCTCGAGATCTCCGCCCGCCGCGTCCGCCGCGTCGTCGAGCGGGCGGCTGAAGAGGAGCCGGAGCAGACCTCCGCCTGGCGCCGGGTGCTCGAGCAGACGACCTCGGTCTGCTGCTCCGCGGCGAGGCATCCTGAGCGCCGAAGCCATAGGCACCGTCATCACCCGCGTAGAGCGCCTCGATCTCCTGCTCGTGCTTGGAGGCGACCACCGCGCGCTTGACCTTCAGTGTCGGCGTCAGCTCGCCGCTCTCCTGGGAGAGGTCGTGGGGGAGGATCGCGACCTTCTTGACCTGCTCGACCCGGGCGAAGTTCTCGTTGATCTCCTCGACGTGGGCTTCGATCGCCGGCCTTGATCCCCGGGTTCGCGGCGAGCTCTTCGGGGTCCTCGGGGAGGCCGTGCTCCTTGGCGTAGGCGACTGCCTCTTCGGGGTCGAGGGTGACCAGGGCGACCAGGTAGGGCCGGCGGTCGCCGACCACCACGCACTGGGAGACCAGCGGGTGCTGCTTGATCTCGGCCTCGAGGTTGGCCGGGGTGATGTTCTTGCCGCCGGCGGTGATGATGATGTCCTTTTTGCGGCCGGTGATCTTGATGAGCCCTCGGCGTCGATCTCGCCGATGTCGCCGGTGTGCAGCCAGCCGTCGACGATCGTCTCCGCGGGTCGCCTCCTCGTTCTTGTAGTAGCCCTGGAAGACGTTGGGGCCCTTGACGAGGATCTCGCCGTCCTCGGCGATTCTCACCTCGCAGCCAGGGAACGGTTTGCCGATCGTGCCGACCTTGAAGTCGTCGGGAGTGGAGATCGTCGCCGCGGTCGAGGTCTCGGTCATCCCCCAGCCCTCGAGCACGAGCACGCCGGCGGCGTCGAAGAAGCGCAGGATCTCGGGGTTGATCGGCGCCGCGCCGGAGACCGCGAGCCGCAGCTTGCCGCCGAACAGGCCGCGGATTTTCGAGAGCACCCGCTTGTCGGCGAACTCGTACTGCTTGCGCAGCAGGAAGCCGGGCTGCCGGCCGCCCGCTCGGCCGCGCGCATCTTCGCGCCGACCTTGATCGACCACTCGAAGACCGCCTTCTTCAGGCCGCCCTCTTTCTCCATGCCGCTGTTGCGGCGGTGTAGATCTTCTCGAAGATCCGCGGCACCGAGGGGAAGTAGGTCGGCTTCAGCTCGGCCAGGTTGGGCAGGATCTTCAGCGGGTCGCGCTCCCAGTAGGCGAGGGTCGCGCCGAGGTCGAAGCTGCCGAGCTGGATCAGCAGGGCGAAGGAGTGGGCGAGCGGCAGGTAGAGGTAGGTGACGTCTTCGGCCTCGATCACGCTGGTCGCGTTGACCATGTCGAGCATCGCGCGGTAGTTGCCGTGGGTGATCATGCAGCCCTTCGGCGGGCCGGTCGTGCCCGAGGTGTAGATGAAGGTGCAGATGTCCTCGTGGCTCACCCCGCCCAGCGCGCCTCCCACTCCGCGGCGTCGCGCGCCGCGCCCCGCGCGGTCAGGTCCGCGATCGAGATCGCGTCCTCGCTGGAGCCGGTCATCCGCACGACCTGCTCGAGCATCGGCAGCCGATCGCGGACCTCGCGGATCTTCTCCAGCTGCTCCTCGTCCTCGACGACGACGACCTTGGCGTCGGAGTTCTCCAGCACGTACTGGCACTCCTCGGGCGAGTTGGTCTGGTAGATCGGGACGACGACGGCGCCGACCGAGAGCGCCGCGAAGTCGAAGTAGGTCCACTCGGGCCGGGTGTTGGCCGAGGATCGAGACCTTGTCGCCCTTCTCGACGCCCGAGGTCGATCAGTCCCAGCGCCAGCGGCCGGACCGTCTCCTGCACCTCGCTGAAGCTGCGCTCGACCCACTCGCCGTCCTCCTTGAAGCGGACCGCCGGGCGCCTCCCCGTAGAGCTCCGCGGCGAGCGGCAGCAGGTCGGCGAGCGTGTTCGACTTGGTTCCCCGCCCCATCGCGGGGGAGTCTAGTTCAGGCTGAGTTGCGCGGCCGGGCGGTTGCCGGCGCGGCCCGCGGCGGTGCGCAGCGAGGTCTCGAAGAGGGACCGGTCGATGCGGCCGTGGAAGATCGGCACGCCCATCTGCACGCACTTGCCGATCACCTCCTGCCGCTTCATCTGCAGTTCTTCGGCAAGCTCGGCGGGCGTCAGGTGATTGGCCACGGCGGACCTCCCATGTCGTTGAAATCGGGTAGCCCGATATTTATCCCGCGAGGCGGACGTGTCAAACGACTCGGCCGCATGTTGCGGGTTCCGCGCGGGCGCCGGATCGGCGATAATGCGCGGTCGATGTCCGAGGCTGCCGCCAAAGCCGATGCCCGCGCCGTGGCCGGATCTGGGTCATCCTGCTGCTCACCGTCGGGCTGGTCGGCGCTCGGCTACGCGATCGTCAACATCGCCACCCAGAAGGCCGGGCAGCCGTGTCCAGGTCGCCGGGATCACCGAAGCGCAGGAGATCTTCGGCGGCGTGCCGCAGGAAGGCGACCGGCTCGGCTCCTCCAACGCCCCGGTCACGATCCAGATCTTCAACGACCTGCAGTGCTCGCAGCTGCCGCGAAGATTTCCTCTGCGACGATCCCGGCGCTGACCGAACAAGTACGCGCGCGCGGACGAGGCGAAGCTGCTCTACCGCCACTACTCGGTCAGCGAAAGCCCGTCGAGGAGGGCTTCTACGGCGCCGAGGCGGCGGCGCAGCAGGGCTACGGCTGGCAGTACACCTATCTCTTCTTCCGCAATCAGGACGAAGCGAAACGGCCCAAGAACGCTTCGGCATCGACCAGGACTTCCTCGACTCGATCGCCGGCGGCGTCGAGGAACTCAACGTGCCCGGAATGGCACAGCGATACCTGGAAGAAAACGGCGGCTCCGACGGCGTCGATCACCGCAGCTCGAAGGCTATGAACAAGCTCGGCACCAATCTCGGCATCCGCACCCGCCAGGCGATGATCGTCACCGGCCCCACTGGCTCGCAGTCCCTCCAGGACGGCCCGCGCTGGGCGGATCGAAGCGGCGATCGAAGCCGTCCAGTAGCCGGGGCGCCGCGGATCTGAACCGGGTAATCGCGACCGACTCTCGGGGCGCGCGCACCAGGTGCGCGCACGCGCCCGAGCACGGTGAGGCACCCGTTCAGATCCGGCGCGCACCCGGTGCCTCCAATCTCATGCGGCATGGCCACCGCGACTTTCGACTCCAGCCTGGTTCAGAGTAGGGGTCGATGCGCAGGCTCCCCCTTCCCTTCGCGGTCCTGGCGTTGCCGGCGCCTTCTGCCAGGCCACGGCCGGCGCCTTCGCCCCTCGGGGATTCATCGGCATCTCGCCCCAGAACGTTCTCACCGCGGCCGAATTCGCGCTGATGGAGGAGGCCGGGATCCGCAGCGTGCGGCTGCCGCTCGACTGGAGCTCTGTCCAGCCACAGAGCCCCCTGGTGGCCAAACCCGACTGGTCGGGGTTCGACGAAGACGTCGGATGGCGGCAGAACACGGGATCAGGATCTTTCCCACCCTCGGCGGGACCCCGATCTGGGCGCGCCGCCCATCCACCCAGGAACCGGTCGAAACCTCTTGGCAGCAGTGGGGTTGGGCGTCGTTCCTGCGCGCCGCCGTGGCGCGCTACGGTAGCGAAGGGTCCTTCTGGGGGGAAAACCCGGAACTGCAGTTCCTTCCGATACAGCGCTGGGAGATCTGGGACGAGGAGAACCTCGTCAACTTCTCCTACCACCCCAACCCGGCCAGGTACGTACGACTGCTGCGGCTATCGGGGCGGGTCCTCCACGAAGCCGAACCCGGTTCGCAGGCGATCGTCGGTGGCCTGTTCGGGAGGCCGCTGCAGATCCCTCCCAACGTCGGATCTGGAGAATTCCTCCAACGACTCTTCCGCTCCCCGGGGCTGACACAGGACTTCGAGGGGGTCGGGCTTCATCCCTATGTCGCCCACGCCGGTGAAATGCGCGGTGAGATCGAGGAACTGCGCCGGATCATGCGGGCAAACCACGATGCCTCCATTCCGATCTACCTCACCGAGATGGGCTGGGGCTCAAGCAATGGTCCTTCTCGCTGGCAGGTGGGCCTCTACGGCCAGGCCGAAGAGCTGGACCAGGCTTTCTCGATGCTCATTGCCAACCGCGTGCGGTGGCGAATCGGGGCGTCTTGTGGTTCTCCTGGACCGACGGAGGCACCTGCATCTTCTGCGGTCCTCGGGGCTGCTGACGGCGCACCGGGAAGCTAAGCCCGCCTGGTACCAGTTCAACGCCTGGACCAACGGCGATCCGGAAGCCGCCCCTAGGGCGCGGTTCCTCTCTCGCTAGGCTGCGGTCAGCTTCTGAATCCGACCAGAGGAGACGCCAGATGGCATTTTCGGTTCCCGACCTTCCCTACGCCTACGACGCGCTTGAGCCCCACATCGACGAGGCGACGATGCACGTCCACCACGACAAGCACCACCAGGCCTACGTCAACAAAGCCAATGCCGCCCTGGAGGGGACCGAGTGGGCCGATCGCGAAGTCGAGGACGTGCTGACGCAACCTCTCCACCGTGCCCGACGACAACCAGGCCCCGGTGCGGAACAACGGCGGCGGCCACTACAACCACTCGCTGTTCTGGGAGATGCTGCAGCCCCGATGGCGGCGGCGAGCCGCATCGGCGACCTGGCCGAGGCGATCGACGACCGACTTCGGGTCCTTCGACACGTTCAAGGAGGAGTTCAAAAACGCCGGCATCGCCCGCTTCGGCTCCGGCTGGGCCTGGCTGGTGCACGACGGGAGCGGCAGCTCGTCGTTGTGACCATGCCGAATCAGGACTGCCCGTTCTCTGACGGCAAGCGCGCCGCTGCTCGGCTGCGACGTCTGGGAGCACGCCTACTACCTCAAGTATCAGAACCGCCGCCCCGACTACATCGACGCCTTCTGGAACGTCGTCAACTGGGACTCGGTCGCGCAGCGGCTCGCCGAGGCGAGCTGACGCTTACACTGCGGCCGCGGGCCGCGCGGCCGCGGGCAGGTCGCGCGGCGCTCCGCCGTCCTTTGGTGGGATCATGGCTCATCGCGTGCTCGGCAAGCGCGGTGATGGTGAGGCTGGGATTGACGCCGACGTTGGCCGGAATCGCCGCGCCTCGCAGACGAGCAGGTTCTCGTAGCCGAAGACGCGCTGGCGGGCGTCGACGACACCATCCTTAGGGCCGGGGCCGATCACCGCGCCGCCGAGGATGTGCGCCGTCGCCGGCATGTTCATCGAGCCGCCTCGTTTAACGAAGCTCTGGGCGATCCCACCGGTGCGCTCTGCCAGCCATCGCGCCGCCTCGTTGGCGACCGGAATGAAGGTTGGGTTTGGCCGCTCAGGATCCTGCTCGGTCTGAAGGCGCACCTCCGCCTCGAGCGCTTGCAGCTTCGGCCGCAGGGCGATCGCGTCGTCCAGCGTCTGCATGACGAGCACGAGATCGGTGCGGCGCGACCAGCCCCGCGGCAATCACCCGCGCATGTCTCCGGGTGGCTCGCCGGATCGGCGCCACCAGCTTCAGCGGCCGGGTCACCTTGGTTCCGGCGCCGACCATCAGCCGTGAAGAGCGTGCCACTCATCGAGTCGCCCACTTTGCCGTAGGTCACCGACCTCGATGTGGGTATGGGGCTCGGGGTAGATGCTGGAGGTGATCGCGACCCGCTTGGTGAGGTCATCGGCGTAGTCCTCGGGGGCAGTGACGGCCAGGATCACCTCGCTGTTGGTCCGGACCGGCCCCCCAGCCGTTATGAGATGCTCGGCAGGGCCCCGCCGAGGTGGCATCTGCGAGCAACTTGTTGGTGCCGAGTGGCGCCCGCGGCGACGATCACCCCGCTTCGCGGTGAGGGTGCTTGCGCCCCGTGGACCAGGAGCCAGAGTGCTCGCTTCACCGCGTAGCCCCCGCGGCCGTCGGCGGGGCCGAGCGGGCGGATCTCGGTCACCGGGCGCTGGGATGGATCTGGACGCCGGCCCTCGGCGAACCAGAGGTAGTTCTTGACCAGCGTGTTCTTGGCACCGTGGCGGCAGCCGACCATGCAACTGCCGGATGCAGGCAGCCGGTGCGCTCCGGGCCCTCGCCGCCGAAGAAGGGGTCGGGGACCGTCTTGCCCGGCTCGTCGAGGAAGACGCCGATCGCGGGTCCTGCGTGTAGGTATCGCCGACGCCGATCTGCTCGCCGTACTCCTGCAACAGCTTGTCGGCCGGGCCCTCGCGATCGTCTACGATGACGCCGAGCATCCGCTCGGCCGTCGTCGTAGTGGGGCGCCAGCGCCGGCTCCCAGTCGTCCAGGCCGGCCCACTGCGGGTCCGCGAAGAATGCGAGGGGAGGGCACGTAGAGCGTGTTCGCGTAGCCGAGGCTTCCGCCCCCGACCCCCGCAGCCGCGGACCACCGACACGTCCTTGAAGGGGTCATGCGGATGACGCCGCGCATCCCGATCCTGGTGCGGAAAATAGCGCCGCGGTTCCCAGGTCGACTTCGGCGAAGTCCTCGTCCTCGAACCGTTTGCCGCACTCAAGCACGCAGACGCTGTAGCCCTTTTCAGCCAAGCCGAAGCGCCGAAACCGAGCCCCCGAACCCCGACCCGACCACGATCCAATCGAAATCGTGCGTCACTGCATGGAGGCCCGCGCTCGGGGCTTAGGCCTCGCCCGGCTCAAGCGGGCGGAAGTCCGAGGTGCGGGCGCCGCAGACCGGACAAAACCAGTCCTTGGGGATCTCCTCGAAGGCCGTTCCGGGCGGGATGCCGCCGTCGGGGTCGCCGACGGACGGATCGTAGATAAACCCGCAGCTGTCACAGATCCAGAGGGTCGCTTCTCCGGGTCGCAGTGCTCATCGCCCGAGCTTAGACGGAGGACACTTGTCGAAACTGACCGCGACTGGCTGGCGATCCCCGCGTCTTCGATCTCGAAGTACTCGCGGGCGGTGAAATTGCCCATGTTGGCGATGATCGACCCCGGGAAGTCTGGATCTTTGTGTTGTAGGACTGGACGTTGGAGTTGTAGATGCGCCGCGAGGCCTGGACTCGTCCTGGGCTCGGCGAGGTCGCGGCTGAGCTGCTGGAAGTTCTCGGTCGCGCGCGGTGGGTAGTTTTCGGACGAGGCGCGCAGTTGTCCAGCGCCCGGTCCAGTTTCCCTTCGGCTTCGCCGGCTGCGGCGGCGCCTGAGCCCGACATCGCCTCGGCCCGGGCTTCGTGACCTCCTCGCGTCGCCCTCTCATGCTCGGCGTAGCCCTTGACCGTCTCGTCCAGTTGGGGACCAGGTCGTGGCGCCGTTTGAGCTGGACGTCGATCCCGCTCCAGGACTCGTCGACGCGGTTGCGCGAGGCGATGATGCCGTTGCGCTTGCCGATGTAATAGAGGACCGCGATGACGATGATCGCGACGACGACGATGATGACGATGGTCATAAGGCTCCTGTGGTCGGACCGGACTTACATCCATCCTAGCCCGCGAAACCCCGCCGATGGGGGGCGAAAGTCGACCGAGAGTCCGCTTGGCCCGTCGACAGTCGGCGCGGATCAGCGCGAAGCAGGAAGCGGAGGACTGGGCCGCGTCGGTGCGCCCCCTACGGCGAGCGCCACGACCTCACCTACGAGGAGGTCGGCGGGATCAACCCCAAAGACGGCCCGGTTGCGCTCTGCGTCGGCGGCGTCAACCGCCTCACCGGCCAGCTGGTCGAGGGGTTCTGGGGCGTCCTGCTGCGATGCCGACGAAAAGGAGGTCGGGGGGACTGTTCAGCAAGGCCGTGGGTGCCGGCCGCCCTGCTCGCCAAGGCCCACATGCCGGACCTGGCCAAGGTCGTCCCCGCCTTCAACGTCGAGTCGATCGAGGGCCCGCGAGGTGGGTCACCCAGCGCTTCTTCGCGCAAGGTCGAATTCGAGTCGATCGACTTCAACAAGCGCTTTCTGGGCGACGGTGCCGAAGGAGTACGACCCGGTTTCCCTGCGCGAGCTCTTCAGCCCCGGCTTCCTGACCTGGGTGACGACGATGACCGGGGAGATCGACTTCGGCGTTCAACGATCGCCAGCTCTGGTTCCTCTGGCGCCTGCGCGAGCAGCAGCGACGAGGGCTGAAAGCCGCCCTGGAGAATGCCGGCGAACTGTTCAAAGCGGCTGCAGGGAGAGATCGACGAGAGAGGCATCCACACCTACCCTCCCGGGCCCTGGCACGCCGGCCTGGCGCCCTTTCCCCGAGGGTGGGGGCCTTAGTTGCGTTTTTTTTTTTTTTTTTTTTTGGGTAGTCGGGATCGCCGGGGAGAACGACCCGGTGGTTCTCGAGCCGGTGCCGACGACCTTCGGCAGGATCGCCTTCGACCGGGCGATCGCGGTGGGCGGCGAGTGCCTCGTCGGAGGTGCGGAAGGGCAGCAGCGACTGCAGCTGGGCAACGGTGGGAAAGGCGAGAGTCAGGTCGCCGGCGGCCTTGCGCCGCCAGAGCGGCGCTCGGCTGGAGCCAGAGCAGCCTCGGTGGTCTCGACCCCATCCGGTTTGGGCGGCGTGTGGGCCGGGGCGAGGGCGAGGAAGAACCAGGCGTCGAAGCGGGGTCGAGTCCACCTCAGGGTGTGATCCCCTGGCGAGGGTGGCGATCAGCTCCTCGCCGGCCACCCAGCTCGATCGCCGGCCTCCTCGGCCAGCTCGCGCATCGCGCAGGCCCGGAATGCCCTCCTCGCCCTCGCCGTCCGCTCGGGATCGACGGCACCGCCGGGGAAGACCCAGACAGCCGGGCATGAACTTGGCCTCCTCGCTGCGCTTCAGCAGCAGTACCTCGAGGGCCCGTTCGGAGTGCTTGCCGCCGCGCCTGGAGCAGGACGATCGAGGCGGCCGGGCGCGGTACCGACGGTGTCCCCCAGGTTGGGACGCCTCAGCCGGAGCCCGCGGTAGGCAGCTCATTCCATCTGCGTCAAACCGCTTGGGCGAGGGGAACCGGAGGAGACGGATCGCAAAGGCGGCCCAGGATCGATTCCTTGGTGATCTTCCAGCAGGCTCATCCCAGGTCCTCGGCGGAGATCGAGAGTGGGGGAAACGGGACGACGGTGTAGCCAAGGGAGCAGGACGACGGCACCGCGCGCGCGGGCCTCGAGCGTCACCCGGTGGCCCATCTCCGCCAGGCCCGAGACGTTGTCGCCGAGGTCGATCCCCGATCATGAAGCCGCCGCTGACGAACGTCGCCCACCGCAGGCACTCGCCGGACTCCGCTCAGCACCGCCGAGCAAGTCGATCTTCGGCGGCAGCCCCGCGAGAATCCGCTCGTCTCGAAGAGCTCGAGGTTGGCGAGGGCCGCCGCGCCGCCGAGCGGGTTGCCGGTGTAGGTGTGGCCGTGGTAGAAGGTTCGCTGCTCCTCGGCCGGCGCCGAGGAAGGCATCGTAGACTCGTCGGTCGTCAGCGTCGCCGCCAGCGGCAGATAGCCGCCGGTCAGCCCCTTGGCGAGGCAGAGAAAATCGGGCGCGACGTCTTCCTGCTCGCAGGCGAACATCGTCCCGGTGCGGCCGAAGCCGACCGCCACCTCGTCGGCGATCAGCAGCACGTCGTGCTTCGCGTGACCTCGCGGACGCGCGCAGATAGCCGTCGGGGGCGACGATCATCCCGGCCGCCCCCTGCACCAGCGGCTCGACGACCACCGCCGCCAGCTCGTCGGCGTGCAGCGGCGCAGGCATCGCGCTCGAGGTCGCGCGGCATCGCCCGGGCACGGGCAGGGGTCGGCGGCCGGAACAAGCAGCGGGCCGATAGGTGGGTGGAAGCGGGCGATGCCGCCGACCGAGACGTCGCCGAGGGTGTCGCCGTGATAGGCGCCCGAGGGCGAGAAGTTGGTGCGCCGGGCGTCTGGTCGCGCGTTGCCGCCAGAACTGGAACGCCATTTTCAGGGCGACCTCGACGGCGGTCGCGCCGTCGTCGGAGTAGAAGACGTGGTTCAGGCCCGGCGGCGCCAGCTCGACCAGGCGCTCAGCCAGCTGGCGGCGCCGGGGTTGGACAGGCCGAGCAGGGTGCTGTGGGCGATGCGGTCGAGCTGTTCGCGGACGGCCGGCGTCGATTTCCGGCACGCGATGGCCGTGGACGTTGCACCAGAGCGACGAGACGCCGTCGATGTAGCGGCGGCCGTCGATATCGATGAGGAACAGCCGTCGCCGCGCTCGATGATCAGCGGCGCCTCGCGCCCTAGCCCTGCTGCGGCGTGAAGGGGTGCCAGACGTGGTCGCGGTCGAGTTGCGCGGGGTCCGACGGACATCGGCTAGAACGACCTTAGACGTGAGTTCAGGCCAGAAACCAGGGTAGACCGGGCTCTGTCAGAGACACCCGCACGCGGGTTACATCGATTCGCTGTCATGAGTTGGCCGAAAAGATGGCTGAGAAAGGCGCGATTCCCAAAGTCCCCGAGGACGCGGCATGCGGGTCCTCCGCGCGGTCCGCTCGCTGTTCAGCCCCGCTGCTCCCCGACGACTACCTGGAACTGATCAACCCACTCTGGTCGACCCGCGAACTGCGCAGCCGGATCGAGCGGATCGAGCCCCGAGACCGCCGACGCGGCGACGGTGCTGATCCGCCCCGGCTACGAATGGGAGGGGCATCAGCCCGGTCAGTACCTGCGGATCGGCGCCGTGTTAACGGCATCCGCCACTGGCGCGCCTACACGTTTACCTCGGATCCCGGCCATGCGGAGGGCTGTATCGGGATCACCGTGAAGCAGGTCGAGGCCGGCCGGGTCTCGCCCTATCTGGTCCGGGTCGCCAGCCCGGGGACATGGTCCGCCTCGGTGGCGTGGAAGGCGACTTCGTGCTCCCCGACCCGCGCCCGAGCAGCTGCTGTTTATCAGCGCCGGCAGCGGCATCACGCCGATTGAGCATGCTGCGCACTCTCGAGCCGCACGCGACGCGCTCCGCGACGTCGTCCACGTCCACTCGCGCCCGGACCGCCGACGAGGTGATCTTCGGCGCGGGCCTGCGGCGCGAGGCGGCCGCACTAGGGCTTCCGGCTGCACGTGCAGCTGACCGGCGACGGGCCGCGCTGACTCCCGCCGACCTCGACGAGCTCTGCCCCGATTGGCGCGAGCGACCATACCTTCCTCTCGGGCCCCGCGAGATGCTCGTGGGATGATCGAGCCACTGGGAGACGGCGGGCGACGCCGGAGCTGCTTCACCTCGAGCGCTTCCAGCCGGTGATCGGCGGCGGCCCGGCGAAGCGACGTGGGGGGACGGTTCGCTTCCGCACGAGTCGGTCGAGGCGAACTGCGACGGCGGCACGCCGCTGCTCGTCGGCGGCGAGGAGGCCGGCGCGGCGCTCCCCTCGGCTGCCGGATGGGCATCTGCCACACCTGCGTCGGCAAGCTCCGCTCCGGCCGCGTGCGCGACCTGCGCACCGGCGACGTCCACGGCGAGCGAGGGCGAGAGGGTCAGAACCTGCGTCAACGCGCCCGAGGGGCCTATCGAGATCGCACTCTGAGGATAACGAAGGGAAACGATGACCGCAACGTGGTCCCGAGCCCGCTGACCGCTATCGCACGCGCAGATCGAAGCGCTCGGGCGCGAGTTCGACGCGATCCGCGCGGGTCACGCGCCGATCCTCGGCGACCGCGACGCCGCTACATCCGCGTTGATCACGTTGCAGCGCGGCGCTGGGCGGGCGGTCGGTCGCGAGCTGCCGCTCGCTCCCGCTACCCGCCCGCCGCGTGGTTGGCCCGGCACGGCGGCGCTCTCGGATCGCGAAGATCCTCGAGAACATGGAGATCGGTCACAACGTGATCCACGGCCAGTGGGACTGGATGAACGATCCGGACATCCACTCCTCGACCTGGGAATGGGACACCGCGTCGGCCGCGGACTGGAATCACTCGCACAACGTCATGCACCACACGTTCACGAACGTTCGGCAAGGACAACTGACGTCGGCTACCAGATCCTGCGCGTCAGCGACCGGCAGCCCGTGGCGGCCGGCGTACCTGCTCCAGCCGATCTACAACCCGCTGCTGACGGCGCTCTTCCAGTGGGGGGTCGCGATGCACGATGTCGACCCCGGCGCCCTGGCGCCGGGGCGAAAAATCCACTCGCCGACGTGTGGCGCCCGCTCGCCGGCATCGGCCGAAGGCGACCAAAGAGCTCCTCAAGGACTACGTCCTGTGGCCACTGCTCGCCGGTCCGTTGGCCTTTCTTCGGTGCTGCGTCGCCAACGCGACGGCGAACCTCATCCGCAACCTGTGGTCGTACGCGATCATCTTCTGCGGCCACTTCCCCGACGGCGCCCACGTGTTCACCGAGCGGAGATCGAAGGCGAGACGCGCGCACCCTGGTACCGTCGGCAAGTCCTCGGGTCGTGCAACATCGAGGGCGGACCGCTGTTCCACATGATGAGCGGCAACCTGAGCTACCAGATCGAGCACCACCTGTTCCCCGATTTGCCGAGCAACCGCTACCCGGCGGCCGCGCCGCGCGTGAAGGGCACTGCGAGAAGTACGGCATCCCGTACAACAGCGGCCCGTTCCTGCAGCAGCTGGGGATGGTGCAGCGGACGATCCTGCGCCTCGCTCTCCCGGGCGGTAGGCCGCGCCCGAAGCCTGGGCCCTACCGCGGCCGAGGGCTCTCTGTGATTTCGATCACTTAGGCAACTATTTCAGCTAACGAAATAGTTGCATGTATGCAATCATTACTGGAATGCAAGCGAGCGATATCGCAGCGATCGCCAGGGAGGCGGCCGCCTCCGAGGTGAGCCCCGAGGCGCAGGAAACCGCGGCCCGGCTGAGCGCGCTGGTGCGTCACCTCTTCCTCTATGACTGCGGCAACCAGCTGCGGGTGATCGAGGAGTGCGGGCTCTCGATGACCCAGTGCAAGGCGCTGCTGGAGCTGGGCGGGCTCGGCCGTGCCAGCGAGGCGCGGCAGGTGAGCGACCTGGCGGAGACCTTCGGCGTCTCGGTCCCCTCGATGAGCAGGGCGGTCGACGCGCCTGGTCAAGGAGGGCCTCGCCACCCGGGTCGAGGATCCCGACGACCGGCGCGCCCGGCAGGTCGCGGATCACCGCCAAGGGCAAGCAGCTGGTCGACACGCTGGTCGTCGTCCGCCAGGCCGGGATGGAGGCGTTCGCCGCGACCCTGACCGCCGCTCAGCGCCGCAAGC
Organism: uncultured Solirubrobacterales bacterium; assembly: GCA_963785775.1. Classification (GTDB taxonomy): domain Bacteria; phylum Actinomycetota; class Thermoleophilia; order Solirubrobacterales; family 70-9; genus VAYN01. The sequence goes on along the minus strand of CAWAWH010000003.1, from coordinate 556,769 downwards.
TCGACGCCGCCGTCGACTCGCTGATGGACCGCGAGGACATCGCCGAGACCTACGAGCACCTGAAGGGAAGTTGGACAGGCTTGACACCCGTTACGCGCCACCTGATCACCGACGAGAACCGCAAGTGGTGGACGCTCGGAGCGATGTGCTTCGCGCTGTTCATGATCATGCTCGACAACACGGTCGTGAACGTCGCGCTGCCGTCGATCCAGCGCGATCTCGGCGCCTCGATCTCCGGCCTCGAGTGGACGATCAACGGCTACACGCTCTCCTTCGCGGTGCTGCTGGCGACCGGCGGGCGGCTCGGCGACATCTTCGGCCGCCGCCGCATGTTCCTCTTCGGCGTCGTCATCTTCGCCCTCTCCTCGGCGACCGCCGGGCTTCGCCCCGGACTCGACCGTCGCTGGTCGATCAGCCGGGTCGTCCAGGGCGTCGGCGCCGGCGCTGATGATGCCCGGCGACGCTCTCGATCATCACCGACGCCTTCCCGCGCGCAGCGAGCGCGGCAAGGCGATGGGGACCTGGGCCGGCGTCTCCGCCCTGGCCCTGGCGATCGGCCCGGTGCTGGGCGGCTTCCTCACCGAGCACGTCAGCTGGCGGGCGATCTTCTACCTCAACATCCCGGTCGCGATCGGGGCCGTGCACGGCGACGCTGTTCGCCGTGCGCGAGTCGCGCGACACCACGGTCGGTCGCGACGTCGACTACGCCGGCGTCGCCGTCGCTCACCGCCGGCCTGACCGCGCTGGTCCTCGCCCTGGTCGAGGGCAACAGCTGGGGCTGGGGGTCGACCGCGATCATCGCCCTGCTGGTCGATCGCCGCGGTCGCGCTGCCCGCCTTCGTCGTCGGTCGAGAACCGGGTCAAGGCGCCGATGGTCCAGTTCGACCTGCTCTCGGATCGCAACTTCCTCGGCGCGGTGGTCGTGGCCCTGATCGTCTCCTTCGCGATGCTCGGCGTCTTCTTCTTCCTCGCCCTCTACATGCAGGACATCCTCGGCTACTCGCCGCTGGAAGCCGGGATCAGGTTCCTGCCCTCGACCCTGATGATCGTCGGCGTCGCGCCGGTCGCCGGGCCGGCTCTCCGACCGCTTCGGCCCGCGCTGGCTGATCGCCGGCGGGCTGCTGCTCGTCGCCGCCTCGCTGTTCACCTTCAGCGGCATCGCCGTCGACTCCAGCTACCTCGACCTGCTGCCCGGCTTCATGCTGCTCGGCATCGGGATCGCGATGACGATGTCGCCGATGACCAGCGCCGCGATGAACGCGGTGCCGGTCGCAGAAAGCCGGGATCGCCTCCGGCGTGCTCTCGATGTTCCGGATGGTCGGCGGCAGCCTCGGCGTCGCCGTGACCGGAGCGATCTTCCAGGGCCTGGTCAGCTCGCGGCTCGACACGCTGCTGGTCGGGATCCGGCATGGACTCGGCTGCCAGCGCTCGGAAATCGCCCAACAGCTCGGCGGCGGCTCGGCCGAGCGGCGCTGTCAGGGACGTCGACCCGGCCCAGGCCAAGGCAGGTCGACCGCCGCCGGGCGCGGAAGCCTTCGTCTACGCGCTCGGCCACGCGATGAGCGTCTCGCGCCGCGGTCGCCCTGGTCGGCGCGCGTGGTCGGCGCGACTCGCGATCCGCGCCAAGGGCGACGAGCACGTCGAGGCGTCGAGGCGACGCCAACCCGGGCGGCTCCGCGGTCGCGGCCGAGAGCCGCGGCGGCAGCCGTCGTCCGACCGTCGCGAGTCTAGGTCTCGCGAGCGCCTGGAGCAGCGACGCCACGGGCGAGCGCGATCGGGCTCGACGCGAGTCGGCTCACGACAGCTGACGGGCCAGGTCGAGGGAGCCGAGGTCGAGAGGGCGAGGGTCCGGACCTCGACGCCGCCGAGGCGCTCGAGCGTCGCGCGGTTCGAGCGCTCGATCGCGCCGGGGCTCGGGCCATGGGGTCAGGACGCCCGGCGGCGTCCACGAGGCCGCGCGCGCGCGCGGCCTCGAGCGTGAGCAGCGTGTGGTTGATCGTGCCGAGCCCGGCCGCGCCGGCGACGACGAGCCGAGGCCGAGGTCGCCGCGGTCGCGTACGCACTCGGCGCGGCCCCGAACGGACGAGCAGCCCGCCGATCCCCTCGACGACGATCGCCGGCGCCGGCCCGCCGCGCGCCGCGGACGCAGCGCCGCGCCGTCGATCGGCCGCCGGCCAGCTCGGCGGCGAGATGCGGCGAGACCGGCGGGCCGAAGCGCAGCGGCGCGATCTCCTGGCGCTCTCGCCGACCGGCCGCGAGCGAGCAGCACGTGGTCGGCGGCATGCCCGCCGGCTCGTCGACGCCGGTGACGACCGGCTTGCGGACGGCGACGCTGCGGCCCGCGCGCGAGGCTCGCGGCGAGCGCCGCGCGACGACGGTCTTGCCGACCCCGGTGTCGGTTCCGGTGACGAAACAGCCGCGCAGCCGGTCACGCGGCGCCCGCGCAGGCGGCGCCTGCCGGGGCGCGACGCAGGCCGAGCTCGCGACGGCGGCGTCGCGCGACGCGCTCGCGGCGCCCGCCCAGCTCGGTCGCGGTGTGCGAGCCATCACGGTGAGGCGCAGCCGCGAGCTGCCCTCGGGGACCGTCGGCGGCCGGATCGCCTGCGCGAAGCCGCCGCGCTCGAGCAGCTGCTCGCAGAGCACCATCGCCGCTCGGCGTCGCCGACGATCACGGGACGATCTGGGTGCGTCCGCCCGGCACCGGACCGGCGGCGGCGAGCTCGCGCCGCAGCGCCGGCGCGTGCCTGCAGCCTCGACCGGCGCGGCTGCTCGAGCAGCTCGAGCGCGGCCAGCGCGCCGGCGACCGCGGGCGGCGGCGGGCGGTCGAGAAGATGAGCGGGCGCGCCGGTTGATCAGGTAGCTCGACGTCTCGGCGCTGGCGCAGACGTAGGCGCCGTAGGAGCCGAGCGCCTTGCCGAGCGTGCCGATGACGACGTCGACCTCGCCCTGAGCCCGGCCTCGGCGACCGCGCCGCGGCCGCCCGGCCCGAGCGCGCCGGTCGCGTGCGCCTCGTCGACGACCAGCGCGCCGTGGCGGCGAGCCAGCTCGACGATCGCCTCCAGCGGCGCGACGTCGCCGTCCATCGAGAAGACCGCGTCGGTGACGATCAGCGAGCCGCCCCCGCCGGCCTCGCGCAGCCCCAGGCGAGGTGCTCGATGTCGCGGTGGCGGTAGACGAAGGTCTCGGCCCGCGCGAGCCGGCAGCCGTCGATGATCGAGGCGTGGTTGAGCTCGTCGGAGAAGACCTCGCCCGCGCCCGGCGAGCGCGGCGATCACGCCGACGTTCGCGAGGTAGCCGGAGCCGAACAGCAGCGCCGCCTCGTGCCCTCGAACTCGGCGAGCGCGCCTCGAGCTGCTCGTGGATCGTCATCGTGCCCGAGACCAGCCGCGACGCGCCGGCGCCGACGCCCCAGCGCATCGCCGCCTCGGCCGCCGCCTCGCGCACCCGCGGGTGCTCGGCGAAGCCGAGGTAGTTGTTCGAGCACAGCAGCAGCACCTGCCGCCCGTCGAGCGTCACCCGCGGGCCCTGCGGGCCGTTGACGAGCCGCAGCCGGCGGTAGAGCCCGCGGTCGCGCAGCTCGGCCAGCCGCTCCGCGATGTCGCTCACGCTGCGCCCTGGCGGGTAGGGCGGGGGCTTCTTGCGTCTTCTTGATCACCGCAGCTGCGTCGAGGGGTCCCAGAGTGCGCCTCCCCTCGCGGTCGACGAGCTCCTCGATCGGCGTCGCCGGCGTCTCGCCCTCGAGCCAGCCGGAGCGGTTGTCGGGACGCGGGTTGGCGCCGTTGTCGGGCTGGCGGGCGACGTTGAGCCCGTGCTGCTCGAACATCGCCCGGTCCTCCGCGGGCTCGGCGCCGAGCGCGGTCAGGAAGTTGCCCATCATCACGCCGTTGAGCCCGGCGCTGACCGCCAGCGGCTGGAGCTCGCCGAGGTTCTCGATGCGCCCGCCGCAGAGCCGGAACAGCGCCCCGGGGATGATCAGGCGGAAGATCGCGACCCACTTCACGGCCTCCCACGGTCCATCAGCTCGCGCTCGCCGAACTTCGTCCCCGCGCGCGGGATCAGCAGGTTGATCGGCACCCTCGTCGGGTTGATCTCCGACAGCTCGAAGGCCATCTCGACGCGCTGCGCGGCGTCTCGCCGAGGTTGAGGATGCCGCCGACGCAGGTCTCGAGGCCCGCCTCGCGGACCGCCGCGATCGTCCGCAGCCGGCCCTCGTAGCGGACCGTCGTGGAGACCTCCGGGTAGTAGCTCCCGGCCGACTCGACGTTGTGGTGCACGCGCTGGACGCCGGCCTCGCGCAGCGCCTAGCGCGCTCGGCCGACATGTGGCCGATCGAGGCGCAGCGCTTGAGGTTGGTGTGCTCGGCGACCAGCCGCGCCCCGTCGAGGATCTTCTCGAAGTCGCGCTTGGAGAGCCCCTGGCCCTGGGCGACCATGCAGAAGCGGTGGGCGCCCGCCGCCTCGGCCGCGCTTGCGCGTGCTCGAGGATCTGCTCGGGCTCCATCATCGCGTGCATCGGCGTGTCGGCGTCGGCGTAGCGCGACTGCGCGCAGAAGCCGCAGTCCTCGGCGCAGCCGCCGGACTTCGCGTTGACCAGCGAGCACATGTCGGTCGAGTCGCCGAAGCTCTCGACGCGCGCGCGCCAGGCGCGCTCGACCAGCGCCTCGATCTCGGCGTGCTCGGTCAGCTCGCCGAGCTCGAGCGCCTCCTCGAGGGTGATCAGCGGCGGCATGCAGGTGCCTTCCTGGCGGAGGATAGCCGGCAAGGCTAGGCATCGCCCCGGACGCATAACCGGCCCGGCCTCAGGTCGTGTCCGGCGCTTCGTTCCGCGATCGCGACCGGGTCGAAGACCCTGACCCCGTCGCGGCCGCCGTCCTTGGCCGCGTACATCGCCGTGTCGGCCTCCGAGAGCACCGACTCGAAGCTGATCCGCGCGTCGTCACCGAACACCGCGATCCCGATGCTGGCGGTGACCGGTGCCGGCTCCTCGTGGACCGGTTGGTGGTCGCGGATCGCCGTGGCGATCGCCTCGGCCACCACCCGAGCCTCGGCCGGCGCGCAGTGGGGCAGGACGACAGCGAACTCATCGCCGCCGAGCCGGGCCAGCACGTCGGTCTCCCGCGTCCGGCGCCGCAGCACCGTGGCGATCTCCTCGATCAGGCGGTCGCCGGCGGGGTGGCCGAGCGAGTCGTTGACCCGCTTGAAGTTGTCGAGGTCGAGCATCAGCAGCGCCCCGTGTGCCGCTCGCGGCGGCTGCGGGCCATCTCGCCCGCAGCTCTTCCTCGAAGCGGCGGCGGTTCTTCAGCCCGGTCAGCGAGTCCTGGCCGGCCTCGCGCCGCAGCTCCGCCATCCGCTCGTTGCGGCTCCAGACCAGGATCAGCGCGCCGAGCAGCGCGGCGAGCGAGATCCCGACCGCGGCCAGGCCAGATCGGCAGGCCGACACCGGGGCGGTTGGGGTCGCGGACGACCAGCAGCCAGACGCGGTTGGCGACGTGGATCGGTGCGCTGGCGGGGTCTTCGAGCGTCCCCTGGGGCCGGACGGCGCGTCCGCCGATTCGCAGCTGCACGGTGTCGTCGCCGGGCACGGCGGCGACCGCCGCCGCGGCGAGGTCGCTGACCCGGAAGCCCCCGGCGGCGAAGCCGAGGAGCGCGCGCGCCGCTGCGCCCCGGTGGCGATCGGCGCCCGGTCGCGGTAGACGGGCGGTAGACGATCGAGGCCGCTGCCGCCGAGCACGAGCTGCATCGACCTGGGTCGCCGCCGGCCGGCCGGTGTCCCGGGCCTGGCGCAGGAACGGCGCCGCTGGGGATCGCAGCCGAGGTCATAGCCGAGTGGCGGCCGGGCCCTCGCTCGGCGGCGGCGTCGGCGAGGGGAAAGTAGACGGGGCGGGCGCGCCCGGCGCAGGCGCCCGCTCGGGCCGCGTTCGACGATCGGGAAGCCGTGTTCCGTTCGAAGCGCCCGCGTTCAGAGCCGGGACGCGCTGCGACGAAGCCGGTCGCGGTCAGCGCCGCTGGCGCAGCAGCGGGCGGGCGACGAGATCGAACTGTGACGGTTGAAGTGGCGCTCGGCCTGGAAGAAGGCGGCGGCGCTGGAGAGCTGGCCGACCGAGAGTGCGGCGACCGCTTCCGCCTGGCGCGCGGCGCGGCTCGCCTCGTCGTGCTGAGTCTGGTGGAAGCCGGCCTTGTCGTGGAAGGACGACCAGGGCGGCGACCACCGAGCCGGCGGCGATCAGCGGAGACCGCGACAAATCCGAGCCAGAAGCGAAAGCGCATCTGCCTATTGTCGGCGCGGCGTCCGGGATTGGGCTTGGAGGTGTCGTCGTGGGCCGGGACGCTCAGCCGCCGGGCACGGCGGCCAGCGACTCCCAGAGGTAGAGGGAGGCGAGGCTGCGGTGGGGGCTCCAGGGCTCGCCGATCTCCACCACCCTCTGCGGCGCCGGCATCTCCTCCAGCCCGTACTCGATCTGGACCGCCTTGCGGATGCCGAGGTCGCCGCCGGAGAGGACGTCGGGACGCTCGAGGTGGAAGAGCAGGAACATCTCCGCGGTCCAGCGGCCGAGGCCGCGCACGGCGACGATCTCCTCGATCACCTCCTCGTCGCCGAGGTCCTCGAGGCGGTCGAGCTCCAGCTCGCCGCTGAGCAGGTGGGAGGCGAGGTCCCGGATGTACTCGACCTTGCGGCCGGAGAGGCCGGCGCCGCGCAGGTCCTCCCGCTCGCCTCCAGCAGCTGCTCGGGGGGAGGGAGTGGTGCCGCCGAAGAGGTCGAGCACCCGCAGGTAGATGGTCCGCGCCGCCTTGGTCGAGAGCTGCTGGCCGACGATCGCCCGCAGCAGCGCTCCGTAGGCGTCGGGGGGGCGCTCCTCGCTGCGGCGCCTCAGCCGCGTCTCGAGGTCGATCTTGCCGACCCGCTCGATCAGCGCCGCCATCGTCGGGTCGGGCGGCGGCCAGCTCGCGGCGCGCCCTTGGCGCTCATCGCCCGTTCCACTTCGGGCGGGCGCTTCTCGCGGAAGGCGTGGACCCCCTCGCGGAAATCCTCCGAGGAGAAGCAGGACTCGCGCAGGGCGACCATCCGGCCTCCTGCTGATCGCTGAGCACGGGGCAGGAGTTGAGCAGGTCGATCGCGTGCTTGTTGCCGCGCAGGGAGAGCGGCGCGTTGGCGGCGATCTCCGCGGCCGTAGCGCGACCGAGGCCGCTTCGAGCCTCTCTCGGCGACCACCTCGTGGACCAGGCCGATCTGCTCCGCCCGCGCCGCCTCGAAGTTGCGCCCGGTCAGGAAGAGCTCCTTGGTCCGCGCCAGGCCGATCGTGTCGAGGAACCTGCGCAGCCCGGTGTGGCCGTAGATCGAGGCCGAGCTTGGCCGGCGGCATACCCAGCTTGGCCCCGGCGGCGCAGATCCGCAGATCGCAGGTGATCGCCAGCTCGAGGCCGCCGCCGAGGCAGTGCCGTTGATCGCCGCCACGGTCGGCCAGGGGTGGGCGGCGAGCGCCTCCATCGCCGCATGGAAGGGGTGGGCGACGAGTGCCTCGGCGTCGCGCTCGAAGCGTCTCGTCGGGGATCGAGGCGATGTCGTAGCCGGCCGAGAAGACCGGCGGCGCGCCGGTGATCAGCACGCAGCGGGACTCGATCCCGCGGTCGAGCTGCGGCAGCGCCTCGGCCAGCGCGTCGAGGATCTCGTGGTCGAGCGCGTTGCGGCAGCCGGGGTTGGAGATGCGAAGCCGGGAGACCCCTCGGCGGGCTGATCGAGGAAGAGCTTGCCGCCCGCGAGCTCCTCCACGGTGCCCCTACCCCAGGACCACGAGGACGTCGCCTTCGCTCACCGCCTGGCCCTCCTCGCAGCGAATCTCCTTCACGGTCCCGTCGTCTTCGGCCTCGACCGGGATCTCCATCTTCATCGACTCGAGGATGCGACGGTGTCGCCGTCGGAGACCTCGTCCCCGACGGCGACCTCGATTTTCCAGACGTTGCCGGTGATGTGGGCCTCGATGTTTGGCATCGGCGGGGGACGAATCGCGCCATGGAGGACTCGCTGATCGCCATAGTGGCCGCCCGCAACGAGGCGGACCGGGTCGGGCAGACGGTCGCGGCGCTCCGCGAAGCGTTCCCCGGGGCGGCGATCTGGGTGGCCGACGACGCCTCCACGGACGGCACCGCCGAGCTGGCGATGGCCGCGGGCGCGCAGGTGGTCAGCCGCGGCAGCCGCACGGCAAGGGCGCCAACGTCAGCGCCGCGGCCGAGGCGGCGCTGAGCGGGGCCCGCGCCGCGCTGGTCCTGCTCTGCGACGGCGATCTCGGCGCCTCGGCGGCGCGGCTGGCGCCGCTGGTCGAGGCGGTCGAGCGGGGCGAGTGCGACCTCGCGGTGGCGGTCTTCTCGCGCCGCGCCGGCGGCGGCTTCGGCCTCGCGCTCGGCTTCGCCCACCGGGCGATCCAGCGCCTCTGCGGGGCCGAGACCACCGCGCCGATCTCCGGCCAGCGGGCCCTCCGGGTGGAGGCGCTGCGGGCCTGCCTGCCCTTCGCCGCCGGCTTCGGGATGGAGATCGGGATGACGGTCGACGCCGTCCGCGGCGGCTACCGGCTCGGCGAGTACGAGCTCGACCTCGAGCATCGCGCGAGCGGCCGCACCGTCGCCGGCTTCCGCCACCGCGCCGTGCAGCTCCGGGACTTCGCCCGCGTGTACGCAGCGCGCCGTCGCTAGCCTGGATCGCGGATGAGGGGCGCAATTAAGAGGCTCGGCGCACCGGTGATCGCGATCGCCGTCTTCGCGCTGGGCGCCTCGCTGGCCCAGGCCGAGCTGACCGCGCACGGCGACCTCTTCGTCAAGTTCAGCGGCGGCATCGCCCCGGACGCGCTGCCGCGGCACTCGCGGGCGCCGATCTCGGTCAGCGTCGCCGGCACGGTCCGGACCCTCTCGGGGGACCGGCCGCCGGCGCTGCGGCGGATCGTAGTCGCGCTCAACCGCGGAGGCCGCCTGGATGCCGAAGGCCTGCCGGTCTGCCGTCAGCGGGAAATCGAACCGTCCTCGTCCAAGGAAGCGAATGCGAGTCTGCGGACCGGCCCTCGTCGGCGACGGGCACTACGACGCCTATGTCGCCTTCCCGGAACAGTCGGCCTTCCCGTCGCACGGTCGGATCCTCGCCTTCAACGCCATCGTCGAAGGCAAGCGCGCGATCCTCGCCCAGGTCTACGGTGCCGACCCGGTCCCGATCACGCGCATCATCGTCTTCCGCATCCGCGAAAGCCCCGGCACCTATGGCACGGTACTCACCGGCTCGCTGCCGGCGTCGCTGAATCGCTACGGGTACCTCGAAGCAGATCAGCCTCAGCCTGCATCGCAACTACAGCTACCGCGGGCAGCACCGCAGTTACCTCAGCGCCACCTGCGCCGCGCCGGCCGGCTTCCCCGGCGCGAGCTTCCCCTTCGCCCACGCCTCGATGACCTTCGCCGACGGCCGCACGCTGGCCTCGACCCTCACCCGCAACTGCAGAGTGCGGAACTCGCCGCCAGATGATCCTCGCGATCGACCAGGGAACCACGGGGACGACCTGCCTCGTCTTCGATGCGGAGGGGCGGGTCGCCGGCCGCGCCTACTCGGAGTTCGCGCAGCACTTTCCGCGGCCCGGCTGGGTCGAGCACGACGCGGCCGAGATCTGGGAGACGACGCGGCGGGTCGGCGCCGAGGCGGTCGCCGCCGCCGGCATCGCCGGCGCCGAGCTCGACGCGATCGGGATCGCCAACCAGCGCGAGACCGTCGTCGCCTGGGACCCGGCGACGGGCGAGCCGGTCCACCGGGCGCTGGTCTGGCAGGACCGCCGCACCGCGGAGCGCTGCGACGAGCTGCGGGCGGCGGGGCAGCGAGGAGCTGGTGCGCGAGCGGACCGGCCTCGTCATCGACCCCTACTTCTCCGCGACCAAGATCGAGTGGCTGCTGGCCAACGCCGAGGGAGCGGAGCGGGCCGTCTTCGGCACCATCGACTCCTGGCTCCTCTTCAAGCTGACCGGGCGCCACGTCACCGACTTCTCCAACGCCTCGCGGACGATGCTGTTCGACATCCGCCGGCTCGACTGGGACCAGGAGCTCTGCGGGCTGCTCGGGGATCGACCCGGCGCGGCTGCCGGAGCCGCTGCCGTCGGCCCACGTCTTCGGCACGACCGAGCGAGTTCGGCGGCGAGGTGCCGGTGGCGGGGATCGCCGGCGACCAGCAGGCGGCCCTGTTCGGCCAGGCCTGCCACCGCCCCGGGACGGCGAAGAACACCTATGGCACCGGCAGCTTCGTCCTCCTCAACACCGGCCCCGAGCCGCCCCGGCCAGCCGACGGCCTGCTTGCCACCGTCGCCTGGGGGCTAGGGCACGAGGTCGACGTACGCGCTGGAGGCCTCGATCTTCGTCACCGGAGCGGCGGTGCAGTGGCTGCGCGACGGGCTGGGGATCATCGAGGGAGGCGGGGGAGACGGAGGCGCTGGCGGCCTCGCTGGAGTCCAACGACGGCGTCTACTTCGTGCCGGCGCTGACCGGGCTCGGCTCGCCGCACTGGGACCCCTACGCGCGGGGCACGATCGTCGGGCTGACCCGCGGCAGCGGCCGCGCGCACCTTGCGCGGGCGGCCCTGGAGGCGATTGCCTACGAGACGGTCGACGCGGTTCGTGCCCAGGAGGCGGCCGCCGGGCGAGCGGCTGGAGGTGCTGAAGGCCGACGGCGGCGCGGTCGCCAACCGCTGGCTGATGCAGTTCCAGGCCGACGTGCTGGGCGCCCCGGTCGTCGTCCCGGAGATCGCCGAGACGACCGCGCTCGGCGCCGCCTACCTGGCCGGGATCGCGAGCGGCCGCTGGACGCCGGGAGCAGGTCGGGGAGATGTGGCGCGAGGCGGCCCGCTACGAGCCGCGCGATGGGCGCAGGACGAGCGCGAGTCGCTGCTGGCCGGGTGGCGCCGGGCGCTGGAGCGTTCGTGTGGCTGGGCGGCCGGGCGCTCGCCGGGCCGCGTAACCCCCGGCCGTCAGGGGGTAGGCACCAGCGGCGGGCGCGCGGCCGCCGTCTCGCATGGCTGAGATGAAGCCACAGGTCTACAAGGACCCGCGCCCGGCGGAGTACTTCGACCAGTTCCATGAGGCGGCGCGAGGGGCGTCGGCTGGACCTACACCGTCGCCCGCATGATCCTCACCCTGCCGACGATCCTGATCTACCGGCGTGCGCGGCGATCGGGGTGGAGAACGTCCCGCGCCAGGGCCCGCTGGTCCTCGCTCCCAACCACTTCAGCCAGATGGACCACTTCTTCTGCGGCGTCTACCTGCGGCGCAAGATCCGCTTCATGGCCAAATCGCAGCTTTTCGGGCCGCCGGTGCTCACCTACATCTACAAGCACGGCGGCGTCTTCCCGGTCCGCCGCGGCCACCGCGACGAGGAGGCCTTCAAGACCGCCTTCACGCTCCTCGACCAGGGCGAGATGCTGCTGGTCTACGCCGAGGGCGGCCGCTCGCGCTCGGGCGAGCTGGGCTAGCCGAAACCCGGGATCGGGCGGATCGCGCTCGAGTCGGGAGCGCCGATCGTCCCGGTCGCGATCCACGGCTCGGCCGGCGGTGCGCGGCTGGAAGCGGCTGCGCTTCCCGAGGGTCACGGTCCAGTTCGGCGAGCCGCTCGACCTTCCCGGTCGAGCCGGAGCCCAGCCGCGAGCGCCAGCTCGAGGTCGGCGGCCGAGATCTTCGACCGGGTGCGGGAGATGTACGAGGGGCTGACTACTCGTAGCGAGCAGCGAGCCGGGCGTAGAAGCCCGGGTCGTGCCCGGGCGTGATCATCGCATCGGGGAACTCGCGGTGGAAGAGGCGCAGCTCCTGCAGCGAGCGGCGGAAGTTATGGGCGTCGAAGGGACGCGGCGGCAGCGGCGCGTTCGCCCTCGAGCTGGGCGAGGTGTACATCGCGTCGCCGCCGATCACGAAGTCGCGTTCTGCTCGAGGCGGGCGATCACCGACATGTGGCCGGCGCTGTGGCCGGGGGTGAAGGCGAGCCGGATCGAGCCGTCGCCGAAGAGGTCGAAGGTGCGGCCGAAGGTGGCGTAGGAGTCGATCGCCGCCGCGGTCGAAGTCGACCGTCCGGTAGTCGAAGGCGTAGTCGAAGTGGGCGCGGCGGTAGCCGTTGAGGATGGGCCGCGGCCCGGTCGCGGCCGCCTCCCACTCGGTCTCGCTGACGACGAAGGTCGACTTCGGGAACTCGGAGATCGCCGAGGTGTGGTCGAGGTGCATGTGGGTCATCACCACGACGGGACCTCGCCGGGGTCGAGGCCGCGTTTGCGCAGCTGGGCGGGCACGTCTTCGCCGGCCTCCAAGCGTCGGCTTGCCGAACCGATGCGCGAGCGAGCCGAAGTTCTCCTTGCCGTCGGTGGCGATCGAAGGGTGAAGGCCGGTGTCGACGAGGATCGCCCCGGCGCTGGGGTGGCGGATCAGGAAGGCGGGGAACGGGAATCTCCAGCGGGCGGCTTGCCAGTCAGCAGCGCCCGCAGGTACCTTCAGCGTGACGAAGCGGCCGCCCGGGCTCTCCATCGTCGCCCGCGGCAGGTTGGCGTGGCCGGCGACGATCGGTTCGACCGCCACCGTCGCGCCCGGGCGTCCCTCCGGCAAGCGGCTCGTGCAGCGGTTGGCCTCGACACGTGACCGTCATCGCCGACCACATTACCGGCGAACGGGCCGCCTATAGGCTTGCCGGCGATGGCTGAAAGCTCGCATTCGCGGTTCTTCGCGACGGATCTGCTCGACGGCCAGGTCTGCGTCGTCTCCGGCGCCGGCAGCGGCTTCGGGCGGGCGACGGCGCTGGAGCTGGCGCGGCTCGGGGCCGCCGTGGTCGGCTGCGGCCGGCGCGAGGAGCCGCTGGCGGAGACCGCGGAGCTGGCCGCCGGCCTGGCCGGGTCCTTCGAGCACGAGGCGCTGGACATCCGCGAGGAGGAGCCGGTCGAGCGCTTCTTCGACGGCCGTGCTCGAGCGCCACGGCCGGCTCGACGTGCTCGTCAACAACGCCGGCGGCCAGTTCCTCAGCCCGGCCGAGGCGATCACCCCGAAGGGCTTCCGCACCGTGATCGACCTGAACGTCCAGGGCACCTGGCTGATGACCCACGCCGCCGCGACCAAGGCCTTCATCCCGCAGGGCGGCGGCAAGGTGCTGAGCGTCACCCTCTCCCCCCACAACGGGATGCCGGGGATGGTCCACTCCGGCGCCGCCCGCGCCGCGGTCGAGAACATGATGCGGACGCTGGCGGTCGAGTGGGCGCGCTTCGGGATCAAGACCTGCGCGCTCGCCGCCGGCCAGTTCGCGACCGAGACCCTGCTGACCAAGTACCCGCAGGTCGTCGTCGACAACCTCGAGCGCTCGATCCCGATCGGCCGCGCCGGCCGCCCCGAGGAGATGGCCTGGCTGGTCGCCTACCTGGCCTCGCCGGCCGGTGACTTCTTCTCCGGGACGACGATCACGATCGACGGCGCCCGCGACAACTGGGCCGGCCCCTGGCCCCCGGAGGCGATCGCCAAGCCGAGGGCGGCGCCCGGTCGCCGAGGAGCGCCGCCCGAAGCGACTCAAGCCGGCCCGAGCTTGGGCAGAGGGAAGGTTCGGGATGCCCGAAGCTCTCGCGGGCTGGCGAGCGGGTAGGCCGGCACTGGGAGGGGGCACCGGGCTATCCGCGCGGCTCGAGGATGACGAGCGGGATCTCGCGGCCGCGGCGCGGCCCGGTAGTCCTCGTAGCCGCGGTAGGCCTTGACCGCCCGGGCCCAGAGGCGGTCGCGCTCCTCGGGGGTGGCGACGCGGGCGTGGACCGGCCGGCGCTCGGAGCCGATCTGCACCGTGGTGTCGGGATTGGCCAGCAGGTTGTGGAACCAGGCGGGGTGTCTTGGGGAAGCCGCCTTTGGAGGCGACGACGACGATGTTCTCGCCGTCGCTCGACGTAGAGCAGCGGCGAGGTGCGCTTGGCGCCGCTCTTGGCGCCGACGTGGTCGAGCAGCAGCATCTTGCCGCCGACGCCGGGGAGCGTGTGGCCGAGGCGCCCACCCGTCGCTCCGGTAGAGGAACGTGTGGACGCCCATGAAGCGGCGGGGGGCAGGCCAGATCTGGTCCGCCACGTCGAGGTAGCGGGGCCTCGCCCCGCCCTCTTCGCCGTGTCGCTCAGGTGTACATCCCTCCGAACATGCCGCCGGTCACGTTGAGCACCTGGCCGTGCACGTAGTTGGCCAGCGGGGAGGCGAGGAAGAGGACCGGGCCGGAGGCCTCCTCGGGCGTCGCGGGGCGGCCGAGCGGGATGATCGCCGAGGCCATCGCCCGCATCTGCTCGGGGATGCCGAGCTCGATCTTCTCGCCGCCGGGAGCGGTCATCTCGCCGCCCTCCTCCTTGGCCGCGGTGAGGCGGGTTTCGACGAAGCCGAAGGCGACCGCGTTGACGTTGATCTTGAACTGGCCCCACTCCTTGGCGAGGGTTTTGGTCAGGCCGACGACGCCCATCTTCGCCGCCGAGTAGTTGACCTGGCCGGCGTTGCCCATCGTGCCCGAGGTCGAGGAGACGTTGATCAGCTTGCGGAAGACCTCCTTGCCCTCGCCGCGCTCGGCCTTGGCGGCCTCGCGCCAGTGCGGGGCGAGCGCCCGGGCGACGCGGAAGGGGACGACGTGTGGATGTCGAGCATCGCCTGGAACTGCTCGTCGGTCATCTTGTGGGCGACGCCGTCCCAGGTGTAGCCGGCGTTGTTGACGACGATGTCGACGGCGCCGAAGGCGTCGACCGCGGCGGCGACCAGCTCGTCGGCGGCGCCCGCCTTGGTCAGGTCGCCGGCGTAGACGGCGGTCTCGCCGTCGATCTCGCCGGCGGCCTGCTCGGCGACGTCGGCGTCGAGGTCGTTGATCAGGACCTTGGCGCCCTCGCCCGCGAACAGCTCGGCGGTCGCCCGGCCGATCCCCCGCGCCGACCCGGTGACGATCGCCGCTTTCCCATCGAGAAGTCCCATCAGTCTGCGTCTCCTTCTGGTTCGTGAAGTCGGCCCCGGAGGCTACAGGGATGCGAACCCGTCCTGGTCGACTGGCCAGTTCGGGAGTCGAGCTCCGCAGAAGCTCGGGAGCGCCCAGATCGAAGACTCGAGGGCGATCGGACCGACCGGCTGCTTCTGCGCCGAGGTTCCAGGCAGAATGACGACGCGATGGCCAGCATCTTCTTCCTCTCGCTGCTGGCGATGTTCAACCCGACGCTGCTGGCGGCGGTGACGGTGATGATGCTGTTGCCGAGCACCAAGAAGCTGATGCTCGGCTACCTGCTCGGCGCCTACCTGACCAGCATCAGCCTCGGCCTGCTGATCGTCTTCTCGCTGCACGGGTCGGGCGGCGTCGAAACCGCCCGCCACACCCTCAGCCCGCTCGAGGACATCGTCGTCGGCGCTGATCGCGCTGCTCGTCGCCTTCGTGCTGGGTACCGGTCGCGACGCGCGCGCTGAAGGAACGGCGGCGGCGGCGCAAGGAAGGCGAAGCCGGGGGAACGGCAAGCCGAAGAATGCGCCGGAACGGATGCTCGGGCGCGGGTCGGCCCGGGTCACCTTCGCGGTCGGCGTCGTCCTCTCCTTTCCCGGCGTCTCCTACCTGGCGGCGCTCGACCGCATGGCCAAGCTCGACGCCGGGACCGCGCCGACCGTGCTGCTCGTCGTCGGCTTCTGCCTGATGCAGCAGCTGCTGCTCGAGCTGCCCCTGCTCGGCTACGCGTTCGCGCCGGAGTGGACCCAGGACGCGGTCGTCCGCTTCCGCGCCTGGCTCGGCCGCAGCGGCCGCCGGGCCGGGTGCTCGGCGCCGCCGTGATCGGGGTCCTGCTGCTGCTGCGCGGCCTGATCACCCTGCTCGCGTAGGGAGCCTGATGATCGCCGCCGGCTGCTCAACCTGCAGGGGCTGGCGGAGCGTTGGCCGCCAGTCGGCGGCCGCAGCAGCGCGATCAGGGTCGAGCCGTCGACGATCGCCAGGCCGCCCTTGCGCAGCTTCGCCCTGGCGCCGGTGAGTCGCGCGATCTCGGTGGAGAAGTCTGGCTCGTGTCCGACCAGCAGGACGTCGCCCCGCCCGGTGGCGAGTGCGAGCGCGTCGAAGTCGCCGCCGCGCAGCTCGTTCGCCGTCTCCGGCTCGATCCCGAGCGCTTCGCAGGCGAGCTGCGCCGTCTGGGCCGCTCTTACCTTGGGACTGGTGACGGCAGGCGTCGATCGTCGCCCCTCGTACCGCCAGCGCCCGACCCACCGCGCGAGCCTGGCGTTCTCCCTTCGGCGTCAGCCGTCGGGCGGCGTCGTTCCCGTCGCCATCCTCCGCGTCGCCGTGGCGCAGCAGGTAGATCATGCGTCTAACTCTCCCACGCGAGCCAACCTACCCGGCGAGCCTGCGCCTCTAGCATCGGTGGGATGCGCGGCTTCAACGCGAGGACGCTGCCTGCTCGTCGTGGCACTGGCGACGTCTCCGCGTCTGCTGGCGACGGCGACCACGGCGTCCCCCGCCGGCCGGATCGTCGTCTTCGGGGCCGAGTCGGGGTCGCACCTGACCCTCGGCACCAGCGGCTCGGACGTCGTCGTCGATGGCTACATGGCGGCCACCCAGCCATCCGGCTGCCGGCTCGCCCGCTCCCGCCTCAGCGCCGTCTGCCCGGCGAGCGGGGCCGAAGCGATCGAAGTCGACATGGGCCCGAGCGGCGACCTCGTCGAAGTCGCTCGACCGCATGCCCTTCCCGCTCACCGCCCACCTCGGCGCCGGATCGGACAAGTTCATCGGCAACGGCGAGAAGGACACCTGCTATCCGGAAGGGACGGTGCGCAACCGCTGCATCGGCGGCGGCGGCAACGACGTCTGCATCACCGGCCCGAAGAACACCGACTGCGTCGGCGGGCCGGGCAACGACTACTGCCGGGAGAGCACCGGCAGCGACGGCTGCTGGGGCAACGCCGGGCGGGACATCTGCCTGATGGGCCCGGGCGAAGACGGCTGCCACGGCGGCGCCGGCAACGACCGCCTCTACGGCGGCCCCGGCGCCGACCAGCTCTACGGCGGCCCCGGCTTCGACTACTGCAACGGCGGCCCCGGGATCGGCAAGTCACACGAATGTGAGGCAGGGCCGGGGCATTAGCTACAACCCCATCTGCTTGCCGAGGATCTCCTTCATGATCTCGTCGGTGCCGCCGCCGATCGGGCCGAGGCGGGCGTCGCGGACGGCGCGCTCGATGCCGTACTCGCGCATGTAGCCGTAGCCGCCGTGGATCTGCAGGGACTGGTCGGCGATCTCGAGGACGGCGCGCTGGGTGACGAGCTTGGCCATGCTGACGTCGCGGATGCAGTCCTGGCCCTCGTGGAAGAGGCGGAGGGCGTTGTAGGTGAGGGCGCGGGCGGCCTCGGCCTTGGTCGCCATCTCGGCGACGTGGTGGCGGATCGCCTGGAATTTGCCGATCGGGCGGCCGAAGGCTTCGCGCTCGAGGGCGTAGGCGACGGTGATCTCGATCAGGCGCTGCATCGCGCCGACGGCGCCGATCGCCATCAGCAGCCGCTCCCAGGCGAAGTTGGCCATGATCAGCTTGAAGCCGCCGTTCTCCTCACCCAGCAGGTTCTCGGCCGGCACCTCGACGTCGGTGAAGGAGAGCTCGCCGGTGTCGGAGGAGTGCCAGCCCATCTTCTCCAGCTTCGCCGCCACCTCGTAGCCGGGCATCTCGCGCTCGAGGACGAGGAAGGAGATGCCGTCGTGGCCGCCCTCCTGGGTGGTCTTGCAGGCGCAGACGAGGAAGTCGGCGCGGACGCCGTTGGTGATGAAGGTCTTGGCGCCGTTGACGACGTAGCCGCCGTCGACCCGCTCCGCCTTGGTCGAGATGCCGGCGACGTCGGAGCCGGCGCCCGGCTCGGTGATCCCGAGGGCGCCGATCTTCTCGCCGGCGATCCCCGGCACCAGCCAGCGCTGCTTCTGCTCCTCCGTGCCGAAGTTGAAGATCGGCGGCATCGCGATCGAGGCGTGGGCGTTGAGCCCGGCGGCGACGCCCCCGGAGCCGCCCGACCGGGCCAGCTCCTCGACCCAGATCGCGTCGTGCAGATGGTCGCCGCCCTGGCCGCCGTAGCGCTCCGGGAACTTCAGCCCGAGGAAGCCGAGCTCGGCGCAGCGCCCGTAAAGCTCCCGCGGGAATTCCCGCGCCGCCTCCCACTCCTCGACGTTCGGCGCGATCTCGCTGGCGACGAAGCGCTGCACCGTCTGGCGCAGCTCCTCGTGCTCCTCGCCGAAGGGCGGCAGGACGGCCCGGGCGCCGGTGTCCTTGACGACTGTCATCCCAGGACGAAGTCTGAGCAGCCGGTGCGCCTATGGCAGCACAAACTGCTCAACCCTCCCTACAGCCCGTAGCTCTCGCCGATCACGTCGAGCATCACCTCGTCGGTGCCGGCGCCGATGCGGTTGAGGCGGACATCGCGGTAGGCGCGCTCGATCTCGTACTCCTTCATGTAGCCGTAGCCGCCGAGGATCTGGATGCACTCGTCGGCGACCTCGCAGGCGACCCGGGAGGCGAAGAGCTTGGCCATCGTGATCTCGCGCACCGGGTACTCGCCGTTGGCGAAGCGCCAGGCGGTGGAGTAGGTGAACTGCTTCGCCGCCTCGGTCTTGGTCGCCATCTCGGCGAACTTGTGGCGGATCGCCTGGAACTTGCCGATCGGGCGGCCGAAGGCTTCGCGCTCCTTGGCGTACTCGAGGGTCTTCTCGATCATCCGCTCGGCAGCCCGGCATGGCAGCCGGCGGCGGCGACCAGGCGCTCGCCCTGGAGCTCCCAGGCGATGTGGTAGAAGCCCTTGCCGACCTCGCCGAGCACGGCGTCGGCCGGGACGCGGACGTCTTCGAAGGCCAGCTCGCCGGTGTCGGAGGCGTGCATCCCCATCTTCTCCAGCTCGGCGGAGACGGTGAAGCCGGGAACCTTCTCGCCGCTCTCGTCGCGCAGGTCGACGACGAAGAGGGTGATGCCGGCGTGGCGCTCGTCCGGGTCGGTCTTGCAGACGAGGACGATGAAGTCCGCCCGCGGGCCGTTGGTGATGAAGGTCTTGGAGCCGTTGATGACGTATTCGTCGCCGTCGCGGATCGCCGTGGTGCGGATGCCGGCGACGTCGGAGCCGGCGCCGGGCTCGGTGATCCCGAGGCTGCCGATCTTCTCGCCCTTCAGGCCCGGTTTGAGGTACTTCTCTTCTGCTCCTCGGTGCCGAGCAGGTGGATCGGGGGCAGGACCATGTCGGTCTGGACCGCGAAGCCCATGTTGGTGCCGCCGGAGCCGGAGTAGCTCATGCACTCGGCGCGGACCAGCGAGTAGAAGTAGTCGCCGCCCTGGCCGCCGTACTCCTCCGGGAAGCAGAGGCCGAGGAAGCCGAGGTCGCCCGCCCGCTTCATCGCCGAGGTCGGCCAGTAGGTGTCCTCCCACTCGTTGCGGTGGGGCCACAGCTCCTTCCTCACCCACGCCTGCATCGACTCGCGCAGGTCTTCGTGCTCCTGGCTGAAGATGAAGTGCTTGCGCCCGGCTCGTGGTCGGGCTTGATGACGCTGGAGCCGTTGGTCGTCGCGGTCGCCACTGGTCTCTCTCCTCGTTCGTGGTTCGGACAGGCGGCCGGGCCGCCGAAAGCGAGTAGACAGTAGCACTTCCCACTTTCGACGAAGTCGGCTATGGTGCCGGCTCGGATGAGCGAGGGGAGCTACGAGCTGGTCGCCTACGAGGTCGCCGAGGGCGTCGCCACGGTGACCCTGAACAACCCGGAGAAGCGCAACATGCTCTCCGGCCAGATGCTGGCCGAGCTGGTCGACGCGATGAAGGCGGCGAAAGCCTCGGAGGAGGTCCGCGCGGTCGTCCTCACCGGGGCCGGCGACAAGGCCTTCTGCGCCGGTGCCGACCTCGGTGGCTTCGCCGCGGACGTGCCGCTCGTCCAAAAACACTTCGCAAGCGACCTCTTCCTTGAATATTTCCGGCTGATGCCGCGGCTCGGCAAGCCCTCGCTCTGCGCCGCCAACGGCCACGTGCTGGCGGGGGGGATGGGGCTGGCCCTCTCCTGCGACCTGGTTATCGCCAGGGAGGGCGCCACCTTCGGCACGCCGGAGATCAACGTCGGCGCCTTCCCCTACATGATCATGTCGATCATCTACCGCAACGTCCCGCGAAAGAAGGTCAACGAGATGATGCTGCTGGGGGAGCGGCTGAGCGCCGAGCAGGCGGTCGAGTACGGGCTCGCCAACAAGGTCGTGCCGGCGGCGGAGTTCGACGCGGCGGTCGCCGACTGGGCGGGCAAGCTGGCCTCGAAGAGCCCGGTGCTGATGCGGCTCGGCCACGACGCGATGTACCGCCAGCAGGACATGGCCTTCGACGACGCGCTGGAGTTCCTGCGCTCCCAGCTCTCCCTCACCTTCAGCACCGAGGACATCGTCGAGGGCGTCACCGCGTTCTTCGAGAAGCGCGACCCGCAATGGAAGGGGCGTTAGTGGCGAGCACCGAGCAAGAGCCGAAGAACCTGCTTCCCGGGACCGCCCCGCTGGCGGAGCTGAACGAGCAGCTGCACGAGCGCCGCGCCAAGGCGATGCTGGGCGGCGGCGAGGAGAAGATCGCCAAGCAGCACGAGCGCGGCAAGCTGACCGCCCGCGAGCGGCTCGACCTGCTGGTCGACGAGGGAACCTTCGTCGAGCTCGGCATCCACGGCCGGCCGCACTTCGCCCAGCGGGCGATGGACGGGGTCGAGGCTCCCGCCGACGGCGTCATCACCGGCTGGGGCGACGTCGACGGCCGCCCCACCTGCGTCGCCGCCTACGACTTCACGGTGATGGCCGGCTCGATGGGGATGACGGGCGAGCTAAAGGTCACCCGCCTGCGCGAGATGGCGCTCTCCAAGCGGATGCCGTTCGTCTGGCTGCTCGACTCCGCCGGCGCCCGCATCCAGGAGGCCGCCGGCTCGCTCTTCGCCGGCTCCGGCCACCTCTTCCGCGAGGAGGTCGAGATGTCGGGCGTGATCCCGATGGTGGCGGCGATGATGGGGCCCTGCGCCGCCGGCACCGCCTACATCCCGGCGCTCTCGGACTTCGTGCCGATGGTCTCCGGCCAGGGGGCGATGGCGCTGGCCGGCCCGCACCTGGTCAAAGCGGTGACCGGCGAGGAGATCTCGATGGAGGACCTCGGCGGCGCCAAGGTCCACTGCCGCAAGTCGGGAGTGGGGGACCTCGAGGTCAAGGACGACGCCGAGTGCATCGAGGCGGTCAAGAAGTACCTCTCCTACTTCCCCAGCGACTGCGAGCACAAGCCGCCGCTCGCCGAGAGCGCCGACCCGGCCGAGCGGATGTCGGAGAAGCTGCTGGAGATCGTCCCCGACTCCTCGCGCCAGCCCTACGACATGTACGACGTGATCCGCGAGATCGTCGACGACGGCGAGTGGTTCGACCTCAAGCCGAAGTTCGCCAAGACCCTGATCACCTGCTTCGCCCGCTTCGGCGGCCAGCCGGTCGGGATCGTCGCCAACCAGCCCAAGCAGCTGGCCGGGATCCTCGACAACGACTCCGCCGACAAGGCGGCGCGCTTCATCAACCTCTGCGACGCCTTCAACATCCCGCTCGTCTTCCTCCAGGACGTGCCCGGCTTCATGGTCGGCTCGAAGGTCGAGCAGGCCGGGATCATCCGCCACGGCGCCAAGATGCTCTATGCGGTCAGCCGCGCCACCGTGCCGAAGGTGACGGTGATCGTCCGCAAGGCCTACGGCGCCGGCTACTACGTGATGTGCGGCAAGGCCTACGAGCCGGACCTGATCGTCGCCTGGCCGGGGGCGGAGATCTCGGTGATGGGCGCCGAGGGCGCGGTCAACATCATCGGCCGCTCGGCGATCGAGGCCTCCGACGATCCGGACGCGACCCGCGAGGCGATGCTGAACGCGGTCCGCGAGCAGATCGATCCCTACATCGCCGCCGGCAACGCGGTCATCGACGACATCATCGACCCCAGAGAGACTCGCCCGACGATCGTCAAGGCGCTGCGGATGGCCCGCGACAAGCACGTCGAGAAGCCGAAGAAACGACATGGAGTGATGCCCGTATGAGCCGCTTCGAGGACCCGGTCGTGATCAGCTGCTCGATCAGCGGCGTGATCGCCAACCGCGACCAGTGCCCGGCGATCCCCTACACCCCCGAGGAGTACGCGGCGGAGGCGCGCCGCGCCGTCGACGAGGGCGCCTCGCAGATCCACATCCACGCTCGCACCCCGGACGGCACGCCGTCCTATGAGATCGAGAACTTCCGGGCGATCACCGAGGCGATCCTGGCCGAGGTCGGCGACGTCATCGTCAACTACTCGACCGGGGCGATCGGGATCCCGATCGAGAAGCGGCTCGAGTACCTGCGGGCGCTGAAGCCGGATGTCGCCGCGCTCAACATGAGCTCGATGAACTACGCCAAGTACTCCAAACGGCGCAAGGACTTCGTCTTCAAGGCGGTCTTCGAGAACAGCTTCGACACGATCGTCGAGTTCCTGACCGAGATGAAGGCGCTCGGGATCAAGCCCGAGCACGAGTGCTTCGACTCCGGCCACGTCGCCAACCTCGACCCGCTGATCGATATGGGGCTGCTGGAGCCGCCGTTGCAGATCTCGCTGGTCATGGGGGTGACCGGCGGCATCCGCCCGACCCCGCGCAACGTCACCCTGATGTCCGACCAGATCCCCGGCGGGCCCGAGGGGTCAAACCAGTGGCAGGTAATCGGCATCTCCCGCGACCAGTGGAAGCTGCTGGCCTCCTCGCTGGTGCTGGGCGGCAACGTCCGCGCCGGGGTCGAGGACAACCTCTACCTGCCGAACGGCGAGATGTGCCGCTCCAACGGCGACCTGATCGCCAAGGCGCGTCAGATGGCCGAGGACGTCGGCCGCCGCGCCGCCACCGTGGCCGAGGCTCGCGAGCTGCTGGGGGTTCCCAGGCGTGAGCGCTCTCCCGCTTAGCGACGTCAGGGTCCTCGACCTGACCCGGCTGCTGCCGGGGGGCTTCTGCTCGCTGCTCCTGGCCGACCTCGGGGCCGAGGTGCTGAAGGTCGAGGACACCGGTATGGGCGACTACATCCGCTGGGCGCCCCCCTATTACGGGAGCGACGAGCAACAGGCGCTCGGCACCCGCTCGGCCCTCTATCTATCGCTCAACCGGGGCAAGCGCTCGATCCGGCTCGACCTCAAGAGCGAGGCGGGCCGCGAGGCGCTGCTGCGGTTGGTCGAGCAATACGACGTCGTCCTCGACGGCTTCCGTCCCAATGTGCTCGACCGTCTCGGCGTCGGCTACGAGCGGATGCGCGAGGCCAACCCGGCGATCGTCTTCTGCGCGATCACCGGATACGGCCAGGACGGCCCCTATGCCCAGCGCGCCGGCCACGACATGAACTACCTCGGCCTGGTCGGGTTGCTGGGCCTGACCGGCGCCAGGGACGGCCCGCCCGTCCAGTCCGGCGGCCAGATCGCCGACCTCGGCGGCGGCGCCCTGATGGCCGCCTTCGGCGTGATGGCGGCGTTGCACGAGCGCCGCCGCTCCGGCGAGGGCCAGCTGGTCGACGTCTCGATGGCCGACGGCGCCCTCTCCTGGCTGGCGATGGTCGCCGGACGCTATTTCTGCGACGGCGAGGTGCCGCGACGGGGCGAGCAGCAGCTGGCGGGCGGTTTGATCTGTTACCTGCCTTACGAGGTCGCGGACGGCTGGGTCAGCTGCGGCGCCCTGGAGCCGAAGTTCTGGGCCGCGCTCTGCAACGGCGCCGGTCGTCCCGACCTGATCGAGAAGCAGTTCGAGGCGCCCGGCTCCGACGCCTGGCGCGAGGTCGCGGCGATCTTCCGCTCCCGCAGCCGCGAGGAGTGGCTCGCCTTCAACGACGAGCACGACTGCTGCATCGAGCCGATCCTCGACCTAGACGAGGCGCTCGACTCCGAGCTGGTGCGGGCGCGGCGAGATGGTCGTCGAGCTGGAGCAGCCCGAGCTCGGCACCGTGCGCCAGCTCGGGGTGCCGGTGAAGATGGGCCGCACGCCGGGGGACCCGACCCGGCCCGCCCCCGCTTTCGGCGAGCACACCGAGGAGGTCCTGCGCGAGGCCGGCTACTCGGCCGAGCAGGTGGCGGCGATGCTGGCCTCGGGAGCGGCCGCGGGTGTAAACGCCGACGCCGAGCCGACGGAATTCCGGGTATGAGCGCCAAATCCGCTGAGCTGCTGCGGATGGGGGAGCTGGCCGAGGCCTCGGGGGTGCCGGTGCCGACGATCAAGCACTACCTGCGCGAGGGCCTACTGCCGGAGCCGGTCAAGACCAGCCGCAACATGGCCTACTACCCGCCCGAGTTCGTCGACCGGATCAAGCTGATCAAGCGCCTGCAGGAGGAGCGGTTCATGCCGCTGAAGGCGATCAAGTCGGTGCTCGACGAGGGTCCCGAGCAGGCCGGCGCTCTGCTCGAGCTGGAGGACCGCATCCTCGACCGGGCGCTCGCCGGCGAGCGGGCGCGGACCAGCGCCGCCGAGGTCCGTGAGCGCTACGGCGTCCCCAAGGAGGTGCTCGACCGCCTCGCCGAGCTGGAGGTGCTGACCCCCAACAGCCGCGGCTACTCGCCCTCGGACGTGACCATCATCGAGGCGATCAGCCGCTTCCGTGCCGGCGGCTACGACGAGCAGATCGGCTTCACCGTCTACGACACCCTGCGCTACAAGACCGCGCTCGAAGAGCTGGTCCGCCAGGAGGTCGACGTGGTGATGAACCGGCTCGCCGGCGAGGTCTCACCCGAGCGCGTGGTCGAGATGCTCGAGGCTGGCGCCCAGCCGCTCAAGGACCTGATCGCCGCCCTGCACACGAAGCTACTGGTGAGCGAGCTCGAGCGCCAGCGCGACACCCGGCGCTGAGCGCCACGGCGTATTCGCCGACTTTCCCGTTGCGGCAGTCTTTTGTACCCCTATGCGTCACAAAGGACTGCCGCAGTAGCCTGATGGCGTGCGCTCGGCCCTGGTTACGGGAGCTTCGACCGGCATCGGCCGCGCCACCGCGCTGCGGCTGGACTCGGCCGGTTGGAAGGTCTTCGCCGGCGTGCGCCGGCAGGAGGACGCCGAGGCGCTGCGCCAGGTTGGCTCGGAGCGGCTGGCGCCGCTGATCCTCGACGTCACCGACGCCGGGCAGATCGCCGCCGCGGCGGCGCTGATCGGACGGGAGACGGACGCCGGCGGCGAGGGCGCCGGCTCAGGCGGGCTCGACGGCCTCGTCAACAACGCCGGGGTCGGCGTCATGGGCCCGCTCGAGACCATCCCGCTCGACGACTTCCGCCGCCAGATCGAGGTCAACCTGACCGGGCAGGTCGCCGTGACCCAGGCGATGCTGCCGTTGATCCGCCGCGCTACCGGCCGGGTCGTCTTCGTCAGCTCCGCCGGGGGGCGGATGGCGCTTCCCTTCGGCGGCCCCTACCACGCCGCCAAGTTCGGCCTCGAGGCGGTCGCCGACTCCTTGCGCCAGGAGCTGCGACCCTGGGGGATCGAGGTCTCGGTGATCGAGCCGGGATCGATCGACACGCCGATCTGGGAGCGGGCGGTGCGGTCCTACGAGGAGATGGCGGCGCGCGCGCCCGCGGCGCAGGAGGAGCTCTACGGCAAGCGGTTGGCCAGCCTGCAGGAGGGAGCGAGGAGGACCGCCGCGCGCGGGATCCCGCCGGAGAAGGCCGCCGAGGCGATCGTTGACGCGCTCATCGCCCGGCGGCCCCGGACGCGGCGGCGGGTGGGCATGGACGCTCAGGGTCAGGTCCTGCTGCGCCGCCTGCTTCCCGATCGCGCCCTCGATCGCCTGCTCGCCGCTTTCCTGCGTGTGTAGCGGCCGAGGGTCGATGCGCCTGTGGGGCACGGCCGAGGTCGATGCGCCTGCCTCCCCACCTATACTGAGCGAGCCGATTGACTGGTCAGTCAGCCAGCGGCAATCGAGATTCCACACGGAGGACGTGAGGCGTTGCGAGCAGCCGCCGTACAGCTCAACTCGACAAGCGACAAGGCCCGGAACCTGAGCAGCGCCGAGCGGCTGGTGCGCGCCGCGGCCGCCGACGGGGCCGAGCTGGTGGCGCTGCCGGAGAAGTGGAGCCTGCTGGCGGCGGGCGAGGAGCTGCTGGCCGGCGCCGAGTCGCTCGACGGCCCCAGCCTGACCGCCGCCCGCGGCTGGGCGCGGACGCTGGGCATCCACCTGCTCGCCGGCAGCATCGCCGAGCGCGGCGACGGCGAGAAGGCGTCCAACACCTCGGTGCTGATCGGCCCCGACGGCGAGGATCTCGCCGTCTACCGCAAGATCCACATGTTCGACGTCGATGCCGGCGGCGTCTCCTACCGCGAGTCCGAGCACGAGCAGCCCGGATCGGAGATCGTCACCGGGCCGGTCGGCGGGCTGAGCGCCGGGCTGAGCGTCTGTTACGACCTCCGCTTCCCGGAGCTGTTCCGCATCCTCGCCCTGCGCGGCGCCCGACTGTTCACCGTTCCCTCGGCCTTCACCCTTGCCACCGGCCGCGATCACTGGGAGGTGCTGCTGCGGGCGCGGGCGATCGAGAACCAGGCCTTCGTCGTCGCCCCCAACCAGGTCGGCACGGCGCCGCCCCACTTCGACTCCTTCGGCCGCTCGGCGATCGTCGATCCCTGGGGCGTCGTTCTCGCCACCGCCGACGACGAGGAGTGCTTCGTCGCCGCCGACCTCGATCTGGCTGCGCAGGAGAGAGTGCGCGAGTCGCTGCCCTCGCTCGCCAACCGCCGTCCCCAGGCGTACGCCTGGCCGCATCTGACGGAGGTCCGGGCCTGATGGCGAAGGCGCCGCCGGTCGACAAGCGCCGCCAGATCCTCGACGCGGCGATCCGGGTCTTCGCCCGCCAGGGCTTCCACGCGACCCGCGTCTCCGACATCGCCGACGAGGCCGGGGTCGCCTACGGGCTCGTCTACCACTACTTCCGCTCCAAGGACGAGGTCCTCAACGAGCTCTTCGCCGAGCGCTGGTCGCTGCTGCTGAGCGCGATCGAGGAGACCGACCGCACGGGAGAGAGCCCGCGGGCCAAGCTGGCCGCGGTCGCCGCCTTCATCGTCGACTCCTACCGCCACGACCCGGAGCTGATGAAGGTGATCATCGTCGAGGTCACCCGCGCCGCCAACTCCTTCGGCCGCACCCACCTGCCGGAGATCCGCCGCGCCTACCAGTCGATCGCGAAGATCGTCGAGGACGGCCAGAAGGAGGGCGCCTTCCGCGACGACGTCGCGCCGATGTTCGCCTCGATGTCCTTCTACGGCGCGATCGAGCAACTGCTCTCGGGCTGGATCTTCGACGTCATCCCGGCCTCCGACGCCGACTTCGACCAGGCCAAGGAACTTGTGGTGACGACGATTTGCGACGGTCTCGAGCCGCGATAGGTAAGGTCGCGAACCGGGTATGGAAAACGAGATGGTCAGAAGACTGCTCTGGAGCGGCGTGCTCGCCGCCAGCAGCGCCCTCGCCAGCATCGCCGCGGCGCGGCTCGCGGCGATCCTCTGGCGCCGCGTCTTCGACGAAGACCCGCCGGAGTAGGGCTGAGGATGCCCGACGAGACGCAGCAGACGCCGCCGGCCGCTCCCCAGGTCCCGCCGGCCGCTCCCGAGCCGGAGAAGAAGTCCGTCGCCGACCTGGTCTTCGAGGTATCCGAAGGCACCACCTCGCTGATCCGCGAGGAGTTCGAGCTCGCCAAGGCCGAGGTCACCGAGAAAGTCGGCAAGATCCTGCGCGGCTCCGTCGTCGGGATCGCCGCCGGCGCCTTTGCCTTCCTCGCCCTGATCCTGGTCATGGAGGGGATCGCCTGGCTGCTCAACGAAGAGGTCTTCGACGGCAAGACCTGGCCCGGCTTCTTCATCGAGGCGGCGGTCTTCCTGCTGATCGCCGCCGCCGCCGGCTACTTCGCCTACCGTTCGGTACAGGCCGGGGCGCCGCCGCTGCCGGAGCAGGCGATCGAAGAGGCGAAGCTGACCAAGACCATGTTCGAAGGCGAGGCGGAGAGCACGGCCGAGGGCGTCGAGAAGAGCGTCGTCGAAGGAGGCGGGAAATGAGCGCCAGCCCGCAGCCGGCGAAGCCCGGCGCCCCGGGTCGTTCGGCGGCGGAGATCCGCCGCGACATCGATGTCCAGCGCCGGCAGCTCGGCACCTCGGTCGAGGCCCTGCGCGGCCGCGTCACCGAGCTGACCGACTGGCGCCGCCAGGTCAGCGAGCACCGCGGTCAGCTGATTGCCGGCGCCGCCATCGTCGGCTTTGCGATCGGCATGCGCGCCATGCTGCGCAGGCGCCGCTAACTCGGCACGACGAGGCCGGTCGGCACGCTGCCGATCCCCAGCAGGCCGGGGCCGACGTGGGCGCCGAGGACGGCGCCGATCTCGGAGACGAAGACCGGCTCGCAGCCGAAGATCTCGCGGCCGTCCTCGATCAGCCCGGCCGCCGTCTCCTCGTCCTGGATGTGCTGGACGACCCAGCCGTCGGCGCCGGACTCGTGGCGCTGGCGGGCGTAGCCGCGCAGCCGCTCCAGCGAGCGGGCGCGGGTGCGGACCCGCTCGACCGGGGTGATCTCCTCCTCCAGGGTGAGGATCGGCTTGATCTTCAGGGCGCTGCCGATCCAGGCGCGAGCGCCGCCGATCCGGCCGCCGCGGCGCAGGTACTCGAGGGTGTCGATCGCGAACCACATCTTCAGCGCCTCGCGGGTCCGCTCGGCGCGGGCGACGCAGGCGTCGGCGTCGGCCCCGCCCAGCGCCGCGGCGGAGGCGCCGAGCACGCAGAGGCCCATCCCGCCGGCGGCCGAGCGCGAGTCCATCACCCGGATCCGCTCGCCGCCCCTGCCCTCGTCGATCAGCCGCTGGCGCGCCTGGCCGGCGGCCTCGAAGGTGCCGGAGATGCCGGCGGAGATGTGAATCGAGACGATCTCGCGACCGGCCTCGAGCAGCGGCTCGTAGACGGCGATGAAGTCCCCGATCGAGGGCTGCGAGGTGGTGGCGCCGCTCTCGGACGCGCGCAGGCGCTCGTAGAAGTCGCCGTAGTCGGAGATGTCGAGCTCGCGCTCCTGGTGCCCGTCGACCGAGACGTAGAGGCTGATCGTCTCGATGCCCCGCTCGGCGAGGAGCTCGGTCGGCAGGTATGCGGTCGTGTCGCAGACCACCGCGGTTGGGGCGCTGGAGCTCAAGGCAGACAGTCTCTCAAAGACCGCCGCATGCCCGGGGGCTACACTTTGTGAAGTGACCGACACGCCACAAGCCGCGATCACCCTCACCGACAAGGCTGCCGAGAAGATCGGCGAGCTGCTGGGGGGGCAGGCCGAGGGAGGCGAGCAGGCGCTTCGCGTCGCCGTTCGCGGCGGCGGTTGCTCCGGCTTCCAGTACGCGCTCGCCTTCGACAGGCCGAAGGACGACGACAACGTCTTCGAGGTCGACGGGGTTGCCGTCGTCGTCGACAAGGTCAGCATGCAGTTCGTCTTCGGCTCGGAGGTCGACTACGTCGAAGGGCTGCAGGGCGCCGGCTTCCAGGTCAACAACCCGAACGTCGTCGCCGCCTGCGGCTGCGGCTCCTCTTTTCAGGTGAAAGAGGACCAGGCCGAACAGGCCGCCGCGGTCTGAGCCCGCGGGCTATTCGATCTGCAAGGGGGGCGACTGCGCCGGGGGCGCGGTCGCCGGGACCGCGGCAGCAGCGGCCGGCTGCTCGACGCCGAGCGCCTCGGCCAGCTCGCCGGACTCGAACATCTCCTCGACGATGTCGGCCCCGCCGAGCAGCTCGCCGTTGACGTAGAGCTGGGGGAAGGTCTGCCAGTCGGAGATCTCGGCGGTCACCTCACGCAGCGGCTGCAGCGCCGGCAGCACGTCGATCGCGCCGTACTCGACGTCCAACTGGTCGAGCACCTGCACGACCCGCATCGAGAAGCCGCAGCGCGGCATCTCCGGCGTGCCTTTCATGAAGAGCAGGACCGGGTTGGCGCCGATCAGCTCCTGGACCTTGGACTTCAGCTCTGGGTCGGCCATCGGCACAGCGTACCTAGCCCGGGACCTCGGTCTTGACCGAGAGGGCGTGGATGGTGCCGTCGTCGAAGCGGGACTTGACCGCGGCCTTGACCAGCCGGTGCTGGTCGAGCCGCGAGAGCCCGTCGAACTGGGCGGCGCTGACCACCGCCCGGAGGTGGTCGCCGTCGCCGGTTTCGTCGCTGACCTCGACGCTGGCGCCCGGCAGCGCCGCCTCGATCATGCCCTTCAGCTCCGCCAGGTCGGCCACTAGCCGGGGAGCTTCTCGCCGAGGGTCGAGAGCATCTCCTCGACCCGGACGAACTTGACCCGGGGGCGGCCGTGGGGCTCGCCGCGGCCGACCTCGGCCTGGTCGATCGCCTGCCAGTCCTCGAAGCTGACGTAGCGGACACCGCGCTCGGCCAGCAGCGTCTCGACCGCGGCGGGATCGGGATCCTCCGGCTGCAGCAGGGTCTGGGACTCGACGTCGGCGAGCAGATGGGTGACCGTCTCCAGCGCGTCTTTCTTGTTGGTGCCGATCACGCCCGAGGGGCCGCGCTTGATCCAGCCGGCGGTGTAGTGGCCGACCTTGTGGCCGGCGTCGTGGGAGTCGAGCACGCGGCCGCCCTCGTTGAGGATCAGCCCGCGCTGCTCGTCGAAGGGAACTCCCTCGATCGGGACCCCGGTGTAGCCGACCGAGCGCAGGACCAGGCCGCACTCGAGCTCTTCGCGCTCGCCGGTGTCCCTGGCTCGCAGCGTGCCGCCCTCTTCGACCAGTTCGTTGCGCCCGATGACGATGCCTTCGACCTTGCCGTCGCCCTTGATCTCGACCGGCGAGGCGAGGAAGCGCAGGACGATCCGCTGGTGCCTGCCCGCGGGCGTGCGCTGGGAGAACTCGCGCAGGGTCTCGACGTTGACGCGGGTGGTCTTGTCGACCTCGTCGGACTCGAGGAAGGCGGCGCTCGCCGGGTCGAGCTCGACCTCGGCGGGGTCGACGATCACGTCGGCGTCCTCCATCTCGCCCAGCTCCTTGATCTCCGGGTTGGTGAAGGCCGCCTGCACCGGGCCGCGGCGCCCGAGCACGACGATCTCGCGGATCTTCTTCGCGTCGAGCAGCTCGATCGCGTGGTCGGCGGTGTCGGTCTGGCGCAGCTCGTGGTCGGTGAGGGCCAGCATCCGGGCGACGTCCATCGCCACGTTGCCGTTGCCGATCACCACCGCCCGTTCGCTGGAGAGGTCGAAGTCGTGGTCGGCGTAGTCGGGGTGGGCGTTGTACCAGCCGACGAAGGCGGTGGCGGCGGCGCTGCCGGGCAGGTCCTCGCCGGGGACGCCGAGCTGGCGGTCGGTCTCGCAGCCGACCGTGAAGACGATCGCGTGGTAGTGGCGCTCCAGATCCTCGACCTCGAGGTCGAGGCCGACCTTGACGTTGCCGAAGAAGCGGAAGCCGTCGCGGGCCGCGGTTTTTTCGTAGACGCGGATCACCGACTTGATCTTCGGATGGTCCGGGGCGACGCCGCCGCGGACGAGGCCGAAGGGGGTGGGGAGGCGGTCGAAGAGATCGACCTGGGCGTGCAGATCCTCCCCCTTGAGGATGTGCTCGGCGGCGTAGAAACCGGACGGGCCGGCGCCTACTATGGCGACTCTGAGGGGGTTCTCGGGGCTGCCGATCTTGCTCATTGGACGCGGAAGAATAGGGAATAGGGCGAGCGGACCGGCTATGCGGCCAGCAGCATCTCGCTGCAGCCGGGGCAGATGCCGTGGCTGAGCGCCGGCATCTCGTCCAGCTGGAACAGGCCCAGTTGGGCCGCCGCCGCCTCCACCTCCACCCAGCGCCCGCCGACCAGGAAGCGATCGCACCAGCCGCACATCACCAGCGTCTCCTCGCCGCGCGGCGCGTCGGCGGCGAGCAGCGGCTGGAAGGCCTCGCGCCGCTCCTCGGAGCGCAGCCGGGCGGAGAAGAGGACGATGCGCCCGGAGGAATGGGCGGCGATGTGGATGTCCATCTCGCGGCGCACGTCGGGGCCGTCGCAGCGGAACGGCAGTTCGACGCTGCGGACCTCGCCGCGGACACGGCGCACCAGCATCCGCTGCAGTTTTTCCAGCTCGGCGCCGGCGACGAAGTCCCAGAGCGAGCGGCCGAGGCTTTCGCCGGCCCCGTCCCAGCCGTTTTCCTCGGCGAAGCGGTAGTAGCCGTCATCGACCTTGACCAGGTGGTCGTGGTCGTCGATCGCATAGCTGAGAATCGCTTGAGCGATCAGGTAAGGCTAGCCTCAGCCCAGAGTCGCCTCGGAGGCGGCCGCGACGGGGGTGCCGTCGAGGGCGTCGAGCGCCTTGGGGACCGACATCGCCACGCAGGTGAAGATCGGCGTCTCGCGCTCGGTGTACTCGCTCGACTCGGTCGGGCGCAGCTCGTTGACGAGGTCGAGGAACATCCCCGGGTCGTCGCCCTCGAAGCAGACGACGAACTCCTGGTCGTCGATCCCGAAGGAGTAGGTCGTGTTGATCGTGATCTCCGGGTAGCGGCGGCCGACCTCGATGTGGCTTCTCATGATCCGCCCGCGCTCCTCGGTCGGCAGGCCGTACCAGCGGCGCTGCTTGACCATCGGGTAGAGGAAGAGGTACTTGCGCTCGGAGACGCAGATCTCGGCTCGCGCCTGCTCGTCGGAGTAGGGCGAGCGTTTGGTCATCGAGAGGAACGAGTAGGGGGTCTCGGCCCATTTGGCCAGGCCGCTCTGGCCGAGGATGACGTGGAAGGTGTGGATGTCGTCGAGGTTGGCGCTCTGGCTCAGCAGCACCAGGTCGACGTCGCCACGCGTGCCTATGGTTGAGTAGGCGCGCAACGAGCGGTCGATGCCGAAGTCCTCGCAGGCGGCGAGGAACTCCTGCTTGTCGGCGGCGCGGAGATCCGGATCTCTACGGCGCCAGGCTGGATCAATCTTGAAGAAGCTGAACTTGGCGAAAGTGCGGTCGGCCACTCTGGTGACGATAGCGCTCGGAATTGCGGCCGTAGCCATGTCGACGGGGAGCGGGCAGGGGGCTTCACTTAACTTTTTCGAGGGGCGGATGCGGCTGGCCGCCAGCCGCGGCGACGAAAAAGTACAAGACGTTTCGCCCCCTGCCCGCTCCCCGTCGGCGCAGGTGACCCTCGCGCTTCTTCCGCGGGGCACGACCGTCGACGAGCTTGCCCAAGCAGGCCTTTCGCCTGGGCTTTTGAGCGCTGGGTTGGGGTCGGTGCCGGCGGAGCAGACTTATCTCGACATCACCCAGGGGAACCGGGTCTTCGACTCGCTCTACGACTCTGAGCTGCCACGTTTTGCCGGCGACTGCTCGAAGTGGTGGAGAGCTGTGGAGGAGCGGGCCGAATCCGCGCCCGCGGAGATCGTTCCGGGCCTGCTGTCGTCGGCCTTGGCAGCCGCTGGGGTGGGCGTGCGGGCGAGGGGTGGAGCGTCTTGTACTTTTTCGGCGAGGGGCCTCTCGGACGGCCGCCGCTCGACCTCGAAAAAGTTAAGCGGAACCCCTCGCCCGCACGCCCACCACCCGACTCTCGAAGTTCGAGATGTGTCCCCGCGACAGCTGCCGTCCTTGGCGCGGACTTTGCGCGGCGGCGACCTGCTGATCGCCCTCGAGCGGCCGCCGCCCGCGGGGAATCGAGCATTGGCGATCGGGATCGCCGGGCGGGGGTTCGACGGGAACCTGACCTCGGACAGCACGAGGCTCGACGGCTACGTCCTCTCCACCGACGTGGCGCCAACGATCCTCGAGCGGCTCGGGGTGGGGGTGCCCTCGCAGATGTCGGGGCAGGCGATCCGGGCGGTGGGAAGGGTCGATCCGGCGGCGGTGGATGAGCTGGGGAATCGGATGGCGGTGATCTCGGGGTGGCGAGGGGCCGTGATCGGGTTGAGTCTGCTGGCCTGGGTGGTCGTGCTGGGATTGGCGATCGCGGTGAGCCGCGGGACGGCGGCGCGCACGGGCGTGCGCTTGGCGGGGCTGGCGGTCGTCTACCTGCCGCTGGTGCTGCTGGCCGGGGCGGCGGTCGAGCCGGGGGAGACGGTGGAAACGTTGCTGGTGATGCTGGGGGCGCCGGCCCTGGCGGCGGTGACGCTGGCCCTGTTCGGCGGCTACCGGGCGCTGGCGGTCGCCTCGGCGCTGACGGTGCTCGCCTATGCGGTCGACATGATCGCCGGCTCGCCGCTCACGGCGCTCTCCCTGCTGGGCCCGAATCCCGGCCTGGGAGTGCGTTTCTACGGGATCGGCAACGAGCTCGAGGCGCTGCTGGCGGTGCTGATCGTGGCCGGGACGGGGGCGGGGCTGACCGGGTTCGCGCCGCGGCTGTCGCCGCGCGGATCCGCGACCGCCTTCCTCGCGATCGGCATCTGTACGGCGTTCGTCTTCGCCGCCGGTCGCTTCGGGGCCGACGTCGGTGCGGCGATCGTCTTCCCGGTCGGCGGCGCCGTGGCAGCCGCCGCCATCGCCGCACGCCGCCGCCGCTCGGCGCTGCTGGTCGTCGCCCTGCCCTTCGCGGTGCTGGCTCTGCTGGCCCTGATCGACCTGCTCTCCGGCGCCAATGCTCACCTGACCCGCTCGGTCCTCGACGCCGGCGGGCTCGGCGACCTCGGCGACGTCGCTCAGCGCCGCCTCCAGCTCTCGGCCCACAGCTTCACCCGCCCGGTCGTCTTCGTCTTCCTGCCCCTGATCCTCGCCCTGGTGGCGCTCGCCGTCGCCCGCCGGGAGCGCCTCCGCGCCTGGCTCGGCGGCCGCCCGGCGATGCGGGCGGGCCTGATCGGTGCCGTCGCCGCGACCGCAGTCGGCACCCTCGCCAACGACTCCGGCGCCCTCCTGCTGGAGATCGGCTCGGCCTACCTGCTCGTCTTCACCGGCTTCGCCTGGGCCGAGAGCGGCCGTCGGTTCCCTTCTGGGCGATGATCTACTCTTAACTCCCTGTGCGCATAGCTCTCGTCTCGCCATATTCCTGGTCTTACCAGGGCGGCGTGAACCGGCACGTGGAGGCGCTGGCGGAGGAGTTTCTCGGCCGCGGCCACGATGTTCGTGTGCTTGCCCCCTACGATCCGCCTGGCCGGGTCAGCCGGGTCCTGCACAGGGCCGGCGCCGAACCGCGCCCGACGCCGGACTACCTGACGCCGCTCGGGCGGACGGTCGGCTTCGGCGCCAACGGCTCGGTCTCCAACCTGGCGCCCTTCCCGGCGGGGGGAGTGGTGGCGCCGCGCCGCGAGGTGCGCCGGGGCGAGTTCGACGTGATCCACGTGCACGAGCCGGTGGCGCCGCTGGTCGGCTGGAACGCGACGCTGGGGGCGCGGACGACCCCGGTCGTCGGCACCTTCCACGCCTATTCGACCAAGCCGGCCCCCAACTACATCGCCAACGCCGCCGGCGCCCGCCGTCTCTTCAACCGCCTCTCGGCGCGGATCGCCGTCTCCGAGGCCGCCGCCTGGACGGGCCGGCGCTGGTACGGGGGCGACTACACGATCATCCCCAACGGCGTCGACGTCGACACGGCTCCCAGTGCGCCGGCCGCCGGCTCGGGGGAGCTGCGGATCCTCTTCGTCGGCCGCCCCGAGGAGCGCAAGGGCCTGCCGATCCTGCTGACCGCCTTCGGCGCCCTGGTCGAGCACGTGCCCTGCCGCCTGACCGTGATCGGCGCCGACCGCGAGGACGTGCTCCGCTACCTCGCCGATCCCGAGCTGCTGAGCTCGATCGACATCCGCGGCCGGGTCTCGGGCGACAGCCTCTGGACCGAGCTGCACGAGGCCGACGTCCTCTGTGCCCCCTCGCTCTCCGGCGAGAGCTTCGGGATGGTCCTGACCGAGGCCTTCGCCGCCGGCACGCCGGTGATCGCCTCCAATATCGCCGGCTACAACGACGTCGTCAGCGACGGCGTCGACGGCCTGCTGGTGCCGCCGGGAGACCCGCAGCGGCTGGCCGAGGAGCTGCAGCGAGCCCATCATGAGCCCGAGCGCCTGCGGGCGATGGGCGAGGCCGCCCGCCGCAGCGCCCAGCGCTACGCCTGGCCCCGGGTCGCCGACCAGGTCACCGAGGTCTACGAGCGCGCGATCGCGGCGCCCCAGCCGTCCACCGGCGCCGAGCGCGCCGCCCACTGGGCGGGCCTGCGACCGGCCGACGGCGAGCCCCGCCGCCCCGCCCAGCGGCTGCCCTCGCTGGACCCGGCGCCGGCCCGGGGCGGCAGGCGGGGTCGGATGGTCGCGCGACGGCTGGGCCTGGCCGTCGCCGGCGCGCTCGGGATCGGCCTCACCGTCCTCGCCGCGCAGAAGATCGGCGTCGACAACGTCGTCGAAAGCATCGTCCGCTCGAACCTGACCTGGGTGCTGATCGCCTGCGCGCTGATGGCCTCCTCGCTCTTCTTCCGCGCCGCCTCCTGGTACTGGATCGCCCGCGCCGCCCTGCCGAACCGGCCGGTCCGCCGCCGCGACGTCACCTCGGCGACGATGATCGGCGTCCTCATGTCGGCGACCCTGCCGGCGCGCCTGGGCGAGCCCGCCCGCGCCCTCGCCCTGGCCCGCCGCACCGGCCGCATGCGGGAAACCTTCCCGGTCCTGCTCGGGACCCTGGTCTCGCAGACGCTGCTCAACCTGGTGGCGCTGCTCCTGCTCGGGGTGATCATCGTCTCGACCACGCCGCTCTTCCACTCCGGCACCCAGAAGCTGTTCGTCTTCAGCCTCGTGCCGCTGATCGTCCTGCTCGTCGTCCTGGTCGCGCCGATGCTGATGCGCCGCAACGGCAACGGCCGCCTGGCCCGCCTCGGCGCCGCTCTGCATCGCGCCCTGATCCAGGTCAGGGCGGGCCTCGCCGTCTTCCGCGACCCTCGCCGGGGCGCCGCCGCCGCGGTCGCCCAGCTCAGCGCCTGGGCGATCCAGCTGGCCGCCTGCTGGGCGCTGCTCTACGCGCTCGGCCTCGACGGCC
This sequence comes from uncultured Solirubrobacterales bacterium, assembly GCA_963785775.1. Taxonomy (GTDB): domain Bacteria; phylum Actinomycetota; class Thermoleophilia; order Solirubrobacterales; family 70-9; genus VAYN01. Next base: position 519,888 of record CAWAWH010000003.1, on the reverse strand, counting down.
AGGCCGGGATCGGCGCCGCCGCCGCCGTGCTCTTCGCGGTCAACGTGACCGCGGTGGTGCCGGCGACGCCCTCGAACATCGGCGTCTTCCAGCTGGCGGTGATCAGCGTCCTCCACACCGGCTTCGGCATCGGCACCGCCGACGCTCTCGCCTACGGCGTCATCCTCCAGGCGGTCGAGATCGCGACCGCGGTTGCCCTCGGGCTGCCCGCCCTGGTCCGCGAGGGGCTGACCTGGAGCGACCTCCGAGTCCAGGCCCTCTCCGCAGCCCCGGTTCGTCTCAAGCCTCAGCCGGCCGAGCGCGACGCCGGCGAACGCATCGGGGTGTAGACCAGCTCGTCCGGGGCCTTGCCCTCGGGGACGAAGCCGGACTTCATGCCGAAGTAGACGGCCTGCGGGTGGTGGGCTACGATCGCCACCGTCGACTGCTCGGGCATCACCGCGAAGCCGTCGGAGAGGGTCATCTCGATCGCTTCGAGGTCGAGCAGGCGCCAGACCTTCTCGTGCTCGGACTGGTCGGGGCAGGCCGGGTAGCCCCAGGAGTAGCGGCGGCCCTGGTCGGGGTCGATGCCGAGCTCGCGGCGGACGTCGGAGTGCAGCCACTCGGCCAGGCCCTCGGCCGACTGGACGCCGAGGCCGTGCACGTAGAGCTGCTCGGCGAACTCGCCTTCGCGCTCCAGTCGCTCGATCAGCTCGGTCACCTCGGGGCCGACGGTTACGCCCTGCAACGCGACGACGTCGCGCTCGCCGCTCTCCAGTGGCCGGTAGAAGTCGGCGAGACAGATGCGGTCGTGCCTGGGCTGGCGCGGGAAGACGAGGCGCTCGAGCTCGCGCTCGGGATTCGCCTGGTCGAAGATCACCAGCTCGTTGCCGTCGGCATTGCAGGGGAAGTAGCCGAGCCGGGCCCGCGGGCGCAGGTAGTCCTGCTCGCGCCACATCCGCTCCAGCCGCGGCGCGAAGCCCTCCTCCTCGGCGCTGCCCTCGACCAGCTTGCGCCAGGCCTCGCCCTTGACGCCTTTGCCGCCCCAGTGCAGCTTGAAGAGGACGTGGCGGTCGAGGTAGGGGAAGACGTCATCGAGGTCGACGGCGATCTCGCGGGCGCCCCAGAACGGCGGCGCCGGAACCGGGTTGTCGGTGCGGACGGCGGAGCGGACGCTGGCGTCGGTGACCGGCGGCGAGTCGTCGACGACCACCGGCTTCTCGCGCAGCTGCTTCGCCTCGGCCCGGATCCGCTCGACCAAGGCGCGGCGTGCCCCCTCGTCGACCAGGGCGTCCATCGTGTCGAGCCCCTGGAAAGCGTCCTTGCAGTAGAAGACGCCGGGCTCGTAGACCTCGTCGGACTCCCTGCCCTTCGGGTAGAGCGTGCGGCGGCCGAAGTCGCGGTTGATCGCGGCGCCGCCGATCAGCACCGGGAAGGAGAGCCCGCGCTGGTGCAGCTCCTGGATGCAGGTCGGCATCTGCTTCGAGGTCGAGACCAGCAGCGCCGAGAGGCCGATCGCGTCGGCCTCGTTTTCGACCGCGGCCTCGATGATCGCGTCGACCGGGACCTGCTTGCCAAGGTCGATCACGGTGTAGCCGTTGTTGGTCAGGATCGTGTTGACCAGCGACTTGCCGATGTCGTGGACGTCGCCGAAGACGGTGGCTATCACCACCTTGCCCTTGCTGTGGCCGTCGATCCGGTCCAGGTAGTTCTCCAGCCGCGCCACGGCGCGCTTCATCACTTCGGCCGACTGCAGGACGAAGGGCAGGATCAGCTCGCCGGCGCCGAATTTGTCGCCGACCTCCTTCATCGCCGGCAGCAGCACCTCGTTCAGGGTCGGGACGGCGCCGATCTTCTCCACCGAGCGGTCGATCCAGTCCTCGACGCCGTCCTTCTTGCGGCGCAGGATGTGCCAGTGCAGCGCCTGCTCGGGCTCCATCCCGGCGGTCGGGTCGGCGGCCTCGCTCTCGGCCTCCTCGCCCTTGGACTCGAAGTGGGAGATGAAGCGCTCCAGCGCGTCGTCGCGGCGGTTGAAGACGAGGTCGTCGGTCAGCTCGCGCTCCTCGTCGGGGATCTCGCCGTAGGGGGTGATGTGGTTGGGGTTGACCATCGCCAGGTCGAGCCCGGCCTCGACGCAGTGGTGCAGGAAGACCGAGTTGAGGACGGCGCGCGGCCGCGGCGAGACGCCGAAGGAGACGTTGGAGACGCCGAGCGAGGTCTTGACACCGGGGATCTCCGCCTTGATCCGGCGGATCCCCTCGATCGTCTCCACCGCCGAGGGCCGCCACTCCTCGTCGCCGGTGGTCAGGGTGAAGGTGAGGGCGTCGAAGATCAGCGCCTCGGGATCGAGGCCGTGCTCGCCGCAGGCGATGTCGCGCAGGCGTTCGGCGATCTCGACCTTGCGCTCGGCCGTCTTCGCCATCCCGACCTCATCGATCGTCAGCGCGATCAGCGCCGCCCCGTGCGCCTTGGCCAGCGGCACGACGACGTCGGCCTTGTCGCGGCCGGCCTCGAGGTTGATCGAGTTGACGATCGCCCGCCCGGGGATCGTCTCCAGCGCCGCTTTCAGGACCTGCGGTTCGGTCGAGTCGATCTGGATCGGCGCCGGCTGGGTCAGCGAGATCCGCTTCACCACCGCGCTCATCTGCTCGTCCTCGTCGGAGCGCTCGGTCAGCGCCACGCAAACGTCGAGCACGTGGGCGCCGCCTTCGACCTGGTCTTCGGCGACCTGGACGAGGCCGTCGTAGTCGTCGGCGAGCAGCAGCTCCTTGGCTTTGCGCGAGCCCTGCGAGTTGACGCGCTCGCCGACCAGGGTCGGGCGCGGCTCCTGGACCAGGGCGGTCGAGGTCATCATCGAGGAGACCTCGATCGGGCCCGGCGCCGGGCGCTCGCCCGGAACGCGTCCCTCGACCTGCTCGCTGATCGCGGCGATGTGCTCGGGAGTCGTCCCGCAGCAGCCGCCGACGATGCCGACGCCGTAGCGCTCGACGAACTCGCCCAGCGTCGCCGCCAGCGGCTCGGGATCTTCCGGGAAGATCGTCTCGCCGTCGGGGCCCTGCAGCGGCAGGCCGGCGTTGGGGATGCAGTGGACCGGCAGCGGGCTGGTCTCGCCGAGGAAGCGGATCGCGTCGCGCATGTCCTCGGGGCCGGTCGAGCAGTTGAGCCCGATCACGTCGACGTCAAGTGCCCGCAGCGTCGTCAGCACCGCCTGGATGTCGGTCCCGAGCAGCATCTTGCCGCCGTTGGGGAGGAGCGAGACGCTGGTCATGATCGGCAGCGTGCGGCCGGTCTGGGCGAACGCCTCGCGGGCGCCGAAGATCGCTGCCTTGACCTCGAGGATGTCCTGCGCCGTCTCGATGATGATCAGGTCGGCGCCGCCTTCGACCAGCCCCCGAGCCTGCTCGGCGAAGACCTCGGCCAGGGTGGCGAAGGAGATGTCGCCGAGGGTCGGGTCGGTCGAGGCCGGCAGGAACCCGGTCGGCCCGATCGAGCCGGCGACGAAGCGGTTCTCGCCCGCGGCCTTGCGGGCGATTTCGGCGGCCTTGATGTTGATCTCCAGCGTGTGCTCGCCGAGCCCCCACTCCTCGAGCTTCAGCCGCGAGCCCTGGAAGGTGTCGGTCTCGACCACCTCGGCACCGGCCTCCAGCATCGAAGCGTGGACGCCCTCGATCACGTCGGGCCGGTTCAGCACCAGCGCCTCGTGGCACTTGCCCTGCAGCCCGCCATAGTCCTCCTGGGTCAGCTCGAACTGCTCCAGGGTCGCGCCCATGCCGCCGTCGAAGACGACGATGCGCTCCTTGGTCGCGGCTATGAAATCGCGCTCGGCCATGAACCTAAGGGAGAGGTCTACCGAAGCGTGGGCACACTGCTTCGGCGTCGCTTGAGCCTTCGGGGAGGCTTACCTCCGCCGCAGCGAACCGAGACGCCGCCTGAGGTCGCGGGCGTTGAACGCCTGCGCGATCCGGCCGACCAGGCCGCGGCGGGCCCTGGTGTAGGGGAACCAGGTCGGCTCGCGCTTGCCGCTGAAGCGGGTCACCACGATCGACTCCGGCCGGCAGTACTTCTTGATCCCGTACTCGCCGTGGCGGAAGCCGATCCCCGACTCCTTCCAGCCGCCCATCGGCACGTCCATCGCCAGGTAGTTGACCAGCACGTCGTTGACGTTGACGGCGCCGCACTCGACCCGCCGCGCCACCTGCTCGGCCCGCTCCTTCTCGCCGAATACGGAGGCCGAAAGCCCGTAGCGGGTGTCGTTGGCGAGCCGCAGCGCCTCCTCGGAGTCGCGCACCTTCATCACGCTCACCACCGGCCCGAAGGTCTCGTCGCGCATCACCTTCATCGAGTGGTCGACGTCGACCAGGACCGTCGGTTCGAAGTAGTCGCCGGGCCCCTCGACCCGCTTGCCGCCGGTCAGGGCCCTGGCGCCGGAGGCGATCGCGTCCTCGACGTGGTCCTCGACGATCGCGGTCTGGTTGGGCGAGGTCATCGCGCCGACGTCCTTTTCGAAGGCCTTGCCGTCGGCCCCCTGGCGCAGGCCGCCGACCTCCTTGGTCAGCTTCCGCACGAACTCGTCGTAGGCGGGCTCCTCGACGTAGATCCGCTCGACCGAGATGCAGATCTGACCGGAGTTCATCATCCCGCCATAGGTCGCGGCGTTGGCGGCCCGGTCGAGGTCGGCGTCGGCGAGGACGATCATCGGGTCCTTGCCGCCGAGCTCGAGGCTGACCGGGGTCAGCGTCTCGGCGGCGCGGGCCATCACCTTGCGGCCGGTGCGGTCGGAGCCGGTGAACTGGACGAAGTCGGCGGCGTCGACCAGGGCGCCGCCGGTCTCGCCGATCCCCTGCACGCAGTCGAGCACGTCGGGGCCGCCGATCTCCTCCTTCCAGGCCTTGACCACCTCGGCCAGGCCCAGCGGCGTGAACTCCGACGGCTTGATCACCACCGCGGCGCCGGCCTGCAGCGCCGGGATGGCGTCGCCGAGGGCCAGGGTCAGCGGGAAGTTCCAGGGGCTGATGATCCCGACCACCGGGTAGGGGCGGTACTGGATCGTCAGCTTCTTCGAGGCCAGCAGCGGCGAGTGGGGGCGGACGCTCTCGTCGCCGATGAACTTCTCCGCCCTGGACCCGTAGAAGTTGATCAGGTCGGTGAGGTAGATCGCCTCGGTGGTGGCGTCGGCGCGCACCTTGCCCGTCTCCGCCTGCATCGTGTCGCCGATCCGCTCGGCGTTGTCGAGCATCCAGTCGCGCAGCCTGCCGAGCCAGTGGTGGCGGCCCTCGATCCCGAGCGCCTCCCACTCGGCCTGGTTGGCGCGCACCCGGGCGACGGTCTCGGCGACGGCTTGGGGGGAATCGACGTCAACCGACGCGATCACGCCGCCGGTTGCCGGGTTCCTGACCTCGAAGCTCTCGCTCGCCGGCGCGCCGCTGCCGTTGATCGCCTCGCTTGCCTGCGTGCTCGTCTCGGCGGTGCCGCTCTCCACTGGGTGCTCCCTTCGTCGGCCCTTGGCTGGTCAGCCAACTGTAGCCGTCTCAGCGCGGGACGAGACGGAAAACCGGTCCTTCGAGCGAGCAGACGTAGACGCGATGGGCGTCGTCTTCGCCGAAGGAAGTCGGGCTCGCGACCGCGAGTCCGAGCTTGTGGTCGCCGCTCGCCCGTTTCAGGTGCGGCACCAGGCTGCGCAGCTGGCCCTCGCAGAGGTCGGCGTAGACATAGCGCTTGTAGAGAGAGGGCAGGTGGCGGTCGGCGACCACGTAGCCGCCGATGATCGCGCAGCTGCCGGCGCGGCTGTGGCTGTAGGCGAAGATCGGCTTGGTGGTGCCGCCCTGGTCGGGGGTGCCGCTGTTTTCTTCCTTATAAGGGGCGAAGCCCTCGAAGGCGTCCCAGCCGAAGTTGGCGCCGCTCGCCGCCGCGACCGTCGTGTAGTCGAGCTCCTCGAAGCGGTTCTGGCCGACGTCGCCGATCGCGATCCGGGGCTGCTTCGCCGTCACCGTGTCGAAGGAGAAGCGGAAGGGGTTGCGCAGTCCGTAGCTGTAGATCTCGTCGCGACCCGGCTTGCCGACGAACGGGTTCGAGGACGGGATCGAGTACGGCCGGCCGCCGGAGGGGCGGGGGTCGATCCGCAGTAGCTTGCCCAGCAGCACGTCCTTGTTCTGAGCGTTGTTGGGCGGGTCGCCGCCGGAGCCGCCGTCGCCGGTGCCGAGGTAGAGGAGGTCGCCGAGGAACTGCAGCTGGCCGCCGTTGTGGTTGGCGTTGACCGGGTGGGGGATCCCGATCACCTCGCGCTGGGAGCCGCTGTCGGCGCGGGTCGGCGAGCGGCGCTTGAATTCGTCGACGCGGATGTTGCCGGCGTTGTCGTTGTAGTAGACGTAGAAGCTCCCGCTCTGGCGGTAGTCGGGCGGGAAGGCGATCGAGAGCAGGCCGCGCTCGTCGCCGTCGTAGCCGACCATGCCGCGGATGTCGAGGAAGGGGTGCGAGAGGCGGTGGCCGCCGCGGAGCACGGAGACCCGGCCGGGCTGTTCGACCACGAACAGCAGCTTCTGGAAGCCCGGCGCCCCCGCCACGTACACCGGGTGGTCGAACTCGCCGATCTTCTTCAGCCCGACGCCGCCCGCCGGTCGCTGGGCCGATCCGCAAGCGGGTAGGGCCAGCGCGAGCAGCGCCGCGATGAGGATGCCCTTTCGGGCCGAGATCATCTCTGCCTGGGTTTTTCGATGACTTCGCCGCTGTCGGTGACTTCGGTGTCGGGCGGCACGGCGGAGATCTCGGTGACGAAGGAGCCGCCGGGCGCGACGCCGCCGGTGGTCTTCGCTCTGGCGGTGCCGCTGAGGCCGGCGTCGACGCTGTAGAGGAGGGTGAACCTGCCGGCTTTGACCGCGCTCAGCTTCCAGATCGCGTCGGTGGTGGCGCCGGGCTCGAGCGGCCCGAAGGAGAAGGTCTTGCGGTTCGAGGTGGTCGCCCCGCCGGGCTCGGAGGAGCCGGCCAGGCGCGGGTAGGTCTGCGCCAGGACCCAGACCGGGCGGTCGGGCTGGGCGAGGCCGGGCTGGGGATCGCGGATGCCGAAGGGCAGGGAGGAGGCCTGACCCTCCTTGCCGGCGACCGAGATCGTCACGGTCAGCGCCGGCAGCGCCTTCCTGCCGGTGTTGCGGATGCCCAGCCGCAGCAGCGAGGTCTGGCCGAGCCGCTGTTCGGTCGGGAAGCTGGCCCGGGTCACCCGCACGTGGTAGGTGCCCGCCGGCTGGTTGGCGTCCGAGGACGACCCGCCGCAGGCGGCCAGCAGCGCCGCCACGGCCACGGCGGCAACCCCGGTCGCGGTGGCTCGAAGGCGGGTACGCCGGGATTGTCTTCCGGTCCCCCGCAAAGCGGCCGCAACATAGCATGGGGTTTCCCCGCATCCAGGGGCTTTTCGGGGCCGCCGGACGGGGTTAGCCGGATCTCAATACTCGGCTAACGGTTGGGGCTGACCCATCCCATAGACTCAGTCGCCGAGTGGGGCGTCGCGCACCTGCGGCGCAGCTCGTCGGAGGAGCAGATGGTCGGATCCGCGGTCAACAGGGCGTTCCTGCCCGCCAAGTCGCTGTTCGAGCAGGTGGGGAACATGATGATCCTCACCGCGCGGACGATCGTCTCCGCGATCAAACCGCCCTACCCCTACGGCGAGGAGTTCATCGGCCAGTTCCTCTTCGCCCTGCAGCTCTGCTGGTTCCCGCTGCTGGTTTCCACGGTCGCCTTCGGCTTCGGCGCGCCGGGTCTGCAGGCGGCCAACTTCCTCTCGCTGTTCGGGGCGCTGGACCGGCTCGGCGGCTTCTTCGTGCTCGCCTCGATCCGCGAGTTCGCCCCCTTCGTCACCGCCGTCGTCGTCGCCGGCGTCGCCGGCACCGCGATCACCGCCGATTTGGGAGCCCGCAAGATCCGCGAGGAGCTCGACGCCCTGCAGGTGCTGGGCGTAGACCCGATCAAGAACCTGGTCGTGCCGCGCTTCCTGGCGCTGATGCTGATCACCGGCCTGCTCGACATCTACGCGCTGGTCTTCGGGATCAGCGGCGGCATCCTCACCGAGCTGCTCTACCACCAGCCGCTCGGCGGCTTCCTCGCCACCCTCTTCTCCAACGCCTCGATCACCGACCTCTGGGGCTCGGTGATCAAGTGCACCCTGTTCGGCGCCCTGATCGCCGTCGTCTGCTCCTACAAAGGGATGACCGCGTCCGGCGGCGCCGCCGGCGTCGGCCGCGCCGTCAACGAGGCCGTCGTCATCTCCTTCATGGGCGTCTTCGCCTTCAACTACGTCTTCACCCAGACCCTGCTGGCGACCAACCCGGAGCTGCAGACGATCCGATGAACGCCTGGCTCGCAGTCCCGCGCGGCTGGCTCGACTCCTTCGGGGAGATCGCCCGCTTCGGCTCGATGGTCGCCGGCCAGGTCTACTCGGGCCGGGTCCTGCGCTTCTTCGGCGAGAGCCTGCGCCAGGCCGGCATCCTGATCCTCGGCTCGGCGCTGATCATCTGGGGCCTGGTCTTCACCCTCGGCCTGCAGTGCGGGATCGAGGGCGCCTACCTGCTGCGCGCCCAGGGCGCGCCCGCCTACGCCGGCGTCTTCTCCGCCTGGTGCGACCTGCGCGAGATCATGCCCTACGCCTTCGGCTACATGCTGGCGGCCAAGGTTGGGACCGGGATCGTCGCCGAGCTCGGGGCGATGCGGATCTCCGACGAGATCGACGCGCTCGAGGTGATGGGAGTGCCGCCGATCACCTTCCTCTGCGCCACCCGCCTGCTCGCCGCCTGGATCTCCTTCCCCTTCATGTACCTGGTCGGGATCGGGATCATGTACCTGGCCAGCTACCTGGCGGTCGTCAAGCAGATCGGCGACGTCTCCTCCGGCGGCTACTTCCTGATCTTCTGGATGTTCCAGAATCCCCCCGACCTGATCTTCAGCCTGATCAAGGGCATGGTGATGGCCACCGCCATCGTGCTCGTCGGCTGCTATTACGGCTACACCGCCTCGGGCGGGCCGGTTGGGGTGGGGACCGCGACGGCGAAGTCGATGGTCCTCAACATCGTCTTAGTTCACATCATCGGGATGCTTGGGACCCTTGTCTTCTGGGGGGCCAACCCGAGGGCGCCGATAGGAGGCTGACGTGTCGATCGACGAGGAGAACCGCATCGACGGGGAGCAGGGAGCGGAGCTCGAGCCGGAGGTGGAGACCAGCGCCGAGCTGTCCCACCCCGTCAGCGCCGAGGCCACCGGTCCCTACGTGAGCGAGGACGGCGCGGTGATGGGCCGCGACTTCGTCATCCCCGGCGTCGATCCGAGCGAGCACGACCCCTACCGGTTCCACACCGGCAAGAAACTCGACCACGGCGGCGAGGACGCGATCGAGATCATCGACCTGGTCAAACAGTTCGGCCGCGCTCGCATCCTCAACGGCCTCAACCTCGGCCTGCCCGAAGACCAGGTCTCGATGGTCCTCGGCCCCTCGGGCACCGGCAAGAGCGTGCTGATCAAGCACATCGTCGGCCTGCTGTACCCGGACTCCGGCGACGTCCTCGTGCACGGCGAATCGATCCCGAACATGACCGACGACGAACTCTTCGAGGTGCGCAAAAAGTTCGGCCTGCTGTTCCAGGACGGCGCCCTCTTCGGCTCGATGAACATCTACGACAACACCTGCTTCCCGCTGCGCCAGCACACCGACAAAAGCGAGGAGGAGATCGGCGAGATCGTCAACCGCCGCCTGCGCGAGGTCGGCCTCACCGAGGCCACCTACAAGATGCCGAACGAGCTCTCCGGCGGCATGCGCAAGCGCGCCGGCTTCGCCCGGGCGCTGGTGCTGGAACCGGCGATCGTGATGTTCGACGAGCCCGACTCCGGCCTCGACCCGGTGCGGACGGCGCTGCTCTGTGAGCTGATCCGCGAGGTCCACGCCGAGAACGGAGGCTGCTACCTGGTGATCAGCCACGACCTCAACACGGCGCGCCGGATCGCTGACTTCCTCGCCGTGCTCTGGAACGGCAAGATCGTCGAGTCGGGGCCGAAAGAGGAGCTGTTCGACTCCGAAAACCAGTTCGTGTCCCAGTTCCTCCGGGCGGACGTCAGCGGCCCGCTTTCGATGGACTGAGTTGAACGCCGGGCAGTGGTTCGGCCGCGTCGCGGCGTGGGCCGCTGGGCATTCCCGCGCGGTGCTGGCGGTGAGCCTCGTGCTGGCGCTGGCGGCGGCGATCGGGGCGACGCGGATCCCGACCGACGCCGGCACCGGCACTCTCGCCGACACCGACACGGCGACCTACAGGGCGACGCAGCAGGTGCGCGAGACCTTCGGCGAAGAACCGGTCGTCGTCCTCGTCCGCGGCGACCTGCAGCGGCTGATCCTCAGCTCCAACGTCTTCCGCCTGCTGCGCTTGGAGGGTTGCCTCTCGGGCAAGGTTCCGCAGGGGGCGAAGCCGATCCCCGGCCCCTGCGCCGAGCTGGCGCGGCTGGACCCGGTCGAGTTCGTCTCCGGGCCGGCGACCTTCCTCAACGAGGCCGTGGTCCAGATCGACCGCCAGCTGCGGCGGCTGGCGCGCCACGTCTCGCCGCAGCAGCTGCGCGCGTTCCTGCTCGACGTCGCCACCCGTTACGGGATCACCAGCGCCCCCAGCCTCGACAACCCCGAATTCGTCGCCACCGTCGTCTTCGACCTCAGCCGCGCCCGCGGCACCCCGAAGGCCCGGCTCGCCTACCTCTTCCCCAACAGCCACTCGGCCCAGATCGTCGTCCGCCTGAAGCCGGATCTGAGCGAAGCCGAGCGCCACCGGGCGATCGGACTGATCGAAGCCGCGGTGGGCGACACGACGCCGCGCCGGGCCTGCGCCGAGGAAGGCAAGCCGGCGCCCTGCTTCGAGCTGAAGGGCGGCAGCTACGTGGTCTCGGGTGCGCCGGTCGTGATCGACGGCCTCTCGCGGGCGCTGAAGGACGCTCTGCTCGTCCTCTTCGCGGTCTCGCTGGCGGTGATGGCGCTGACCCTGCTCCTCGTCTTCCGCTCGCGCCCCCGCCTCCTGCCCCTCGCCGTCGCCCTGGCGGCTACGGCAATCGTCTTCGGCCTCCTCGACCTCTTCGGCGGCTCCCTGACCATAGCCTCGATAGCCGTCCTCCCGATCCTGATCGGCCTCGCGGTCGACTACGCGATCCAATTCCAAGCCCGCTTCGACGAGGCCGTCGCCGGCGGCCTGGACGGCGTCGCCGCCGCCCGAGCCGCCGCCACGGCCGGCGGCCCCACGATTGCCGCAGCATGCCTCGCCACGGCCGCAGGCTTCCTAGCCCTCCAGCTCTCCCCAACCCCGATGGTCCGCAGCTTCGGCCTGCTCCTCCTGATCGGGGTCGGCATCGCCTTCGCCCTGGCACTAACGGCCGGCTTCGCAGCCCTAACCCTTCGCGGTAAAGAAGCTGGGCGGAGGCGCTTCCTCGCCCGGGGCAGGACCCGCGCGCCAGAGCGCCTCCTCGCCTGGCTCCGAGATTGGACGATCTGGCTGGCGCTAGAGCACCCGCTCCGCGTCCTGGGCGTCGGCCTGGCGCTAGCCCTGGTCGGCTGGGGCCTCGGAACTCAGATCGAAACCGTCTCCGACATCCGCTCCCTGGCCCCCCAATCCCTGCCGGCGGTCCGCAACCTGAACGAGCTGCAGAACGCCACCGGCGTCTCCGGCGAGCTCGACGTCAGCGTCCGCGCGCCGGACCTGACCGACCCGGCGACGATCGCCTGGATGGCCGCCTTCAAGCGGCGGGTCCTGCGCGCGAACGGGTTCAGCGGCGAAAACCCGAGCTGCCTCGAAGCCGAAGTCTGCCCGGGGCCGGCGCTGTCGGACTTCCTCACCCGCGGCGGCGGCAAGCTGACCCGGCGGGGAATCGATGAAACGCTCTCGGCCTTGTCTCCCTACGACCTCAGGCAGGTGGCGCCGATCGACCCGGCGAGCGGCCGCATCGGTCACGAGGCGCTGCTCTCCTTCGGCATCCGCGCCCAGTCGCTGGAGGACCAGCAGGCGCTGATCGAACGCGTCCGCGGCGAGATCGGCGAGCCGGGAGCCAGGGGCGGGCCGCCGGCCGGCGTCGAGGTCCACCTGGCCGGCCTGCCGGTGATCGCCGCCGAATCGGCCGGCGACCTCTCGGCCAGCCGCTACTGGCTCACGCTGGCCGGCCTGCTCGCCGTCGCCCTGGTCCTGCTCGCGGTCTACCGCTCGCTCTCCCGCGCCCTGGTGCCGCTGGCGCCGACGCTGCTGGCGACCGGCTGGGCCTCGCTGGTCCTCTGGCTCTCCGGCATCCCGCTCAACCCGATGTCGGCGGCGCTGGGGGCGCTGACGATCGCGATCGCCACCGAGTTCGGGGTGATCCTCGCCGGTCGCTTCCACGAAGAGCGGCGCGGGGGCGGAGACGTGGAGGCCGCGCTGCGGCGGGCCTTCCGGCGCACCGGCGCCGCCGTCCTCGCCTCGGGCGTGACCGCGATCGCCGGCTTCGCGGTCCTGATCGCCAGCGACGTCCAGATGCTGCGGGACTTCGGCCTCGTCACCGTGATCGACCTCGCCGTCGCCCTGCTGGGGGTGATGGTCGTGCTGCCGGCCGCCCTGACCTGGAGCGAGGAACGATGAGGGACCGCTACTCGGTCGCGGTCGGCCTGATCTTCCTGGCGGTGATCGTCGTCGCGGCGATCCACACCGCTGAGCGGTGGCGGCGCCGGCGGCACCCTCGGGCCTCGACCGCCAGCCGCCGCGCTGGCCGCTGCCGGAGTTCGCCGTGCCGGTCGCCGCCGGCCAGCTCGAAGGCGACGCCAACGTCGCCCAGGACGATTGCGACACCGCCGCCGTGCCCTGCCCGGAAGAACCGCCCCGCACCCCGGCCTGCCGGATCACGACCGCCGAAGCGATCCGGGTCTGCGACCTCTTCGGCCGCCCGCTGGTGATCTCGTTCTGGTTCACCAAAGGCGGCGACTGCGCCGACCAGCAGGACGTCGTCAACCGGGTCTACGAGCGCTACCGTGGGCGGGTGAACTTCCTCTCGCTGGACGTGCGCGACGACCGCGACACCGTTCGCGAACTGGTCCGCCGGCACGGCTGGAGGATGCCGGTCGGCTACGACCGCGACGGCGCCGTCGCCAGCCTCTACAGGGTCGGCGGCTGTCCCACCTTCGCCTACGTCTACCCCGGCGGCACGCTGCGAGAGCGCCAGCATCGGCGAACTCACCGCCGGCCAGCTGAGCGCCCGGGTCGCAGCGCCTGCTCGCCGCCACCGCGGGCGGCGGAACGGCTGAGGATGAGCGCCGGCGCCGCCGAGCCGCGGATGGGCTGGGACCCGGCGCCCGAGCAGGGCTGGGTGGCGCCCCACATCGCCGCCGAGTTCCCCGGCCTCGGCATCGCCTGGGTCGAGGTCGACGCGATGCCGGGGCAGCAGCCCGGAGCCGGTTCGACGCCGCCTCCGCGACCTCTCCGACCGCTTCTACGGCGCCCAGGCGATCCACATGCGGGAACGGCCGATCCCCTGGGCCTACCGGGTCTTCTTCCGCCAGATCGGCCTCGACCCCGACCGCACCCGGACCCCGGTCGAGCAGCTGGCCTTCGAGCGGCTCCACGACGGCGCCTTCAACAGCCGGGGCTGCCCGCCGACGCGCTGACCATCGTCGATCGTCGAGACCGGCGTCGCCCTGCGGGCCTTCGACGCCGACAGCCTCGAGCGGCGGCCTCTGCATTCGCGACTCGGCGCCGGGGGAGTCCCTCCCCGGGCGCCCCGGCGAGCTCGCGCAGGGAACGCTGGCGATCGCCGACGATCGACGGCCCGGTCGGCCTGCTCTTCGGGGCCACCGGCGAGGGCTACGGCGTCGAGCCCGCCAGCCGCCGCATCGCGATCGTCGCGGTCCAGGTCAAGGGGGTGCCGCAGATCGCGGTCGACGAGGCGCTCTGGATGGCCGCCGCGGACCGTCGCCGCCTGATCCTTAACCGTCCCCTCGTTCGCCGCCGCGCCGCCGTGATCTACACTCGGGGCCAGGCCGATGCCGGATCTGCTCGAAAGAGACAGCCTGACGGCGGCGCTCCGCGTCGAGGTCGACGAGCGCCTCGCCCGGCATCGAGCTGCGGCGCCAGATCGGGCGCCTCGAGGGCGAGCTGGCCGGGCTCTTCGCCGAGGCCTTCGGCCGGGTGGAGATCGTCTACGCGGTGGCGGCGCTGGCGGCCGAGCCGCGGATCCTCGACCTCGGCGAGCTGGAGCGGCTGCGCGACGAGCTCGCCGAGCGGGTCGCCGAGGCGCGGCTGACGCTGCGCGAGCGGGCTCGGGTGGAGACCGGCAACCGCGAGCTGCTGCGCAAGATGCTGGAGGCGCCGGCGGACTACAAGTGGGTCAAGATCAGCCGCGACGACGTCGGCGAGCCGGGCTGCGGCGCCTGGCACTCGCGCCCCCGCCTCGGCCCGATCGGGATGCTGATGGGCTGGTGGCGGGTCAAGGTCTCGTCGGGATGCCCGTTAGCCGGGCGGCTTGCGGCCGTTGAGCGGGAAGCGGAAGGGCAAGCGACCGAGACGACCGGCGCCGCCTGATCAGGCGGCCGCCTCGCGCCGAAGCCCGCGCCTCGCGTCGCCGCGCCCGACGACCGTCCCCCGGCCCCCTGGGGCAAGGTGCCGCTGGCCGAGCTGGTGATCCTCGGCGGCATCGTCGCCCTGATCGTCGGCATCGTCGGCCAGGACCCGACCGCGATCGGCGTCGGCGTCGCCCTTGCCGGCCTCGGCGGCCTCGAGGTCGCGATCCGCGAGCACTTCGCCGGCTACCGTTCCCACACGACGCTGCTGGCCGGGGCGGTCTTCGTCCTCACCGTCGGCGGCTCTTCTATCTCGCCCACCAGATCCTCGCCGTCGCCCTGGCGGTGGGAGCGGTCGCCTTCGCGATCGCCTTCTTCCTGGCGCGCCGCGCATTCCAACGCGCTTCCGGAGGCCTCAGCTTCCGGGTCGGTGGAATGCGCGGCTGAGCGCCTCTCAGACCGTCAGCGCCTCGCGGCCGCCGGTGGAGCGGGAGGCGAGCTCGGTCGAGAGCAGCTGGCGCTGGCGCGAGGTCAGCGTGCCCAGCTGCTTGTTCTCGTTCAGCGAGAGCGGCAGGAGGAACTTGCGGGCGCGGGTGCGGCCCCAGCGGCGCTGGCTGGTCAGCAGCTCGGCGATGGTCATGCTCTCGGTCTCCCAGGGGCAGTCGCGGACCACCTCCGAGGCGTCCATGCCTCTCCCCGCGCTATCGCGCGCTTCAGCTCGGCGCGGGCGAGCCGGACCAGGTTGGCTCGTTCGAGCGCCCGCATGTGCTGCGGGGCCTCCATTGAAGATGCGATCGTCGTTGCGGGTGCCGTTGAGGCAGCGTCCACTGGGACTCCTCCCTTCAAGGAATCGGTTAACTGGGTATCTCGCTTCCGAACCGGAGGCCACTGGCCTGGGCCGTGGTCCGGGTCGGACCGAGTTCTCAATTCGTCCACCCCGCCCGGGGTGTTCGGCGAGGAGGCCAAGCTATGCGGTGGAGGTGGTGGCCGTCAACCCACTACGGCACGAGAGGCAGCGCCAGCGCAGCCGCTAAGAGCAACAATTTCGACCCCGACCATCAGCTTGTACCCGATCTGGACAAGCCTGAAACTACCCACGACGGGGGATGTCAAGATCCGGTTACCGCCGGATTACGATCGGCGGAAGGTCCGGGAAGTCCTCGATCACCCGGGCGATCGTCCCGAGGGCGCCGTCGAGGTGCTCGCGCTCGTGGGTCGCCATCAGGCTGGTCCGCAGCAGCGCCCCACCCGGCGGCACCGCCGGGTGGATCGCGACGTTGGTGTAGACGCCGGCGTCGAAGAGGGCCTTCCAGAGCAGCACCGCCTGCCAGTCGTCGCCGACCACGACCGGCACCACCGGCGTCGTCGCGACGCTGCCGTCGGGAGCGTCCCCGGCTCGATCACCTGCAGGCCGAGGTGGCGCAGGCCCTCGCGCAGGTACTCGGCGTTGGCGAGCAGCGCCTCGAACAGCGCCGGCCCGTCCTCGCGGATCACCCGCAGCGCCGCCAGCGCCGCGCCGACCGCGGCAGGAACGGCGGAGGCGCTGAAGACGAATGAGCGCGAGGAGACCCTCAGGTACTCGATCACGTCGGCCGGGCCGGCGATGAAGCCGCCGCAGGAGGCGAGGCTCTTGGAGAAGGTGCCCATCCGCAGGTCGACCTCGTCCTCGAGGCCGAAGAGCTCGCAGGCGCCGGCGCCGCGGGCGCCGAGGACGCCGGCGCCGTGGGCCTCGTCGACCATCAGCCGCGCCCCGTAGCCCTGGCAGAGCTCGACGATGCGGGGCAGGTCGCAGACGTCGCCCTCCATCGAGAAGACGCCGTCGACGACGACGAGGACGCCGCCGCCGTCCTCCGCCGCCCGCTGCAGCATCTTCTCCAGCTTGTCCATCCGGTTGTGGCGGAAGGGGCGCAGCTTGGCGCCGGAGAGGCGGCAGCCGTCGAGGATCGAGGCGTGGTCGCCGGAGTCGCAGATCACCGTGTCGGCCGGCCCGAGGATCGTGCCGATGCAGCCCAGGTTGGCCTGGTAGCCGGTGGTGTAGACGATCGCGTCCTCGACCCGCATCCACTCGGCCAGCTCGCGCTCGAGGTCGACGTGCAGTGGCGTCGTCCCGTTCAGCAGGCGCGAGCCGGTGACGCCGGTGCCGTAGGTCTCCAGGGCGTCGCGGGCGCCCTGCTTGACCCGCTCGTCCCCGGTCAGGCCCAGGTAGTTGTTGGAGCCGAGCATGATCGTCTCGCGCCCCTCCATCTCCACCACCGGGCCGGCCTGCGAGGTGAGCAGGCGGAAGTAGGGGAGGAGGTCGTGCTCCTTGGCCGCTTCGAGCTGCTCCAGCCGGTCGTGGCTGCGGGCCTTCTCGAAGACGTCGACCGGGGCCTTCGCGGTCTCGCTCATCGACCAGAGTGTAGGTTGCGCCTCACATGGCAAGCGTGTCGATCCGGCCGGTGCGAACGCGTCGCGAGCGCAAGCGCTTCGTCAAGGTGCCCTTCCGCCTCCACCGCGACCACCCGCAGTGGGTGGCGCCGCTGGTCTTCGAGCGGATGGAGTTCCTCAATCCCGAAGAAGAACCCCTGGTTCGAGCACGGCGAGGCGGAGCTGCTGATCGCCGAGCGCGACGGCGAGCCGGTCGGGCGGATCAGCGCCCACGTCGACCATCGCTGGGACGAGTACCAGGGCGGCAGCGACGCGATGTTCGGCTTCTTCGAGAGCGCCGACGACCCCGAGGTGGCGAAGGCGCTCCTGGACGCGGCCGCGCGAGTGGGCCGCGGCGAAGGGCCGCGGCCGCATCCTCGGCCCGATGGACTTCACCACCAACGACGAGATCGGGATCCTGATCGAGGGCTTCGAGCGGCGGCCGATGATCCTCGAGCCCTGGCACCCGCCCTTCTACCGCGAGCTGATCGAGGCGGAGGGCTTCGAGAAGGCGATGGACGTGCTGATGTGGGAGCTGCAGTTCGGCGACCTCAAGGAGGGCGAGCGCTTCGACCCCGCGATCCACGCCGCCGCCAGGAAGGCGCTGGAGGACGAAGGGATCACGATCCGCAACATGCGCAAGCGCGACATGGCGGGCGAGGTGCGGCGCTTCATGGACGTCTACAACGAGGCCTGGGGCGACAACTGGGGCTTCGTCCCGATCACCGACGCCGAGGTCGACTTCCAGGCCAAGAACCTGAAGCAGGTGATCGACGAGAACTGGGCCTACATGGCCGAGAAGGACGGCGAGGTCGTCGGCGCCGCCCTCACCCTGCCGGACGTCAACCAGGTGATGGCGAAGCTGAACGGTCGCCTTCTGCCCCTCGGCTGGGCCAGGTTCCTGCTCGGCAAACGCAAGATCGACCAGTGTCGGGTGTTCGCGCTCGGCGTCAAGCACGACTACCGCCACACCGGCGTCGCCGCCGGCCTCTACCTGCGAGCACCTGGAGGAGGCGGCGGTGCCGGGCGGCATCGTCGGCGGCGAGATGGGCTGGATCCTGGAGACGAACGAGCCGATGAACCGGGCGATGGAAGGCATGGGCGGCGAGGTCGTCAAGAAGTACCGGCTGTATGAGCGGGCGTTGTAGGGCGAGGGTCTGGCGCGGAGGGTTGGGGCTCACCTGCGCAACAGCTGGGGAGGCTTGGCGAGCGCCCAACCCCTCCTCACGAGGACGTCCCGCGCAACGTCCGCTAATTGCGGATGAGCTGAGGAGGAGGCGGCCTGGGGCCTCGCTAGAGTCGGCGCGGTGAGTGATCTTCGAGCTGGACGGCGAGGTTGTGGCTGAGGAAGATGCCGAGGCGCGGGACGCGACGAACCGGTGCGGGCGCTGCCGCTGCCCTACCAGGTGCCGGCGACGCCGGTGCTGCGCACCGAGGTCCGCAGTGCCGCCCTCGCCGCCGCCGGCGGAGTCCTCGCCGGGGCCGCGACCGTCGCCGCCGTGCGCGCCGTGAGCGCGGTCGGGTCGAAGAGCCGCTCCCCCCGGCGCCTCAGCCGTCGCCGCGACCGCCGCGACGTCGTTGCCAGCCGCTCCTTCCTCGTGGACGTGCACCTGCTCGGCAGGTGAGCGACGCTCGAATCAGAGGTCCGGCCGGCGGCGCCGTATCGGTTGCCGCGAGGGAGCGACGACCGGACGCTGCGGGTCCGAGGCGGGGTCGCGACCCGGTTGCTGCACGTCGAGGGCAGCCCGGTGCTGGTGCGGGCCTGGCAGCCGGCCGGCCGCCGCGTGCTCGTGCGCGCCGAGGCGGTCGATCCCGCCGCCGTGACCTTGCCGCTTCCCGGCAGCGAGGTCGGCGCCGGCCGGGGCCGCCGCAGCTCGACGTGGCGATCGAGCGGATGCGCTTCGCGCTCGGCGTCGACTCGACCTGGCCGAGTTCCACCGGCGCTTTCGCCGCGACCCGCTGCTCGGGCCGCTGATCCGGCGCCA
Source organism: uncultured Solirubrobacterales bacterium (assembly GCA_963785775.1). Taxonomy (GTDB): domain Bacteria; phylum Actinomycetota; class Thermoleophilia; order Solirubrobacterales; family 70-9; genus VAYN01. The sequence continues at coordinate 501,000 of CAWAWH010000003.1, read as the reverse complement.
GCCGAGCTTCCGGCCCCGCCGCCGCGTCTGGCCCTGGGAGGCGCTCGCCGCCGGCGGTCGTCGGCCAGCTGATCGAGGCCGACCGCGCGGTCCGCGATCGAGCGCCGCATCGTCGGTCGCTGGGGCCCGCGCCTGGGGGACGGTCGCGACGGCCTGCGCGACGTGCCGGCGGCGGCGACCGTCGCCGGCCGCGCTCCGGCCGAACTGGCGGCGATGGACCTGGCCCCGAGCCGTGCCGCGGCGCTGCGGCGAGTCGCCCGCCTGGCGGCCGGCGGTCGCTGCGACCTCGACTCCCCGGCAGCCGAGCGGCGCCTGCTGGCGATGCCGCAGGTCGGGCCCTGGACGGTCCGGTGCCTGGCGCTCTTCGGGCGCGGCGAGATGGACTCGCTGCCGGCCGGCGACCTCGGCTACATCAAGCTGGTCGGCCGCCTCGCCGGCCTCGGCCGCCGCGCCGCCGTCGCCGAGGTGGAGGAGTTCTACGCGCCGTACGAGCCGTACCGCGGCCTGGCCGCGGCGCTGACGCTGGCCGGGCCGCACCGCGTCGCGCCGCCAGGGCCCGCCGCTCCGCTTCGCCGCCTGAACGGCTCCGCCTGGCCTGCACGACTTCGTGCCTGGACGGACGTGCGGTCAAGCGCCTGGACCATGTGTCGATACACCACGCGATGCGCAGGTAATCGGGGACAGGAACTGGCCCGAGCACGAGGTCAACGAATTCCTCGACCAGATAGCCGCCGGCGGGCAGGACTACCGGCGGCTGGTCGAGCGCCTGCCGGTGATCGTCTACACCTCGGAGCTGGGCGAGGAAGGCGAGTGGCGCTACGTCAGCCCCCAGGTCGAGGAGATCCTCGGCTACTCCGCCGAGGAGTTCAAAGAGGACCGCGGACTCTGGGCCCGCCTCCTGCACCCCGACGATCGCGCGGCGGCCGCTGGCGAATCGAAACCGAGGATCTACCTCGGCAACCGCAACACCAGCCGGTCGAGTACCGGATGCGCACCCGCGAGCGGCGAGATCGTCTGGATGCTCGACGAGGCGGTGCTGGAGGCCGACGACCAGGGGGTGCCGGTCTGGCACGGCGTCCTCTACGACATCACCGAGCGCAAGCACGCCGAGGGGGAGCTGCAGCGGGCGCTCTCCCAGCAGGCCGTCGTCGCCAGGCTGGGCGAGCGGGCCCTGCAGAACGGCGACCCGGAGTCGCTGATGCGCGCCGCCGCCTGCGCTGATCGGCGAAGTCGACGGCGTCCACAGCGCCTGCATCTGGGAGCTCGGCCGCGACGGCCGCCGCCTCAACCTCCGCGCCGGGCTCGAGGACCAGGTGGTCGGCGCCGGCCGCCGCGTCTCCGCCGCCCGCGACTCCCACGCCGGCGCCGCCCTCGACTCCGGCGCACGCACGCGATCGTCTCCGACTGGGTCGACCGAGAGCCGCTTCACGATGCCGCCGGTCGCTGCGCGCCTTCGGCGCCGCCAGCAGCCTGGCGGTGATGATCGACGGCAAGGACCACCCCTTCGGCGTGCTCGACGTCCACGCCACCGAGCCGCACCGCTTCAGCGCCCAAGGACGTTCCCTTCGTGCAGGCCGCCGCCAACGTGCTGGCCGACGCGATCGAGCGCCACGCCGCCGACCAGGCGCTGCGCCACCGGGTCCTGCACGACTCGCTGACCGGGCCTGCCCAACCGGCTCAGCTTCGTCGACGCGCTCGGCGACGCGCTCAAGCGCGCCGACCGTCTCCGGCTCGCCGATCGGGATCCTCTTCCTCGACCTCGACCACTTCAAGCTGATCAACGACAGCCTCGGCCACCATGCCGGCGACGCCCTGCTGCGCGCCGTCGCGCCGCGCCTGCGCGCCCACCTGCGGCCCGGCGACGTCGTCGCCCGCTTCGGCGGCGACGAGTTCGGGATCCTGATCGACCGCCTCGCCGACGAAGAGGAGGCGATCGCGATCGCCGACCGGGTCGCCGCTGGCCTTCACCCAGCCCTTCTCGATGGAGGGCGTCGAGCATTTCGTCACCGCCAGCATCGGCGTCGCCGTCGCCCGCCCCGCCGACCAGCGCAGCGCCAACGCCGAGCTGCTGATCCGCGACGCCGACGCGGCGATGTACCGGGCCAAGGAGAGCGGCCGCGCCCGCTGCGTCCTCTTCGACGCCGAGATGCGGGCCAGCGCGATGCGCCGGCTGGAGGTCGAACGGGAGCTGCGGCACGCGCTCGACCGCGAGGAGCTCGCCCTCCACTACCAGCCGGTGGTCAACCTGCGCACCGGCGAGATCACCGGCCTCGAGGCGCTGGTCCGCTGGCAGCACCCCGAGCGCGGCCTGCTCGACCCGGCCGAGTTCGTCTCGATCGCCGAGGACAGCGGCCTGATCGAGCCGATCGGCCGCTGGGTCCAGGAGCGCGCCTGCCGCCAGATCCTCGAGCTGGCACGAGCAGCGGCCCGACGCCCGCCCGTTCGACGTCGCCGTCAACCTCTCCGCTCGCCAGGTCGCCCACCGCGACCTGCCCGCCACCGTCGCCGAGATCGTCGCCCGCACCGGCCTGGAGCCCGTCCACCTGCGGCTGGAGATCACCGAGAGCGTCCTGGTCGAGGAGTCGGCGACGGCGATCGCCTCGCTGGAGGCGCTGAACGAGATCGGCGTCCGCCTCGTTCTCGACGACTTCGGCACCGGCTACTCCTCGCTCGCCTACCTCAACCGCTTCCCCTTCCACGCGCTCAAGATCGACCGCTCATTCGTCGACGCGCTGGGGATCGAGCAGGAGCGCACGGCGATCGTCGAGGCGATCATCGGCATGGCCCGGGCGCTCTCGCTGGAGGTCATCGCCGAGGGAGTCGAGAGCGAGGTCCAGCTGGCCGAGCTGACGCCGGCTCGGCTGCGACTACGCCCAGGGCCACCTCTTCCACGCCGCGATGCCGGCCAAGCGAGGTCAGCCGGCTGCTCGGCGAAGGGGCGCTCGACTATTCGGGGATCTCGCCCGGCAGGTAGGCGTTGCTGAGCAGTTCGGCCGGCGTCGGCAGCGCCTTGATCAGGCCGTTGTCGCGCATCCAGCCGGCGAAGGTGCTGCCACTCGGCCGGGGTCCATGTAGCCGTAGGGCTTGCCGGCGGTGCGGCCGGCCAGCAGCGGCAGGGTCGCCTTGACCTCCGCTTCGGTCAGCTTCGGTTCGAGTGCCGTCGTTGGCTTCCCGCACCGCCTCGGTGGCGGCGTTCGGCCGTGCCACGGCCGCTTCGGTTCCGCGCTGGAGGGCGGCGATGAAGAGGCGGAACTTTTCCGGTTCGGCTTCCAGCGAGCTGCGGTTGGCGACCAGGACCAGCTCGTCGTAGGTGGGCACGCCGAGCTTGTCGACCGGAGTGACGACCGGGTCCTTGCCGCGCTGGCGCAGGTCGACGCCCTCGACGTTGCTGTAGCCGCCGAGCATCGCCTGGGCGCTGCCGCCGAGCAGGGCCGGCAGCAGGCCGAAGCCGACGTTGACTTCCTTGACGTCGGCGGGGGAGAGGTGGACGCGGGAGAGGATCGTCTTCAGGAAGGCCTGCTGGTAGGGGATGCCGGCGGTGGCGACGGTCTTGCCCTTGAGGCCGCCGACGCCCTTGACCCCGGACTGCTTGAGCCAGATCAGCGAGGTCAGCGGCCGGTTGACCAGGGCCGCGACCGCGACCACGTCGAGGCCCCTGTCGCGGGCCAGGGCGACCTCGGGCTCGTAGGAGATCGCCAGGTCCGTCCGCCCGGCGGCGACCAGTTTCATCGGCGCCGCGGGATCGGCGGGAGCGCCGATGCTGACGTCGAGGCCGGCTTCCTTGAAGTAGCCGAGCTTCTGCGCCATGTAGATCCCGGCGTGGTCGGGGTTGGGGTAGAAGTCGAGCGTGAGGCTGAAGGGCTGGGCTTCGGTGCTCGAGCTCCTCCGACTTCTCGCCGCAGGCGGCGAGGCCGAGCGCCAGCGCCAGCAGGGCGAGGGAGAGCGCGAGTGCCGGGATTCGGGGCAACCTCATCCCCTGTGTTCTATCGCCAAGTGACGACGCGCCGCTCCGCGAGGGCCAGAAGGCCGATCAGGACCAGCGCCATGGCGGAGAGAACGGCGACCGCGGCGAACTCGCGCGCCACTTCGAGCTGGGCGTTGTCGGTCAGGATCAGGTGCCCGAGGCCGGAGCTGGCGCCCACCCACTCGCCGAAGACAGCGCCGATCGGCGCCAGGACGACGGCGATCTTGGCGCCCGTGAAAAAGCTCGGCAGCGCCGTCGGCGCCTCGACCCGGTGGAAGAGCTGCCAGCGCGAAGCGTCGAGGCTGCGCATCAGCTTGATCGCGTCGGGGTCGACGGAGCGGAGGCCGTCGAGCGCGTTGATCGTGATCGGGAAGAAGCAGATCAGAGCGACGACCACGACCTTGGGACCGATGCCGAAGCCGAGCCAGACGAGCAGGATCGGCGCGATGACCACGATCGGGATCGTCTGCGAGGCGACGATCAGCGGGTAGGACGCGTCGCGGAGGATCTCGGAGAGGTGCATCAGCACGGCGAACCCGACCCCTGCGACGAGCGCGCAGCCGAGGCCGAGGAGGATCTCGCGCAGCGTGACCCAGGCGTTTTCGGCCAGCAGCGAGCGGTTCTGCCAGAGCGATCTCGGCGATTTCGGCCGGGGAGGGGACGAGGAACGATTCGAGGCCGAGGACGTCGGCAAGGAAGCCGGTCGAGGCGGCGAGCTGCCAGGCGCCGATCAGCGCCGCCAGCAGCAGCGCCGGCAGCAGCCAGCGCCTCACCGATCCCGTGGTTCCTTTGGGACGCATCCCGTCCCTAAGGAACCACGGGCGGTTGACGCAGGGCATGCAGCGCCCGCTCGCGGACGGCGACGAAGGCGGGGTCGGTGACGGCGGCGTCGCGGTCGGCGGCCCGCGGCGCCGGCGCCCGCAGCTCGGCGACGATGCGGGCCGGGCGGGCGGAGAGGACGGCGACGCGGTCGGAGAGGTAGAGCGCCTCCTCGACGTCGTGGCTGACGAGGACGACGGTGCGGGGGTCGGCCCCCAGGGCGCTCCGCCAGCCACTCCTGCATCTCCGCCCGGGTGATCGCGTCGAGCGAGGCGAAGGGCTCGTCCAGGGCCAGCACCGGCTTGCCGGCGACCAGAGTGCGGAGGAAGGCGACGCGCTGGCGCATCCCGCCCGACAGCTCCGCCGGGGGGGTCGACTCGAAGCCGGCGAGGCCGAAGCGGTCGAAGAGCGCGCCCGCCTGCTGTCGCGCCTCGGCCTTGCCGAGGCCGCGGTTGCGCAGCGCCAGGGCGGCGTTGTCGATCGCCGAGTACCAGGGCAGCAGCAGGTCGCGCTGGGGCATGTAGGCGCAGTGGGCGAGGCGCCCCGCGGCGGCCTCGGCGCCGCCGACCGCGACCGTGCCGACGCTCGGCTCCTGCAGCCCGCAGACCAGCTCCAGCAGGGTCGACTTGCCGCAGCCGGAGGGTCCGACCAGGCCGACGACCTCGTGCTCGGCGACCTCCAGGTCGAGCCGCTGATCGTCTGCAGCTCGCCGTAGGAGTGGCCGAGGCGCGGATCGACCGTGGCCGCCGCTCGGCGGGGCGGCGGCCCTCATCGAGACCCGGATCTCGGATTCATCTGGTATCCTGGCGCACTCCGCACTCCTGACCAAGAAGGTCAGGAAAGTCGATAAGCACCCCGGCGCGGAGCGACACAACTCACCATGGACCCGGCAATCGTCCTCTTCGGATTGGGCATCGGCGTACTCGTCGGTATGACCGGCATGGGCGGAGGCTCGCTGATGACGCCGCTCTTGATCCTGATCTTCGGGATCCAGCCGACGACGGCGATCGGCACCGACATCGTCTACTCGGCGATCACCAAGACGGTCGGCGGCTGGCGCCACTTCCGCATGAAGACGGTGAACATGGAGCTGGTCAAGTGGCTCTCGATGGGCAGCGTGCCGGCGGCGGTGGCCGGCGTCGCCCTGGTCTCGATCCTCGCCGACCAGATCGGCGAAGACCGGCTCGACTCGCTCGTCTACGCCGTGCTCGGCGGGACCCTGCTGATGGTCGGCATCATCACCCTCGCCCGCGCCCTGATCCTGCGCAACCTGATCGACGAGCGCGACCGCTTCGAGGTCGAGAAACGCCACAAGGTCGCCGCCATCGTGATCGGCGCCACCACCGGCTTCGTGATCGGGATCACCTCCGCCGGCTCCGGCACCGTGATCGCGATCCTGCTGATCGCCGTCTACCGCCTGGCGCCGAAGAAGGTGGTCGGCACCGACGTCTTCCACGCCGCGATCCTGCTCTGGGCCGCCGGCCTCGCCCACATCGTCGGCGGCAACGTCGACTTCGGCCTCGCCGGCAACATCCTCGTCGGCTCGATCCCGGGCGTGATCGTCGGCTCGGCCCTCTCCGACCGGGCGCCCCAGGGCTTCATCCGCACCGCGCTCGGCCTCGTCCTGATCGGCTCCGGCATCGTCACGATCCAGAAGGGCGACCCCAACGTCTGGCCGATCGCCGCCGCGGTTGCGGCGGTCGGGCTGGGGGCGGTCCTCTACGCCCCCCACTGGCTGAACCGGCGCCGCGAGCGCCAGCGCGAGCAGGAGGAAGACCAGGCGCGGACCCTGGTGCGGACGCTGCCCGCCGACTGATTTACTAGCCCCATGCGCGTTTCAGCGAAGGCCGACTATGCGGTGCGGGCCGCCGCCGAGCTGGCCGCCGCCGAGGAGGGCCCGATCAAGGGCGAGCGCCTGGCGGAGGCCCAGGACATCCCCCTGCAGTTCCTCGAGCACATCCTGCTCGAGCTCAAGCACCACGGCATCGTCCGCGCCCGCCGCGGCGCCAAGGGCGGCTACTGGCTGGCCAAACCGGCCGACGAGGTGACCGTCGCCGAGATCGTCCGCGCGGTCGAGGGGCCGATCGCCCACGTCCAGTCGACGCCGCCTGAGGACGATCGAGTACCGCGGCAACTCCGAGCACCTGCAGGAGGTCTGGATCGCCGTCCGCGCCAGCCTCCGCACCGTGCTCGAGCAGGTCACCCTCGCCGACCTCGTCTCCGGCGAGCTGCCGGAGACGGTCAAGGAGCTGGCCGCCGCCCCCGACGCCTGGGTCGCCCGCTAGCCGCTCACTCGGCCGCCGGCACGCCGCCGGCGACGACGTTGACGAAGTTCTCCAGGTGGCGGGTGGTCCAGCACTCGAAGGCGCCGTCGCAGTAGCGCTCGTAGGCGGCCATCACCGAGTCGCCGTAGTTCCAGTAGAGCTTCGGCTCGGGGTTGAGCCAGAAGAGGCGGCCGGCCCGCTCCGCCACCTGGGCGAAGACCTCGGCGTGGGGCTCGCGGCCGTTGGTGCGGGCGTCGCCGAGCACGATCACGGTCGAGCGCGGGTCGAGCTCGTCGGAGATCTCGGTCAGGAACTCGAGCCAGACGCGGCCGTAGTCGGTGTAGCCGGAGACGTCGGCGACGCCGCCCTCGCTGGAGATCCGCTGGGCGACGACGGCGAAGTCGCGCTCGTGCTCGAAGACGTCGGTGACCTCGGAGATCCGCTCGATGAAGACGAAGCTGCGCAGTTTGCGGAACGAGTCGTGCAGGGCGTGGAGGACGGAGAGGAAGAAGACGCTGGCCGAGGTGACCGAGGTCGAGACGTCGCAGAGGACGTAGATCTCCGGCCGGCGCGGGCGCTTCGGCCGGTATTTGAGCCGCAGCGGCACGCCGCCGGTCTCCAGCGAGGCCCGCATCGTCCGCCGCACGTCGACCGTGGGCGCCCTTGCGGCGGCCGCGCTGCTCGTGCCCGAGCGTCGCCAGCCGCCGCTTCATCTGCGAGACGGCGCGGTGGACCGCGGCGAGGTCCTGGGTCGGGCTGGTCGGCAGGGTGCGGTCGAGCTCGGCCAGGGGGCGGGAGGGGGGCAGGGTTTCGGTCCGCTCGATCAGGTCGCGCTCCAGCTCGCGCCGCAGGTGGCGCTCGAAGCCGCTCAGCTGCTCGCGGTCGATCGGCGGCCGCTCGCCGCCGTCCTCGCCCGGCGGCTGGGACCCGGCCGAGAGGCCGAGCGTGCGGCGGATCCGCTGCACGTCGACGCCGACCACGCCCGAGCCCTCGGCGTTGCCGAAGGCGGCGATCGCCAGCCGCGCCAGGTCCCGCATCCGGTCCTCGTCGCCGGCCAGCATCGCCTCGCGGATCTGCTCGCGCAGCTCGTCCATGTCGAGCCGCTCGCCGTCCTCGCCGCCGCCCCCGCCCCGCTCGGTGACCTCGCGCTGGACCGCCTCGGCCTCGGCGGCGCGGAAGAAGTAGCGGTCGAAGAGCAGCTCGAAGACGCGGCGGTCGTCCTGGGACTTGGCGATCGTCGTCGCCAGCGCCTCGCGGAAGTCGTCGGGGGAGGTCCAGCTCGACCTCTCCAGGGCGGCGAAGGCGTCGAGGATCTCCGAGGTCCCGACCGCGACCCCCTCGCCGCGCAGCTCCTCGCAGAAGCCGAGCAGCTTCGCCGCCAGCCCCGGCGGCCCGGCGTCAGCCCTGGGGCCGTAGGGGGTCGGCAAGTTTCACCCCGACCCGCTCGGCGACGAGGTCGATGTCGGTGCGGTGCTTGACGATGATCGACATCGACTGGTCGAAGGTCTCGCGGTCGATGTCCTCGGCGCCCATCAGCAGCAGCGTCCGCGCCCAGTCGATCGACTCGGCGATCGAGGGCGGCTTCTTCAGGTCCAGCGCCCGCACCATCTCGATCACCTCGACCAGCCGCCGGGCCAGCGTCTCGGAGAGGTCCGGCGCGTGCAGGCTGGACGATCTCCATCTCCCGCTCGACCCCCGGGTAGTCGAGCCAGAGGTAGAGGCAGCGGCGCTTCAGCGCCTCGGTCAGCTCGCGCGAGTCGTTCGAGGTGAGGACGACGATCGGCATCGTCGTCGCCGAGATCTGGCCCAGCTCGGGGATCGTGATCTGGAAGTCGGAGAGCAGCTCGAGCAGCATCGCCTCGAACTCCTGGTCGGTCTTGTCGATCTCGTCGATCAGCAGCACGACCGGCTCGGGGCTGGAGATCGCCTGCATCAGCGGCCGGGTCAGCAGGAAGTCGGAGCTGAAGATGTCCTCCTGCACGTCCTCCCATCCAGCCTCGCCGCCGGCCTGGATCCGCAGCAGCTGCTTGCGGTAGTTCCACTCGTACATCGCCTTCGCCTCGTCGAGGCCCTCGTAGCACTGCAGCCGCACCAGCTCGCGGCCGGTCGCGCGCGAGAGCGCCTTCGCCAGCTCGGTCTTGCCGACCCCCGCCGGGCCCTCGACCAGGACCGGCTTGCCGAGCCGCTGGGCGAGGAAGGAGACCAGCGCCGCCGGCTCGTCGGCGAGGTAGCCGACCTTCGCCAGCGCGTCCTTCACCTCTGCCACGGAGCCGTCGGCATGGCGGCGATGATAATCCCGGCCCGTGCCCGACCTTCGTCCCGCCGCTCGCCGACGCTCTTCCCGCACAGCCCCGGCCCCTACATCGCGCTGATGCTGGCGGGCTTCGCGATCGGCATCCTCGGCCACCTGACCAAGGCCCGCTGGATGATCGCCTCGGGCGTCGTCCTGATCTTCCTCGGCGCCCTGCTCTTCCCGCTGGCGGCGAACCTGACGACCCGAGAACCGGCCGCCGCCGATCGAAGAAACGCCGCGGCGACTCGGCGAATCGGCCGTAGCGTCTACGATCGCCGGGATGGGACGCCTCGACGAGGTCGACCTGAGCCTCAGCCTCAGCCGCAAGGAGGAGGAAGCAGGAGCTGAAGCTCGCCTGGGAGCGGCTGGCCCAGCTGCGCCTGACCCTCGGCGGCCTGATCGGCGAGCAGATCGCTCGGCCCGCCGCTGCTGCGTCGTCTTCGAGGGCTGGGACGCCGCCGGCAAGGGCGGCTCGATCAAGCGGCTGGTGGCGCCGCTGGACCCGCGCCACGTCCGCGTCGCCCAGTTCGCGGCGCCGAGCGCCGACGAGAAGCGCCACCACTTCCTGCACCGCTTCTGGCCGGCGCTGCCGGGCTGGGGAGGGATGGCCGTCTTCGACCGCTCCTGGTACGGCCGGGTGCTGGTCGAGCGGGTCGAGGGCCTCGCGACACGCGAGCAGTGGCTGCGCGCCTACGACGAGATCAACTCCTTCGAGCGCACGCTCGCCGACGAGGGCACGATCCTGGTCAAGCTCTGGCTGCAGATCTCCGCCGCAGGAGCAGCTGCGGCGCTTCGAAGAGCCGCGCCGCCGACCCGCTCAAAGTCCTGGAAGCTGACCGCCGAAGACTGGGAGAACCGCGAGAAGCGGGCCGGAGTACGAGCAGGCGGTCGAGGAGATGGTCGCCCGCACCGACCAGCCCCATGCGCCCCTGGCGCCTGGTCGCCGGCCGAGTCCAAGCGCTACGCCGGGTTCGAGGTGGTCCGCACCGTCAACGAGGAAATCGAAGCCGGGATGCGGCGCTGGGGGCAGGAGCCGCCGGCGCCAATAGCATCGTCCCTGCAGAATCGAGGGCCCAGCTTCTACGATCTGGTCGGATCCGACTTCGAATCACGAGGAGCCCTGATCCCTTGAGCCGCTTCCGCATTTTCGCTCCTGGTCGCCGCCCTGGCCGCGCTCGCGACCGCGCTTCGCCGCCTGCGGCGGCGGTAGCGGCAGAGCAGCGAAGACCCGCAGAAGGTCATCGACAACGCCACGCTCGAAGGGGTGAAGAGCGGCACGCTCGACCTCTAGCTCGGGATCAAGTCCGAAGGCGCCGAAGGCGGCGACCTCGAGGTCAAGCCTCTCCGGGCCGTTCCAGAGCGGCGCCAAGGAACCTGCCGGAGTTCGCGCTGAGCGCCAAGGCCAACGGCTCGCTGAAAGGCAAGCCGGTCGACTTCGAAGGCGGCCTGACGCTGCTTTCCGACCGCGCCTTCGTCAACTACAAGGGGACCGAGTACGAAGTCGACCCGACCACCTTCGGCATCGTCAAGTCGAGCTTCGAACAGGCCAGCAGCAGGGCGGCGAAGAAGCCACCCGCGCCGAAGTCACCGCCTGCCAGGAAGCGGCGACCGGCCTCAAGGTCGGCGACTTCGTCGACAGCCTGAGCAACGAAGGCAGCGCCGAAGTCGACGGCACCGACACGACCAAGGTCAGCGGCGACCTCAACGTCGGCGGCGCGATCGACGCGATCATCAAGCTGACCGAAAACCCGGCCTGCAGCGCCCAGCTCGAAGCCGCCGGCCCGCTGCCGCTCGGCGAACTCGAATAGGCCAAGGGCGAACTGACCAGGCGGTCAAGAAGGCCCACGTCGACGTCTACGTCGGCGACGACAACATCATCCGCAAGATCGCCGCCGAACTGACCGATCGAACCGAAGGGCAGCAGCCGAAAAGGTCGAAGTCGAATTCGACCTCTCGCTCGGCGAAGTCAACGAAGAACAGGAAATCAAGCGCTCCCGCCAACGCGCAAGCCGCTCGAAGGCCTGTTCCAAGAAGCTCGGCGTCAACCCGCTCGAACTGCTCGAAGCCGGCAGCAGCGGCGGCGGTCTCGGCGGCCTGCTCGAAGGCGTCACCGAAGGCGGCTCCTCCTCGGGCGGCGTCGTCGTCCGGCGGGGGCTCTGGCGGGCTCCGCGGCAGCGGACGCTACCTCGAATGCCTGAAAGCGCGCGCAACCCCGGCCGACCTGCAGAAGTGCGCCAGCCTCTCCATAGCGCTCAGCGGCCACTCCGCTTGCGAAGGGCGCCGCGATCGGCGGCGCCCTTCGTCGTTGCGCATACGCTTCGCCAACCCGTGAACGCCAGCCCAGACACCCCAACCGGCCGCGACTCGACGCCTCCTTCCTGCGCACGCCGCAGGGCTGGCCCTACCTGCTGGCGCCGCTGATCCCGATCGCGGTCGCGCTCGACCTGGCCGGCGTCCCGGCGACCGTCGTCTTCGCCGCCTCGGCGCTGGGGATCATCCCCACGGCGGCGCTGATGGGCCGCGCCACCGAGGAGCTGGCGGCGCGCTCGGGCCCCGGCATCGGCGGCCTGCTCAACGTCACCTTCGGCAACGCGCCGGAGCTGATCATCGCCCTCTTCGCGCTCGGCAAGGGGCTGCAGGAGGTCGTCAAGGCCTCGATCGTCGGCTCGATCATCGGCAACATCCTGCTCGTCCTCGGCGCGGCGATGCTGGCCGGCGGCATCGGCCGCGAGAAGCAGACCTTCAGCCGCACCGGCGCCGGCATCCAGACCTCGATGCTGATGCTGGCCGCGGCGGCGCTGCTGATGCCGGCGATCTTCGAGCTGGTCGAGGGCCAGGGGCCTGCCGGCGCCCGGCGCCGAATCGATCCAACTACGGCGGCACCGTCGAGCACCTCTCGCTGGCCGTCGCGATCGTCCTCATCGTCACCTACGTGATCGGCCTCTTCTTCTCGCTCAAGACCCACCGCGACATCTTCAACCCCGAGTACGAGGACGAGGACAGCTGGGGCTGGTCGACCCGGACCTCGGTCGATCGCGCTGGCGATCGCCGGCGTCCTGGTCGGGGTGATGTCCGAGGTCCTGGTCGGCTCGATCACCGAGGCCTCGCACTCGATCGGCCTCTCGGAGTTCTTCATCGGCGTGATCGTCGTCGCGATCGTCGGCAACGCCGCCGAGCACTGGGTCGCGGTCCTCGTCGCGATGAAGAACAAGATGGACCTGGCGGTCAACATCGCCGTCGGCTCCAGCGCCCAGGTCGCCCTCTTCGTCGCCCCGGTGCTGGTCGCTCTGCCTCCTTCTTCATCGGCCCCTACCCGCTGGCCCTGGTCTTCAACGGCTTCGAGCTCGGCGCGATCCTGCTTGGCGATCCTGATCGCCAACTACGTCACCCAGGACGGCGAGTCGACCTGGTTCGAGGGCGTGCAGCTGCTCGCCGTCTACCTCGTCTTCGGCCTCGCCTTCTACTTCGCCTGAGCGCGAGCTCGGCGAGCGCCTTGAGCACGAGGTCGTCGTGCTTCTTGGGCTGGACCTTGGGGAAGACCCGGGCGATCTTGCCCTCGGGGTCGATGATGAAGGTCGAGCGCAGCATCCCCATGTACTTCTTGCCGTACATCGACTTCTCGCCCCAGGCGCCGTAGGCGTCGGCGACGGAGTGGTCGGCGTCGCCGAGCAGGGTGAAGCCGAGCCCGTGCTTGTCGTCGAACTTCTTGATCGCCGCCGGCTCGTCGGGCGAGACGCCGATTACCCGGGCGCCCGCCGCCGCGTACTCGTCCGAGCGGTCGCGGACGCCGCAGGCCTGGGTGGTGCAGCCCGGGGTATCGGCGCGGGGATAGAAGTAGAGGACGACGGTCTCGCCGCGCAGGTCGGACAGCTTGACCTCGTTGCCGTCCTGATCGGGCAGGGTGAAGTCGGGCGCCGCGTCGCCCTCGGCCAGCATCAGTCCTCGCGGCCGGGGTCCTGGCCGTCCTCGTCCTCGTCCAGTCTCCTCGTCGCCCTGTTCGAGCGCGGTCTCGGAGACCGAGCCGGACGAGCCGGGGTGGTAGTGCGTCTGGAAGGCCTCGAGGACGCGGTCGCGGCCGTCCTCGTCGATCGGGATCTCCTCTGAGATCCGCACCCAGTCGGCTCCCTCGTAGGCCTCCATGTTGAAGACCTCCTGGTCGATCGAGGCGGAGTCGTCGACGACGACCACGACCTCGGTCTGGGGGTTGAAGTAGGTCCCGGGCTGGACCAGCAGCTCCTCGACCTCGTAGAGATTCTCCTCCGCGCCTGCCATCAGAGCGATCCTACGAAATCCGCCGCTGTCGTTCGGTCTCGACCGTCTCCACGTGATCAAGGGTAAACGGCCCATGGAGCCGGGGCCATTCGCTAACCTTGGGGCTGGTTGACTGACCAGTCAATCGGCGGAACGCCCGCCCCGGCGGCGGCGCTCCAGATCAGACTCAACGCACGGACGAAAAGGAGCCCGGACCGGTGGTTGACTTCACCCTGACCGACGAACAGAAGGACCTGCGCGAGCTGGCCCACAACTTCGCCGAGAAAGAGATGCGCAGCGTCGCCTGGGAGTACGACAAGGACGGCGCCTGGCCCCAGGACGTGATCGACAAGGCCTGGGAGGTCGGGTTGATGAACACCCACGTCCCCGAGGCCTACGGCGGCCCCGGGCTCGACTACCTCTCCGGCTGCCTGATCGAGGAGGAGATGGGCTGGGGCTGCTCCGGCATCGGCACCTCGCTGATGGCCAACGGCCTCGCCTCGGCCCCGATCACCCTCGGCGGCTCCGAGGAGACGAAGAAGAAGTACCTCGGGATGCTGACCGAAAGCCCCAAGCTCGCCTCCTTCTGCCTGACCGAGCCCGACGCCGGCTCCGACGTCTGCGGCATGAAGACCAAGGCCGTCAAGAAGGGCGACAAGTACGTCATCAGCGGCTCCAAGTGCTTCATCACCAACGGCACCTACGCCGACTACTTCACCGTGTTCGCCAAGACCGACCCCGAGGCCGGTCACCGCGGGATCAGCGCCTTCGTCGTCGACGCCGACCTCCCCGGGGTCTCCGTCGACAAGAAGGAGGACAAGATGGGCCAGCGGGCGTCCAACACCGCGACCATCTCCTTCGACGAAGTCGAGATCCCGGCCGAGAACCTGCTCGCCGAGGAAAACAAGGGCTTCAAGCTGGCGATGATGACCCTCGACCGCACCCGTCCCGGCGTCTCGGCGATGGCCGTCGGCATCGGCCGCGCGGCGCTCGAGTACGCCACCGACTACTCCAAGGAACGGGTCCAGTTCGGCGTCCCGATCGCGATGCACCAGGCGATCCAGTTCATGATCGCCGACATGGCGACCAAGGTCGAGGCGGGCCGCCTGCTGGTCTGGAACTCCGCCTTCCTGCTCGACCAGGGCATTCGCAACAGCCGCGTCTCCTCGATGGCCAAGCGCTTCGCCGCCGACTCGGCGATGGAGATCACCACCGACGCCGTCCAGGTCTACGGCGGCTACGGCTTCATCAAGGAGTACCCGGTGGAGAAACTGATGCGCGACGCCAAGATCATGCAGCTCTACGAGGGGACCAGCCAGATCCAGCGCCTGGTCATCGCCAAAGAAGTGCTCCTGCCGCGCCAGGTCGACGACGCCCCGGCGCCGGACGCCAAGGCACAGGCCTCCGAGCAGAGCCAGTCCGAGCAGGCAGCCGCCACGGTCTAGCGCCGCGGGGCCGACGGGCCTCGAACGTCGCTATCGTGGACGTTCGAGGCCCGTCGGCGGTACGGTCCGCGTATGGACCCCGCCGAACGTGCCGCTGTGGGACGGGCCGCGCGTTCGCAGGTGCGCCGTTCCTCCCACGCCGCCTGGGAGCCGCCCGAGGGCCGGGCCGACCCGGTCGAGATCCTCGAGCGCCAGGCCGCCTCCCGCGTCCCCGAGCTGGTCCCGATCCGCTACGGGCGGATGTCCGCTTCGCCCTTCGCCTTCTTCCGCGGCGCCGCCGCGGTGATGGCCGCCGACCTCGCCACCACCCCCGACTCGGGGCTGCGGGTGCAGGCCTGCGGCGACGCCCACCTCTCCAACTTCGGCGCCTTCGCCGCGCCCGACCGCCGCCTCGTCTTCGACCTCAACGACTTCGACGAGTCGCTGCCGGGCCCGTGGGAGTGGGACGTCAAGCGGCTCGCCGCCAGCTTCGCGATCGCCGCCGCGAAAACGGGCTCAAACGCAAGCAGCGGGCGCCGATCCTGCTGACCGCGACGCGCACCTACCGCGAGTCGATGCGGGCCTTCGCCTCGCAGCGCAACCTCGAAGTCTGGTACGCCCGCCTCGACGTCGAGGCGGTGATGGGCGAGGTCGAAGGCGAGGCCCCGAAGGAGGTGAAGAAGGTCCGCAAGGGCGTCGCCAAGGCGCGCTCGAAGGACAGCCTGCGGGCGCTGGAGAAGCTCACCCACGTCGTCGACGGCGAGCTGCGGATCCGCAGCGAACCGCCCCTGCTGGTCCCCGCCGAGGAGCTGGCGTCGCCGGACGAGACCCGCGACCTCAAACAGGGCCTGCTGGAGATCTTCGACTCCTACCGCTCCTCGCTCCCGGTCGACCGCCAGCACCTGCTCGACGGCTACGAAATGCGCCACGTCGCCCGCAAGGTGGTCGGCGTCGGCAGCGTCGGCACCCGCGCCTGGATCGTGCTGCTGACCGGCGCCGACGACGGCGACCCGCTCTTCCTCCAGGCCAAGGAGGCGGAGGCCTCGGTGCTCGAGCCCTACGCCGGCGCCAGTCGCTACAAGAACCACGGACGCCGGGTGGTGGAGGGACAGCGGCTGATGCAGGCGGCCAGCGACATCTTCCTCGGCTGGTGCCCGGCGCTCGGCCTCGACGGTCGCGACCGCGACTTCTACGTGCGCCAGCTCTGGGACTGGAAGCGCTCGGCCGAAGTCGAGACCCTGACCCCGCGCGGGCTCGACGTCTACGCGCGGATGTGCGGCTGGACGCTGGCCCGCGCCCACGCCCGCTCCGGCGACCGCGTCGCGATCGCCTCCTACCTCGGCGCCGGCGACAGCTTCGACCAGGCGATCGCCGGGTTCTCCGAGAGCTACGCCGACCAGGGCGAGCGCGACCACGCGGCGCTGGTCGCGGCGATCGATTCCGGTCGGATCGCGGCCGAGGAGCTCTGAGCGTGGCACGCAAGGCGGGCGCCGGCGCCGCCGGCCTGATCCTGATGACCCTCTGCGCGGGGCAGTTCCTGATGATGCTCGACAGCTCCGTGATGAACGTCTCGATCGCCACCGTCGCCAAGGACGTCGGCACGACCGTGACCGGGATCCAGACGGCGATCACGCTCTACACGCTGGTGATGGCGTCGTTCATGATCACCGGCGGCAAGATCGGCCAGATCATCGGCCGCAAGCGCGCCTTCGCGATCGGCTGCGTGATCTACGGCTGCGGCTCGTTCACGACCGCGCTGGCGCCGAACCTGACCGTGCTGCTGATCGGGTGGTCGGGCCTCGAGGGTCTCGGGGCGGCGCTGATCCTGCCCGCGATCGTCGCCCTCGTCGCCGCCAACTTCGGCCGCGCCGAAAGACCCCGCGCCTACGGCCTCGTCACCGCCGCCGCGGCGATCGCGGTCGCGGTCGGACCGATCGTCGGCGGCTTCTTCACCACCTACCTGTCCTGGCGCTACGTCTTCGCCGGCGAGGTCCTGATCGTGGTCGCGATCCTCTTTCTCGCCCGCCGTATCGAGTCCGGGGCGCCGGAGCGAAAGGTGCGGTTGGACCTGGTCGGGACCGCGCTCTCGGCCCTCGGCCTCGGGCTGATCGTGTTCGGCATCCTGCGCTCGGGGACCTGGGGCCTCGTCAAGGCCAGGCCCGACGCGCCCGAATGGATCGGGCTCTCGCCGGTGATCTGGTTGATCCTGGCCGGCGCCGCCGTGCTCGCGCTCTTCATCGTTTGGGAGAACCGCCTGCTGGCCCGGGGGGGCGAGCCGCTCGTCAACCCGGCGATTCTGCGGGTCTCGGTCCTGCGCGCCGGGCTCACCTCGTTCTTCTTCCAGTACTTCCTCCAGGGCGGGATGTTCTTCGCGATGCCGCTCTTCCTCTCGATCGCCCTCGGCCTCTCGGCGATCGAAACGGGCGTGCGCCTGCTGCCGCTCTCCTTCACGCTGATCCTCGCCGCCGCCGGGATCCCGAAAGCGTTCCCCGACGTCTCGCCGCGCCGGGTCGTCCGCCTCGGCTTCGTCGCCATGTTCGCCGGGCTGGTGGTGATGGTCGCGCGCTCGAGGCCGGGGCGGGGCCGGAGATCGTCACCTGGCCGCTGCTCCTGGCCGGCCTCGGGATGGGCGCGCTCGCCTCGCAGCTCGGCAGCGTCACCGTCTCCTCGGTCCCCGACGAGCAGAGCGGCGAGGTCGGCGGCCTGCAGAACACGGTCACCAACCTCGGCATCTCGGTCGGCACGGCGCTGACCGGCGCGATCGTCATCGCCGCCCTCAGCTCGTCCTTCCTCAGCGGGGTCGAGGAAAACCCCGCCGTCCCCGCGCCGGTCAAGTCGAGGGCTTCGACCGAGCTGTCCGGGGGCATCCCGTTCCTCTCGGACGAGGAACTGGAAGCGGCGCTCGACCAAGCCCGGGTGTCGCCGCGGGCCACCGCTGCGATCGTCGAAGAGAACGAAGAAGCGCGCCTCGTCGGCCTGCGCACCGCGCTCGCGATCCTCGCCCTGCTGGCCCTGGTCGGGCTCTTCTTCACCGGGCGGATCCCGACCCGGCAACCGGCCGCGGCGGCGGAGCCCGCCGCCGCCACCTAGCCGTGCGCGATCAGGCCAGCCGCGGCGCGGCGTCGCCGCGCTTGGCGGCCTTGAGGCGCTGGACTTTGTCGAGCACCACCTTGCGCAGGCGGACCGACTCGGGCGTGACTTCGACGCACTCGTCGTCGCGCAGGAACTCCAGCGAGGCTTCCAGGGTGAGGCGGGTCGGCGGCGCCAGGCGGACGAGGACGTCGGCGCTGGCGGCGCGAACGTTGGTCTGCTGCTTGGCCTTGGTCGGGTTGACGTCGAGGTCGTCGGAGCGGGCGTTCTCGCCGACGATCATCCCTTCGTAGACCTCCTCGCCGGAGCCGACGAAGAGGGTGCCGCGGTCCTGCAGGCTGAACAGCGAGTAGCTGGCGGTCTGGCCGCGGCGGTCGGCGACGAGCGAGCCGGTCTGCCGCGTCCGCAGCTCGCCCGCCCAGGGCTCCCAGCGGTCGAAGACGTGGTGGAGGATGCCGGTGCCGCGGGTCTCGGTGAGGAACTCGGTGCGGAAGCCGATCAGGCCGCGGGCCGGGACGAGGTAGTCCATCCGCACCCAGCCGGTCGAGTGGTTGACCATCTGCTCCAGCCGCCCCTTGCGGCCGGCGAGCATCTGGGTGACGGTGCCGACGTGCTCCTCGGGGACGTCGATCGCCAGCCGCTCGACCGGCTCGTGCACTTCGCCTTCGATCTCGCGGGTGACGACGCGCGGCTGCCCGGCGGTCATCTCGTAGCCCTCGCGGCGCATCAGCTCGAGCAGCACGACCAGCTGCAGCTCGCCGCGCCCCTGCACCTCCCAGGCGTCCGGCCGCTCGGTGTCCTCGACCCGGATCGAGACGTTGCCGACCAGCTCCTGCGTCGAGGCGGTCGCGAATCTGGCGCGCGGTCAGCTTGCTGCCCTCCTTGCCGGCCAGGGGAGAGGTGTTGATGCCGAGGACGATCGAGAGCGAGGGCTCGTCGACCTCGATCACCGGCAGCGGCCGCGGGTCCTCGGGGTCGGCCAGGGTCTCGCCGATCGTCACCTCTTCGAGGCCGGCGACGGCGATGATTTCGCCCGGCCCGGCCTCGGTGGCGCTGACCCGCTCCAGCCCTTCGGTGACGTACAGCTCGGAGACGGCGGCGCGCTGGACGCTGCCGTCGGCCCGGCACCAGGCGATCTGCTGGCCGGAGCGGATCGTGCCGTTGTGAACCCGGCAGAGGGCGAGGCGGCCGACGTAGGGCGAGGCGTCGAGGTTGGTCACGTGCGCCTGCAGCGGCGCCTCCGGCTCGTACTCGGGCGCCGGGATCCGCTCCAGCATCAGGTCGATCAGGGGGGAGAGATCGGTGCCCTCGACGCCCTCCTCCAGCGAGGCCCAGCCGGCCTTGGCGTTGGTGTAGACGATCGGGAACTCGATCTGCTCGGAGTCGGCGTCGAGGTCGAGGAAGAGCTCGTAGACCTCGTCGACGACCTCGGCGATGCGGGCGTCGGGGCGGTCGACCTTGTTGACGACGAGGATCACCGGCAGCTTCGACTCCAGCGCCTTGCGCAGGACGAAGCGGGTCTGCGGCAGCGGCCCCTCGGAGGCGTCGACCAGCAGCAGCACGCCGTCGACCATGGTCAGGGCGCGCTCGACCTCGCCGCCGAAGTCGGCGTGCCCCGGCGTGTCGACGATGTTGAACTTGACCTCGCCGCGCTTGACCGCGGTGTTCTTGGCGAGGATCGTGATCCCCTTCTCCCTCTCCAGGTCCATCGAGTCCATCACCCGCTCGGCGACGTCCTGGCCCTGGCGGAAGGTCCCGGTCTGCCACAGCATCGCGTCGACCAGGGTCGTCTTGCCGTGGTCGACGTGGGCGATGATCGCAATGTTCCTGAGGTCTGTTCGGCGGCTCATGGCGCTTCGCATTCCTGTGTCCTCGGTCGCTCATGTGCGGAGCACATTTCGCTCCCTGCGTCCTTGGACTGCTCGGCCATGAACCTCCGAACAGCCCGAGACATAAAAAACGGGACCCGCCGAAGGCGGGTCCCGTCGATTAAAGCGTGGTGCGCGACTACGAAGTCTGCTGGACGCTCGCGGCGGCCGGGCCCTTCGGGCCTTCTTCGGACTCGTAACTCACTTTCGCACCCTCGGTCAGGGACTTGAAGCCCTCGCCGAGAATGGCGCTGTGATGAACGAAGACGTCCTTCGAGCCGTCATCGGGAGTGATGAACCCGTAGCCCTTGTCGTCGCTGAACCACTTAACAGTTCCAGTGGGCATGCATTGCCTCCACTTAGTGTGCTGCGAACGCGGAGGATGCGGTGAAGCAACGACGCGAGCGCTAGACACAAACTTTGCCGGTATCAACCGGCCCTAACGCAGGGGACCGTAGCAGGATCGGCGCCCCCTGCGCCGCGATTTCGCCGGCCAGGGGCGTCCGGGCGCCGATCTAGCGTTGCGGCGTGCGCTTTCTCGACAGCATCGACCGCGACGCGATCAGGGGGCTGCTGCAGCGCGACGAGTACTTCTGGCTGGACCTGACCGATCCCGGCGACGACGAGGTCGCGGCGCTGGAGGAGGTCTTCTCCTTCCACCCGCTGGCGCTGGAGGACATGGTCAAACGCGGCCAGCGCCCCAAGCTCGACGACTTCGGCGAGTACATGTTCCTCGTCTACTACGGGGCGAGCGAGGGCAAGGATCGGAAGGTCGAGCTGGAAGAGGTGCACGCTTTCCTCAGCGGCGGCTATATCGTCACCTCCCACCGCCGGCCCTGCGCGGTGCTGGAGGAAGCCCGGCAGCGCTTCGACGCCCAGGCGCCGCGCTCGGAGCAGTTCGTCGTCTACCGAGTGCTCGACGGCCTCACCGACTCCTTCTTCCCGGTCCTCGAGCGCCTCGACGACCGCATGGAACGGCTCGACAGCGAAATCTTCGACCACGCGGTGCCGGCTCAGCTGGAGGAGATCACCGCCCTGCGCCGCGAGCTGGTGACCCTGCGCCGCGTCGTCACCCCGCAGCGCGACCTGCTCGCCCGGGGCGTCGACGACATCCTCGAAATCCCCGGCCTCGAAGCCGACTCGCGCAACTACTTCCGCGACGTCTACGACCACGCGATCCGCATCTCCGACCAGATCGACTCCTACCGCGATCTGCTGGCGGGCACCCGCGACGCCTATCTCTCGATCGTCTCCAACCGGCTCAACCAGATCACCAAGCAGCTGACCGTGGTGGCGACGATCTTCCTGCCGCTTTCCTTCCTCGTCGGCTTCTTCGGCCAGAACTTCAAATGGCTGATCGTCAACATCGACAGCGCCGGCGCCTTCTTCGTGCTCGGGATCGGCAGCCTCGTGCTCTCGGTGATCGGGCTGCTGGTCTGGTTCCGGCGCGGCTCCTACCTCTGAGGCAGAGCGCTCGGAATCCCGTCTACTCGTGTTTCAGGTAAACCCAGCCGTGTCGATACCCCCCTCTAGATGAACTCCGGATTCAGTTCCCGCGGCCGCTCGGTGCGGCCCTTGTTTGCCGCACTTCTCTGCGCCTGCCTGCTGGGACCCGCGTCGGCGTCGGCGATGTCGGCGCCGCCCGGGGACTCCACCCTCTCGCCCCGGCTCGCGGAGCTGGCGAGGCCGGCAGTGCGCTCGCTGCCGCGAGCCGAGCAGGCACAACGGCTGAGCCTCGCCCAGAGCGGCCCCGGCAGCCTGCTGCGGGAAGGCAGCCGTGTCCTCGTCGACGTCCGCTTCGACAGCGGCGCTGCGGCGGCGACCGACGCCCTGCGCGCCGCCGGGGCCAAGATCGTCAACGTCAGCAGCCGCTACCAGACCGTGACAGTCGCGGCGAAGCCGGCCGAGCTGCCGGCGATCGCCAGGGTCGCCAGGGTTGGCGGGGTCACCGAGGTGCTCGCCCCGATCGTCCGGGCGGTGGGTTGCCCGAGCGGCGCCGCGGTCTCCGAGGGCGACGCCCAGCTGAACGCGGCGAACGCTCGCTCGAGCTTCGCGATCGACGGCAGCGGCGTCACCGTCGGCATCCTCTCCGACTCCTTCGACCGGGCTGCCACCGACGTCTTCGGCGTGGGCCCGATCGCCACCCACGCCCACGAAGACGTGCTCGACGGCGACCTGCCGGGGACGGGGAACCCCTGCGGGAACGACGCGCCGGTAAACGCCCTCGATGACTCCGAAGGCGAAGGCGCCGACGAGGGCCGCGCGATGGCCCAGATCGTCCACGACCTCGCCCCCGGCGCCAACATCGACTTCGCCACCGCCTTCACCGGCGAAACGGGCTTCGCGGACAACATCCGCCGCCTCGCCGCCGCCGGGGCCAAGGTCATCGCCGACGACGTCGCCTACTTCGAAGAGCCCTTCTTCCAGGACGGGCCGATCGCCACCGCCGTCAACGAAGTCGCGGCCGCCGGCGTCTCCTACTTCTCCGCCGCCGGCAACGACAACCTGATCGACAAAAGCCGGCCGCGACATCGCCTCCTGGGAAGCACCCGCGTTCCGCGACTCCGGCGAATGTCCCACCGCGCTCGTCTCCTTCTCCGAAGAAATCAAAGAAGAAGAAAAAAATGAGGGCGCTCCGAATCCACGGGGCTTTACGCCGGACACTGCATGGACTTCTACCCCGAGCCGCCCCAGCCCGACCGAAAACGACAAAACCTTCGGGATCACGGTCGCAAAAGGCAGGAACCCGCCCTCGACCTGCAATGGGCCGAACCCTGGAACGGGGTCGCGACCGACCTCGACGCCTTTCTCCTTGACTCGGAAGCAAACCGCGCGAAGTCCAGCGAGAGACCGAAGATCGCTCTCCGGTGCCCCGGTCGAAGACAACGTCGGCAGTTCCCAGCGACCGGTCGAGGTCCTCTCCTGGGAAAACAAACCGGGCCAACAGGAAGTCCAGCTGGTCATCAACCCGCTTCGAATCTGCATCCGGCGGCGAGTTCGGCGACCCCGCCAGCTCAAGTTCGCCCTGCTGCGAGAACGGCGGCGGCGTCAGCGAGACCGAGTACCCGGAATCGCGCGGCGGCGACGTCGTCGGCCCGACGATCTTCGGCCACGCCGGCGCCGCGGCGCGATCGGCGTCGGCGCCGTCCGCTACAGCGACGGCCCAAGCCGGAGCGCTACTCCTCGCGCGGGCCGGTGACCCACTACTTCGGCCCGGTCACCGGCGCCTTTCGCGGCTCCGGAAATCACGCCGCAGGTCATCTCCAAGCCCGACCTCGTGGCCACCGACTGTGGGGCGACGACCTTCTTCGCCTCGCCTGGAAGCCGGCGTCTGGCGCTTCTGCGGCACCTCGGCGGCGGCGCCGCACGCCGCCGCGGTCGCCGCCCTGGTGCGGCAGGCCGACCCCGGCGCCAGCGCCGCGCAGGTGCGCTCCGACCTGGCCGCGACCGCCCTGCCGGTCGGCAGCTTCGGCCCCGAAGCGGTCGGCGCCGGGCTGGTCGACGCCTACGGCGCGGTCAGCGGCTGGCCCTGCCGCCGACGATCGCGATCACCAAGCCGCCGCAGCCGCTCGGCCGCAACCGCCGGCCGACGATCGAGTTCGCCGCCAACCGCCCGGTCGCCTTCAGCTGCCTGATCGACGGCGGCGCCCCGCTGCCCTGCGCTTCCCCCTTCGGCTTCCCGGCGCCGCTGCGGGACGGCCGCCACGGGGTCGTCGTCAGCGGGGTCGACGCCGCCGGTCGCGTCGGCAGCAGCGCCGTCGCCTCCTTCGTCGTCGACACCAGGGCGCCGCGGACCGTCATCGCCAAGCACCCGCCGAAGCTGGTCCGCACCCACCGCCGCGCCGTGCGCGAGGGCTTCCGCTTCCGCTCGAACGAGGACCCGGTGAAGTTCGTCTGCAAGGTCGACCGCGGCCTGCTGCATTTCTGCGGGCCCAGGTTCTCCCGCCGCTTCGCCGCCGGCAGGCACACGGTCCAGGTCAGGGCCAGCGACGCCGCCGGCAACGTCGACCGATCCCCGGCCGTCTATCGCTTCCGGGTCAAGCGCCTGGGCTGACGTCGCGGTCGCCGTCGTCGGCCTGGCGGCGGACGATCCAGTTGCCGATCGCGATCAGCGCCAGCAGCGCCGCGACGGTGCCGAGGACGAGCGGGTCGGTGAGCTTCAGCCCTTCCAGCCTGGTGCCGAAGTAGACGGCCAGCGCCGTCACCGGCAGGTAGCCGACCAGGGTTGTCCAGACGAAGCGCCAGAGCGGCACCCGGGCGGCGCCGGCCGCGTAGCAGACGAGGCTGAAGGGGACGATCGGGATCAGGCGCAGCGCCAGCAGCAGGGCGACGCCGCCGCGCTCGATCATCCCCTCGAAGCGCTCGAAGCGCTCGACCCCGAACCAGCGGTCCAGCAGCGGCCGCGCCACCCGGTGGCCGATCGCGTAACAGAGCAGCGCCGAGAGCAGCCAGGCGGCGCTGACGATCGCCAGCGCCGGGAAGAAGCCGTAGGCGAAGCCGGCGGCGGCGTTGACGATCTCCGCCGGGTAGAGGACGATCGAGTGGATCAGGGCGAGGGCGACGATCAGCAGCGGCCCGCCGACGCCCAGCTTGTCGATCTGCCGGCGCACCTCGTCGGTGTCGCCGTGGATGACGGCGGTGACCGCGTCGCGCAGCGGCGGCACCGCCGCCACCAGCAGCGCCAGCAGGGCGATCCCGGCCAGGGTCAGGCCGATCTCCAGCAGCGGCAGGCGCGGGCGGTGGCGATGGGGCTGACCCACCCGGCTCGGCCTCCGCTCTCTCGACCCCTCGCTCACCTCAGGCGAGGGTGTCACACCGCCGTTCCGGCTAGGCGTGCCGCGTCGGCGGCGGCCCGGGCCAGGGCCAGCAGCTTCGGCGATCCCCAGCCGCTCGCCCAGTCATAGCCGGGGCGGGCGGAGCAGCAGCCCAGGGAGCGGCCGCCGCCGACGTTCCGCGGCAGCAGGGCGCCGACGTCGTCGTTGCCCGTGGTCACGTCGCGGAAGACGCCGTGGCGGGATCGGGCCCGTTCGCCGAGCCGGTAGAGCAGGGGGTTGAGGAAGCCGAGCGTTCGCTGGCCGTGCCGGGCGGCGAGCTGGTCGTCGAGGGCGATGCCGGCGGCCATCAGCGGCGTCGCCGCGCTGGTGCCGCCGATCGAGGTCCAGCCCGGGCTCGCCTGTGGCAATTTCGCGCATTCGGGCGAGGTGCAGTAGTAGGCGTAGCCGGGGAAGACGTCGGCGAGAGCGGCGATGTCGGGGACGACGCGGCCGATCCCGAAGCGGTCCAGGGCCGGCGAGCGCTGCCACCAGGGCCGCTGTGGCGAGAGCAGGCTGACCCCGCCGCCGCCCGCCCCGGCCAGCTCGGGCCAGTCGTTCCAGACGATCTCCGAGGAGATCCGGTTGCGCGCCGAGAGCCGCAGGTTGGTGCCGCCGACGGCGGTCACGTAGGGGGAGCTGGAGGGGAGGTTGACGGTTCGGATCGGCAGCGCCGTGCTTTCGGATCCGGTCTCGACCCGGCAGCCGCTGGAGCCGGTGTCGCCGGCCGCGACGAGGACCGAGATCCCGGCCCCGGCGGCGACGGCGAAGATGTTGTCGAGCGCGCGGCGGTAGACCAGGTGCCCGGAGTAGCCGGGCTCGCAGATCCCCAGCGAGATCGAGATCACGTCGGGATGGTGTCCCCTGGAGCCGAGCGCGGTGCCGGCGGTGAGCATGATCCCGCCTTCGGTCCCGACCCCCTCGTAGACGTCGACGTGTTCGACCGCCGGAGCGGCGGCGGAGAGGACCTCGAGGTCCAGGGTCGTCTCGGCGCCGCCGCCGAAGGGCCTGCCGATCGCCACCGGGGTGACGTGGATCGGCGGCGTCCTCACCCCGAAGCAGCGGTCGAAGGTCTCGATGTCGCTGTGGCGGAAGCCGTCGATCTCGACCAGGGCGACGGTCTGCCCCTGGCCGCGCAGGCCACGGCTGTGCAGCGCGGCGTGGCCGTAGGCCTGCAGGTACTGGTTGGGCGTGAAGGGCGGTTCGATGCCTTCCCCCGGACTGGCCCGGCCGGCGGCGCAACCGGCGGCGCTGCCGCTGTGGGGGAGGATCGAGCTGTAGTGCGTGCGCCCCGCCGCGGCGCGGGCGCGGGGGAGGGCGGTGAGGTTCTTGAACACGTCTCTGCCGCTGCCGAGCAGGGCCGCCGCGGTGACCGGCCCGCGCAGCGCCGCCGGCACCGCGCGGCCGACCGCGGCCGCGCTGGCGCCGGCGCCGGCGGGCCGCGTCAGCAGGCGCCCGGCCCGGCCCGGCGCGACCGCCGCCGTCACGTAGGTGCCGGTGGCGCCGACGGTCCCGTGCAGCCCCCGCGCCGCCAGCCAGGCCAGTGTCTGCTTCTGGTCGGCCTTGGAGGCGCCGAAGCGCGCGACCAGCTGCTCGACGCTCGCGTAATCGCGGTAGCGGGGCGAGGACGGGTCGGAGACTTCGCGGACGAAGCGGTCGAGGCCGCCGGGATGGCGCAGCATGAACAGCGCTTCCACCGTCTTTTCCGGCGCCCCGGTGCCGGCCGCGGCCGGGCTCGCGAGCAGGAGCGAGACGAGGGCGAGCAGGACGATCGAGGCGCCGAGGGGTCGCTTCATGGCGGCCCACTCTGAGGGCGGGCGCCGACGGAACGGCTCAGGCGAGCGTCGGCGCGCCGTCCCGCAGGCGCTCGGCAAGCCCGGAGTGGCGGCCGCCGCTGCCGTCGCGCCGCACCGCCGCCGCCAGGGCGGCGGGGTCGCCGACGAGGACGCAGCCGCTGCGGGCGCGGGTGATCGCGGTGTAGAGCAGCGGCCGGGTCAGCATCCGCGAGTGCGAGTGGTGGCAGACGCCGACCACGACCGGCACCTCGCAGCCCTGCGCCTTGTGGACCGAGATCGCGTAGGCCAGCCGCAGCGTCGCCGTCTCCCCGTAGGGGATGACCAGGGTGCCGCCGTCGTCGGTGTCGACGACGATCGCCTCTTCGCCGGGGTCGTCGGAGCGGAGGAAGACGATCGAGCCGTTCATCAGGCCCAGCTCGTGCGAGTTGCGGGTCTGGATCAGGCGGTCGCCGATCCGGAAGCGGTCGCTCAGAGCCCGCTTGCCACCGGGGTTTAGCCGGGCCTGGAGGCGCTCGTTGAGGGCGTCGATCCCGACCGGCCCTTTGTACATCGGCGCCAGCACCTGGACCTCGCGGATCGGGTCGACCTCGAAGCGCTTCGGCGCCCGCTCGGCGACGACCTCGACCACCGTCTCCAGCGCCCGCTCGGGGCTGGGGCGGTCGATGAAGAAGAAGTCGTGGTCCTGGTCCTCGCTAGGCTCCAGGTGCGGCGGCCGGCCCTGGTTGATCTCGTGGGCGGCGGTGGTGATCATCGAGCGCGCCGCCTGGCGGAAGATCTGGCTCAGCCGCACCACCGGGGCGGCGCCGGAGGCGATCAGGTCCTCGAACGGCTTGCCCGCCCCGATCGGCGGCAGCTGGTCGGCGTCGCCGACGAGGACGACGTGGGTCGTCTCGGCGATGCCGCCGAGCAGCACCTCGGCCAGCCGAAGGTTCAGCATCGAGGACTCGTCGACGATCACCAGGTCGGCCGGCAGCGGGTGGCCGGGGCGGTAGGCGGGCTCGCGTCCCGGCATCCACTCCAGCAGCCGGTGGATCGTCTTGGCCTCGTGCCCGGTCGCCTCCTCGAGCCGCCGGGCGGCACGGCCGGTCGGGGCGCAGAGGGCGATCGTCGCGTTGGCGGCCTCGGCCTCGGCGACGATCTCCCTGGTGCAGACGGTCTTGCCGACGCCGGGCCCACCGGTGAGCACGGAGACGCGCGAGGCGAACGCCCTCCGCACCGCCGCCCACTGCTCGTCGGTCAGCTGCTCGCGCGGGGCTTCGCCGGGGTCGTGGACGAGGTGGGGGGGAGCGGCGACCCGAGCCCGCAGGGTGGCGGCGACGGCGAGCTCGCTGGCGTGGGTGAGCTCGCGGTAGACGCGGTCCTCCTCGACCGTCAGGCCGGGGGACTCGACCAGCACCTCGGGGTCGGGCGCCAGCCCGATCAGCCGCCCGGTGCGCCGGGTCAGCTCCTCCAGCGGCAGGAAGCTGTTGCCCTGCTGCTCGGCCTCGGCGAGGGCGAAGACGGCGGCGGCCTGGGCGCGACGGCTCGACTCGGGCGGGACGTCGGCGGCGAGCGCGATCCTGTCGGCGCGGGCGAAGCCGACCCCGGCCACCTCGGTCAGCCGGTAGGGGTCCTCGTGCAGGATCGTCATCGAGCGCTCGCCGTAGCGGGCGTGGATCGGCGCCGCCAGGTGCGCCAGCCCGTGCGGCGCCAGTTGCACGTGGAGGTCGCGGACGGCCCGGCTCGCGTGCCAGGACTCGGCCGCGGCCGCGGCCTGGTCTTCGCTGACCCCGCGCAGCGAGCGGAAGACCCCGTGCGGGTCGGCGGCGATCGCCCCCAGCACTCCCTCGCCGTATTCGTCGACCAGCCGTTCGGCCCGGGCGGGGCCGATGTGGCGCAGCGTGGTCAGGTAGGCGACCTGGCCCTCGCGGTCGGCGGGGTCGAGGGGCAGCGCCCCCTGCGCCCGCAGCTGGCGGCCGTAGCGGTTGTGGGTCTGCCACTCGCCGCTGACTTCGGCCCGGTCGCCGGCGCCGAGGTGGGCGACCGGTCCGACCAGCGCGAAGCCCTCGCCCGTGCCGGCCTCCTGTACCTCCAGCACTGCGTAGCCGTCGTCCTCGGCGCGAAAGATCACGCCGAGCACCTCGACCGTGCCCGTGTAGGCGGCCGCGTCAGCGTCGAAGAGAGTTGCCGCGCCGTTCACACACCAAAGCTAGCCGCCGCCGAGGCGGGACCGGGAAGTCGCTAGCTCGCGGCCATCGGGTCGGGCTCGCCCAGCTTGGTGATGTCCCCCGGCACGTAGGCCTCGCCCGGCACGCCGCCGAGGACGACGAGGCGGATCCCCTCCGGTCCCGGCCAGATCTTCCGCTTCGTCTCCGGGCCGACCCGGGCGATGTGATCGCTGTCGAGCGGGAAACGCTCGCCCTCGATCTCGATCTCGCCGCCGCCGCGCATGACCAGGAAGACCTCCTCCTGCTTGTCGTGTTGGTGGTCGTGCTCCGGGTAGTTCTCGTAGTTGGGCGGCATGTCGATGACCTGCATGCCGAACGACTCCACCCCGAGCTCGGCGCGGGCGCGTTTGAAGGCCCCCCGGTAGATCGCCTCCATCTCGTCGATGCTCTTCACCTGACCGCTCACTGGCTCCTCCTCGTGTAAGTGCTGACTGGGTTCGCCGGCATCCTAAGCTCCAAGCGGGGAGCTGCAGCCGGCGGGCCGGCGAAGTCCGTTGGCTAGGGTTGCCGAACCTGGATTTCTCGACGGAGGAGGGCTTCACAGTGGACGTCGGAATCGGACTTCCCAACGCTGTTCCGGGCACCAGCGGCGCGGACCTTGTCGAGTGGGCCCGGCGGGCCGATGGGCGTGGCTTTTCGACCCTCGGCACGATCGACCGCGTCGTCTACGACAACTACGAGCCGCTGATCGCGCTCGCCGCCGCCGCGGCGGTGACCGAGCGGATCGGCCTCTGCACCTCGGTCCTGCTGGCGCCGCTGCGCGAGAACCCGGTCGAGCTGGCGAAGCAGGCGCTCAGCGTCCATGCCCTCTCCGGCGGCCGGCTGACCCTCGGCATCGGCCTCGGCGGGCGCGACGACGACTACGAAGCCAGCGGCCTGGAGACGAAAGGCCGCGGCAAGCGCCTCGACGCGATGCTGGAGCGGATGCAGGAGGTGTGGTCCGGGGGTCAGGTCGGTCCCGACCTCGAGGGCCCGCCGCGAGTCGTGATCGGCGGCAGCGCCGATATCTCCTTCGCCCGCGCCGCTCGCGTCGGAGAGGGCTGGATCGCCGGCGGCTCGCCACCGGAGGAATACGCCGGGATGGCGGAGAAGGCGAGGGCGGCCTGGTCGCAGGCCGGCCGTGACGGCGAGCCGCGCCTGATGGGCCTCGCCTACTTCGCCCTCGGCGACGGTGCCGAGGAGAGCGCCCGCGCCTACCTCGGCGACTACTATGCCTGGCTCGGGCAGGAGGTGGTGGACTACATCGTCGCCGGCGCCGCCAAGGACCCCGAGACCGTGCGCCGGCGCGTCTCCGCCTTCGCCGAGGCCGGCTGCGGCGAGCTGATCTTCTGCCCCTCCTCGAGCGACCCCGCCCAGGTCGATCTCCTGGCCGACGCTCTGGGGAAGTGAGCTTGTAGAGAGCTCTGGAGCTTGGTTCGATCGATGCTTGACGAGCTGCCCGTCCTCCTCTTCGCCACCCCGGCCGACCTCGAGGTGTGGCTCGAGGAGAACTCCGAGTCCTCCGACGGGTTCTGGCTGAAGATCGCCAAGAAGGGGACGCCGGAGACGAGCGTCACCTACGCCGAGGCGCTGGAGCAGGCACTCTGCTTCGGCTGGATCGACAGTCAGAAGCGCGGGCTCGACGAAACCCACTTCTTGCAACGGTTCACGCCGCGGCGGCCGCATGGCCGCTGGTCGCGGATCAACCGCGACAAGGCGGAGGCGCTGATCGTCGCCGGGGCGATGCGGCCGGCCGGGCTGGCGGAGGTCGAAGCCGCCAAAGCCGACGGCCGCTGGGATGCGGCCTACGAGGGTCAGCGCACGGCCAGGGTCCCCGAGGACCTGCAACGTGAACTCGATGCCAGCCCCAGGGCCAGCGAGTTCTTCGCCAGGCTCGACAGCGCCAACCGCTACGCGATCGTCTACCGGCTGAACGACGCCAAGAAGCCGGAGACGCGCGAGCGGCGCCTGCGCAAGTTTCTCGCCATGCTCGAGCGCGGCGAGAAGATCCACGAATAGCCCCTCCGTACACTCGCCCCGTGGACCGCGCCCTGCTCGATCGCACCGTCGCCGATGCCGGCGAGCCCGACTACCGCGCCGCCCAGGTGTGGGAATGGGTCGCGCGTGGCGCCTCCTCCTACGACGAGATGACCAACCTGCCGGGGACGCTGCGCGACCGCCTGGAGGCGGCGGTGCCGCTCTCGACGCTCTCGCTCCAGGCCGAGGCCAGGTCCGACGACGGCACCGTCAAGTCGCTCTTCCACACCGCCGAGGGCCGGCCGATCGAGGCGGTGCTGATGCGCTACCGCGACGGCCGCCGCTCGGTCTGCGTCTCCTCGCAGTCGGGCTGCCCACTGACCTGCACCTTCTGCGCCACCGGCCAGATGAAGTTCGGCCGCAACCTCAGCGCCGACGAGATCCTCGACCAGGCGCTCCACTTCCGCCGGATCGAGGACATCGACCACGTCGTCTTCATGGGGATGGGGGAGCCGACGATGAACATCGACGCCGTGCTCGCCGCCTGCGAGCGCCTGCCCGATCTAGGCGTCACCCACCGCCGCACGGCGATCTCGACCGTCGGCTGGGTGCCGGGGATCGACCGCCTCGCCGAGTGCGAGCTGCCGCTCAGCCTCGCCCTCTCCCTGCACGCCCCCAACGACGGCCTGCGCTCGCAGCTGATGCCGGTCAACGACCGCTACCCCCTGGCCGAGGTGCTGGCCGCCTGCGACCGCTACCGGGCCAGGCGCCGCCGCAAGGTCT
Source organism: uncultured Solirubrobacterales bacterium (assembly GCA_963785775.1). Lineage (GTDB taxonomy): Bacteria > Actinomycetota > Thermoleophilia > Solirubrobacterales > 70-9 > VAYN01. The sequence continues at coordinate 469,474 of CAWAWH010000003.1, read as the reverse complement.
TCGTCGAGTACGTGATGCTCGACGGCGTCAACGACCTGCCCGAGCACGCCCGCCAGCTCGCCGCCCTGCTCGACCCGCGCGTCTACAAGGTCAACCTGATCCCCTACAACCCGACCGGCAGCTACGACGGCTCCTCGCCGGAGCGGATCGAGCGCTTCCGGGCGATCCTCGCCGAGCACCGCCTCACCGCCACCGTCCGCCTCACCCGCGGCCGCGACATCGACGCCGCCTGCGGCCAGCTCGCCGCCACCGCCGGCTGACGAGACTGGCCAGGCAGCCAGTTATGATCGCGCCGATGGCCACCCTCGACGCCACGGCGCCCGCTTCCAGGCCGCCGCAGATGTCCGCCAACCCGCTGCGGCGGTTGGCCGGGGACATCTACGAGGAGTGGCGGGAGCGCGGCAAGTTCCCGCCCGGGCCGGCCGACTTCAGCCTCGCCCGCACCCACCAGATCGCCCACGACCCGTTGCCGCTATTGCTCGGCGCCTACGAAGAACACGGGCCGATCTTCAGCATGCGGCTGCTGCACTCGCGGGTCGTCTTCATGCTCGGCCCGGAGGCGAACCACTTCGTCACCGTCGGCCACCCGGAGAACTTCCACTGGCGCGAGTCCAGCTTCGGCGATCTGATCCCGCTGCTCGGCGACGGCCTGCTGACGGTCGACGACGACTACCACGACCGCGCCCGGGCGATCATGATGCCGGCCTTCCACCGCGAGCAGGTCGCCGCCTCGCTGGCGGCGATGGCGACCGAGGCCGAGGCGGCGATCGAGCGCCTGCCGGCGGGCGCCACCGTCGACGTCTACGCCTGGATGCGCAACCTGGCGATGCGGATCGCGATGCGCGCCCTGCTCGGCCTCGACCCCGACGAGGCCGGCAAAGGCGCCGCCGCGGCCGAGCACTTCGAGCGGGCCCTCGGCTACTACGGGATCGACTTCCAGTGGCGCCTGGTCCGCGGCCCGGGCTCGCCCTGGCGCAGGATGCTCGCTTCGCGGAGGGTCCTCGACGAGATCGTCTTCGGCGAGGTCGCCCGCCGCCGCGCCGACCCCGATCCCGGCCGCCGGGACATCCTCAGCCTCCTGGTCGGCGCCCGCGGCGAGGGCGGGGAGGCGTTCACCGACCGCGAGATCCGCGACCAGGTGATGACCTTGATGTTCGCCGGCCACGACACCTCGACCTCGACCCTGACCTTCATGCTGCACGAGCTGGCGCGCCACCCCGACGTCCTCGCCCGCCTCTGCCGCGAGCAGGACGAGGTCCTCGCCGGTGAGACGCCCACCGTCGACCGGCTCGAACGCGAGATGCCCTACCTGGAGATGGTCCTCGACGAGGTGCTGCGCCTCTACCCGCCGGCCTGGATCGGCCCCCGCCGCGCCGTCCGCGAGTTCGAGTTCGGCGGCTACACCGTCCCCCGCGGCGCCTACGTCAACTACTGCTCCTGGGCCAGCCACCGCATCCCCGAGGTCTTCCCCGACCCCGAGGCCTTCGTCCCCGAGCGCTTCGCCCGCGAGCGCAAGGCGGCGCTTCCGCGCGGCGCCTACGTCCCCTTCGGCGGCGGCTCCCGCATCTGCATCGGCAAGCGCTTCGGCCAGACCGAGGTGAAGCTGGTGGCGACGCTGCTGCTGCGGCGCCTCCGCCTCGACGCCCTCCCCGGCCGCACGATGACGATCCGCCAGATGCCGACGCTCTCGCCCCAGGGCGGCCTGAAGATGCGCGTTACCCTGCGCGAGTGATCGTCGCGATCCTCCTGGTCCGCGCCGAAGAGGCCTGGCAGCCGGTCCTCTTAGGTGGCATGATCCCGATCCTCGGCGCCCTCGGGATCTTCTTCCTGATCTGGTACGCGGTACGCGCCAAGCCGGACGACGGCCAGGACGACCACGACCCAACCGAGTAAGGCAAGCTGACGCGAGGGGAGATCCCGACAGGGGTGGAGCGTCTTGTACTTTTTTGTCGCTGCGGCTAGGGCGACAGCCGGCGGCGATCCTCAAAAAAGTTAAGCGGAACCCCTGTCGGGATCTCCCCCACCCGCGCTACTTGATGAACAGCATCTCCTCGTACTTAGGCAGCGGCCAGAGGTCGTCGGCGACGACCTTCTCCAGCTTGTCGGCCGCCTCCCGCACGCTCGCCATCGCCGCCAGCTGGGAGTCGCGGGCATGCAGGGCGAGGTCCATGCCCTCGAGGTCCCCGGGGTAGGCGTTGGCCGCCTTCAGCTCGCCCAGCGCCGCGACCAGCTCGTCGACCAGCTCGCGGGTCTCGCCCTCGAGGCTGGAGACGCCGGCCTCGGCGATCAGGGCCAGGTGGCGCAGGCCCGCCGGCAGCAGCATCGTCTGGGCGATCGAGAAGGTCTCCTCGGCCTCGATGTTGGCCCGGATCGCGTACTGCTCGAGCCAGACCTCGTAGCGCGACTCCAGCTCGCGCTTGGAGAGGACGTTGTACTTCTCGAAGGCCGCGACGGTGTCGTCGGCCAGCACCTCGGGCAGCGCATCGGGGGTGGTGCGCAGGTTCTTCAGCCCGCGCCGCTCGGCCTCGGCGTGCCACTCCTCGGAGTAGTTGTCGCCGCCGAAGCAGACCACCTTGTTCGCCAGGTAGGACTCTTTGACGATCTCCATCACCGCCTCCGGCATCTCCGAGCCGCCCGAGAGCTTCCCCTCCAGCCTGCCGGCCAGCTCGTCGATCGCCTCGGCCACGATCGTGTTCAGGACCGTGTTCGGGAAGGAGAGCGACATGCTCGACCCCAGCGCCCGGAACTCGAATTTGTTGCCGGTGAAGGCGAACGGCGAGGTGCGGTTGCGGTCGCCGCCGTGCATCGGCAGCGGTGGCAGCACCGTCGCCCCCAGGTCGAGGAAGGAGGCGGGGGTGTTGGGATCGCCCTCGCCGGTGGAGATCGCTTCGAAGGCCTTTTCCAGCTCGCCGCCGAGGAAGATCGAGATGATCGCCGGCGGCGCCTCGTTGGCCCCGAGCCGGTGGTCCTGGCCGATGTTGGCGACCGAGGCCCGCAGCAGGCCCTGGTGCTTGTTCACCGCCTGGATCACCGCCGTGCAGAAGAACAGGAAGTGGATGTTGTCGGCCGGCGTGTCGCCCGGGTTGAGCAGGTTGGAGCCGGTGTCGGTCCCCATCGACCAGTTGTTGTGCTTGCCGGAGCCGTTGACGCCGGCGAACGGCTTCTCGTGCAGGAGGCAGACCAGGCCGTAGCGCCGCGCCACGCTCTCCAGCGTCTGCATCAGCAGCTGCTGGTGGTCGGAGCCGACGTTGGAGTTCTCGAACATCGGCGCGATCTCGTACTGCGCCGGCGCCACCTCGTTGTGGCGGGTCTTGACCGGGATGCCGAGCTTCCGCATTTCCAGTTCGGCCTCCATCATGCAGGCCAGCACCCGCTCCGGGATCGAGCCGAAGTAGTGGTCGTCGAGCTCGTGCCCCTTCGGCGGCTTGGCGCCGAACAGGGTGCGGCCGGTGGCGATCAGGTCGGGCCGCTCGAAGAAGTACTGCTCGTCGATCAGGAAGTACTCCTGCTCGGGGCCGACCGTGGTGAAGACTCGCTGGCTCTCCTCGTCGCCGAGCAGGCGCAGCGCCTTGATCGCCGAGCGCGAGAGCGCGTCCATCGAGCGCAGCAGCGGGATCTTGCCGTCCAGCGCCTCGCCGGTCCAGGAGGCGAAGGCGGTCGGGATGCAGAGCAGCGCCCCGTTCGGGTTCTCGAGGATGAAGGCGGGGCTGGTCGGGTCCCAGGCGGTGTAGCCGCGGGCCTCGAAGGTGGCGCGGACGCCGCCGGTCGGGAAGGAGGAGGCGTCGGGCTCGCCCTGGATCAACTCCTTGCCGGAGAAGCCGGCCAGCGAGGTGCCCTCGTCGGCGGGCTCGAAGAAGGAGTCGTGCTTCTCCGCCGTGGAGCCGGTCAGCGGCTGGAACATGTGGGTGTAGTGGGTGGCGCCGTTCTCCAGCGCCCAGTCCTTCATCGCCTCGGCGACGGAGTCGGCGAGGCTGGGGTCGAGCGCCTCGCCGCCGGCAAGGGTCGCCTGCAGCTTCTCGAAGACGTCCTGGGGCAGGCGTTCGCGCTGCACCTGTACGGAGAAGACGTTGGCGCCGAAGGCTTCGTTCTCGGGAAGGGTCAGGTCGAGCGCGCCGAGGGACTCCCCGTTGGCGCTCCACTGCGCTGCGGTCACGTTCTGCTGGCGGATACGAGTCATCGCTGTGTCAATTCCTCACTTGGTCGGAGAGCCAAAAGAGCCTAATGGGAGCGCATCGAAGATGCCTTTGTACCGCGGTACAACGATCGCCCCGACCCTTTGTCCGCGCGGAGAGCGATAGCCTCCCCGCCCCGCGTCCCCAAGCCAGATCCGGAGGAGCCCACCGAATGTTCGTTTCCAAGGCCGCCGTCGTCGGCGGCGGCACGATGGGCGGCGAGATCGCCCAGGCGATCGCCGCCGCCGACATCCCAGTCGTCGTCAAGGACATCGACCAGAAGTTCGTCGACGCCGCCGTCGAGAAGGCCCGCGCGGTCACCGAGGGCCAGCTCGCCCGCCTGGTCAAGAAGGAGAAGCTGACCCAGGAGCAGGCCGATGCCCGCCTGGCCGAGGTGATGGGCCTGGTCACCGGCACCACCACCTATGAGCAGTTCGGCGACGTCGACTTCGTGATCGAGGCGGTGCCGGAGAAGATGGCGATCAAGCAGGCGGTCTTCCGCGAGATCGACGCCGCCACCCCCGGCCACGCGATCCTCGCCTCCAACACCTCCTCGCTCTCGATCACCGAGATCGGCGAATCGACCCTGCGCGCCGACAAGGTCGTCGGCTTCCATTTCTTCTACCCGGCCTCGGTGATGCCGCTGGTCGAGGTGATCGTCGGCGAGGACACCTCGCAGGAGACCGCCACCGCCGCCTACAACTTCGCCCAGGCGATCAAGAAGCAGCCGATCGTCTGCGGCGAGGTGCCCGGCTTCGTCGTCAACAGGGTCCTGATGGCGACGATCGGCGAGATCTGGCGCGCCCAGGAGGAGCATGGCCTCTCGCTGGCGGCGATAGACCAGGCGATCGCCGAGGCCAAGGTCGCGCCGATGGGGCCGTTCTTCCTCACCGACCTGCTCGGCCTCGACACCGTCCTCCACGTCGCCGAGCACCTCAACGAGTCCTACGGCGACACCTTCTACGTCCACCAGGGCCTCAAGCAACTGGTCGCCGACGGCAAGCTCGGCGCCAAGAGCGGCGGCGAGGGCTTCTTCAAGGACGGCGAGCAGACGATCCCCGGCGACGCCGCCCCCGACGCCGAGGAGCTGGTGGCGATGTTCACCGGCCGCGCCCTGGTCGAGTCCTGCCTGCTGGTCGAGGAGGGGATCTGCTCGGTCCGTGACGTCGACCTGGGGATGATGGCCGGCGCCGGCCTCGACCCGCGCCGCGGCCTGCTGCCGCCGTTCTGGAAAGCCGACGTCGAAGGCCTCGACAAGGTGCTGGAGCAGCTCGAGCAGCTGCAGGAGAAGCACGGCGAGCGCTTCGCCCCGCCCGTCACCCTCAGGCGCCTGGTCGCCCAGGGCCGGCTCGGCCTCGCCGCCGGCCAGGGCTTCTACCCCTACCCGCAGCCGGACGAGGGCGAGCAGGCGGAGACGGTGAAGCTGGAGACCCGCGGCCCCGTCGCCGTCGCCTGGCTCGCCAACCTGCCGATGAACGCCGTCTCGCCGGACGTGATCCGCGACCTGGCCACGGTCTGGGAGAAGGTCAAGGCCGCCGACGGCGTCGGCGCGATGGTGATCGCCTCCTCGGTCCCGGTCGTCTTCTCGGCCGGCGCCGACATCAAGGCCTTCACCCAGCTGGACGAGGACAGCGGCGCCGAGCTGATCCACAGTGCCCACGCGCTGCTGCGCGAGCTCGGCACCGAGCGGGTGGCGACGATCGCCGCCGTCAACTCGATCGCCTTCGGCGGCGGCTGCGAGCTGGCGATGGCCTGCGACGTGCGGATCGCCGCCGAGGCCGCTGTCTTCGGCCAGCCGGAGATCAAGCTGGGGATCATCCCCGGCTTCGGCGGCACCCAGCGCCTGGCCCGCCTGGTCGGCCCCAACAAGGCGCTGGAGATGAACCTGGTCGGCGACGCGGTCCTCTCCGAGGAGGCGCTCGAACTGGGCCTCGTCAACCGCGTCGTCCCCGACCACGAGCTGTTCGAGACGGCGCTGATGTGGGGCCGCGAGCTGGCGGCGCAGGCCCCGATCGCGCTCGGCCTGATCAAGTCCGTCTCCAACAACGGCGATCTCGACGCCGGCATCGAGGCCGAGAAGCGCGGCTTCGCCACCGCCTTCGCCAGCGACGACGCCAAGGAGGGCATCGGCGCCTTCCTCGCCAAGCGCACCCCGAAGTGGAGCGGCAGGTAGCGACCGCGGACATCGACGCCGAGCTTTCGGCGTTGCTCGTCGCCCTCGGCTAGCCCGGAGGGCGCGAGCCCGCGACCGGCGAGGGGAGCGGGAGGATGCCGCGATCGCCGCAGCCGGCGGCGATCGCGCGCGACTGGGGGTCGTCGAGGTCGGCGCTGCGGGCGCAGAGCTCCCTCGCTTCCATGCCGCAGGCATGGACCAGCTCGGCCCCCGTGCGACCGGCCACGGCGACTCGGATGCAGCCTGGCGCCGGCGGTGGCTGGCTGTCTCCGGCGGTCGCCAGGACCAGGATCGCGAGGGCGGTGAAGGTCACCGCGACCCCGGCGATGACGACGTTGCGCTCGCGCCTGGTCAACCGCCGCAGGGGGGTGTTGACGCGTTTGAAATGTCCTTCGAGCGGCATCGGAGCGCAGGTTAACGGGCTCCCCCGGCAGCGAGAACCTCCAATCTGGCGAACCGCCCGGGCCGATCTTTAGACAGCCGTACGAGGTGGCCCCTCGATCGCGACGGCAGGCTATGGCCAATTCATTGGGCGCTTTGGTGCCGGCGGCAGGCTTTTTCGCGATCGGCAGCCCTCGACAAGAAAGGAAACACCAGATCTATGGAATGGTTGAGCGAAGGCGCCAACTCCTGGCAGCTCACCGCCGCGACCCTGGTCGGCCTGATGAGCATCCCGGGCCTGGTCGTTCTCTACGGCGGCGTGATGCAGAAGCGCTGGTCGGTGAACTCGATGATGATGGCCTTTGTCGCCTTCGCGATCGTGCTCATCCTCTGGTGCCTGTTCGCGTTCAGAATGGCGTTCGGGACCCCGATGCACATCTTCGGCGCCAGCGGCGGCAGCTTCCTGGCGAACATGTGGGGGCATCCGGGTTCGATCCTGAGCAGCGCCAGCGAGCTCGGGCACGGCGCACATCCCCCTGCTGCCGGTGGTCTCCGAAGAAATCGAATTCCCGCAGTCGACGCTCGCCTACTTCCAGATCGTCTTCGCCGCGATCACACCGCTCCTGATGCTCGGGTCGGTGCTCGGGCGGATCAACTTCAAGGCCTGGATCCCGTTCGTCGCCCTCTGGACCGTGCTCGTCTACACGATCAACGCCTTCCTGATCTGGGGCGGTGGCTTCTTCGCCCAGCACGGCGCGGTCGACTTCTCCGGCGGCTACGTGATCCACCTCGCCGCCGGCGTCTCCGGCTTCGTCGCCGCCTGGGTGATCGGGCCGCGCCTGCAGCGTGACCGCGAGGTCGACGCGCCGAACAACCTGGCGATGGTCGCGGTCGGGGCCGGCCTGCTCTGGCTCGGATGGAACGGCTTCAACGGCGGTGACTGGTACTCGGCCAGCGCATCGCCTCGGCGGCGGTGCTCAACACCAACCTCTGCACCGCGGTCGCCTTCCTCGTCTGGGTCGCCTGGGACTACGCGACCGGGCGCAAGCCGAGCCTGATCGGCAGCGTCAACGGGATGATCGTCGGCCTCGTCGCGATCACCCCCGGCGGCCGGCTTCGTCAACGGCTGGGGCGCGATCATCATCGGCGTCGTCGCCAGCACGCTGGTCTACTTCGCGCTCAACTACCTGAGCCGGGCGAGGCCGTTCCGCAACGTCGACGACACCCTCGGCGTGGTCTACACCCACGGCTTCGCCGGCCTCGCCGGCGGCCTGCTGGTCGGCATCTTCGCCAACAGCGCGATGGCGGAAACGACGCTGGCCGGGACGATCTCCGGCGGCGGCCTGCACCTGCTCGGCTGGCAGGCGCTGACCGCGCTCTGGGTGATCGTGTTCTCCGCGATCGGCACCTTCATCCTGCTCAAGCTGGTCGGCATCTTCGTGCCGCTGCGGATGACCGACGAGGAAATGGAGGTCGGCGACATCGCCGTCCACGGGCACGAGGTGTACCCGTCGGACGTTCCGTCGCTCGGCTACCCCGACGGCATCCCGGCCGCCGGCCCGCCGGCCCCGGCGGGGGGCACCGCCTAGCAGCCGGGCGGCAAGCGCCGCCCACTCGACTCAAGGGAACCGCCCCCGCTCTCTCCCGGGGGCGGTTCCCGTTGTGGGGGCGTTCCGTGCTCCGGCGCGTCAGGTCGCCACCGCGGCGGCCGCCTGGGACAGCGGGGCCGCAGGACGTCGAGCATCGTCGCCACCGCCGGGGTCGTCGCCGCGGCCCGCGGCGTCGCCGCGAACACCCTGCGCACCGGGCTCGCCGGGTGCACGGCCCGCACGCGGATCTCCGTCGCGAATCGGCCGACAGCGCCAGCTCGGGGATCATCGCGACGCCGACCCCGGCCGCGACCAGCCCCTGGACCGTCTGGTAGTCGTCGCTTTCGAAGGAGACGCTCGGCTCGAATCCCGCCGCGTGGCAGGAGCGGACGACGTGGCGGGCGCAGGGGCTGGCGGCGGAGGTCTGGATCCAGGACTCCTCGCGCAGGTCCTCGAGGCCGAGCTCCTCGCGATCCGCCAGCGGATGGTCGCGGGGCAGGGCGAGGTGGAGCGGGTCGTCGAACAGCTCGAACCGCCGCATACCGGCCCCGAGCCGCTCGCCGACTCCGTCGAACTCGAACAGCAGCACGAGGTCGAATTCGCCTGCCCGCAGGCGCGGCGCGATCTCCTCGGGCTCGCCCTCGGCCAGGGTCACCTCGACGCCGGGGTGGGAGGCGCGGAAGCCGGCGATCGCCTGCGGCATCAGGGTCGCGCCGGCGGTCGGGAAGGACGCGGTTCGCAGGCGGCCGCCGCGGCCCGCGCGCGATCGCCGCGATCTCGCTCTCGGCCGTCTCGATCCGGGCCATGATGCCGCCGGCGTGCGCCGGCCAGCGCGGCGCCGGCGGCGGTCGGGCGGACGCCGCCGCGCCGCCGCTCGATCAGCGAGCGCCCAGCTCCGCCCTCCAGGGTCGCGATCGACTGCGACACCGCCGACTGCGAGTAGGAGAGGGCGTCGGCGGCGGCGGAGAAGGAGCCGTGCTCGACGACCTCGCGGAAGACGTTGAGGCGGCTCGTATTTAGCATAAGAAATGCTTATTCTAGCAATAGGCAATAACAGTTGCGCTGATGCTAGCTTCGGTGCCACCATCGAGCTCGAACTTCGCTCGCACTTCCCAAACCCTCAAGGAGGCATCGAATGTCCCTGAAGATCATCGTTTCCTACGACGACACCGACAACGACCGCGACGCGCTGGCGCTGGGCCGCCTGCTCGCCATCTCCGGCGCCGAGCTCTCGCTCGCCTACGTCCGCCACTCCGTGGGCGGGGCGCTGGAGCAGAAAGAGGCCGAGGAGCTGCTCGCCCGCGGCGCCGCCTCCGTCGGCGCCCCGGACATGGCTCGCCACGTGGTCGTCAACGCCGGCACCAGCCTCGGCCTCGGGAGCTGGCCGAGCGCGAGAACGCCGACATCATCGTCTTCGGCTCCGAGTACCGCACCTCGCCGGGCACGATCAGGCCGGGACGGCCGGCCCACAAACTGCTGCTCGACGGGCCGGCGGCGGTCGCCATCGCCCCGGCCGGGCTGCAGCTCGAACCCGTCGGTGAGCATCAACACGGTCGGCGTCCTCGACAGCGGCGACCCCGCCGCCAGGCAGACCGCCGCCAGCCTCGCCGCCGCTCTCGGCGCCGGCGTCGCCGAACACGGCTCCGGGCCGGTCGACTTCCTGGTCGTCGGCTCCAGGCCGGAGGCCCACCCAGGCAAGGTCACGATCAGCGCCGCCAGCGACTACGCGATCGAAACCGCGACCTCACCCGGTGCTGGTCGTGCCGCGGGGGAGTGGTGCTCAGCTTCGGGGCGGCTCCGACCCAGGTCGCCTGACGACGAGGATCACGGCCGCGACCTCCGGGTCGCGGCCGTCGAGCCTCTTCCTCGCCTCGGCCCAGTGGATCGCCCGGCCGTCGTGCCCGGCGACCACGTCCGCGGTGACCGCCTCCGGCGAGTCCGCTTCGACCACGAAGGCGTCGGGCACGACCGGCGCCGGTGCCTTGGCGAGGACGCTCGCGGGTGACGTTCTCGGAGGCCCGCTCGGCGTTCGCCCAGCCCTGGCCGAAGGAGAGGTCCTGGGTCTCCATCTGCGGCCCCTCGAGGATCTTCAGGCTGCTCTTGCGGGGCTCCCATTCGCGGTCGCCCATCTCGATCCGGCGCTCCTCCAGCCAGGGCCCGACGACTTTCGTCAGCAGATCCTCGCGGTCGAGGTTGAAGACGCGGGCCCGGTTGAAGCCGGCGCTGATTTCGACATGGAAGGCGATGGGCGGCGACGCTAGCGCTTTCCCGCCGCGAGGCGAATTGGGATGATCCGCGCGATGGAGCCGAACCTGCCCGACGCCGTCGTCTTCGACAACGACGGCCTCCTGCTCGACACCGAGTCGGTCTGGACCCGAGCCGAGCAGGACCTCTTCGAGCGCCGCGGCAGCGAGTTCACGCCCGCCGACAAGCGCGAGCTGGTCGGGACCTCGGCCGTGATCGCCGGGGGCGTGCTGGAACGGCGCCTGGGCGAGCCGGGCCGGGCGGCCGAGCTGATCGAGGAGCTGAACGCGCTGGTCGTCGCCGAGCTCGAGCACGGGGTGGAGGCGATGCTCGGCGCCCGCGAGCTGCTGCACGCCCTGCGCCTGCGGGGGACGCCGCTCGGGCTCGTCTCCAACTCGCCGCTCGCCTTCGTCGTGCGCTCGCTCGAGCTGGTCGGCTTCGAGGACGACTTCGACGTCGTCCTCAGTGCCCACGAAGTCGCGGCGCCGAAGCCGGCGCCCGATCCCTACCTGGAGGCCTGCCGCCGGCTCGGGGTCGAGGCCGGGCCGGCGGTGGTGGCGCTCGAGGACTCGCCGACCGGCGTCGCCGCGGCACGGGCCGCGGGCCTGACCGTGATCGGGGTCCCCTCGATCGAGGGAGTCGCGCTCGCAGAGGCCCACCATCTCGCCGATTCCCTTCTCGACGCGCGTCATCGCCCACCGCCTCGTCCTCTGAGTCTGGTTCCAACCTTCGACCTTAGGGTTAGCCTTGGAACTATCCGCGGAGGATCCGCCGGCGCCGCAGGACCCGCTCGCAGATCTCCAGCAGTTCCCGCACGTGCAGCGCCTCGTCTGCCGCCAGCTCTCCGGCCAGGGCGGCGTTTGCCGCCTCGCCAGCCTGCGAGCGGCGCTCCTTCAGGCTCGCCATGTCCTCCTCGTGGTCGGGGTCGGCGACCGCGCCGTTCAGCTCGACCAGCAGCGCCTCCAGGCCCACCCGCAGTTGCAGGGCCGCCTCGCGGAGGCGGCCGGCGCCGAGGTCGGCGCGGGCGCGGAGCAGCAGCGTCTCGCAGACGTCGACCCGCTCACGGCCGCCGAGGACGGCGGCGACCCGTTCCTGCGGGCGCAGGTCCTCCTGGCGCCGGCGCCGCCGCGAGGCGCCGCTGGCCCAGACGTCGACCTCGCACGCCGCGGTGAAGTCCCCGGCGGCGACCTCCTCGCCGCTGCCGTAGCCGATCCGCACGGCGACCGCACGCTCCGGCGTCAGCTCCTGCCCGTGTGGATCCGCCCCGGCCACCGCGTGCACGTGCAGCGCCCGGTTGAGCAGGCCGACGCCGTCGGCGACCAGCGTGTCGGCCGTGTCCTCCGCCTCCGCCGCCTCGTCGAGCCAGCGCGCCGCCTCCTCCTCGCTCCGTAGCGGTGCCGAGGCGCGGATCGCGGTCACCCGTGCCAGCGGCAGCGGCGAGGGCTCGACCCCGCGCTCGGCCCCGCGGCGCCGGCGCCGGCGCCGGGCGGGTGGTGGCGCCGCCCCGATTGTTTGCACGACCAGCACGCTCTCACCGGCTCCCTCGTCGTCCTCACGGGCGAGGTAGCGACCGTCGGCCAGGGCCAGCGGTCCGGCGAAGTCGAGTTGCGCGAATCCGAATAGCGGGGCCAGAAGCCGGGATTCTCCCGGCTAGTCTTCGCCGCTGCCGCCGCTGGCGGCTTTCCCATTGCCGGGTTTCTGGCGATCCGGCAGCGAGTAGCGCGAAGGGCCGATCGGCACTTCAGGGTTTTCGATCTGCCCCAAGCGCTGGATCAGATGCTGCCACTGGTCCGGTTTCAGCAGGGCCGAGAACTGGGATTCCAGCGGGCCGCCTTCGATTGGCCGGTAGCCGATGTGGACGTGGTCGTAGTGGTCGGGGAGCGCGAAGCTGGTTTCGCCAGGCAGGTCCTCGAGTGAGATCACCTGGTGCGGGTGCATCGTGCCCTGCAGGGCCAGCACGTCTTTGATCAGCTCGTCGGTCAGCGTCCCCGGCCCCTGGTGACCGGTCACCGGCACCCCGTTGATCACGGCGATGTCGACCGCGTCGCCGGTGCTGTGCTCGGAGACGTTGCCGGAGGTGGTGAGGATGCTGTGGCCGCACTTGAGGGCGGTGATCGTCAGTTCGAACCCTTTCGAGCGCAGGTACTCGAGCAGCGCCAGGACGCGGCGGTCGATCTGGCCGGTGGCGATGTCTTCGCGGCCACAGGGATAGATCGAGAGCCCCTGGTCGGCCAGGACCCGCTTCTGCAGCGCTTCCTTGGAGAGCAGCAGGACGCCGGCGCCGCTGAGGCGCGAGCTGAACGGGTTCTTCCCCTTCGCCCGGTAGATCGCGGTCGCTTCGAGCAGCTTCCAGCCGTCGAGGATCGGCTTCGGGTCGATTCGCGGCGCGCCCTTGCCGGCCGGCCGGATCGAGAAGCCGATGTGCGGGTCGACGCCTCCCTCGGCGGGCGCGACCCGGGCCAGCATGGTGCCGGCGATCACCTTCGAGCCGACCCGCAGGGCGCCGTCGGTCGAGGCCAGGCGGGCGCTGTCGGTGGCGCCGCCGCTCTCCTGCTTGCCCCCGGCCCGTCCCGGCAGCGCCCGCAGCCGCGGTCGCAGGTCCTGGCTTTCGACCGGCAGGCGCTGCTCCTTGCCGGTCGGCGTCACGATCAGGCGGTGGTCGCGCACCAGCTGGCCCAGCTCGGCGTAGGTGTAGCGGTTGCCGTAGGTGTCTTCGAGGACGATGTAGCGGCCCAGCTTCGGCGAGCTGCCGAGCTTGCGGATGATGCCGTCGTTGACGGCGACCACCGGCGCGCCCGCGCGGGAGAAGATGTTGATCCCGCGCCGGGTCGGCGAGGAGGAGATCACTTCAGCCGCGTTGCCGGAGACCCGCGAGTCGGTGGCCGAGCTCTTCAGCGCCGCCCGGGCCGAGATGTCGTCGGCGTAGCGGGCGTTGGCGGCGATCGGGAAGTGGGCGCCCTCGGTCAGGCCGGTCAACGAGCCGACCAGATCGGAGGGCAGCTTGCCGTAGGCACGAGCGTAGAGCAGGACCTCCTGCGCGTACCAGTCGGCGTGGTTGTAGGCGAGGATCGCGTTGTAGAGGTCGTGGGTGCCGCCGGCGATCTTCAGGTAACGGGCCGCGGCGCAGATCGCGTCGACCGGGTTGTAGGGGTCTTTGCGGCCGTCGCCGTTGGCATCGACTCCGTACGTTTCCCAGCTCGACGGCAGGAACTGCATCCAGCCGACCGCGCCGGCGCTGGAGACGTTGAGGTTGGTGCCGAAGTCGGTCTCGATTTTGTTGATCGACGCCAGCACCTCCCAGGGGATCCCGTATTCGGTTCCGCAGGCCTGGTAGATCGGCAGCAGGAAGGGCGGGATCTCGAAGGAGTCGATGACGAAGTTGGGGACCCCGATCGGCGCCGGCCCGAAGGGCGCGATCGTCGTCGTCGGGTTGGCCACGGTGGGGCTGCCGCCGGCGCTGAACTGGGAGCCGCCGTTGGAGCCTTCGGCCAGCGGCTGGTCGCCGCCGCCGGTCGCGCTTGGGGCGCTGATGCCGCCGGAGCCGCCACCGCCGCCGCTGTCGCCGAGGCTCTGGTTGTGGATGACGCCGCCGCTTTCCTTGGCGCCGGCGTTGCCGTCGATCGTGCTGCCCCTCTTGACGCCGCCGTTGGCCGCTTTCGCCTGCGGCATCGATTCGGGGGGCGGCGCCGGAACCGGGCTGGCGGCGCTCGGCGCTTCCGGCGCCTCGCTGTTGTCGGTGGGGGAGGTGCAGTCGGGGTCGGCGAGGTCGACCAGGCCGTCGCCGTCGTCGTCGATGCCGTTGGAGCAAGCGGGGGCCTGCAGCGAGGGGATCGCGGTCGTGGTGGTCCCCGGGGAAGGTTCGGCCGGCGCGCTTTCGGCCAGCGGATCGGCGCCGGCGAGGCCGGTGCCAAGCGCCGACAGCGCCAGGAAGCTGGCGAGTACGACGATCAGTGCGATCTTGGCTCTCATCCCAGTGCGCCTCGGTACCCGCTGCCACGGACTGCGGAACCCGGATCCTCCCCGCGCGACAGGCGAGCCCACGCTACTTGCTCGCCCAGGGGGGTGCAACGGCCTTGGGCGCCTCCCAACAAGGCCTTAATCAACATTAGTTTGATACCTAATCGACTTAATCAAGATAGGTGCCATTCCCGCAGTCAGCAGACTTTCAACTCGGCCGGATGCGCTCGTTAAGCTGCTGTCAATGGAATGCGAAAGGCGGGAAGATGAGCTTTGAAGAGGACGAGCAGGACGGCCTGCGGGCGCGCAGCGAGCAGGCGATCGGCGAGCTGGCGCAGGCGCTGATCGACAACCCGACGCTGCACAACGCGATCTCGGCCGCCTTCGGCGCCCGCGAGAAGGCGATCGAGGCCCAGCAGGCGGCGATGGGAGCGCTCAATCTCTCCTCGGCCACCGACCTCGAACGGCTCGAGCGGCGCCTGCGCTCGCTCTCGCAGCGGCTGGAGGATGCCGAGGAGCAGATCGACGACCTCACTCGCGATCTCGGCGCGCTCCGCCGTCAGGGCGCCAGGAAACCGGCCAAGAAAGGCAAAGACTAACTCTAGACTTTAGGGTTAGAGTTAAGGGATAGAGCCGCCGCCGCGGCCGCTCCTCCGAGTTTCGCGGCAGCTTCGAGCCGCTCGTCGTCCGCCTGGTCCCCATCGGCGCTCTCGGCGACGATGAGGAGGGCGGCGATCGCCACGCCAAGGGTCTCGGCGCCGGCGAGAAGCGTCGCGGTCTGCATATCCGCGGCGTCGACCCGCTCAGCGTACGGCGTCAACTCAGCCTGGCCGCCTCGGTGCAAGACGTCGAGGCTGGCGACGATGGCCGGGCGCGCCGCCCTTCCCAGCTCCTGCCGCAGTCGGGCGGTCAGGGTGGTGTGGGGAAGGACCGCCGCTCCGGCCCCGCCCCCGCTCCAGGCATGCGCCTCGAGGACGGTCAGCAGGTCTCCGGGTGCCGGCTCGGACTCGATCGCGACGCAGGTGCCGATCCGGACCGCCTGCCGCACTCCCAGCTCGGCCAGGTCGGCGAGCACCAGCGCCGCGCTCGGGCCACCCATCCCGGTCGCCTGGACGGTCAGCGGGCTGTCGCCGGCGGATCGGCCCGTGTAGCCCCAGAGGCCGCGGGCGTGGTTGCTCATCTTCGGCGCCTCGAGCAGCTCCTGGGCGAGCATCAGCGCCCGCCCCGGGTCGCCGACGAGGATCGCGTCGGCGGCGATCGGCGCGGTCGGTCGCAGCCGGGCGGGCATCGGCGCCGAGCCTAGCCAGTCGCAAGCGACCGCCGTGATTCCGAGCCAGCGTCTAGCCTCATCCCGGTGGCGGACGAGCGCATATCGCTGAGCGAGGCGGCGCGCAGATCCGGCGTCCCCGCCAGCACCCTCAAACGCTGGGCGGAAGAGAAGATCGTCCCGGTCCGGCGCGGCCGCTGGACGGCGACCGCCGCGGCGCAGGCGCGGGTGGTGGCGCGGATGCGGGAGCGCGGCTACTCGCTGGAGGACCTGAAGAGCGCCGGCCGCGAGGGGCGGCTCGCCTTCGGCTTTACCGAGGAGATGTTCTCCGAAGCGGGGGAGAGCCTGTCGGCGGCGACGGTCGCCAGCGAGACCGGCCTCGAGCCGGAGCTGATCGAGCGCATCCTCGTCATCCTCGGCACGCCGAAGGGGAGACGGCGGAGCATCACCCCGGAAGACGCCGCGGCGCTGCGCCACTGCGCCCGCGTCCTCGCCGCCGGCTTCCCGCTGGTCGCCTTCCTGCAGCTGGTCCGCGTCTACGTGCAGTCGATGCGCCGGATCGCCGACGCCGAGGTCCGGCTCTTCCACCTCTACGTCCACGAACCGCTGATCCGCGACGCCGTGCCGGAGCTGGAGATGGCGGCGGAGATGGGGGAGCTGGCCGCCGACATCCTGCCGCTGGCGGCGCCGCTGACCGAGTACCTGCACAACCGCTACCTGCGCTTCTTCATCGAGCAGGACGTGGTCGGCCACATGGAGTCCGGGCTGGGGGCCGACACCGCCGAAATCGAACTCGGCCAGGTGACGGTGACCCTCTGCTTCATCGACCTCACCGGCTTCACCCGCTACACCGAGGAGGAGGGGGACATGGAGGCGCTCGACGTGGTCGAGAACTTCGTCGAGACGGTCGAGTCGACGCTCCCCCCGGAGGCGACGATCGTGAAGACGATCGGCGACGAGGTGATGGTCGTCTCGCCCGACGCCGCCTCGCTGACCGAGTGGGCGGTCGAGCTCCTCGGCCGCTTCCCGCAGCGGCCGCAGCCGCGGGTCGGCATCCACTGCGGCGAGGCCGTCTACCGCGACGGCGACTACTTCGGCAGCCAGGTCAACCTCGCCCACCGCGTCGTCAACCGCGCCCTCGCCGGCGAGATCCTGGTCACCGATCGGGTCGCCGAGGCGATCGAGGGCCGCGAGGGGCTCGGCCTGGAGCCGATCGGCCAGGTCAGCCTCAAGGGCTTCCCGGTGCCGACCGACCTCTTCGTCGTCGGCGCCGGCTGACTTTACGCTTTTGCATTCGCCTGAGCGCGGAGCGAGCAAAAATCCGTATCTAACTCCCGGCGCCTCGAGCGAAGCGCGAAACTGGATATATGGACACCGATCCGATGCTCGAGCGGGCGCTCGCCGAGGGTCTGCTCGCACCTGGGACGACGGTCGTAGCGATGCTCTCGGGCGGCCGCGACTCGGTTTGCATGCTCGACCTGGCCGTCCGGGTGGTCGGTCCCGAGCAGGTGACGGCGCTGCATATGAACTATGGCCTGCGCGACGACTCAGATAGTGACGAGCTCCATTGTGTGGCGCTTTGTGAATCGCTGGGGGTGGCGCTGGAGATCGAGCGGCCGCGGCGACCCGAGGGCCCCGGCAACCTCCAGGCCTGGGCGCGCGACGCTCGCTACGCGGCGGCGGCCGCGATCGCCGAGCGCCGGGGAGCGACGATCGTCACCGGGCACACCGCCGACGACCAGGTGGAGACCATCCTCTACCGCCTCGCCTCCTCGCCCAGCCGGCGCGCCCTGCTCGGCATGCGCCCCCAGGACGGCCGCCTGGCGCGGCCGCTGCTCGGCTTCACCCGCGCCGAGACGACCGCCTACTGCGAGCAGCGCGGCCTGGCCTGGCGCGACGACGGCAGCAACGCCGGGCCCGCCTACGCGCGCAACCGGGTCCGTCACGGTCTGCTGCCGGAGCTGGCGAAGATCCACCCGGCCGCCGCCGCGAACGTGCTGCGCACGGCGGCCCTGCTGCGGGACGAGGCGGAGGTGCTCGACGCCCTCGTCGACGCCGAGGTTGACGGCTCCGACGGGTCCGCCCGCGGCGCGGTCTCGCTGGAGCGGATGGCCGAGCTGCCGCCGGCCCTGCGGCGCCTGGTCCTGCAGCGCCTCGCCGACCGCGCCGCCGGGCGCCCGGTCCCGGGCGCCGCCCGCTTCGCCGAGCAGGTGACCGCCTTGCCCCGAACCGGCACTGCAATGCTCGACCTAGGCGGCGGCGTCCGCGCGGTCGTCGAAGGCGGCGTCCTGCGCGCCGATGGGCCTTAGACTGCCCCGCGTGAGCGACCCAGCGATCGGCGAGACCCTCGTCGCCAGAGAGGATCTGCAGCGCCGGGTCGCGGAGCTGGGGGCCGAGGTCAGCCGCGACTACGACGGTCGCGAGCTGGTCATGGTCGGCGTCCTCAAGGGCGCCGTGCTCTTCCTCGCCGACCTCATGCGCAGCATCGACGTGCCCTGCGAGATCGACTTCATGGCGGTCTCCAGCTACGGCTCCCAGACCGACTCCTCGGGGGTCGTCCGCATCCTAAAGGACCTCGATGCGCCGATCGAAGGCCGCCACGTGCTGGTCGTCGAGGACATCATCGACTCCGGCCTCACCCTGCACTACCTGATGCGGAACCTGAAGGCCCGCAACCCCGCCTCGCTCGAGGTCTGCGCCCTGCTGACCAAGCCGGAGCGGCTGCGGGTCGACCTCTCGCCGCGCTACGTAGGGTTCGAGATCCCGAACCGGTTCGCGATCGGCTACGGCCTCGACCACGCCCAGCGCTACCGCAATCTCGATTTCGTCGCCGCTCTTGACGAGTAGGACTGGCAAAACCGCCCTGGTACGCTGATTTCACCCTTGAGGCGTTTTTTCAAAAGCGCGGCGTTCCCGATCCTGCTGGTGGTGATCCTTGCCTTCATCGCCCAGAAAGTGATCACCAGCGATTCCGGCCCGGAAGCGCCGTCGTACACGGCGCTGGTCAAGCCCAAGACGGGCCTGATCGCGTCGGGCCGGGTCGAAGAAGTCAACGTCAACGTCAAGGACAGCACCCTCGACGTCAAGAAGCAGAACGGCGAAAGCTTCTCCACCGGCTACCCGCCCAACACCGAAGCCAGCCTGCTGAAGGTGCTCGAAGAAGGCGAAACGCACGGCCTCGAAGTCACCAAGGTGCACGGCACCGGCGGCTCCAGCCTGCTCTCGCTGCTCACCTACATCCTTCCCTTCGTCCTCTTCTTCGGTTTCTGGATCTTCCTCATGAACCAGATGCAGGGCGGCGGCTCGCGGGTGATGAACTTCGGCAAATCGAAAGCCAAGCGGATGTCCGTGGACGCGCCGAAAATCACCTTCCGCGACGTCGCTGGCGTCGACGAGGCGGTGCAGGAGCTGGAGGAGATCAAGGAATTTCTCGAGAACCCGAAGAAGTTCCAGGCGCTCGGCGCCCGCATCCCCAAGGGTGTCCTGCTCTACGGCCCTCCCGGCACCGGCAAGACGCTGCTGGCCCGCGCCGTCGCCGGCGAGGCGGGGGTGCCATTCTTCTCGATCTCCGGCTCGGACTTCGTCGAGATGTTCGTCGGCGTCGGCGCCAGCCGCGTCCGCGACCTCTTCGAGCAGGCCAAACAGAACTCGCCCTGCATCATCTTCATGGACGAGATCGACGCCGTCGGCCGCCACCGCGGCGCCGGCATGGGCGGCGGCCATGACGAGCGCGAGCAGACGCTGAACCAGCTGCTGGTCGAGATGGACGGCTTCGAGATGAAGGACAACATCATCTTGATCGCGGCCACCAACCGGCCCGACATCCTCGACCCGGCGCTGCTGCGGCCCGGCCGCTTCGACCGCCAGGTCGTCGTCGACCGCCCCGACCGCAAGGGCCGCAAGCACATCCTCGAGGTCCACACCCGCGGCAAGCCGCTGGCCCGCGAAATCGACCTCGACACGCTGGCCGGCCAGACCCCCGGCTTCACCGGCGCCGACCTCGCCAACCTGATCAACGAGGCGGCGCTGCTGACCGCCCGCACCGGCAGCCGCGAGATCAGCATGAAGGAGCTGGAGGAGGGGATCATGCGGGTGATCGCCGGCCCGGAGAAGAAGACCCGGGTGATGAGCGAGAAGGAGCGCCTGATCACCGCCTACCACGAGGTCGGGCACGCGATCGTCGGCCAGCTCCTGCCCAACTGCGACCCGGTTCACAAGATCTCGATCATCAGCCGCGGCCAGGCGCTCGGCTACACGATCAGCCTGCCGACCGAGGACAAGTTCCTCACCACCCGCGCCGAGCTGACCGACACGATGGCGATGACCCTGGGCGGTCGCGCCGCCGAGGAGATCGTCTTCAGCGAGATCACCACCGGCGCCTCCAACGACCTCGAGAAGGTGACCGAGACGGCGAAGCAGATGGTGATGCGGTTCGGCATGTCCGAGCGGCTCGGCCCCCGCGTCTTCGGCCACGACCGCGGCCAGCCCTTCCTCGGCCGCGAGTTCTCCGCCGAGCCCGACTACTCCGACGAGATCGCCCGCGAGATCGATGACGAGATCCGCCGCATCGTCGAGAGCGCCCACCAGACCGCGAAGGGGCTGCTGAACGAGCGCCGCGAGGAGCTGGACAAGGTCTCGAAGCTGCTGCTGGAGCGGGAGACGATCGACGCCGGCCAGTTTGCCGCGCTGCTCGAGGGCAAGTCGCCGGACGAGGTCTTCGCCGACGACGAAGAGCCGGCCCCGCCCGCCGAGCCGGCGCCCGAGCCGGAGCGGCCGCAGCGCGAAGGGGCGCGGCCGAATCCGCGGCCACGGCCTGGGTTCGCTGGTGGCGACGCGGGTTGAGGCCTATCCCGGTAGGGGTTCCACTTAACTTTTTCGTGGATCGGGTGTGGCCGTCCGAGTTGGGATGCGCCGAAAAAGTACAAGACGTTCCACCCCTACCGGGATAGGCCTCGTCGTGACGTCGCCGGTGCTGATGGGGGTCGTGAACGTGACCCCGGATTCTTTTTCCGATGGGGGGCTGTACCTGGACCCGGAGGCGGCGATCGGGCACGGGGAAGAGCTCGCGCGGGCCGGGGCGGCGATCTTGGATGTTGGCGGGGAATCGACTCGGCCTGGGGCGGAGGCGGTTGGGGTGGAGGAGGAGCTGCGGCGGGTTGGGCCGGTGGTTGCGGGGCTTGCCGGCGGCGCGGCGACTATTTCGATCGACACCTCTAAGGCCGCGGTTGCCGCGGCGGCGCTCGCCGCGGGGGCGGAGATCGTCAACGACGTCACCGCTCTGCGCGGGGATCCCGAGATGGCATCGCTCTGCGCCGAGCGCGGCGCCACGGTCGTCCTCATGCACATGGCCGGCAGTCCCCGCACGATGCAGGACGCCCCCGCCTATGACGACGTCGTCGCCGAGGTCAAGGCCTTCCTCGCCGAGCGGGTCGAGGTGGCGATCGGCGCCGGCATCGCCGCGGAGCGGATCTGGCTCGACCCCGGCATCGGCTTCGGCAAGACCGCGGAGCACAACCTGGAGCTGCTGCGGCGCCTGGGGGAGCTGCGGGAGCTGGGCCGGCCGCTGGTCGTCGGCACCTCGCGCAAGAGCTTCATCGGCAGGGTCGACGGCTCCGGGGCGGGCGAGCGGCTCGGCGGCACGGTCGCTTCTTCGGTGCTGGCCGCCGCCGAGGGAGCCGCCGTCCTGCGCGTTCACGACGTCGCCGAGATGAGCCAGGCGATGGCCGTCGCGACGGCAGTACTTGGATAGGTTCTGGGAATGGAGTCGCATGGCAACGGCATCGAGTCGAGCGCCGAAGTGGAGCTGCGCGGCCTCTCGATCTACACCCACCACGGCGTCAGCGAGGCCGAGCAGGAGGTCGGGCAGCGGCTCGAGTTCGACGTCTCCTTCGACGTACCCGACTGCGATGCGGTCCTCACCGACCGCCTCGAGGACACCGTCGACTACGCCCAGGTCTGCGACATCGTCGCCCTTGCCGCCACCGAGCGCAGCTACAAGACCCTGGAGCGCCTCGCCCAGGTGGTCGGCCAGCGGCTGATGGAGCGCTACGGCTGCGAATCGGTGCGGGTGCGGGCGGCCAAGCCGGAGCCGCCGCTGCCGCTGGCGATCCAGGAGGTCGCAGTCGAGGTGACTCAGGAGCGCGCGGTCGACGAGGACGAGGCCGAAGCCCGCGAGGACTAGCGGTGCGAAGCGGCTACCTGGGCCTCGGCTCCAACGTCGGCGATGCCGCCGGCCACCTGCGGGCGGCGATCGAGCTGCTGCGGGAGCGTGGGGTTGAGGTCGAGGCGGCCTCTTCCGCCTACGTGACCGAGCCGGTGGGCGAGATCCTCGACCAGCCCGACTTCCTCAACGCCGCCCTCCGCATCCGCACCGCACTCGAGCCTGAGCAGCTGCTCGACGTCTGCAAGGCGGTCGAGGCGGATCGCGGCCGCTCTTTCGAGGCGCCGCGCCACAGCCCCCGCCCGCTCGACATCGACCTGCTCCTCCTCGGTGACCTCGAACTCTCCACCGAGCGCCTCACCCTGCCGCACCCCCAGGTAACCAGCCGCCGCTTCGTCCTCGCTCCCCTGCTGGAGCTGGACCCCGAGCTGATCCTGCCCGACGGTACCCGCCTCGCCGACTCCCTCGCCGCCCTCCCCGGAGGGCAGTGGGTCAAGCTGGCCGGGCCGCTCCAATAGCCCCGCCGCGCAGCGGCTCGAGCCAGGCGGCGGGGAGGATCGGCGGCGTCTTGCCGGGGTAGTCGGGGACGACGCGCTTGGCCAGCTGACCGGCGGGGCGGCTCTCGATCGCCGGTCGCAGATCGTCCAGCGTCATCGCCAGGCCGAGGCTGGGGGCGATCTGGAAGTCGGCGGCGTTGAGCTGGTCCCCGCCCAGCACCCCGGCGTCGATCCAGGCGTCGATCCTCTCCAGCATCGCCGGCAGCGCCGCCAGGCCGCTGCGGACGTGCTCGTCGTCGGCCTCGTTGAAGTGGGCTGAGAGAGCGACGATCGGGGCCGCGGTCTTCATCGCCAGCGAGATCGGCACTCCCAGCTTCGCGCCTTCGGAGTAGCTGCGCAGCGGCGCCTTGTCGCGCTTTATCGCCCACCAGAGGATCTGGCGCATCGGCGGCTGCAGCTCTGCGTCGCCGAAGCGCTCGGCCTCCTCGACCGCCGTCCGCTTCTCGGCGTCGGCGGGGAAGAGCGGCGGCTCGGGCCGCAGGCGGTCCAGCTCGCGGGCGATC
This sequence comes from uncultured Solirubrobacterales bacterium, assembly GCA_963785775.1. Lineage (GTDB taxonomy): Bacteria > Actinomycetota > Thermoleophilia > Solirubrobacterales > 70-9 > VAYN01. Next base: position 446,471 of record CAWAWH010000003.1, on the reverse strand, counting down.
TGGCGCGACCCCTGCACCTTGTCGCCCTCGATCTTCAGGGCGGGCACGGTGATCCCGGGAAAGCCGACCACTCGCAGCGCCAGCTTCGAGATCACCGGCAGCAGGTCGGTGCGCTTGTAGGCGATGCCCTTGTGCTCGAGCATCAGCTGCGCGGCGACGCTCGGGTGCGATGCCGGGATGACGTAGAGGCGGGCGCTCACGGGCCGATCCTATGCGCAAGAGCCGCCACCCGGCCACCGATCCGGCGATAATCGCCACATGCTCCTGGCCGTCGACGTCGGCAACACCCAGACCCACCTCGGCGCCTTCGAAGGCGAGCGCCTGGCCGAGCACTGGCGCTTTCAGACCCGCTCGGGTGCGACCGGGGACGAGCTGGCCGAGCGCATCGCCGGCCTCTTCTCGCTCAGCGGCGTCCCCTTTGAGGAGATCGATGCAGTCTGTGTCTCTTCGGTGGTGCCCCCGCTGGGCGGCCAGTTCGAGCAGCTGGCGGCGCGCTATCTCGATGCCCCCTGCCTGACGATCGGGCCCGGCGTCAAGACCGGGATGCCGATCACGATCGAGAATCCGCTCGAAGTCGGCGCCGACCGCCTCGTCAACTCGATCGCCGCCTATGAGCGCTTCGGGGAGGCATGCGTCTCCGTCGACTTCGGCACCGGGATCAACATCGACGCCGTCTCCGCCGACGGCGAGTACCTCGGCGGCGCGATCGGCCCGGGGCTCGCACCCTCGCTCAGCGCCCTGATCGAACGGGCGGCCCGGATCACCCGGATCGAACTTGAAGAACCGCGGGAAGCGATCGGCCGCTCGACCCGGGCGGCTATCCACTCCGGCTTCATCTTCGGCTTCGCCGGCCTGATCGACGGCATCGTCCGCCGGATCGAAGAAGAGCTGCCCAACCCGCGGCTGCTTGCCACCGGCGGCTACGCGTCGGCGGTCGTACCCTTCACCGAGACGATCGACGAGGTCGACGAGATGCTGACCCTGAAAGGGCTGCGGCTGATTCATGAGCGCAACCGATGAGAGATCCCGGCCGGCCCTGACGGACCCCTTCGAGATCGGCGGTGTGCCGATCTCCAACCGGGTTCTGCTGGCGCCGCTGGCCGGCATCGGCAACTGGTTCGTGCGGCTGCAGGCGAAACGCCACGGCGCCGGCCTCGCGGTCTCGGAGATGGTCTCCAGCTTCGCCCTGCACTACGGCAACGAGCGCACCATGCGCGAGCTGATGCGGATCCACCCGGACGAGCACCCCGTCTCGGTCCAGCTCTTCGGCCACGACGGCGAGGTGATGCGCTCCGGCGCCGAGATCGCCGCGGCCGCCGGTGCCGACCTGATCGACATCAATATGGGCTGCCCGGTTCCGAAGGTGCGCCGCACCGGCGCCGGAGCCCAGCTCCTGCGCGACCCCGAGCTGGCCCTGGCGCTCGCCCGCGCCGCCGCCGCGGGCGCCGGCGGCGTGCCGGTGACGGTGAAGCTGCGCTCGGGGATCGAGGCCGGCGACCGCTCCGGCTTCGACCTCGCCATCCGGCTCGCCGAGGAGGCCGGAGTCGCGGCGATCGCCTTCCACCCGCGCGCCGCGACCAAGGGCCACAAGGGTGCCCCCGACTACCACCTGACCAGGGAGCTGGTCGAGCGAGTGGAGGTGCCGGTGATCGTCTCGGGCGGGCTCTCCAGCGCCGAGGCGGCCCGGTGCGCCTACGAGGAGTCGGGCGCCGCTGCGGTGATGATCGCCCGTGGTTCGCTCGGCAACCCCTGGCTGTTCGAGGAGCTGACCGGCCGGCGCCTCCAGCCCCCGGCTCGCGAGGAGGTCGCCGCCGAGCTGCTCTGGGTGGTGGACCGCGCCGAGGAGCACCTCGGCGGCGAGCGGGCGGAGCGTTACCTGCGCAAGTTCTACCCCTGGTACGCGGAGCGCCTGGAGGCCCCGCAGGAGGTCGTCGATGAGTTGCAGCGCAGCGCCGATCTCGGCCGCGCCCGGGAGCTGATCGCGGGCCTCGCCGAGCCCGCCGCCGTTTCCTAAAACGGCCTTGATTGCCCGCTCTGCGCCCTCGCTATAATCCCGCGACTCTGTGCCGGGGTGTGGCGTTGCAGGCCGCCGCATCCGGGCGTTTTTTTCGGTCTGGGAGTCGTTTTTGCGACTCTCCCCACAGCCAAAAGCGAGGTAGTTCACGTGAGTCGTCAGGCGGTCATCACCCCAGAGGGTCTCGAGAAGCTGAAAGAGGAAATCGAGCACCTCTCGACGACCAAACGCCGCGAGGTCGCGGCGCGAATCAAGGAGGCGCGCGAATTCGGCGACATCTCCGAGAACGCCGAATACGACGACGCCAAGAACGAACAGGCCCTGCTCGAGGGCCGCATCGCCCAGCTCGAAGAGCGCCTGCGCCGCGCCACCGTGATCGACGAGAAGGCGCTCAACACCGACGAGGTCGGCTTCGGCTCGATCGTCCACGTCAAAGACCAGAAGACCGGCGGCTCGCAGAAATTCCAGATCGTCGGCTCCACCGAGGCCAACCCGGTCGAGCACAAGCTCTCGAACGAGTCGCCGATCGGCAAAGCGCTGGTTGGGCGCAAGCGCAATGACATCGTCACGGTGGAGGTTCCGCGAGGGCCGAAGAAAAAACTCAAAATCACGAAGATTGAGAAGGCGTAGGGACGAGGCGATCCCGGCAGGGGTTTTCGCTTAACTTTTTTGAGGATCGCCGCTGGCTGTCGCCCGAGCCGCGCCGCCAAAAAAGTACAAGACGCTTCACCCCTGCCGGGGTCGCCTCGTCGCGTGCGCTGTAGGCTCGCCGATCGTGACTGAGGAGCCCAAACTGTCCGATGTCCTTCGCGATCGGCGAGAGAAGCTTGGGCGGATTCGGGAGGCTGGGATCGAGCCGTTTCCGCATGAGTTCTCCCAGCGGGAGGATATTGCCGAGGTGCGGGCGGCGCATGAGGGGCTGGCGGAGGGGATGGAGACCGACTCTCGCCACCGTGTCGCCGGGCGCATCGTCGCCCGCCGCGGCCACGGCAAGGCCTGCTTCCTCGACCTCCGCGACGGCAGCGGCCAGATCCAGCTGCACGCCCGCGAGGACCTGCTCGGCGAGGAGGCCTTCGCCCTGCTCGTCGACCTCGACCTCGGCGATATCGTCGGCGCCGAGGGGACGGCGATGGCGACCCGCCGCGGTGGCGAGCTCTCGCTGGCGATCGACCACTGGCGCCTGCTCGCCAAGAGCCTGCGGCCGCCGCCGGACAAGTTCCACGGCCTCGAGGACACCGAGACGCGCTTCCGCCGCCGCGAGCTCGACCTGATCGCCAACGAGGACAGCCGCCGCATCTTCCGGGTCAGGGCCCGCACCGTCAGCGAGGTACGGCGCTGGCTCGACGAACACGGCTACGTCGAGGTCGAGACGCCGGTCCTGCAGCCGCTCTACGGCGGTGCCCTGGCGCGGCCCTTCACCACCCACCACAACGCCCTCGACCGCGACCTCTACCTGCGGATCGCCACCGAGCTCTATTTGAAGCGGCTGGTCGTCGGCGGCATCGACCGCGTCTACGAGCTCGGCAAGGACTTCCGCAACGAGGGGGTCTCGCACAAGCACAACCCCGAGTTCACGATGCTCGAGTGGTACGAAGCCTACGCCGACTACGAGAAGACCGCCCACGACCTCGAGCTGCTGGTCGCCGAGGTGGCCGAGCGGGTGCTGGGGACGACGAAGGTGAGCCGCGGCGAGGCCGAGGTCGACCTGGCGCCGCCCTGGCGCCGGATCACGATGCGCGAGGCGATCCTCGAGCGGGCCGGCGTCGACATCGCCGAGCACCCGACCAGGGAGGCGCTGGCACGGGCGATGGGGACCGAGCCCGACCCGGCCGAGGGCTGGGGCAAGCTGGTCGACGGCCTCTTCTCCCGCGAGGTCGAGCCGAGCTTGGTCCAGCCGACCTTCGTCCTCGACTATCCCGTCGAGCTCTCGCCCTTCGCCAAGGCCCACCGCTCCCAGCCCGGCCTGGTCGAGCGCTGGGAGGCCTTCGTCGGCGGCGTCGAGATCGCCAACTCCTTCAGCGAGCTCAACGACCCCGACGAGCAGCGCCGCCGCTTCGAGCAGCAGGCGGTGGAGAAGGAGCGCGGCGACGAGGAGGCCCAGCCCTACGACGAGGCCTTCGTCGAGGCGCTGGAACAGGGAATGCCGCCGACCGGCGGCGTCGGGCTCGGGATCGACCGCCTGGTGATGGTGCTGACCGGGGCCGCCAGCCTGCGCGAGGTGCTGCTGTTCCCGTCGATGAAGACCTGAAAAGCCGCAATCACCGAACGGGAGCGGTGAAAGGCCGGCCGGGCGCTCTCGGTAGAGTTACGGGACACATGGACGCCTGCCGATATCGATAGGGCGTCTGCCGGTACTAACCCGGGTTACCCGGGTTCGACCAAGAAGAGGATTCTTTTGTTCGAGCGATTCACGGAGAGGGCTCGCCAGGTCGTCGTCCTAGCGCAGGAGGAGGCCCGGACGCTCAAGCACAACTACATCGGCACCGAGCACATCCTGCTCGGGCTGCTGCGCGAGGAGGAGGGCCTGGCCGCCCGGGTGCTGGAGTCCCTCGACATCACCGTCGAACGGGTGCGCTCGCAGGTGGTTCGCATCGTCGGCTCCGGCGAGGAGGTCACCTCCGGCCAGATCCCGTTCACGCCGCGGGCCAAGAAGGTGCTCGAGCTGGCCCTGCGCGAGGCGCTCTCGCTCGGCCACAACTACATCGGCACCGAGCACATCCTGCTCGGCCTGGTGCGCGAGAACGAGGGCGTCGCCGCCCGCATCCTGCTCGACTTCGACGCCGACTCCGACAAGATCCGCAACGAGGTGATCCGGATGCTCTCCGGCCCCGGCGGCCGCCGTCAGGGCAGTGGCGGCGGTGGCGGTCAGGGCGAGGGCAAAAAGTCCTCGAAACTGCTCGACCAGTTCGGTCGCAACCTAACCCGCCTCGCCGAGGAGGGCAAGCTCGACCCGGTGATCGGCCGCGAGACCGAGATCGAGCGGATCATGCAGATCCTCTCGAGGCGCACCAAGAACAACCCGGTGCTGCTGGGCGAGCCCGGCGTCGGCAAGACCGCCGTGGTCGAGGGGCTGGCCGCCCGCATCAACAAGGGCGAGGTCCCGGAGCTGCTGAAGAACAAGCAGATCTACACACTCGACCTGGCCGCGCTCGTCGCCGGCTCCAAGTACCGCGGCGAGTTCGAGGAGCGCCTGAAGAAGGTGATGAAGGAGATCACCCAGCGCGGCGACATCATCCTCTTCATCGACGAGCTCCACAACCTGGTCGGCGCCGGCGCCGCCGAGGGCGCGATCGACGCCGCTTCGATCCTCAAGCCGGCCCTGGCCCGCGGCGAGCTGCAGACGATCGGCGCCACCACGCTCGACGAGTACCGCAAGTACCTCGAGCGCGACTCCGCCCTGGAGCGCCGCTTCGCCCAGATCAAGGTCGACCAGCCCTCGCCCGAGGACACGGTGAAGATCCTCGAAGGACTGCGCGAGCGCTACGAACAGCACCACCGGGTGACGATCAACGACGAAGCCCTCGCCGCCGCCGCCGAGCTGGCCGATCGCTACATCTCCGACCGCTTCCTGCCCGACAAGGCGATCGACCTGATCGACGAGGCCGGCTCGCGGATGCGCATCAAGAGCATGAGCACGCCGCCGGTCTACCGCGACCTCGAGGAGGAAATCGAGACGACGCGGCGCGAGAAGGAGGCCGCGATCGAGGCCCAGGAGTTCGAAAAGGCCGCCAACCTGCGCGACACCGAGCGCCAGCTGACGACGAAAAAGCGCCAGCTCGAAGACGAGTGGGCCGAGGGCGAGAACGGCGAGCGCCCGGTGGTCGGCGAAGAGGAGATCGCCGACATCGTCTCGATGTGGACCGGCATCCCCGTCTTCAAACTGACCGAGGCCGAGACCAAGAAGCTGATTCGCATGGAGGAGGAACTGCACAAGCGCGTGATCGGCCAGGAGGTCGCGATCACCGCCGTCTCCAAAGCGATCCGCCGCTCCCGCGCCGGGATCAAGGACCCCAAGCGCCCGGCCGGCTCGTTCATCTTCCTCGGCCCCTCCGGGGTCGGCAAGACCGAGCTCGCCCGCACCCTCGCCGATTTCCTCTTCGGCGACGAGGAGGCGATGATCCGGATCGACATGTCCGAGTACATGGAGAAGCACGCGGTCAGCCGCCTGGTCGGCTCGCCTCCGGGCTACATCGGCTACGACGAGGGCGGTCAGCTGACCGAGGCCGTGCGCCGCAAGCCCTACTCGGTGCTGCTGCTCGACGAGATCGAGAAGGCCCATCCGGACGTCTTCAACATCCTCCTGCAGATCCTCGAGGACGGCAGGCTGACCGACGCCCAGGGCCGCACCGTGGACTTCCGCAACGCGATCGTGATCATGACCTCGAACATCGGCGCCTCGGAGATCTCCAAGAACACCTCGATCGGGTTCACCGTCTCCGACGAGACCGGCATGTCCTACGGCGACATGAAAAACCGGATCATGGGCGACCTGAAAAAAGTCTTCCGGCCTGAGTTCCTCAACCGGATCGACGAGGTGATCGTCTTCCACAAGCTCGCCAAGGACGAGGTCAAAGAGATCATCGACCTGATGATCGCCCGCGTCCGCGTCCAGGTCGCCGAGCACGAACTGCAGCTGGAGCTGACCGAGGAGGCCAAGGACCTGCTGGTCGAGAAGGGCTGGGACCCGTCGATGGGCGCCCGCCCGCTGCGCCGCGCGATCCAGCGCTACATCGAGGACCCGCTCGCCGACGAAGTCCTGCGCCAGGGCCCGATGACGCCCGGCTCGACCGTGATGGTCGCCCGCGACCCCTCCGGCGACGAGGAGGACAGGCCGCTGAGCCTGACGATCATCGCGCCGAAGAAGCCGAAGCAGCAAGCCGGTCGAGAAGCCGCCGAGCCGGAGAAGGTCGGCGTCGGCGCCAAGAAGGGCGACGGCGAGCACGGCCGGCGGGCGGCGACGACGAGTCGCCGCACGACGCCGAGTCCTGAGCGGCCGGGAGCTTGAGCGAGCCCGGCCGCAGCGCGATCGGCACCTGGAGCGGCGGCCGCTTCCTGCACTTCGGCGAGGCGATCGAGGAGGAGCGGCTGGCGTCGCTGCTGCGCCCGGCGGGCGGGATCGAGACCGTTCTGACCGCCGACGCCTACGGCCAGGGCGAGGCCGACCGCGTCCTCGGCCGCGCTCTCGCCGGCGTTCCCCGCGACGGCTACAGCCTGATCGGCGCGGTCGGCCACGACTTCTACGAGGGCGAGCGCGACGGCCCCAGGGGCTTCCCCCGCTTCACCGACCCGCGCCTGCGCGGCCCGGCCGAGTACGCCGGCTACCTGCGGATGGCCGCCGAGGCGCAGCCTGGAGCGGATCGGCGCCTCCTCCTTCGACCTGCTGCTGCTCCACAACCCCGATCGCGCCGGCTACTCCAGCGAGGTCGGTCTGGGACGGGATGGCGGCGCTGCGCGAGGCCGGCCTGACGGCGCGGATCGGCGTCGCCCCCGGGCCCGCCAACGGCTTCACCCTCGACCTGATCTCCTGCCTGGAGCGCTTCGGCGAGCGCATCGACTGGGCGATGATCATCCTCAACCCGCTCGAGCCCTGGCCCGGCGAGCTCTGCCTCGACGCCGCCGCCCGCCACGAGGTCAAGGTCCTCACCCGCGTCGTCGACTACGGCGGCCTCTTCTGGGGCGACCTGCGGCCGGGGATGGAGCTGGCGAAGGGCGATCACCGCTCCTTCCGTCCCGCCGGCTGGATCGAGGCGGGCCTGGAGAAGCTGGAGCGGCTCTTGCCCTTCGCCGAACGCGCCAGGCTGACCCCGATCCAGCTCGCCTGCCAGTGGAACCTCGCCCACCCCGCGGTCGAGTGCGTCGCCCCGACCCTGATCCAGGAGATCGGCCCCGAGGCCTGCCCGATCGAGGCCAAGCGGGTGGAACTGGCCGCCCTCCCGGCCGATCGACGACTCGGCGACGAGGACGTCGCCGCGATCCGCGCGATCGGCGACAACGCCGGCTGCATGGCCCTGAAGGGCGCCAGTCCCGCCCACGAGGGCGACGAGCGCCCCGACGCCTGGCCCCTCGACGAGGACCTCGCCGCCGTCGGCGACCGCTGGGGCATCGACCCCGCCAGCGATCTCGTCGTGACTCGCTGAGTGAGCTGTATCCTTGACAAAGCCGATTCCGAGCTTTCCACGCGGATATCGGCAGACCGCATTCCAGAGCGCCTTTTGGCATCCTATCGGGGATGCCTTCTTTGTCCGGGGATGAGCTGCACGAGCTTTCGGAACGTCAGGATCCTCGGCTGCTGAGAGCACTTGACGTGGTCGCCCCCGGCGGGGCGCTGCGCGAGGGGATCGACAACATCGTCCACTCCCGGACCGGTGGCCTGATCGTCGTCGGCGACCTCGACGACATCTCCCACATGCTCTCCGGCGGGATCAAGCTCGACGTCGACTACACGCCGGCGATGCTCTACCAGGTGGCGAAGATGGACGGGGCGATCGTGCTCAACAGCGAGGCGACGACGATCGCCTGGGCCAACGTGCAGCTGATGCCGGACCCGACGATCCTCTCCTCGGAGACCGGCACCCGCCACCGCACCGCCGAGCGCGTCTCCAAACAGACCGACGCGCTGGTGATCGCGATCTCCCAGCGCCGCGACGTCGTCTCCCTCTACGTCGAGGGAACCAAGTACATCCTGCAGGAGATCCCGGCGGTGCTCGCCAAGGCCAACCAGGGCCTGGCGACGCTGGAGAAGTACCGCGAGCGGCTCGACCAGGTCTCCGGCCGCCTCACCGTGCTCGAGTTCGAGGGCGGCAGCGTCCTCCACGACGCCCTCGCCGTGCTGCAGCGGGCCGAGCTGGTGACGCGGATGGCGGTCGAGGTCGAGCGCTACATCGTCGAGCTCGGCACCGAGGGCCGCCTGATCGAGATGCAGCTGGAGGAGACGATGGTCGGCGTCGCCGCCGACAAGACGGCGCTGATCCGCGACTACTCGGTCGAGGACACCGAGGGCAGCCTCGCCGCCACCCTGCAGGCGCTGAGCCGGATGCCCCACCAGGACGTGCTCGACTTCGGCCGCCTCGCCGAGCTGCTCGGCTACGACCGCAAGCTCAACACCCTCGACTTCCCGGTGGCCTCGCGCGGCTACCGCGCGCTGGGCCGGGTCCCGCGCATCCCCAAGCTTGTCGTCCAGAAGATCATCCACGAGCTGGGCGGGTTGGAGGAGGTCCTGGCGGCCTCCGACGCCGACCTCGCCGCCGTCGACGGAGTCGGCCCCACCCGGGCCAAGGACATCCGCGAGGGCCTGCGCCGGCTGCAGGAGGTCGATTTGGTCGACCGGTACTTACAGAGCTGACGGCGATGGGCGCCGTCGAAGACGAAAGGAGCCACCGATTCCCGAGCTAGAAGAGGCCGTGGAGGCAGTCTTCGAGGAGGACGTCGTTTACGTCTGCGACTTCGAGGAGGGCGACAAGGTCGTCTACCCCCATCACGGGGCTGGCCTGGTGCTGAAGAAAGAGACCCGCGAGCTGATGGGGAGCGAGCGTGAATACCTCACGATCAAGATCCTCCACAACGAGCTCACCGTGATGGTCCCCTGCGAAAACGCCGGAATCGCCGGTCTGCGGCGGGTCATCGACGAGGAAGAAATCAAGAAGGTCACAGACGTCCTCACCGACGACGTGTCGGAGATGCCGAAGAACTGGAACCGGCGTTTCAAGTACAACCGCGAGAAGATCAAGACCGGCGACGTCTTCGAGCTGGCCGAGGTGGTTCGCAACCTGGCGATCCGCGAGATGGAGAAGGGCCTCTCGACCGGCGAGAAGCAGATGTACACGCGGGCCAAGAAGATCCTCGCGTCGGAGTTCATGTACGCGCTCGACAAGGACGAGGAGGGCGCGGAGGAGTACCTCGACGGGCTGCTGGAGGAGCGCTTCGCCGCCACCGCCTAGAGCGCCGGCAGTTACCGCGGTCATCGCGGCCGCCGGCTCCGGGGAGCGTCTCGGAGCCGGCGGCCCGAAGGCCTTCGTGCCGCTGGCGGGGAGGCCGATGGTCGAGTGGTCGATCGACGCCTTCCGGGCGTGCGGGTCGGTGCGCTCGATCGTCGTCGCCGCGCCGCCGGGCCACATCCACGACCTCGGCGGCCACGACCTCGGCGTCGTCAACGGCGGCGCCACCCGGGCCCAGTCGGTCGCCGCACGCGATGGCGGCGGTCGGCACCGAGCTTGGTCGCGATCCACGACGCCGCCCGGCCGCTGCTGACGGCGGAGCTGGTCGAAGAGCTGGTCGCGCGCCTCGACGCGAACCCCGACGCCGCCGGCGTCATCGCCGCCGCCCCCTTCACCGACACCGTCAAGCAGGCGACATCTGGGTCAGGCGCGGGCACGAGTCCTGTGTCGTCCGTCTCGGAGGCGGAAAAGACAGGACTCGTCGTCGAGCGAACGCTGATCGCTCCAGGCTCTGGGCGGCGCAGACGCCCCAGGTCTTCCGCGCCGACGCGCTGCGCGCGGCGCTGGCAGTCGACGAGCCGAGCCGGGACGCTGCGACCGATGAGGCGATGCTGGTCGAGGCGGCGGGGGGGACGGTGCTGATCCATCCGACGCTGCGCGGAGAACCTCAAGGTGACGACGCCGCTCGACCTGCAGGTTGCCGAGCTGCTGCTCGAGGGGCGATCCGGTAGGGGTACCGCTTGACTTTTTTGAGGATCGTCGGCAGCCGTCGATCCTCAAAAAAGTACAAGTGTAACCCCTACCGGGATCGTCCCTCAGTCCCGCAGCAGCACCCAAACCAGCGTCGCCGCGAAGCAGAGCTGGCCGACCCCGAAGGCGACGCCGAGGCTGACCGCGCCGAGCAGGCCGGCGAGCGCGATCGCCGGCGGCAGAAGGCGGAGCAGGCAGGCAGCAGTAAGCTGACGGCCTCATCTGACCGCCCCAGTCTTAGGCTCCGGACGTCTCATGCTGACCGACTACCACCTGCACCTGCGCCCGGACGAGGACGGCACGCCGCCGAGCGCTTCTTCACGGCCGAGAACGTCGACCGCTACCTGGCCGCCGCGGCCGCGGCCGGGGTCGAGGAGCTCGGCGTCTCCGAGCACGTCTACCGCTTCCACCAGGCGCTCGAGCTCTGGCGCCACCCGCTCTGGGAGAGCAACGGCCGCGACGACCTCGACGCCTACTGCGAGTTCGTCCGCGGCACGCCGCTGAAGCTCGGGCATCGAGTGCGACTTCGTCCCCGGCGCCGAGGACCGCACCGCGTCGCTGCTGGAGGCGCGCGACTTCGACTACGTGGTCGGCTCCGTCCACTTCATCGGCGACGAGGCGGTCGACCATCCCGGCTGGGACGTCTGGGAGGGCAGCGGCGACCCGGACGAGGTCTGGCGCCGCTACTTCGAGTCGCTGGCCGAGTGCGCCCGCTCCGGCCTATTCGACATCCTCGCCCACCCCGACCTGGTCAAGGTCTGGGGCGGCGCGCGGCCGCTGCCCGAGCGCGACCCCCGCTTCTTCTACGAGCCGGCGGTCGAGGCGATCGCCGAGAGCGGGATCGCGGTCGAGGTCTCGACCGCCGGCCTGCGCAAGCCGGTCGGCGAGCTCTACCCGGCCCGCGGCTTCGCCGAGATGTGCGTCGAGGCCGGCGCCTCCTTCGCGCTCTCCTCCGACGCCCACCTGCCCGAGCAGGTCGGCTTCGGCTACGACCGCGCGGTCGAGTTCCTCGACGGCCTCGGCGTGGGGGAGATCTGCGTCTTCGAGCGCCGCCAGCAGCGGCTGGCGCCGCTCGCCAGCCGCGGTCGGCTGATGGTCGGGATCGGCTACGACAGCCACCGCTTCGCCGAGGGCCGGCGGCTGGTCCTCGGCGGGCGTCGAGATCGACCACGCCGCTCGGCCTCGCCGGCCACTCCGACGCCGACGTCCTCACCCACGCGGTGATCGACGCCATCCTCGGCGCCGCCGCCGGCGGCGACATCGGCACGATGTTCCCCGACGACGACGCCCAGTGGCGGGACGCCGACTCGATCGACCTGCTGCGCACCGTGGTCGGGACCGTCGCCGGCCCGATCGTCAACGTCGACGCGACCCTGATCTGCGAGCAGCCGCGGCTCGGCCCCTACCGGGCGGAGATGGAGCGGACCCTCGCCGAGGCGACCTCGGCCCGGGTCAGCGTCAAGGCGACGACCAACGAGGGCATGGGCTGGATCGGCCGCGGCGAGGGCATCGCCTGCATCGCCGTCGCCTCGGTGCAGAGCGAATAGTCTTCGCGGCGCATGGGGAATCTCAGCGACAGCGCGTCGAAGCTGCGGGCTTCCGCCGCCGACTCTGCCTTCGAGCTGAAGGTGCTGCACGGGGCGGGCATCGTCGAGCCGATCCGCCCCGACAAGGCGCTGAAGATCGGCGCCACCTTCCTGCGCTGGGGCGCTTCGCCGGCGACCGGCATCGCCACCGCGGCGATCCACCACCCGCACGAGATCGCCCTGATCGACGAGCGCGGCTCGCTCAGCTTCGAGCGGCTCCACCGCCGCACCAACGCCCTCGCCCACGCCTTCGCGGAGATGGGGATCGGCTACGGCGACGGCGTCGGGATCATGTGCCGCAACCACCGCGGCTTCGTCGAGGCGACCCTCGCCGCCGCCAAGCTCGGCGCCAGCGCCCTCTACCTCAACACGATGTTCGCCGGCCCGCAGCTGGCCGAGGTGACCAGGCGCGAGGGGCCGAAGGCGCTCGTCTACGACGAGGAGTTCACCGGCCTGCTCGAGGGCGTCGAGGACTCCGTCACCCGCGTCGTCGCCTGGCACGAGGAGGGCGAGGTCGCCGGGCGAGACGACCCTCGAGCAGCTGATCGCCGCCGGCGAGAGGCCGACCTGCAGGCCGCCGCCGGACAAACCGCGCTTCGTGATCCTCACCTCCGGCACCACCGGGACCCCGAAGGGCGCCCAGCGCTCCAGCCCCGACGGCCTGCTGGCGATGGCGGCGCTGATCGAGAAGATCCCCTTCCGCAGCCGCGAGACGATGATGATCGCGGCGCCGCTCTTCCACTCCTGGGGCTTCTTCCACTTCGTGATGAGCCTGCCGACCGCCTCGACGATGGTGCTGCGGCGCCGCTTCGACCCGGAGGGGACGCTGCGGGCGGTGCAGGAAAGCCGCGCCCAGGTGCTGGCGGCGGTGCCGGTGATGATCCAGCGGATCCTCGCGCCTGCCCGACGAGACGCTCGCCTCCTACGATCTCTCCTCGCTGCGGATCACCTCGCTCTCCGGCTCGGCCCTGCCGGGCGAGCTGGCGATCGAGTGGATGGATCGCTTCGGCGACACCGTCTACAACCTCTACGGCTCGACCGAGGTCGCCTACGCGACGGTCGCCACCCCGGAGGACCTGCGCGCCGCTCCCGGCACCGCCGGCAGGCCGCCGCGCGGGACCACGGTGCGGATCCTCGACGAGAGCCGGGCGCGAGGTGCCCCAGGGCGAGGTCGGCCGCATCTTCGTCGGCAACGAGATGTCCTTCGAGGGCTACACCGGCGGCGGCGGCAAGGAGGTGATCGACGGCCTGCTCTGCAGCGGCGACGTCGGCCACATCGACTCCGACGGCCGCCTCTTCATCGACGGCCGCGACGACGAGATGATCGTCTCCGGCGGCGAGAACGTCTTCCCGCGCGAGGTCGAGGACCTGCTCGCCGACCACGAGGCGGTGGTCGAGGCGGCGGTGATCGGCGTCGACGACGCCGAGTTCGGCCAGCGGCTGAAGGCCTTCGTCGTCGCCAGGGCCGGGGTCGAGGTCTCGGCGAAGACGAGCTCAAGGCCCACGTCAAGGCCAACCTCGCCGGCTACAAGACGCCGCGCGAGGTCGAGTTCCTCGAGGAGCTGCCGCGCAACGCCACCGGCAAGATCCTCAAGCGCGAGCTGCACGCGCGCGAGGCCGCAGCAGTCGGCCTGAGGATCGCTCCCGCGCAAATTGCGGCCCGCGGCGGCCGCGCAAGCTGGCGTGAGACGCCTCCGGCGCCCATAGTAGGTTGCGCGGAGATGAGCGATCCAGCGAGGCAGCTGCGAGCGGTCGGTGAGGCCACCGAGACGATGCACGGCGTCGCCAGAGCAGGCCCTGGAGTGGGTCCGGGTCAGCGAGGAGCGGGTGGCGGAGGCCGAGGCGCGGGCCGACCGGCGTCGGCGCCGAGCTGAAGGAGCGGGCGATGGGGACGCTGCGCAGGTCGCCGCCGAGGCGCGCGAGCGGATCGCCGCCGAGCGCGGGGCGCGGCGCGCAGGCCGAGGCCCGGGTCGCCGGCGCCGAGGCAGGCGCGGGACCGCGCCGAGAAGGCCTTCGAGGAGCTGCAGAAGCGCGCCGGGCTCGATCGCGAAGCGATGGCCGTCGCATGCTCGCGGCGATCCGCGAGCGAGGCCGGGATCGGACGCTCGCCGAGGCGGCGCGCAACCTCGACGCCGAGGTCGATCGCCGGGTCGAAGCCGCCCGCGAGGAGATTCAGACCGAGGCCGACCGCCGGGTCGCCGCCGCCGAGCAGCGCGCCGCCGAAGCCGAGGCCGTCGCGGCCGAGTCGCACGAGACCGCGGTGCGGCTGGAGACCGAGATCGAGCGGCGCGTCATGGACGGCACCGAGGAGGTGCGCCGCGAAGCCGAGGAGAGCGTCCGCAAGCTGGTCGAGAAGGTCGAGCGCGAGGCCGAGGAGGCGGCCCGCGCCCGGGCCGAGGACCAGCTGCGGCTCGAGTCGGACCGGATCCGGGTCCAGGCCGAGCGGCGCGAGGAGCGCGTCCGCGAGGCCACCGAGGACGAGATCAAGGCGAGCGCCAAGCGCGCGCCAAGCGCGAGGCCCAGGCGGCGGCCGAGGAGACGGCGCCGGTCTGGCTGCGCGGCGATTCGACCTCCTCGACGGCCGGTTACCGAACCTTCTAGAGCCTCTCGGCCTCGCGATGCGCGAGGTGAGGATCAGGGACACGCTCAGCGGCGAGCCGCGGGCGCTCGACCCCTCCGAAGAGGTGGGGATCTACGCCTGCGGGCCCACCGTCTACAGCCGCATCCACATCGGCAACGCGCGGCCGTTCGTCGTCTTCTCGCTCTTCGCCCGCTTCCTGCGCTCCGAGGGCTACCGGGCGCGGCTGGTCGTCAACGTCACCGACATCAACGACAAGATCTACGCGGCGGCGGCGCGAGGCGGGGGAGCCCTCGGGGGAGTTCGCGGCGCGGATGACCCGCGCCTACTTCGAGGACACCGACCGGCTCGGGCTGGGCCGTCCCGACGCCGAGCCGCTGGCGACCGAGACGATCGCCGGGATCGTCGCCCTGATCGCCGACCTGGTCGAGTCCGGGCACGCCTATGAGTCCGGCGGCGACGTCTACTTCCGCGTCCGCAGCTTCGGCGAGTACGGCAAGCTCTCCAACCGCCGCCCCGAGGACATGGACCAGGGCGAGGAGGCGGGGTCGGCCTCGCTCAAGGAGGACGCGCTCGACTTCGCCCTCTGGAAGGCCCACAAGCCGGGCGAGGACACGCAGCTGGGACTCGCCCTGGGGCCCGGGGCGGCCCGGCTGGCACATCGAGTGCTCGGCGATGGCCGAGGCCGAGCTGGGCGCCTCGTTCGCGATCCACGGCGGCGGCTCCGACCTCGTCTTCCCCCACCACGAGAACGAGATCGCCCAGTCGGAGGCGGCCGGGCGGCCGTTCGCCCGGATCTGGATGCACAACGGGATGATCGAGACCGACGCGGCGAAGATGTCGAAGTCGGAGGGCAACATCTTCCAGCTCTCCGAGGCGCTCGACCGCTACGGGCGCGAGGCCGTCGTCGCCTACCTGATCTCGGGGCACTACCGGCAGCCGCTTGCTTTTGGGGCCGAGCAGATGGAGCAGGCCGTGGCTCAGGTCGAGAGCGCTTGAGGAACTTCTTTCGGGAGCACCCGGTTGGTGGGGCGGCGGGGAGGCCCGTCGGAGCAACAGCGGGGAGGCTCGCCGGGACCTCCCCCGCCGCCCGTCTCGACAGCGTTTCGCGATGCGCTGGCTGATGACTTCAACACGCCCAGGGCGATGGCCGAGGTTTTTGAGCTGGTGGGGAAGCGAATCGGGGCAAGCTGCCCGGCGCCACTGCTGTTCCGGTCCTGGCGGAGATGCTCGAGCTCGTCGGTCTCGAGCTCGCTTACCCAGCCGGATGAGGGGGCTGAGCCCGACGAGCGCGGAGCAGCTTGATGGCGGAGCGGGAGGAGGCGCGGGCGGCGAAGGACTTCGAGCGGGCGGATGCGATCCGCGATCGGCTGGCGGAGATGGGGTGGGAAGTGCGGGACTCGGCCGACGGGCCTCGCCTGGTGCCCAAGGTCTAGATGGCCAACCAGATCATCTATGGGCGCCAGCCGGTCGCCGAGGCGGAGCGGGGGAGGCGGCGGGTGCACCGGGTCTGGCGGGCGCCGGAGACCGACGCGCTCGAGCTGGAGCGGCTCTGCGGCTCGCCCGACCACCAGGGGGTCGTCGCCGAGGTCGATCCCTATCCCTACGCGGACCCGCGCGGGCTGCTACGAGGGGAAGACGCGCTGCTCGTCGCCCTCGACCAGGTCCAGGACCCGCGCAACCTCGGCGCCGTCTGCCGCTCGGCCGAGTTCGCCGGCGCCGCCGGCGTGGTCGTCCCCGAGCGCCGCTCGGCGGCGGTCACCGCCGCCACCTGCAAGGCCTCGGCCGGCGCCGTCGAGCACCTCCGGCTCGCCCATGTCCGCAACCTCGCCGACTGGCTCGGCCGAGGCCAAGGCCGCCGGCTTCTGGATCTGGGGCGCCGACGCCGAAGCGAAGTCGGTCGCCCTGGGAGCGTCGACCTCAAAGGCCCCACGGTCCTCGTCCTCGGCGGCGAGGGCAAGGGCATCCGCCCCCGCGTCGCCACTGCCTGCGACGGTCTCGTATCGCCTTCCCCAGCGCGGCGAGGTCGAGCTCGCTGAACGTCTCGGCAGCCGCAACCGCGCTGCTCTTCGAGGCCATGCGTCAGCGGGCTAGACGCCTTCCTGCACATGCAACGGCGGTTGCACCTGCGCAAATTGGGGGTTGACAGAACTCCGCGCGCACGTAAACTAGCGGCGCAACAAGGGTGAACCTCAGCTTGAGTGTGAGGCAGCCCGTCGATAAAGGGCGCCTCGGGGGAGGTAAGCGGCGCCACGACCCTTCAGCAAGGAGAAGGATCTGTGGCTCTATCTACGCCTACGCAGGAAATTCCAGCGGCGTTCGCTGGACGCGCCCAACACCGCCCGTCCCCCTCAAGCTAACTCTCAAGCTGAGCTTGATGATCACTATCTAGTCGCTTTCGCCAAGGACGGCAGGACCGACGCCTACGACGCGATCGTCCGCCGCTACCGCGGTTTCGTCCGCCTCAAGGCCTCGTCCTACTTCCTGCTCGGCGGCGAGTCCGACGACCTGATCCAGGAGGGCCTGCTCGGCCTCTACAAGGCGATCCGCGATTACCGCACCGATCGCGAGTCGAGCTTCCGCAACTTCGCCGAGCTCTGCATCACCCGCCAGATCATCACCGCGGTGAAGACGGCGACCCGCAACAAGCACACGCCGCTGAACCAGTACGTCTCCTTCAGCCAGACGCCGGCCGCCGCCGGGGACTCGGACACGACCCTGGACGAGATCCTGCCCGGGCCGAGCGTCCACGACCCGGTCAACCAGGTGATCGCCTCGGAAGAGCTGTCGAGCCTGGTCGCCTGCCTGTCCGGCGTCTCCGGCGTCCTCTCCGACCTCGAGAGCCGGGTGCTCTCGCTCTACCTCGACGGCCACTCCTACGAGGCGATCGCCGAGCGGCTGGAGTGCGACACCAAGACCGTCGACAACGCCCTGCAGCGGGTCAAGCGCAAGGTCGGATCTCACCTCGCCTCTCGTGAGGTCGCCGCTTAAGCCTGAGGGAGATCGGCCAGGACGTAATCCAGTAGCTCGCGGCCGTGGTCCGAGGCGACGGCGATGTCGTCGGCCTTGACTCGGACCCGGTGCAGCGACTGCATCCGCAGCACGTCGCCGTCGGTGCGGTGGTTGGGGAAGACGCCGGCGTAGGAGACGCCCAGCCGCTCGAGGTCGTCGGCGACCAGCGCCGTCGCCGGCTGCTCCAGCGGCAGGTCGATGTAGATCGCGTCGAGGCCGGCGCGGTGGAAGAGGTGGTGGCGCTCGGCGGCGATCGCCGCCTCGAGGTCGGCGCCGGGGACGTGGACGGTCAGCAGGGCCAGGTTGTGGTCCGCGTCGACCTCGACGTGCAGCTCGGTTCGGCTCGCCAGCTCGGCGTCCGGCCCCGGCTTCGCCAGCGTCCCCCGCAGCTCGCACAGCGCCAGCGTCTGGCCGACGATCTCGTGGTGGCGCTCGGGCGCGTAGACGCGCCGCTCCTGACCGTCGTTGAGCTTGGTGTAGAAGAGCGCCGCCGACTGCCGCCGCCGCGGCGCCGCGGCGGCGGCGTCGTTGGCGACCGAGGCCGGGATCCAGCCCAGCAGGAAGCCGGTCTCGTGCGCGCCCAGCTCGATGTTCGCCCGCTGGCTGTAGGGATGGGCGGCGGTCGCCTCGCTGAACATCCCGGCCAGCCCCTCCGCCCGGGCCCAGTCCATCAGGTGGCGCTTGGTGCGGGTGAAGAGGTGCTGGCCGCGGGCGGCGGGCAGGGTCACCGCCTGGCCGGAGTGGGCGACCGCGTCCCCGGCCGCCGCCAGGCTCATCCCCAGGTGGCAGAGCAGCTCGCCCGCGCCGGTCTCGGCCACGCAGGAGACGTAGCGCCCGTCGGCCAGCCGGGCCGAAACCTCCGCCGGGTCGTAAACCCAGCGGACGTCGTACGTGGTCCCGTAAGCTGCCTCTATCGCCTCGGTCAGGACGCCACCCTCGTCCGGGCCGAGGAACCTGAACGTTCACGTCGACCGCTTCATCGCTGACCATCGCGCCCGCCTAGCTCAACCTGGGAGAGCACCTGATTTGTAATCAGGAGGTTGCCGGTTCGATCCCGGCGGCGGGCTCTGCCTCACGACCCGGTGTCGGCGCCGCTGAGCACGCGGGTCTTCTCGGCGGCGAACTCCTCGTCGGTGAGGATGCCCTTGTCGCGCATCGCCGCAAGCCGCTCCAGGCGCTGCAGTCTCGCGTCCTCCTCGTCGAGGACCGCCGTCGGCGCCTCGGTCGTGGCCGGTCGCCCGACGCCGGCGCTTGGCCGCTTCATCTCCGGCAGGCGCAGTTTCGAGGCGCGCTCGCCGAGGTTGGCCCCCTTGACCGCGCTGACGACGCGGTCCTTGGTGCGGCCGAAGGAGTCGCCGTAGCTGGCGTCGGGGAACTCCTCGGCGGTCTGCTTGCGCAGCTCGTGGATCCCGAAGGCGGCCATGCCGGCGACGACCAGGGTGGTGAGGAACGAGCGCAGCCCCTGGGTCGGGGCGGAGAGGAAGTAGAGGCAGACGACGATCGCCAGGCCGGTGTAGACGTAGGCGCCGTAGTCGCGCAGGACCGGCGCGATCGCGCGCCGGCTGGTCTGGGCCGAGCCGGTCGGGGAGCCGAGCCAGCCGGCGGCGGAGAACAGCACCCCGACGACGATCACGGTGGTGGCGATGCTGGTCATCAGCGAGGTCGCGATCGACCAGGCGGCTTCGCCCGCGGGCTTGACGCTTTCGGTCACGACCAGCTGGTCGACCACGATCCCGCCGGCGATGTGGCGGGCGACGATCACGGCGAAGCCGGCGGCGATCAGGCCGATGCCGCTGAACAGCACGGTCACCCAGCGGCTGTCGCGGGAGAGGTAGATCGCGCCGGCGAAGGCGGCGAAGGTCAGCAGCGAGAGCAGCAGCGCCAGGCCCTTGATCGCGACCGCGATGTTCTGCGCGGTCTTCAGCTGGTCGGATCGCAGGATCCGGATCTGCCCCGCGTCCGGCGGCAGCTTTTCGGCCAGCTGCTGGCCGATCCCGACCTGGTTGGCGAGGTTGGTGAGGAGGCTGCCGAGGTTGAGGCTGACGTTGCCTTCTTCGGTCGAGACCGCTTCGCCCTTGTTTTCGAGCACCGAGAGGAGCTGTTCGTGGGCGGTGCGGTTGGCGTCCTCCCAGAGCGATTGCGCGGTCGACGTTTCCAGCACCTTTTCGGCGCCGCTGCCGGCCACCTGGCGCAGCCCGCCCGCCGCCGGCCCGGCCAGCTGCTTGGTTTCGCCGGGGAGGATGTCCTTCAGTTCGGCCTCGACGTTGACGTTTTCGTAGAGCTGGTCGACGAGGTAGTTGGCGACGGCGGCGCGGATCGTTTCGTTCTGGATCAGGTGGTCGCTGGTCGAGACCCAGTCGTCGGTATTGAGCGCCTGGCGCTCGATCCAGATCGCGAAGACGCTGAGGAAGGCGAGGACCGAGCCGAGGACGACAAGCCCTTTGACCGTGCGTCGTCTCCCGCGGCTCATCGGGGGGATGGTATACGTGGACCATGAAGTTGGAGGGCATCCACCACATAACCGCGATCACCGAGGACGCTCAGCGCAACGTCGATTTCTACGCGGGAGTGCTGGGCCTGCGGCTGGTCAAGAAAACCGTCAACCAGGACAACCCGACCGTCTACCACCTCTTCTTCGCCGACGAGGGCGGCGACCCCGGCTCCGACCTGACCTTCTTCGAGTATCCCGGCGTGCCGCCGGGCCGGGCCGGCGCCGGCATGGTCCACCGGATCGTCTGGCGCGCCGCCTCCGGGGACTCGCTGGCCTTCTGGGCCGAGCGGCTCGCCGCCGCCGGCGTCGAGAGCCGCCGCGAGGGCGCCGGCCTCCTCTTCGCCGACCCGGAGGGGCTCGACCACGAGCTGCTGGTGGTCGACGTGCCGGACGCGCCCCTGGTCGCCGACCATCCCGAGATCCCGTCGGAGCTGGCGCTGCAGGGCTTTCACGCCGTGCGCGCCTACGGCGACGCGCCCGAGACCAGCAGCGGCCTGCTCGAGGCGCTCGAGTTCGAGCGCGCTCGACGGCGCCTGGGAAGCGCGCGGCGAGAAGCGCGGCGGCCGCTACCTCTTCGACCAGCCGCCGGCCGAGCGCGGCCTGCAGGGAGCCGGCAGCGTTCACCACGTCGCCTGGGCCTCGCTGCCGGAGGAGCACATGGAGTGGCGCCAGAAGGCGATCTCGGCCGGCGCCCAGCCGACCCCGGAGATCGACCGCTTCTACTTCCGCTCGATCTACTTCCGCGAGCCCAGCGGCGTCCTTTTCGAGATCGCGACGATGGGGCCGGGCTTCACCGTCGACGAGCCGCTGGAGCACCTCGGCGAGAAGCTCTCGCTGCCGCCCGACTACGAGCACCTGCGGGCCGAGGTCGAGCCCAACCTGCGACCGGTGAGGAACCCGCGGACGGATCCGCGGGAGTGAACGGGCGACTTCGTCTGGCGCGACGCCGGCCGCACGGTCGTCTTCCGCCACAGCGCGCGTCGCGCAGGCGCCGCAGCTCCTGCGCGAGCACGGCTTCGACCGCTTCGAGCTGCTGAGCACGCCGCGGGCGCTGGCCGGCGCCGGCGAGCTGGCGGCGGCGGCGACCGCGGTGCACGAGGTCGCTCCCGGCCAGGTCCCCGATCTCGCCGCCGCCCTGCTCGGCGCGGTCGAGTCGCGATCCCTGGTCGCGCTCGGCGGCGGCCGCCCGATCGATGTCGCCAAGGCGATCGCCTCGGTCAGCGGCGCCCGCGTCGCGGCGATCCCGACGACGATGTCGGGGGCCGAGATGACCGGCATCCACCGCCTTCCCGCTGGCGCCGAATCCCGGGTTGCCTCGATGGTCCGCCCGGCGCTGGTGATCGCCGACCCGGTGGCGATGACCAGCCTGCCGGAGGACGAGCTGCGGGCCAGCTCGATGAACGCCCTCGCCCACGGCGCCGACTCGCTCTACACCCCGTTCGCCAACCCGGTCTCGGAGATGACGGCGCTGCGCGGGGCGGAGCTGATCGCGACCTCGCTCGACCGGGGCCGCGCCGAGCGCAACCCCGCCCAGCTCGCCCTCGGCTCGCTGCTCTGCGGCTACGCGATCGACTCCGCCATGTTCGGCCTCCACCACCTGATCTGCCAGACGCTGGTGCGGATCTGCGGCAGCCCCCACGCCGCGACCAACGCCGCGATCCTGCCCCGCGCGCTCGCCTTCCTCGCCCCCCGCGCGCCCGACCGAGCTCGCCGCCCTCGCCACAGCGATCGAGACCGACCTCGAAGGCCTGGAGCCCCGCATCCTCCGACCTCGGCGGCAACCCGCGCCGGCCTGGCCGCCGCCGGCGCCGACCGCGCGCAGCTCGATCAGGCCATCGAAGCCGATGCTCCTACGCCCCGAGCTCGCCTTCGTCCCTGGCCCGTCTCCTAACTAAGGGCGACCTGGCGGAGTTAATCGACAGGCCTGGTAGGCGGGGAGTGGGACCCCTCCTCAGGAGGCTTTGGGAGCGGCTACCGCCAGAACCCGCCACTCCTCCCCAGACGTACGGTCTCCTGGGGAGGGGTCCCGGCCCCGCCCCCACGAACCCCCGGGTAACTCCGCCCCCCCGCCCGTGTAGCGCTCTGCGTGACCGCCGAGCGACTCGCCCGCTACCACGCCTACACCCGCAGGCACAGCGTCAACTGGCCCCTCTACCTGCTGGCGAGGGTCTTCCTGACGCCGTTCTTCCTCACCTACTTCCGCTACGCCCGCACCGGTCGCGAGCACGCCCGCGTCAGGGGCGGCCTGATCGTCGCCTCCAACCACCGCAGCTTCCTCGACCCCTTCGTGGTCGGCGGCTGCCTGCCCTGGCGGCGGCCGATGAACTACGTCGCCAAGGTCGAGCTGTTCGAGCGCCGCTGGCAGGGCTGGATCCTCTCCCGGCTCGGCGCCTTCCCGATCCGCCGCGGCGAGTCCGACGAGGAGTCGATGGAGACGGCGCGCCAGATCGTCGAGCGCGGCGGCGCCGTCTGCATCTTCCCCGAGGGCACGCGGATCCGGCGCGGCACCCTCGCCAGTCCCAGGCGCGGGGTCGGCCGCCTCGCCCTGCAGACCGGGGCGCCGGTCATCCCCGACCGCCGTGCTCGGGACCGAACACGTCCGCCGCGGCTGGCGGATCCGGCCGCGCAAGATCAAGGTCCGGCTCGGCCGGGCGATGACCTTCCCGCGCGCCGAGGAGCCCTCGCAGGCGCTGGCGGAAACGGTCACGGCGCGGATCTGGCCCAACGTGCAGCTGCAGTGGGAAGACCTCGGCGGCCTGCCGCCGATGCGCCGCGCCGCGGTGATCGGCGCCGGCAGCTGGGGGACGGCGGTGGCGGTGCTGCTGGCCCGCGGCGGCCTCGAGGTCCAGCTCGGCGCCCGCAACGCCGAGCGGGCGGCGGAGATGGTCGAGGCGGGGGAGAACCGGCGCTACCTGCCGGGCGTGCCGCTGCCGGAGGCGATCGACGTGCGGCCGGCCTCGAAGATCGAGCTCGCCGGGCTCGACCTGGTCTGCCTGGCGATCCCGTCGAAGTCCCTGCCGCAGGCGGTCGGGGCGATCGCCGACCGGGTCGGCGGCCGCTCCTCGGTGCTGCTGCTGACCAAGGGCCTGATCGCGCCGCAGGGCCAGCTGCCGGCCGAGTACGTCGGCGAACGCGTGCGGGCGCGGGCGATCGCCTGCCTCGGCGGCCCGGCCCACGCCCGCGAGGCCGTCTCCGGCTCCGCCGCGCTGGTGCTCGGCTCCGCCGACGTCGACCTGCGCGTCCAGCTCGGCGAGGTCTTCGACCGCGCCGGCCTGGTCTGCGAGCGCTCCCGCGACGTCGCCGGGGTGGAGATGGCCGGCGCCGCCAAGAACGCCGCCGCCCTCGCCGCCGCCGCGGCCGAGCCGCACGGCCTCAACGCCGCCGGCATCGCCGTCGCCGAGATCTGGCGCGAGTGCATCGAGTACGCGATCGGGCGCGGCGCCGAGCTGGAGACCTTCTCCGGGCTGGCCGGCGTCGGCGACCTCACCGCGACGATGATGGCCCCGGCCGGGCGCAACCGCCGCGCCGGCGAGCTGCTCGGCACCGGCACCCCGGCGGAGCAGATCCAGGAAAAAATCGGCCAGGCCTCCGAGGGGCTCGACACGGCGCCGCTGCTGGCCGAGACGGTTGCCGCCTCGGGCGGGCCGGCGGAGGCGCTGAACGGGCTCGCCGCCCTGATCCGGGGCGAGATCGGCCCCGAGGGCTGGGTCGCCGGGCTGCGCCGGGTCGAGCGATCCAGGCGGGCGGCCTGATGGCACTAGGCTTGGACGGTGAGCAGCGCCAAGCAGAACGTCGAGCCCGGAGACCTCGGGCCGGCGGCGAAGGCCGAGCTCGACCGCGCCTTCGAGGACTTCTACCGGGCCCACCTGCGCGACGTCTACTCCTACGCCTACTACCGGATCGGCAACCACCACGACGCCGAGGACCTGACCGAGCAGGCCTTCCTCCAGGCTTACAGGCACTTCGACCGGGCGCGGCGCGAGTCCGACGGGCGGCCGCTGCGCCCCTGGGTGATCCGCATCGCCCACAACCTCGCCTCCAACTACTACCGCGATCGCTCGCGCCGGCCGCAGACGCCGCTGGACAGCGCCGACCCGATCGCCGCCCGCCACGACACCGTGGCGATCGCCGAGGGCCGCGAGGAGCTGCGCCAGGTGATGGCCAACCTCGAGCACCTCTCCGACGACCGCCGCGAGGCGCTGATCATGCGCTTCGCGCTCGGCATGGACAACCGCGAGATCGCCCGCGCCCTCGGCCGCACCGACGGCGCGACGAAGGTGCTGATCCACCGCGCGATCAAGCAGCTGCAGGAGGAGATGAGCGATGAGAGACCCGGCTGAGACCCTGAGCGGCAGCAGCTGGGACGTCGAGCAGCTGCTGGCCGACGCGCTGCGCCCGATCGAGCCGCCGGAGCGGCTCTCGGGCCGGCTCGAGGACACCCTCTCCGCCGTCACCCAGGCGGCTGCCGAGGAGCTCTCGGATTGGGCCGAGGAACTCTCCGATAGCGAGCTGCGGGCCCTGCGCGACCCGCGCAACTGGGTCCGCCCGGTCGTCGCCGTCGGCGCCGGCGGGGTTGCGACCGGCGCCCTGGTCCTGCTCGAGCTGCGCCGCCGCGGCCGCGGCAAGGGCGAGCGCGGGCTACGAGCGCTTGGCGGCGGGCTTCGCTCGCGCCTTTAGCCGCCCGCGACGATCGCGCGGTTCCTTTTGCACGGCATTCGTGGATGAGGAGCCACGGGATGCGGCGAACGCGGCGAGGCCGAGCAGGCCGACCGCCAGGTGAGGCCAGCCGCGGTCGGAGAAGTCCGAGATCGCCAGCGCCATGTAGATCGCGCCGAGGCAGAGCGAGTACGGGACCGGGGCGTAGCCGGCCGCCAGCAGGCCGAGGGCGCCGCCGGCGACGTAGAGGTAGTTGAGCCAGGAGAGGTCGTGGAAGAAGCCGACGATGCCGGCGACGAAGAGGAGCGCGCCGACCAGAGTCGCGTAGAGGCGGGCGGGGCTGGCGGGCTCCATCGGCGGCGATTGTAGGCTCCCCCTCCCGATGGCCCAGACCTGCTACCGACACCCCGACCGCGAGACCGCGGTCTCCTGCTCCTCCTGCGGCCGGCCGATCTGCCCCGACTGCATGACCCCGACCCCGGTCGGGATGCGCTGCCCGGAGTGCATGCGCCAGCGCACCAGGGTGATTCAGGGAGTGGGGGGCGGCAGCTCCGGCTTCGCCCAGGCGCCCGCTACGTACATCCTGATCGGCCTCAACGTGGCCGCCTTCCTGATCGAGGTCGCGACCGGCTCCGGCGGCCTCAGCAACGCCAGCGGCAGCGTCGTCCAGAACTTCTCCCTGCTGGGCAACGGCGTCTCCGAAGGGGAGTGGTATCGGCTGGTGACCGGCGGCTTCCTCCACGCCGGCTTCCTCCATATCGCCCTCAACATGGCCGCCCTCTTCATCGTCGGCAGGGTGCTCGAGCCCGGCATCGGCACGCCGCGCTTCGTCGCCCTCTACGCCGCGTCGCTGCTGGCCGGCGCTTTCGGGGCGCTGGCGCTCACCCACCCCTACGAACCGACGGTGGGCGCGTCGGGAGCGATCTTCGGGATCTTCGCCGCCACCGCCGTGATCGCCCGCGGCCGCGGCATGAACGCGATCGCCTCCGAGATCGGCTTCCTGATCGTGATCAACCTCGTCTTCACCTTCAGCGTCCCCGGGATCAGCATCGGCGGCCATCTCGGCGGCCTCGTCGGCGGCGCCATCTGCGCGGCGGCGATCGTCGCCGGCGATCGCGGCAAGCTCGGCCCCCGGCGCCTGCCGGCCGAGCTGACGGTGATGGCGCTGGTCGCGGTCGCCTCGGTGCTCGGCGCCCTGGCGGTCGCCTGAGGTCTCAGCCGCCCTGGGGTGGGCGCGAGACCGGCGCCTTCAGCGCCTCGAACGCGGTATTGCCCGGGGGATCGATCAGGTCCGGGTGCAGCAGGTGGCCGAGCAGCTCGACCCCGTCGACCAGGCGTGGCCCCGGCTCCGAGAAGGCGGCCGAGGCATCGACCGCATAAGCACGGTGGGCGCCGAGCGAGGCGACCCGCTCCCAGTGCTCCATCGCCTGGGCCTGGGCGTCCTCGACCGAGCCGTCCGGCATCACGATCACCACCTCGGCGTTGAGGCTCTCGAGCTCCCCCCAGCCGACGTAGGGAGGGTTGAGGCCGGGGTCGCCGGCGACGTCGATCCCGCCGGCGATCGAGATCATCTCCGGGATCCAGAAGCCGGCGACGCGGGGCGGGTCGAGCCGCTCCAGGGCGATCACCCGCGGGCTGCCGGCGCCGGAGACGGCGGCGCGCACCGTGGCCAGCCTTCCCTCCAGTTCGCCACGCAGCTCGTGGGCGTGGCTCTCCATCCCGGTCGCCTCGCCCAGGCGGACGACCTCTTCGAGCATCTCGCTGAGCGTCGCGACGCGCATTGCTCGCCCAATATCGCATTTATCGAAAGACCTGCCCAGGCGGCCAGCTATATTGCGTTCGCCGAATGGCCGAGGACGTCCCAGCCCGAAGTACCGGGCCGCATAGCCGATGAGCGTCCTCCTGCTCGTCCTCCTCCTGCTGTTGATCGCGGTCAACGGCTTCTTCGTCGCCGCCGAGTTCGCCCTGGTGCGCAGCCGCCGCGGCAAGATCGAACAGCTCGCCGAGGAAGGCGAATCCGGCGCCGAGGCCGTGGTCGAGCAGCTCGACAAGATCGACGAATCGCTCTCCGCCTGCCAGATCGGGATCACGATCGCCTCGATCGGGATCGGCTTCCTCGGCGAGCCCTCGCTCTCGAAGCTGATCGAACCGATCTTCGGCAGCCTCTCGCACGAGGTCGCCGCGGGCCTATCGCTGGCGATCGCCTTCATCCTCGTCACCGCGGTCCACATCAGCATTGGCGAGCAGGTGCCGAAGATGCTGGCGATCGCCAACGCCGAGCGGACCGCACGCCGGGTCTCGCGGCCGCTGAACTGGTTCCGGGTGGCGACGGCGCCGGTGACCAAGGGGCTGAGCTGGATCTCGAACGGGATCGTCCGGCTCTTCGGCGTCAACCCCTCCGACCTCGAAGAGCATCACACCGCCGAGGACCTGAAGCAGATCATCGACAGCTCGCGGCTGGGAGGGACGCTGGACCCGGGCGAGGCGGGGATGCTCGGCGGCGTCTTTCACCTGCACGAGCAGGAGGCGCGCGAGGTGATGACGCCGATCCCGGCGGTGATCACGGTCGACGCCTCCGAGGCCGTCGAGGCGGCGCTCCGCCGCTGCGTCGCCTCCGGCCACACCCGCCTGGTCGTGATCGAGGACGACAACCCCGACCGGGTCAAGGGGATCGTCCACAACAACAGCCTCGCCCGGCTCTACATGAGCGACGGCCCGGAGGCGGCGATCGAGACCGTCGTCCGCGACGCCCTGATCGTCCCGGAGACGCGCCCGCTCGACGACCTCCTGCACGACCTGCAGGTGCAGCGCACCTCCCTCTCGGTGGTCGTCGACGAGTACGGGCGCACGGTCGGGATCGTCACCGTCGAGGACATCCTCGAGGAGGTGGTGGGGGAGATCGAGGACGAGACCGACCCTCGCGCCGCGGCGCTGCGGCAGCTGACCAACGGCGACTGGTTCGTCCGCGGCCACGTCTCGCTCGGCGACCTCGCCGACGCCGGGATTGAGCTGCCGGTCGACACCGACGCCTACAACTCGGTCGGCGGCTACGTCTTCGGCGAGCTCGGGCGCCTGCCCAAGCGCGGCGACTCGATCGAGTCCAATGGCTACACGATCAGGGTCGAGGCCGTTCGCGAGAACCGCATCGAGGCGGTGCGGATCAGCGGTTCCGTCCGTCCAGCGGCCTAATTTCTCCGGGCAACCCGCGATTCGCCGAACGTTGGAGGTACCGCATGTGGGTTGTTCGTCTGACCGACAAGCAGCTCGAGGTCCTGAGGGCGCTGCTCCGCTCCGAGGAACACCTCGGCCCGGCCCTGAGGGGGTCGATCGAGGCCCTCGACCTGGCCCGCTGGGACGAGCTCCCCGAGGCCGAGCTCCCCTGGGAGGAGATCGAAATCATCGCCCGCCGCCAGAACATCTCCGAGGCCGACGTGATCTGGGACCTATCCGGAAAGAGGAAGACCGCGACCTAGTCGTAGCTGTAGAAGCCCGCGCCACTCTTCCGTCCCAGCTTCTCTTCGCCGATCATCTCGACGATCAGGCCCGGGGGCTTGTGGGCGGCCTCGCCGGAGTCGGCGTAGAGGGCGTCGCCGATCGCCTCGGCGACGTCGAGGCCGACGAAGTCGAGCAGGGCCAGCGGGCCCATCGGGTGGCCGGCGCCGAGCTTCATGCAGGTGTCGACCTCGCCCGCCTCCATGCCGGTCCGCTCGACCATCCGCACCGCGTCGAAGAGGTAGGGGAAGAGCAGGCGGTTGACGACGAAGCCCGCCTGGTCGGGTACCTCGACCGCGGTCTTGCCCAGCGCCGCGCACCAGGCCAGGGCCCGCTCGCGGGAGCCGGCGGCGCCGTCGGGGAAGCAGACCTCGACCAGCTTCATCCGCGGCACCGGGTTGAAGACGTGGAGCCCGAAGAGCTTGTCGGTGCCGGCCGCCGCGGCGATCGCGGCGATGCTGAGCGAGGAGGTGGTGGTGGCGAGGTCGGAGCCGGGGCAGGCCTCGGCGACGGTCGCCAGCAGCTCGCCCTTGGGGCCGACCTCCTCGACGATCGCCTCGACGATCACGTCGCAGTCGGCGAGGTCCCTGGGGTCGGTCGTGACCCGCAGCCGCGAGGGCTCGGCGCCCTCGATCTTGGCGCAGGCGGCGACGACCTTCTCCTCGGCTCGCCAGGCCGAAGCCTCGCTGCGCGCCAGCAGAATCGTGTCCGCCGTGGTCGTAGCCACTGCAGCCAGCCCCGTAGCGATCGCCCCGCTCCCGGCGATCCCGGGGCTTTCGTATCCCGTGCTCCCGCTCATTGAGGACGGGTTCCTATCACGTGGCTCGCGCGGGTGGCGTGAGGGGAGGGGGTATTCGGCCGGGTGAGGCCGCTAATACCCCCTCCCCTTCCGCCACCCGCGCGCCGAGGGCTACCATTGACTGACCAGTCGATCAACGGAGGGCTCGGATGTCAGACAACGGAAACGGCAGGTTCGGTGGGCGCGAGGTGGTCATCGTCGAGGCGGTGCGGACGCCGATCGGGCGTGGGCATCCGGAGAAGGGCTACTACAAGGACAAGCACGCCTCCAACCTTCTGGCCAAGGTCTACGGGGAGCTGTTCGAGCGGACCGGGGTCGATCCGGCCGAGACCGGCGACGTGATCGCGGGCTGCGCCCAGCAGTTCGGCGAGCAGGGGGTCAACATCGGCCGCAACGCCTGGCTCGAGGCCGGGCTGCCGATCGAGACCCCGGCGACCACGATCGACCGCCAGTGTGGCTCCGCCCAGCAGGCGGTCAACTTCGCCGCGGCGCAGATCGCCAGCGGCGTCCACGACGTCGTCGTCGGCGGCGGCGTCGAGCACATGGGCCACATCTCCTTCGCCGCCGGCTACGAGGTGATGAAGGAGCACGGCTCGCCCTTCTCGCCCGAGCTGATGGACCGCTACGACCTGATCCCACAGGGCCTCTCGGCCGAGATGATCGCCGACAAATGGGAGATCGCCCGCGCCGAGCTGGACGAGTTCGGCCTGCGCTCCCAGCAGCTCGCCGCCAAGGCGACCGAGGAGGGCCGCTTCGAGCGCGAGACGGTCCCCTTCGCCGTCAACGGCGACACCTACGTGACCGACCAGGGGCTGCGCGAGACCACGCTCGAGGGCCTGGCCAACCTCAAGCCGGCCTTCAAGGAGGACGGCAAGATCACCGCCGGCAACTCCTCCCAGGTCTCCGACGGCGCCGCCGCGGTGCTGCTGATGGCGCGCGAGAAGGCCGACGCCCTGGGGCTGAAGCCGCGGGCGCGGATCTACGACCAGACCACGGTCGGGGTCGACCCGGTGATCATGCTGACCGGCCCGATCCCCGCCACCCGCAAGCTGCTCGAGCGCAACGGGATGGCGATGGACGACATCGACCTGGTCGAGATCAACGAGGCCTTCGCCTCGGTCGTCGTCGCCTGGCAGCGCGAGCTGAGCCCGGACATGGACCGGGTCAACGTCAACGGCGGCGCGATCGCCCTCGGCCACCCGCTCGGCTCGACCGGCGCCCGCCTGATCACCACCCTGCTGCACGAGATGGAGCGCGCCGACAAGGAGATGGGCCTGGTGACGATGTGCTGCGGCGGCGGGCTCGGCACCGGAACCCTGATCCAGAGCATCTGAGGGCCCATCTCTTGGCCGGGCAGCCAGTAGTCTGCTGATCGATGGACCTGACGCTGTCGCCATCGGAGGAGGAGTTCCGCGACGAGGTTCGCACCTGGCTGGAAGAGAACCATCCGGGTCCCGAGCCCGAGGCGGGGCTCGACGAGGTGATGGCCTTCCGGCGCGAGTGGCAGCTGCAGCTGCACGCGGCCGGCTGGGCCGGGATCTCCTGGCCGAAGGAGTACGGCGGCCGCGGCGCGACGATGATCGAGCAGGCGATCTTCGTCGGCGAGGCGGCGCGCCAGGAAGCGCCGAGCCCGGCCAACGTGCTCGGCCTCGCGATGGGCGGTCCGGTCGTGATCGCCCACGGCAGCGACGAGCAGAAGCAGCGCTACCTGGAGCCGATCCTCACCGGCGATGAGATCTGGTGCCAGGGCTTCTCCGAGCCCGAGTCCGGCTCCGACCTCGCCTCGCTGAAGACCCGCGCGGTCAAGGACGGCGACGAATGGGTGGTCACCGGGCAGAAGGTCTGGACCACCTTCGCCCAGTACGCCAAGTGGTGCATGCTGGTCGCCCGCACCGACCCCGACGCGCCCAAGCACCAGGGCCTCACCTACTTCCTGATGGACATGGAGCAGGAGGGCGTCGAAGCGAAGCCGCTGGTCCAGATAACCGGCGAGGGCGAGTTCAACGAGGTCTTCATGGAGGAGGCGCGGATCCCCGAGGAGAACGTCGTCGGCGGGGTCGGCAACGGCTGGGGGGTGGCGATCACGACGCTGATGAACGAGCGCGCCGGCCTCGCCTTCGGCGCCATCGCCCAGATCCAGAACAGCCTCGGCCGGCTCGCCAGGCTGGCCACCGAGGTCCGCGTCAACGGCGGCTCCGCGGCCGACGACACTTATTACCGCCAGCGCATCGCCCAGCTCCACATCGAGGCCGAGACGATGCGGCTCAACGCCTACCGCGGTCTGACCAAGACGATGCAGTCGGGCATCCCGGGCCCCGAGGGCTCGCTCGGCAAGTGGCAGTGGGCCGACATCAACCAGGGACTGACCGAGCTGGCGCTGGAGATCGAGGGCGCCTACGCGCCGCTCTCGCGCGGTTCCGACAACGCGATCGATAACGGCGCCTGGCAGTACGGCTTCCTGCGCTCGCGCGCCAACTCGATCGAGGGCGGCACCACCGACATCCTCAAGAACATCATCGCCGAGCGCGTGCTCGGCCTGCCGAGGCTGCGCTAGGGCCGCCGCTCATGTACTTCGACCTCACCGACGAGCAGCAGGCGATCAAGTCGACCGCCCACGACTTCCTCGCCTCGCGCTTCAAATCCGAGCGGATGCGCGAGATCGCCGCCGGCGACGACGGCCTCGACCCCGACGGCTGGCAGCAGATGGCCGAGCTCGGCTGGGCCGGGCTGGCGCTTGCCGGAGGAGTGGGGCGGTCAGGGCCTCGGGATCGTCGAGCTCGCGGTCCTCTTCGAGGAGATGGGCTACGCGCTCGCCCCCTCGCCGCTGCTCTCGAACACGATCGCCGGCCTGGCGCTGAGCCTCTGCGGCTCTGACGACCTGCGCGAGCGCTACCTGCGGCCGCTGGCCGCCGGCGAGCTGCGCGGCACGCCGGCGCTCTGGGACGCCGGCTCGCCCGCCTCCGTCGGCGACTTCGCGATGGAGGCCAGGGCCGACGGCGACGGCGTCGTCCTCGACGGCGAGAAGACCCTGGTCATGGACGCCGCCGGCGTCGACTTCTTCCTCGTCGCGACCAGCGACGGCAGGCGCCATCTGGTCGAGAGCGGGGCCGACGGGGTCAGCGTCACCCCGGAGGTCGGGATCGACCCGACCCGTCGCTTCTCCTCAGTCCGCTTCGACGGCGTCCGCGTCCCCGCCGCCGACTCGCTGCCCGGCGCCGGCGCCGACTACTACCAAGTCTTCCACCGCGTCTGCGTCGCCCTTGCCGCCGAGTCGACCGGGATCGCCCAGCAGACGCTGGAGATGGCGGTCTCCTACGCCAAAGACCGCCAGCAGTTCGGCCGCCCGATCGGCGCCTACCAGGCCGTCTCCCATCGCTGCGCGCAGATGCTGCTGGAGACCGAGAACTCCCGCTCCGCCGTCTACGGCGCCGCCTGGGCGGCCGACGCCGAGCCCGAGTCGCTGCCGCTGGCCGCCTCGATGGCCAAGGCCTACGCTTCCGACGCCGGCTGGCGCGTTCCCGACGCCTCGATCCAGGTCCACGGCGGCATCGGCTTCACCTGGGAGCACGACCTCCACTTCTTCCTCAAGCGCGGCCGCTCCAACGCGGCGATCTTCGGCGACTCGAAGTGGCACCGCGAACGGGTGGCCGACGCCGTGCTCGCCCGCGCCGCCGAGCCGGCCGCGGCCTGACGCGCGGCGGGTCGTGGGCGCGCTCGACCGCATCTCCGTCGCCGCGATCGGCACCTCGGTCGCCGAGCTCGAGTCCGAGACCCTACGCGCCGAGGCCGCCGGCGTCGAGTGCGTCTGGGCGCCGGAGCTGTTCCGCAGCGCCGCCACCCAGGCCGCCTACCTGGCGGCGAAGACGACCAGGATCGACGTCGCCACCGGGATCGTCTGGGCCTTCACCCGCAGCCCCTTCATCCACGCTGTCACCGCGCTCGACATCGACGAGATGTCGGGCGGGCGCTTCCGGCTGGGGATGGGCGCCGGCGTCAAGCGGCTGAACGAAACCTGGCACAACGCCGAGTACGGCAAACCGGCGCCGCACCTGCGCGAGGCGATCGAGGCGACGCGGCTGATCATGCGGCAGGCGAGCGCCGGCGAGCCGATCCGCTACGAGGGCTCCTACTACGACATCGACATCAGGGGCTGGGTGCGGCCGCATCCGGCGCCGCGGGAGTCGGTGCCGATCTACACCGCCGCCGTGCAGGCGGGGATGGCGCGGATGGCCGGGGACGTCGCCGACGGGCTGATCGGGCACCCGATCCAGAGCCTGCGCTGGATCGACGAGGTCGTCGTCGACGCCTTCGAAACGGGGCTGAGCCGTTCGGGCCGCGAGCGCAGTGACTTCGACTACCTGCCGACCGTCTGCTGCGCGATCGACGACGACGAGGGACGGGCGATCGAGATGGCCCGCCGCACGATCTCCTTCTACGCGACCGTGAAGACCTACATGCCGCTCTGGGAGCTGCACGGCTTCGCCGACAACGCCGTCGCCGCCGGCGACGCCTTCCGCCGCGGCGACCTCGCCGCGGTGCCGGCCGCGATCAGCGACGAGATGGTCGAGGCCTACTGCGCCGCCGGCCCCCTCGACAAGGTCCGGGCCCGGGTCGAGGCGACGGCGGAGCGGGCAGACGGCCTCTTCCTGACGCCGCCGACCTACTTCATCTCCGCCGAGGAGCTGAGCGAGTTCCAGAACCGCATCATCGACGCCTTCGGCCCGAGCGCCAGCGGCTGAGTCGAGTCGTCGCGCGGTGTTCGGAGAGGCAGGTGACCGGGAGCTGGAGGTGCTCGACCGGGTGCGGGCGATCCCCGAGGGGTTCGTGCGCACCTACGGCGACGTCTCTCCGGGCGCGCCCCGTTTCGCCGGCTCGGTCCTGTTCGAGGTCGACGATCCCGATCTTCCCTGGTGGCGGGTCGTCCGCGCCGACGGCTCGCTCGCCAAGGGCGCCCGTCAGCGCCGGCGACTGATCGCCGAGGGCGTCCCCTTCCGCGGCGAGCGGATCGACATGGGGCTGGCCCGGATCTAGGCGGGCAGGGCGGCGACGAAGCGCTCGAAGGCGGCGATATCGGTCACGGCGGGGCCGTGGCCGGGGAGGATCAGGGAGGGGTTGAGGTCGGCCAGCTTGCGGATCGAGCGGCGGTTCTCGGCCGGGTCGGGGGTGAGGTCCGCCGGTGGTTGATCGAGGCGGGTGCGGAGCGTTATGAAGGAGATGTTCCGGATCACGTCTCCGCAGATCGCGACCCGGTCGGACTCGCGGAAGAAGATCACCTGTCCAGGGGCATGGCCGGGAGCGTGGACGACCCGGAACCCGGCGACCTCGTCCCCCTGCTCGAGGATGCGGTCGACCTTGTGGGGTGGCCCGGCCCACAGCCTCCCGAACGCCCTCGCGACCGGGTGGGGAGTCGCCGCGACGGGCCGCCGCCC
Organism: uncultured Solirubrobacterales bacterium; assembly: GCA_963785775.1. Classification (GTDB taxonomy): domain Bacteria; phylum Actinomycetota; class Thermoleophilia; order Solirubrobacterales; family 70-9; genus VAYN01. The sequence goes on along the minus strand of CAWAWH010000003.1, from coordinate 411,730 downwards.
CTCCATGGCATCGACGTCGGCGGCGTGGCAGGCCAGCGGGATCTCCCGTTCCTCGCAGACCATCTTCGCCGCGCCCTGGTGGTCGGGATGGACGTGGGTCAGCGCCAGCAGCGAGAGCTCGAGGCCGTCGATCTGCCTGCGGATCCGCCCCCTGTCCCAGCGCCGGCCCGCGTCGATCAACACGTTCTCGGCTACGTAGACATTTATGAGTGGGCGGGGGAACTCGCCAAGCCGCCAGACGCCTGGAGCCAGGTACTTCAATGCCCGATTCCCAGCGTGCCGCGGGGGTCGCCGCTGTGCTCGGCGAGGTCCTCGAGGCGGGCGATCTTGCGTTCCCCTTCGAGCCGGGCCGGGTGGCCGGCGGGCAGCGGCTCGATCAGGCGGGCGATCCGGTTGCGGACCTGGAGCGCGAAGTGGGGGGTGGAGGCGCCGGCCAGGGCGCGGATGTCCTCGGGCGTGACCGCGTGGGCCGGGGCCAGCAGCTCGGGGTTCTCGGACTCGCTCATTCGCCGCCGCCGATCTTGGCCAGCTCCGCCAGTTCGTTGACCTCTGCCTGCTGGTTCACGTCGATGGCCTCCTGGTCGCCGATCACCCACACGTGGTTGTAGAAGGCGCGGGTCGGGTTGGTCGTGTAGCCGGGCTTGACGTCGAGGAAGTATTCCCGCAGCGCCGTGGGCAGGGTACCGGCGCTGTCGGTGAGCAGCAGCGGGCCCCAGGTGCCGGAGGCCGAGAGCGGCGCCGCGGCGGCGGCGTCGAGCGGCGAGTCGTCGCGGGCGAGGACGAAGCCGTGGCCGGGGTCGTTGATGTCCCAGCCGAAGCCGCCGTCGGCGTAGCGGGCGAAGGCGATCGCGTTGGCGACCGGGTCGGCGCCGGCGACGCGGTGGACCTTGGGCGCCGAGCCTGGCGACTTCCCGCAGCACCGAGGCGGGGATCGCCGAGGATGGGCCGAGCACGTAGACCGGAACCTTGGCGTGCCGCTTCAGCGCCGCGACCGTCGGCGCCGGCAGCTTCCCCCCTTCGCTGAAGAGGACCGGGTCGCCGGAGCGCGCCGCCCAGGCCGCCGCCGGCATCGCGAAGCCGGGATCGCCGGCCGGGGCGAGGACCACGTGGGCGGGCGCGGAGCCGAAGAGGCGATCGCGCAGCGCCGCGATCGAGGCCGCGGTGGCCGCGGCGCCGCCGGCCTTGACGGCGGTCACCCTGCCGCCGTCCGGGGTCGCCACGTCGCCGATCGCGAAGGCGCTGGCGCCGCCGGTCGAGCCGTCGCCCTGGGGGTCGAGCGCCGCCAGCGCTTCCGCGGTCGGGTCGGGCAGATCCGGCGCCGGAGATCAGCAGCGGCGCCCGCACCGGCGCCGCCATCAGCACCGAGGCGGCGATCGCGCCTGCCCAGTCTTCTTCCCCGACCAGGGTCACGGCCGCGGGGCGCTGGGCGGGGGTGGTGGAGGGGAAGACGGCGAGCGCCACGCCGGCGGCGTTGGCGGCCGGGTCCGAGCCGCCGACCCGGGTCGTGTTGCCGGTGGCGAAGGCCGGGTAGCCGAGCTGTTCGGCGGTCTGCGCCGCCGCGGCGCCGGAGTCGCCTCCGCCCTGCGCGGGGGCCGGAGCGGGCGCCGGGCCGGCAGGCCGAGGAGCTCTTGGAGCCGCCGCTGCCGCCGAGGATGGCGGCGGCGATGAAGACGATCGCGACCAGGACCAGCGCGAAGATTCCCTTCAGCGCCCCCGGGATCGGCCGACGGCGGCGCCTCGGCTTCGGCGGCTGCCGCCTTCGGCTTGGCCGGTGATCGGTTTGCGGGATCGGGCTCGGGCTCTCGGACTCGGCCTCGGGCTCGCGGCACGGATCTCCGGGCCGGCACGTCGGCGTTGATCGGGCGGTCCGCGCTCACGGCGCGAACGCTACACGCGGGTCCTGGCTGGCCGTTCGGATAAAGTTCCGGAGGACTGGCTGACTGACCAGTCAATCAGTCCACGGCCAGGAGGAACCCAATGGATTTCGCACTTAACGACGAGCAGCTCGAGTACAAGGAGAAATGCCGGACGTTCGCCCGCGAGGTGATCCGCCCGGCTGCAGCCAAGCACGACCGCGAGGAGAGCATTCCCTGGGAGGTCATCAAGGAGGCGCGCAAGCAGGGCTTCGGCGGCCTCGAGGGGATCCAGCGCTCGGCCGCGGACGCCGAGGGCCAGATGCAGGTGATCTCCGCCGAAGAGTTCCACTGGGGCTGCGCCGGCACCGCGCTGGCGATCTCCGGCTCCGGCCTCGCCGCCGCCGGCATCGCCGCCTCGGGCACCCCCGAGCAGATCATGCGCTGGGTCCCGGAGTGCTTCGGCAACGACGAGGAGATCAAGCTCGGCGCCTACGCGGTGACCGAGCCGCAGGCCGGCTCCGACGTCAAGAGCCTGAAGACGACCGCCAGGCGCGACGGCGACGAGTGGGTCCTCAACGGGACCAAGGTCTTCATCACCAACGGCGGCATCGCCGACGTCCACGTCGTCGTCGCCACCGTCGACCCGGCGCTGGGCACCCGCGGCCAGGCCTCCTTCGTCGTCGGCAAGGGCACGCCCGGGCTCTCGCCAGGGCAAGAAGGAGACCAAGCTCGGGATCCGCGCCTCCCACACCGCCGAGGTCGTGCTCGAGGACTGCCGGATCCCGGTCGAGAACCTGCTCGGCGGCGAGGAGAAGCTGGAGAAGAAGCTGCAGCGCGGCCGCGAAGGCAAGAAATCGAGCGGCGCCGACGCCCTCGCCACCTTCGAGGTGACCCGGCCGCTGGTCGGCGCCTCGGCGCTCGGCATCGCCCAGGCCGCCTACGAGTGGAGCCTCGAATACCTCGACGGCCAGTCCGAAGGCGGCACGCCGCTGCTGAAGACCCAGCGCGTCCAGCAGACGCTGGCCGACGTCGCGACCGAGATCGAAGCGGCGCGGCTGCTGGTCCAGCGCGCCGCCTGGATGGGCCGCAACGGCGTGCCGATGACCGGCGGCCAGGGCTCGATGTCGAAGCTCAAGGCCGGCGACGTGACGATGTGGGCGACGACGACGCTGATGGACCTGGTCGGCCCCGACGCCTGGAACACCGAGTACCCGCTGGAGAAGTTCTTCCGCGACGCCAAGATCTACCAGCTGTTCGAGGGCACGGCCGAGATCCAGCGCCTGGTCATCTCGCGGATGCAGGCCCGCGAGTACGCCGAGCGCCTCGGCTTCGGCGCCGAAGTCGCCGCCCAGGCGATGGAGACCCCGAAGGAGCCCGTCGCCGGCCTAAGCTCGGGGCGTGCCCTCGCACGACCACGCCGGACATGGCCACGGCTTCGGCGCCCACGCGCTGGAGGCGCGGCGCGAGGACAGCCGCGGGCGGATGCGGGTGGCGCTGGCGATCAACGTCGGCCTGCTGCTCGCCGAGGCCGTCGGCGGCGTCCTCACCGGCTCGCTGGCGGTCCTCGCCGACGCCGGCCACCTGCTCTCCGACGTCGGCTCGATCGCTCTCGCCCTGTTCGCCGCCCAGCCTCGCCTCGCTGCCGGCGGCGGGGCGGCGCACCTTCGGCTACCAGCGCTCGGAGGTGCTGGCGGCGCTGGTCAACGGGCTGCTGCTGGTCGCGGTCGGCGTCGGCATCGCCGTGGCGGCGATCGGCCGCCTCTCCGACCCGCCCTCGATCGACGGCGCCGGCGTGCTCGCCCTCGGCGCCCTCGGCCTCGCCGGCAACCTCGCCGCCACCCTGGTCCTCGCCCGCGGCCAGCGCGAGGACATCAACCTCGAGGGCGTGCTGCGCCACAGCGCCGCCGACGCGCTCGGCTCGCTCGGCGTCGTCCTCGCCGGCGCCTTCGTCCTGCTCGGCGGCTCGGCGATCGTCGACCCGATCGTCGGCCTGCTGATCGCCGGCCTCGTCCTCGCCTCCTCCTGGCGGCTGATCAAGGAGCCCTTCGACGTGCTGATGGAGTCGGCCCCCGCCGACCTCGACGTCGAGGGGATGGGCGCGGCGATCTGCGAGGAGGAGGGGGTGCGCTCGGTCCACGACCTCCACGTCTGGACCGTCACCGCCGGCTTCGGCGCGATCGCCGCCCACGTCGTCGTCTCCCGCGACTGCGACCGCGACCTAGTCCGCCGCCGCCTCGAGCTGACGCTACGAGATCGCTTCGGCATCGAACACACCACCCTGCAGATGGAGGAGGAGGCTTCGACCCGGTCTCCTGCGCGTAGAGAACGCGCCTGGGAGTTAGGGGAGTCGGGGAGGGGTCCGCCGGACACTCCCCTTTTTGTCCGCCGGACCCCTCCCCGACTCCCCCTCAGAGACCGCCGCAACCCCGATTGCAGGCTCTTTCGGGTCAGCCGATCCGAAATAGGCGCTTGGCTAGCCTCGGACGATGCGCAGGAAACGCCCTCTCGCGGTGGCGCTCGGCGGCTGCCGCCGCGGTGCTCGTCCTGCTGCTCGCCGCCGCCCCGGCGCCGGCCCAGGACCTGCAGTCCAAGCTCGAAGCCAAGCAGTCGAAGCTGGAAAACGTCCATGAGAAGAAGGGCGTGCTGACGACGACGATCTCCCACTACGGCGACCAGATCGACCGCCTGACCGGCGAGGTCGCCGACATCCGCACCCGCGAGGCCGCGGTCAAGAGCCGGCTGGCGGCCAAGCAGGCGGAGCTCGACCAGGCGGTCGCCCAGCTCGACACCGCCAGGGGGCGGCTGCAGAAGCTGCGAGCCCACCTCGAGCGGGCGCTGCACGGCGCTGCGCGAGCGGCTGGTGGCGATGTACGAGGCCGGCAGCCCGGACCTGATCAGCGTCATCGTCGGCTCCAGCGGCCTCGACGACATCGCCGCCCGGGCCGAATACCTCGACCGCCTGCACGGCATGGACGAAGCCGTGGTCGGCCGCGTCCGCGACCTCCGCGACCAGGTCGAGCGGATCGTCCTGCGCCTGCGCACGACCAAGGACCGGATCGAAGCCGCCCGCGACGCGATCGCCTCCGAAGAGCAGGCGCTCGCAGGCGCCCGCTCCGCCCTGCAGAGCCACCAGCGGGCGCTGGTCGCCGCCCGCGGCAGGCCGCGTCGCGGCGCTGGCGCAGATCGGCGAACAGGAAGAAGAGCTCGACGGCTCGGTCGCGGCGATCCAGGGCAAGATCGCCGCCCAGCTCTCCGCCACCGGCTCGGCGCCGCTGCCGGCGGGCCCGATCCAGGGCGGCAGCGGCGGCCTGATCTGGCCGGTCGACGGGCCGGTCGTCTCGCCCTTCGGCCCGCGCACGATCGAACGGCAGCTACGAGTACCACCCGGGCATCGACATCGCCGTGCCCGAAGGCACGCCGATCCGCGCCGCCGCCGGCCGGCACCGTGATCTTCACCGAGCCCGAGGCCAGCAGCGGCGGCTACGGCAACTACACCTGCATCGACCACGGCGGCGGGCTCTCCACCTGTTACGCCCACCAGTCCTCGTTCGCGGTCTCCGCCGGGCAGTCGGTCTCCCAGGGCGAGGTCATCGGGTACAGCGGCTGCACCGGATACTGCCTTGGGCCACACGTCCACTTCGAGGTTCGTATAAACGGCTCCGTCACCGACCCGATGGGCTACCTTTAGCAACAGGTAGCCCCCGTGATCCGACAGGCGCACACCTACCTCGTGGGGGCGATGTCAGGAGCGACCCTGATCGCCGTCGCCATCGCCGTCTTCGTCGTGCTCGTCTCGGCCCAGGTCTTCAAGGACTGGCCGATCGCCGCTCTGGGCGACAGCGGTGGCGAGGCCGCCTCGGTCTCGAAGGCCCAGCCGGCGCGGGGCTCCGCGGTTGCGGCGCCCGCGACGGGGAGCGCCAAGTCGAGCTCCGGAGGCGGCTCGGGCGGGGCCGCCACGGCCCACGGCGGCGGTAGCGCCGGCACAGCGGGCGGCGGCGACGGCGTCGTCGCCGCGGCCGGGCACCACGGGCACAGAGCGGCCGGGCTCCGGCAACGGCCCCTCCGGCGGCGGCGCGGGCTCCCAGGGCGGCTCCGGCAGCACCGGCTCGCCGCAGAGCCCAGGCTCTTCCACCCCCAGCGGCGCCTCCAGCTCGGGCGGAAGCGGTGGCAGCTCCGGCGGTGGCTCCTCGGAGCGGCGCCGGCGGCGGCGAGCACCACCGGCACCACCTCGCCCTCGAGCGCGATCGCCGAAACCGTCGACGACACCGTCTCCGGGGTCGACGAAGCGGCGCTTGGCGGGACGCTCGGCAACGCCGGCGTCACCGGCGTTGCCGAAAGCGTCGTCAACGGCGTCGCCGGCCCGGAATCGACGGTCGGCAAAGCGGTCGACGAAACCGTCGGCGCGGTCGGCGGCCTGCTCGGCGGCAAACGCTGAACCTGCGCGCCGCCGCTCGCGGCGCTAACCGTCACAATGCCGGTCCGATGGCGGAGCGAGAAGACAGGCGGGGTCGGTCGCGAGCGGCGACCCGGTCGAGGGATCGGCGGTCTACCCGGCGGGCAGCCGGGTCAACGAGCGCGGCCACCTGGAGGTCGCCGGCTGCGACGTCGTCGACCTGGCGGCGGAGTTCGGCACCCCGGCCTACATCTACGCCGAGGACGACATCCGCGCCCGCGCCCGCGCCTACCGTGAGGCCTTCGAGCGCCGCAGCGACGACTTCGAGGTCCTCTTCGCCAGCAAGTCGCTGCCCTGCACCGCCGCCTACCGGCTCTTCGCCGAGGAGGGCCTCTCGGTCGACGTCGCCTCCGGCGGCGAGCTGCACATGGCGCTGCGGGCCGGCTTCGACCCCGACCGCATCCACATGCACGGCAACAACAAGACCGACGAGGAGATCCTCTTCGCGGCCCGCTCCGGCATCCGCCACCTGATCCTCGACTCCTTCGACGAGATCGAGCGCTGCGAGCGGCTGCTCGACTCCCCGCAGCGGGTGCTGATCCGGGTCACGCCCGGGATCAAGCCCTCGACCCACGACTACGTGCAGACCGGCCAGCTCGACTCCAAGTTCGGCTTCGGGCTCGAGGACGGGCTGGCGGCGCGGGCGATCGAGCGCGTGCTCGCCTCCGACAAGCTGGAGCTGGTCGGCCTGCATGCGCACATCGGCTCCCAGATCTTCGAGCTCGAGCCCTACACGCTGGCGATCCGCGCTCTCGGCGAGCTGGCCGGCGACTGGTGCCGGGTGGTCAACGTCGGCGGCGGCCTCGGCGTCGCCTACACCGCCGAGGACGAGCCGCCCTCGATCGACGCCTACGTCGACGTCAAGGTCCGCGGCGTCGCCGAGGTCTTCGGCGACGGGGTGCGGATCCTGGTCGAGCCGGGGCGCTCGCTGGTCGCCAACGCCGGCGTCACCGCCTACCGGGTCGGCACCGTCAAGGAGATCCCCGGCGTCCGCACCTACGTCGCCGTCGACGGCGGCATGTCCGACAACATGCGGCCGATGCTCTACGGCTCCCGCTACGAGGCGCTCGTCGCCGACCGCGCCGCCGCCGCGCCGGACGCGCTGGTGACGATCGCCGGCATGCACTGCGAGTCCGGCGACATCCTCGTCCGCGACGCGATGCTGGCCGAGCCCGCCGTCGGCGACGTCCTGGTCACCCCGGCCACCGGCGCCTACGGCTACGCGATGGCCAGCAACTACAACGGCGTGCCGCGGCCGCCGGTCGTCTTCTGCCGCGACGGCGAGGCCCGGGTCGTGGTCCGGCGCGAGACCTACGACGACCTCACCGCCCGCGATGCTCTGAGGGCTCCAAACCGGTCCGCATCGGGCTGCTGGGGCGCGGCACCGTCGGCGCCGCCTTCGCCGAGCTGCTGGCCGAGCGCGCCGGCGCGGTCGAGGCGGCGACCGGGCGCCGTCCCGAGATCTCCGGCGTGCTCACCCGCGCCGAGGGCGACTTCGGCGCGATCCTCGAGCGCTCCGACCTCGTCGTCGAGCTGATGGGGGGGACCGAGCCCGCCCGCGAGTTCGTCGTCGACGCGATGCGCGCCGGGCGCCCCGTCGTCACCGCCAACAAGCAGCTGCTGGCGACCCACGGCGACGAGCTCTTCGGCGTCGCCCGCGAGGCCGGCGTGCAGCTGCGCTTCGAGGCCGCCGTCGCCGGCGTGATCCCGATCGTCCGCACGATCCAGGAGAGCTTCGGCGTGACCGAGATCGCCAAGGTCTTCGGGATCGTCAACGGCACCACCAACTTCATCCTCAGCGAGATGGCGGCGACCGGCGCCGGCTACGACGAGGTGCTGGCGCGGGCGCAGGGACTCGGCTACGCCGAGGCCGACCCCAGCGACGACGTCAGCGGCGCCGATGCGGCGGCGAAGATGGCGATCCTCGCCCGCCTCGCCTTCCACACCTCGGTGACGCTCGCCGAGGTCTCCTACGAGGGGATCGAGGCGATCCAGCCCGACGACCTCGCCTACGCCAAGGAGCTGGGCCTCTCGCTGAAGCTGCTCGGCGTCGCCGAACGCCGCGACGGCGGCATCAGCGTCCGCGTCTTCCCCTGCTTCCTCTACCCGGGCCACCCGCTGGCGCCGATCGAGGGGCCGTTCAACGCGGTCATGGTCGAGGCGCCGGCGATCACCGAGGTGACGATGTCGGGGCCGGGCGCCGGTGGCCTGCAGACCGCCTCGGCGGTGCTCGGCGACGTCGTCTCGATCCTCGCCGGCGACGCTCCCGTGCACGAGACCCGCGCCGAGCTGCCGGTCGTCGCCGACGTCACCTCCTCCTTCTACCTCTACCTCGAGGTCGCCGACCGGCCCGGCGTCCTCGCCCGGGTGGCGACGGTGCTCGGCGACCACGAGGTCTCGGTCAAGAGCGTGGTCCAGCGCGGCGCCGGCGAGGATGCGCGCCTGGTGATGGTCGTCCACGAGTGCCTGGAGTCGCGCTTCGCCGCCGCGGTGAAGGCGCTCGGCGCCCTCGACGACCTGCGCTCGCCGCCGCGCTCGATCCACGTGATCGAGGAGGAGTTCTAGGTGGGGGCAGGCCTGATCGAGCGCTATCGCGAGAGGCTTTCGCTGGAGCCCGGCGACCCGGTGGTGACCCTGAACGAGGGCTCGACGCCGCTGATCGAGGCGCCGCGGCTCTCGGAGCGGATCGGCGTTCGCGCCTACCTCAAGTTCGAGGGCGCCAACCCGACCGGGTCCTTCAAGGACCGGGGGATGACCGTCGCCGTCTCGCGGGCCAAGGGGCGGGGGGCGCAGGCGGTGATCTGCGCCTCGACCGGCAACACCGCCGCCAGCGCCGCCGCCTACGCGGCCCGCGCCGGACTGCGCGGCGCCGTGATCGTGCCCGAGGGCAAGATCGCGATCGGCAAGCTCGCCCAGGCGCTGATGCACGGCGCGCGGGTGGTCGCGCTTCAGGGCAACTTCGACGACGCCCTGCGGATCGTCCGCGAGCTCTCCCAAAAGCACCCGATCGAGCTCGTCAACTCGGTCAACCCGCACCGGATCGAAGGGCAGAAGACCGCGGCCTTCGAGGTGGTCGAGGAGCTGGGGGGGATGCCCGGCGCGCTGGCGATCCCCGTCGGCAACGCCGGCAACGTGACCGCCTACTGGCGCGGGTTCCAGGAGGCTCGAGAACGCGGCGTTCGAGCCCACTCCCTGTCCTCTACGGCTTCCAGGCCGAGGGGGCGGCGCCGCTGGTCATCGGCTCGCCGGTCGACCACCCCGAGACCGTCGCCTCGGCGATCCGGATCGGCAACCCGGCCCGCTGGGAGGAGGCGATGACCGCCTTCACCGCCTCGCGCGGCCGCGTCGCCGCCGTCTCCGACGAGCAGATCCTCAACGCCTACCACTGGCTGGCCGACAGCGAAGGCGTCTTCTGCGAGCCCGCCTCGGCGGCCTCGGTTGCCGGCCTGCTCGCCCACGGCCTGCCGGTGGTCGAGGGCGCCGCCGCTCCCGAGTCGGTCGTCTGCGTCCTCACCGGCCACGGCCTCAAGGACCCCGACACCGCCCTCGGCAAAGCCCCCGCCGTGATCAACTGCGACAATGACCTCAGCGCCGTCGAGCGGGCCGTCTTCGATTGACCGTCCGCCGCCGACTCGTCCGCGTACCCGCCTCCTCGGCCAACCTCGGGCCCGGCTACGACGCGATGGCGGCGGCGGTCGCGCTGCACCTGGAGCTGGAGGTGGAGGAGACCGGCGAGTTCTCGCTCGACCCGGGCGGGCTCGAGGTCTCGACCGGGCGCGACAACCTCGTCGTCCGCGCCTTCGAGAGCCTGCATCCGGCCGATGGCATCGCCTTCCGCCTGCGCAGCGAGATCCCGCTGGCGCGCGGGCTCGGCTCCAGCGCCGCGGCGATCGTCGCCGGGCTCTTCGCCGCCGACCACCTCTTCGAGCTGGCCCTCTCCCGGGAGGAGATGCTGGCGCGGGCGACCGAGCTGGAGGGCCACCCCGACAACGTCGCCGCGGCGATCTACGGCGGCTTCGTCGTCTGCGGCACGACCGCGGACGGGGCGCCGCTGGCGGCCCGCTTCGACCCGCCGGAGGGACTGGAGGGAATCGCCGTGATCCCGCCCGAGGAGGTCTCGACCGGGCTCGCCCGCGAGGCGATCCCCGCCCAGGTGCCGCTCGCCGACGCGGTCGCCAACGTCTCCGCGGCGGCGCTGCTCGTGCTCGGCCTGCGCAGCGCCGACCTCGACCTCGTCTCCCGCGGCCTCGCCGACGCCATCCACCAGCCGCGCCGGCGCGGGCTCTACCCGCGCTCGATGGAGATCGTCGACGCCGCCGCCGAGCTGGGCGCCCTGGGGGCGACGATCTCCGGCGCCGGCCCCACCGTCCTCGTCTGGACCACCTGGCAGGACGCCGGCAACGTCGCCGCCGCTCTGGAGGAGCGCTGCGCCGGCTGGGCCGAGGTGCGCCGTCTGCCGTTCACTCCCCTCGGCGCCGACGTCCCCGAGCTCTGAGCGTGGGCCGTCCGCCGCGGCCGGCGGCGCGGGTACCATCGCCCCCATGCCAAGCCTGCTGAAGTTCAAACTGCTGGGGGCGCTCGTCGCCGCAACCGCGCTGCTCGCGCTTCCCGCCGCCGCCGAGGCGACGCTCGTCTACGTCAAGAACCCGATGCACCCATTGGTCTTCGCCGCCAACGACAACGGCAGCGAGGCCTTCAAGGTCGGGCCGGGGACGAACCCCCGGGTCTCGCCCGACGGCGGCGTGATCGCCTTCCAGCACGAAGGCCCGGGCGGCAAGCGCGAGCTGAAGCTGGCCGCGGCCCACGGGGGCGGCTCGAAGACCGCCCTCAGCAACCTCCAGGACAGCTTCTACGTCACCTTCTCGCCCGACTCGAAGCTGGTCGCGGCGGTGCGCGGCCCCGAGATCGGCAAGGGCAAGCTGGTCCTGATCGACGTCACCAGCGGCACCCTGCTGCGCACGGTCGCCAGCGGCTACTTCAGCGGCTTCAGCTTCTCCCCCGACGGCACCGAACTCTCCTACGCGGTGGCGCAGCAGCGAAAGCTTCCCGCAGCACAGCGACGTCTACCGATTCGGCATCCCGATCGGTGGTCGCTCCGCTTCGGCACGCCGGTCCAGCATCACCAAGGGCCACAACTCCTAGGACCCGCTCTGGGGCCCCACCGGCAAGATCGTCTTCGTCAAGCTGCTCGGCGCCAAGAAGCGCAAGTACGGCCCCAAGAACGAGCTCTACCTGATGAATCCCGACGGCAGCGGGCAGTAAGCGCCTCACCCGCACCAAGGTCGGCCCGCTGCTGCAGGGCCTCTACCCGACCGCCTGGTCGGCGAACGGCCAGCCGGCTGCTGGCCGAGTTCGAGGGCCAGGACACGAGCTACGCGGTCACGGTCAACCCGCAGACCGGGCGCCCAGAAGCCGCTCGAGAAGAGGGAACGGCGAGCAGTGGCTTCGTCGGCACCGCGCTCTCCACGGACGGCACGACCGTCCTCGGCTTACAGCGGCGGCTTCGAACCGGGCCCCAACCACGCCGTCGCCACGATCCCCTACACGGGCGGCAAGGCGAAGGCCCTGGTCAAGGGCGGCTTCGAACCCGACTGGAGCCGTTAGTCGAGCGGGCCGACCTGGCGCAGGATCGAGACGCTGTCGGAGTAGACGTCCTTGCGCTTGACCAGGCCGTCCTCGAAGGGGATCGAGTCGATCCCGTCCCACTCGACCCGGCTGCCGGTCGGCTCGGCCGTGAGGTCGCCGCGCCGCATCGTCTTCGCGTGGGTCGCGGCGGCGGTCCATTCCTGGACGACGAGCCCCTCGCGCACGTAGAGGCGGCGGGTCGTGAACTCGATGTCGGGCCAGGTCTCGAAGATCGAGCCGATGTGGGCGCGGACGTCCTCGCCCGTCGCCGACTCGCCGGCGGTGTGGTTGTCGAAGACCATGTCGGGGGCGTGCATCGCCATGATCGCGTCGAGGTCGTGGCTGTTCCAGGCGTTGTTGTAGCGGCCGATCGCCTCGCGCAGCGCCGCCTCCGAATCCTTCGCCGAATCGCTCATCCGCTCCCTTTCCCGGTTGCCGGTGCGGCTGTATGGTCGCACGGGTATCCCCGAGCGAACGGAGGAAGTCGATGGCCGGCAGCTACACGATCAAGCACCGCGACGAGTTCGAGTCGATGGAGGGCTCGGGCGAGGCGACCTGGATGCTCGCCCGCAAGGCGCTCGGCACCTCCGCCTTCGGCTTCAACCTGGTCGAGATCGGCCCCGGCGGCCAGATCCCCGAGCACGACGAGACCGAGCAGCGGCCAGGTCGAGCTCTACGCGATCCTCGAGGGCGAGGCGGTGCTGCGGATCGAGGGCGAGGACCACCCGGCCCCCGCCGGCACCTTCGCCTCGATCGAGCCGCCGGCCACCCGCACGATCCTCAACCGCTCCGAGGCCCCGGTCACCGCGCTGGTGATCGGCGTCCACCCGAGCGGGGACTACGAGCACCCGCCTGGTCCTGAGCGCGTTGCCGCGTCTGCATTACCGCGTATAGCGCGGGTTGAGGCAGACTCGGCGGGCTGGCTTTGACCTGGCCTTTATAATTCTCCGACTCGTCAACCCGTCGCGCGCCCGCTCGAAGAAGGCGCGGAAACCGGGAGGTCACCAATGTCGAAGTCACCAGTCCGCTGGCGCGAGCGTCATGCGCTACTCGCCCGAGCTGCCCTACAAGCCGCTGGTATCGCCGCCGAGCGTCGAGGACAAGGACGCCTGCGCGATCTACGCCTCGGTCCGCAAGGACGCGACGCCGAGCCACGCGCCGATCGAGCTGGCGATCCCGGCCCTGCAGAAGATGCTCCACCGCGCCGGCAACGTCGACGGCGAGGGGGACGGCTGCGGGCTGATGCTCGACCTGCCGCGAAAGATCTGGGCCGAGGAGGTCCGCGCCGGCGGCCACGACCCCTCGCTCACCCTCGACGACGCCTTCGCCGTCGCCCACGTCTTCGTCGAGCGCTCCCAGGACCTGCGACCAGATCCAGCACGACGCCCGCGAGCTGCTCGCGCCAGGGCGGCTTCCGCGTCCTCGCCGAGCGGATCGGCGTCGTCGACTCGCCCGCCCTCGGCCCGACCGCGCGCGAGGAGGAGCCGCACTTCTGGCAGCTCGCCGGCCTCGTCCCCGACGCCGCCCAGCCGCGACCGCGTCCTCTTCGAGCTGCTGATCGAGCTCGAGCAGCGCCTCGGCGTCCACGTCCCCTCCTTCTCCGCCACCACCTGCGTCTACAAGGTGATGGGCGCGCCGAAGGTGCTCGGCGAGTACTACCCGGACCTGCGCGACGAGCGCTTCGAGACGATCGGCTGCTTCGGCCACAACCGCTACTCGACCAACACCTGGCCCTCGTTCAAGCGGGTGCAGCCGTTCTCGATCGCTCGGCCACAACGGCGAGATCAACACGATCGAGCAGCTGCGCCAGGAGGCGAAGATGCTGGCGGTGCCGGTCCGCCCGGGCGCCTCCGACTCCCAGGACCTCAACCGACGATCGACACGATGGTCAGCCGCGAGGGCCTCAGCCTGGCCGAGGCGATGGAGATGGTGGTGCCGCCGATCGTCGAGGAGATCCGCGCGCCTGCCGGAGGATCTGCGCCCCTTCTACATGTACCTGCACCAGGCGATGGGCCCGTTCGCCCAGGGCCCGGTGGCGCTGATCGCCCGCCACGCCGACGAATGCGTCTTCTCCTCCGACGCGCTCGGCCTGCGGCCGCTGTGGCAGGTCGAGACCGAGAGCGACTTCGTCTTCAGCTCCGAGCCGGGCGTCGTCTCGGTCCACGAGATGGTCTCCGAGCCGAAGCCGCTGGCGCCGGGCGAGAAGGCGCTGGTCGTCGATCGACCGCGAGCGCAGCGGCGCTCGACCCTGCACGCGCACGACGCGATGCTGCGGATCGTCCGCGACAGCTGGCTCGAGCGCAACGGCGTCGACGCGGTGGCCGGCTACGACCGGGCGCTCGAGGCCGGCGGGCCGCTCGAGGGCGAGGACGTCCCCGGCTACTCCGACGCCGGGCCCGAGGAGCCGGTCAAGGTCGCCGACCGCGTCCTCGCCGGCTTCGGCTGGCAGCGCGACGACGTCAAACTGGTCCAGCAGATGGCCTCCAACGGGGCCGAGCCGGTCGGCTCGCTCGGCTACGACGGGCCGCTGGCGGCGCTCTCGCCCGAGCGCCAGAACCTCGCCGACTACTTCAAGGAGACGGTCGCCGTCGTCACCAACCCGGCGATCGACCGCGAGCGCGAGATGGAGCACTTCTCCACCCGCGCCGTCTTCGGCCGCCGCCCCTCGATCGACGACGCCGGCGCCGACACCGGCACGGTCGAAACCGCCTTCCCGGTGATCCTCGGCGGCCACCACGGGCTGGCGCCGCTCTCCGACAAGACCTACCGCCGGATCGCCCGCGAGCACCGCACCTACCTGCTCGAGGATCTCTGGGAGGAGTTCCGCGGCCGCGCCGCCGCCGTCGACATCTCCCTGCTGGAGTCGGAGACGACCCAGGGCGCGATCGAGCGGATCAAGCAGGAAGCGGTGAAGAAGGTCCGCAACGGCGCCGAGCTGCTGGTCCTCACCGACCGCACCGTCTATGACGGCGAGCGCCGCTACCTCGACCCGCACCTGGCGACCTCGGCGGTCGACCAGGCGCTGAAGCAGTTCAAGGTCGAGCCCGGCGAGGAGAACCTGCGCCGCCGCTGCGGCATTGTCCTGCGCTCGGCCGCGGTCCGCAACGTCCACGACGTGATGCTGGCGCTCGGGCTCGGCGCCAACGGCGTCTGCCCGTACACGATGGTCGAGGTGATCTGCGTCGAGGACTACGAGTCCGACGTCTCCAACCTCTGCGCCGCCCTGACCAAAGGGATCGAGAAAGTGATCTCGACGATCGGCATCCACGAGGTGCGCGGCTACGCCCGCCAGTTCTCCTCGATCGGGGTCAAGCCCGAGCTGGCCGAGATCTTCCAGACCGAGGCCTTCGCCGCCTCGGCCCCGGGCGGCACCGGCTTCGCCGACCTCGACGAGGACTCCAACGCCCGCGCCCGCGCCCTCAGCGGCGACGACGAGGCGGCCAAACCGGCGAAGACGTTCCGCTTCTACCCCAAGGTCTACAAGGCCGCGATCGCCACCGCCAACGGCTCCGGCAGCTACGAGGACTACTCGGAGAAAGTCCGCGACCTCGAGCGCCAGAGCCCGATCTCGATGCGCCACATCATGGGTCTGAAGGGCGACCGCGACCCGGTCGACCCGGCCGGCGTCGACGCCGGCGTCGGCCACCACGACTACCCGATCGTGATCTCCTCGATGAGCTTCGGCTCCCAGTCCGAGCCGGCCTTCCGCGCCTACGCGGAGGCGGCCAAGGCGACCAACATCCTCTGCGTCAACGGCGAGGGCGGGGAGATCCGCGACATGTACGGGCACTACCGCAAATGGCGCGGCCAGCAGGTCGCCTCGGGGCGCTTCGGCGTCTCGGCGGAGATGCTCAACTCCTCCTACGTCGCCGAGATCAAGATCGGCCAGGGCGCCAAGCCCGGCGAGGGCGGCCACCTGCCCGGCAAGAAGGTCTCCGAGAAGGTCGCCGCCGCCCGCAACGCGGCCCCGGGCACCGACCTGATCTCGCCCTCCAACAACCACGACCTCTACTCGATCGAGGACCTGGCCGAGCTGATCGACGAGCTGAAGACGGTCAACCCCGACGTGCGCGTCTCGGTCAAGGTGCCGGTGGTGCCGAACATCGGCACGATCGGGCTCGGGATCGCCAAGGCGGGCGCCGACATCATCACCCTCTCCGGCTTCGAGGGCGGCACCGGCGCCGCCCGCCAGCACGCGCTGCGCCACGTCGGCCTGCCCTCGGACATCGGCACCCGCGCCGTGCACCGGGCGCTGATGGAGGCCGGGCTGCGCAACCGGGTCGAGATCTGGGCCGACGGCGGCTACCGCACCGGCCACGACATCGTCAAGCTGCACTGCCTCGGTGCCAACCGCGTCGGCTTCGGCACCCTGGCGATGGTCAGCCTCGGCTGCACGATCTGCCGCGGCTGCCAGCTCGACACCTGCCACGTCGGCATCGCCACCCAGATCGAGACCGTCGAGCAGGCCGAGGAGCACGGGCTGAAGAAGTTCACCCCGCAGGAGGTCGACCTCGCCGCCGAGAGCTGCGCCCGCTTCTTCTCCTCGATGGGGGAGGAGGTCAAGCAGGTGGTCGCCTCGCTCGGATACGAACGCGCCCAGGACCTGGTCGGCCGCTACGACCTGCTGGAGCAGACCGCGGCCCACGACAGCATCGACCTGGCGCCGCTGATCACGCCGCTGGAGGAGTTCCTCGACCTCGAGCCGATCGACCTGCCGGTGGCCGAGGCCGTCGACGAGCGGGCCGAGGCCGGCCTCGTCGTCGCCCGGCCGATCCGCATGGAGAGCAAGCAAGCCTCCACCAGATCGCCGCCCTCGCCGGCGACATCTGCTCCGGCCGCACGATCCACAACGAGTTCCCGCGCGCGACCGACGCCAACGACCGCGTGCTCGGCACCGAGCTGTCGGGAGCGATCGCCCGCTCCCGCATCTTCGAGGACGGCCCCGAGTCCAACGACGACGTCCTCGCCAGCCTCGAGTTCAACGGCGGCTCGGTCGCCGGCCAGGGCCTCGGCGCCTTCAACGCCTACGGCGTCTCGATCCGTGTCGAGGGCGGCGCCCAGGACGGCGTCGGCAAGACGATGCTGGGCGGCTCGATCGCGATCCTCAAGGGCAAGGGGGCCAAGGGCAGGCGCCTCAACGGCTCCGTCGGCAAGTCCTTCGCCTATGGCGCCCAGCGCGGCCGTCTCTACGTCCAGGGCTCCGCCGACTCGCGCTTCTGCATCCGCCTCTCCGGCGCCGACGTCGTCCTCGCCGGCGAGCCGGCCGAGGACATCGACGACAGCCGCGGCTGCGTCGTCGACCGCGCCAACGCCAAGGGCTTCGCCTTCGAGTACATGACCTCGGGCCGCGCCATCGTCCTCGGCGACCTCGGCCCCTGGGCCTGCGCCGGCATGACCGGCGGCCGCGTCTACGTCCGCCACAACGCCTTCGGCATCGACCGCGACGCGATCGTCCGCCGCCTCGGCGAGGGCGCCAAGGTCCAGCTCAAGGACCTCGACGCCGAGGGTCTGCTCGACATCGACGACCTGCTGACCCACTACGCCGAGGAACTCCGCGCCACCGGACAGGACGAGGAGGCCGACCGCATGCTCAACCTGGCCGCCGACGCCACCTCGAACTTCCTGATGATCGTGCCGGAGAAGGTCCAGGCCGACCCGAGCATCTCGACCGAGTAGGCGGGCGGTCCGGCTCGCTACTCTCGCGTCAGCAGGTCCGCGATCGCGCGGACCTCTTGCAGGAGGCCGTCGAGCATGCGCTCGGTGTCGCTGTGGATGCGGTACTCGGCCGCCTGGCGGTCGGCCTCGACCTGGTCGATGCGGGCCTCGAGCCTGCGCGTGCGGTCGTCGATCTTGCGGACCGAGCGTTCGAGTTTCTTCTCGGTCTTGCGGACCCGCTTCTTGACGTAGAGGCGGGTTTCCTCGCGGATCGAGTCGAGTTCGCGGCGCAGGTCCTCGTCGATCGGGGCGCTGCTCTCGGCCAGCATCTCTTCGACCCCGAGGCGGACGCGCTCGATCTCCTGGTGGAGCTCGGCGCGGGCGCGGTCGGCGGCGGCGGAGATCCCCGGCGCCGTCGAGGGCAGCGAGGGGTCGACCGGGTCGGGAACGGCGTTCACAGGGCAATCCTAGGGACGGCGGTGGCCAGAACCATCCCCCGTGCGCGAAACGCGGACGATTACTGTGCCCATAGCCACAGTAAGTCTCCGCGTTCGCTTCGAGCTAGCGCTTCAGCACGTAGAGGCGGTAGCGGCCGATCGCCAGCTCGTCGCCGTCGCACCAGCGGGCCCCACTCGACCGTCTCGCCGTTGAGGAAGACGCCGTTGAGGCTGCGGTCGTCGAGGATCCGCAGCGCCTTGCCGGGCTCGGCGACGATCAGCGCGTGGCGGCGGGAGACGCTGGGGTCGTCGAGCCGCAGGTCGGCGTTGAGGCTGCGGCCGATCCGGGTCCAGCCGCGTTCGATCGGGTGGACCTGGACCTCGCCCTCGTCGTCCTGCATGGCCAGGCTGTAGCCCGTGCTGGGCTGCCGTTCGCGCGCCTCCCGCAGCCAGCTCGGCGGCGCCGGCGGGCCGGGGGCGAGGAATTCGCTGGTGGCCTCGCCGTGATCCTGGCGGGCCTCGAAGATCGAGTCGCGGCGGTACCGGGAGCCGCCGCAGCTGGGGCAGTCGGGCAACTCGTCGGTCTCTCCCATCGAGAGCTGAGAGCCGCAGACGAGGCAGAAGAACGTGCCCTCACCGGGGGTCGTGCCGGTCGTGTAGCGATCATCGAGCGGGGCACTGCTGACGCTGTCGAAGATAGGGGGTCTCCTTCCGTGCGTTCTGTGACGATCCTAGCGCGCGCCCGCCGCCCCGTCACTAAATTTTGACGATACGGCGGTCGCGGGTGGGGCGAAGACTAGAATCGCGCCGCGATGGGCCCGATCAGCGCCGAAGCCGAGATCGACGTCCCGCGCGAGCGGGTCTTCGAGGCGCTCGGCGACATCGCGCTGCGACCCCGGTTCACCGATCACTTCCTCAGCGGCTTCCACCTCACCCGGATCGAGTCGAGCGGGATCGGCGCGGGGGCCAGGTTCAGGGTCGAGGCGCCGCTGCGCTCGGTCTGGATGGACACCACGATCGTCGAGCTGGAGGAGCCGTTCCGGATCGTCGAGCGCGGCCAGGGCGGGCGCGTCAACCGCATCCGCGCCAACACGGTCTGGGAGCTGACCGAGGGCCCCGGCTCGCTGACCGCGGTGCGGGTCTCCCACTGGACCGAGCCGGAGAACCACCTGGACCGCGGCCTGGAGCTGCTCACGGCGGCCTCGATCTGGCAGCAGCGGAGCTGGCGCGAGGCGATGCGGAGGCTGCGCGACGGGCTCGAGACCGGCGCCTGGCACGGCGCCCGGATCGCCGTCGCCGGGGGCAACAGATACGCGACCGGCATCCCTTAATAGACTCTCGCCGCCGATGTCCCCGAACCGCCGACTCGCCCTGCCCCTGCTCGCCGCGCTGGCCCTCGCCTTCGTCGTGGCCGGCGTCTCCGCCTGCGGCTACTCGAGCGACTCCAAGGAAGTGGTCGAGGGCGAGCCGGTCAAGCTCGGCGACCTCAAGTTCAACGTCACCTTCTCGCGCTACCTCAACCCCAGCGACAACGAGGACTCGGCCTACCTGGTCGGACAGCCGCCGCCGCCGGAGGCCCACACCTACTTCGGCGTCTTCTTCGAAGTCCAGAACGAAAGCGAAGAACCGCAGACGCTGCCCTCGACGCTGACGATCACCGACGCCGGCAACCAGACCTTCCACGTGCTGCCGAGCGAAAGCCTCTACGCGCTCGACTTCGGCGGCGAAGTCGAACCGCAGGAACAGGTGCCGGTGCTCGACTCGACCCCGCAGCAGGGGCCGATCGAGGGCTCGCTGGCGCTCTTCCTGCTGCCCGCCTCAGCCTCCGACAACCGGCCGCTGACGCTCCACATCCCCGGCGCCGGCGGCGAAGACGGCTAGGTCAAGCTCGACCTGTAGCCGCGGCACCCGACCCGGTTAGAGGCCGGTCGAGAGGACTTCGGCCGCGGCCGGCGCCGCGACTTCGCCGCCGGCGGCTTCGGCTTCGATCAGCAGCACCCCGACCGCCAGCTTCGCCTTCTCGGCCGGAGCGAAGGCGGCGAACCAGGCGTCCTTGATCTGGACCGGGTTTTCGGAGTTCTCCTGGCCGGGCTTGGGGCCGAGCTCGGCGGTGCCGGTCTTGCCCGCCACCTGGGCCTGGGGGATCGCGCCGGCGGTGCCGGTGCCTTCGGTGACGACGCCGATCATCAGTTCGGTCATCTCCCCGGCCAGCTTCGGCGACATCACCCGCACCGGCTTCATCTGGGGGCGCAGCTTCTTGTTGGCGACGATCGAGGTCGGCTCGCGGACGCCGTCGTTGCCGATCGTCTGCGCCACGCTCGCCATCTCCAGCGGCGTCGCCAGCACTTCGCCCTGGCCGATCGCCGAGACGCCGAGGTCGATTTCTTCGCCGATTTCGTTCGGGATCGTCGACTCCTGGCGGTTCGACTTCGCGCACGATCCGCGGCGCGTAGAGGGTGGGGGGCGAGTTGAAGCCGAAGCTTTCGGCGGTGCCGACCAGATCGTCGTTGCCGATCTTCGGCCCCAGCGGCGCGAAGTCCGCGTTGCAGGACTCGGCGAACGCCTGGCGGAAGGTGCCGCCGCAGTACTCGCCGTTGGCGTTGTTGAGGAAGCGGCCGCCGACGTTGACGCCGTTGGTGACTTCGAATTCGTCGTCGAGCGAGACCACGCCCTTCTTCAGGGCGGCGATGGGGTGATGATCTTGAAGGTCGAGCCCGGCGGCTGCGGGGCGGAGAAGGCCTGGCCGGCGAGGGCGCGGACGTCGCCGTTGCGGGCGTCGAGCACGGCGATGCCGCCGGCGCGGCCGGCCAGGGCGGAGACGGCGGCTTCCTGCAGGGCCGGGTCGATCGTCGTCTTCACCGGCGCTCCCGGACTGCGGCTTGGCCTGGGCGATCACCCGCACCGAGGCGCCGGACCTGTCGAGGGCGAGCAGCGAGCCGCCGGGCTTGCCGGCGAGGCGGGCGTTGAAGGCGCGCTCGAGGCCGCTGATCCCGACCGGCGTTTCGGCCGTGAACCCCTGCCGCGCCAGCTTCGGCAGCTCTTCTTCGCCAGGGGTGCCGATTTCGCCGGTGACGTCGATCGCGGCGCTGCCGAGCGGGTGTTCGCGTTCGTCGGCCGGGCCTTCGGCCAGCGGCGTGCCGTCGGCGGCGAGGATCGCCGCCCGCGGCGCCAGTTCGATCTGACTGCCGAGGTGCTCGCCGCGGCGCAGTCCGGGGAAGACGAGGCTCGGGTCCCAGTCGATGCCGCCTTCGGCGTAGGGCAGGTCGACCTCGTCTTCGAAGCGGCCGAAGGCGACGGTGGCGACCGCGATCGAGACCGGCACCACGGTTTCCCCGTTCGCGGGAGACCGGGCCCTGCGGCGAGCCGGGCTCGAGCGAGCGCAGCGTCGACGTCTCTTCGGCTTCGCGGTAGGCGATGGCGAAGTCGTTGAGGCCGATCGCCGCTTTCGAGGCCGGGTTCAGCTCCCTGTACATGGCGGCGAATTCGCCTGCGGCCCAGGCGGCGGCGAAGCGGCCGGCGGCGTCCTTCTGAGGCGAGCCGGGGGCGCCGGCCGAGGCGCCGAGGGCGAAGGCGACGATGGCGATGATCGCGAGGGGGAGCGTGCGGGTGACCAGGCGACGACGCCGCTCCACCTCGGGTGACATCTGGCTCACTGGGTGAAAGGTAATAGAGCGATCCTCGGCATGCTTCTATTCAGTGGTGACTGTTCTGGATTGGGCCATAGTCGCCTTCACCGTCGCCCTGGCGATGTGGGGTTACAGGCAGGGTCTGATCGTCGGCGCCCTGACCCTGGTCGGCTTCGGCCTGGGGGCGTTCGCCGGCAGCCGCTTCGGGCCGCTGGTCCTCGCCCAGGGCTCGGACTCCCCCTACGCGCCGCTCTGCGCGGCGCTGGGGGCGCTGCTGGCCGGCGCCCTGGTCGCGGTCGCGGTCGAGAGCTTCGCCCTCGGGCTGCGGGCGAAGGTGATCCGCAAGCAGGCCCTGCACCTGGCCGACGGCGCCGGCGGCGCCGCGCTGATCGCCTCGGTGGCGCTGGGCCTCGCCTGGGTCTTCGGCTCCGTCGCCCTGCACGCGCCCGGGACCGCGCGCCTGCGGGCCGACGTCCAGGAGTCGGTGATCCTGCGCAGCCTCAACCAAGTCCTGCCGCCCTCGGGCCCGTTCCTCAACGCGCTCGACCGGGTCGATCCGGCGCCGTCGGTGACCGGCCCGACGGCCCCGGTCGCGCGCCCCGACGAGGCGATCGCCACCGACCCCGACGTGCTGCGCGCCGGCGGCTCGGTGGTGCGGGTGCTCGGCACCGCCTGCGGGCTCGGGGTCGAGGGCTCTGGCTGGGCCGTGCAGCCGGGCCTGGTCGTGACCAACGCCCACGTCGTCGCCGGCTCCAGCGACACCACGGTGACGACCCAGGGCGGGGTCGAGCTGAGCGCGACCCCCGTCTACTACGACCCGGCCGACGACCTGGCGCTGCTGCGGGTCGGCGCCGACCTGCCGGCGCTGCCGATCTCCGACCAGCGCCGGCCCGGCGCCGACGGCGGCGTCCTCGGCTACCCCGAAAACGGCCCCTACTCGGTCGCGCCCGCCCGCCTCGGCGAAACCCGGCCGACGATCAGCGAGGACGCCTATGGCAACGGCCCGGTCGACCGCACGATCGTCGCCCTGCGCGGCTCGGTCCGCAGCGGCAACTCCGGCGGGCCGCTGGTCGACCGTGACGGCGCTGTCGTCGGCACGGTCTTCGCCGCCACCACGACGGGCACGCCGGGCGGATTCGCGATCCCTGCCGAGGATGTCCGCGACGCCCTCGCTCACACCTCCGCCACGGTCTCGACCGGCGCCTGCACCGGCTGAGCGGCCTGCGAAATGCCCATCACTTACGTTCAGTAAGCTCGGCTTTCGTGGAAGCGGTCACGTCGACCCAGGTCTCCGCCGGCTCGCCCGGCTCCGTCTGCCCTCACTTCCATGCCGCGATCGAGTTGATCGGCAAGCGCTGGACGGGGGCGATCGTCTGCGCCCTGACCGAGCGCCCGATGCGCTTCGGCGAGCTCGGCAGGGCCGTCCCCGGCCTATCCGATCGCCTGCTCTCCCAGCGCCTGCGCGAGCTGGAGGAGGAAGGCCTGGTCGAACGCGAGGTCGAAGCCGGGACGCCGGTGCGGGTGACCTACTCGTTGAGCGAGATGGGCGGGAGCTCGGGCCCGCGATCGGCGAGCTGCGCGTATGGGCGAAGCAGTGGAAGCACGCCGGGTAACGCGCCACCCGGAGCGTTAACTAGCCTGGGTTTATGGATCTGCCCGGGCCCTATCCCGTCGGTCGCTACGCCCACAAACTGCAGGAGTGGATGCGGGAGCGGGCGCGGGTGCAGCTGATCGGCGAGGTGACGGGGGTGGGGCGCAGCAAGGTCCAGGCTTACTTCGAGCTGCGCGACGCCCAGGGCGCGGTGCCGTGCGCGATCTGGCTCAACGACCTGGAGAAGGCGGGGCTGCCGGAGGGGGCGCTGCGCGACGGCGCCGAGCTGGTGATCGCCGGCGGGCCCGACTACTACCCTGGCGGCGGCCAGGCCTCGCCCAGCTTCAGCTTCCGCGCCACCCACGTGCGGCTGGCCGGGGAGGGGGACCTGCTTGCCCGGCTGGAGGCGCTGCGCAAGCAGTTGCGCGCGGAGGGCCTGTTCGAGCTGCAGAAGCAGCTGGCCCGGCCGCTGCTGCCGAAGACGATCGGGGTGGTGACGGCGGAATCCGGCGCCGCGCGGCGCGACCTGCTGGCCGGTCTGCGGCGGCGCGGCTGGGGCGGCACCGTGGTCTGGGCCTTCGCGCCGGTCCAGGACCGCCACGCGGCGCCGGCGATCGCGGCGGCGATCCAGGGACTGGCGGCGCGGCCCGAGGTCGAGGCGATCGTCGTCACCAGGGGCGGCGGCAGCCTCGCCGACCTCTGGGCCTTCTGCGACGAGACCCTCTGCCGCACGGTGGCGATGCTGCGGGTGCCGGTCGTCAGCGCGATCGGCCACGAGCGCGACTCGACCCTGATCGACGACGTCGCCGCGGTTGCCTGCTCGACCCCGACCCACGCCGCCGAGGCGGCGGTGCCGCTCGATTGCGGCGTCGCCGGCCGCGACCTTCAGCGGGCCGCGGCATCGCTGCGGCGGGCGGGGGAGGGAGCGGTCGGGGCGCGCGAGCGGCACCTGGCGGCGCTGGCGCGGGGACCGGCGCGGGCGTTGCAGCGCGAGCGCGGCGCCCTCAACCAGAAGATCCGCGAGATCCGCGCCAGCTCCGAACGCGGCCTGGCCGAGCGCGGCGGCTTCCAGCGGCGGCTCGCGACCGTCGTCCTCGCCCGCGCCCGGCGGCGCGGGGTCGAGCGCCTCGCGGCCGCGGTCGCCGGCGAGAAACGGCGCGGAGTGGCCATCGAGCGCTCGGCCGAGCGGGCCCTGGTGCGGCGGCGGGAGGCACTGCGCAAAGCGGCGGTGACCCTGCGCGCCCACGACCCCGAGCGGACGCTGGAGCGCGGCTACGCCCTGGCCGAGAGCGGCGACGGCCAGCCGGTGACGACGGCTGACGCCGCTGTCGCCGCCGCGGCGGTAAGACTGCGGTTCGCGGATGGACGCGTGAACGCGAGGATCGAGGGAGACGTTGAGCGAGAAACCTGAGAGCTACGAGGTTGCGGTGGAGCGGTTGGAGGAGATCATCGACCGGCTCGATTCCGGCCAGGCCGGCCTGCGCGAGACGCTCGACCTCTGCAGCGAGGGTCGCGAGCTGGTCACCTACTGCGCGGCGGAGTTGGAGGCGGTGGGCGAGGGGCTGAAGGAGCTCAAGCTCGACGAGTTGGCGGCGAAGCTTGAGGTGCCGACCGAGTCCTAGCCCCGGGGAGCGGAGGTGGGGTTCCGCTTAACTTTTTTGAGAATCGTTTCCGGCCGTCCGCCAATCGCAGCGCCAAAAAAGTACAAGACGCTTCACCCCACCTCCGCTCCCCGGGGTCCTGAGCAGAGGCGGCCCACGGCAGGACAGCCCCGACACAAGGACCAGTCGCGGTTTTCGACCGGGGCCACTGGGAACTCGCCGCGGGAGATGCGGTGGATGGTTGCGGCGAGGCGCTCGCGGCCGGACTCCATCTCGGTTGGGTCTAGGAGGGTGAGGACAGGATTCTCTGGGTGCTCTAGGAAGACGTAGGCGACCTCTACCTTGGGGGCGCCCAGGGACTCGGCTACGGCAAGGGCGTAGATCGTGCGTTGGGTCTCGTAGCGGGCGGCGTGATCGGCGGGGTCGGCGCCGTCGAGGCGGTCGGTCTTGTAGTCGACGACCAGCGGCGGCTCGCCGTCGCGCTCGACCAGCAGGTCGATCGAGCCGCGCAGGACGGTGCCGCCGACGCCGAGCAGGATCGGCACCTCGGCCCGCACCCGGGTCGCCCCAGCGCCGATCTCTCCGACTAGGCTGGAGCCGAGCCAGCCGCGCACCGGTTCCAGCAGCGCCGCGACCTCGGTGGCGTCCGGATCGAGCCCGGCGGCGACCGCATGGCGACCCGCCAGCTCCTCCGAGGGTTCGCTCCAGCCGTTTGCCTGACTCCACTCGAGCAGCGCGTGTACGGCGGCACCCTGCGCGGCCCGCTCTTCGCGAGCCGAGGGCGTCGCCCCATTCTCATCCGAAGGTGCGTTCGTCCTTAGTAGCCCTGGGGGCGACGAAGGACGAACGCGGTCGGCGAGGCCGAGCACCCGCTCCATGTAGAAGCGGTAGGGGCACTCTTCGTAGGCGGAGATCGCGGTGTAGGAGAGGGGGCGGCTGGGGACGGTCGGCGGCCGGCGCTCGACCAGCGGCGGCGGGCCCAGGCCCAGCGGTCGGTCGGCGAGGGCGTCGCGGCGGGTCGAGCGCAGCTCGGCGGCGCGCTCGGGCGAGGGGAGGTTGACGCGGACGGCGATCTCCGAGGCGGAGAAGCTCGCGGCCAGCCCCGGTCGCGGCTGCGGCGGCGGCACGGTGACCCTGGAGTCGGCGTCGCGCTCGACTCCGAGCGCCTCGACCAGCCGCTCGACCACCGGGGTCGACGGCTTCACCTCCCGGCCCGGCTCCGGCTTGACGACGCCGCTGAGGATCAGCCGCTCGCGCGCCCGGGTGGCGGCGACGTGGAACAGCCGCAGCCCCTCCTCGGCGTCGCGGGCCTTCGCCTCCTCGCAGAGCGCGGCGTAGTCGAAGATGTTGATCGCGCCGCTGCCGAGCCGCCGCAGCTGCATCCCCACCCGCGGCGGCCGCTCTCGACCCAGGGTCAGCAGCGGCGGCCGCGACCCGGCCAGCAGGGAGCGCGAGAGGTCGGGCACGGCGACGACGTCGAACTCCAGGCCCTTGGCGTTGTGGACGGTCATGATCCGCACCCCGTCGTGGCCCTCGGCGGCGGTCGCGGCCTGGGCCTCGGCGTCGCTCTCGGCGCGGGCGGCGAGGAAGTCGAGCAGGCCGCGCAGGTCACGGCCCTCGCGGCTCTCGAACTCGGCGGCGAGTCGCATCAGCTTGCGCACGTTGGCGAAGCGCGCCTCCCCGGCCGGGCGCATCAGCACCACCAGGTCGTAGCCGGTCTCGGTTGTAGCCGCCTCGATCAGCCCGGCGAGCGAGAGCCGCGGCCCGCGCTCGCGCAGTGCCCCGATCGTCGCCGCGAAGCGGCGCAGCAGCTCGATCTCCGCGGCCGGGACCTGCGCCAGCCGCTCCGGCTCGGCGAGCTCCGCCTCGCCGGCGCCGACGGCGCGCTCCAGCGCCGGCCAGACATGGCGCCGCGGCCCGGCCGCCGCCCGCAGCAGCCAGAGCGTGTCCGGGGCGGCGCCGCAGGCGGGGGAGGCGAGGGCGCCGAACAGCGCCTGGTCGTCGAGCGGGTTGGCGATCGTCGCCAGCAGCGCGCAGACGTCGGCGACCTGCTGCTGGGACCAGTAGCCGCGGCCGCCGACCACGTAGGGGCGCAGGCCGGCCCGCTCCAGCGAGTCCTCGTAGGCGTCGAGGTGGGTGAAGGCGCGCAGCAGCACCACCATCTCGCCGCGGTCGACGCCGGCGTCGACCAGCTGGCGCAGGCGCTCGGCGACGGCGCGGGCCTCGGCCAGGCAGTTGAGCGGAGTGCGGCCGTCGATCGCCGGCTCCAGCTCGATTCCCTCCTCGTCCCAGCCGTCGCGGGCGGTCAGCAGCAGCTCGACCGGAGGCTCCCCGCCCGGTGGTGCCTGCACTGGGGAGTCGGTCCCAACCCGCAGCGGCCGGTAGGAGTCGCCGAGCAGCGCGGCGCCGAAGATGTTGACGGCGGCGATCAGCTCCGGCCGCGCGCGGAAGTTGCCGCTCAGCGCCATCAGCTCGGCGTCGGGGCGCTGCTCGACCAGCTGGCGCTGGCGCCGGAAGACGTCGAGGTCGGCGTGGCGGAAGCCGTAGATCGACTGCAGCTCGTCGCCGACCACGACCAGCTCGCTGCGCGGCCCGCGCAGCGCCTCGACCAGTCGCAGCTGCAGGCGGTTGGTGTCCTGGAACTCGTCGACCAGCAGGTGGCTGAAGCGGCCGCGGTAGGCCTCGCCGATCTCGGCCCGCTCCAGCAACCGTGCGGCGAGGATCTGCAGGTCCTCGAAGTCGATGCCGGCGCGGCGCTCCTTGGCGGCCTCGAAGCGGGCGGAGAACAGCTCCAGCAGCTCGGCCAGGTGACGGTAGGCCTCGCCTCCCTCGCCCGCCTCCGCCGTGCGCGAGATCGCCGCCTCGATCGCCTCGCGGTAGGGGAGGATCGCCTTCGCCCTGCTGTCGGGGCGCAGCGCCCGCAGCTCGTCGAGACTGGGCGGCGGCCCCGGCTCGGCGAGCTGCGCCAGCGCCCGCTCGACCAGCTCCCGCCTGGGGTCGTTCTCGCGCATCTCCTCCAGTGCCTGGCCGGCCGCTTCGATCGCCTCGGCGATCGTCTCGACCGGGTCGCTCGGCGGCGCCTCCGGCAGCCGCGGCTCCGCCTCCCCCCGACTCCGCAGCTCCGCGTGCACCCCGACCACCACCCCCCGCAGCCCCTCGACGTCATAGGCCGCCACCAGTTCCTCCCGCGACTCCAAGGGCCGATGGGCCGCAGGCGTCTGCATGGCGGACGTTTGCGGCCCATCGGCGGGTGGTTCGAGGAAGTCGGCGAGGGCTTCGTCGAAGGCCTCGCGGGCGGCTCGGGCGGTCTCGGGGGCATCGAGGACGCGGAAGCCGGGGTCGATCCCGGCCGCGACCGGGTGGCCGGAGAGCAGGCGGTTGCAGAAGCCGTGGATCGTCGTCACCCAGGCCCCGCCGATCGCGCTCAGCAGCTCGCCCGCCCGCTCGGAGCCCGCCTCCGCCCGCCGCGCCAGCTCGGCGCGGATCCGCTGGCGCAGCTCGGCCGCCGCCTTGTCGGTGAAGGTGAAGGCGAGGATCGCGTCGGGCGAGACCCCCCTGTCGCAGACCAGGCGGCAGTAGCGGTCCACCATCACTCCCGTCTTGCCGGTGCCGGCGCCGGCCTCGAGCAGGACGTCGCGGCCGCCGATCTCGATCGCCGCCGCCTGCTCGGGGGTGGGGGTGCGCGCGTTCATCGCTCCTCCACGTCCACGTCCACGTCCTCCTCGTGCTGGGGGGCGCGGTCGCGGCGGCAGATCGGCGCGAAGGTGCAGAAGGGAGGGCAGGTGTCGTGCCCGCGCAGGCCGCGGCGCGGCCCGGGGTCGCGGCGGATGTCGCCGCCGCGCATGCGGGCGACGATCTCGCCGGCCCGCCGCCGCGAGTCGGCCAGCAGCTCCTCCAGTCCCTCGGCGTCGACCAGGTCGCGGTCGTAGAGGCCGTAGGCGGCCAGGTCCGCGGCGGCTTCCTCGCCGACGACGCCACGAGGCCGCCGTTTTGAGGTCCCCCGCAGCGGGTGGTAAAGGCCGCCGACCGGGTGCGCGCCCCAGTGCTCGGCCACCGCCAGCAGGTAGAGCGGCAGCTGCAGCTTCGCCTGCTCCTCGAACTTCTCCCGCGGCGTCACCGCGCCGGAGAGCTTGTAGTCGATCACCAGGGCGCGCCCGTCGGCGGCGCGGTCGACCCGGTCGATCGCCCCGTGCAGCCCCCAGCCGTCCAGCTCCAGCGCCGGCCGCTCGCTCTCCTCCTGCTCGCCGAAGGCGGCCTCCAGCAGCCAGGGCTCGAAGCCGCCGGTCTCGCGCTCGGCCTCCTCCGCCAGGAAGCGCTCCAGCAGGCGCTCGACCCGGCGCGCCATCGCCCGCTCGGCGGGGTGGAAGCCGAGCTCGCGCTCGGCGGCGATCGCCGCCACCAGCTCGCGCCCGCGCGCGGTCCAGGCGACCAGGGAGGCGGGGCGCGGCAGCGGGTCGCCGCCGGGACGCTCCTTGTACAGGCGCTCGAGCGCGGCGTGCATCAGCCCCCCCTGGACCAGCGGGTCCGGCACCGGGTCCAGCGGCTGCGGGTCGAGCTCGTGGGAGACGAACCAGCGGTAGGAGCAGACGTCGAACCCCTCCAGGGTGGTGCCGCCGTAGGCGGGGACGGCGGCCAGCGACTCGATCGCGGCCGGGTTGGTCAGCGGCCCCGGCGCCCGCGAGGCGGCCTCGGCGGCGCGGGCCGCGGCGATCCGGCCGCTCAGGCGCGCGCGCAGCGGCTCCTCGACCCCGGCCGCGGCCAGCAGCGCCTCCGCGTCCGCGGTCGCGCCATGCGCCGCCAGCGCCCGCGCCAGCTCGTCCTCGGACGGCGCCTCGGCCAGCGGGTGGACGACCCGGGCCAGGTCGCGGCCGGCGGTGATCGCCTCCTCGACCGGGTCGGGGGAGGAGCCGTCGGGCGGCGGCGCCAGCAGCGCCCGGACGTCGTCGAGCAGCGGCGAGCGCGACTCGGCGCCGCCGTTCTCGTCGCTGTCGCGGTAGGAGAGGAAGAGGCGCCGCCGCGGCAGCGAGAGGCAGACGGCGAACAGGTAGCGCTCCTCCGCCTCGGTGTCGCGCCGCGGCTCGAGCCCGAGCGAGCCGCGCTGGGCCTCGGAGAGGAAGGGGTCGCCGCCGCGGTCCCGCCGCGGGAACTCGCCGTCCTGCAGGGAGGCGACGAAGACATGGTCGAAGCGGCCGGCGCGCAGGCGGTAGGGGCTGGCGATCCGCACCCGTCCCTCGACCGGCCCGCTCCAGACGCGGAACTCGAGCCCGGCGATCGTCGCCGCCAGCTCCGCCGCTCCCGGCGCCATCTCGCCCAGCTCCGCCAGCTCGCCGAGCGCGTCGGCGATCGCTCCTGCCGCCCGCAGCTCCAGCCCGTCGCCGGCTCCGGGCGGCGGCCCGTCGCCCTCGCCCCGCAGCGGCCGCGAGGCCATCGTCGCCGCCAGCCGGCCGACCTCGGCCGCCAGCGCCGCCGCCGAGCGCGCGGCGGCCTCGCGCAGCCGCGCCAGGTCCCGCGGCGGCTCGCCCTCCTCGCCCTGCCACAGCCGCAGCGCCGCCTCCGCGTCCTCGACCCGGCCACGTCGCAGCGAGCGCTCCAGCCAGTCGACCCGGCCCGGGGAGAAGCCCGAGGGGCCGCGCAGGTAGCGCAGCAGGTCGCCCGCCCGCCGCGCCCCGAACTCGGCCTCCAGCAGCGCCACCAGGGCGCCTCCGACCGCCGTCCCGGCGACCGGCAGCTCCGCCTCCAGCGCCGTCGCCACCCCGTTGGCCTCCAGCGCCGCGGCGATCGCCGGGCCGCGCCGCGACGGGTCGCGCACGGCGATCGCGATCTCGTCCGGCTCGCCACCCCCGGCGAGCAGCCTCGAGACCTCGTTGGCGATCGCCTCCGCCTCCGCCCGCACCCCGGCGGAGCGAAGCAGGAGCAGGTCGGCGTCCGGCTCGCGCGGTGCTGCCCCGGGCGCGCCGAACCCGCGCGCCAGGTGGAAGAGCAGCGGGCTGGCGCTGTTGGCCGGGTCGGCCTCGGTCAGGGTCTCCTCGTCGGCCCCGATCCGCTCCCGCAGCTCCCCCAGCAGCCGAGAGCGCGCCGCCAGCGCCGCGTCTCCCCGCTCGAACGGCAGCGCCACCGTCACCTCGGCCAGCCCGGCCAGCGCCGCGACCAGCTCGAGCTGGTTGGGAGTGAGGTCGTCGAGCCCGTAGAGGAAGACCGGCCGCCCGCCCCAGAAGGAGCCGTCGCGGCGCAGCAGCGCGATCGCCTCGCGGGCGATCCCGTGGGTGTCGACCCGCCCGGTCCGCTCGCGCGCCTCGGCGTAGCCGGCGCAGAGGGTGGCGATGTCGCCGAGGTAGGCCGAGCCCTCCAGCGTCGCCGCGCCGGCCTCGACCGCCTCGGGCTCGACCCCGGCGGCCTGCAGCTCGTCGAGCAGCCGCACGAAGGCGCGGGCGAAGCCGGGGCGGGAGGCGGAGCGCCGCAGCGGCCCCAGCCGTCCCAGCCGGCCGGCGACCGCCACTTCGATCGCCCGCAGCCGCTGCGCCGGCGAGAGCTCGGCGCCGGGAGGGACGCCGCCGGCGGTCGCGACCGTGCGGAACAGCGCCCCGAAGGTCATCGCCGCCCCGCCCAGCGCCGCGCCCTCGGCGCAGAGCTCGCGCTCGAAGGCGTAGACGTCGTCCAGGGTGGGGACGACCAGCACCGGGTCGCGGCCGAGGGCGGCGACGAACCGCCGCCGCACGAGGCCGGCGCGGCCGGAGTTGGGGGGTCCGTGGATCAGGTTCAGCGGCATAGCGGCAAGCGACCCAGCATAGGTCGGCGCCCGGCGTGGACCGGGAGCGACGCAGACCGCACCGCAAAGCCGCAAAGCGGGCATTTCCCGACCTCGTTTTGCCGTCTACCGCCGCCTCTAGATTGCGAGCCAGCCCATGTCCCTCTGTTTCGTAGACCCCGCCGACGCGGTCCGCGCCATCGCCGACTCCGTCGGCCGCGAGGCGCGCCGCCAGCTGCTCGGCGAGGCCGTCCGCGCCTGGGTCGACGAGATCCCCGACACCGAGCTCGAGGTCCACTACGCCAAGGCGATCTCCGAGCTCGACGAACACGACCTCTCGATGCTCGCCGCCTGGCACGGCTCGCTCGAGGTCGGCCACCCGGTCCCCAACCGCGACTTCCTCATGGGCGCCTTCGGCTCCCTCGGCGAGAACCGCCGCGAGGCGCTCAAGCTCGCCGCCGGCTTCCGCGGCGAGGAGGCGGTAGACGCCGGGGTCACCGAGGAGGACGCCCTCGAGCTCGTCCTCAGCCTCCTCTCCCCGCCCCGCCTGATGGCGCTCGCGGTCGAGGCGGTCGAGCTCTACGTCTGGGACCGCGCCGGCTCCGACAACTGAGCCCGGCCAGCGCCCTACGCCGCCAGCGCCGCCCGGATCTCCGCGATCGCCTGCTCGTTGTCGCGGAAGTGGATCGCGTTCATGCCGAGCGCGCGGGCGCCCTCGCAGTTGTGGGCGAGGTCGTCGACGAAGAGGCAGGCCTCGGCCGGCAGCCCGAGCCGCTCCAGCGTCATCTCGTAGATCCGCGCTTCGGGCTTGCGGACGCCGACGAAGCCGGAGTCGACGACGGTCTCGAAGATCTCGTCCACGGGCAGCATCGAGCGCCACAGCGGCTCCCACTCGCGGACGTTGTTGGTCAGCATCGCCATCCGCTTGCCCATCGCCCTCAGCTCGCGCATCAGCTCGATCATCTCCGGGTTGGGATCGAGCGCCGCGAAGTAGATCTCGCGGAAGCGGTGCAGGTGGGGCCGGTGGCCGAGCAGCGGCTCCAGGCCGTCGCTCAGACGGGCGAGGAAGTCGACCTCCGCCATCTCGCCCTTCTCCAACGCGTAGAGCGGGTTCTCGCCGTCCTCCTCGGCGATCGCCCGCATTGCCCTGCCGAGGTTCTCGGGCGTGATCCCGATCTCGTCCTGGATCGCCATGAAGGAGGTCAGCAGCGGTGTCGTCAGGACGCCGCCGAAGTCGCAGACGATCGCCTCGATCTCAGGCACCGGGGCGCGCCACCTCGTAGGTGCCGAGCCCCTCGCGCCCCTCGATCGACCAGCGGAAGAAGGCGATCTCGGCGTCGAGGCCGCGGCGCCTGACCCTGGTCGAGCTGATCAGCGTGCCGGCGCCGCGCAGCGGCCGCCCGTCTTCGGCGTCCGGCCACAGCTCCAGCGTCGCCCGCCGCTGCACGCCGTCCTCGCCGTACTCGGTCGAGAGCAGCGCCTCGTCGAAGGTGACCGGGGCGGCGTCGGGGTCGCAGAGCACCGCCGCGACCTCCTCCTCGCCATGCTCGCGGGCCCCGGCGGGCAGGGCCGAGGTCAGCGCCAGCAGGCCGCCGTCGGCGAAGACGATGCCGATCGACCGCCGCAGGATCTGGACCGAGTCGCTCATCGGCCGGGAGCCTATTGTCTCGCCGGCCGGGAGTCCCGGCTACCATTGACCGATGCCCGACGACCAAGCAGCCGCGCCCGAGCAGCACGCCGAAGTCCTCACCGAGGAGGACGTCTTCGAGGCGCTCGAGGAGGTCATCGACCCCGAGCTCGGCCTCGACTTCGTCTCCCTCGGCCTCGTCTACGACGTCGAGATCGAGCAGGAAGACGTCTACGTCACCTTCACCCTCACCACGCCCGCCTGCCCGATCGGCCCCCAGGTCTCCGAGCAGATGAAGGAGTTCGTCGGCGACCTCCCCGGCGTCGCCGCCGTCCACCCGAAGATGGTCTTCGACCCCGCCTGGTCGCCGGAGATGATGACCGACGACGCCAAGTTCGCTCTCGGCTTCTAGGCAGGGCGCCAAACCAAGGGCAAAGCGGACGTGTTCGCGGCGGGGACCCGCTGGGGACGCGGATAGCTGCCTGAAAAGGGGGCGAAACCCCCCCGCCAGGGGCTCAGCTCTCCACCAACCGAAGCTCCGGCGCGGCGTGCCGCGCGGGGCCAAAGACGTAGGAGACGACGATGCCCGGACCCCAAGCCAGTTCCCCGCAGCCGTTCCGCTTCGATCGCGGCCTGGCGGCGGTGGAGCTGACCGACCCCGACGGCGACCTCTGGCCGATCAACGCCTGCAGCGACGCCGACGAGCTGAACCTGCTGGCGGAGGCGGCGCAGGAGGGCGGCGTTCTCGTGGCGGAGCGCCCGCCGCCGGCGAGGCTCTACGTCTACCCGATGTCGCTGGCCGAACCCGAGCCGATCCTCGCCGTCAACCCGGGCCGGGGCCCGACCCTCCTCGGCCACGCCGTCCAACTGCGCCCGGCCGAGGCCGAGAGCCCGATCGAGTACACCCTGCGCCTGCTGGCCGACCTCTGCGCCGATGCCAACGCGCTCGTCGCCCCCGGGGCGAATCGCGCGAGGTGAAGGCTCATCCCGGAGTACGCGCCTGTCTGGCGTTCAGCACAGCAGGCTCCCCGCCGTCGAAGGAGGTCTTAGCCGATGCACGTCCAACCGACTCGGAGCTGCCACGGCAGCGAGGCGCCGGAGATCGAGGCCGCCGTCCTGATGCTGCTCCTCGCCCTGCACCCGGCCCAGGTCACCCTCGGCGAGCTGGCGCTCGAGATCGCCGACGGATCGGGCGGGCTCGAGGCCGCGGCCGCCGTCGAGCAGGCCGTCGGCGGGCTGGTCGCGTCCGGCCTCCTGCACCGCCACGGCGACTTCGTCCTGCCCACCCGCGCGGCGCTCCGCTGCCATCAGCTGCTCGGTTGAGCGCGTTGCCGCATGCTTCGATGGCGCAATCCGCAGACAATAAGCTTCCATCCCGAGATGAGCTTTCCGGAGACGCTCCGCCGCGAGCATCCCTGCCTCGGCCACGAGACCGCGATCCTGCTCGCCTATCGCGGCTCGATCGCCCACGGGACCTACGAGCCGAGCTCCGAGCCGGGGTCGATCGATGACAAGGACGCGATCGGGGTCGCGGTGCCGGGTCTCGACCACTACATCGGCCAGCGCCAGTTCGGCAGCCGGGGAACCGTCGAGATCGTCAGCGACCCGTGGGACATCGTCATTTACGAGGCCCGCAAGGCAATCCACCTTCTCGCCAAGGGCAACCCCAACATCCTGGCCATGCTCTGGTTGCCTCCCGAGCTGTACATCCAGGTCGAGCCAGCGGGTCAGCGTCTGATCGACAGCCGCGACCTCTTCGCCACCCGCTCGACTTTCCACCCGCTCATGGGCTATGCCCGCTCGCAGCTCACGAAGATGGAGCGCGGCGCCTTCAAGGGCTACATGGGCGAGAAGCGCAAGCGCCTGGTCGCGCAGCACGGCTACGACACGAAGAATGCCGCGCACCTGATCCGGCTGCTGCGGATGGGCGTCGAGTTCATGCGCGACGGGGAGCTGCAGGTCAGGCGTCCCGACGCGCCGGAGCTGCTCGCGATCAAGCATGGCGAGTGGACGCTCGAGCAGGTCAAGGTCGAGGCCGAGCGGCTGTCCCGTCGCGCCGAGGATGCCCACGCGGCCTCCACGCTCCCCGGCAAGCCTGATCCGGACGCGATCAACAGCCTCACGGTCGCCGTCATCGGCGAAGCGCTCGACCTCCGATGATCGATTGTCAGCGCCAGCAATCGGAGGTCGTGGACTAGAGGCTTGTGCCCGCGGTTGACGAACGGCGACTCAGGGCGTTTCTGCTGGCCGGGTGCTGCGAATAGGGGTACGCACTCTGCGTGCGCAGCCACCTGGCCTGCCGGTGCGCTTTGAGGCCGTTCGCCAGGGCTGACCAAACACGTTCACGATTGTTGGGTGCCCGGGGTCAGCACCAGGGTGGTCTGTTGGTTGGGAAGAGGTGGTGGTTGGTGGGATTGATTGTTGTTGTTGAGATGTGAGAGATGAGTTGGGTTTGGTTGGGGATGTCTTTCTTTTGCGGTTTGGGGGGTGCCGGGGCTGGCTGGCGGTGGTTCGGGAGGGTTAGGGACGGCAGCTGGCGGAAGTGAGGTCGGCGACCGCGAAGCGGTCGCCGGCGTCGCGTTAGGGCCGTTGGGTTCTTTGTTTGGTTGGCGGTGGAGGGGGTGAGGTCGTCTCCCGTGTCGGGTGGATCTCGGCCCGTAGATCCTGGCAGGGGCACCGCGCCCCGCAAGGCCCCCAACTGGGGGCCTCCTTCGGCCCCTCGCCTATGGCTCGGGGTGCGGGGCGCGCCTAACCCCTGCGGATCGAGCGGCCTCGTCAATCCACCCGACACGGGAGGTTCCCCCATGAGCGATGTCTCTCTCGACATGTCTTCGATCAGCCCGAACGGCACTCTGCTGGCCACCTACTCGCTGCCCGGCGAAGAGCGCGAGATCATGGGCTATGACCGGCACACCGGCGTGGCTCTCTACGACCGCCCCGCCGGCGGTGCCGGCAAGGGCCTCTATATCGATGGTGGCCTTCACTGGGTCGAAGCCCTGAAGGGCATCGTCGCCGAGTACGTCGCCCATGCCGAGCGCATCGGCTGCCCGCCCGTCAGCAGGGAGGGTTTTTCGACGACGGTCGCCTCCCTGGATCCGGGGGAGGCGGGGGTCATCCTCGGCGCCCTCTTCGGCATGGAAGGGCCGTGCTCGTGAACAACAACGTCTTCACCGGCGAGGTGTCCTCGGAGGTTCAGACGTGGGGGATGCCGGGCCGCGAACGGGCCGAGTTCTGGTTCGCCGAGCGCAGCGGCCGCGAGCCGCTGAAGCTCGCGGTCCAGGTCTCGCTGCACTACGCGGTCGAGGTGGCGCAGACCCTGGAGAAGGGCGACCGCATCGCGATCGCCGGCTTCCTGCGGTCGCGGCGAGGACGCTGCAAGGAGCGTCACTTCCACTACTGGTTCGAGGCGCGGATGATCGAGCCGCTCTTCCCGAGGGATGGACAGAGGAAGGGGTGGGACGGGTGAAGGGCGTGGGGTCTCCTGGCCCGGCCGGACTCTCGCTTGAGAAGCGATTTTACCCCAACGCCGCCCCGCGCTTGCCGGGTTCGAGGGGCTGGGTCTTGGGCTGCTTCGAGGTCGGTGGTTCGGGGTCGGCTTATGGGGATTGATCGCTTCGCAAGCGAAAGCCCGACCGGGCGAAAGGAGTCCGATATGACGATTTCTCGAGGCGTTGACGAGGCAGCGGCCCACGGGCCGGGGCCGACCCCATCGCAGATGGCGCACCTGCGCAGGTTGGCGGAGCGTTGCGGTTGCTCGTTTGCGTGGCCGCAGACGAAGGGGCAGGCGTCACGGGAGATCGACCGGCTCGAAGCCCTGGAGCGGATGTCGCGCAGCGACCGTCGTCGTGAAGACAAGGCGGTGCGCGATGCGGTTGCTTCAGGGCCGCGGGACGCGGCGGCCGTCCGCGAGGACGAGACCGACGGTTACGGCTCCTCCGCCCGGTGGGCGTGAGGTCGGGGGACGGGCACTGCCGGGGCGGGTTCCGCCTCGGCGGTGTGCGACCAGCGACTGCGCCGATGGTGGCACGCGAAGCGTGCTGATCGGGCTGCGTCGGATCACACACCTAAAGGAGGAAGTTATGTCAGCTGCAAACGTGAACGTGGTTGTCGTCACCGGCAACCTCACCCGCGATCCCGAGCTGCGGGCGCTGCCGAGCGGGACGTCGAAGGCGATCCTGCGGGTCGCCGTCAATGGCCGCCGCAAGGACGGCCAGAGTGGCCAGTGGGTCGACAAGCCCAACTACTTCGACGTCATCGTCTGGGGCGCCCGCGGCGAGGCCGCCGTCAAGCACCTCGGCAAGGGCAGTCCGGTGGCGGTCGAAGGCCGCCTCGACTGGCGCGAGTGGGAGGTGGAGGACGGCGGCAAGCGCCAGGTGGTCGAGATCGTCGCCGAAGGGGTTCGGTTCCTCGGTTCCTCGAAGCCCGCCGAGGAGGCGCCGACCTCTGAGGAGGCGCCGGTCGCCGAGGAAGAGCCCGAGGCTGGGGAAGAGCCCGAGGCCGAGCCCGCCGAGCAGTCGGAGCTGGCCTCGCTGAGTCGCGGGCAGCTCGACTCGCGGGCGCGCGACCTGGGGATCGAGAACCCCGAGCGCAGGCAGAACAAGGCCGCCGTGATCGTCGAGATCGAGGCGGTGGAAGAGGCCTACGAGTTCGCCGAGGACGATTCGGGAGAGGAGGATCTCTCCTTCTAGTTCGGGAGGAGTGCGACGGGATGGCGGGCAGGCGCGCTCGTGCTGACTTCCCCACGACCGTAGCCCAGCCCGTCACCCGGTGCAAGGGGCAACATCGCCCCTTCCCCTCCGAACAAATGGCCGGGCCGCCGCTGATCAGAGGCAGGGGCTTGCAACGTCGAGATCAGCGGCGGCCCGGCCATTTGTCCTCCGGTGCACCGGGCGCCGTGCCGGGCTAAATCGCAGGTAAGTCAGCACGAGGCCCCCCGCCCGGGGCGAGAAAGGAGCGTTTTCGATGAGTTCTTTGGAGGAAGTGGTGGTCAAGAAGGTCGTCGGTCGCATCACGCGAGCGCCGGAGTTGACCCACTCGTCGGCCGGAGTCCCGATCTGCCGGTTCGTCGTCGCATCGGCCAGGGGACCGGCGAGCAACCCGGTCGTCACGCGGGTCTGCGTGCAGGGCGCCCTCGGCGCTCCTCGCGGTCAGGATCTGGCGATCCGCTGCGCCCGCCTGCTGGAGGGCGATCTGGTGCAGGTGATGGGCGAGGAGGCGGAGCGGGTGCGCCGTCGCGGTGGGATCGAGTATCCCGAGAAGTACACCATCGCCCGCGACGTGAAGCTGTTCGGGAGGCTCGGCCATGAGTAGCGGCAAGCCGATCATCGCCCTGTTCTGCGGCTCGCGGGATTGGACCGACCGCGAGCGCATCCGCCGTGATCTCGAATCCCTCCCCGAGGGGTCGGTGGTGATCGAGGGCGGCGCTCGCGGTGCGGATCGGATCGCCCAGGAGGAGGCCCGCGAGCTTGGCCTGCACGTCGCCACGGTGCGGGCGCAGTGGGATTTCTACGGCCGTTCGGCCGGGTACCGGCGTAACGAGGCGATGGCCCGCCTTCAGCCCGATTACGTCTACGCCTACCCGCTGGGCGGTCCCGGCACGGCGCAGATGATGAAGCTGGCCGAAGATAATTGCATCCCGGTCCGGGAGGCGTGATGGCCGTCGTCCACTGTCAGCGCGAGCCGTACGACGTCTACATCGGCCGCGGTCGCTGCCCGCGCACCGGGCGGCCGGGCGAGTGGGGGAATCCCTACTCGCACCGGCCCAGCCGGGTGCCGGGGGTGATCGTCGTCGGCTCGGTCGAGGAGGCGGTCGAGCGCTACCGCCGCGACCTCTGGGAGCAACTGCGCTCCGGTCGTTTGTCGCTGGCGAAGCTCGCCGCGCTGCACGGCAAGACGCTCGGCTGCTGGTGCGCGCCGCATCCCTGCCACGGCGAAGTCCTCGACGCCGCCGCGATGTGGGCGCTGGCCGAGCAGGCCCGCCGCCTCGCCGGCCGGGTGGCCGAGATGACCGGCCGCGCTTAGGCCCGCCACGGCGCCCCGGCCACCCGGCCGGTCGGGGCGTTTGCGTGGGCGCCGTCGCTTACCGCCTGCGACGCGGACCGTTGCGGCGCTCGGCCGCCCCGGCACCCCCCCGCTCCGCAGGGGGGCTTTGTTTCGGGCCCGTCCCCTCGCTGGGCTCGGGGACGGGCGCCAAGCGCCCCCGCCCGGTGGGGCCCTTGGTCAATGGGGGTGCTGACCCCGGGCACCGGTTGCGCACCAGGGGGTGTACCCCACGCCCCCGGGGCCACCTCGATTTCGCCAGGGTTCGCTCTTCGCCCGGGCACCGTCTGCGCGCTCGAGGGGATACCCCCATTCCCCCTTACATCTTCGTGGTCCCGCGGACTTCCCCCGTGGCCGCGGACTCGGATTTTCGCACGCCCTGCGCGCGGTTCCTCGTCCATGCATCCACAGAGGAAGTCCCACTGTCAGGGGCCCGGCGCAGCTGGGCCCGAAACTTCGATCACGCCCGAGGAGCACGAGCGGCTGTTGCGCTCGATCGACTTCGACTTGGAGGACCTGTTGCTGGAAGTCGACGTCGAGCGCAGCGAGTTGGAGCGGATCCTCGAGTCGGTCGAGGCCGGCGCCGATGCGGCGTCACTGGCCGGCCTCGAAGAGGACCTGCAGGCCACGGTGGCGCTGAAGGCCTGGATCTGCTCCAAACGCGTCGAGGTGGCCGAGCGGTTGGCGCAGGGCGCGTAGCTTCACCCGCGTCTGGGCGCGCATAGCTCCCACATTTAGCACGCAACAGCGTGCAGTGGGTCGCCCATGCACACCCAGACGCAGAATTCTTCGGATTGCCTTACTCGTCGAGTTGCGGTTGACGAGTTGCTCGTCGGTCTGCCGCTTTACCTGTTGACGCTTGCCGGGGAGGCCATGTTGGCGGGGCCAGTGCGTTGGTTCCTCATCTACCTCGGCGCCGCGATCGGAGGGGCGTGGATTCCCTTCGGGTTGAGCGCCGAGGCGCTTGCCTGGGCCGGCGCCCTCATGCCCATCGCCCTTTCCGTCGCCGCGCTGTTGCGGCCCGGGCGGGGCTGGGTGTGGGGGCGCCGGCTCGGCGCTCGCCGCCCGACCGCCGAGGAGGCCGGGAAGATCGCGGCGGCGCTGGATCTGCTGCGGGGAGCCGACCCCGGCCTCAGGGCCCCGGTTGCCTGCTACG
Organism: uncultured Solirubrobacterales bacterium; assembly: GCA_963785775.1. Taxonomy (GTDB): domain Bacteria; phylum Actinomycetota; class Thermoleophilia; order Solirubrobacterales; family 70-9; genus VAYN01. The sequence continues at coordinate 371,319 of CAWAWH010000003.1, read as the reverse complement.
TGCTCGACGCCCCCTCGCTGGCGGCGGGGGTGCGCGGCCGCGCCCTGATCCTCACTCCGAGGCTGGTCGAGTCACCCTCGCTGGCCGCCGTCCTCGCCCACGAGCTGGGCCATGTGAGCTCATTCGACGGCCGCCTGCGCGAGGCGCTGGAGCGCCTGAAGCTGTGGGGCGACCCGCTCGGCCCGCCGCAGGCCCCGCGCGGGCGCGAGGTTCGTTTCGAAGCGAGCGTCGATTCGCGCGGGGCGCTGCTTTGGGGCGCGCTGCGCTGGTCGCTGCGCCTGGCCGGAGGCGGCGATGCGCGAGCGCTCCTGGCCTGGTTCTGGGCCGGGTACTGGCGCCGGCGCGAGTACGCCGCCGACGCCTACGCGGCCCGCCTCGGGCAGGGCGGCGAGCTGGCTCGCTACCTGACCGACCAGGGCCTGCCCTTCGACGTGCCTCAGCCGGGCCTGTTCCTCAGGGCGGCCGAGCACCCGCCGGTGGCCCTGCGCCTGGAGCGGCTGCGAAAGCAGGCGGAGAAGAGTTCGCGGTGAGTGCTCCCCCGGTGCATGGGTTACGTACCGGGGGGAGCACCCCGAGCCCCCTGTGCCCCGGGTGTGCAGGGGACGATTTTCGCACGCGAGCGTGCGTTTGATCGCCCATGCACACCCAGGCGAAGGGCAAAGGCAAGCGTGGTAGTCGTTACCGCGAGCCGAGCGCGGCGGAGGTCGCGGTCCTGCGGTTGCTCTCCGAACAGGGGGCGATGCCGCTCGACCAGCTGGCGCGCTTCATCGAGGTCGACCTCGGCCGCGCGATGGCCGTGGTGGCCGGGCTGGAAGCGGCGGGCTGCATCAAGTACCGCCGCTACCTGGTCAAGGACTACCCGTGGTTTTGGCCCTCCTCGCGCGGCCTGCAGTTCGCCGCGACGGGGTTCAGCGCCAACGCGCCGACGGTGGCGGGCCTCGCCCACCGTCGCGGCATCCACGACGTCTGCCTGTACCTGCGCAGGCGCGCGCCGCAGGGGCGGTGGATCTGCGAGCGGCGGGTGAGGCGGATGCGCGACGAGCGCGACCACCTGCCCGACGGGGTCTTCGAAATCGGCGGCGAGCGCCACGCGATCGAGGTCGAGCTCTCCTGCAAAGGGTCGGACGAGATCCTCCAGATCCTTGCCGAGCACAGCGACCGCTACGACGCAGTCGTCTACTTCTGCGGTCCGGATACCCACGGCTTCATGGAGCGCGTGCGGAAAAAGGGCAACTGGCCGAAGTTGGTCATCCGTCATCTATCGGAGGTAAGCGATGAGCCTGTTTCATAGGAAGAGTCACGGTGTTGAATTGCCGGCGATGCCCGAGGGCGTGCTGTTGGGCCGCCGCCTCGCCGGCGAGGCGGCGTTGCCGATGCACGGTGCCGACCTGCTCTGGCCCCGCGCCGAGGTTCCCAAGCACGCCCTGGTGACGGGCGCGCCGGGGATGGGCAAGACCGAGACGGCGATGCGGATGGCCTACGACCTGGCGGTGCACTGCGACGCGCGGGTCTTCTACCTGGACGCAAAGGGCGATCCGGAGGCGGCCGCGCGCTTCGCCGCCTTGATGGCGGCGGCGGGCCGCAGCACGCGGGTCTTCCCCAACGAGCGCTTCGACGCCTGGCGCGGTGGTTGGCGGGCCGTCTCGAACCGGCTGCTGGAAGCGATCGAGTTCGCCAAGATCGGCCCTGCCGCCTACTACCGCGACATCGCCAAGGCGGTGCTCTACCTCGCCTGCTACCACCCCGAAGGGCCGCCGCGCTCGAGCGACGAGCTGCTCGCCCGCCTCGATTCCGAAGCGCTGGTCAGGGCCCACGGGGAGGCGGCGCTGAAGAAGTGCTCGCTGACGGGCGAAAAGGTGAGCGAGGTGCGGATGCGCTACAAGGCGTTCTTCGACCAGATCGGCCTCGGCGTCGACGGCGATTGGTCCTGGGAGGACGCCGACGCGGCCTATTTCATGATCGACTCGATCGACATGGCCGAGCAGGCCGACGGCCTGACCTGCCTGCTGTTCTCCGATTTCGGCGACTTCTTCACCAAGCGCAAGCGCGGCAAGCGCCTCTGCGTGCTGTTCGTCGACGAGTTCGCCTCGATCGCCCGCAACACCGACATGGCGCGCGTGCTGGAGCAGGCGCGGAGCTTCGGGGTGGGGCTGGTCTTCATCCCCCAGACCTTCGCCGGGCTCGACGATCGCGCTCAGGAAAAGCGGATCCTCGGCTCGGTGGGATTGGTGGTGATGCACGCCCATCCCGAGCCGGATGACCTCGCCGCCCTGGCGGGGACGAGGAAGGTGCTGGAGCTTTCCCATCGCTACGAGGAAGGCGTCTACAGCGAGGTCGCGAACGCGCAGCTGCGGGACCGTCCCAAGATCGAGCCCGACTGGGTTCGCGAGCAGAAGATCGGCGAGGCCTACCTGATCCATCACGGTCGCGCCGCCAAGGCGGCGATGAACCAGGCGCCGCAGCTCGACCCGGTTGCCCTGCCGGAGAGCGAAGAACTCGACCGGCCGCTGGGGAAGCCCGAGGACGAGGCTCCGCGAGAGCTCTCCTACCTCGACCTCGCCGGGGAGGCGGAAGAGGTCGAGGAGCAGGCTCCGAAGGAGCTTTCCTACCTCGACGACGACGGGATCTGAGGGAGGTGGAGGTTCGATGTTCCGTGGGTCCGTAGCGCTGCGGTTGAAGGGTCCCGAGATGCTGAAGCGGATCGAGGCCCAGTTGCTGCCGGTGGCCGAGCGCCGTACCCGCAAGCCCAAGCTGTGGGAGGTCGAACTGTTGGCCTTGATCGCCGACCAGCAGGCGATCCCCTTCGACCAGCTGGCCCGCTTCCTGCGCTGCGAGGAGGCCGACGCGGCGCGGATCGCGATGTACCTGGTGCACTGCGGCTACGCCGAGTACGGGCGGCTGCTGGTCGGCGAGCCGCCGTGGATCTGGTTGACGGGAGGTGGCAGCAGGCGTTCGAGGACGGGGTTTTCCAAGTACGAGTTGCGGGTCGGCGCGATGCCGCGGATGCGGGCGGTCAACGAGACCCGTCTGTTCTTGGCCGGCCGGGTCCCCGAGGGTGAATGGATCAGCTTTCGGGCCCTGCTCCGCGAGCAGGGCCAGGGCGGTTACAAGCCGAACGGTGTGGTGAGGGTACGGGGTGAGCGCCACGCGGTCGTGGTCAGGCTGCGCGCTCAGATAGACGAGCGCGAGATCCGGCCGATCGAAGCCTTCAGGAGCGACTACGACGCGGTGGTCGTCTTCGCGAACCCCACGCCGCGGCGGTTGATCGAACGTCTTGCCGCGAACCTCCACTGGTCGAAGGTGGTGGTACGTGAGATCCCGACGCCGGAGTCACGGTAAGGAATCGGTTGAAGTGGGAATCGTCTGTGTGTGCCGGACGACCGATTTTCGCACGCAACAGCGTGCATCGGGTCGTCCATGCAAACACATACGAAGTTCCCAAACAGTTCGTCGAACAACGGCAGTACGGTGGGTAGGGGTTCGAGGCGGCCGCGGCCTCTCGGCGACCGCGATCGTGAGCTGCTGCGGTTGGTTTCGGAGCAGCGGGCGATCCGCCTCGACCAGCTGGCTCGTTTCCTGGGCCGCCGGCCCTCCGAGGTCCGCCGGGTCGTCGAGCGCCTGGTGCGCGACGGCTACGCCGAGCAGGAGCGGTTCCTGGTCGCCGAGCCGGAGCCCTGGGTCTGGTTGACCCACGCCGGGGAGCGCGCCTCGGGCACCGGCTACTCTCACTACGAGCCGAAGGTGGCCGTGCTGGCTCACACGGCGGCGGCCAACGAGGTTCGCCTCGCCGTGGCCAAGCAGCACCCGCGGGCCAGGTGGGTCAGCGAACGGGCCCTGTGGCGCAAGGAAGGCCGTTCCGGCCGGCACCTCGCCGACGCGGTGCTCGAGCTGGCCGGCAAGCGCCACGCGATCGAGGTCGAGTTGACCCGCAAGTGGCCGAAGCGGGTGGCGGCGATCGTCGCCGAGCTCTGCGAGCGCTACGACGTCGTTGACTACTACTGCACGCCGACTACGCGGCGGATCGTGGAGGGAGCTAAGCGCGAGCACGGCTTCCCGAACCTCCGCATCCACGATCTGGCGACGGGTGCTCACTGAGCGCCGCTCGGGAAGATCCGTCGCGAAATCAAAAGGGGCCTGCCCTGTCGGGCGGGCCCCTTTTTTTGGGGCGCCGGGCGACAGGCCGGTGTCCCTCCGGCGACCTTTTCACCGTCTAAGGAGGTAGAGATGCCAGGAGGAAAGAGAACCGATCGAATCAGCCGCCGCGACGTCGAGGTGCTGGAGTTCATCGCCCGCTTCGGCGTCGTCCCGCGCAGTGCCGTGGCCGCCTGGGCGGGAACGGCGCGCACGGTGACGATCGGGCGTGAGCGCCGTCTTCGCGAGGCGGGCCTGATCGTCGTCAGCGCGGCCCAGGGCGAGGGCGAGCGCTTGGCCGTCTGCACCGCCGCTGGCCTGAGAGCTTGCGGTCGCGGAGAACTTCGCACCGCTCGCGCCTCGCCCGGGGCGATCCGCCACGAAGCGGCGGTCGCGCAGCTCGCCGCCATGCTCGAGCGAGGGGGCGAGCGGCTGCTCTCCGAGCGCGAGATTCTCGCCCACGAGCGGGCGGAGGGCAGGCGCGCCTTCTCGGCGATGCTCTCCGGCGGCCGCTTCCACCGCGCCGACCTGGTCCGGGTCGACGAGGGCGGCGGGCCCGGCGAGGCAATCGAGGTGGAGCTGACGACGAAGGGCGCGGCGCGGCTGGACGAGTTGCTGCGAGCCTGGCGCCGCGCGGTCGCCGAGCGTCGCCTCACCCGCGTCGTCTATCGCTGCGCACCGCGTACCCGTCCCTTCGTCGAGCGGGCGATCGAGCGGACGCGAACCGAGGCCGCGATCGCCGTGGAGGAGCTGCGATGAGCGATGCGGTGGAGGAGATCTACGTCAGGCCCAAGGACGGGGACTTCGAGGTGTTGAAGGTGGGGCACCGGCGGGGCCTGACGTTCGACAGCCAGGAGTTGGCGATCGAGCACGCGAGGGACATCGCGCCGCTGGTACTGGTGTTGAACAGGACCGGCAAGGTGGAGAGGGAAGTACGCGCGCAGGACGATCTCCGGGCGCTCGTCGTCGAGTACTACGCTGCTCTGGGTTCCGGCGTTCGCGAGAAGGGCGACGGTAGCTGGGCGCTCGTCGAGCGCTGGTCCCGCGGCGAGCACTTGGGCTGGTTCGTCGAGCACGGCGGTCATCGGTACGTGGGCTTCGAGGGCGGGTGTGGTGAGGACGGGCCCTACTCGACGCGCGAGGCGGCCGCGAGCTGCATGGCCATGCACCTGCGGCGGGCGATCGTCCAGGCCGGCGCCCGCCGCTGAGGGTCCACTCCGCTTCCGGGCTCGGTTCGCGTACCAGCGGGAGGACCCGGACCCCACAGACCCAGGCGCGGAGCTTGCCGCCGGTGGGACGTTTTGCGCTCCGGGTTCGTCTTGGGGGTATGAAGGCTTCGCTTTCCCGCCCACCGCATCCTCCCCAGCTGCCGGCTCCGCACAACCTGAGCGGCGCCGCGCACCTGGCGGCGACGGTGCTCGCCTGCCTGCTCTTGGCGGCGGCGCTCGGGGCGCTCGCCTCGATCCATCTCCGCCGCCGCCACTTCTCCTGGACCTGGGGGTTGGTGGCGCTGGCGCCGTTGCCGCTGCTCGTTGCCGCGCTCGAGCTGGGAGCGCTCGGCCCGAGCGCCGCCGCGATCGCCCTGGCCGTCGCCCTCGGCGCGGCGGGGGGCGTGCTGGGATGGGGGATCCACGTCCGCCTCGAGGACCACCGCGCCGGCGGCGACCGCGCTGCCGCCGCGGCGCAGCACCGCGGCCTGCTCGACGCTTTCCGCCGCCGTCACGCCGAGCGCGGCCGGCGGGGGGCGCGGGCGCTGGCCGAGGGCCTGCCGGTCGGCCGCACCAGGCGCGGCGAGGTGGCGATGGTCGGCCGCGGCAGCGCCGGCTCGGGGCACCACGTATTGATCCCCGGCGCCACCGGCGCCGGCAAGACGACCTCCCTGGCGGCGCTGCTGGTCGACTACGTGGCGCGCTCTGACTTCGGCGCGGTGGTCCTGGAGGCGAAGACGGACCGCGTCCTGCGCGAGGCGGCGGAGGCCGCCGCCGCCTCGCGTGGCGCGGCTTTCCACCTCTTCTCGCCGACCGGGCCGAACGCCTACGACCCGCTGGCCTACGGCTCGGTCGACGAGCGCTCCGAGCGCCTGATCGCGGTCGAGAGCTGGGGCTCGGCCGACGCCGACTTCTACCGTCAGGCCGCCTCGCCGTTCCTGCGGTTGGTGCTGAGGATGCTCGATCGCAGCGGCCAGCGGGTGACGCTCGCCGCGGTCGCCAGGAGCTGCGACCCGGACGAGCTCGAGAATCTGGCGCTCGCCTGCGAGGACGCGGAGGCGGCGGCCGAGGTGGCGAGCGCGAACGCCGGCATGCGCTCCGACCAGAAGCGGGCGATCGCCGGCCTGCGAGCCCGCCTGCAGAACCTCGCCTCTTCGGAGTTCGCCCGCGCCTGGCTGGACCCCGAGCGCCCGGAGGTGGCGCTGTGCGACCTGCGCGAGGCGATCGCCCGCCGCGAGGTCGTCTACTTCCGCTTCGACACCGACCGCACCGGCAACGTCGGCCGGGCGATCGCGCAGATGGTCCTCCTGGACCTCGGCGCGATCGCCAGCGCGACGATGGGGGAGGGGGTCGGGACCTTCGTGGCGATCGACGAGTTCGGCGCCTTGGAGGCGCCGGCGCTCGACCGCCTCTATGCCCGCGGCCGCGCCGCCGGCTTCAGCGTCGCGGTCGGCACCCAGACTCTCGCCGACCTGCGAGCCGCCGGACCGGCGGTGCGCGAGCGGATCGGCGCCACCGTCTCGGCGCTCGTCTGCCACCGGATCGGCGAGCAGGCCGACGCCGAGTGGGTGGCGCAGCTGATCGGCGCGGTGCCGACCTGGCAGTCGACGATCCGCACCGACGGCCTCGGCCGACCGACCGCCGAGGGCACCCGCACCCGCGGCTACCGCTTCGAGGTTAACCCGTCGGAGCTGCAGCGCCTCCCCGCGGGGGAGGCCTACGTCGCGCGCTTGGACGAGACGAGCGCCGTCCGGGCGCGCCGCGCCCGCGTGGTGCCGCCCTGGCAGCGGCTCTCGGAGCTGGCGGCGCCCCCTTGACCTCTCATGGACGCGGTTCCCAAAGCCTCGAGGCAGCCCGCTTCGAGAATCCACAGCGGCCCCGCGGGGTCGAAAGGAGATGTCCCAGATGAACTCAGTAACCCTGATCGGGACCCTGACCAAGGACCCCGAGATCAGAAACGGCAACGGCGACGCGAAGGTCTGCAGCATGCGAGTCGCGGAGAGCAACGGCCGCAAAGGCACGCCGCTCTTCATCAACGTCTCGGCCTTCGGCCGCCAGGCCGAGACCTGCGGCAAATATCTCGCCAAGGGCCGCCAGGTCGCGGTCAGCGGCCAGCTGCGCTTCCGCGAGTGGGAGCCGGAAGGCGGGGGCAAGCGATCCGAACACACGATCGCGGCCGACCGCGTCGACTTCCTGCCGGGCGGGAAACGGGGCGGCGGCAACGGCGGCGGCGAACGTGCCGGCGGCGGAGACGAAGGCGGAGGTGACGAAGGCTACTAGCGCCTCTCAGCCAGGTCGGGAAGCCCCGTGCCCCTTGGCCCGGGGCTTCCCGGCGGCTATGCTCTGCATAAGTTCGAGTTCTGGGAGGTTTTCAGTTTGGTGCTCGGCGGATTTCCGCTAGGGGGTATCGAATCGGCTCCGGCCCGCGTCTTGGGGTCGATGAGCTGCACTGCCCAGTGCGCCGCGGAGATCGAGATGGCGCCGCAGGCGGTGCCTTGATGGAGGCCGCGGGAGCGATCCGCGCCCTGCCCGAGCAGCTGCGCTCGCGCCGCTTCGCGCGCGATTGCGAGCAGCTGCGCCCGCTCGGGGAGGCCTACGTCCTGCGCCGCTTCGGCGACTCGTTGAACCGAGCTGACGCCGAAGATGCCGTGGCCGAGGTCTTGATCCGCCTGCACCGCCGCATGACGGAGGGCCGGCCACCCGACAACCTCCGCGCCGCCTTCTTCACCTCCTGCCGCAACGCGGCGATCGACCAGCTGCGAGCGCGCTCGGCGCGGCCGACGGTGGCCCTGGAGGCGGCGGCCGAGGCGCCGGCGGAGGCCGCGATCCCGGCCGAGCGGGCCGAGAGCCGCGACGATGCCGTGCGCCTGCAGGAGGCGCTGGAGCGGATGCGCCCCAACTACCGCGAGGCGATCCTGCTGCGCTTCGGCCTGGGCCTGAGCGTGCCCGAGATCGCCGCGCACCTGCGGATCAGCCTGCCGGCGGCGAAGAAGCTGTTGCTGCGCGCGACCGCCCAGGTCAAAAAGCGCTTGGAGTCGATCGAGGGCGCCGAGTTCTGTCCCGAGATGCGCGTCCTCGCCCGGCGGTCGCTGCTCGAGAAGGAGGCGAGCGGGCTGGCGAGCGCGAGCGAGACGGAGATCCTGCGCGCTCATTTCGCCCACTGCGGGTCCTGCCGCTCCTTCCTCGCCGCCCTCCAGGAGAGGCTGCACGAGCTCGGCTCGACGGCGCTGCTCGGGTTGGCCGCCGAGCACGCCGGCGGGGCCGGGATCGGCGAGCAGCTCGCCAGGTGGGCCGGCGCCGTGGGCGAAGCGGCGCAGAACGCTGCCGAGCGGGTGCGCCATCTCGCCTTCAAGGCGACGGGCGCGCTGCAGCCCGGAGGTGACGCCGGCGCCGCCGGCGCACTCGCCGGCACCGGTCAGAAGATCGCCGCGATCTGCACCGCCGGCGCCGCCACGACCGCGACCTGCCTGGCGACCGGCATCGTCGGGCCGGGGATCGGGGTTACGAGCGCGCCGCCGGTTCGCAGCCACGATCCGGGGCCCGCGCACGTGCGGGAAGCGAAGTCCTCGCACGCCTTCTCGACCCCGGCGCCGCCGGCCGCCGCCTCGGCGTCGTCGTCTGCTGCCGGAGGCCCGTCGCCCGTCCCTGCGGCCGGCTCGAAGGGCACCCCTTCGAAGTCGAGCGCCGAACCAAGCAGGGCGAAGCCCAGGACTCCCGCCCAGGAAAGCCAGGCGCAGTTCGGCTTCGAGGGCTCCTCGCCCTCGACGGCGAACTCCAGCTCGTCGAGCTCGGCACCCTCGACGGCGTCGAGCTCCGCGGCGGCGCCCGAACCGGCACCCGAACCGGCGCCCAGCCCGGCCGGTGGCGGCGGTGGGGGGTCCAGTGGGGGTGGAGGCGGCACCGAGTCCTTCGGCTTCCAGGGCTAGCGCCGAGCCGCGGGTCGATCGCCGCCGCCGCGCCGCCCATCTGAGCCTGCGGGGGTATCGAACCCCGCGCACCTCCCGTCTTATCGCCGAGGGAACGGATGATGAGACGCAAGCAAAACGACGTCTTCGTGCTCGGCGACGAGTCCCTCGCCGCCGAGCCGATCGCCTCCCGGGACGCTGTTCCCGCAGCGGCGACGGGCGTGCGCGAGGGAGGCGGCCCCTTACCGCCATCGCCTCCCGCACGTCCAGCCGGTTTCCCCGCCGGCTCCGCTTTGGGTGCGCGCAAGCTGGCGGTGCTCGGCCTGGGGGCCGCCGCCGCGGCGACGCTCGGTGCGCTGGAGCTTTCCTCCGGCACCGGGTCCGCGCACCCTCGAGGCGATCGGACGTCACCGCACTCGGCGCTGGTGGTCGAATCGGCGCCGGTTGCCGCAGCGCCGGCCGCCCATCCGGCGCCCGCTCGTCCCGTCGATCCAAAGCCCAGGCCGGGGCCGAGGTCACGTCAGCTCGGCGTGCGGCGACGGCCGCGGGGCGACCACCGCAGCGAGATCGAGCGCGAACCTAACTCAGAACAGGCGCCTGTCAGCTCGCCGGTGGAAGCCTCCGTGCCGCCGCCACCGCCGGTGGCGAGCCCGGCTCCGGCTCCGGCTCCACCTCCCACGGTCCCGAGCCCGCCGCCGCCTCCCGGCGGCGGCGGCTCGGGCAGTGCGGAGAACTTCGGCTTCGAGCGCTGATGGCGGGCGGGCTCTCAGTCGGCGCCGCCGGTGAGCTCTCGGGGCGGGCGCGGGGCGGTTGGCAGAGCCTGCGCCGCGTCCGCTACTCCGCGGCGGCGCCGCGCTATCTGGCGACGGCGATCCTCTTCGGTTTCTTCGCGCTCGGGGTGCGGACGGCGGTCTTCCCGGCTGCCGCCGCGGCCGTCCCCGGCGCCCGTAAGCCAGGCCGCCGATGCGCCGAGCCAGGACTTCGCGCTTCAGTTCGCGCGCGCCTACCTCACCTTCGACGCCGCCCACCCCGGCGACCGCGCCAGGGCCTTGGCCCCGTTTCTCTCCGACCAGCTTTCCGCCGGCGCCGGTTTCAGCCCCGCCTCCGGCTCCCAGCGGGTGCTCTGGGCCGAGGTCGCCTCCGACCAGCCGGCGCTCGCCGGCGGACGGGTGATCACCGTCGCCGCGCAGGTCTCGACCCAGCGGCTGCCGGTCTACCTCGGGGTGAGCGTCCGCCACGATCCCGGACGGCCGCTGTCCCTCGTCGGCTACCCGGCTTTGGTCGGCGCCCCGGCGGTCGCGACGAACGGCGCGCCGGTGGCGCGCGCGGCGGTCACCGAACCGGCGCTGCTGGCGGTCGTCGACCGCGTCCTGCGCAACTACCTGGCGGGCGCGGCGCCGAACCTGAAGGCGGACCTGACTTCCGATGCGGCGGTGACGCTGCCGACCGCGCGCCTGCACGTCCAGAGCGTCGACCAGACGCTCTGGGTCGCAGGCGCGGGGTCGGGCGCCGTGCTGGCGACGGTGACCGCGACCGATGCTCGCGGCAACGCCTACACGCTGACCTACGAACTCGGGATCGCCTACCGCGAGCGCCCATACGTCGACTTCATCGAGGTCGTCCCGACCGAGAGCTGACCCAGATCACACCGAGAGGGAGGTAGCAAGATGAAAACGAGGATCGCAGTGGGGCTCGCGACAAGCGCCCTGATCTTGAGCGCCTCGGCGCTGGCGCCGAGCGCCGCCGCGCCCGGTGCCGCCGCGGTCGGCGCGCTGGCCGGCGCCGACGCGGCGGTGAGCAAGTCGCTGGCCGGCGGTGGCGGCGGCGCGGGGAACGTCAGCAGCGCCGGCAGCCGCCTCGGCAACCTGCTGAGCGGCTGGGCGGTGCCGGTGATCACCGTGCTGGCCGGCTGCCTGCTGGTCGGGGCGCTGGCCTCCCGCAACATCGGCGCCAGCGTCGGCATCGTCGTCATCACCTTGATGGGGCTGATTTTCCTGCTCTCGCCCCAATCGGTGGAGTCGTTTGCCAAAGGCATCGCCAACACCGTCTTCTGAGCGGCGATGACGACCGGGCCCGCACACAAGGTCGTGCGCTCCTACCGGCTGGTCTTCCGCCGGCGCTGGCGCATCTTCCGGATCCAGAACTGGCGGATCCCGCTGCCGGGCGGCCTCGAGCTGCGCCTGATCGGTTACTGGCTGGCTTGCCTGGCCGCAATCGCGCTGCTGGGCCGCCTACCCTTGCTCGGCGCGCCGCTGGCGGCCGCCCCCGCCTCGCTGCGCTTGCTGGCGCTGCCGATCGCCGCCGCTTGGCTGCTCTCGCGCTGGGAGATCGACGGGCGGGCGCCGCACCGGGCCCTGGCCGGCCTCGGCGCTTGGTGGTTGCGCCCCCGTGTCCTCGCCGCCGGGCGCCCCTGCCCGCCGCCCGGCGTCGTCCTCGTCCCGCTGCGCCAGCTGACGATCGCGCCCGACCTGAGCGCCGGCACCTACCCGCGCGGCCGCCTGTCCGGTCCCGCCCGGGTCCTGCTGCGCTATCCGGTGCAGGTGGAGCTCGGCGGGCGCGCGGGCCGTCGGGGCGGGAGTCGGGAGGAGCGCGCCGCCGCCTCGCGTTGTTGGCGTTTGCGCCCGCTGGGCTGTCTTCCCCTACATAAGGGCAAGACGCTGGAGATCCCTGCCGGGCGCACCGTCGTCTTCGAGCCGGGCGCCGGGGCGGGGGCTGAGTGAGGCCGCCGCACTACTTCTTCTGGGCCAACCTCGTCCTGCGTACGCCCTCCGACGCCTGGGCGGTCTACGAGCTCGAGGGCCACACCTATCCGGGCCTCTCGGACTCGCGCAAGGTCGAGGTGGGCGAGCGGCTGGAGGCCCTCGCCTACACCCTGGAGGCCGACTTTCAGATCCTCCGCATCGCCCGCGCCTTCGACGCCGAAGCCTACGAGCGCCGGGCGCTCTCCACCCTGGATCCCCATCACGGCCAGCGCGAGCGTTTCGAGCGCCATATTGCCGAACATCGCTCCGAGTTCGAGCGCCGCGGCGCCCTGCGGCCGGAGATCTATCTCGCGGTCCGCCTCGGGTCGGCGGGCGGCACCGGCCCGTTGGGTGGGCTGCTCGACGGAGCGGCGGCGGTCTGGCGCGCCCTCTCCGAGCGCGCCGGCTTCGAGGAGGCCCGGGGGATCGGCCGCGATCGGCTGGCGGCGTTGCGGGCGGCCGAGGAGGGCGCCTTCGATCGAGTCCTCGGTTACTTGGAGTGCTCGCGCGTCGGCCCCCGCCGTCTCGCCGGCCTGATCCGCCGCGCCTACACCCGCGGCCTCGGCGAGCCCGACGCCGACGAGAGCTTCGCGCCGCAGGCGCTCAGCTTCCTCGACCCCGGCGGCGAGGAGCGCTTCGAGCCCTACGGCTACGACCTGCTGCGACTGCACGAGAGCCGGGTTACGGTCGGGCGGTCCTCGTTGGCGATCGATTCCGAGCGCGGCCGCGCCCATCAGGCGCAGCTGGTGCTTGGGGCGATGCCGGAGGAGGCGATCGTGCCGGGCCCCGGCGCCGAGCTGATGTTCGCGCCGCTGGAGCTGGGGTTCGCCGTCGATGCGACCCTCGCGGTCGAGTTCGTCGCCAACCGCGAGGCGCGCCGCCAGGTCGCCAAACGAAAGATCGACGCCGACCAGATTGCCCGCGAGGAGTCTCAGGGCGACCACGGTCCCTCGGTGGAGAGCGCCGAGCGCCCCCACCTCGCCCGCGAGCTGGAGGCCGTGCTGGGAGCCGGCGACCGGCCGCCGCTGCTGCGCTCGGCCCTGCTGCTCTCGGTCGCCGGCCATGATGAAGAGCAGTTGGAGGAGCGCGTTCAGCGCCTGCGCGAGTCCTACGGCCGGGTCGAGCTGCACCGCCCCGGCGGCGAGCAGCACCGCCTCTTCCTCGCCTCTCTTCCCGCCACGACCTTCCCCCTGCCCGAGTACAAGGAGCACCTGCTGCCCGACCAGCTCGGCGCGATGGTGCCGCACGCGATCAGCCACGCCGGCTCGCGGATCGGTCCCTACATCGGCTACACGCTGACCGGCTCGCGGGCGCCGGTGCAGTTCGACCTCGCCGAGGCCTGCCAGACCAGCCGCCCGCCGACCTGCCTGCTGGCCGGCAGCCTCGGCTCGGGCAAGACGATCTGCCTCGAGCTGGCGGTCTGGCAGGCATTCCTGCAGGGCTCGGGGCCGATCGTCGACATCGACCCCAAGGGGGACCACCGGCTCGAGGCCCTGCCGGGGGTCGAGGGGAAGATCGAGACGATCGAGCTCTCCGGCGAGGAGCGCTACCGCGGCCTGCTCGACCCGATGCGGGTAGGGGCCGAGGAGACCCGCGAGGACCTCGCCTACAACTTCCTCGTCTCGATCCTGCCGGCGCCGGTCAAGCCGGAATGGCAGACGCAGCTGCGCCTGGCGATCTCCGAGGCCGCCGCGGCCGGCGCGACCTGCTGCGGCGAGGTGCTGGGGCGGATGAGCGAGTCGGGCAATCCCGAGGCGGTGGAGGCGGCGCGGGCAATCGACGTGCACGGTCGCGGCGGCCTCGCCAAGCTCGGCCTCGGGCGCGGCGGCGAGGAGATCGCCGCGGTCGGCGACGCTCAGCTGGTCTCGCTGCGGATCAAGAACTTGACCCTGCCGCTGGCCGGCACCGCGCGCTCGGAGCTGCTCGAGGAGGAGCGGATGAGCCTCGCCGTGCTGCGCCTGCTCGCCGCCTACGCGCTGCGGCTCTGCGCTTCGGATACGACCCGGCACTCGGTGCTGGCGATGGACGAGGCCTGGGCGTTGACCTCCGACACCCAGGGCCGGGCGCTCCTGGAGCGGATCAGCCGCCTCGGCCGCTCGCAGAACATCACCCCGATCCTCGCCACGCAGATGCTCGGCGACGCGGCCGAGCTGGAGCCGCTGGTCGGCGCCCTCTTCGCCTTCGGGGTAGAGACCGAGGCCGAGGCGCGCAAGGCGCTGGCGCTGCTGCGGTTGGACGCCGACGACGAGGCCTCGGTCCAGCGCCTGATCGGCTACCGGGCGGGGCGCTGCTACCTGCGCGACTTCGCCGGTCAGGTGGCGCCGGTGCAGATCGACCCGCCGCCCTGGCTGTTGGGCGAGCTCGACACGACCCCGAAGCGCCAGGCCGCCCCTCCCTCGCGGGCCATGACGCCGCAGCTGCCCCTCGAGGACGCCGACGGTGCGCTGCGGTGAGGGCTTCCGCGCCGCGCCCGGCGCCGCGCTGGCGCTGGTGGCCGCTTTCGCACTCTGTGCGCTGGCCTGCGCGCCAGCGCACGCTGCGCCCCACGGCGATCGCGGCGTGCGCGGCGCCGGCAAAGGCCGGCCCCCGAAACCGCTCGGCACCCACGCGAAGGAAGAAGAACAAAAACAGCTGACTTCTCCCACGGAAGTCAGCGCCAACGGCCTCGCTTCGGAACTCGGCTCGACCGGCCAGGTCGACCCGCTCACCGGTCTCGGCCTCCGCAACCCGGTCTGTGACTCCCCGGCCCAGATCCGCGCGCGGACGACCCGCATTGCCTGCGAAGCCGACGGTACGCCGGAGAGCAATTACCCCGCCTCCAACTACGGCTTCGACATCTTCGTCTCGACCGGGCTCACCCACCCGATCGGCGACCTCCAGTACGGATTCGCCACGGTTCTGAACGGGATCTGGCTGGGGCTGCTGTTCGTCTTGAAGCTCGTCCTCGACCTGCTCGGACTGGCCTTCGGCCTCAACCCGTTCGGCAACGGGCAGACGATGAGCCGGATCTCAGGGGCGGTGGGGCGTCTCTATAACCGCATCACCGACCCCTGGCTCTCGACTCTCATCGTCTGCGGCGGCATCTGGTTCGCCTACAAGGGGCTGGTGAAGCGAGAGGTCGCCGCCGGGGTGGGGGGGACGCTGGCGGCGATCGCGATGCTGGTGGTGGGCCTCTGGGTCGTGCACCAGCCGCGCGAATCGGTCGGCCAGCTGGCGCAGCTCTCCGACGAAGTCGCGCTGGGGACGATCAGCGCCCCGCAGTCGGGCTCGCTCTCGCGGCCGCTCGGCAGCTACGCGGAAGCGATGTCGAACACTTGGAGCCACCTGGTCGAGGTCCCCTTCGCCGGCCTCGACTTCTCCGACGTCAGCTGGGCGCTGGGCCCGCCGCCACCCGAAGCGGTGGAAAGGGCCGACGAAAAGTTCTGCGACGACTTCGGCGCCCTGGCATTGCTCGCCGTGCTCTCCAATCTTGGCAGTGAAGAAGCGAAGGAAGCCTGCGCGCACTTCGCCGCCAAGCGCTACGGCAGGCCGAGGCGGGTGATCGACCTCTACCTGCGCTCCTCGCCGAGCTCGGCGGCGCGCGAAGCGCTGTGGAACTACTTCAACGGCGACGAACGCTACAAGTCCAAAGTCGCCGCCCAAGGCGGCGACGGCGTCCTCACCCGCCTCTCGATGCTGGCCCTCTTCGCGATCGGGCTGCTCGGCGCGATCCTGCTGCTCGCCTGGCTCGCGATCCGGCTCTTTACCCAGGCCGCGATCGCCTTCGTCCTCCTCCTGGCGGCGCCGTTCGCCCTCTTCTTCCCGCTGCTCGGCGACTCCGGGCGGCGCGGCTTCAAGACCTGGGGCCTGACCCTGCTCGGGGCGATCGTCGCCAAGGTCGTCTACGCCGCCTTCCTCTCGATCGTCCTGCTGGGGATCACGGTGCTCGGCGCCGTCGACGGGCCGGTGGGCAGCGCCACCGGCTTCCTCCTCTCCTGCGCCTTCACCTGGGCGATCTTCCTCAAGCGCGCCGAGCTGGTCGGCTGGATGAGCATCGGCGAGGCCGAGCGTCAGGCGGGCCGGGGCTTCGGCTTCGGCCAGTTCACGGCGATGAGGGTCGGTGGGCGAGTGGCGGCGGTGCCGACCGGCGCCGTGCGTGGCGTCGCCAGCCGCGCCAATCATCTGCGTCGCTCCCGCGCCGCGCTGGGCGCCGAGGCGACGCGGGAGACGGCAAAGGGCTCCCTGCAGGGCTCCGCCCGCGCCCTTGCCGATCAACGCTACCGCGAGGCGCAGGAGACGGTGAGCGCTGCCGAGGCCGAGCCGGCCTCGGCCAAGCCCGGTGCGAAAGCGAAAGGCGCTGCCGGCGCCAAAGGCAAAGGCTCTTCGCCGCCCGCTCGCGCCGATGCCAAGGCGCCGAAGGCGCGGCAGGGGAAGGCGGGGGCGGGGGTCGAGGCGCCGGCAGAAGAGCCGCCGAGCGCCGAGCGCTACCGGCGGGCGAAGGAGCTGCTGGCCCATGTCGACCGCAACGAGGGCAAGCTTGGGGAGCGCTGGAGCGATCGCGACCTGAAGCGCTTCGAGGCGGAGGACCGGAAGCTGCTGCAGAGCTCGCATGATCCCGCCGACCACGCCCATCGCGCCGGCTATGAGCGGACCCAGTTCGAAGCGCTGAAGGGCCCCGAGCGCGAGCGCGCCGAGCAGCAGATCGAGAAGGCACGCAAGCGCGATGTGAAGCGGGTGGCGGTTGCCTCCGAGGTGCCCGGCCGGATCGTCGGCCGCGGCCGCCAGGGGGCGGAGCGAGTGCGCCAGGGCCTCGAAGACCTCGGGGATTTCGGCTCCAGCACTCGTTCCGAACATCTGCAGCGCCTGCGCCGCGAGCGCCGCGCTGCGGCGCTGTCCTCGAGGCGCAACATGAGCAGGGGGGGATAGGTGTCGCCGGCGGCGCAGCCCTGGCGCTTGGCGCTCTTCTGCGTGGTCTGCGCGGTGTTACTGGCGGCGGCGATCGGCTTCGCTGGTGGTGGGTATTCGCCGCCAACGCCGCAACCGGCGGCGCCGGCGGAGGTGGTGTCCGCCGCGCCGCCCGCGCCGCAGCCCGCGGTTGGCGGGGCGGCGGCCCTGCGGGCCGCGCTCGGCGGCCAGGCGCGCCGTTTCCTCGCTGCCTTCTTTCGCTACGAGGTCGGCGACGTGGGGCCGGGGGTGCGGCGGATGCTGCGCGCCACCGCGACCCCCGGCTTTGCCGCCGAGCTGCTGAGCTCCCCGCCGCGCCGTCCGGCGCGGAGCGTCCCGGCGGCGGTGCCGGGACGGCTGGCGATCGCCGTCGCCTCGGTCGTGCCGCCGCGGGCGGTGGTCAGCGGCTCCGCCTCGCGCGGCGGCGAAGCGGAGCAGTTCTCCTTCGTCTTCGAAGTCGTCGATGGCGCCTGGCTGGCGAGCGGCCCGGGCGAATGAACGGTCAGCTGGGCGCTGGGCGCCCATCGCCGGAGCGTCAGGTGATCGGCGTGGCTGTGCGCCTGCTCTCCCGTGGGCTGGGGTTGAAGTTCGCTGCGTTGGGCGCGGTGGTGCTGTTCTGCTTGCTCTCCTTCGCCGGCCTCTTCTTCGCCTCCTCGCAGAGCCCGGCGAGCGGTGAATGCAGCTTCAGCGGTGGGTCGAGGAAAGGAATCCCGGCCGACTACGTGCCTTGGCTGGAGAAAGCGGCGAGCAAGTACAAGCTCGGTCCCAAGGGGTTCTCGATCGTCGCCGCGATCCACTACGTCGAGTCGGACTTCGGCCGCTCGCCGCTGCCCGGCGTCGCGCCCGGCACCCAGAACTCGGTCGGCGCCGAGGGTCCGGGCCAGTTCCTCGTCTCCAGCTGGGCCGCCTACGGCGTCGACGCCAACGGCGACGGGGTCAAGGATCCGTACAGCATTCCCGACTCGGTCTTCGCCACCGCCAACCTGCTGCACGCCGACGGCGCTCCGCAGGACTGGCGCGGCGCGATCTTCGACTACAACCACGCCGACTGGTACGTCGAAGAGGTGCTGGAAAAGGCAGCCGGCTTCGGCGCCCGGGTGCACGAGGTCTGCGCCGCCGCCTCCGGCGCGCTGGGGCCACTGCCCACCGAAGCGCTCGCCCGGATCGAATACGTCGCCAAGTGGATCGAATCGCGCCACATCCACTACTGCTGGGGCGGCGGCCACGCCGCCAGGCCCGGTCCCTCTTCCGGTACCTACTGCTGGAGCGCTTCGGGTCAGCAGGTGTTCGGAGCGCCGGAAAAGGGCCTCGACTGCTCCGGCGCGGTGCGCTGGCTGCTGGTCCTCTCCGGCTACAAGGACCCCGGCGGCCTGCGCTCCGACCTGCTCGGCGCCGCCTTTCCCTCCGGCCCCGGCCAGGCGGTGACGATCTGGTCGAACGTCGACCACGTCTGGGTGGAAATCAACGGCCGCGACTGGGGCACGGCGACGTCGAACTTCGCCCACGGCCCGGGCTTCGGCCCGCAGTCGACCGCGGGCTTTGTTGCCAGTCATCCACCGGGCCTTTGAGCGTGGCGCAGGCTGGCTCGCCCCTCCGCCAGGCAGCGATTGACTTTGGTGTAGGTCCATCCGGTCAGCTGGCAGATCTCGCGGTAGCTGTAGCCGAAGGCGAGCAGGCCGAGCGCCTCGCGCTCGGCGGGCTTCAGCCCGCCGAGCTGCAGGCGCGCCCTGGCGACGGTCTCGGTCACCTCGGCCATCTCCTCGGGGAGTCGGTTGCGGTCGGGGAGGCCTTCCAGGCCGCCCTCGCGACGCACCGCCGCCCGGATCCGCTGATGGCGGTAGAGCGCCCAGCAGCGCCGCTTCAGGGTCAGGGTCAGCCAGGCGAGCGGCGGTGCCTCGGTGGCGGGATCGAAGCGATCGATGAAGAGGATGAAGGTGTCCTGCAGCGCCTCTTCGGCATCCTCGCCGCAGGCGCTGTTGCGCCTGGCGATCGTCAGCAGGCGACCCCGGTGCTCGGCGTAGAGCCGTTCGGCGAGGATCGCGGTGCGCGCTCGCCGCGCCTTCCATGCTGTCGGTACTGCGGTGGCCATCATCTGACTCCCTCCGTCGCTGAGTTGACGAAGGTCGCGATGCGCCGGTTAGGCGATCCCGGAACCCGCAGGGCCGCAAGGAGCCCCTGCCTGCAGGGGCTTGCAGGGATCGCCGCCGGCGCGACAATTCGCGGCCTGGCAGCTCAGCGACGGAGGGAGGGGGATCGACCTGGTCCGCACCTGCGTCTTGGAGTCGATGAGCGAGTCACGACGATGCGTGCGCACCGGCCTCTCGATTCCCGAGTGCTCCTGTCGAGCCTGCTGCGAGAAGCTGCTGCGGGGTTGTGAGCCGAAGCCCCCACGGCCCGCGTCCAGCTCGGCGGCGGCGCCCAGCACCACGCGTGACTACGTCGATCGCGCGGTTGGCCGTCGATGAGCTACCGGCTCGCTGTCGCCGTGCTTGCTTTGGCAGGCGCAATCGCCCCCGGTTGCGCCCTGCCAACCGAGCGATCTGAAACTCGCCGGCTGGACTTCGCCTCACCCCCGGCCGCCAGCTCGAACTGGCCCAGCTGCGCCGCGGCTGGGCCTACCTCTACCGCTATGAGGGCCAGCGCTTTGACGACCTGCGGCGTTTCGAACTGGCCCAGCGCTTGGCCCGACGTGCCGATCGTGGGGTTTGGGGCTCGTGCCATCGCGACTTCCACTCCGCTGAGTCCGGCGTTCAGCACTAGCCAACTTGGGATTTCACTGCCGCGACCTTCCTGGATGCCCCGCAATCGTGAACCGGAACTTCAGATTTGCAGGGATCGAGGCGCTGGCCGAGGTGGAGTGTGCTGTGGCCATCGTCCTTGGCTGCGAGGCCGTGGGAGCCTAAGATCTAGGGATGGCCTATGAGCGCATCAAGACCGAGCACGCTGGCGCCAAGAACGGCGGCGGCGCCTGGATGACCCGTTTCGAGGCCAAGCAGGCGGCCAAGCGCAAGCGCCGCCAGGCCGAGCGAGCCGAGACGCGAGCGGCGGCCGACACCGGGCGCTAGTCCGGCGGCGGCTCCTCGCTCACGTCGAAAACGGAGAGGAGTTCGTGATCACTCGCGACGGCGAGCCGGTCGTGCTCTTCACTCCTCCGGAAGAGTCCGCCAATCCCTCGCCGCCTAGGTGACTCAGGCGTTGCGGACCAGTTCGACCAGGACCTCGCTGAGGCTTTTGCCGCGCTCGACGGCGAGTTCGGCCAGCCGGTTCACATCGTCGGCGTTCATCCCGGGCAAGACGATCACCTTGGCGTCGGGGTTGCCCTCGTGGAACTCGATGTCGCGCGGGTCCATCGCCTCGAGCTCGGCGTCGAAGTCGCCGGGCTGCGGGTCGGGGTCCGTCCAGGGATCGCGTTTCGCGCCCTGGCCCTCGTCTGCGGCCGTCCTCTCGCCGAGCCCGATCCGCAGCGATTCGCGTTCGATCGCCGCTGCGCGCGGCTCATATTCGGCCTCGCGCAGGTCGATCATCTCGGCCAGCGCGTCGAGCACGTTGATCCGCGCCTCCTCCCTGGTGCGTCCCTGGCTGAGCACTCCCGGCACAGCGGGAATCGACGCCATCATCCACTCCTCGTCGGGCTCGTAGACGACGATCAGCCTCAGCCGCTCCTTGGCGCTCTCCTGCTCGTCCACGCCCCGAGTCTCCTCGACCTCGTAGCCCTCCTCCGCCTCGGCGGCGAGCTCGTCGACCAGCTCCTCGCCGATCGGCCGCCCACTGACCGTCTTACCGTAGGCCCTCTTCCCGATCAGCCGCCGCTCCAGCTCGCCGAGTAGTCGCATCGCCTCCGCGCCCGCCGCCGCCATCCGTGCCGCCGGGCCGCCTCGCGGGCGCAGCGACTGTCGCCCGCGCCAGGCGAGGAAGGCGAGCACGACGGGCATGTCCGGCTCGGGCAGGTACTCCACCCACGATTCGACCCGCTCACGCTGGCGGCGGGCCTCCTCGTCGGCGCCGGGCGGTGGCTCGGGTGGCGGCGGCGGATTCGGGTCGATCTTGCCTTCGCGCTCGAGTCGCTGCCACTCCTCCCACATCGTCTCGCCGAACTCCTCGCGTTCGGCTTCGTCGAGCCGGCGCAGCACACCACCGTCGCCGCTCGCGCGCCCGCAGGTCACCCCATTCGTCGATGTCGTGCGAGGCAGTCGCGCCAGGCGAGGAACCCGCCGACGACCTCCAGCTCCGAGTCGGGCAGCCGCGCCAGCAGCCGCAGCGCCCCCTCGCGCTCAGTCACGCCCCCGTGCGCCGCTTGGCGCCTTGTCTTGCAGGGACGGCTGGACGAGGGACGTCGGCACCGGGATCACCTCGGCGCACTCGTTCTCCGCGTCGTCGTGGAAGTAGTCGCCCTCGTGCGCCTGGGTGAGAGCGCCGCCGCAGGAGAAGCAGGTCCAGTCACTGATCTCGACCTCGCGAATGCCCGAGCCGAGGCGGGTCTGCCCCAGCGCCTCGCCGGCGGGTGGTTGGCGGCTGCTCACACCGACATGATTGCAGACAACTCATTTCGCGCGCAGCTCGGCTATCCTCACCCCCGAACGCCTTAGCTCGCCTCTCGCCTGCGGGATGACGCGGCTGGGGCTCTGCGCCCTCATCCCGGCTACGATCTGGGCGAAGGCCCCGGAACGGTCCCTGCGCAGCACCCTCGGGGGCAGGCCAAACCGCCGGGGTTTCGTTTTGGCGCTCGTCACCGCATCAAGGGGTGCGCAGGAGCCGCTTTCTGCTCTCCTTCGTAGAGCAAATCTGCTCTCCACCATGGAGCAAGCGCTCTCGACCCGAGGCGAGGGGAGAGGGCGCTACAGATCGGAGAGCGGGATCGTTTCGCCCCGCCGCGCCTGCTCGAGTCGACAACAAGCAAACGACCCGCCGAAGCGGGCCGTTTGCCAAAGAGCTGCGACCACGCAGCCCGGCCGTCAGGCCGATCCCGCGCTCAGCGTCAGCAGCGCCCCTGACTAGGACTCAAACGGTACACACCTCACCGCGCCTCATGCTCACGGTACTTCTCCCAAGAGAAGCCGATCGCGGCCTCCGCTTCGTCGAGGTGGTCGAAGGTGTCGCGGCAGACCGCGTTGAATCAGTCGCTGAGGTCGCCCCACTCGTCGACGTGCCCCTCGCCCGCCACGGCCCGTTGCAGCCGCCAGTACTCGGTTTCGAGTTCAGGCTTCGAGAGTTGGTCCAGCAACCTCTCCACTTTCTCGCGAAGCGTCACGCCGCAAAGGGTAGCGCCGGCGCGTGAGTGTTTTTGGGGCGCCCACTACTCTGGAGCCAATGGACTCCGTGCGCGTCATCTACCACCATGAGGCCGACGGCTGGTGGGCCGAGTCACCCGATGTCGAGCGCTGGTATGCGGCCGGCGATTCCTACGCCGAGGTCCTCCAGCTCGCCGAAGAGGGCATCCCGTTCGCGCTCGGCCACGACGCCGAGCTGCAGCACTACGTACCCGCCGGCGCTACTTAGACGGGTTCTCGAAGACGCTGGGACGCGAGAACAGCTCGCGCAGGCCGGCGGGAACGCGGGGAGGACGGTCCAGCGTCGCGGCGAAGCGCTCCCAGCCCCGCCCGTCCAGCTCGAAGGCGGTGCGATTATTCGATCGCGCCGCCGCCCTCCGCTCCTCGCCTTCGCGTTCGCCGCCCACGGCCGCCCTACAGAGCCAACGCCGTGCCCCAGTCGGGGTCGAGCTCGACCACCAGCTCGTCGGGAAACTCCAACACACCCCGCAGGTGTCCCCGCAACTCCTTGAAGCCCATCATGTCCTCGTCTGCGTCCTCGATTTGCTTGCAGAACAGCGCGCTCTCCGTCGCGCTGTTGCGCGATGCGTCCTTCGCCCCCTCGCCGACTCCGACCCTGAGCAGGCCGTGCCGGTAGCGGATGTAGAGCGAGCGCCCGTCGTCGAGCTCTCCCTCCCATTGCGATGGCATCAGCAGGCAGGTCTGCTCCAGTACCACGACCACCGGCACTTTCTCTCTGCGCTGAATCACCTCACGCACCGCGAACACCCACTCGGGGATCTTCTCGCCGTCGGAGAAGCGCGTTGGCAACTCCCCCTCTGCCGGTGCGTGCCAGACCTTCGAGACCTCCTCGGCACGGCGCTCGGAGAGCTCTTCGACTCGCTTGCAAAGCCACGCCTTCGCCTTCGCCCCCTCGCTCATCTCTTCGCCCGTCGCCGTTGTCACACCCCGATGATTGCAAACCCGCAGACAATACGTTTCTACGGCTCGGCAGCGTCCGCTTCGCCGTCTCATCGCCGGTCGACCCTCTCAAACGACGGAGCCCCAGGGGGATCGCCGCCGCAGCGGGAGAGCCTTACCTGGGGCATTCGGTGAGCAGTGTATGCGAGCCCTGGTACCTTCGGTCGGTGCCCGAGAGCGTCAGCATCGAGGAGGCCGAAGCCGACTTCTTCGGGCTCCTCGCCCGCGTCGAAAACGGGGAGGAGTTCGTGATCACCCGCGACGGCGAGCCGGTCGTGCTCTTCGGTCCTCCGGGGGAGTCCGCCAGCCCCTCGCCGCCTGGGTGATCGCCGGTCCAGGGTACGGAGTCCGCGGCCGGTCAGCGCGACGGCGGCTGCTCGCCCTCGGCGTCGTCCAGCTCGCCGAGCAGCTCATCGGCTTCGGCGTCGAGCAGCGCAGCGAGGTCCTCGTCGACTTCCCCCTCGCGCACCGCCTTCAGAGCCTCCAACGCCGCTGGCATCGACTCCTCTGGCAGCCCTTGCAGCACTCGCTCCGCTTGCTCGCGCGTCGTCACGTCTCGCTCCGGGGTGAAGCATCCCCACCCGCGCTGTCGTCCTCGCGCGATCCCCGCAGGCTCATCCAGCCACGCGACGCCGATTGGCTCCGCGCCCCATCCGCGTTCTCCCTCCACCTCCAGCTCCTCGGGAAAGTCCAGCAGCCCGTAGAGATGGGTCCGCAGTTCCGCAAAGTCCATGAACCCGTCGAGGCCGGCGCCGACGTGCTCGAAGTAAAAGGCCTCCTCGGACCAGCTGTTACGTACGGCCCCCTCGATGTCGTCACCGACCCCGACGCTCAGCCCACCCCCGCGGTAGCGCGCATAGAGCGAGCGGCCGTCCTCCAGCGTGCCCTCCCACTGGGCTGGGCAGGCGGGGCAGGTCTGCTTCAGCGCCATCACTACCGGCGCCCCGCCTGCCGGCAGGGGCGCGATCAGCAGCGATCCGTTGCCACGCTCCGCGAGGACGACGTAGTCGCCCTCCAACTCGCCGCTGAGCTTCACACGAGACGGTCGGTCCATGCCCCGATGATCGCAAACCCGCAGACAACACGTTTCTACAACTCAGCCAGCGTCCGCCATTCGCAAACGATGCGATGCAGAGCCCTCGTCCCGGCTACGATCTGGGCGAAGGCCCGGGGAACGGTCTCTGCGCAGCCTCCTCGGAGGACAGGCCAAACCGCCGGGATTTCGTCTTTTCCGCGCGATAACCAGGCGTCATTCGCCACATTACGCAGCACGGAGTCACCTTCTGACGCAGTGGCTGTAAATCCACCACTAAGTGGCTGGAATGCACCCACTACCATCGGGAGCAGCATGAAACCGATCCGCACCGACTTCAGCGGCTACGAGGGCCAGTATGTGGCAACCGACGCCCGCACCGGCGAGATTGTGCTCGCCGACAAAGACCCCCATGCCCTCTTTGCAAAGGCCAAGGGCCGCAACCACGTCATCGTCCACGGTCGCGTCCCCTTCCCGGGCGAGCCGCGCGTGCGGATCGGCTAACCGCCAGACAGAGGTCTGGGACGCGAGCACTCGCCTTCCCGCGACCTTCCTGGCCGCCCTGCCATCCCTGCAATCGTGAACCTGAGCTTCAGAATTGCAGGGATCGAGACGCCGGCCGAGGTGGAGTGTGTGCCGGCCGTCGTCCTCTAAGGTCGCGCGGTGGCTTACGAGCGCATCAAGACCGAGCACGCTGGCGCCAAGAACGGCGGCGGCGCCTGGATGACCCGTTTCGAGGCCAAGCAGGCGGCCAAGCGCAAGCGCCGCCAGGCCGAGCGAGCCGAGACGCGGGCGGCGGTCGACGCCGGGCGCTAGTCCGGTGGCTCCTCGCCCGGCTTCCACCAGCGGTCGATGCGGCCGTCGGGCCCGTGCGTGTAGCCGGCGACGATCGTCAGCTTCGCTCCCGAGCCCGCCTCGACGAACTCCAGGTCCTCATCGGCGATCGTCTCCAGCTCATCGTCGAAGTCTCCGGGCTGGGGATCGGTCCAGGGGTCGCGGGCCATCGCTTCAGTCACCCTCCCCGGACGCTCGCTCGGCAGCCCGCAACTCACCCTCGAGCGCCGCCATTTCTTCCGACCACACCTCGACCCGCCGGTCGAAGATCAGCTCTTCGCTTGCCCTACGTTCGGTGATCAGATCGAGCCGGCAGGCTGCATCCATCTGTACGCGGAAGCGCCGCGCGGCGGCGAACTCGTCGGAGAGGCTCCGCCCCGGCGCGATGTCGGCGAACATGCCGCGCATGCGCTCGGCTGCCGCCCTCCGCTCCTCGAATTTGCGATCGCTGCACACGGCCATTGCTACAGAGCCAGCGCCGAGCCCCAGTCAGGGTCGAGCTCGACCACCAGTTCGTCGGGAAACTCCAACACACCTCGCAGGTGTCCCCGCAGCTCCTTGAAGCTCATCATGTCCTCGTCGGCGTCCTCGATTTGCTTACAGCACAGTGCGCTCTCCGTCGCGCTGTTGCGCGATGCGTCTTTTGCCGCCTCGCCGACCCCGACCCTGAGCAGGCCGTGCCGATAGCGGACGTAGAGCGAGCGCCCGTCGTCCAGCTCCCCCTCCCACTGCGATGGCACCGCGAGACAGGTCTGCGTCAGCCTCACGACGACCGGCACCTTGCGCTCCAGCTCCGCCGCGGCATCGAGTGCCGCTTGCGCCTGCGCCTCGCTGAGCTGCGGAATCAGCTGCAGGAACCTCTCCTTGGCGCTGCTCATTGCGGCGACTCCCGCCCGAGCATCACCTCGCGCACCGCGAACACCCACTCGGGGACCGGCTCCCCGTCGGAGTAGTGCGTTTTCAGCTCGCCCTCGGCCGACGTCTGCCAGATCTCCCAGACTTCTTCGACGCGTTGCGCTCGGAGAGCTCCTCGATCCGCTCGTGAAGCCAGGCCTTCACCTTCGCCCCCTCGCTCATCTCTCCGTGTGTCGCCGCGCCCACTTATCCCTCGCCGTCGGGAGGCAGGAAGGGACCGTACTCGCGACAGAACTCCTCGAACTCCTCCGGGGTCGCGTCCCGGGCGCCGCTGCGCTCCTGCATCGCCGAGAGGCGCGTGTCGGTGAGCGAGATCGGGCCCGCCCGGTCGGGGGCCAGCACCACCGCTTCGCCCTCCAGCTCCTCGGCCAGCGCGTAGTGCCCGCTCAGGTTCGCCCGTGGGCTTCGAGCGCCGGGCAGGGCCTCATCGAATGCGAGCCGCAGCAGCTCCCGCTCCCGCTCGTCCCCGCCTCGACCGGCTCGGGGGAGAGCATCAGCGCCAGCGCGTCGAGCACGTTCTCCCGCGCTTCCTCGCGAGTCTTGCCCTGGCTCAGCGTGCCAGGAACCGCGGGAATCGAAACGACGATCCACTCGCTTTCGGGGTCCTGCTCGTAGACGATCGTCAGCACCAGCTTCGAGCCGGAGTCGTTCTTCTCGATCATCTAGTCCCCCCGCGCCAGCCCCGCGCCCCGCCTGCGTTCCCCCTCGACCTTCAGCCCCTCGGGAAACTCCACCAGCCCATAGAGGTGGGCCCGCAGCTCCGCGAAGCTCATCGGGCCTCAGCTGCTCCCCGACGTACTTCTGAAGCACAGCGCCTTGTCGGCGGCCGTGTTGCCGATCGCCGCGTCGTTGACGCTGTCGCCGACGCCGACGCTCAGCTCGCCGCGCCGGCAATGCGCGAAGAGCGTGCGCCCGTCCTCGAGGTCTCCCTCCCACTGCGTCGGGGCCAGGTCTAGGTCGTTTGTCCGCAACGCCGCCACGGTCGGAAGCGCGTCCTGCCGCGCGGGGGCGATCCGCAGCACCCCGCCGCCACGCTCAGCCAGGACGACGTAGTCGCCCTCCAGATCGCCGCTGAGAGTTATGCGAGGCAGCCTGTCCACGCTGGCAATCTTTGCAGACAACACATTGCGGTGCTTCCCCTTGCCAGCGCGACGGCCTCGGCGCTGCTGGTTTGCCGGCGCAGCTCGCCATCGCGTGCCGCGACCTCAACCGCTTGCCCCGGCGGAGCGGCCAGTTCCCACCGGCCGACCGAAATGTTTTGTCTGCGCTAGGATGGCGGTCGAGATGATCATCGGCGAGGCCCTCAACCGTCGCGCGGACCTGCAGAAGCGCATCGCGCAGGTCCGAGAGCGTCTATGCGCCAGCGTGCTGGCCCAAGAGGGCGAGGAGCCGCCCGAGCGCCCGCAGGGGCTGCTGGAGGAGCTGGACTCCCTCTGTGAGGAGCTACAGGCGCTGATCGCCCAGATTAACCACGCCAACGCCGCCACCGAGCTTCCCGGCGGGGAGACCGTGACCGCCGCCTTGGCCAGGCGCGACGTGCTCGATCTACGCCTCGCGGCGCTGCGGGCGATGGTGAAGGAGGCGACCGGCGGCGGTCCCTTCTCCCGCTACAGCCGCGCGGAGATCCGCATGGTCAGGCAGATCGAGGTGGGGGAGGCCCAGCGCCAGGCCGACCTGCTCGCCAAGCAGCGGCGCGAGCTGGACACGCTCTTGCAGGAGCACAACTGGAGCACGCCCATGGCAGGCTGAGCACAGACGGTAGTCGCGAGAGGCGAGCGCCAGGCCGGCGACCGGCCAAAAGGTCGCATCAAGGGAAGCCCCTACCGGACTCGCGCCGGGGCGGCGCGGCGATTGCACCGTCAGCCCAGCAGCGGGCAACGCACACCCTTCACTGCCACCGAGCACGACCAGGCGCTGATCTCGAGATGAGGGTGGGTACGGGGATCAGCTACGACGGCTCGACGAAAGCCGCACCGATCAGCGCTCGTCGGGATCGCCTCACGGCACGGCAGCCTTCCCGCTAAGTTGCTTCGGTGGCCTACCGCATCCTTCCGGCCGCCGAGGCCCATTGGCGCCCCTCGAACCAGATGGGGCATCGATAACACGGACCTCGGCAAGCAGCTCAAGGCGCTCGGTCCCTCGGCGCCCGCCTCTGGCGCCTGCGCCCCGGCCAGGCCTCGACCCGCCACCGCCACTTCTCCCAGGAGGAGCTCTACGTCCTGCTCGAGGGCACCGGCCGGATCCGCGTCGACGAGGACCTGTTGACGCTCACCCCCCTCGATGCCGTTTTCGTCGAGCCCGACTCGGTCCGCCAAGTCTTCAACGACACCAAAGTCGAGCAGCTCTGGCTGGTCGCCGGCGCCCCGCCGGAGCTCGCCAACACGCTGGAGATGAGCGAGGACCTGCTCCGCACGCTCTATCCCGACGGGCCCAAAGCGCTGCCGCCGGAGCTTTGAGATCCCGAAAACGCAACCCTCGCATCGTGACGCCGGAGGAGCTCGCCAACCTCGCGCATCTGCGCCGCGCCCGCGATCTGATCAACCGCGAGTACGCGCGCCCGCGAGCGTGCCGGGCTGTATCGCCAGGGACCTAACCCGCCCGAGCCGCAAACCGAGCAGGATCGGAGAAACGAGCGGGGCCCTGGCTGCCTAGGGTTGGCGACATGAACCTCACCCTCTCGCAATGCTTTGTCCTAGTCCATGACCCCGACCTCGCGCTGGGCTTCTACCGCGATGCGCTCGGCCTCGAGCTGCGCAATGACGTCGCCAAAGGGGACTTCCGCTGGATCACCGTCGCCGCCGCCTCCCAGCCCGGCGTCGCGATCGTCATCACCAACTACCTGAACGGCAGCCCCGCCGACCAGGACGCGCTTGCCGCCCTCGTCGCCAAGGGCGCCCTGAACGGCGTCCACTTCCACAGCGACGATCTCGACGCGATTTTCGAGAAGCTGCGCGCGGCGGGCGCCGAGATCGTCCAGGAGCCGGCCGACCAGCCATGGGGCACGCGGGACTTCGCCGTGCGCGACCCGTCCGGCAATTTGATCCGCATCGACCAGCCGCCCGCCGCGTAGGGCTCCTCTCCCAGCTAGGACTCGTTCAGCGCCACCGCGGCGAGAATCAACGCCTTCAACGCCTCTTCATCGATCTCGTCACCCTCGTGGAAATCGATGGCGCGCCTGGTGTTGCCTTCGAGGCTGGAGTTGAAGAGGCTCGGACCCGAGCGAGCGTCTCGCCCCGCCAGTCGCCCAGCTCCTCGATCCTCGCGTCGATCAGCTGAGAGGGGGAATCTCCCCTTTTTCCTTCCTGCGAGTCGCTCTTCCTCTTCATGGTCACTGTCGCTCTCTCGTGGTTGTTGTCGCTCACCTGCCGCTGATTATCGTCGCCTCCACTTGAATCGTGTTTAGGCTCCGTGCGACGACGTATGGATCGAGCATCGAACATGAGGCTTCCGAACGCGGCGCACGAATCGCGTCCCTGGCGCATCCGCGAGATCGTGCCGGACTTCATCGTCGAGGACGTCTGGGCGCTTCCGGCGGAGGGCAACGCCGAGGACTTCGAGGCGCTGCTCGAGCTGCTCGCCTCTTCCGACCCGGCCAACGCGGACTCCCTCCCGACTCGCCTGCTCTGGCGTCTTCGAGACCAGCTCGGCAGCTGGTTCTCGCTGGGCAGGATCTCGGCGCCGGCCGACTCCGGAGGAGGCGCTGCCGCGGGGAGGCTGCCGATCCCGGGGACGAGCGAACTCTCGCTGGCCGGGCGGCTGCCCGAGGACCTGCGCGACTCGACGGCGGAAATCGACTTCGGCTCCCTGCCCTTCGAGCCGCTCTATCGCACAGACGACGAGTTCGCCGCCGAGATCTCGAACCAGACCGTGCACGGCGTGATCCACCTGGCCTGGGTCGAGGAGGGCGAAGGCCGCTACCAGGGGCAGATGGCCGTCTACGTGAAGCCGCGCGGCCGCTTCGGGCAGGCCTACATGGCGCTGATCAAACCCTTCCGCTACCTGATCGTCTACCCGGCGCTGATGCGGCAGACCGAGCGAACCTGGAACAAGCGCCAATCACAGCGAGCCGCGACCTAGTCTCATCCGCCGAGCCAAACGACCTCCAATCCCTTCAACCCTCTGTTCGCACCCGCGTTCGCAGCCCGAGAGCGGCTCCCGGGGTGTCCCCAAGCGAGATCCGGTTGCGTCCTGGCACTAACGGGTACAAAATGAAAGCGCTCGGCCAGCGTTGAGCCAAGTCGATCGGAGGCCGGAATGGACCCCAGGGAGCGGCGAGGTAGCCAGGGAAAAGGCAGCGGGACAATAGCCCGCAGGCGGAGAAGCCATGGCCCAGGGGCGCGCCTCCTCGCCCTCGGACTAGCGGGGGCAGCGCTGGCGCTTCCCCAATGCGCGAGCGCGGCTCCGCCTGTCCACGCGGCGCGCTACACCTACGAGCTCTGCGATTCGGCGCTGCCGGGCGGGGCGGATCCAGCCCTCCAGTTCGTCGTCAACCCCGGCGTGCCGATCGGCTACTTCGACACCTGCGCACAACCCGGCGGCTCGATCGGCCTCAGCGAGTGGGGCCACGCCGAAGCAACCTTCGCCTACCTCTCGGTCGCCGTGCCCGGAACGCCTGGCGGCTTCGTGGAAACCGAGACGATCTCCGGTGCCGCCAGCGGGCTCGGCACCGGCAACGATCACACCTTCATCTATGAACAGCCCTGGCCCCAGAACGGAGCCCCCGAGAACGCCCATACCTTTTTCATCAGGCGCGAAGGCCAAATTCTCAGCACCGGGGGTGGCTTTGAGCTGCTGATGAACTGCGACGGCAACGTCGGTCCATGCGAGGCGGGACCGACGATCTATGCCCACTACATCGCTGCCACCGAGGTCGACCCGAAGCCCCCAACCTTGACCGGCATTCATGGCAGCCTGCTCGGTGCGGGAACTCTTCGGGGATCCCAAAGTCTCGAATTCGAAGGCCACGACGAAGGCGGTGGCCTCACCAGCCTCTCGGTCTGGGTCAACGGGAAGCCGGCCGCCGCGCCGAAAGCGCTCGCCTGCAATACGGCGTCAGTCTCCAACTCCAGCATCAAGGGGGTCGTCGCGGTGGCTCTCACCCCTTGCCCGACCAGCGCCAAAGGCGAATGGGCGATCAACACCGAAAACCCGCCATTTCACCTCGGCGCCAACAGCGTGCAGATCTGCGCCTCGGACTTCGCCACCATCGGCGAACCCAACACGACCTGCTCAGCCGCCCAGACCGTCAACGTCGACAACTCCTGCGCCGACTCGCCCGTGGCGGGCGGCGAACTGTTGAGCGCCCAGTTCACGAAGTCGAACAACGAAACGCTGACCGTCGGCTTCGGCAAGGAAGCCGAAGTGGTCGGCACCCTGCGGACGAACGCCGGCGATCCGGTGGCAGGCGCGACCCTCTGCGTGAAGATGCAAACGCTCGAAGTCGACGCGCAGGCCTCACCCGTCGGCACCGTCACGACCGACGCCAACGGCAACTACTCCTACAAAGTTCCCGCCGGCCCCAACCGCGACATCGTCATCGGCTACCGCCACGACACCTCACAGATCGCCCGCGACGTTCGCTATTACGCCCACGCTCGACCCAGCCTGCATTCCTCCTCGGGCCACCTGCACAACGGCGAGCGCGTCAAATTCTGGGGGCAGCTGCCAGGCCCCCACCGCCGCGGCCGCGTCGTCATCCTGCAGGCCAACGTGGTCGGCTCGAAGCGCTGGATCACCTTCCGCAAGGCGACCAGCGCCCGCAAAGGGATCTTCCGTGCCGCTTACCACTTCACCTCGACGACGCGGACGACGACGTACCGATTCCGAGCCGTCGTCCCCGACCAGACCGGCTACCCCTGGGTCGAAGGCGCGAGCAGGCCGGTGGAGGTCAGGGTCGCGGGCTGAGGGTGCCATGCAGGCCGCGCCTCGGCGTCGGGGCGCGGCCTGCGCTCTGTCCGCACTCGCTCGCGGGCCCGAGTCGCGGAGCGGCGAGGGTTCCACCCCCGCCAGCCCAACCGCCCCGTCCCACCCCCAGCCGACCGCAAAGGTCGGCCCATTCGGGCCGACCTTCCGCCATTTAGCGCGGGCGGCGTAGCAGTTCCATCTGCACCGCCGCCTCACCGCCTCAGGCTTCGCCCTTGGCCCAAGCCGCCTGGGCCACCAGGTTGTACTCCGGGACGTCGGTCTGTTCGGTCGCTGCCGTCTTCGGGCCTGACCGTGTAGAGCCAGGTGTCCTTCGGAGGAATGAGGCCCATGAACCGGGAACCGATCCCCGCATTCGACGGCCGTGATCTCACCGGGAAGGCCCTCGTCGACTAGGACCGCTTGGCCGATCTCGAAGTGTGGAGGTTCAGTGCCGCTCATCGCTTCCATTTCTCACCCGATCTCTTCCGCCAGCTCGACGATGATCCCCTCGGGCCCGCGGACGTAGCAGAGCCGGTAGCTGTCCTCGTATCGGACGACCTCGCCGATCAGCTCGGCGCCTCGGGTTTGCAGGCGGGGGAGGGTTGCGTCGACGTCCTCGACCAGGAAGGCGAGGTGGCGGATGCCTCGCTCATTTGAGAGCGCTTGGCGGTTATCGCCGCGGGCCGCCGGCGAGTGGAATTTCACCAGCTCTAGGCGGCTGTGGCCGTCGGGAGTCTGCAGCATGACGAGGTCTGTCCGCACCCTCTCCAGGCCGATGATGCGGTCGACCCATTCGCCCTCGACCGATCCTTTGCCCTGCGGTTCGAGTCCGAGCTCGATGAAGAACTCGGTCGCCGCCGTGAGGTCGTCGACCACGATGCCGACGTGGTCCATCCGTTTGAGAGTCATGTGTCCGATGGTCGCATTTCGGTCACATCGCCCCCACGATCCCGCTCCCCGCGCGGACGGCATCCGTCCTTTCGAGCCGATGGTCGCGAGCCTCATGCCGGCGGGAAGGCGTGCGCCAGCAGCTCCGCGACTTCGCGGCAGGACTCGGGACCGAGCGCTCCCGAGGCGTTCAGCCGCTTCGACAGTTTGCGCGGGTAGAGCAGCTGGAAGCCGTTGATGCTCAGTGTCCTGAATAGGGGCAGTCCGCTGCCACTGGCCTGACCTTCGGGGTTGAGGAAGCAGAAGCAGGCGTGGACCGGCATCTCGGGGATCGTCTCGGCCAGGGCCGAGCGAACCACCTCCCGTTGTCGCGCCAGCCCTTCGACCAGCTTCGTCTTGTTGCGACCGGCGATGAACAGGCTCGGGTGGCCGAAGAAGGGCTTTCTGACGTCGATCTTGCCCTTGTAGCGCTTCGCGTCGATCACGAAGACACCGGAGGGGGCGACGGCGAGGTGATCGATGTTCGCGCGGCTACGGGGCATTCGCCGATCGTGCAGGACGATCGCCTCGTGACAGCGGCGGGCCAAGAAGGCGGCGAGTTCCTCCTCGCCCGCCGCCCCGGTAGCCCAGGCCTTCTCGTGCTCGGGCGTGCCCTGCAGCGCCAGCAGCAGCCCGCCGATGTGCGGGTGGCGCGCTCGTGTCCTGGCTTTCCGGGCCGCCCGCCGCCGCTCGTACTCACGCCGTCCGCTGGCGCCCGCCGCCCCAAGCTCGAGATCGGGCTCCTCAGCCATCGCCGGGATTATCGCCGTACGAGGGCTGGGGAAGAAACCCCCAACCGCCAGTCTTCGAGGTCAGCCTCGCGCCGCCCACCTCATCGCAGCGGAGCCGGGGACCCCGTCAGGACCCCCGACCCGCTGCTTGCCTCCGCCCTACCTCAATCGGCGCCGTCCGGAGCGAGCTTGCCGCTCGGGAGCATGCCGATCCAGAGCCCGAATCCGTCCTTGAGATGGTTGCCGGTGGACTGGCCCGCCTTCTTATCGGCCGTGTAGTAGTAAAGGGGGAGGCCGTTGTAGGTGACCTGTTTCTTGCCGTCGCTGCGCGTTGTGGAGCCGATGAGGGACGCGCTGGCTTTACCAGCCACCGTCGGAGTGCTGGAGGCGATCACCGGTGGCCACACCGCCGCGCAGGCGCCTTTGCAGGTGCTCAACTTCTCGTGCGCGGACGTGGAATTTTCGTCCGGCTTGAACACGTAGAGCGTCCTATCGTTGGCGCCGGTGATGAGCGTGCCATCTTCGGGAGTCTTGTAGGTCCCGATGACCAGCGACGGCGCCGACTTCGCGGCGGCCTGGGTCCCACTTGCCGTGCTCGCTGCCGTCGAGGCACCCGTCGCAGAGCTGCCACCGCAACCCGCGAGCGCCAGCGCGGCGGCCGCGATGGCGAGTGATCCCATCATGCCCTTCATCAATATCCGGTTCAAGTTTCATTCCCTTGGTCGGTTGATCAGAGCGCGCGAAGCTATTTTTGCCGCCTAACGCAGCTCTAACGTCGCGGTGAGAAAGGTCTCACCGTGCAAACTCCGGTTCACAGGCCCCGCTCGTTTCATGCCGCTGCTCTGCGAACCGGAGCTCATCGGCGTCCCGCGATCGGTGGACGCGTCTTGAGTCTGACTTGGCGGCGGCGCCCCGCCCTGCAGACAGTTGTCGATGGGCGAAACTGCTCGGCGATTCACTCACCGCCGCGCCTATCGGCTGTCGTGGCGGGCCGTCGAAGCGACGAAGCAGAAATGTGGCGTGAGCTGGAGCTATGGCCCCAATGACTACTACGGCTCCGTAACGATCTACTACGTCTTCGAAGCTGGCAAAGTCGTCTGGAACGACCGCTACACGATCCACTGGGTCAACGACTACTGCTACTTCGACTCAGGGCGCCGAGGCAGTTGCCAGGTGCGCACGACGCGTAAGTGACTTGACGCTTGGCAGTCCGGAAGCGCGCTCGGCAAGCACGGAGGTCATAGTCGCCCTCGCGCAGCCGCCTCACCAGCGCCAGCCAAGCCTCCCCGTCCTTCACCAGCCGACCGCAAAGGTCGGCCCATTCGGGCCGACCTACCCGCCAACCAGCGCCGCCCGTCGGCGCAGTCACCGCGACGCGAAGTGGCGCGGGAAACCCCGCAGCGGGTTGACGGCGCCGGCGGGCGGCGCTAGCCAGTTCGCCCGTTGGCCTAGGCGCCGCCGGCATCTTGGCCCAGGTCGCCGGCCACCGGTCCGAGACGATGCCGGCGCGCTACACCCATGCAGTAGGTCGGCGCCGCCGCGCCAGAAGCCCTCGCGAAGCCGCGATCGCCAGCGCCGCCTGAGCCCCGGGTATCCTCGTCGGGATGCCTCTTCTCTCAAGGATGAAATCGGGCCGGGTGCGTCGCCTCGAAGAGCAGATGCGGAAGATGAACTCGAAGATCGACTCGATGGCCGAAGCCTTCGAGTCGCGCCGCGCCGACGACGAAGCCGCCGCGATCGCCGCCGAGCGCATCCGCAGCGGCGCCGCCGAGCACACCGAAGACGGCGCCGAGGCGCTGGCGAAACTCGGCATCAGGCTCCCCTGAGGGATGGCCGACGACGCATCCGGCGAGGTGCCCGTCACCTTCGCCAAGGGCGTCCTCGACGACGTTGCCGAAGTGACCGCGACCGCCGCCGGGGACGATCAAGCCCGCAAGGACGAAGCCGAGGCGCTGAAGCGTCGCATCGCCGAGCTGCTGGTCGAATGCAAAGACAACCCCTTCATCGGCGAGCCGATGGGAGCCGGACTGCACCCCGAGCTCGCCGACTGCCGCAGGGTTCGATTCGACATTCCCACCCAGAAAGGGAAGCCGCGGTTCCGTCTGATCTACCGCAACCAGCCCGCCGACGGCGCTCCCGCCGAGTGCCACTGGTTGACCATCGCGCCGCGCGCCGGCCTCCGGGCCCATCGCAAGGCGCAGCAACGCTCACGGTCGGATTGACAGCAGCGCGAGCACCGGGCAAGAACCCCCCGCCGCCACCCCAAACCCCGCCCCCAAGCCGAAACCTTCCTTGACCAGCCCCGCCCGGCGCGCTAAGTTCCCCCCTGCGCTCGCAGGGGCGAGCGCCAGGGCAGCAAGGCGGGAAAAGCACCAGAGCATCCGGCCCGTGGGGGGCCGTCGCGCCGCGATCCGGGCACCAAGTCGCGGCGCTTCGCCATGTCCGCCCGCGGCCGCAGAGGAACCTTGCAAATCAGCGCGGCCACCCGGGGCAAACAGCCGCCACGAGGACCGGGCAAGAACCCCCCGAGCGCAGCCAAAAGCCACACTTCGGCCAAGCCCGCTCCGCAGGCCCCTGCCTTCCGTCGCCTTTTCCGCCACCTTTCCTCACCCCCGCGCCAGCGCCGCCATACGATCACGCGATGGTCGCCAAGCCTGACCCCTTCAAGCCGCTGCAGGCACTTGAGATGACCGAGGCCGACATCCAGCACTACCTGATCGTCTACGACATCCCGACCGGGAAGGCCCAGGTGCGCGATTTCGGCACCGACTACGACGCCGCCCAGGCCGCCTACGCCGAGCTCGAGGGCGAGATGCGCGATCGCGACGACCTCGACATCGTCCTGCTCGGCGCCGACTCCCTGGAGACCGTCAAGCGCACCCACTCGAGCTACTTCCAGACCGAGCAGACCTTCGAGTCACTGCTGCCGGCCGGCGTCCTCAGCCGCTGATCGCCCGGCCGGGCCAACCCGCTCCGGGCTGAACCCCCGCCACGAGCACCGGGCAAGAAACCCCCGAGCGCAGCCAAGCCAACCTCCGCCAGCCGAGCCCCTCACATAAGCCGCCGCCTCCTCAGCTTCGCTTCCGGGGGCGGCGGGCGTGGCGCGAACGGCTTGGCCACCTTGGGCGTCTCGGTCCGCGGTTCGCGCTAGCTCGGGCGCGGTGGTCGTGGGACGGCTCTGGGGCGAGTGGGCCGGGGTGGGGATGGGCGAGTCAGGCGGCGTGGACGACGCCGAAGCGTTAGATGGTTGATGCCACGACCACGCACGCCTGGATGACGCGCCTGGCACACTGCGCATAGGCGGTTGGTCTCCCCGACCCCGCGCGGCCGGATGACGCCTGTGGCACACTGCGCAGCTCGGCGTCCTCGGACTCGCCTTTGCCACCAGCAAAGGCGGAGTCCTGCGTCCTTGATCTGCTTGGCCACAGGCGTCCCCGATCCACCCGCGGCCGACGGACCAACCGCGCTGCGTCCTCGGGTGAAGCCGGGCGCTCAGATCCAAGAGCCTGTGCGACTGGATTTCGTACTACAATTCCCGTGGTGGAGATCCATCCGTCGGCACACAAGCACGGAATCGCCGACGAGGACATTGAACACGCGGTGGAGAACGCGATGAGCATCGACGAGCGAGACGACGACACCCGGTTGTATCTGGGCCCGGCCCGCGATGCGGACCTGCTGGAGGTCGTGACGATCGTTCGGGATGACGACGGATCGGAGCTGGCCATCCACGCGATGAGGATGCGGCCGAAATACCTGCCGCTACTACCGGGAGAGTGACGATGGCGAAGAAGAAGACCTACGGCAAGACGAAGAGCGGCGTTCCGATCACCGAGGAGCTGGTCGAGAAGCTCGCGGCCGAGGCAGAGGCGGGCTACGACGTCGAGGAGACGCTGGCGCGGCGGGTCGGGCGGCCGACGATCGGCTCGGGGCCGGCCAGCGTGGAGTCGGTCCGCCTGGACCCCGAGCTGCGCTCGGCGCTGGCGCGGCGCGCCGAGCGCGAGCATGAGCCGACGTCCTCGGTGATCCGCAAGGCGCTGCGCCAGTACCTCGAGGCGAGCTGAGCGCTCCCGCGTCTGGCCGGGACGACCGCTGAGGACTAGAAGACGTAGATCGGCTCGTCGGGATACGGGACGCGGCCGCGCACCACGACATGGTTGCGGCCCTTCGCCTCCCGGAGGACGACCTTCGGGTCCTCGTCGGCGATGACGATCTTGCCGGTGCGGGCGTCGATGGCGACGTACTTGCCCTCGTAGCCGCTGAAGTCGGTGCGGATCGCTTTCATACCGATTCCGATGATACTCGGGGGCCGGATAGAGGCCGCCGGCACGGCTGACCTTGGGCGTGGTCTGCGGGACGGGTGAGCTGACCCTGAGCGTGTGCGCAGCGGCGTTCAGCCCGACCGAAGCTGCTCCGCTCCGCGTCCGGGGGCGGCGGGCGCAACGCCAACGCCCCTGGCCACCTTGAGCGATCCGCCCCGCCCCGCCGCGCACCGCAGGCCGCGATCGCATTTCGCAGCGGCGCCAGACTGTCCGCGTGGCCGATCCTTGCCTGACCGGGCGTTGCCTCTGTGGCGGCGTGCGCTTCGAGCTCGACGAGCAACCACGGAGCGCCGGCTATTGCCACTGCAGCCGCTGCCAGCGCCGCACCGGCACCGCCAGCTCGGCCCAGGCGCGGATCGAGGGCCGCAGCTTCCGCCTCCTGGCCGGCGAGGAGCTGGTGCAGGGCTGGCGCCACCCCGACGGCGGTTTCGAGAAGCTCTTCTGCCGCGAGTGCGGCGCCCACCTCTTCAGCCGCAACCCCGAGGACCCGAGCCAGATGAGCGTCCGCCTCGGCGCCTTCGACGGCGACCCCGGCGTCCGGCCCTCCTGGCGCACCTGGGTCGACGACGCCGCGCCCTGGGAGCCGCTCCCCGACGACGGGCTCGAGCGCTTCGCCGGGCCGAGCCCCCGGTTCTGAGCGGCCGGCCTCAGCTCAGCGACCGGGCAAGAACCCCCGAGCGCCAGCCAAGCCAACCTCTCGCCAGCCGAGCCCCTCACACAAGCCGCCGCCTCCTCCGCTGCGCGTCCGGGGGCGGCGGGTCTTGACGCCAACGCCCTGGCCACCCTGAGCGGCGAGGCCCCCGAGGGTCCGACCCGCGCCAACCCAGCGTCCCCGTCCCTCACCAGCCGACCGCGAGGCCGCGGCCACCGTCCCGATGCCGGTTTCTCTGGCCACACCGAGAAACCCGCCGAATACCAGCGCCTGGTCGATAAGGGCCAGAGGCTCGGCCGCATATCCGCAACTTATGAATCGGGGCTGTTGCTTCAGGTGCGGGAAGCGATGTTTGCGTGCTCCGATACCCCGCAAATACCAGCCATACGGGAAGCAGTTTGCCTCCGTTGGTGGTCCTAGGCTTCATTCCGATGCCGGGAGAGCCATCCAAGACCCTCGACCAGGCTCTCCTCAGCGAGGCAGTCGCGCTAGCCAGAAGGATCGAGGCCCAAGCTGAACAAGCCGAACGCCTCCGTCTCCTCGCCGATCGCATCGACGATCAAACACAGCGCGAACGCAGCCTCCTGGAGCAGCTCGAGAGCGCCCTGGGTCGCTCCGTCCAGCTCTCCATCGACGACATCGACGGCCGCCTCAGGGGCCAGCGCCTCCTCGACGTCGCGATCAAGCTCCTCGACGAGCAGATGGGACGCGGCCAGGAGGTCCACTACCGCGACTGGTTCCAGCTGCTCCAGAACCACGGCTACCGGGTAGGCGGCAAAGACCCTCTCGGCACCTTCCTCGCGCAGATCAATCGCGCCGAGGCCGTAGAGAAGGTCGGCAAGCGCACCGGCCGCTACCGGCTCAGGGCTGCATAGTCGTCGAAATGCCGCCGCCGATCAAGGCGCCAAAAGTCCGTCCGTCCGCATTCTTAGGATTGTTCCTAGACGTAGATGCGCTCCGTGAACAGATGAGCCTCGACCAGAGGCAAGCCCACCTAGGGAGGTGTCGGATGACCCATAAGGACAACGATGCGCCAGGGATGCGCGGTGACCGCTCGCGCGACGAGAACGGCGAGCTGCGCCATAAACGCGGCGACACCCACGTCGGCACCATCGAGAACCAGTACGGCCGGAACTTCGGCGTCCGCAGCGACATGCACCTGAAGACGCTGCTCGACCGCGAAGGCGCCGACTCTCTCCATGATTTGCTCGACGAGCAGTAGTGGCGGTGGTTGTCTTGAGGCGCCGAACACGCAGGCTGTTTCTCTCCCTCGCCCTGGCGGCTGGCTTCCTCGCGGCTTCCGGCCCGCCGAGCCATCTCTTCATTCGGGCGATCAAGCCTGTTGAGGGGGAGCTGAGGTCGCAAATTCAGCACGCCTTCGATCCCTTGTTCCACCGACTGCCGGATCGTCGCGTGAACCGGCACGTTGGCCCTATCCGGTGACGTAGGAGAAAGAGGTTATGTTCGAGATCGATTTTCTGCCAGTTGGCGACGGAGCCCGAAGCGGCGACGCGATCGCGATGCGCTTCACCCGTCCCGACACCGGTGCCCTCGCGCACGTGATCGTCGACGGCGGTTTTCAGGATGACGGCGAGGCGCTGGTCGAGCACGTTCGAAGCTACTACGACACCAACCAGATCGACCTGGTGATTCTCAGCCATCCCGATGCGGATCACATTGGCGGGCTCGGGACCGTGATCAGAGAGCTGCAGGTCAGAGCCCTCGCCGCACACGATCTCTCGGCGCACGGTGGCGGCGATCTTCCCGCCGCCGCCGCGGTCAAGGAACTCCGCGAATTGGCGGCCTCGGAAGGGGCCGGGCTCTATGAGCCCTTCGCCGGATTCAACGCCTTCGGCGGCGCGCTGCTGATCGCAGGGCCGGGCGAGGATTTCTATGAGGCGAGGGTGGTCGAAGAGCTCGCCGTGGAGAAGGCCGGTACCCGTGCCGCGGCTCCCGCGAAGAAGGGTCTCGCCGCCGCAGCCGAGCGAATCTCAGCCCGGGTCCTGGGCGCCTTTCCCGTCGAGATCCCGTTCGGCGACGCGGGAGGCACCAATCCCCGCAACAACACCTCGACCGTCATCGACCTTCAATTCGGTGCCCAGCGCTTCGTCCTCACCGGGGATGCTGGCGTCCCCGCGATCGAAGCCGCGCTGGAATATCTCGAGGGCCTGGGCCGAACGGCGAGCAATCCAACCCTGGTTCAGGTCCCCCACCACGGTAGCCGCCACAACGCGAGCTCCGATTGCCTTGAGCGGCTGCTCGGCGCCAAGACCAGCGGGCGGCGTGGCTCAGCGCTGATCAGCATCAACAAGGAGGCTGCGAAGGACCCGCGCTACCCCTCTCCACGGGTCACCAACGCCTTCGGTCGGCGCGGGTATCCCTGCTATTGCATCGAAGGGAACGTGGCCTGCCTTTGGGGTGACGGCGCAAACCGGGACTGGAACCCGATGACTGCGGTGCCGCCCCTCGACGAGTCGATCGACAACCGTCCCTGAGCCCGATGAACCAACTCCCCTTCAGCGTCTACGACTTCTTCGGCTACCTCGCCTGCGGCGCGGTCGTCCTCGCCGCGATCGTCGCCTCCTTCTTCGGCGACGCGTCCTTCCAGGCCAGTCCGACCCTCCCGGTCGGCTTCCTGCTCGTCATCGTCGTCTACGTTCTCGGCCAGATCGTCGCCAATGTCGCCGGTGATCTGATCGAGCGACGCATCGTTCGCAAGTGGTTCGGGACGCCCACCGACGTCCTCCTGGGAAATCGGACCCCCAGTCAGTCCGAGGCGCGGTTCTTTCCCGGCTACTTCAGGGCCCTGCCTCCCGGCGTGCAGGCGCAGGTCAGGGCGCGTGCCGGGGATCGCGAGGGAGACGACCTCTTCCTTCACTGTCACGCACGGATGAAGTCCGATCCAGTCGTACAAGCGCGGTTGGACACCTTCCTGAACCTCTACGGCTTCTGCCGAAACACAGCCATGGCCACCCTGCTCGCTGCGGCGTGCCTTCTTGCCGGCATCGCCCTCGGCAGCGCCGAAACCGGATCGGTCGCCGGACCGGGCTGGTGGCTACTTCTCGCGGTGCTCGCGACCGCAGGACTCTTCTATCGCTACCTCAAGTTCTACCGGCAGTACGGCTTCGAGCTGTTCACGAGCTACGCCGAGACCGAGCTCCAATGAGCACGGTCAAGTCATTCGCCACCGGCGAAGGCGACACCTACTACATCCGCCATGGGTCGGACAACTTCACGATCATCGACTGCCGCATCGCCGACGATCGCGACGACATCATCGAGGAGATTCGCAAGCAGTCCGCGTCCAAGGGCCTGACTCGCTTCATTTCAACCCACCCCGACGATGATCACATCCGCGGGCTTGCTCGACTCGATGACGCAATTGGGATTCGCAACTTCCACCTGGTCGACAACAAGGCGACGAAGCCCGACGACACCGTTGACTTCGAGCGCTACTGCGAGATTCGCGACGATCCCGACCGGGTCTACCACCTCTACAAGGGCGTCACCCGTTGTTGGCTGAATGATTCCAACGATGTTCGAGGCTCATCAGGGATCACCGTTCTGTGGCCGGAGACGGCCAACCCAGATTTCCGAAACGTCTTGACCTCGGTTGCGGAGGGCGGCAGTCCGAACAACCTCTCAACCATCCTCAAGTATGGCCGTGCGGACGGAGTCACGATACTTTGGTTCGGTGACCTTGAGACTGACTTCATGGAGACGATCGAGAACGAGGTTTCTCTGCCGAAGGCTGATGTCGTCTTCGCAGCCCACCATGGGCGTTCACGCATGCCCGCGAGCTGGATCAACCAGACGGATCCCCAGATCATCGTGCTAGGCGAGGCGCCTCGCGAGCACCTTGAGTACTACGACGGCCGCGATCACCTTCGTCAGAACACGGCCTGGGATATCACCTTCGAGAATGAGAGCGGCCGCACGCACGTATATGTCGGCAACCCTGACTACAAGGCAGCCTTCCTTTGCGATGACGGTCTTCCCGACATCGCTAACGGCTACTATCTCGGCAGCTTTGAGCCCAACTGAGGAAGGCCGACTTCGCACTCATCTCGCAAGGAGGGGGTGAGGAAATGAAACTGCTCGAAGAGATCCGCTGGGACGTCACCGCCGCCGTCGCTGCTGTTGCTTGGCTTGCGGTCGCCCAACATCCAACGGCGCGCAACTTTCGCCGCGCCATCATCGACACGCTCAGCC
Organism: uncultured Solirubrobacterales bacterium; assembly: GCA_963785775.1. Classification (GTDB taxonomy): domain Bacteria; phylum Actinomycetota; class Thermoleophilia; order Solirubrobacterales; family 70-9; genus VAYN01. The sequence continues at coordinate 328,654 of CAWAWH010000003.1, read as the reverse complement.
TCTGAGAGGGTCACTCCGGCACGAACGCCCCATAGTCGGACACCGCTGCTCGCGACACCAGCGTGCGCACCCGTATATGAACCTGCGTCTCGGGATTGATCACCGTAACTTTGGCGCTCCCTGCAGGCGAAGCACTGCCCCGAGCGACGCCCGCCCGTAAGAGCGTTCGGATCTCAATGTCATCGTCTGGCAACGAGTAGCCGATGAAACGCAAGTGTTGCGTCGCGCTCAGCGCATAGTAGGCGTCCTGCCACATTGAGCGAATCGGCGCAACATCGGCTGCCTTCCCCAAGGACATCGTCACCATCAGTGGCCGGCTTGTTCGTGCTTTTATGAATTGCCAACAGCGGTTCATGTTCTCCAAGGCTCGGATCCGCAGGACGTCTTCCGCGTTGATGGCGAACGTCCACGGTCGGCGCGGGTTTTGAATTTCACGCAGAACTGCGAAATCATTGTCAGACCAGCCCACCCGCCGCTCGTCGGGTGTCGTCCAGTCGACTGAGCCGTGCAGCTTGATCAGCGTTAGATGCCCCTCGCCGGGTTCTCCGCCTAACCGCAGCGGTACGCCGCGCCGCCGAGCGTAGTACTCGACGAACAGATCCCAGTTGCTGGTGATCACGACGTTTCCCGGCCTGACAATTTGGTCAACGTTCTCCCACCCATCTTCGGGAATTGCGAGGTCTCGCAATCTTTCGCACAGAAGCCGGGCAATCGCAAGGCGCAAGTCGGCCAGGAGGGATGGATGCTCGAACGAGCCGGCATTCCCCGCGCTACGTCCTCGTTGGCGCGTAGCACCGAGAAGAAGTCGACAACCTCGGGAACGAATGAGCGCGCCTCCTCGGGGTAGAAGTATTTGTATGCGTCCCGAAGTTGCTGATCGAGATTGAGCTTGTAGTACTTCGCTAGCTCATGCACTTTGGTCAACAGTTCTGCGGTGTTTGGCAGGTTGACCGAGCGTGAAAATCCAGCCCCCAGAAAGTAGGTGTCAAGTCTGCGATCGGGTGCGCGAGCCATTTCGTTTCAGCGGCCAGGCAGCTCTAAAACCACTTCGACCCCCGCACGCTCCGCACCGCCCGACGCTTGCCGGCCCGCTTCACCCCACCGACGGGGTTCGCGACATCTCTCGCCCGCGCCTTCGCCTTGCGCACCGGCCGCGGCGTCATCGCGCTCGACCGGGTGTGCCGCCCGCCGCACCTTCTTCGCCGACTTCGGCGCAAACATCCGAAACAGCATTCCCATCTCGTCCTCCTCTTACCTGGTCCCAGATTCAGTCGATCGTTGCGCTGCCTGCGTTGTCCTTTATCCGCTGTGCGGCTGCGCGGACGGCGGAAAGGCTCTCGTAGCCTTGTCCGGAGTCGGCCACGATTCGGTCGTTGCTTGAAATCAGCCGCCAGCGCCACCTGCCCGCCTTGTCCTGGTAGGTATGGAAATTCCATTTCTTGATCGCCATTGGAAGTCTTCTCCTCGCTCAGTCGATTTGTGCGGCTTTACGGGTTAGAGCTACTGTTGAGCACCCTTCCCTACCGCCACCAACCGCCCTCCGCATCGCACCCGAACCCCGTTTCCTGCTCGACCCCACCCCCAAACCCACTCATCCCCCCTCACACCCAACCCCGTCGCCATCGGCATCCAGCCCGTAGTGGTCGACCCCGACGACCGTGACTTCGCCGGTGTAATCGGGGCCGTTGCCGCTGCCGCCTTCACAGTCGTAATCGGAGGCATTCGGGTTGCAAGCACGCCCCGCAGTAGTTCGGGTCGCATTCGGATTCTTCGGACGGGGCTTCTTCTTCGACTTCCCGTTCTTCGGCCCGTTCGAGTTCCCGCCGTTCCCGCGCTTCCCGCCGCCGCCCTTCCGCTTCGCGCACCCGCTGCTCGTGCAGGGCGACCAGCCGAGCTCTCCGCCGCGCTGCTTCTCGGCGCTCCTGCGCCGCGACGTGGCGAGCTCGGACCATGTGCCGATGGGCGGCGAGGCGATATGCCTGCTGCCCGGCGCCGTGACGAGCGGCTTCCCCGCCGCCGCTTTCGCCAGAGCCGCAGCCAGCCCCCAAGAGCACGATCGCCAGCGCAGCAGCAACCGCAACCACGAGCGCGACACGCTTCTTCAGCACTGGACCCCCCTTGAGCATTGACTGGAGCGCAAGGCTATGTGCCGCCAGGCGCGCAAAGCAATACCGAAAACTCGAAGAAGTGCAACTGATGTGCCACGCCCACGCGTCTGAGCCCGCGGACCGTCGCGACCACCGATCCCTCGCACCCCCACCGCGGCCAAGTCGCCAATACCCGGCCCCACGACCACCTCGCCCCGCGCCACCGCGCGCCCGAGTTGCCGGCAACCTGAGCCGTCCGCGCTAGCGACGAAGTCGCGGGCCCAGCGGCCCAAGGTGGCCAGGAGCGTTGGCGTCGTCCCCCGACGGCAGCGGAAGCGAAGCTGAGCAGCCGTCGGCTTATTCAAAACCCGCCGACCGCGCCAGGCCGGCCCAACCGCCCCTCCGACCCCGAACCGCGCCTCGCCGCCGCTACTGCGCGAGCCGCTCGTGCCGGCGCCAGGCGCGCTCGGCTTTGCGCCGCTCCGCCTTTGCGTTGGCGCTCAGCTTGTGCGGCTTGCAGAGCAGGCAGCCGCTGCGGCGGTGCTTGGCTCGCTTGCGCTTGTGGTGGGCCATCGATCCAGGCTAGCGCCGATCCCGCCGTGCCGGCGGTCGCCACTGACGTCGCGCCCGTCGCCAAGGGGCGAAAACCCGCCCGCCATCGCTCACCCCTCCGATGGCCCTGCGCCCGCCCAAGGACTTCGCCCCGCCCGCGGCGCCGCCGCGCCCGCCCGGCGAGCGCGAGCTGCGCGCGCTCTGGCAGCGCCAGGAGCGCTCGCGCCGCGAGCGCGACCGCGCCGGCGAGTGGCGGGCGGTGCTGGAGGAGGCCCGCCGCGACCCCGGCGAGGAGCTGCGCCCGGCGCCGCCGGGCGCCGAGCTGCCCGCCTACCTGTGCGACCGCCTCGCCCTCGGCCCCCATGCTCGCGCCGCCCTGCGCCCCGTCCCCCGCCAGGATCGCGTGCTCGCCGCCGGCATCGACACGATCTCGCCCTGCTGGTACGCCGAGCCGGGCTCGCCGCTCGCCCGGGCGATGCGGGCGCTGGCCACCCAGCAGTCGGGGCCCGCCTGGCTGCTTCCCGATTCCGTCGGCTGCTACCGCGTCGGCTGGTTCGCCGATCCCGGCCTCGTCTTCGCCGAGGGCCGCCCCGGCGGCGAGGCGCTCTGCGCCGCCGCCGAGCTGCCGGCGGCCCTGCGCCGGCTGCGGCGCGACCTCGAGGACCTCGGCATCCCGCTCGCCTCGGTCCCCGACGGCGGCCTGCGCCGCCTCGACGTCGCCGTCGACCTCGCCACCGACTCGGCCGCCGAGGGCCTGGCCCTGCTGGAGTGCGCCGGCGCCGCCTCGCCCGGCGCCGGCACGCTCGCCGCCTACCGCGCCGAGCGCTGCGTGGAGAGCGTCCTTATCAAGAGCCGCGCCGGGCGCACCCTCGCCCGCGTCTACGACAAGGGCGCCCAGGGCGCCGCCGCGCCCCGCGGGCGCTGGCTGCGCCTCGAGGCCCAGTGGCGCCTGCCGCGCGAGGCGCGGATCGACCCCGCCGCGGTCTGCCCGGCGCTCCTGCGCGAGCGCTTCAAGCGCCGCTTCGAGGGGCTCTGGCAGGCCGCCGGCGGCTTTCGCCTCGGCGGCCTGGGGGCCGTCGGCGAGCGCCTCGCCGCGGCGGTCTCCTCCGGCCAGCTGCGCCCCTCGCGCGCCCGCTCGATCGCCGGCTACCTGGTCCTGCGCGCGGCCGGCGTCCCCCAGGGCGCCGAGCGCACCGCCGCCGAGCTGGAGCGCGAGTGCCGCCAGCTCGGCCTCTCGCTCTCGCTGCTGGAGGGGGCCGGGCACAGCGTCGACTTCGCCACGGTGATCGACGAGTGCCTGGACCCGCAGGTGTGGCGCTGAGCCCGCCTGGCTTTAGCGCGGGACGCATAACTCGACGAATGGACGAGTCCTCCGGAGCGCTCCACCTTCCTGGAGGCGGTGTTGGTGTCGATGGGCACGAGCCCGCAGACATAGTCCGCCTCGGGGGTGTCGATTCACCTCGCTCCTCCGTCTAGGTGGCGAACAGTGAAAAGCGCCCCGGGTGGGCGCACCGGGAAGGAGAGCAGGATGAAAGCTCGACCCAGTCGAGGTAGCCGAGGCATGCCGATTCCAGCGAGCGTCTGCCTGCTCTCGATCGCCGCCGCCTTCGCCCTCTTCGGGGCGTTCACGCCGCGTGCCCATGCCTCCGAATACAAGATGGTCGCCTGTGCGGGCAACAACGGCGCCCCGCCCTACGCCACCTACACCAACACCACCAGCGCCCAGAACCCCGGCGGCATCTTCGAAATCAACAACTACTGCGGCGGGGCGGGTGGCGATCCGCCCGGCGAAAGCGCCTTCATGCGGATCAACGAGAACCAACCCTCCGGCAACGCCGGCAACGGTGCCGTTGGCGACATCATCTTCGACACCCCCGCCTACGTCCACTTCAAGGCCGCCGGCGGCTACACCCGCCAGCCCAACGCCTTCAACGAAGGCTGGCGCGCTCGCTTCTGGGGGGTGGACTTCAATAACAACGGCTTCCAGACGATGACCCAGGGCGCCGGCCTGCCCAACTCGGGCGGCCAGTGGGCCTCTTCCAATGCCTTCGGGCCTCACCTGTGGCCTGGCGGCAATGCCGACTTCCACCGCTTCGTCTACGAGCTGGAGTGCGTGCGCCCGGCCGGCTGTGATCGCTCCAACTACAACGCCACCGATCTCAACGGCATCGTCTTCATCCTCTCCGACGATTCGCCATCCCAGGTCGGCCTCGCCAATACGTCCTCGCCGCTGTTGCAGGGCGCCTGGGTGCGCGGCGCCCAGGAGGTCGACTGGAACTCCTCCGACCTCGGCTCGGGCCTGCGCTTCGAGCGCCTGCGGGTCGACGGCGCCCAGCGCTAGCCTGATCGACTACCAGGCCGCCGGGCAGTGCAACACCGCCTTCTCCCAGACCAACGGCGAGTCGGCCCGCGCCTACCAGCCATGCCCGACCGGTGGGCCCTACGGCCGCGCCTACGCGCTCGACACCGCGAGCCTCGCCGACGGCGCCCACGCCCTGCAGGTCTGCACCCAGGACTACGGCCAGTACCAGGGGCTGAACGGGACCGGCGGAGAAAGCTGCGACCAGCGCACGATCCGCACCGACAACACCGCGCCGGGCGCTCCCGCGGGCTTGGAAGTGACGAGTGCGAATGCGGCCCGCTACCTGCCGCAGTTCGGGGCGCATTGGCAGCTGCCCCCCAACCAGGGCAGCCCGATCTCAAAGATCCACTACAACATCGTCGACGCCGCAGGAGAAGTCGTCGTGCCCGAGCAGACGGTCTCCGGCGACCAATCTCTCGGCGCTCTCGAAAATTGAAGGGCCGAGCAAAGCGGGGGACTACCGCCTGCGCGTGTGGCTCGAAGACGAAGTGGGCTTCCAGAGCCCGGCTTCGACGAGCCAGATCCCCCACGACACGACGCCCCCGGCGGCCCCACAGGAAGTCTCGGTCACGCCGCCGACCACGAGTCGCGCGGCACAGGGCTTCGACGTCCGCTGGCGCAACGTAGTCGATGCCGGCGCGCCGATCGACGCCGTCCACTACCAGCTGCTGAACGCATCTGGCGGGGTCGTCGTGCCGACGCAGACGATTGCAGGCAACGACGTCCAGGCGATCCAGGATCTCGAAACCCCACAGCAGCGCGGCGACTACACGCTGAGGGTGTGGCTCGAGGACGAAGAGGGCAACGTCGGCGCGCCGACCACGGCGCCGCTGGCCTACGAATGCATGCGCTCCGACGTCACCGGCGGGACCGCCCTCATCAGCGGCCTCGGCGACCACGGCGCCGCCGAGGAAACCGTCGAGCAGGGCGCCGGCTCGACCCTGCGCGGCAGGCTCGCCGGCGCCGGCGGCGGGGTCGGCGAAGCGCCGCTGTGCGTCTTCAGCCGGGTCCTCACCGACCAGCCGCGCGAATTCCTCGGGGTCGCGGTGAGCGGCGCCGACGGCGGCTATCAGTTCGCCATCCCGGCGGGGGCCTCGCGCGATCTGAGCGTGCTCTACCGCTCCGGCTCGCGCGAAGTGTCCAGCCACGCGACGATCCAGACCATCGTGCGCCCGAGCTTCGACGCTCGCAGGAAGGTCGTCCACGACAAGCACTGGGCCCGGTTCTACGGCGAGATCCCCGGCCCCGACAACAACCAGGTCGTGGTCGTGCTGCAGGCCGAGGTCGGCAAGGGCAAATGGCTTGCCTTCAGGCGTTATCGCACCCGCGACGGGGGGCGCTTCAGGCTCCGCTACCGCTTCCATCAGACGACCAGGCCGACCACCTACGTGATGCGGGCCCAGGTCCGCGCCCAGGGCGGCTACCCCTACCTGCAGGGCAACTCCCGACCGCTCTCGCTGCGGGTCCTGCCTTAGAAGCTGTCTCAAAACCCCCTCGCACGCCCGACGGCCGCGATCCGCCTGCCGCCGCCGAGCCCATCTGGGTGAACTGGGGGAGGGGGGTGTCGATCTGCCTCCCTGCCTCGTCTTGGGGGAGAGGGGCCGCCAGCCGGCCCGAGGCAGCGCCCCCGAGTGGGCCCGGACGAAGGAGAGCGCCATCGCATCCCAGCCGAGACATCTGACCGCCGACCAGGCGCCGCCTGCTCGCCGCCCATCCCGGAGCGCCCTGGTGCTCTCCCGCAGCCTCGACCGCCTCGCCAGGGGCTCCCAGCGCCTCCGCGCCGCGCCCCCCGCGGGCTTCGACGCCGGTCGTGGCGGCGCTCGCCGTGGCGGCGCCCGCCCGTCCACTTCGATGCGGACCGCCGGCTTCGACCTCTCCTCCGCCAAGGAGCGCACCGCCGCGGTCGCGATCGCCTGGGACGGCGACGGCGCCACCGTCGCCGAGCCCGCGCGGGGACTCGGCGACGAGGAGCTGGTCGGCCACCTCGCCGCCGCGGACTGGATCGGCGTCGACGCCCCCTTCGGCTGGCCCGCGGCGATGGTCGAAGCGGTCCACGGCTACGCCACCACCGGCCGCTGGCCGGGCCTCGACAAGGAGGCCTTCCGCTGGCGTCGCACCGAGGTCCGCGCCCGCGAGCTCGTCGCCGCCGAGACCGGCAAGAAAGCCTGGCCGCTCAGCGTCTCCGCCGACCGCCTCGGCCTCACCGCCAGGCGCACGGCGCAGCTGCGCGAGCGCGCTTTCGAGCGCTCCGGCGTGCGCTTCGACCTCGCCGGCGCCGACCGCGTCGTCGAGGTGTACCCGGTCGCGGCGCTGCATCTCTGGGAGATCGAGCGCAGCGCCTACAAGTCCAGCAGGGACCCCGGGCTCCGCGAGGCCGAGACGGACGCCCGCGCCACTCTGCTCGCCGCCCTCGAGGCGAGGGCGCCCTGGCTGCGCTGGGCGCCCGAGGCCCGCGAGGCCTGCGTCGAGAGCGACGACGCCCTCGACGCGCTGCTGGCGGCGCTGGTCGCCCGCGCCGCGGCGCTCGGGCTCACCTTCCCGCCTCCTGCGGAGGATGCCGAGCTGGCTCGCCGCGAGGGCTGGATCCACCTGCCGCGGAAGGCCAGCCTGCCGCTGCTGCTGAACGGGGCCTGAGCGAGCGGCTGCGCCCCCGTCCCTCCGCCCGCCCGCCCCGCCAGCGACCTGCGTCCCTCCTGGCCGTTGAGGCTTCATGTCCCCGAGAGCGCTCAGCGGCCGGCCTTTCGCCCCCATGCCGCTGCTCGTCTTCACCACGAGCTTCCAGCTGCTGCGGAGCTTCCACCTTCTTTCCGGCCCACCCACCACCCCCGTCCCACCACCCGCCTCCCGCAGCTCCGGCTCCCGGGTCAGTCGCCCGACCATGCTGACGCCGTTCACCTGCCTCCTCCTTCGCCCCGGCCCCGTCTTCGGGAGGACCGCTTCGTGACCGCAGCACCAGCTTCGACCCCCGCCTCAACCGCCCCCGGTACAGGGCTTCTCCCCCCGCACAACAGCCCGCTCTACAAGTCGCGCCTCCTCTGCTCCCGCACAACACACATGCTTCGGCTTTCGCTTCCTCGCACTAATGACCACCGGAGATCTTGCTCGGTCGCTGCCGCCTCGCGGGCACTAGTGATCACCGGAGATCTTGCGTTGACGCTTCCGCGTCCGGGGGCGCTTACGAACTTCAACCACCCAGCCCCAGCTCAGAAGGCAGAGAGCTTGACCGCAGCGGTTTCGGCACAGCAGGCAGCACCCGCTTCGACCATCGCACCTCTAAGCGCCCAGCCCGCCCCCTCGAGCCCCGCCCACCGACTTCGCCCTACCGCCGCCCTCCGCACCGGAGCAGCTGCATGAACAACCACCAGAAAGGCACCCAGGTGAACCACACTGCCCGCAGCGCCAAGGCCCCGTCCCTTCGGACCGGTTTCTTTCCTGCGCTGCGTGGTGTCCTCGGTGGTGGTAGAGGGAGTGGTGCGCCTTCTTCGGGTCGGGTTGGGGCAAGAACCCCCTCGCTCCGCCTCCTCGCCCCCCGCGGTCTCGCCCTCGCCTCATGACCACCACCTTCCGCCTCACAGCAGCACCCAACACCCCACAAGCCGGTTGGGTCCAATCGGCTACCAACCGAAAGGACTAACCCACCATGAAACACCGTCTCAGACACCCGATCAACTCCATCCGCGAGCCCTTCGGCAAGGCCGGCCTCACCGTCGCCATCCTCGCCCTCGTCATGGCCCTGGTCGGCGGCGCCTACGCCGCGACCAAGCTCAATGGCACTCAGAAGAAGGAAGTCGAAAAGATCGCCAAGAAATACGCGGGCAAGACCGGCTCCGCTGGTTCCCAGGGTCTCGCAGGTCCAGCTGGTGCGAAGGGCGACACCGGCACCAACGGCAAAGACGGCGCCAACGGCACCGACAGCTTCACCGCAACCCTCCCCTCCGGCAAGACCGAGACCGGCGCCCCCGCTCCAATCGGCTCCCCGGCCGCCGCCTGATTCGACGCTCCGGCGGTTATCGCCGCCGCCGCCGCTCCCGCGCCCCCAGAGCGGCTTGCCCCGCTCTTTTCCCCTTGGGTCGGCCCTCCGGGCCGACCTACCTGCCATCAAGCCTCGCCGCCCGCCGCGGTCACCGCGGCGCGCAGCGCTGCGGGGAACCCCGCAGGGGTTGACGGCGGCGGGCGGCGAGGCTAGAGCGCCGGCGCCGGCGCTGCTCGTGGGTCGACCCAAGGGCCGGGGGAGAGGGTCCGGTCTGCCGGGGCGAGCCGCTTCTAACAGCCCACCTCCCGCCGATATTCACCCGTCGACACGCCACCTCCCGCCGATATCCGCCACCACGAAGTAAGTGTCGCTCTTGCGCCTGATGATGACCTGAGTCATTCAGATCAGGTCGGCCGTGGGCAACTCGCGGTTGCTTCTATGGCATGAGATCTTCCGCCGGACCGTCACGCCGGGAGCCGGCCAGTGACTCCACCGCCGCGCGCAGGCGGGCTGGATCTACGGCCGGGAACCTGAAGAGCTCCGGTTCGATCTCTTCGAACAGCTGAAGGAGCCGTCCTGGTTCTACCTGTCCCGAGTCGACCATGCTCCTCACGTCTGAGAGGTCCAGCTCGAAGCCGCGCTGCAGCTTGGACAGGGCCTGCGAGTAGGGGTCGAAGTCGAAGACCTCCAGGTCCCCCTCCCGGAAGCGGAAGCGCGATCGCTCCTGCCATCCCGGCAGAGCCGGCAGGAAGTCCAGCGGCGACGCCAGCTCGACGCTCACAGCCAGCTCCTCCTTGAGATCGGCGATGCGGCGCAGGGCGGCCTCGGAGTCGGGCTCGAAGTGGACGTCGATGTCCACCGTCGCCGACCGCCAACCCTCGAGCACCGCCGTCGCGCCGCCGGTCAGGTACATCCGCGTCCCCGGCGCTACCACGCGCCCCAGCTCGCGGGCGAGCTTCCTGATCCGCTCGACGTCAGCGGGATCGCGCAAGTTCCGCCGCCCCGGCGAAGCTGGCAACCCGGGCGAGGATCGCGTTGTAGCGGGAATGGGCCGCGTTCCCGAGATCGTCGCTGAGCCGCGCGTAGAGCCGGTGCGCGGCGGGGACGTCGCCCTCGATGCCCGGCGCGTCGAGGCCGACCCCGCGCAGCCGCGTCGCCGCGCACTGGACCGCGATGGCGTTGACGCTCTCGCGTCCGAGCTTGAGGTCCTCGATCCCCTCCAACACGATCTCCGCGCCCGGCAGCCTCTCCAGCTCCTCGTCTGACATCGCCCGATCATCCCAGATGCGATCCGGCATCTCCGCCCTTGTTCGAATTTGGAAGATGGGGGAGGGGGGTGACCTCTCGGCCCCCCGCCGCCCCCCGACCAGTTCTCAGGTCTCGGGCTCCGCCTCGGAATCGGGCTCCCGCTCCACGAGCTCAGCATCGGCCCACGCCTTGGTCTTCTCGACCACAGACAGGGTCTAAATGCGGAGGCCGCCTCGCGGCGGCCTCGCTCCCTGTCGACGAAACGACAGGGGGGTTACCTCCGGATTATAGGGCGGCGAGAGTGCCCCTCGCGGAGGCGACTAATCGTCTTCAGCAATCCCTCGCACCAGTCGACCGCACCCTTGGCCAGTTCCAAGGCGATCTTGCGATCCAACGAGTGCAACGGCTGGTCGTCGTATCGGAAGTCGGTTCCCCACGGCGTCAGCCATCCCGCTGCGACGACATCCTCGGGCACGTCGATTGCGTGCCGGCCCGCCAGCCCAACCAGGAATTCCAGGTCGTGCGTTTTCGGAAAGTCGACCCCCTCCAGGGTGAGCGCGACCTTCAGCGCCTTCTCCACCGCCTGCTGGCAGTGGAACCCGATCGGGCCTTCGTCGATCTCCGGATCGGGAGCGATCTTGCGGGCGACCTTCAGGTCACCGCCGGCGCGTCGCGCCAACAGCTCGGCGACCTCTAACGACTCAGGGCTGGGTGATGACCCGGCCATCGCGCATCGCGTGGTAGACCATCGTCCCCGGCACCTTCGCCCGCCGTGCGGCCACCGCCTCGTCGAGCACGATCAGGTCGACCGGCAGGCGGATATCGCCGAGCGCCCTCCGCAGGCGGTTCCACTCCTTGTGGCGGTCCTCCACCTCCGGCTCGATCACCAGGAAGTCGACGTCGCTGTCGGGCTGCGCTTCGCCCCGTGCGTGGGAGCCGAACAGGATCACCTTCGCGGAGCTGCCCGCCGCCTCGGCCAGCGCTTCGCCGGCACGTTGGATCAGTGCGGGGGAGGCCATGAACATCGAGGCTACACAAGCGCCCGTACCCCGACCGCCGTTTTCGCCCTCAGCCCTCGACGGCGTCCAGGTCCTCGAGGTCGGCCAGGTCGCGCGTCCGTCCCGCCGCCCGCTTCATCGCCCGCAGGTCCTCAGCCGAGCAGACGGCGACCGCGACGCCCAGCACCTCTGCCTCGCTGGCTCGCGACTGCAGCTCCTTATAAGGGGGCACGCCCTCCAGGCCCTGGACGACGTCGAGCCTGCCCAGGTCCGTCTCGATCGCGACCTGCTCGCCGGTTGCGAGCAGGGCGGCGATCGAAGGTGGGCTGCCGAGCAGCGCGTCGCTTCGCTGTACGTGCCCGCCCGCCGCCACCGCCACCTCGGCGAGGCGCTTCAGGTTGGCGGGGTCGGGCGCGACGACGACGTCGACGTCCTTCGTCCCGCGCACGACGCCCCAGGCGTTCAGCGCCAGCCCGCCGACCAGCACGTACTCCACGCCCGCAGCTGCGAGGCGCTTCAACAGCTCGTCGAAGGCCGGCTCCGTCAAGCCCTGCGCGCCGCCCCGGCGAACCGCATCAGCTTGTGGCTCAGGGCGATCCCCTCCGCCAGATTGACGCTGATCGGCCGCCGCGCGTCCTCGCGCAGCCGCTTGACTCTTACGGCCTCCGCTGCCGCTGCGCCGTCATGCTGATCGCGAGCCGCCATGCCGACATCGTAGGTCAGCCCGGGTTCGAGGCCCGCCGACCCTGGGCTGCCTTCAACCCACCGGCCAGTGCTCGACTTCGAGCCTTCCATTTCCTAGCCGACCCGCGCGGGGTCACCGTTGCGCTGAGCCTCGACCCAGCCGGCTGGGTCGGCGTCCCATTCATGCTCGCCGCCCGCTAGCGCTCCGAGCCCGGCCTCGATGTCCTCCCAATACCGCGGTCGTCCTCCAGGCCGCGTCTTCGCGCAGCCGCCGGATCCGGACGGCCTCCCGCGGCGCCGCCGCGACCTATCACGCTGATCGCCAGCCGCCATGCCGCCATCTAGGCCTCCGCCGCGGGTTCGATGACCAGCCGCTCGGTAGTCCGACCAAGCGCCCGTGCCCGCCTAAGCGGCGAGCTCTCGCCGACGCCAATCCTCGACGCCAGCGTGCTCTTCGCCCAGCTCCTCATCGCCAGCGCGACGATGTCCTCGAGCCTGATCGCGTCCTGCCGCGCAGATGCAAGCTTGCCGAGCCAGCGCTCGCCCGGTCAGGCCTTCGACGCGGCTATTCGTCGCTCGCTGAGCAGCCGACTACGGTTCTCGACCAAGCCTCGACGCCGCATGCTGAGGCGGCCTATCCTCGCGACTTCGCTGCCGCACCTTCCCCAGCCGCTCCACCTCGGCCGTGGGCGCTGGTCGTCGCTCGACGATGCTCGCTGGCGCTTGCTACCGGTCGACTTAAGTCTTGCGGCGTCGGCCGATCAGGCATCGCACCGAGTCCTCGCGATTGATCGCCCGCTATGCAGAACCGTCCGCATCGCCACAGCGCCTTGCCGTGGCCTTGGCCACCGCGCTCTTTGTCGACGCCCGCTCTTCGGCGACGCCGGATCGCACCGAAGTTGCCCTCGCGAACTTCGCCCACGCGCCTCGCCTCCCGCTGCGCTCGCCCGTGGTGACCTTGATCCCGCTCGCGACCCCTCACTCCCGCTACCGAGCGCCGAGCTGCTGGAGCGGGCGCCAGAGCAGTCCACCCAGCCGACCTACCCGCATCAGTTTTTGGAAGTAACCACCCCGCCCCAGACCGGAACCGCGGCATGACCCGCCCCGCCTCACTCCCCGCTGAGCGCCGAGCTGCTGGAGCGAGCGTCGTGCATCGCGACGATGTAGACGCGCTCGGCGGCCTCTTCGTAGCGATACAGCAGGACCATCCAGCGCCAGGGGCCGAGCACGAAGCGAGCGTCGGCCCAACGACCGCCGAGCGCGCGACCGGGCCAGCGGGAAAGTCTCGACCACCTGCAGCGAGCGATGGACTCGCAGCCAAGTGTCGCTCGGAAGTTCGAGCAGGGCGATCGCGTCCTCGACGTCACCCTGGGCGCCCGGGGTGATGATGACCTGGGTCACTCAGATCAGGTCGTTGAGCGGCATCGCCTTCGCCCCGGCGCGCCTGCTCGAGTCCTTCCTGCGTGCGCTCCCAGGCGCCCGGAATCGAGTCGAGGATCTCGGTCATCCGAGCGCCGTCCATCCCGAAGTCGTCGAGCGCGCCGGCGAGGACCTCGCCGGCCAGCTCGACCTCCTCGACGTGCCGCTCGGCGGCGAGCTCGGCGAGCTTCCTCGCGTGCTCGCCGTCGAGCCGGACGCTGATCTGCTTGGCGGCAGCCTCCATGCCGTCCAGGATACCGGCTGCGTCCCCGGCCCAGGTCAGGTGTCCGCCACGCCGCTGCGCTTCTTCCTCGGCCTGGCGGTCTTCGCCCCGCGCTTCGGCGCAGCGGCTCCCCGCCGCCCGCACCCCCCTGCTTCGCGCCCCAACTTGACGGCCCGCCCCCAGATCGACTATTGTCCGATTCCGCCGACCGCAACTCCCGCGGAAGCAGGGGGTTTCAGTCCGCGAAGCAGCACTTGGGAAGCAGCGCAAAGTCAGGGGCCGAGCTCTCGGGAAGAGTCCGGCAAAAGGAGACTCAGTGTCACCATCAGCATCGAGGTCAGGGGTAGCGGCGCCGTGCTTCGGCGACCTCCCGGCAACTCTTCAAGGCGCCCAGGTCGGCGCCGACCTCACGGCGACCGCCACCGGCGCCGCCTCCCTGCACCACCGCCCGGGTGACACCTTCGGGGAAGTAACCACCTTGCGGGAGCTCGGCCCCGCCGCCGGCAAGCGAACCGCTGACGCGGGTCGCTTGCAACACCCCTTCGGCCTGCTTCCCAACACCACCCCCTCCGGCGCGGGGCACCCACTCCCCGGTGCGGACCACACTGTTCCCGGCGCAGGGCTCGCCACCGTCTCCGGTGCGGAGCACACCGTCCCCGGCGCGGGGCCCGTCGACCACCTCCCGTCCCACGCCGCAGTAGACCCCTCGTCCACCACGGACCTCTCCGGGGACCACCGACCACCCTTCGTCCCACCCCGCAGTAAGCCTCTCATCCACCACTCACCTTCCGGGGACCACCGACCACCCTCCCGTCCCAAGTCTCCACCTCCCACATCGAGACCACCGTCGAAGTCTTCCTCGGCTCGCCGTACCCCTCCCATCGCCCCTCCACGGACACCACCAACTCCCGCCCTACCCACGCTTTGGACCCCAGCGCCCTCTCCGCAAGGCCGAGCACACCGCTGGCGCCCATCCGCGCCAAGCGATGCAAGGACGCAGGGAGCGCCGCGTGGCAGCGCCACGCAAGCGACCGAGGACGAAGCAGCGCGCAGCCCCGTTCCGACGGCGGCATTGCCGCTGCCAACGGTTCGGTGGTTTTGAGCGCGGTGGTGTCAGCGGTGTGCACGGACGCAGCGGAGCGGGCGCCAAAGGGCTTTTACCTCCGCACAACAGCCCGCTCTACAAGTCGCGCCTCCTCTGCTCCCGCACCAACACACATGCTCGGCTTTCGCTCCCTCGCACTAATGACCACCGGAGATCTTGCTCGTCGCTGCCGCCTCGCGGGCACTAATAGACACCGGAAATCTTGCGTCCGTGCTCCCGCGTCCGGGGGCGCTTACGAACTTCAACCACCCAGCCCCAGCTCAGAAGGCAGAGAGCTTGACCGCAGTGCTTTCGGTATCGGATTCCACGACGTCGGCACAGAGGCCGGCGTTGGTTGACGGTGGGCAAGGAACCGCCCTCACCCCCGAGCCGCCGCCGTCGCTACAGGACGGCGACCTGCCCGCCCGCGCCGGCCTCGCCGCCGCCGATCTCGCCTCTGTCTGCGGTCCCGAGTCCGCTCATACCTCGCTAAGCGCCGAGCCCGCCAACTTCGCCCCCCCGAATCGCACTGCCGCCGGCGACCAGGGTGCGGGAGGGCAAGTAACCGCCCTCTTTGAGGCCTCAGGCGTTGCGGACCAGTTCGGCCAGCACCTCGCGCACGGTCTTGCCGCGTTCGACCGCGAGCTCGACCAGCCGCTTCGTGTCCTCGGCGTCGAGGCCGGGGCAGGACGATCACCTTGGCCTCGGGGTTGCCTTTCTGGAATACGATCCGTCGCGCCGGTCCATCGCCTCGACCTCGGCGTCGAAGTCGCCGGGCTGGGGGTCGGGGTCTGTCCAGGGGTTCTTACTCATGACTCAACCGCAGCTGGTAGCCAGGGCCAGAGCCCGGCAGACCTCGCGCATCCGCTCACCTCTGAGCACCGTGATCTCTTCGGTCAAGAGGGCCTTCTCAACGGTTTTGAGGTTGTCGAGTCCGATCGCGCATTCGTGCCGCATTCCGTCCTCCGGTCCGAGCACCACCTCGGTGGCAATGCCCCAGATGTGTTTGCTGATCGTCGCGACGATGACGTTGTCGAGGACGGGAATGGCCTCCTCGCGCGTCAGGACGCAGACGGGATGCTCGCCCTCCTTCTCCATCGCGAGCCAGAAGACGCCTCCGCGGATCGGGCCTACCAAGGTTCTTCTCGAATTAGGTCGCGTGCATTCGCCCGCGCCCAACGAGCTTCTCGCGCCCTGACGTCCTCGGGCGAGAGCTTCGACTCGCGCTCGAACCAGGCCTCGAGCTTGCTCTGTGCCTCGACGACGAGCAAGACGGCGGTTGCCGTCGCCTCGCTCCATTCGGGAGCCTCTTTGAGGACCTGCTCCTTCGCGGTCACCCCAGGAAGGGTAGCGCCGCCGGCTGAATGTTTTCCGATTGCGTCCATCCACAACGCTAAGCGGCGAACCGGCCCGAGTTCGCCCCCCCTGACCGCGACTTCCCGCATTGTCGGCGCGAGCCTGACGTTGGCCGATCGCGCCGCCACCGGAATCGCTCGGCCGCACAAGGGGGGAAGTTCTTACGCCTCGGCCTCGCTGCGCGCCCTGGCGGTGACCGCATCGCGGTCCGAAGGTGGGGCGGAGGTCGAGGCCTCGGTGGAAATCGTCCATGCAGCACTAACCGCCGAGCGGCCGATTCTCGCCCCCCCGATCTCAATTTCTTCGGTTTCGCAAGGAACCACCCCGTCGCAGCGGTCGAGCGCCGCGAGCCCCGTGAGCGTCGAGACGAAACAGCTTGCAGTCAGGTCCGCTGGTCAGGCTGCGCCCGACACAGCGGACCGAGTCAGATTGTCGGCCGCGACGCCGTCAACCCACTCGCTCCGCTCGGGGTCGCTGCGCGCCCTGCGGGTGACCGCGCCGCGGCTTGAGCGTGGGGCGAGCGAGCGGCGGCGGGACTCAGGCGTTGCGGACCAGCTCGGCGACGACCTCGCCCGGCCGCTGACCGCGCTCGCTGGCGATCCGGGCCAGGCGCCTGGCGTCCTCGCCTTCGACCAGGACCTCGATCGAGATCGCGACGCCGGAGCCGGCCTCGACGAACTCCAGGTCCTCCTCGGCGATCGCCTCCAGCTCGGCGTCGAAGTCACCGGGTTGCGGGTCGGGAATGTTGCTCGGAAGCTCGTTCATCGCTCAGCCCTTCTTCCTCAGGATCTTACGCTCGCGCTCCGTCGAGTCCCAGCCGGTGATGATCAGCCAGCTGCTCGGCTCCAGGGTTTCCTCGATCACCAGGGTCAGCGCTCGGCCGCCGTCGGTCAGTCCGATCAGCGCCCGCCGCGCCTTGGGCTGGCGGCGAGCGGCGCGCCCGCTCAAGCTCTTGGCGATCACGTAGGCGTTGTTCAGCAGTTGTTCGGCTTCGGCCTCGGAGATGCCCCGCGCCCCGAGCTTGGCCGGCGCCGCCTCGGTCGCCTGGATATGGCCGATCGTCTGCGCCATTGCACCTCCAAGACCCACCCCGCCCCGACCTCGCCCCCCCGGATCCGGGTCGCCCGACACCGCAGAGGGGGAGAGGCCGACCTCGACTGCACCGCCTCGCTCTCCCTGGCAGGCGGCGCGACGGGAGCCGGCACCCGGCCGGCTCTCGGGAGCAGCGCGGCCGGCCGCCGGCGTGCCGGGGTCGACTCCGCCTCTGTGCTCGCGGTCGGTCGCGGCTGCTCGAGCTGGGGGGTTGGGGGTCGGGAAGTAACCGCCCGGCGCCCGAATGGAGCCACGGCGTGACCGCGAGCCCCGCCCTAGTCGCTGTACTTGACGACCAGTTTCAGTCGCGCTTCGGGGACCGAGATCAGGTCGAGCATCACGCCCCGATCGTCGGCGATCTCGAGCAGCTTGACGTCGCCGTGATCGCTGACCACGGCGCCGACCGTGCCGGCCGGCCAGCTGCCGGCCCCGTCGACCTTGTCGACCGCGTCGAGCAGCTCGACGACGTCGTTCTCTCTGATTGCCTGGCCGAGTGCCACCGCTACAGCGACCGCAGCTTGGCGACAGGCACTACCACGATTCGATCCAAGACGGGCTCCAACGGCATCGCCGTCAGCTCCACGATCACCGTCTCCTCATCGAGCACGTCGGTGATCCCGCCGCGGGTACCGGTGGGGGCGCCGTCGACCGCCTCGGTCAACTCGACCAAGTCGCCGACCGCGATCTCACGCACCGTTGCCATGACTCCGATTGTAAGGCCTCGGGTACGCGGTTACCAGGCGCGGAGCGTCGCCCTCGGCGCCGTAGTGCCACGCGGTGATCGCGCTCGCCGCACGTCCCTCGATCTCCAACTCGACCGTCGTGCCGCAGGTGACGCCAAAGGCTCCGAGGTTGCGGACCGTCTCGATCAGGGCGCCGATCACGGCCGCCGTGATCGCCTCCCAGACTGCTTCCCACTGGTCGCTCTCGACGTGGAAGACATGGCCCCATTCGGTTCCGTGTCCGACCTCGGCGAGGATCCAGTTCGTCCACTTCTCGCGAGCGCACCATGCTTCCGCGGCACGGGGGAGGGGTTCGCCGGCTTTGGGCGGCCAGGTCATTGCACCCATAAGACCCAGACCACCCCCGATTCGCCCCCCCAGGTCTCAACTTCCACCGGGCCTCGCCGGCTGAAAGGGGGAAGGCACGACCTTCTCCTCAGCCGGGCGGCTGTCATCCCGGCCGCAGGACGGGACGCAAGCCCTTGTGGCTTGACTGCCGTCAGCGCCCCATCCGTGGGTCCGGGTGTGACCCTGGCGGGCGTCGGACCGAGCGCCGCAAGGACGCAGGCCGCAGGCCTTGGTGGTGCCAAGGCCGAGGACGCCGCGGCGCGAAGTGTGTCCGCCGCCGCCAGGGGCGCGCGCGGGCTCGCGGATGGGGCGCAAGCCCACAATCCCCCAGGTCGGCTGGCGTTGACGCAGTCCACCCAGCCGACCTACCTGGCTCTGTGGTTGTGGAAGTAACCGCCCCGCACCCCGGGACCGCCGGGACGCCCACCCACCTTCGAACCACCACCCACCAAACCCATGAGGGCGGGCCTGGCCGTGCCAGGCGCGCCCTCATACCGACCAACCGGTCGGAGACGTCCGACCTGACCGCAGAGGCCCACGCCTCCGAAGCCGTCAGGTCGAACGGCTACGGCCCACCACCAAGACAAAGGAGCAACCGCATGAAACTGTCACGTCGTAGTCGCTCGAGCGGCGCCCCCAAGGGCCGCCTCCGCCTCGTCCTCCTCGCGGCCACCGTCGCGGCCTTCCTCCTCGTCCCCGCCGCCCAGGCGCTCGCCGTCGAACCCGGCTTCACCACGGTCGAAATCGCCGGCAGCGGCAGCGGCGAAGTCAGCAGCGTCGGGTCGACGCTTATCGAACCGATGGAAGGCACCCCGCCGATCCAATGCCACTACACCTCGCCCGGCCCCGCCACCGGCGAATGCATCGCCGAATCGACTTTCGAACCGGAACTGTCCGTCGAAGGCGTCATCCTGCGCGCCGTCCCCGCCCCGGGCTCCGAGTTCGGCGGCTGGGAAATCGTGGGCGTAGGCCACCAATTTTATTACGTCTCTGGTGAAGGCGTCTGCCGCAAGGCGCCGGGCAACGCCCAGACCGCAGAAGAAGAATCCGTTTCGGGTAGCGCCTTCCCGTCGGAAGCCTACGAAGGAGGCAGCGTCCCCTGCCTCGCCGAATCCGGCGAAAACCCCGAAGAATTCGGCGGCGAAGTCACCGTCAAGGTCCTCTTCAACAAGGCCTTCCCGCTCAACCTCACCACCTCCGGTGGGGGCTCGGGCAGCTTCGAATGCGAAATCGTCGGCACCGGCAACAAGACCTCCTGCGCCTCCGAATACGGCGAAGGCGAGCAAGTCGCAATCACCCCCGTCGCCGGCGGCAGCTCCACCTTCGTCGAATTCAACAACGAAAACGGCGGCGAATGCTCGGGCGCGACCTGCACGGTCACGATGAGCGCCGCAAAGACGGTCAACGCCGCCTTCAACTCCACCGGCCCCCCCGCACCCACCGTCACCGGCCTCAGCCCCAACAACGGGCCCGAAGCCGGCGGCAACACGGTGACGGTCGCAGGCACCAACCTGAAAACGCCGAAGAAGTCAACTTCGGCGCCACCGCGATCACCTGCCCGAGCGCGGCCTGCCTCAGCGACACCGCCAGCGCAATCGAAGTCGAAGCCCCAGCGGGCACCGGCACCGTCGCGGTCAGGTCGCAACCCCAGGCGGCACCTCGGCTCCCAACCACCCATGACGAATACACCTACAACGCTCCGATCTCGCCGCCCACCGTCACCGGCCTCAGCCCCAACAACGGGCCCGAAGCCGGCGGCAACACGGTGACGGTCGCCGGCACCAACCTCGAAAACGCCGAAGAAGTCAACTTCGGCGCCACCGCGATCAGCTGCCCGAGCGCGGCCTGCCTCAGCGACACCGCCACCGCAATCGAAATCGAAGCCCCGGCGGGCACCGGCACCGTCACGTCAGGTCGCCACCCCGGGCGGCACCTCGGCGCCAACCACCCGAACGACGAATACACCTACAACCCCCCGGTCGTCATGCACGCCCTACCGTCAACCTCGGCGGCACCGGCACCGGCACGGTCCAGTGCGACAGCGGCTCAGGCCCTGAAGCCTGCGCCGCCGAATACCCCGAAGGCACCACCGTCACCGTGATCGACACGCCGACCGGCGGCTCGACCTTCACCGAATGGCTCGGCGAATGCGACAGCGTCACGGCCAACGAATGCGAAGTGACGATCAACGCGGCGAAGACGGTCGAAGCGGTCAACACCGCGCCGACCGGCTTTACCCTCACCGTCTGGATCGCCGGTGAAGGCACCGTCAGCGCACCCTCGCCCGGGCTCACCTGCTCCGGCGAAGAATGCACCGGCGGGCCCTTCGAAGGCAACGTAACCCTGACCGCCCATCCCGAAACCGGCTACACCTTCGCCGGCTGGATCGGCTGCAAACACTACCGGCGCGACCACATGCACGGTCAACTCAGTGAAGCGACGGAAGTTACCACCGTGTTCATGGCGCAACCGCCGCCGGCCAGTGCGTCCGTGTGCACCCCCGAGCCCCCGGCGGCAACTGCGCCAACAGGCGGCATCAAGGTCGAATACGCACGGCGCACCGTCTACGTCTGCAACGGCGCACAGCGGCCAAGGCGTCACCGTCACCGCCCGCGTCGCCGCGGCGCAACTGCGGCGTCACCGGCGGTGTCAAGTAATCGTTCCGAATCGGGCACGACCTACGTCTCCAACGGCGCCGACCGGCGCGACCGGCCACCGGCGTCACCGGCGAACATCGTGTCACCGCCGGCGCCAACTGCGCTGCACGGCAGGCATCAACGTCGAATCAGCGAACCGGTCACCAAGCAGGAATCTGCAACGGCGCCACCGGCGCCCAGGGTCCGCAAGGAGAGAAGGGCGACCACCGGCGCGCAGGGTCCACAGGGCGCCGCCGGCGCCAACGGCGCCGCTGGTCCCCAGGGTCCCGCCGGAGCACAGGGTCCCGCCGGTCCTCAGGGCAAGCAGGGCCCTGCAGGCAAGGTCAAGGTGACCTGCAAGGTCAAGGGTTCCAAGAAGGTCAAGTGCACCGTCAAGCAGCAGAAGTCCAATAAGCGCCACCGCCTCAGTTGGACTCTGCACCGCGCCGGGCACACGCTCAGCCACGGCAACACCAATGCCGCCCGGTTGCAGCATGTTCTCAACCATCTCCGTTCTGGTCGCTACGTGCTTCACGTAGCCGGCCAGAGCGGCGTCGTCATCAAGGTCAGCTAGCAGCAGCACCCCGGGGGTGGCCTCGCGCCGCTCCCGGGGTGCAGTGCCCGCAGCGGCCATCCAACGAGCCAGGGAGAGCAGATGTTCAGCAGTGACGAGAGAGCGAAGTCCAACCGCCCCGCCGAGGCCGCCGAGGGCGGACGGACAGCCGACCACGCCCCGTCCCTCGCCTCTTTCTCAAAGTCCTCTGCATCTGCAAGAACCGCCGATGCCCCTGAGGGCGCTCAGAACCGTTCAGGCCAAGAGAAGCCTCTAAGGACGTGGCCATCCGCCGCCCTGAGCGGAGCCCTGCTCATCGCTTTCGCGCTCCTCGCAATCGCCCCCTCGGCAGCCTCCGCCAGCCAGGTCCGCCTCCTCGCCGGCACCTTCGGCGCCGCCTCCAACCCGGCGCCCTTCCCCGCCAACCCCTATCCGCTGGGAGGGGCCGAGCACCTCGCCGTCGACTCCACCAGCCACGACGTCTACGTCGCCGATTCCGGCAACCACCGGGTCGAGAAGTTCGACGCCGCCGGCAACTTCCTCTTCATGCTCGGCAAGGAAGTCAACAAGGGCAAGGTGGAAGAAGGCGGCAAAACCGAAGCCGAACAGAACCTCTGCGCCGTCGGCGAAGAATGCCAGGCCGGCAAAGATCTCGGCGCCCACACCCCGCTCGAAGAACCCCGCTTCCTCGCCGTCGACTCCTCCAGCCACGACCTCTACCTCTCCAACGGGTCCCACGCCAGCGCCGGCCTCGTCGAGAAGTTCGACTCCGCCGGGCACCCGATCGAAAGCTGGGCCACCTCCGGCACGCTCGACGGCTCCACCGCCACCAACCCCGCCGGCCCCTTCGGCCCCCTCCGCGGCCTCGCCACCGACCCCGCCGGCAACCTCTGGGTCAACGCCGGTGAAGGCTCCGAATCCCAGATCAAGACCTTCGAGTTCGACCAGGGCGCCGGCTTCAAAGGCGGCTTCGCCGAAGTCGCCGGCGAACTCGCCCTCGACGCCGAAGACAACCTCTACTTCAAGGGCTTATTCTTATTGACGGTGAGAAAATACCTCCCCTCCGGCAAACCGGTCGGCGACGTCGCCCCCTCCAAGGCCGAATTCGAAGCAAACACCCACTTCGGGATCAGCGGCCTCACCGTCGATGCCGCCAGCGGCGACCTCTACCTCGCCGGGGGCGAGGGCAACATTCTGAACCAACACGGGATCATCAAGCGCTATGACTCCTCCTGTCACCCGGTCTTCAGCCTCGAACTCCCCCAGGTCGGCTGCGCCCCCGTCGAAGCCTTCGGCGCCGGCCTGATCTCCAACTCCCCCAAAGGCCTCGCGATCGACTCCGCCTCCAAGGCCCTCTACGTCGCCGACGACGAACACGTAGCCGTCTTCGCCTTCCTCAACGTCCCCGACGTCACCACCGGCAAGCCGGTCAGCCCGACCCACACCTCCGCCACCCTCACCGGCACCGTCGACCCCTCCGGGATCGAACTCAACCCCGGCCTGGAAGGCTGCCGCTTCGAATGGGGCCTGACCAAAGCCCCCTACGAACACACCGCCCCCTGCGACAAGAGCGCCGCGGAAATCGGCACCGAAGAAACCGAAGTCCAGGCCCCGCTCACCGGTCTTGAAGCCGGGCTGACCTACCACTACCGACTCGTTGCCTCCAACCACAACGACGTCAACGAATCGATCGAAGAACCCAGCCTCGGCGAGGACGTCGCCTTCGGCCCGCCGCTGCTCGAAAGCGCCTCCGTCCTCGGCGCCAGCGCCAACGCCGCCACCCTGCAGGCCGAGGTCAACCCCAACGACCTCGACACCCGGGTGCGGATCGAATACGTCACCCAGGCCGACTTCGAAGCCGAGGGCTTCTCCGAACCCCTCTCCACCCCCGAGCAGGACATCGGCTCCGCCGGCTCGACCCAAGCCGCCACCTTCGCGCTCTCCGGCCTCGCCCCGGCCACCGCCTACCGCTACCGCGCCGTCGCCGAGAACGTCCTCGGCGAAGGCCCCGAAGCCGTGATCGGCCCCGAACCCCCGCACACCTTCACCACCCAGGCCGCCGGCCCCTTC
The DNA here is from genome assembly GCA_963785775.1 of uncultured Solirubrobacterales bacterium. Lineage (GTDB taxonomy): Bacteria > Actinomycetota > Thermoleophilia > Solirubrobacterales > 70-9 > VAYN01. The sequence continues at coordinate 305,247 of CAWAWH010000003.1, read as the reverse complement.
AGCCTGCCCGACTCGCGCCAATGGGAGATGGTCTCCCCGCCGGACAAGCACGGGGCGTCAATCGAACCGATCTCAGAATCCGGCGTCCTGCAGACCGCCGCCTCGGGCGCCGCGATCACCTACCTCGCCAACGCCCCCACCGAAGCCCAGCCCCCCGGCTACACGAACCTGGTGCAGGTGCTCTCGCGCCGCGGCGCAGGCGGCTGGTCCACCCGCGACATCGCGGTCCCCCACCCGGCGCCGACCGGCTCTGCGGTCGGCGAGGCCCGGAGTACAAGTTCTTCAACCGCGAGTTGACGCTTGGCGCCGTCCACCCCTTCGGCCCCTTCAACCCGGGCCTCTCCGAAGAAGCCTCCGAACAGACCACCTACCTGCACGACCTCTCCGGCGCCTGCGGCGCCCACTGCTTCCGCCCGCTGGTCACCGGCAAGGAACCGTTCGCCAACGTGGCGCCGGGAACGACGTTCGGCGAAGGCACCGTCTGCGACGCAGGGGTTTCGGAAGCCAGCGCGGTCTGCGGCCCCGAATTCCGCGGCGCCAGCGAAGACCTCGGCCACGTCGTCCTCAGCTCGACCGTCCCGCTCGCTCCGGGCTCGCCGGAGGCGCACTCTATGAGTGGTCGGCCGGCTCGCTCGCCCCCGCTCAGCCTGCTCCCCGACGGCGAAGCGGTCGCAGCCAAGATCGGCCTCGAAGGCCAGGCCGTCCGCGGCGCGATCTCCGCCGACGGCTCCCGCGTCGCCTGGGAAGGCCCGGGCAATGCCCTCTACCTCCGCCTCGACGCCACCGCCCCCCAGCGCCTCCGGCGAATGCGACGAAGCCGGCCGGGCCTGCACGATCCAGCTCGACGAAAAACAGGGCGGCCCCGGCATCTCCGGCGGCGGCAAGTACCAGTTCATGTCCGCCGACGGCTCCCGCGTCTTCTTCACCGACACCCAGCCGCTGACCGCCGACTCCGGCGCCAACTCCGAATCCGGCCACCAAAGGTCTGACCTCTACGAATGCCGCATCGTCGAACCGGGCCCCGGCCACCACGCCTGCGAGCTCACCGACCTCACTCCCAAGCAGGGAAGTGAACCCGCCGAAGTCCAGGGTGGCATCCTCGGCGCCTCCGCCGACGGCTCCCGCCTCTACCTCGTCGCCGACGGCGTCCTGGCCCCCAACACGGTCGAAAACGGCGGCGGCGAAGAAGCGGCCCAGGCCGGCAAGCCAAACCTCTACCTGCTCAAAGACGGCGCCACCACCTTCATCGCCGGCCTCTCCACCGGCGACGAACATGACTGGTTCCCTCTGTTGGAGGGGCAGCCCACCCGCGTCTCCCCCGACGGCAACTGGCTCGAGCTGATGTCCCAGGCCCGGCCCACCGGCTACGACAACCGCGACCGCGCCACCGGCGCCCCGGTCGCCGAGGTCTACCTCTACGACGCCGCCGCCGGCAAGCTGCGCTGCGCCTCCTGCGACCCGACCGGCGCCCGCCCGACCGGCTTCGACTACTTCAAGCTCGAACCGGGCAGCGGCGGCCTCGTCGGCGGCGGCCGGGGGACCTGGCTCCTCCACGGCCTCGTCGCCGCGCATCGTCCCCGGCTGGACCCAGATCGGCAAGGGAGCACCATCCATCTACCAACCCGCCTACCTCACCGACTCCGGCCGCCTCTTCTTCAACTCCGGCGACGCCCTCGTCCCCCGGGACTCAAACGGCACCTTGGACGTCTACCAGTACGAGCCCCCCCAGGGCGCCGGCCAGCCCGCCTCCAACGGCTGCACCGCCGCCTCGCCCACCTACTCCGGGCGCTCCGGCGGCTGCGTCGGCCTGATCTCCGCCGGCACCTCCGGTCAGGAATCGGCCTTCATCGGCGCCTCCGAATCGGGCGATGACGTCTTCTTCCTCACCTCCTCCCAGCTCGTCAAGCAGGATGTCGACACCGCCCGCGACGTCTACGACGCCCACGCCTGTAGCGCCGCGGTGCCCTGCCTGCCCGAACCGCCACCACCGGCCCCGGCCTGCGAGGGCGACGCCTGCCAGCAGCCGGCGGTCCCGCCCAACCACCCCACCCCCGGCACCGCCCTCATCAACGGCCCCGAAAATGTCACCGAATGCCCGAAGGGCAAGGTCAAGAAGAGCGGCAAGTGCGTCAAGAAGCACAAGGCCAAGAAGCACCACAAGAAGAAGAGTAAGCACCACAAGCGCGCCCACCGCCGAGCCGCCGGTCACAACCGCAGAGGTCAAAAGTGAACGCCACCAGGGCACACCGACCGACCGACCCCACCGTGACCAAGGAGACCGCCCGCATGACCCTGCTGACTCGAATTTCATCCCGCCTGGAGCTGAGGACGCCGAGATGGGCCGTCCTGGGCGCGACCCTGCTGGGCCTCCTCATTCCTGCAACCGACGCTGCCTCAGCCCAGGCCGCGAGTCCCTGGTGGCACCTGGAAACCTCCACCCGCCCCACCTACATCCAGCCCGGCGTCGCCGTCTCGGCCTCCTCGGAACTGACCGTCTCCGCCACCATCGGCACCTACACCCTCACCTACGCGCCCACCGCGGCGCCCCAGACCACCGCGCCGCTCCCCTACAATGCCTCCGCCGCGACCGTCCAGGCCGCCCTTCAGAACCTGCCGGCGATCGGCGCCGGCAACGTCGAAGTCAGCGGCGGGCCCTGCAACGCGGCTCCCTGCACCATCGCCTTCGTCGGCGCCCTGCGCGACCAGGTGATCAGCGCGATCGCCGCCGACAGCTCCAAACTGCACGGCGGCGCCAAAGAAGCGAAAGTCACCCAGCTCGCCGCCGGGCAGTCCGACGGCGAGGTCTACCTCTCGGCCACCAACGTCGGCAACGCCGCCCTCAGTGGCGAAGCGACCGTGGTCAAGCTCAAAGACGTCCTCCCGGCGGGACTGGAAGCGGTCGCGATCGGCGGCTCCGAACCCGAAAAAGAAGGCGCCTTCAACCACCGCCGCCGGATCCCCTGCGACCTCGCCACCCTGACCTGCACCTTCAAAGGCTCCCTCGCCCCCTTCGACGCGCTCGAAATGCGGATCGGCGTCGACGTCGAACCCGCCACCCCCGAAGGCGTGCTCGGCGAACCGAACGAAGCCCGGGTCTCGGGCGGCAACGCCGCGACCGCGACCGCCACCCACCCGGTGACCGTCTCCACCGAACCGGTCCCCTTCGCCCCCGACCGCTACTCGATGTCACTCGAAGAAGAAGGCGGCGCCCCGGCCACCGCCGCCGCCGCCCACCCCTTCCAGTTCACCACCCAGATCAGCCTCAATCAGGGCCGCGACGTCGCCCCGTTTTTGTACGGGACGGCCACCGCGCTGCCGCTGGGCCTGCCCAAGGACGTCCACTTCAACCTGCCGCCGGGGCTGATCGGCAACCCCTCGAAGCTGACCAAATGCACCACCGCGCAGTTCTTCACCACGATCGAAGGCAAGGAAAACCGCTGCCCGCAGAGCTCGGCGGTGGGCGTCGTCAATGCCACCGTCTACGAACCGGCCACGGTCGGCTTCGCCCAGGTCCCCCAGCCGGTCTTCAACATGGAACCGGAATACGGCGAGCCCGCCCGCTTCGGCTTCTACGTCGTCATCGCCAACAGCCCGGTCTTCATCGACACCTCGGTGCGCTCGGGAATCGCCAACGGCGTCAACCAGGACTACGGGATCACAGCCGAAGTCAACAACGTCACCCAGACCGCCGCCTTCCTGGCCTCCACGGCGACCTTCTGGGGGGTCCCGGGCGCCCCGGCCCACGAACACCAGCGCGGCTGGGGCTGCTTCTACGAAGCCCGCAACGCCACCGTCAACCAGCCCTGCCTGGCGGCCGAAGAACTGCACCCGCCGGTCCTCTTCACCAACCCGGCCCGCTGCGAAGCCGGCCTCGCAACCTCGGTCGACCTCAATAGCTGGGATCAACGGGCCTTCAGCTCATACCCCGGCGCCTTCACCCCCTCTGGCCTCGGAGGCTGCAACCAGGTCCCCTTCTCGCCGGAAATCCACGCCGAACCGACCTCCGACGCGGCCACCTCGCCGACCGGCCTGCGCTTCGACATCGAAGTCAACGACCCCGGCCTGGAAAACCCCGGCGGCCTCGTGCAGTCCCAGATCAAACGCGCCGTGGTCACCCTGCCCCAGGGCTTCACCACCAACCCCTCGGTCGCCGAAGGGCTGAAGGCCTGCAGCCAGGCCGAATACGAAGCCGCCACCGCCGAAGAAGGAACCGGCTGCCTGAACGAATCGAAGGTCGGCGAAGTCGAAGTCGAGAGCCCGCTGATCGGCGCCAACTCCGAAGGCATCACCCCCAAGGTGACCGGCGGCCTCTACATCGCCCAGCAGGGATTGAACCCCAACCACAACCTGCTGACGATCTACCTGATCGCCCGCAGCCCCGAACTCGGCGTCCTCGTCCGCCAGGCGCTGAAAGTGGAACCGGACCCGGTCACCGGCCAGCTGAGCACCGAAGTCGACAACATCCCCCAGCTCCCGTTCAGCCGCTTCCACCTCGAATTCCGCACCGGCCAGCGCGCTCCCCTGGTCACCCCGCCGACCTGCGGCACCTACACCGTCGCGGCCGATCTCTACCCCTACTCCGAACCGAACACCCCGCGCCACGACACCAGCTCCTTCCAGATCACCACCGGCCCCGAAGGCCAGCCCTGCCCGAGCGGTGGCGTGCCGCCCTTCCACCCGACCCTGCTCGCCGGCTCCGAAAACCCCACCGCCGGCGCCTACTCCCCCTTCTACACCGAGATCGCCCGTCGCGACTCCGAACAGGAGATCACCCGCTTCTCGATCAAGCTGCCGCCCGGCGTGATCGGCAAGCTGGCCGGCGTCGCCGAATGCTCAGACGCCCAGATCGCCGCCGCCAAAGCCCGCGAAGTCGAAGGCGGTGGGGGAGAGGAGGAAGCGAGCCCCAGCTGCCCGGCCTCGAGCCTGAATCGGCCACTCCATCGTGGGAAGCGGCGTCGGCAACGTCCTCGCCTACGCGCCCGGCAAGCTCTACCTCGCCGGCCCCTACCACGGCTCCCCGCTCAGCCTCGTCTCGATCACCGCCGCCAAGGTCGGTCCCTTCGATCTCGGCACCGTCGTCGTCCGCTTCGCCTTGAACATCGACCACGAAACCGCCGAAGTCTCGGTCGACGGCGCCGGCTCGGACCCGATCCCCCACATCGTCGACGGCATCCCGGTCCACCTGCGCGACATCCGGCCTTCGTCGACCGCCCCGACTTCACTCTCAACCCGACCAGCTGCAAGAAGACCTCGACCGCCTCGACGATCCTCGGCTCGGGCCTGGACTTCGTCAGCCCGGCCGACGACAACCCGGTCACCGTCACCTCGCCCTTCCAGGCCGCCAGCTGCGCCAGCCTCGGCTTCAAGCCCAAGCTGACGCTCAGCCTCAAGGGCGAGCACCAAGCGCGGCGGCACGCCGGCCTTCAAGGCGGTCCTCACCTACCCGAGAAGGGCGCCTACGCCAACATCGCCAAGTCCGTGGTCACCCTGCCGCACTCGGAGTTCCTCGAACAGGGCCACATCGGGACGGTCTGCACCCGGGTCCAGTTCAACGAAGGCGACGTCCCCGGCGAAAAGTGCCCGGCGGCGAGCGATCTACGGCCACGCCAAGGCCTGCACGCCGCTGCTCGACGAACCGCTCGAAGGCCCGGTCTACCTGCGCTCCTCCGAGCCACAACCTGCCCGACCTGGTCGCCGCCCTGCACAACCACCAGATCGACATCGCCCTCGCCGGCCGCATCGACTCGGTCCAAGAAGGCGGCCGCATCCGCAACACCTTCGAAGCCGTCCCCGACGCCCCGGTCAGCCAAGCTTCGTGCTGGAAATGAAGGGCGGCAAGAAGGGCCTGCTGGTCAACTCGACCAACCTCTGCAAGGGCACGAAGAACCGAGCGATCTCCGAATTCACCGGCCAGAACGGCAAGCTCCACAACACCAAGCCGGTTCTCCAGGCGAAGTGTGGAGGAAAAGGCAAGAAGTCCCATAACCACAAGGGCGCTCGCAAATGACCTGTGTGGTTAATAGGCCGATCTCAGATCAGCCCGAGCAGCTCACAGGCTTCGCGAGCGTTGATCGCCCGGGGCTCCAGTTCAGGATGGTCCAAGAGGTGCTTGTCGCCGCTGACGATCGCCTCGGCCCCGGCCTCGAGTCAGTGGCGCGATGCCACGCGCCTGCGCTCGCCAAGCGTAGGGCCAACGCCGGCCAGCCGTCCTCCCCGCGGCAGCGCCGGCTTCTCCTCGCGACGCGGACCGACCGCACTGATCTCAAGCGTTCTCGCGAGGTCGGCGATGAAGGCGCGATCGTCATGGCGGCCGAGCGTGACGACGATGCGACGCCCGGCTCGATCGGCGGTGATCGCCCGCCAGTCTTCGACCAGCCGCGCAGCAGTGCGCCGCGTAACCGCCTTCGGCGCTCAGCAGCCGGTAGCCGGCGCCCTTGCAGCCCTGCTTCCGCAGTTCGCGCTCGAAAGCGTCATAGCTTTTGCGCCGCGCCCAGCAGCCCCTCGATCAGCCGCGGCCGCGGCCGGCGTCGCTCGCACCGCGAAGCTCCTTGCCCAGCATCGCAGTCCAGAGACCCTGCTCAGCGCTCGATCAGTTCGCCGCGGCGCAGCTGCTCGATGCCCTCGCGCGCCCAGTCCTTCCCTAGCAGGTCACGGTCGTCAGAAGGCGTCAATCGTCCTTGGGATCGCGCAGGATCTTCTCGACGGCTTTGGGGTCCTCCCGCATGGTCGCGGCATCGCCGATGCCCGCGACGATCTCGGCCAGCTCTTCCTCGCTGACTCGTTTGCGGAAGTCGGGCTTGCGCAGCCCCCGTTCGATCTCGACCAGCAGATTGGGGCAGGCGATCAGCTCGAAGCGAGTCCCCGTCAGGTCGGCGTAGAGCAGGCTCGGCGGGCTCTCGCCGTGCGGGTTGGCGCTGCCCGACACCAGCGTCGTCGCGTCGATGACGAGGCGCTTCAACTAGCAGCTCGCTGCTCGGCTGCCATCTCCTCGCGCACTTCGCGCACCGCTTTCGCGGCCTCGCGTTCGATCTCCTCGGAGGGCACGCCGGCGAATCGCTCCTTCACTCGGGCGCTCGCCTCGCGCCCGAGCTGTATGCGGGCGACGCTCTCCAGCAGCTCCCGATCGTTCTTCTCAGGACGCCGCTTGCGCAGCCGCTCCAGCAGCTCGCTGTCGATCTCAACGCTCGTTGTAGGTGAGGCAGCCATTCCCCAAAGGGTAGCGCCCACCGCCCCTGCTGCTGAATGTCTTCTGGCTGCGTTCATCTGTACCCATAAGACGCAGACCACCCCCGATTCGCCCCCCTCCAACAGCAAAAATCTTCTCTTACGGGGGACTGGGTTCGGTCCGGAGAGGCCAGTGCCGAGCCGCGCGAGCGAAAACCAAGCGTGGCCAGGACGCAGGGAGCGTGAAGGGCAGCGCCCTTCGCGCGACCGAGGACGCCGCCAGGCGCCGGTTTGCAGCCGCGCGGACGGTGCTGGACCGACGGGCCGGACTCAGTCCCCCGCCAACATCTGCAAGGGCACCCACAAGGCGATCGCCGCCTTCAAGGCCCAGAACGGCAAGCGCCACGAATTCGAACCGGTGGTCAAGGCTCAGTGCGCTAAGGGCAAGAAGAAGGGCGGCGGCAAGAAGTGACCGGGGTAAGTTCCTTAGGAGTCGCCGGCGCTCGTCGCCGAGCTGCTGGAGCGGGCGTCGTGCACCGCGACGACGAAGACGCGCTCGGAGGACTCCTCGTGGCGGTAGAGCAGGATCATCCAGCGCCACGGGCCGACACTCGCGCGGCAGTTACTCCAAGCGCCCGCCTAAGCGCCGAGCACCGCCCGCCAATCCTCGCGCAGCGGCTCGGCGCCCAGCTCCTCGATCGCGAGCGCGACGATGTCTTCGAGCCGGATCGCCCCGGTCGGCAGGTGCAGCTTGCCGAGTGGCTGTCCCTCGAACTCACGCTCGCCCAAGACGTGCAGGTGTGGCTCGGTGACGGGGCTATGGCCCTGGGGGTGCCAGTGATAGGCGAGCAGCTCGCTGCCGGCATGCTCGAAGGAATAGAAGTAGGAGACGATCTGGGCCTCCCAGCCACCGGCGGCCACCTCGGTCAACTCGTACTCCTCGGCTACCGTCAGGCCCAGCTGGTTCTCCCCGCGCAGACGCACCGTCTCGCCCTTGGCCAGCGCGAAGGGATGCGGCCAGGGCGCCGGTGCGTAACCGCGCAACTCGACGTAGGCGGATGTCAGGCAGGCCAGGACCGCGACCCGTCGGGCACGGAACGCCTCGGTGGCCTCGGCGGGACTGCTGGGGCTAGCGTGCAAACCCGACCAGCATCGCGACCCGCATCACATCCGGGCTCGCGTCGGGATCGATCTCGCCCGCGTCCCAGCGCCGCAGGAACTCTTGCCCGCCGATTCCCAGGTACTTGCGAGCCTGTTCGTCAAGCAGCTCTCGGCCAGCCTCTTGGTCCAGCTCGCGAACCTCGATCTCGGTGTCGGCCTTGGTCGCCATCGTCAACTCAGGATACCGGGCGCCAAGACGGCGTCAATACGCCCGGGGAAATCCCTTTCAGCGCCCTCGACCCGAGTCCACGTGCGCTGCTGGCGAGTGCCGGGCCAAGCGATGCAAGGACGCAGCCGGCGCCGCGTGGCAGCGCCACGCAAGCCGGCGAGGACGCCGCAGCGCGAAGTGTGCCCGGCGCCGCCAGCGGCGTGCGGGGGCGAGGGGAGAGGGCGCTACAGGTCGTCGAGCGGGATGGTTTCGCCCCGCCGCGCCTGCTCGAGACCTTCCTGCGTGCGCTCCCAGGCGCCCGGAATTCCATCGAGGATCTCGGCGATGCGAGCGCCGTCGAACTCGAACTCGTCGATCGCGACGGCGATCAAGAAGCCGGCCAACTCGACCTCCTCGACATGCCGCTCGGCGGCGAACTCGGCGAGCTTGCGAGCGCGCTCCCCGTCGAGCGCCACCTTGATCTGCTTGGCGGCAGCCTCCATCCCGTCAAAGGCTACATGAGTGGGCACACGTCGCCTGAGGGGCCATTGGCAAGCCCCGCGACCACCCCGCTTCGGCACCACCCCAGCGCCCCAGTCGCCACTCACCCAACGCATACCGAAGGAGCAAGAGTGAACCCAGAGCAAAGAGCGAAGACGCCGTCCCACCGGACCGGGGTCCTTGCCACGCTCGCCAACCTGCTCCGCACCGCAGGGACTGGTGCGCCCTCGAACCGCCGCAACGCCAAGTCCCTCGCTTCTTTTTTCTCAATCTCTTTCAACCTCGCCGATGCCCCTGAGGGCGCGCAGGGCGGCACACGGATGACCGATCGCCTTTCGTCCCTCATCGCCCCTTTCTCAAAATCCTCTGTATCTGAAAACCTCGCCGATGCCCCCGAGGGCGCTCAGAACCGTTCAGGCCAAGGACGCAACGGACGAGCGTGCTCTGCACGTGAGGGAGTGAGGACGCCGGCATGGACGGTTCTGTGCGGAACCCTCGCCTGCCTTGCGGCCCTAGGAATGGCTCCCTCGGGGGCATCGGCCAGCCAGGCCCGCCTCCTCGCCGGCACCTTCGGCGCCGCCTCCAACCCGGCGCCCTTCCCGGCCAACCCCTATCCGCTCGGAGGCAGTGCCGAACACCTCGCCGTCGACTCCACCAGCCACGACGTCTACGTCGCCGATTCCGGCAACCACCGGGTCGAGAAGTTCGACGCCGCCGGCAACTTCCTCTTCATGCTCGGCAAGGAAGTCAACAAGGGCAAGGTGGAAGAAGGCGGCAAAACCGAAGCCGAACAGAACCTCTGCGCCGTCGGCGAAGAATGCCAGGCCGGCAAAGATCTCGGCGCCCACACCCCGCTCGAAGAACCCCGCTTCCTCGCCGTCGACTCCTCCAGCCACGACCTCTACCTCTCCAACGGGTCCCACGCCAGCGCCGGCCTCGTCGAGAAGTTCGACTCCGCCGGGCACCCGATCGAAAGCTGGGCCACCTCCGGCACGCTCGACGGCTCCACCGCCACCAACCCCGCCGGCCCCTTCGGCCCCCTCCGCGGCCTCGCCACCGACCCCGCCGGCAACCTCTGGGTCAACGCCGGTGAAGGCTCCGAATCCCAGATCAAGACCTTCGAGTTCGACCAGGGCGCCGGCTTCAAAGGCGGCTTCGCCGAAGTCGCCGGCGAACTCGCCCTCGACGCCGAAGACAACCTCTACTTCAAGGGCTTATTCTTATTGACGGTGAGAAAATACCTCCCCTCCGGCAAACCGGTCGGCGACGTCGCCCCCTCCAAGGCCGAATTCGAAGCAAACACCCACTTCGGGATCAGCGGCCTCACCGTCGATGCCGCCAGCGGCGACCTCTACCTCGCCGGGGGCGAGGGCAACATTCTGAACCAACACGGGATCATCAAGCGCTATGACTCCTCCTGTCACCCGGTCTTCAGCCTCGAACTCCCCCAGGTCGGCTGCGCCCCCGTCGAAGCCTTCGGCGCCGGCCTGATCTCCAACTCCCCCAAAGGCCTCGCGATCGACTCCGCCTCCAAGGCCCTCTACGTCGCCGACGACGAACACGTAGCCGTCTTCGCCTTCCTCAACGTTCCCGACGTCACCACCACCAAGCCTCAGAGCCCCACCCACACCTCCGCCACCCTCACCGGCACCGTCGACCCCTCCGGGATCGAACTGAACCCCGGCCTCGAAGGCTGCCGCTTCGAATGGGTCGAAGCCGCGCTCTACGAACCCGCCGCCGCCAACCCCTACGCCGCCGGCCACCTCGTCGCCTGCAACAAGACCGCCGCCGAAATCGGCTCCGGCACGGGAGCGGTCGAAGTCCAGGCCCCGATCACCGGCCTCGAAGCGGGCAAGACCTACCACTACCGCCTCCTCGCCTCCAACCACAACGACGTCAACGAATCGATCGAAGAACCCAGCCTCGGCGAGGACGTCGCCTTCGGCCCGCCGCTGCTCGAAAGCGCCTCCGTCCTCGGCGCCAGCGCCAACGCCGCCACCCTGCAGGCCGAGGTCAACCCCCGCAACCTCGACACCCGGGTGCGGATCGAATACGTCACCCAGGCCGACTTCGAAGCCGAGGGCTTCTCCGAACCCCTCTCCACCCCCGAGTCCGACATCGGCTCCGCCGGCAGCTCCCAGGCCGCCACCTTCCAGCTCTCCGGCCTCGCCCCCCAGACCGCCTACCGCTACCGCGCCGTCGCCGAGAACGTGCTCGGCGAAGGCCCCGAAGCCGTGATCGGCCCCGAACCCCCGCACACCTTCACCACCCAGGCCGCCGGGCCCTTCTCGCTGCCCGACTCGCGCCAGTGGCAGCTGGTCTCCCCGCCCGACAAGCACGGAGCGTCGATCGAACCGATCTCAGAATCCGGCGTCCTGCAGACCGCCGCCTCGGGCGCCGCGATCACCTACCTCGCCAACGCCCCCACCGAAGCCCAGCCCCCCGGCTACACCAACCTGGTGCAGGTGCTCTCGCGCCGCGGCGAAGGCGGCTGGTCCACCCGCGACATCGCGATCCCGCACGCGGCGCCGACCGGCTCTGCGGTCGGCCCAGGGCCGGAGTACAAGTTCTTCAACCGCGAGTTGACGCTTGGCGCCGTCCACCCCTTCGGCCCCTTCAACCCCGGCCTCTCCGAAGAAGCCTCCGAACAGACCACCTACCTGCACGACCTCTCCGGCGCCTGCGGCTCGGCCTGCTTCCGCCCGCTGGTGACGGGCAAGGAACCGTTCGCCAACGTGCCGCCGGGAACGCCGTTCGGCGAAGGCACCCGTCTGCGACGCAGGGCTCCAGGAAGCCAAAACGGTCTGCGGCCCCGAACTCCGCGGCGCCAGCGAAGACCTCGGCCACGTCGTCCTCAGCTCCAACGAACCGCTTTTCCCGGGGCTCCCCGCAGACGCCCTCTATGAGTGGTCGGCGGGCGCCCTGCACCCCCCTCAGCCTCCTCCCCGACGGCGAAGCGGTGGAAGCCAGGCTCGGCCTCGAAAGCCAGGCCGCCCGCGGCGCGATCTCCGCCGACGGCTCCCGCGTCGCCTGGGAAGAGACGAACAAAGCCCTCTACCTCCGCCTCAACGCCACCGCTCCCCAGAGCGCCTCAGGCGCCTGCGACGAAGCCGGCCGGGCCTGCACGGTCCAGCTCGACGAAAAACAGGGCGGCCCCGGCATCTCCGGCGGCGGCAAGTACCAGTTCATGTCCGCCGACGGCTCCCGCGTCTTCTTCACCGACACCCAGCCGCTGACCGCCGATTCCGGCGCCAACCGAATCCGGCCACCAGCCGACCTCTACGAATGCCGGGTCGTCGAACCGAGCCCCGGCCACCACGCCTGCGCGCTCACCGACCTCACCCCCAGGCAGGGTGTCGGCGAAGAACCCGCCGAAGTCAAGGGCGGCCTCCTCGGCGCCGCCGCCAGGACGGCTCCCACCTCTACCTCGTCGCCGACGGCGTCCTCGCCGCCAACACGGTCGAAAATGGCGCCGGCCCCGAATCGGCGCAATCGGGCCAACCAAACCTCTACCTGCTCGAAGACGGCGCCACCACCTTCATCGCCGGCCTCTCCACCGGCGACGAACATGACTGGTTCCCTCTGTTGGAGGGGCAGCCCACCCGCGTCTCCCCCGACGGCAACTGGCTCGAGCTGATGTCCCAGGCCCGGCCCACCGGCTACGACAACCGCGACCGCGCCACCGGCGCCCCGGTCGCCGAGGTCTACCTCTACGACGCCGCCGCCGGCAAGCTGCGCTGCGCCTCCTGCGACCCGACCGGCGCCCGCCCGACCGGCTTCGACTACTTCCAGCTCGAACCAGGCAGCGGCGGCCTCGTCGGCGGCGGCCGCGGCACCTGGCTCCTCCACGGCCTTGTCGCCGGCGATCGTCCCCGGCTGGACCCAGATCCGCTCGGCCGGGCCGGTCACTTCCCGTCTACCAGCCCGCCTACCTCACCGACTCCGGCCGCCTCTTCTTCAACTCCGGCGACGCCCTCGTCCCCCAGGACTCAAACGGCACCTTCGACGTCTACCAGTACGAGCCCCCCCAGGGCGCCGGCCAGCCCGCCTCCAACGGCTGCACCGCCGCCTCGCCCCACCTACTCCTCGCGCTCCGGCGGCTGCGTCGGCCTGATCTCCGCCGGCACCTCCGGTCAGGAATCGGCCTTCATCGGCGCCTCCGAATCGGGCGATGACGTCTTCTTCCTCACCTCCTCCCAGCTCGTCAAGCAGGATGTCGACACCGCCCGCGACGTCTACGACGCCCACGCCTGCAGCGCCGCGGTGCCCTGCCTGCCCGAACCGCCACCGCCGGCCCCCGCCTGCGAGGGCGACGCCTGCCAGCAGCCGGCCACCCCGCCCAACGACCAGACCCCCGGCTCGCTCACCTTCAAGGCGCCGGCAACCTCGTCGAATGCCCGAAGGGCAAGGTCAAGAAGGGCGGCAAGTGCGTCAAGAAGCACAAGGCCAAGAAGCACCACAAGAAGAAGAGTAAGCACCACAAGCGCGCCCACCGCCGAGCCGCCGGTCACAACCGCAGAGGTCAAAAGTGAACGCCACCAGGGCACACCGACCGACCGACCCCACCGTGACCAAGGAGAGTCGCGCCGTGACTTCGCTTCGCCAGCTTACCCATCGCCTTATGTCCTTTTCGCCCCTTGCTGTCTCAGGCAACCACTCAGGCGGGGAGGAGCAGTCCCGAGCCGACAGGTGCGCAGCCGAGGAGCGCCGCGCCGAGCGGGGCAAGGACGCAGGGAGCGTGAATAGCAGCGCTATTCGCGCGACTGAGGACGCCGCACCGCGAAGCTCCGTTGCGAGCGCTCGCGCTCGCAAGCGCGCCGCCCTCGGATGCGTGGCTGTCGCGATGGGACTGTTTCTCATCGCCACTCCTGCGCTAGCAGCGCAGACCAGCCCCTGGTGGCACCTGGAAACCTCCACCCGCCCCACCTACATCCAGCCCGGCGTCGCCGTCTCGGCCTCCTCGGAACTGACCGTCTCCGCCACCATCGGCACCTACACCCTCACCTACGCGCCCACCGCGGCGCCCGAGACCACCGCGCCGCTCCCCTACAACGCCTCCGCCGCGACCGTCCAGGCCGCCCTTCAGAACCTGCCGGCGATCGGCGCCGGCAACGTCGAAGTCAGCGGCGGGCCCTGCAACGCGGCTCCCTGCACCATCGCCTTCGTCGGCGCCCTGCGCGACCAGGTGATCAGCGCGATCGCCGCCGACAGCTCCAAACTGCACGGCGGCGCCAAAGAAGCGAAAGTCACCCAGTTCGCCGCCGGGCAGTCCGACGGCGAGGTCTACCTCTCGGCCACCAACGTCGGCAACGCCGCCCTCAGTGGCGAAGCGACCGTGGTCAAGCTCAAAGACGTCCTCCCGGCGGGACTGGAAGCGGTCGCGATCGGCGGCTCCGAACCCGAAAAAGAAGGCGCCTTCAACCACCGCCGCGCGATCCCCTGTGACCTCGCCACCCTGACCTGCACCTTCAAAGGCTCCCTCGCCCCCTTCGACGCGCTCGAAATGCGGATCGGCGTCGACGTCGAACCCGCCACCCCCGAAGGCGTGCTCGGCGAACCGAACGAAGCCCGGGTCTCGGGCGGCAACGCCGCGACCGCGACCGCCACCCACCCGGTGACCGTCTCCACCGAACCGGTCCCCTTCGCCCCCGACCGCTACTCGATGTCACTCGAAGAAGAAGGCGGCGCGCCGGCGACCCACGCCGCCGCCCACCCCTTCCAGTTCACCACTCAGATCAGCCTCAACCAGGGCCGCGACGTCGAGCCGTTTTTGTCCTCGAAAGCCACGGTGCTGCCGCTCGGCCTGCCCAAGGACGTCCACTTCAACCTGCCGCCGGGGCTGATCGGCAACCCCTCGAAGCTGACCAAATGCACCACCGCGCAGTTCTTCACCACGATCGAAGGCAAGGAAAACCGCTGCCCGCAGAGCTCGGCGGTGGGCGTCGTCAATGCCACCGTCTACGAACCGGCCACGGTCGGCTTCGTCCAGGTCCCCGAGCCGGTCTTCAACATGGAACCGGAATACGGCGAGCCCGCCCGCTTCGGCTTCTACGTCGTCATCGCCAACAGCCCGGTCTTCATCGACACCGCGGTGCGCTCGGGAATCGCCAACGGCGTCAACCAGGACTACGGGATCACAGCCGAAGTCAACAACGTCACCCAGACCGCCGCCTTCCTGGCCTCCACGGCGACCTTCTGGGGGGTCCCCGGCGCCCCGGCCCACGAACACCAGCGCGGCTGGGGCTGCTTCTACGAAGCCCGCAACGCCACCGTCAACCAGCCCTGCCTGGCGGCCGAAGAACTGCACCCGCCGGTCCTCTTCACCAACCCGGCCCGCTGCGAAGCCGGCCTCGCAACCTCGGTCGACCTCAATAGCTGGGATCAACGGGCCTTCAGCTCATACCCCGGCGCCTTCACCCCCTCTGGCCTCGGAGGCTGCAACCAGGTCCCCTTCTCGCCGGAAATCCACGCCGAACCGACCTCCGACGCGGCCACCTCGCCGACCGGCCTCAACTTCGACATCAACGTCAACGACGCCGGCCTGGAAAACCCCGGCGGCCTCGTGCAGTCCCAGATCAAACGCGCCGTGGTCACCCTGCCCCAGGGCTTCACCACCAACCCCTCGGTGGCCGAAGGGCTGAAGGCCTGCTCCCAGGCGCAGTACGAAGCCGAAACCGTCGACTCCGAAGCGGGTGCCAACTGCCCCAACGAATCCAAAGTCGGCGACGTCGAAATCGAATCGCCGCTGATCGAAGGCCACAAAGTCCTCGGCTCGATCTTCGTCGCCCGCCAGCATGCGAACCCGAACGACAACCTGCTCACCCTCTACATGGTCGCCAAGAACCCCGAACTGGGGGTGATGGTGCGCCAGGCGCTGAAGGTGACGCCGGACCCGGTCACCGGCCAGCTGAGCACCGAAGTCGACAACATCCCCCAGCTGCCCTTCAGCCGCTTCCACCTCAGCTTCCGCCAGGGTCAGCGCAGCCCGCTGGTCACGCCGCCGACCTGCGGCACCTACACGGTCACCGCGGCGCTCTACCCCTACTCCGAACCCGACACCCCGCGGATCGACGAAAGCTCCTTCGCGATAACCCAGGGCCCCGAAGGGCAGGGCTGCCCGAGCGGCCTGCCGCCCTTCCACCCGGGCCTCGAAGCCGGCACCCAGAACAACGCCGCCGGCACCTACAGCCCCTTCTACACCCACATCACCCGCAAGGACTCCGAACAGGAGATCACCCGCTTCTCGATCAAGCTCCCGCCTGGCGTGATCGGCAAGCTCGCCGGCGTGCTCCGATGCAGCGACGCGGGCGTCGCGGCGGCGAAAGCGCGCGAAAACGAAGGCGGCGGGACGAAGAGGAACAGAGCCCGAGCTGCCCCAAGAACTCCGAAATCGGCCATTCGCTGGTCGGCATCGGAGTGGGCAACGTGCTTGGCCTACGCGCCCGGCAAGCTCTACCTGGCGGGCCCCTACCACGGCAGCACCCTCAGCATCGTCTCGATAACGGCAGCCAAAGTAGGCCCGTTCGATCTGGGCACGGTCGTAGTCAGGTTCGCCCTGAGACATCAACCCGGAAACGGCCGAAGTCTTCGGTCGACAGGGCAGGTTCAGCGACCCGATCCCGCACATAGTCGACGGCATCCCAGTCCACCTGAGGGACATCCGAGCCTACGTCGACAGGCCCAACTTCACGCTCAACCCGACGAGCTGCGCAAAGAAGTCAACGGCCTCACGATCCTCGGCTGCGGCCTGACTTCGCCAGCGCCAGCCGACGACAACCCGGTAACGGTCACGAGCCCGTTCCAAGCAGCCGACTGCGCCAGCCTGGGCTTCAAGCCCAAGCTGAAGCTGACCCTGAAAGGCGGAACCAAGCGCGGGGCGACGCCGGCCTTCAAGGCCGTCCTGACCTACCCCAAGAAAGGCGCTTACGCCAACATCGCCAAGTCCGTAGTCACGCTTCCCCACACCGAGTTCCTCGAACAGAGCCCACATCGAAACGGTCTGCACAAGGGTCGCAGTTCAAGGAAGGCAACGTCCCAGGCGAAAAATGCCCGAAGCGGCGAGCATCTACGGCAAGGCCGAGGCGATGACCCCGCTGCTCGACGAACCCCTCAAAGGTCCCGTCTACCTCCGCTCGAGCAGCCACAACCTGCCCGACCTGGTTGCGGCCCTCCACAACAACCAGGTCGACTTCGCGCTGGACGGAAGAATCGACTCGGTCAAGAACGGGCAGATCAGAAACACCTTCGAAACAGTGCCGGACGCGCCAGTCACCAAATTCGTCCTGGAAATGAAGGGCGGCAAGAAGGGCCTGCTCGTGAATTCCACCAACCTGTGCAAAGGCACCAACCGAGCCATCTCGGAATTCACGGGTCAAAACGGAAAGTTGTACAACACAAATCCGGTGCTCCAAGCGAAGTGCGGCGGAAGGGCAAGAAGAAAGGGCAAGCGCGGCAAAAAGCACTAGCCCTAGGCGCTTTGAACCCTGCAAGAGGCCCGGCAACTGCCGGGCCTCTTCTTTTTCCGGCTCCTCTTGCCTTAAACGAATCGAGCCGAGCTTCAGCCGGTCGACGACGATGCCCTCTAGACCCGATCCCATCCAGCCGATACCCTTTGCAGATGGCCAAGAATCAAATAGACGTTCTCGCGGCTCCAACCGACGCCGCCCAAGCGGTCGCTACGCCGACCGTGATCGATGCAGACGAGTTCGATCGCGCCCAGCGCGACGATCGCTGGCGCGACTTCTGTCTTCAGGCCGACCGCTATGTGGCTGAGACGACTCGTCCAGCCGTCCGCGCCAGCCAGCCTGCCTAGCGCTCAGAGGCGCATCCAGAGGCGCCTCCGCTCCTCTCCGTTGGCGTCTCTCCTTTTCGTTCGCGAGCTGCGGAAGCCAAACTTCTCGCGCCAGTAGTTCTCGGTCGCTGCGTCGAAGGGGTCGACCGCGATTACTCCGGCGCCAACGTGTCGGGCGCCGACTCGAGCGATGCCGACAGCATGAAGAAGGATCGTTGCTGCATCGATCCCAGAGTGCTCTGCCCGGGCCAGCCAAAGAATCAGCACGGCGCCAGGCCGTGGATGGCCCGCCCCCAACGCCTTGCGGTGTCCCGTGCTCAGTTCCACCTCGCCCATTGCGAGTGAGTGGAAGGCGACGATCTCATTGCCGGCAAGCGCGACGTAGGTCGCGATGTGGTCTGCCTCTTCCAAGGCACCGCCTTGAAGCCAGTTGGTTGCGGCATCGCCGGCAGGCATAGCCGGCGCCCGAAACCGTTCGACGGCCTTCACCAGCCCGGGGTCGGCGCTCAGCTGCTCGGCGGTCAGATGGATCCACTCATGCTTAGCCATGGTCGCCCCAGACCCTAGAGACTCGCCTGCTCCGATTTCGGGCCAGGCGACAGCTCTGAGAACACAACGGCCCGGGAACCCCCGGGCCGTTTGCTTTTCGGGTTCCATCTAGGGCTCAACCTCTCCGCTCCTGCCTGCGCGTGTTGACCACCAGCGATGTGATGGCCAACATGCTCAACAGGAGGGTGTCTATGAACCAGGGACCGATCCCAAGTCGATCCTCACGCCAGCTACGATCTACAGCGATGCCAAAGCGTCAAGTCGAGAGCTTCGATCCCCGCCGGCGCGCAGCCACCAAGCAGGCGGCCCGCGATGCCGATGCCCAGGCGCTGCGCGACGGTGAGATCTCGATCGCTCAGCTCCATCGCAAGAACGGGCTTCTGGCCTTTCCGAAGGAGCATCTGAGCGTCGACTTCGCAGGGTTCCTCGAACGACCAAGGTGACCGCTGGCCGCATCCCCGATCTCTCGCCCGAGGAGGTGGCGGACCTCCTGCGCCGCCTCGTTCTGTTGACCGACGAGGGCGGAACCGTCGTGGTAGGCGGGCAGGCCGTCCATTTCTGGGCCTGGTTCTTCACCGCTCGCGATTTGATCTTGGACCTTGTCCCACCCACGAGCGGTGATCTCGATCTGTGTGGCACCAGGAGCGCGGTGGTTCGAGCGGCGGAGTTGCTCGAAGGCGAGCCCAGGTTGCCGGGGATCGATCGCCACACTCCCAGCGCCGGCATCGTCAATTTCAAAGACAGCCAGGGCAATGATCGGATCCTCGACATCGTCACCGACCCCTACGGCATGCGACGGCGCGAGGTCGTCAAGCACGCACTCCGGGTCGAATACCGCCCTGGGGCGGAGGCCCCGGTCCACTTTCGCGTGATGAACCCGATCCACTGCATGCAGAGCCGCGTCCACAACGTCGTCGGCCTTCACAAGGACGACGCTCACGGCCTCCGCCAGCTGGGGGCCTCGATCCCCTGCGCCCGCGAGTTCCTCCGCACCCTTCTCGACCAAGAGGACGTCGACCTCGCGCTTCGCCGTCGCCGCGTCATGAACTGGAACCAGCGCATCTATCGCTTCGCCCGCTCCGATCATGACGCCCAGGCGCTCTACCGCGAGCTCGACGTCGATCCATTCGACGCGATCCTCGTCGACGACGACCGCCTCGGCGATCGCTTCCGCCAGGACGGCTACCCACGCTGGAAAGCCGACCTCGATGCTCGCCGCCGACGCGCCGAGCGCGAGCGCAAACGCCGCGCCCAGCAGGCCAAGCACCGCAAGCCCTAGGCGCCCGGCCCCACCACGGTCCCGCCCACGCCGGCGGGCCACACCCACGCCCCCGGCCTCGCCCGGCCATCGCGGCTCACGTGCTTACAACCGGGCGCCCCTGCGGCCGACCGACCCCGTCGGAGCGAGGCCGGATCGACCTCCGGGTCGCCAGCGCCCCGCCAACCGACGCCGCTCGGGTCGCCAGTCCTACTCGGCCCGCCACGCCCGAAGCCGGCGTGGGAGAGACCCGCCGCTCTGTCTATCCGCGCCGCCTGAGGGCGTCCTCACTCACCGGCCAGTCGGGCGACAGCATCGCTCGCCAGGCCGCCTTCGGCCTGGCCGCGGGCTTCCTGGTCGGGATCCCATTGACCATTTGCGCCGCCTTGGCGCTTGTCCTAAGCTCTTAGCGATGACCCAACCGCGCTCTCACTTCTCCGGCGCCCACTTCGCGGCCCTTCTCCTCGGCCTCGGAACGCTGATTGGCGTCGCTTTGCTTCTCACGGGCGCTCCGCTCTGGCTTTTCTACCTCGCGCCCCTCCTCACGGTCCCGATCACGGTCCGCGCCCTTCACGTCTGGGAGCCGCCGAAGGGGGAGGAGCCCGCAGAGTCCTCCGCGTTCGGCGCTCTGCGCGCCCGCACAGGGCGAATCGCCAGATCGCACTGAACGGTCCAGTTCGTCCTCATCTCGTACCTCGCCGCCGAGGAGGCGCGGCGGGTCGCGGTACCATCTGGCGGAGATGGCGAATCGCAAGAAACCCCTGCTGGCGGTGGGCAACGAGGCCGAGTGGGCGGAGATCAACCGTGAAAAGGAAAGCGACGAGCGCGACCTCATTGCCCGAATGTCAGTAAGTGAACGCCTCGAGTTCGGGCAACGGCTAAGCCAACAGCGAATGAAGCTCTTCAACGAGTATCGCGCTCGGCACGGTCTCGACAGATCCTAAGCTCGCCATTCCTCCACGGCGAGCTGCCGGTAGACCCGATCCCAGGCGTCGACGACACCTGATCAACCCGTCCCTCCGGCCGCCGGCTACGGCCACACGGTCTAGCTTTCAAGGTGCTGGAAGGGCCTCTCGTTGCCGCCGCCGCCCGGGCCCCCCGCACTCCCGGCCTCGCCAGGCCCTCGCGGCTTTACGCTGTGCTCCTTGGCGCCCGTCCGGTCGATCGACCCCTAGCGACCGCCAGCCGCTCACTTGAGAGCAGCGGCTTGCCGCTGCGACCGGCTAATGCGGCGCCCGCGGTTGCGACAGATGTTGGGCGAGGGCCGGCTCGACCTCCCGGGCGCCAGGCGGAGCGCAGCTCCGCCGCTCGGGAAGGCTGGCTTACTCGGCCAGCCACGCCCGAAGCCGGCGTGGGAGAGATCCGCCACCGATAGCCCCGGTGACCCTACGGATACTCAGTGTCTAGGCAGTGACCGATATGCCGGTAATGGCGCACGCTTCTCGGCCGCAGAACGTCCCAAAGCGATCCCTCTGATGCAGGATCAGGGTTAATCAGTATCGGCCTGCGCAGAGCCTCATTGTCGTTCGCTACGCCATCAAAGAAATATCGGGCATGTAGATCTGCCTGTGGAAATGAATATCCCCAAAAAATCGCTTTGTCGGCTCGGTGAGCCTCGTCCGCTGCCATGCGCCAGACGCGATCCAACTCGTCGAGAAGCAGGCCGTGCTTCTCATACACTGGGGGGACAATCAGCGGCCAGAGATACCAGTTCCGCCCTTTCTCAGTAACCCAGTTTGCTGCCCGGCCGCTCAGGCAGCCGCTTGTTGGTCCACAGAAAGAGTTTTCGCTTCTTTTTTCTTCTCCCTAAGTCTCCCGGTGGGTCCGGATCGCGGGTGCGAAATACCCAGTTCAGCGAGCCGTGAAGCTTGAGTACCCGGACGAGCTTATCTTGGCATCCGCTGCATTCACTCTCAAAGGCATCGTGGCGCGAACTGATGTTTTCGTGGTAATCCAAGCCGTAGGCATGCTGGAGGCACCAGGCTCCGGGGTACTGGCGACGCGGAAGCCTCTCAAGCGCGTTCTCGACCAAAAGGTCATGGTTGAAGGTCAAGATGGTGACGCTAGCTCCGCCCTTCAGCTCCGCTTGAATGAGTTTGCGCAACAGGCCCGTACGCCCAATCATCCAGTTCGTCGTTTTCAGCAGCTCGGCTTGGTAGAGGCGGACAAGGTCGTAGTAAGCGCGACGTGTCTCGACGGTCTCTTCATTACGCATCGCGAAGTAGATCCGTCCGAGGTGTTGCTCCAGGCTGACCGGCGGGTCATCGTGGAATAAGTTGCTCTGCCCGACCTCGGCAGCCTGCCGAGCTACCGGCTCAATGAGCGCCGGGTCGGCGTTCCCCGAAACCCGCCGAAAGAACGTCGCATCCAATGGAGGATGCTGTCCTTTCTTTACGGGCCTGAAATACACCGCCTCCGAGACACTTGCCCCTGCCCCCAGAACCAATACCGTTCGCGACATAGCGCTGTCGGACTATGCCGTGGCTCTCGGACGTGCCCTTAAGGACTGGTTGACATCAGCCAGCTCAATCTCGTAGGAGCCTGACCGGCAGATCTACCGGTCCCACCCAGCAAGGCATGGGTTAGGGTCGAGACATGCCAACGAGATTGCAGTTCGACAAAGACCATTCGGTCACGGTTGACGAGGACTTGGCCGCTGTAGAGAGCGCGATGAGGACCGCGCCCCCCGGTGTGGCCGGCGTGGTGGAGTTCACCTTCAAGGGAGAGAAAGTCTTCATCAACGCCGCCCTTGTCCGGGCATTCGCAGCAAAGAAAGAGCGCTCAGGCGCGTCGTTTTTCTAGCCGCTGCCGCCCGGCGGCCCCCACCCACGCCCTCGGCCTCGCCCGGGCCTCGACGACACCTGATCGCCGAGGCCCGGGCTGACGGAACCGTCGGTCGACGCCCCCACTTGCCCGCCACGCCCAAAGCCGGCGCGGGAGAGACCCGTTGCCCCTGTCTCCCCGCGCCGCCTGAGGGCGTCCAGGGCGCCGAGCCCGGCGACGGCGGTCGGGACCGCTGCCGTCAGACCCGACCGGAATCTCGCAGTGGGTGCCCGGACTCGCAATATCGCACGCAACAGCGTGCAGTGCGTCGTCCATGCACCCACCACGAGATTCCAGAGCAGGGTCTGCTTCCCACAGCCCTGCTTGGTCTGGACAAGGAGGTGATAAGCACCCGTCGAGGCGCCGCTAACCCTAGGGAGCTGGCCAGGGGGTCGGCTCTCGCCTTTCAGGCGCCTCGATGGGCCCCTCGAACTTCCGCATGACGCCCACCGCAGCTGCGACCGCCAGTGCGTTGCTGCTGCGGTGGGCATCCACCTCCGCTCCACCGCGGCCACCACCCACGCCCCGGCCTCGTTACTAGCCTTCGAAGTACTCGCCGCTGGCAAACGAGCGCCCCTACGCTCCGCTGGCCTCCCACTTGCAGAAAGAGGCCAGTCGCTTCAGGGCGCCGAGACCGCCAGCGGCGAAACTCCTCGGATCGCCGACCCTGCTCGGCCCGCCCCGCCCGCAGCCGGCGTGGGGTGGGGGGATCCCCCGATCCGCCCCGCCCTCGCCGCCTGAGGGCGCCCAGGGCCGAGCTCCCAGCGATCCGTTCCCAGCCCCGGATCGCAGCCACGCTGGACGCTTCCTTCGAAGCGTCCAGCCAAGGCCCCGTCCCGACTGCTGCCGCCCCGAGCAGGCCCTCGTCATCAAGAGCGAGGGCCTGCGAGGAAAATTTTTGGGCTGCGAACGGGGCTGCGAATCCTAAATTCGCAACTATTCCGCATTCCAGAGCCCTTTCCCCCTCCTCTTCACCCCTGACTCGCCACAGCAGTGCCTTCGGCGCCCGCCTCTAGGCGGCGTGGACATCGCCCAGGTCCTCGACGATCTTGAAGCCCTTGACGAGAGGGACTAGGTTCACCAGAGATGACGAACGACGACGCCAAGTACGCACTTGGTGGATCGAGTCGTCAGCGCTCGTCGATTGGCGGCAGCTGGCGCTTGGATTCGTGGCTGTTGGGGTCGACCGGAACCTCTTCGGCGGTTGCGTCGAAGTCATAGTCGCGAGTCGGCCCGCCGCTGGGATCGCGCCCCATCCCGCCAACACCCGACATGCCGACCACCATGAAGCGGCCAACTGTGAAGCGGCGCAGCAGGCTGCGGGAGATCGCGCGGGTCGGCGGGATCAGGAGGAAAAGGCCGACGATGTCGGTGAGGAAGCCGGGGGCTAGCAGCAGGGTGCCGCCGACGACGATCAGCAGGCCGTCGACCACCTCCCTACCTGGGAAGCTCCGCTGGGCCAGCGCCTTGTTGAAGCGGCGCCAGGCGCCACGGCCCTGGTGTTTGAGCAGGAAGGAGCCGAGCAGGGCATCGGCCAGCAACAGCGCCAGCGTCGGCCAGAGGCCGATCGCTTCACCGACCTGGATGATCACGTAGAGCTCCGCGATCGGGACGACGATGAAGAGGAGCACCAGTAGGAACATCGGCCAAGCCTCAGGCTGCCGCGGCAGCGGCGCCGGCCGCTTTCTCGAGCTCGGCCAGCGACTCGCTGATCCCGCTGGAGACCACTTCCACGTCCTCCATCGAGTCGTAGTCGGCGAGCAGGCCGAAGCCGACCTTGCCGTTGTAGCTCATGATCGCGATCGCCAGCGCGTGGTTCTGCGGCAGGAAGGCGACCGGGAAGACCTCCTCCAGTTCCCGCCCCAGCACGTAGAGGGGGAGCTGCGGTCCCGGCACGTTGGTGACGATCAGGTTGAAGAGCCGGGTGGAGAAGTTGATTCGCGAGGCCTGGGCCAGCAGCGTCGGCGGCGCGAAGTCGTTGAAGCGGGAGATCACTTCGGCGCCGAGCGCCTGTTTGGAGCGCTTCAGCCCCGCCATCTCCTCGCTGATCACCCGCAGCCGCCGCACCGGGTCCTCGACGTAGACCGGCAGCGGCCCGCGCATCAGCGCTATCCGGTTGCCGAGGTCGCCGTGTTCGTCCTCGCTGCGGATCGAGACCGGCACCAGCGCCCGCAGCTCCAGGCCCTCGGTGCGGATGCCGCGGCGGTGCAGCCAGTTGCGGATCGAGCCGGTGACGACGGCGAGGACGACGTCGTTGACGGTCCCGCCCAGCGCGTCCTTGATCCGTTTGAACGCCGCCAGCTCCGAGCGAGCCCAGACGTAGCGGCGGTGCGGCCCGATCGGCTGGTTCAGCGGCACGTCCGGCGCCGGGTCGGCGAAGGCGGTGACGATCTCGCTGACCCCCTCCAGCGCCTCGACCGCCTTGCGCGCGGTCGTCTCCGGACTGCGCACCGCCTCGACGGCCCGCTCGGCGAACCTGACCGGCGTCGCCACCAGATCGCTGATCCCGCGTGCCACCAACTCGGTCGTCCCCGGTTCCGCCTGCGGCACCCAGTCGTCCTCCACCGCCGCCGGCTCCGGCACCGGCTCGAGGTCGAAGAGGACGGTGCCGATGTCGACGCCGGAGATGCCGTCGACCATCGCGTGGTGGGTCTTGGTCAGGATCGCGAAGCGGTCGCGCTCCAGTCCCTGCGCCAGCCACAGCTCCCAGAGCGGCTTGGAGCGGTCGAGCTGTTGGGAGAAGACCCGCCCCGCCAGCCGCTTCAGCTGTGCCTCGCCTCCCGGCTCGGGCAGCGCGGTGTGGCGGATGTGGTAGGTCAGGTTGAAGTTGACGTCGTCCGCCCACAGCGGCCGCCCGGCCTCCAGCGGCGGCACCACCAGCTTCTGGCGGAAGCGCGGCACCTGGCTGAGCCGGCCGCGCACGTGCTCGACCAGGTCGACGTATTTCGGCGGCGGCCCCTCGAAGATCAGGATCGCGCCGACGTGCATGTGGCTGTTGGAGCTCTCGTTGGTGAGGAAGGAGGCGTCGACCGCGGTCAGGCGGTCGAGATGGCGTCCGTCGGTGCTCATCCAGCAAGGCTAGCTACCCTGCTCTCATGGCGGCAACCACCACCCCCGCCCCGAAGCGAGTCTTGCTCGCCGCCCCGCGCGGCTACTGCGCGGGCGTCGACCGCGCCGTGCAGACGGTCGAGCGCGCCCTGGAGCTGCACGGCGCCCCCGTCTACGTGCGCAAGGAGATCGTCCACAACAAGCACGTGGTCGAGGAGCTGGCCAAGCGCGGCGCGATCTTCGTCGAGCAGGAGACGGAGGTGCCGGAGGGTGAGATCGTCGTCTTCTCCGCCCACGGCGTCGCCCCCGCGGTCCACGACAACGCCGCCGCCCGCAACCTGCGCACGATCGACGCGACCTGCCCGCTGGTGACCAAGGTCCATGTCTCCGCCCGCCGCTTTGCCGCCGAGGGCTACACGATCGTGATGATCGGCCACGACGGCCACGAGGAGGTCGAAGGGACCACCGGCGAGGCACCCGGCAGCATCGTCCTGATCGAAACCGCCGACGAGGTCGCCTCGCTCGAGGTCCCGGACCCCGACAAGGTCGCCTTCATCACCCAGACGACCCTCTCGGTCGACGAGACGGCGGAGGTGATCGCCGCTCTGCGGGCCAAGTTCCCGGCGATCGTCAGCTCCAAGTCCGACGACATCTGCTACGCGACGACCAACCGCCAGATCGCCGTCAAGCAGCTGGCCCGCGAGTGCGACCTGGTCCTGGTGATCGGCTCCACCAACTCCTCCAACTCCAACCGCCTGGTCGAGGTCGCGCGCGAACACGGCGCCGCCTCGCACCTGATCGACAACCACACCCAGGTCGAGGAGGGGTGGCTGCAGGGAGTCGAGACCGTCGGCATCACCTCCGGCGCCAGCGCCCCCGAGGAGCTGGTCGAGAGCCTGGTCGAGCTCTTCCGCCGGCGCGGCGCCGACGACGTCTCCGAGCTTCGCACCGTCCACGAGGACGTCCGCTTCATGCTGCCGAAGGAGATTCGAGAGGTAGTGACCCCTACGGCACTCCGGCCGCGAAGCTGACTGACCAGATCCTCAAGCCGGGGGTGGGGCGGAGCGTGATGGTGTGGCGCTCGTGGTGGGGGTGCTCTGAAAGCTTGTATAGAGCGGGGCCGTCGATTGCGATCGACGAGGTGGTTGTTCCGGTCAACGGCACTTCGATCTCGCCTGCCCCCTCGACTGTCGCGTAGGCGCCGCCGGCCTCGTACTCGACGACCAGTTCCTCGCCGTCCTCTGCCGCCGTCCAGGGCCGCTCCCAGGAGCCGCCGGGGAAGAGCTCGGGGGTGGGGGCGATGACGCGGGCGCCGGGGGCGTCGGTCGGGCGCAGCGGCGCCATCGGCTCCGGCAGTGCCCGCAGGGCGTCGATCTCGCGCAGCTCCTCCTGGATCGCGATCTCGGTCGCCAGGTATTCGCCCTCGCCGAAGTGGGCCCAGGAGAGCGCGCCCCCGAGGCTCCAGAGGAAGAGGCTGGGCCAGCCCTTGCAGCCGTAGGCGGCCCAGAGATCGTGCTCGGCGTCGATCGCTACCGGGAACTCGACCCCGAGCGCGGCCAGCCCGGCGGCGACGGCGCCCTTCTCGGCGCCGAACGGGAAGCGGGGCTGCTGCACCCCGATCACGCTGAGGCCGGCGTCGCCGTAGCGGCGCGACCACTCGCTCAGGTAGGGCAGCGTCCGCACGCTGTTGAGCTGGGCGAAGTCGACGAAGTGGACCAGCGCCGGGCCGCCGGCGGTCAGCGAGGGCATCGACTCCGGCTCCTTCCCGATCCAGACGAGATCCTCGGGCAGGTCGGGAGCGGCGATGTTGTCGCGTCCGGGGCGCATTGCGCCGGACGTTACCCTGGGCCGCCCACCGCCAGAGCCCTAGAGGATCTCCGCGAGCCGCTTCTCGAGCGCGGCCGAGACCTCGTTCCGCACCGGGCCCTCGGCCAGCCGTTCGACCAGCGACTCGAGGAAGCCCTCGACGATCAGCGACTTCGCCGCCGCCGGGTCGAGGCCGCGCGAGGTCAGGTAGAAGAGCTGGTCGCGGTCGATCTGGGCGATCGCCGCGGCGTGGGTGCAGCGGACGTCGTCGGCGAGGATCTCCAGGCCCGGGATCGCGTCGGCGTGGGCCTCGGTCGAGAGCAGCAGGTTGCGGCTCTCCTGGAAGGCGTCGGTCTGCTGGGCGCCGGGGTCGACCTTGATCATCCCCCGCCAGACCGCGGTCGCGCCGGCGGCCAGGACCCCGCGGAAGGCGAGGTCGGAATTGGTGTTCGGCGCCGCGTGCTCCTGGGTGGTGTCGTAGTCGAGGTGCTGCCCGGGGCCGCCGGCGTAGCCGCCGGTGACGCGGGCCTCAGAGCCCGGGCCGGCCAGCTTGGTCTCCATCCGCACCTTGCCGCGCCCGGAGCCGAAGCCGAGGGCAGCCCAGTCGAGGCGGCCGTCGCGCTCCACCTGGGCGCGCTGGGTGGCGAAGATCCACGACTTCTCGGAGATGTCCTGGGTGTTGACGTAGCGCAGCGTCGCCGCCCGGCCGACGCGCAGCTCGACCACCGAGTTGAGCAGCGCCTCGACCTCGTCGCCGGGCGAGGACCAGTGCTCCCAGACCTCCGCTTCGGCGCCCTCCTCGAGCACGACCAGGGTGCGCCAGCCGATCGCGGCGCCGTTCGCGGTCGACCGGCACCTCGATCCGGATCGGCTCGGCGACCGTGACCCCGCGCGGCACGTGGACCAGCACGCCGTCGCGCCAGCCCGCCTCGTTGCGGGCGACGAAGGGGTCCTCGACCGGGACGAGCGAGCCCAGCTGCTCCTCGATCAGTTGGGAGTGGGAGGAGAGGGCGTCCGCCAGGGGGATGATCGTGGCCCCATCCGCGGCCGAGATCTCGGCATCGGCCCCGGCCGCCTCGTAGGCGCCCAGGTCGAGCCCGGAGAGGTCGGTGAATTCCCAGCCCTTCGCCTTCTGGTCGGGGAGGGGGAGGCTCTCGGCGAGAGAGGCGCCTCGCCGGCGCCTTCTTCCAACCAGGCCAGGCTCGGTCGCGACCTCAGCCAATGGAGCCCTCCATCTGGAGCTCGATCAGCCGGTTGAGCTCGACCGCGTACTCCATCGGCAGCTCCTTGGTGACCGGCTCGATGAAGCCGTTGACGATCATCTTCGAGGCCTCCTCCTCGCTGAGCCCGCGGCTCTGCAGGTAGAAGAGCTGCTCGTCGCCGATCTTGGAGACGGTCGCCTCGTGGCCGACGTCGGCGTCGTTCTCGTCGATCCGGATCGTCGGGTAGGTGTCCGAGCGCGAGTCCTCGTCCAGCAGCAGCGCGTCGCAGACGACCTTGGAGCGGGATTCGGTCGCCCCGTCGGCGACTTCGAGCAGGCCGCGGTAGGTCGCCCGGCCGCCGTCCTTGGAGATCGACTTGGAGAAGATCGAGGACGAGGTGCGGGGGGCGCCGTGGATGATCTTGCCGCCGGCGTCCTGGTGCTGGCCGTCGCCGGCGAAGGCGATCGAGAGGATCTCGCCGTGGGCTTCGGGCCCGAGCAGGTAGATCGACGGGTACTTCATCGTCAGCTTCGAGCCGAGGTTGCAGTCGACCCACTCCATCGTCGCCTTCTCGTGCGCGACGGCGCGCTTGGTGACGAGGTTGAAGACGTTCTGCGACCAGTTCTGGACCGTCGTGTAGCGGACCCGCGAGCTCTTCTTGGCGACGATCTCGACCACCGCGGAGTGCAGCGAGTCGCTGGAGTAGACCGGCGCCGTGCAGCCCTCGATGTAGTGGACGTCGGCGCCCTCCTCGGCGATGATCAGCGTCCGCTCGAACTGGCCCATGTTCTCGGTGTTGATCCGGAAGTAGGCCTGCAGCGGCATCTCGACCTTGACCCCGGCCGGCACGTAGACGAAGGAGCCGCCCGACCAGACGGCCGAGTTGAGCGCCGCCAGTTTGTTGTCGTTGGGCGGGATGATCGTCGCCCAGTGCTCGCGCACCAGGTCCTCGTGCTCGCGCAGCGCCGTATCCATGTCGGTGAAGATCACGCCCTGGGCCTCGAGCTTCTCGTTGACCTGGTGGTAGACGACCTCGGACTCGTACTGGGCGCCGACGCCGGAGAGGAATTTGCGCTCCGCCTCGGGGATGCCCAGCCGGTCGAAGGTGTTTTTGATGTCCTCCGGGACCTCGCTCCAGTCGCGGCTGTTCTTCTCCGAGGCGCGGACGAAGTAGTGGATGTCGTCCCAGTCGATCTGGCCGAGGTTGCCGCCCCAGGTCGGGGTCGGGCGCTCGTAGAAGTGCTCCAGCGCCTTCAGCCGGAAGTCGCGCATCCACTGTGGCTCGTCCTTGTAGTCGGAGATCGATTCGACGATCTCGCGCGAGAGCCCCTTCGGCGCCTTGTAGGCGTAGCCGGACTCGGAGTCGTGGAAGCCGAACTTCTCCTTGTAGTCGGCGTTGATGCCGGCGAGCTCTCTTTTCTCTGCGACTACCTCGGGCGTTGCCATGGTCAGACCTCCAGGGTGATGGTGTCGTCCGCGATGGCTATCGGGAACGTTTGCACCGGCGTGAAGGCTGGGAGCGTCTTCGGCCTGCCGGTGCTGAGGTCGAAGAGGGAGCCGTGACGGGGGCACTCGACGGTACAGGCCGCCGGGTCGAACTCGCCCTCGGCGAGCGGGCCGTCGTCGTGGGAGCAGCGATCCTCGATCGCGTAGAGCGCGCCCTCGCAGTTGAAGACGCCGATCTTGCGCCCCTCGTGCTCGACCAAGCGCATCTGGCCCGGCGCCAGCTCGGCGGCGGGGCACACGGAGATCTTCGTTCCTGCGGTATCGGTCAAGAGGATGGCTGCTCCCGGCGTCAGCTAGTGCGGGTTGAGACTTAATCCTACTTCTACGGTCGGATTTTAGCGGGCGACCCCGTCCGGGCTCGGCACCGTAACAAGCGTTTGACCATCGCCCCGGTGGGGATGAGAGGATCGAGGCAGACATTCGACGATTGGAGCCAGCATGAGCGAGCGGACCAGTTACGCACCCGGCACACCCTGCTGGGTGGACCTCGGCACTCCCGACATCGAGGGGGCGGCCGAGTTCTACGGCAGTCTCTTCGGCTGGAGCGTCGAGGAGGGCGAGAACTCCGAGCAGACCGGCGGCTACCGGCAGGCGACGCTGCGCGGCAAGCCCGTCGCCGGCGTGATGCCGCTGATGCAGGAGGGCCAGCCTCCCGCCTGGAGCACCTACGTCTCGGTGCAGGACGCCGACGCCATCGCGGCCAAGGTGCGCGAGGCCGGCGGCAACGTCCTCGCCGAGCCGATGGACGTGATGGACCTCGGTCGGATGGCGATCTTCGCCGATCCGACCGGCGCCGTCTTCGGCATCTGGCAGCCGGGCACGTTCGTCGGCGCCGAAGTCGTCAACGAGGCCAGCGCCCTCGTCTGGAACGAGCTCAACACGCGCGACACCGAGGCGGCCAGGGCCTTCTACTCCGCCGTCTTCGGCTGGGGCTTCGAGGACATGGAGATCGACGACGGCAGCACCTACACCGCGCTCAAGGTCGGCGAGGACACGGTCGGGGGGATGCTCGACATGACCGGCCGCGTCCCCGACGAGGTCCCCGCCCACTGGCTCGCCTACTTCGCGGTCGACGACGCCGACGCCAGCATGGAGAAGGCGAAGGATCTCGGCGGCAGCGTCGCCTTCGGCCCGGCTGACATCGTCGCCGGGCGCATCGCCGTGGCGAGCGATCCGTTCGGCGCCGTCTTCGCGGTGATCAAGCCCAAACCGATGTAGCGGCTCACTCGCGGTGCGACTTATGGGCCCATAGCGACCATAAGTCGCACCGCGAGGCTCGCTGCTTAGAGCGCCGCCGCTTCCGTCGGGTCGCCTGCCTCGCCCTCGTCCTCCCATTCGGCGGGCTTGCCGAGGCTGGCGCTCTTGACGATCTTCAGGCCCAGCATCGCGCACTTCATCCGCGTCGCCGAGATCTCGATCCCGAGCAGCTCCAGCACGTACTCCTTCGGCAGCCGCAGCAGCTCCTCGCGGGTTTTGCCGACCAGCTCGTCGGTCAGCAGCGAGGTCGCCGCGGTCGAGATCGCGCAGCCCTTGCCCTCGAAGGCGACCTCGGCCACTCGGTCGTCGGCGTCGAGGCGGATCGTCACGTGCTGCTCGTCGCCGCAGAACGGGTTGGTGTCTTCGAACTCGAGGTCTGGATCGTCGACGTGGCCGAAGTTGTGCGGCCGCTTGTAGTGCTCGAGGATCTGGTCGCGGTAGAGCTCGTCCATCAGAGGTCAAACACCTTACGCGCGTCTTCGAGGCCGTCGACCAGGCGGTCGATCTCCTCGCCCGTCGTGTAGACGCCGAAGCTGGCCCGGGCCGTGGCGGCGACGCCGAGGCGGTCCATCAGGACCTGGGCGCAGTGGTGGCCGGCGCGGACGGCGACGCCGTGGCGGTCGAGGATCTCGGAGACGTCGTGGGCGTGGATGCCCTCGATCTCGAAGGAGACCGGGCCGATCCGCTCCGGCCCCCGCGGCGGCCCGAAGATCCGCAGCCCGGGGATCTCGGCCAGCCGCTCCAGCGCGTAGTCGGCGATCCGGCGCTCGTGCTCCAGCACCGCCTCCATCCCCAGCGCATCGAGCCAGCGCAGGGCGGAGGCCATGCCGATCGCCTGGGCGATCGCCGGCGTGCCCGCCTCGAAGCGGGCCGGCGGGTCGGCGTAGGTGGCGCCGTCCCTGGTCACCTTGCGGATCATCGAGCCGCCGCCGAGGAAGGGCGGCATC
Source organism: uncultured Solirubrobacterales bacterium (assembly GCA_963785775.1). GTDB lineage: Bacteria > Actinomycetota > Thermoleophilia > Solirubrobacterales > 70-9 > VAYN01. The sequence goes on along the minus strand of CAWAWH010000003.1, from coordinate 273,086 downwards.
TCCCGCAGCAACTCCAGCCGCGCCCACAGCGCCCCGATCCCGGTCGGCCCGTAGAGCTTGTGGCCGGTCGTCGCGTAGAAGTCGACGCCGAGGGCGGCGACGTCGACCGGCATCTTCGGCGCCGACTGGGCGCCGTCGGCCAGCACCAGCGCCCCGGCCGCGTGGGCCAGCCGGGAGATCTCGGCCAGCGGGTTCTCGGTCCCGAGCACGTTGGAGACGTGGGCGACGGCGACCAGCTTCGGGCCGCGCTCCAGCAGCGCCGCGAAGGCACCCATGTCGAGCAGGCCCTCGTCGTCGATCGGCGCCCACTCGATCGCCGCCCCGACCCGCTCGGCCAGCTGCTGCCAGGGGACGACGTTGGAGTGGTGCTCCATCTCGGTCAGCAGGATGCGGTCGCCGGCGCCGACATTGGCGTCGCCCCAGGCCCGCGCCACCAGGTTGATCGCCTCGGTCGCGTTGCGGACGAAGACGACCTCGCGGCGGTCGCCGGCGCCGAGGTGATCGGCGACCGTCGCCCGCGCCCCCTCGTAGGCTTCGGTCGCCTCGGCCGAGAGGGTGTGGGAGCCGCGGTGGACGTTGGCGTGGTGGCGCCGCTCGTAGCGGTCGACCGCCTGGATCGAGGCCAGCACCCGCTGGGCGCTGGCGCCGCTGTCGAGGTAGGCGACCGGCTGGCCATGGACCTCGCGCTCCAGCGCCGGGAAGGCGGCGCGGACCTTCTCGATCGGGAACGCCGCGGCGGCGGTGGGGCTCTTCGCGGCGGCCGGCTCCATCGTCGGGAGGCTAGGCGGCTGCGCCCGCCTCCACCTCCTCGCGGATCCAGCCGTAGCCCTTCTCCTCCAGCACGCCGACCAGCTCCGGGCCGCCTTCCTTGACGATCCGGCCCTCGAACATGACGTGGACGAAGTCCGGCTTCACCATGTGCAGGATGCGCTGGTAGTGGGTGATGATGAGGACGCCCATGTCGGGGCCGGCGAACTGGTTGACGCCCTCGGCGACGACCCGCAGGGCGTCGATGTCGAGGCCGGAGTCGGTCTCGTCGAGGACTGCGATCTCCGGCCGCAGCAGCGCCAGCTGCAGCAGCTCCATCCGCTTCTTCTCGCCGCCGGAGAAGCCGTCGTTGAGGTAGCGGCTGGAGAAGTCCTTGGGGATGTTCGCCAGCGCCATTGCCTCCTGGGCGGTCTTGGCGAAGTCCTTGATCTTGATCTGCTCTTCGCCTCGCGCCTCGCGCTGGGCGTTGATGATCATCCGCAGGTACTTGCTGACCGAGACGCCGGGGATCGCGACCGGGTACTGGAAGGCCATGAAGAGACCGGCCTGCGAGCGCACGTCGGGGTCGGCCTCGGTGATGTCCTCGCCCTTGAAGACGATCGAGCCCTCGGTCACCTCCAGCGCCGGGTGCCCCATGATCGCGTTGGCGAGCGTCGACTTGCCGGAGCCGTTGGGCCCCATCAGCGCGTGGACCTTGCCCTTCTCGACGTCGAGGTCGAGCCCGCGGAGGATCTGCTTGTCCTCGGCCTTCACGTGCAGGTTGCGTATCTCCAACTCAGCCAATTTCACTCACTCCGTTTCTGGGGGTTTCGAAAGTCCGGGGTTCAGGCGGCGCCGACGATCGCGGCCTCGCTGCGGCCGCCGGGGCCGGAGAACTCGACCAGCTCGGCCAGGGTGGTGCCGGCCAGCGCCTTGGTGACGCCGCCCTGCACCCGCGTCCACAGCAGCTTCGTCGAGCAGGCGCGGTCGCCGTCGTCCTCGTGGGAGCAGAGCACTTTGCCCTCCGGCGACTCGTGGAAGCACTCCATCGGGGCGATCTGCCCTTCCAGCGCCTCGACCACCGCGTCCATCGTGATCTCCTCGGCCGGCTTTGCCAGGCGGTAGCCGCCGTGGGCGCCGCGGGTGGAGGTGACCAGGCCCGCCTTGCGCAGCCTCGCGACCAGGTGCTCGAGGTAGGAGAGCGGCAGCCGCTCGGCTTCGGCGACCGTGTTCAGCGAGATCGGCGTCGAGCCGGGCTGGCGGCCCAGCTCGACCATCAGGCGCACTCCGTACTCGGCTTTGGTCGAGAACAGCATCGGAATAAATCCTACTGAACCGGTCGGTTATGGGCCGCGGCGGCTGGACCGACGCGGTCCGGGGCTGGGGCTGCGTCATAATCGTCCGGCAACCTCTAACCAGGAGCAGCCACGCGATGACCACCACCAAGCAGTCGACTTTCGGCGCCACGTTGCGCACCACGATCCTGATGGCCTCGCTCTCAGGGCTGCTGGTCGTGATCGGCGCCCTGATCGGCGGCGCCAGCACCGCGCTCCTCTTCCTCGGCTTCGCCGTGCTGATCAACTTCTTCTCCTACTTCTTCAGCGACAAGATGGCGCTGGCGATGAGCCGCGCCAAGCCGGTCTCCGAAGCCGAAGCGCCGAAGCTCTACGCCGCGGTGCGCGAACTGACCACACGGGCCGGCCTGCCGATGCCGCGCCTCTACGTGATCCCGCAGGATCAGCCCAACGCCTTCGCCACCGGGCGCAACCCGCAGCACTCGGCGGTCGCCGTCACCCGGGGCATCCTCAACCTGCTCTCCGAAGACGAGCTGCGCGGTGTGCTCGCCCACGAGCTCACGCACATCCGCAACCGCGACATCCTGATCCAGTCGGTCGCCTCAAGCATCGGCGCCGCGATCACCTACCTCGCCTACATGCTGCTCTGGTTCGGCGACGAAGACAACTCGCCGCTCGCCCTGGTCGGCCAGTTCGCGATCTTCCTGCTCGCCCCGATCGCCGCCTCGATCATCCAGCTCGCGATCTCGCGCCAGCGCGAGTACGCGGCCGACGCCGGCGGCGCCGAAATTTGCGGCAACCCTGAGTCCCTGGCCAGCGCCCTGCTGCGCCTGGAGCAGGGGGCGACGGCGATGCCGATGCAGGTCAACCAGGCCGCCGAGCCGCTCTACATCGTCAAGCCCTTCTCCAGCAAGGGCCTCGCCGGCCTCTTCTCGACCCACCCGCCGATCGAGGAGCGGGTCAAGAGGCTGCGCCAGATGCGCCCCAGCCTCGGCTAGCGATTGGCGCTTTTCGACCGCATAGGTGTCAAAAAGCGCCAATCCAAGTCCTCGCTATACTTTTTGAAGTAATGCTGATCCGGATTTAGGAGATTTGGCGATGGCAACCGGCGTAGGGACCCAGACGATCGAGGAGATCGAACCGTTCGAGGCTGCTGAGGAGATCGAGGGCGGCGACGTCGCCCTGATCGACACCCGCGAGCCGCACGAGTACCAGGAAGCCCATCTCGAGAACGGCAAGCTGGTCCCGCCGGGACTGCTCGGCGACGAGATCGCCGAGGCCGCGCCCGACAAGTCGGCGCGGACGATCCTCTACTGTCGCTCCGGCAACCGCTCGGCGATCGCCGCCGCGCAGATGCAGGCGCTCGGCTACGAGGACGTCGCCTCGATGGCGGGCGGGATCCTCGCCTGGCAGGAACAGGGGCTGCCGGTCGTCGCCGCCAGCGGCATGACCGCCGAGCAGCGCGAGCGCTACTCGCGCCACACGCTGCTGCCCGAGGTAGGGGTCGACGGCCAGCTGAAGCTGCTGGGCGCCAAGGTCTTGCTGCTCGGCGCCGGCGGCCTCGGCGCGCCGACCGCGCTCTACCTGGCCGCGGCCGGGATCGGCACCATCGGCCTGGTCGACGACGACGTCGTCGACGCCTCCAACCTGCAGCGCCAGGTGATCCACAACACCGAGCGCATCGGCATGCCGAAGACCGAATCGGCCCGGCTCTTCATCGAAGCGCTGAACCCCGACGTGAACGTGGTCGAGCACCGCATCCGCCTCGACGCCGGCAACATCCTCGACGTCGTCCGCGACTACGACATCGTCGTCGACGGCGCCGACAACTTCCCCACCCGCTACCTGCTCAACGACGCCTCGGTGCGGCTGCGCAAGCCGGTCGTCTCCGCCTCGATCCTCAGCTTCGACGGCCAGATCTCGACCTTCGTCCCCTTCGAGGGCCCCTGCTACCGCTGCCTCTACCCGACCCCGCCGCCGGCCGAGCTGGCGCCGAGCTGCTCCGCCAACGGCGTCCTCGGCGTGATGGCCGGGACGATGGGGACGCTGCAGGCGAACGAGGTGATCAAGCTGGTCCTCGGCGTCGGCGACCCGCTGATCGGGCGGCTGCTCCTCTACGAGGCGCTCGGCACCCGGTTTACGGAGTTGAAGGTTCGTCGCGACCCCGAGTGCCCGATCTGCGGCGAGAACGCGCCCGAGACCCCCGAGTCGGAGATGGGCCGGTTCCCCGACTACGACGCCTTCTGCGCCGGCTAGCCGATAGGTTTCCCGCCTTATGGCGACCGTGAGGATTCCCCCTGTGCTGCGGCCGAAAACCGGCGGCAGCCCCGAAGTCGAGGCGGCCGGCGACAATGTCGGCGAGGTTTTGCGCGCACTGACGACCGAGCATCCCGAGACGCAGTCCCAGCTCTTCGGCGAGGACGGCGACCTCAACCGCTACGTCAACGTCTACCTCAACGACGAGGACGTCCGCGTCCTCGACGGCCTCGACACCGGGGTCAAGGACGGCGACACTGTCGTCATCCTGCCGGCCATGGCCGGCGGCTGAGTCGAGGCAAGCCCCTCACATGGGCGGTAGGCCCGTGGCTATACTTTTTGAAGTGACGGGAGAGCTTCTGAATCGGCCCTGCGGGGGACGCTTCGGCGACATCGTCGAGTCAATCGGCAACACGCCGCTGGTCGAGCTGCCGCGGCTCTCGCCCAAGCCCGAGGTCCGCATCTACGCCAAGCTCGAGGGGCGCAACCCGACCGGCTCGGTCAAGGACCGGGTCGCCAAAGCGATGATCGAGGCGGCCGAGGCCGAGGGGGCGATCGAACCGGGGCAGACGATCCTCGAGCCGACCTCCGGCAACACCGGCATCTCGCTGGCGATGATCTGCCGCCGCAAGGGCTACCCGCTGAAGGTGGTGATGCCCGACAACGTCACCGAGGAGCGCACCCAGCTGCTGCGGATGTACGGGGCGGAGATCGTCTACTCGGAGGGCGCCAAGGGGTCCAACGGCGCCGTCGAGGTGGCCTTGGAGATGGCGCGGGACCCGAGCTTCTACATGCCCTACCAGTACGGCAACGAGGCCAACCCGCTGGCCCACTACAACGGCACCGCGGTCGAGATCCTCGACGAGCTCGACGAGGTGACGGCCTTCGTCGGCGGCCTCGGGACCGGCGGCACCCTGATGGGCAACGGCCGCCGCCTCAAGGAGGCGGACCCGGAGACCCTGATCGTCGCCGCCGAGCCGATGCAGGGAGAGCTGGTCCAGGGACTGCGCTCCCTCGACGACGGCTTCATCCCGCCGATCATCGACCTCTCGATCCTCGACCGCAAGATCATGGTCTCCAACCGCGACGCGATCGTCTGGACCAAGCGCCTGCTCGAAGAGGAGGGAGTCTTCGCTGGCGTCTCCTCCGGCGCCATCGCCGCCATCGCCGTCCGCATCGCCGGCGAGCTCGACGGCGGCAACGTCGTCTTCCTGATCCCCGACGACGGCTGGAAGTACCTCTCCTCCGGCGTCTACACCAAACCGATCGAGGAGCTGGAGAACATCGACACCACCGTCTGGTGGTAGGCGCAAGCGTCGTTCCCCAGATGCGCATCGCCCGGAGCCTTGTCGACGAGATGGTCGAGCACGCGCGCGAGGACCTGCCGAACGAGTGCTGCGGGATGGTCGGCGGGCGCGAGGGCGAGGCGACCGAGGTGATCCGGGTCGCCAACTCCGCCGCCAGCCCGCTGCGCTACGAGATGGATCCGCAGGAGCAGTACGACACGCTGAAGGCGATCGAAGACGGCGGTGGCGAACTGCTGGCGATCTACCACTCGCATACCAAGAGCGCCGCCTATCCGTCCCAGACCGACGTCAACCAGGCGGTCGCCTGGCCGGACCAGATCTACGTGATCGTCTCGCTCGCCGACGAAGATGCGCCCGACGTCAAGGCCTACCTGCTCAAGGATCTGAGGATCGCCGATGTCGCGCTCGACGTCTCCTAGTCACAGCCGCGGCGCCCACCACGGCTCCCACGGCGGTGGGGGCGGCTCGCACGGCAGCGGTGGCGGAGGGGGCGGTGGTGGCGGCAAGCTCGTCAAGGTCGCCTTCGCCCGCAACCAGGCGGAAGCGGAAATGATCCAGGGGCTGCTGACGGAGGCGGGCATTCCGAGCGTGCTCAAGCGCAGCGGCGGCTTCGACAACCCCGATTTCCTCGCCGCCGGCCCACACGACGTCATGGTCAACTCCGACGTCGCCCAGAAAGCGCGCGGCGTCCTCGCCGACACGATGGTCGAGAGCGAGGATGAGGAGCGGACCGAGCTCGACGAGGCGGCTCGCCTGCGCCGCGACGGCACCGAAACCTCCGCCGCCCGGCTGGCGATCTGGGTCGGCGCCGCTTTCTTCGGCGCCGTGATCCTGGTCTGGGTGCTCTACCAGCTCAGCTGACGCCGCTGGGGCGGGCCATGCCGCGCAGGTGATCGCGCCAGGCCCCCTCGATGTCGCGGAAGCGGGCGTCGAAGGCGTCTTCGATCGTCGGCACGGCGCCGCCCGGCTTGAGCTCGCGGACCAGGCGCTCGCAGGCCTCGGGGCCGCGCTCCTCCTCCAGCAGATCGAAGATCGTGCCGCCGAGCAGGACGGCGTCGCGGCGCGAGGGGAAGGAGGGCCGGGCGCTCTCGCGCAGGCGGCGGATCACGGCGGCTCGGTAGAGGCCGACCTGGCGGGAGAAGTACTGGGCGCCGCCCTCGACCAGCCAGGCCCAGCCCAGGTAGCGGCCGAAGCGGCGGGGCGTCCAGGACGGCGGTAGGGCGGAGTTGTTGGCGGCGATGACCAGCTGCGCGTAGAGGCGCTCGGCGGTGCCCAGCAGCGCCTCCTTGGAGTCCTCGCCGGCGGCGCGGCGATCCATGTGGGAGTCGTTGAGGACGTGCAGCTCGGTCGCCATCGCCCAGCCGGCCAGGTAGCGGCGCCCGGCCGGCGCCGCCGACCAGCGGGCGGCGGGGAGGAAGGGATGGGCCATCGTCAACCAGGCGGGGTTGGTGTGGATAACCACGGTGACCTCGCCCGGCACCTTCTCGAAGCGGTCTTCCAGCCGCAGCCGCAGATCCTCCATCCGGTCCAGCGTCCGCTCGGCGTAGGCCGAGTCGCCTGTGTCGTGCCGCGCCGTGAAGCTCAGCGACTCCGTCTCGATCCAGGACATGAATCGAGACTAGCGAGCGGGTCTGAAGGTCAGACGAGCACAGGCTCGGGGGAGCCGCAAACTTCGCGTATCTCTTGCCGGGCGCGGTCGAACTCTTCGTCGGCCATCACCGGGGTGCCCTCGAAGGGCAGCTCGCGATCGATCTCGACCCAGGAGCGGCAGCCGTGGTACTCGTCGCGGACGCGCACCGTGACCGGACGCGGGATGCGGTGGACCCGCAGCAGCAGGATGTGGAGCGGGTGGCGGCGCTTCCAGGCGAGCCGCTTCTCGGCGTAGTCGGGGGTCCAGATGTAATACGGCGAGAGGCTGTCCAGCGTGCGGCGGTCGTTGATCGTGACGTGGTCGGTCACTTCCGCCCAGGCGCGCAGGCGAACCCGGTCCGGCTGCGGGATGCCGCCGTCCTGGAGCAGCGCTTTCGGCGGCGGCTCCTCGTCGGGCCAGACGCCCTCCTCCAGGGCCCGGCTCAGCTCCGGATGATGGGACTCGCGCACCAGGTCATTGCGCTGGTGGTCGAAGGTGGGGTAGAGGAAGAAGCGCTCGTGCTCGAGTTCGAAGTGCTTGTTCTCCTCGCGGATGCCGCCCTTGCGCAGAGTGAGCAGCTGCTCGCCCTCCGCGAGAGCGCGGACCGTTACTGCCCATTCCTTAAAAGCGATCGGCATGTGGAATCAGTACCTGCGAAGAAGGTGGTAATCCGGGAAAATCAGGGGGAACCGGGCGCGCCTCCAGGCCGTGAAAGACCGTTATGCCTGCCCGAGGTCGCGCATTCTAGACGAGCAGGTCGAAATCGCAAAATTAAAGATGCTTAACGCTGCCGCCGCCGCCCGGAGTCTCGATTCTGAGCCGGTTGCCCGGTCGTAGCTCACCCTCCGCCTTGCTCTCCAGAGGCTTCCCGTCAAGCAGGTTCAGGCCCGGCCTGCCGTCGCCGCCGCCGTCGCGGCCGCGGGGCGGGTGGCGGCGGCGCTCGCCGATCAGCGTGTAGCGCATCGGCGCCAGCGCTTCGATCTCCCGCACGGTCCCGTCGCCGCCACGGTGCTCGCCCTCGCCGCCGCTGCCACGGCGGACCGAGAGCTCGCGCAGGCGCAGCGGGAACTCGGTCTCCAGCGCCTCGACGGGGGTGTTGAGGGTGTTCGACATCGCAACGTGGATCGCGCTGGGGCCGTCGGCGTCGGGGCAGGCGCCCTGGCCGCCGCCGAGCGTCTCGTAATAGGTGAAGTCCTCGTTGGCCAGGGTCAGGTTGTTCATCGTCCCCTGTCCCTGGGCTGGGACCGGGCGGGCGCCGCCCAGGGCGGCGATGACCAGGTCCGCGACACGGCTGGAGGTCTCGACGTTGCCGGCGGCTACCGCGGCCGGGTAGCGAGCGTTGAGCAGGCAGCCGGGGGGCGCGATCACCTCGATCGGGCGGTGGGCGCCGGCCGAGGGCGGCGTCTCGGGGTCGGTGAGGACGCGGACGGCGAAGAACGCCGCCGACTTCGTCACCGAGAGCGGGCAGTTGAGGTTGCCTTCGACCTGCGGGTCGGTGCCGCTGAAGTCGAGCCGCAGCCGTTCCCCCTCGATCGCCGCCTTCACCCGCAGCACCACGTCCCGGCGGCGGCCCTCGCGGTCGTCCTCGAGCACGTCCTCGGCTGTGTAGGAGCCGTCGGGCAGGGCGGCGAGAGCGGCGCGGGTGCGGCGCTCGGTGTAGGCGAGGATCTCCGTCATCCCGGCGCGCAGCTCGGCGACGCCGTGCCGGTGGGCCAGCTCGGCGAGTCGCTGTTCCCCGATCCGGTTGGCGGCCTGCTGCGCCCGCAGGTCGGCCAGGCGCTGCCGCGGCGCCCGCATCAGGCCGGCGAGCCGGCGCAGCTCGGCGTCGTCCGCCCGGGTCGGCGGGATCACCACGCCCTCTTCCTCCAGCGTGGTCGAGAAGGCGGGCATGCCGCCCGGGGTGGGACCGCCGATGTCGGCGTGGTGGGCGCGGCTGGCGGCGAAGCCGAGCAGCTCGGCGTCGGCGAAGACCGGTGAGATCAGGGTCACGTCCGGCAGGTGGGTGCCGCCGCGGTAGGGGTCGTTGAGGATCCAGGCGCCGCCCGGGCGCTGCTCCTCGCCGAGCACGGCGGCGACCGCGTCCGGCATCGAGCCGAGGTGGACGGGGATGTGCTCGGCCTGCATCACCAGCTCGCCGCCGGCGTCGAAGAGGGCGGTGGAGCAGTCGTGGCGCTCCTTGATGTTGGCCGAGTAGGCGGAGCGGATCAGCGCCGCTCCCATCTCGTCGCAGGCGGCGCGCAGCCCGCCGACGAGGACCTGGAGGGCGATCGGGTCGAGCGAGCTCATTTGCCGGCCTCCCGCGTCTTACTCGGCCATACCCCGAAAAAGGCGCCCCGCGGCCTCACGGCCCGGATCGTGCCGGCGTCGTCGACCTCGGCCTGCCAGCCCGCCGGCAGGACCAGCGTCGCCTCCGGCAGCTCGAAGACGACCGGACCGGCGGCGCCGGTCCCGGCCGCGGGCTCGCCGCGCAGGACCGGCGTCTCGACCCACTCCTCGCCGAAGCGGACCGGCCGGGAGCTCTCCTCGACCCGTCCGCTCGCCGCCGCCGGCTGTGGCTCCAGCCCCGGCACGACCATCGCCAGGCGGATGTCGACTAGGACGACCTCGCCCTCGGGGTCGCGATGGCCGTAGCGCTCCTCGTGCGCGCGCTCGAAGCGCTCGCTGAGCTCGGCGGGGTCGGGGTCAACCGGGCCGGGTACGGAGAGCTCGAAGGCCTGGCCGGCGTAGCGCATCTCGTAGGTGACCTCGGGACTGGCCTCGTCCAGGCCGGCTCCCGCCACCGCGACCAGCCCGGCGACCGCGGCCGCGATCCGCTCCGCCGTCAGCTCGGCCCCGCTCAGCATCACCGTGCGGGCGGTATCGCGGCGGCGCTCGGAGGCGCAGAGGCCGAGCGCCGAGAGGACGCCGCTGGCGCGGGGGCAGAGGATCGTCTCGATCCCCAGCTCGGCGGCGATTGCGGCGGCGTGCATCGGCCCGGCGCCGCCGAACGGCAGCAGGGCAAAGCCGCGCGGGTCGATCCCGCGCTCGACCGTGACCACCCGCAGCGCCCGCACCATCTCCTGGTTGGCGACGCGGACGATCCCCGCCGCGGCCTGCAGCGGCTCGAGGCCGAGCGAGCCGGCGAGGGCGCCGATCGCCGCCGCGGCCGCCTCGGCGTCGAGGGCGACGCCGCCGGCCAGGCGCGAGTCGGCGGCGAGGCGCCCGAGCAGGAGGTTGGCGTCGGTCACCGTTGCCTCGGCGCCGCCGTGCCCGTAACAGGCGGGGCCCGGCTCGGCTCCGGCCGAGCGCGGCCCCACCCGCAGCGCCCCGCCGGCGTCGCGCCAGCCGATCGAGCCGCCGCCGGCGCCGACGGTGTGGACGTCGACCATCGGCAGCTGGATCGGGCGGCCGTCGATCTCGCGCGAGTCGGTGCGCCGGACGGCGCCGCCCTCGACCACGCAGACGTCGCAGGAGGTGCCGCCCATGTCGAACCCGACCGCGTTGCCGTCGCCGCTGACGCGGGCCAGGAGTCCCGCCCCGACGGCGCCGCCGGCCGGGCCGGAGAGGACGCTCCAGGCGCCGGCGCGCGCCGCCTCCTCGGCCGGGGCGATCCCGCCCGAGGACTGCATCACCTGCGGCTGCGGCAGTCCCGCCGCCGCCGCGGCCTCGCCGAGACGCCCGAGGTAGCGCCCGAGCAGCGGTCTCAGATAGGCGTCGATCGCGGTCGTCGAGCAGCGCTCGTACTCGCGGAAGCGCGGCAGCACCTCGTGCGAGGCGGAGACGTGGACGCCGGGCAGGCACCGGCGCAGGTGCTCGGCGATCCGCCGCTCGTGTGAGGGGTCAATGTAGGAGAAGAGCAGGCAGACCGCGACCGACTCGGCGCCGCTCTCGTGCAGCAGCGCCGCCAGCCGCTCCGGCTCGTCCTCGTCGAGCGGGTCGACGATCCCCCCGGGCCCGACTCGCTCGTCCGCCTCGAACCGCAGCTCGGGCTCGACCAGCGGCACCGGCTTCGGCGTGCAGAGCCGGTAGAGGTCGGGACGGGCCTGGCGGCCGATCTCGAGCAGGTCGGCGAAGCCGCGGGTCGCGACCAGGGCGGTGCGGACGCCGCGTTCCTCCAGCAGCGCGTTGGTCCCGACCGTCATCCCGTGGGCGAAGACGGCGACGTCGCCGGCCGCCGCGCCGGCCCGCTCCAGCACCTCCTCGATTGCCCGCATCACCCCGGCCGACTCCTCGCCGGGCGTGCTCGGCACCTTCGCCGCGTGGACGGCGCCGTCGCTGATCAGGACCGCGTCGGTGAAGGTCCCGCCGACGTCGACTCCCAGCAGCATGGGCTGACGCTACCGCCACTCCTCGCGGCGGACCTGGCTGTCGGCGGCGAGCACGAAGTGGGTCCCGTCGAGCTCGGGGTCGGCCCGCGGGCAATCGGTCCGCAGATGGCCGCCGCGCGACTCGCGCCGGTTCAGCGCGCAGAGCGCGATCGCGCTCGCCAGCGGGTAGGGGTTGGAGATCAGCGCCGCCAGGTCGTCGGGGTTGCGCTTCGGCCCGGCCTGGCGCCAGACCGCGTCCCGGGTCTCCTGGCTCGGCGGCTCGAACCGCCACTCGGGCGGCGCCGGCCGCTCGCTCGCCGCGACCTCGGCCACGGCCGCCGCCGCGGCGCGGCCGCCGAAGACGAAGCACTCGCTGAGCGAGTTGGAGGCGAGCCGGTTGGCTCCGTGCAGGCCGGTGCAGGAGGACTCGCCTACGGCGTAAAGGCCGGGCAGGGAGGAGCGGCCGTCGAGGTCCACCGCGATCCCGCCCATCATGTAGTGGGCGGCGGGGGTGACGGGAACCGGCTGCGAGCGCGGGTCGAGGCCCGCCTCGGCGAGCGAGGCGAAGACGTTGGGGAAGCGGGCGGGGTCGATCTGCCGCAGGTCGAGCTTGACGTCGGCGGCGCCGTCGGCCTGCATGCGGTCGAGGATCGCGGCGGTGACCTCGTCGCGCGGGGCCAGCTCGTCGGTGAAGCGCTCGCCGGCGGCGTCGAGCAGCTTTGCCCCCTCGCCGCGGATCGCCTCGGTGATCAGGATCCCGTCGAAGCGCGAGCCGGGCAGGGCGACCGCGGTCGGGTGGAACTGGCAGAACTCGAGGTCGGCGAGCGCAGCGCCGGCGGCCGCCGCCAGCACCGGGCCGGCGCCGACCGCGCCGCGCGGGTTGGTGGTGCGGCTCCAGAGAGCGGCCGCGCCGCCGGTCGCCAGGACCGTCGCCGCGGCGCCGATCGGGCCGCCGTCGCTGATCACCCCGTGACAGCGCTCGCCGTCGCTCCAAAGCGCCGTTGCCGAGGTCCGCTCGCGCACCTCGATCCGCGGCTCGGCGGCGACCATCGCCGAGAGCTTCGAGGTCAGCTCGTGCCCGGTCTGGCTGCCGCCGGAGTGGACGATGCGGCGGCTGGCGTGGCCTCCCTCCAGGCCCAGCGCCAGCCGGCCCTCGTGGTCGAGGTCGAAGACGACGCCCCGTGCCAGCAGGTCCCGCACGGCGGCGGGGGCCTCCTCGACCAGCACCCGCACGGCGGAGGGGCGGCAGAGGCCGCGGCCGGCGGCGATCGTGTCGGCGGCGTGGCGTTCGGGCGAGTCGCCGGGCTCCAGCGCCGCGGCGAGGCCGCCCTGGGCCCAGAAGCTGGCGCTCTGGGAGAGCGGGGTGCGGGAGACGAGGCAGACGCTGCCGCCGTGCTCGGCCGCCCGCAGCGCGGTCCAGAGCCCGGCCGCGCCGCCGCCGACGACGGCGACGTCGAACTCGGAGGCTGGGGCTATCGCCCCTCAGCCTCTCGGCGGATCGAGTCGAGCTGCTGGCGCAGCCAGGCGGCCGCGCCTTCGCGGGCCCGGGCCCTGTCGTCGACCACGGCCTGCTCCGCCTCTTCGGCCCGCCGTTCGGCCTCCTCGACGCGCTTCTCCGCCGCCTCCGCCTGGACCTCGATCTCGCCCAGCCGCTTCTCCGCGGCCTCGATCGCCCGCTCCTTCGCCTCGCGCTCGCGCTGCAGCTCTTCCTCGTGGGCGAGCCGCAGCTTCTCGCGCTCCTCCTCGGCCTCGGCGCGCTGGCGCTCCAAGTCCGCCTCCAGCGCCTCGATCTCGGCGGTGGCGCGGCGCTCGGCCGTGGTCGCGACGTCGGCCGCCGCCTGCAGCTTGCGTTCCGCCTCCTTGATCTGGGCGCTGAGGCTCTCGCCGCCGGGGCCTCCCGTTTCAGGACTCATCCGGGCTCAATCTATTACGGGGTGCCGGAGATGTCGCGGTAGGCCTCGATCACGCGCTCCGCCATCCGCGCCGCCCCGAGCGTGCCGGCCCGGGCGGCGCCGTCGACGCGGGGGTCCGGCGAGTCGAGGTGGGGCCGCGCCGCCGCGCTCCAGGCGTCCGGCTCGAAGGGCGCGCAGAGGCAGCCCGCGACCCCGGCGAGCGCGTAGGGGGCGATCCCGACCGGGGTCGAGAGGACCGGCACCTCGCAGGCCAGCGCCTCAACCGCGGCCATCCCGAACCCCTCGTAGTCGGAGGTGACGATGACGGCGTTGGCGGCGTTGAGCCAGAGCGGCATCCGCTCCGGCTCGATCGAGCCGCCGCTGAGCAGGTCGGCCCTGCAGGCGGCGGCGAGCTCGGCGGCGCGATCGTGGCGCTTCTCCGGCCGGGCCGGGTCGGCGGGGAAGAAGAGGTAGCGACCGCCGGGGTCGAGGCCGAGCTCGGCCCGTGCCGCGGCGCGTGGGATCGGGCCGAAGCGGCCGAGGTCGGGCCCGCAGGGGAGGACGGCGGAGCCCGGGACCGGCGGCAGCCCGGCGCGGCCGTCCTCGGGCTCGAACAGGGCCCGGGAGACGGCGGCGACGAGGTCGACACGCCAGGCCAGCCGGCGCGAGAGCGGGCCGACGATGCCGTGGCGGACGTCGGTGCCGTGGAAGGTGACGATCAACGGCTTCGCCCCGGCCAGCAGCGCGCACCATCCCGGCAGGCCGTAGTGGGCATGGACGAGGTCGAAGCGCTCCCGCCGCAGCAGCGCCCGCAGGCGCCGGGTGGCGGGGACGTACTCGCCGCGGCCGGGAGGGAAGCTGAAGACGTCGACCTCGATCCCGCGCCGGCGCACCTCGTCGACCTGGTCGCGGACCCAGCGCCCGCGCTGCGGGGCCGAGTCGTCGGGCTCGAAATTGGTGACGACCAGGACGCGCACCCGGGTCAGGGTATCCGCGGCGGGGGAGGCGAGCGCGGGGCGGGGCAGGCGATTTGGCTCGATGGCGTGGCGAACTTGCGACGTTCGGGTCTGGATCTGTGCGCCTCCGCCGCCGAGCATCGACCTCCAACCGAGAGAGGAGGCTTCGATGTTCTACGCGTTGATGGGGTACCTGCACGCGGCCGTCGCCCGACGGGTGCGTCGCATCCAGCTGCTGGCGGGCGAGGCGGGACAGGGGACGGTCGAGTACGTCGGCCTGATCCTGCTGGTCTCGCTGCTGATGGTGGGGATGGTCGCGGCGATGAAAGGTTTCAATGGCAAACAGGGAACCGAGCTCGCCGACGTGATCGTCAACAAGATCAAGGAGGCGGTCGACAAGGTCGCCTTCAAATAGGCGATAGGCCCCCGCGTGAAAGACTCGGGGGCCTATGCCAGCCTCCCGCAGCTACGACCGTGCGCCTGCCGACATCCGCCCGGTGACGATCGACCCGGGCTTCGTCGCCAGCGCCGACGGCTCGGCGCTGATCTCGATCGGCAGGACGAGGGTCATCTGCACCGCCTCGATCAACGACTCGGTGCCGCGCTGGATGAACGGCCGCGGCAAGGGCTGGGTGACGGCCGAGTACGCGATGCTGCCGGCTTCGACCGGCGACCGCAAGCAGCGCGACATCTCGAAGGGCAAGCAGGACGGCCGCGGGGTGGAGATTCAGCGCCTGATCGGCCGCTCTCTGCGCGTCGTCGTCGACTTCAAGGCGATGGGCGAACGCAGCATCTACGTCGACTGCGACGTGCTCGAAGCCGACGGCGGCACCCGCTGCGCGGCGATCACCGGCGGCTACGTGGCGCTGCGCCAGGCCTTCCAGAAGCTGATCGACAAGAAAGCGCTGGAGACGATGCCGCTGAACGGCTCGGTGGCGGCGGTCAGCGTCGGCATGGTCGACGGCCGCGCCCTCTGCGACCTCGACTACTCCGAGGACTCCAGCGCCGAGGTCGACGCCAACGTCGTCATGACCGGCGACGGCGGCCTGGTCGAGGTGCAGGCCACCGCCGAGCGGACGCCGCTCTCGCGGGCCTCGCTGGATGAGCTGCTCGGCCTCGCGGAGGCCGGCATCGCCCGCCTGCGGGAGGTGCAGGAGCGCGTCGGTTGATCCTCGCCACCCGCAACGAGCACAAGCTGCGGGAGCTGGCAGAGATCCTGCCGGGCGTGGAGCTGCGGCCGCTGCCGCCGCAGGTGGAGATGCCGCCGGAGGATGGCGACAGCTTCGCTGCCAACGCCCTGATCAAGGTCCGGGCGGCGCGCGCCGCGACCGGCGAGCGGGCCGTCGCCGACGACTCCGGGATCGAAGCGGCGGCGCTCGACGGCAGGCCCGGCATCCACTCCGCCCGCTATGCCGGCGAGGGCGCGAGCGACGGGGAGAACCTGGAGAAGCTGCTGCGCGAGGTGGCGGCCGCCGGCGACGATCGCCGCGCCGCCTACGTCTGCGCGATCGCCCTGATCGACGACGACGGCGCCGAGCACGTCTTCGAGGCCCGCTGCGAGGGCCGCCTGATCGAGGCCCCGCGCGGGGAGGGCGGCTTCGGCTACGACCCGGCCTTCGTCCCCGCCGACACCGGCCCCGAGGACGAGCGCACGATGGCCGAGCTGAGCGCGGAGGAGAAGCACGCGATCAGCCATCGCGGCCGCGCCGCCCGCCTGCTCGCCGAACACCTCGGCGCGAGCGCCGCGGGGGACCGTCCGTGATCCGCACCAAACAGGGGGCGGCGGGGCTCTCGATCGCCTCCAATGCGCTGCTGATCGCGCTCAAGCTCGCGGCCGGGGCGATCACCGGCTCGATCGCGATCCTGACCGAGGCGGTCCACTCGCTGATCGACCTGGTCGCCTCCGTCGTCGCCTTCGTCTCCGTCCGCAAAGCCGACGAGCCGGCCGACGCCGAGCATCCCTACGGGCACGAGAAGGTCGAGAGCCTGACGGCGACGATCGAGGGGATGCTGGTCCTGGTCGGCGCCGGGATCATCGTCTTCGAGGCGACCCGCCAGCTCGTGGTCGGCGCCAGCGTCGAGCGGCTCGGGATCGGCATCGCCGTGATGGCCCTCTCGATCTTCGCCAACCTCGGCGTCTCGAGCGTCCTCTCGCGCCAGGCCAGGGCGCACGAATCGCAGGCGCTGGAGGGCGACGCGGCGCACCTGCGCACCGACGCGCTCACCTCCGCCGGCGTCCTCTTCGGGCTGGCCCTGGTCAAGGTCACCGGCAACGCGGTCTTCGACCCGATCACGGCACTGGTGGTGGCGGCGGCGATCGTCTGGGCCGGGATCAGGATCATCCGCCGCTCCTCCGGCGTGCTCGTCGACGAAACCCTGCCGGAGGCGGAGCTGGACCGGATCGAGACGGCGATCGCCACCGCCCGCACCCCGGAGGTCGCCGGCTACCACAAGCTGCGGGCGCGGCGGGCCGGCAGCCGCCGCCACATCGACCTCCACGTCCAGTACCGCTCCGGCACCAGCCTCGAGCGCGCGCACGAGCTGGCGCACCAGATGCGCGACTCGATCGAGGCCGAGATCCCGAACTGCGAGGTGCTGATCCACGCCGAGCCGGAGACCTCGTTCAGAGAGCCCGACGACAGCGACTCGGGTCCGTTCCGCTCCGGTTAGGGAGGCGGCAGCAGGTTGACCGCGGCGGCGAGCCCGACCGCGACCAGGGTGATCGCGTAGCCGGTGTAGCCGCTGAAGGCGAAGAGCACCGCGGCGATCGCGCAGATGGCGACGACGGTGATCCATGAGGCTCGAGCGAGGGTCACGGTCGGTATTTTCACTCACATGGCCGACGCTGCCAGCACCGAGGTCGCTCCGGGCGACGCCGCGGCGGCGGCTCTGGCCTTCCTCACGGAGATGTCGCCCGACCTGCGGGGGGCGGCGATCCTCGCCGCCGACGGCTCCGTGCTCGCTGCCGCCGGCGAGCCCGAGCGTTGGCGCGAGGACGCGGCGGCGCTGTTCGCGGTCGCCGACCGGGCCGGTGGCGAGCCTGTCGAGCAGGTTCACGTCGCCACCGAGCAGGGCGAGGTCTTCGCCCTGCGCCACGCCGGCCTCGCCGCCGTGGCCGTCACCGAGCGCTTCGCCCTCGCCTCGCTGATGTTCTTCGACATGCGCTCGACCCTCCGCGACCTCGCCGCAGGGGCGGCCCGGTGACTCCTCCCAAGCCGCATCGGGTCCTGCTCGACCGCGTCTCCGGCTACGCCGACGAGGCGGCCGCCTACATGCGCCGCCGCCGCGTCTCCCGCCGGCCCTTCGCCCGCCTCTACTACCCCGACGGCCGCAGCAGCGACCACGCCGGCGACTCGGCCTCCGGGGCGGAGCTGTTCGTCGCCGCCGGGCGCCTGATCGAGGTCGCCGGGAAGCGGCCGAAGGCGTGAGCGAGCCGATCCTCGACCCCGCCGTCGCCGAGCGGGTGCTGGCGCGGGCGCTGGCCAACGGCGGCCGCTTCGCCGAGGTCTTCGCCGAACGCCGGCACGGCCTCTCGATGTCGATCGACGAGTCGCGGATCGAGGCCGTCCAGTCCGGCGCCGAGGAGGGCGCCGGGGTGAGGGTGGTCGAGGGCGGCACCACCTACTTCGCCCACGTCGACGGCCTCGATCCGGCCGACCTCGAGCGCGCCGCCGACGAGGCGGCCGCGGCGCTGCGGGGGGAGCGGCGGCAGCCGCACGCCCTGGAGGCGGCGGCGAGCACGCCGCTGCCGATCGAGCGCCGGCCCGAAGAGGTCCCGGCCGAGCGCAAGGCGGCGCTGCTGCGCGAGCTCGACGAGCGCGCCCGCGGCCAGAGCGGCGAGATCGCCCAGTTCACCTCCTCCTACGCCGAGGCCCGCCGCCAGGTCGCGGTCGCCAACTCCGACGGCCTGCTCACCGGCGACGACCGCACCAGGACCCGGATCGGCGCCCAGGCCGTCGCCCGCCGCGAGGGCATGGTCGAGACCGGCGCCGAGACGCTCGGCGCCCACCGCGGCTTCGAGCTGCTCGAAGACGACCCCGGCCTGATCGCCGAGCAGGCCGCCCGCAAGGCGCTGACCCTGCTCGACGCCGGCCCGGCGCCGTCGGGCTCGATGCCGGTGGTGGTCGGCGGCGGCTTCGGCGGCGTCCTCTTCCACGAGATGACCGGCCACGGGCTGGAGGCCGACCACGTCCAGAAGGGCGCCAGCGTCTACGCCGGCAAGCTCGGCCAGCAGGTAGCCCAGCCCCTGCTCAACGCCTACGACGACGGCCGCCTGCCGAAGGAGTGGGGCAGCGACGCGATCGACGACGAGGGGGCGCCGACCCAGAAGACCCAGGTGATCGAGGAGGGACGGCTCAGCGCCTACCTCTACGACCACCTCACCGCCGAGCGCGACGGTGTCGCCTCGACCGGCAACGGGCGGCGCGAGAGCTTCCGCCACCTGCCGATCCCGCGCATGACCAACACCTACATCGCCCCCGGCGACGCCACCCCCGAGGCGATGATCGCCGAGGTCGAGAAGGGCTTCTACGCGGTCTCCTTCGCCGGCGGCCAGGTCGACCCGGCGACCGGGGACTTCGTCTTCGGGGTCTCCGAGGGCTACCTGATCGAGAGCGGCAGGGTGACCCGGCCCTGCCGCGGCGCGACCCTGATCGGCAACTGCCTGGAGGCGCTGATGGCGATCGACGCGGTCGGCGAGGACTTCTTCGTGAAGACCGGGATCTGCGGCAAGGGCGGCCAGAAAGTCCCCGTCGGCACCGGCCAGGGCCACGTCCGGGTTGGGGCGATGACGGTCGGGGGGACGCAGCTTTGAGCAAGCTGAGCGCGAGCGCGGGGCGGGCGGTCGAGGCGGCGCTGGCCGCCGGGGCCGGCGAGGCCGAGGCCTACGTCTCCCGCGACAGCGGTCGCGAGGTCCGCGTCCACGGCGGCGAGGTCGAGAGCCTGACCGCGGCGACCCAGAGCGGGATCGGCATCCGCGCCTGGATCGGCGGCCGGGTCGGCTACGCCTACGGGACCGACCTCGGCGAGGCGGGCGTGACCGCGATCGCCGCCCGCGCGCGCCGAGGCTGCCGCGGTCGCCGACGAGGACGAGCACGCAGCGCCGCCGCGGCCGGCGCCGATCGAGGCCCTGGCCGGGCTCGGCGACCCCTCGGTCGAGACCTGGACGACGGCGCAGGTGACGGAGCTGGCGCTGGCCGTCGAGCGCGCGGCGCTGGCCGCCGACCGGCGCGTCGCCGGGGTCGAGCAGGCGATCTACGCCGACTCCGCCGAGCGGGTCGCGATCGCCTCCTCGACCGGTGTCGCCGGCGAATACGAGTCCTCCGACTGCTTCGCCTACCTGCAGGCGCTGGCCGAGGGCGAGGGTGGCCGCGAGACCGGCCTCGGCTTCGGCCTCGCCCGCGGCCCCGCCGGCCTCGACCCGGCGGCGATCGGGGCGGAGGGGGCCGCGCGGGCGACGGCGATGATCGGCGCCGTCAAGCCCGCTTCGCGCTCCTGCCCGGTCGTGCTCGACCCGACCGTGGCGGCCAGCTTCGCCGGCCTGATCGGCGGCGCCCTCGGCGCCAACGCCGTCCAGCGCGGCCGCTCGCCCTTCGCCGGCCGGCTCGGCGAGGAGCTGGCCGGCGAGGCGCTGTCGCTCCACGACGACGGCCGCGATCCCGGCGGCTCCGCCTCGGCGCCCTTCGACGGCGAGGGCGTGCCGCGCCGCCGCACCGCCCTGATCGAGGGCGGCCGCCTGCGCGCCTTCCTCTACGACACCTACACGGCCCGGCGCGAGGGCGGCGCCTCGACCGGCAGCGCCTCCCGGCACGGCTACCGCTCCCAGCCCACGGTCTCGGCCTCGAACCTGATCGTCGCTCCCGGCAGCCTCTCCTTCGCGGCGCTGCTGGGGGAGGCCGGCGAGGGCGTCTACGTCACCGATGTCGCCGGTCTGCACTCGGGCGTCAACCCGGTCACCGGCGTCTTCTCGGTCGGCGCCTCGGGCCGCGCCATCCGCGCCGGCGAGCTGGCCGAGCCGCTGCGCGAGTTCACGATCGCCGGCGACCTGATCTCGATGCTGGGGGCGGTGCGGGCGGCGGGCGCGGAGCCCCGCTGGGTGCCGTTCGGGGGGTCCGTCAGCACGCCGCCACTGCTGATCGGCGCGATGTCGGTCAGCGGTTCGTGAGGCGCTGGTGACGCTGACGCCGAGCCCGCTGTTAGATTGCGCCGATCTTCAACCCCGAGGAGGACTTCCGACGTGACCAAGGCTGAGTTTCTGGACCAACTTGCCGGCGACGACCGGCTCGGCAGCAAGAAGGCTGCCGGCGACGCCGTCGACGCTGTGCTCGACGCAATTACCGACACGCTGAGCGGCGGTGGCGAGGTCAGCTTCACCGGCTTCGGCAAATTCCACGTCGCCGAGCGTGGGCCCCGCCAGGGCGTCAACCCGCGCACCGGCGAGCGCATCACGATCCCGGGCGGCAAGGTGCCCCGCTTCTCCGCCGGCTCGGCCCTGAAGACCAAGGTCAAGGGCGGCTGATTTCCTGACGCTGTTCGCGGATCGGCTGGCGGCGCTCGTAGACGAGCGCCGCAGCCAGATCTGCCTCGGCCTCGACCCCGACCCGGCCAAGCTGGCCGGGGAGGGGGAGACGCCCTCTCGCCAGGCGCCGGCCGCGGAGCTGGCCGCCGCCGCGGTGGTGACGCACTGCCGCACCCTGATCGACCGCGCCGGCCCGGCCTGCGTGGCTGTGAAGCCGCAGCTCGCCTGCTTCGAGCGCCTCGGCGCGCCCGGCTGGGCGGCGCTGGAAGAGGTCTGCCACGCCGCCCACGAAGCCGGCCTGCTGACGATCGCCGACGGCAAGCGCGGCGACGTGCCGGTCACCGCCGCCGCCTACGCGCAGGCGCTGGTCGGCGAGACGCCGACCCCCTGGGGCGCCGTGCCGGGCCTCGGCGCCGACGCCTTCACCGCCAACCCGCTGCTCGGCCTCGACGCCCTCGAGCCGCTGGTGGCCGCCGCGGCCGAGACCGGCGCCGGCGTCTTCGCCCTGGTCCGGACCAGCAACCCGGGCGCCGCCGACGTCCAGGACCTGCCCAGCCCGGAGCGGCCCCTGTACGAGCGCCTGGCGGGGCTGGTCAACGGCCTCTCCGGGCGGCTGCTGGGCGAGCGCGGCCTGAGCGGGATGGGCGCCGTCGTCGGCGCCACCGAGCCCGAGCACATCGCCCGCCTGCGGGAGCTGATGCCGCGCTCGATCTTCCTTGTTCCCGGCGTCGGCGCCCAGGGGGGCAGGCCGGAGCTGCTCGGCGCCGCCTTCGCGGCCGGGCCCGCCTCCGCCCTCGTCGCCGCATCGCGCGGGATCGCCGCCGATCCCGACCCGGCCGCCGCCGCCGAGCACCTGCGGGCGACCGTTTGGGACGTTTCGACCGCCTGAAGGCGCCTGAAGCGGCTATACGATCAGCTGCTCCCGAATCGATCCTCGAACCAGTCCAATGGAAAAACGCACCAGCGCCTTCGCCCGGGTCTTCGCCGTCATCGCGCTGGTCGGCGCGGTGGCGCTCGTCGTCGTTGCGATATCGAGCTCGACCGGGGGGTCGGACTCCTCGGGCAAGTCGGGGCAGAGCAGCCACCCCACCCACCAGCGCCACGTCACCAAGGCGAGCAGGTACGTGGTCAAGAGCGGCGACACCCTGGTCGCGATCGCCCACAAGACCGGGATCCCGGTCGCCCACATCGTCGCCCTGAACCCCGAAGTCGACCCGCAGATCCTGATCGCCGGCGAGACGCTGAAGCTGCGATGAAGCCCGGCCGCCACGGCGTCGCCCAGCTGGCGGCGTTGCTGGCGCTGATGCTGATCCCTGCCGGCAGCGCCGTGGCGGCGGCAAAGCCGCCGCGGGTCGAGGCCAAGGCCTGGATCCTGATCGACGCCCGCACCGGCGCCGTCCTCACCTCCCACGCCGCTGCCCGTCACCTGCCGATCGCCAGCACGACCAAGCTGATGACCGCCTACGTGGCGCTGCAGGAATTGCCGCTGGGGCGGATGGTGCGGGCGGCGCCGTATCACCCGATCTACGGCGAGTCGCTGCTGGGGCTGCGGACGGGGCAGCGGATCAGCGTGCGCGACCTCCTCTACGGCCTGATCCTGCGCAGCGGCAACGACGCCGCCCACGACCTCGCCCTCGCCGCGGGGGGCTCGATTCCCCGCTTCGTCGCCGAGATGAACCGCCGCGCCGCCGCGCTCGGCCTCGCCGACACCCACTACGCCAACCCGGTCGGGCTCGACCAGCGCGGCAACTTCTCCAGCGCCGCCGACCTGGCGACGCTGACCCAGCGGCTGCTGCGCATCCCCGTCTTCGCCAGGATCGCCGACTCGCGCAGCGCCGTCCTGCGCAGCGTCCACCCCCGGCGGCGGATCGCGACGATCAATCAGCTGCTGCTCGACGCGCCCTGGGTCAATGGGGTCAAGACCGGCCACACCTTCGACGCCGGCTACGTCCTCGTCGGCTCCGGCCGCCGCAAGGGGGTGGAGCTGATCTCGGTCGCGATCGGCGCCCCGACCGACGAAGACCGCTTCAACGACGACCTCGAACTGCTCAGGTACGGCTTCCGCCGCGAGCACCGCCGCCTGCTCCTCGACCTGCCGCAGCGACTCGGCCGCCCGGTCGCCTCCCGGGGCGGCACCCTCGACGACGCCCGCGCCTTCGCCACGAGGTACCCGACCGCTATCGGCCTGGCGGTGTTCGTGATACTCATTGGCGGAGCATTCCTTTACCGCCGCCTGTTTCGGAGCAACGACAAAGGGGAGAGGAGCCGGGTGAAAGCCGAGTGATTCTCACCGTGACTCTCAACGCGGCGATCGATCGCACCGTCGCCGTGCCGAACTTCCGCCTCGGCCGCCGCCACCGCGCCGTCGAGAGCCGCACCGTCGCCGGCGGCAAGGGCATCAACGTCGCCCGCGCCCTCAGCCTGCTCGGCCGCCCGGTGATCGCCGCCGGCTTCGTCGGCGGGCCGACCGGCACCCGGGTGCTGGAAGGGCTGCGCGAAGAGTCGGTGCTTACCGACTTCACCCGGATCGCGGCCGAGACCCGGATCAACCTCGCCGTGATCGACCCCACCTCCGGCGAGCAGACCGAGATCAACGAGCGCGGCCCCGCGGTCAGCCCGGAGGAGACGAAGAAGCTCTTCGAGCGGATCGGCTACCTGGCCGGCGGCGCCAGGATCTGCGTCCTCGCCGGCTCGCTGCCGCCCGGCGCCGGCGACGACCTCTACGCGCGCCTGATCGCCGACCTCGGCCGCCGCGGCGTCCCGGTCGTGCTCGACGCCGAGGGCGAGGCGATGCTGGCCGGGGTGCGGGCAGGCGCCTCGATGGTCACCCCCAACGAGCGCGAGGCCGAGGAGCTCGTCGGCCAGGAGTTCGACGGCGGCGACGACCTCGCCCAGGGTCTGGGCGAGCTGGTCCGGCTCGGCGCCTCCGAGGCGGCGATAACGCGCCCCGAAGGCTGCGTCGCCACGGTCGGCGACGGGGCCGAACGGCGCCTGCTCGAAGTTCACACCGAGCCGCTGGAGCCGGTCTCCACGGTCGGCTCCGGCGACGCCTTCCTCGCCGGCTACGTCGCCGCCCGCTACGAGGGCCGCTCGGCCGAGGAGTGCCTGGCCTACGGGGTCGCCTGCGGGGCCGAGTCGACCCAGCACTTCGGCGCCGGCAGCGTCGATCGCAACCAGGTCGAGCGGCTGCTCGGCGAGGTCGCGGTGCGCGATCTGGAGGTCCCGGCGGAAGTGTAGGCTGGCTGTTCAACGCCAGCCCTGGAGGAAACACTTGGAAATCGAAATCGGCCGCGGCAAGAAGGGGCGGCGCGCATACGGATTCGACGACATCGCCATCGTCCCGTCGCGTCGTACCCGCGATCCCGACGACATAGACATCAGCTGGACCCTCGGTCCCTACCGTTTCGAACTGCCCCTGGTCGCCTCGGCGATGGACGGGGTGGTCAGCCCCGACACCGCCGTCCTGGTCAACGAGCTCGGTGGGCTCGGCGTGCTCAACCTGGAGGGGATCTGGGCTCGCTTCGAGGACGCCGAGGAGCGGCTCGAGCAGATCGCCGCCGCGCCCAAGCACGTGGCGACGCGGCTGATGCAGGAGATCTACGCGGAGCCGGTCAAGTCCGAGTTGATCGGCAGGCGGGTTGCCGAAATCAAGGAGCGCGGCGCCGTCGTCTGCGGCTCGCTGACGCCGCAGAAGGTGCGCGAGCATTACGAGGTGGCGGTCGAGGCCGGCCTCGACATCCTCGTCGTCCAGGGCACGGTGATCTCGGCCGAACACGTCTCGACCACGGTCGAGCCGCTGAACCTGAAGGAGTTCATCGCCGAGGTGCCGGTGCCGACCGTGGTCGGCGGCTGCGCCTCCTACTCGACCGGGCTGCACCTGATGCGGACCGGCGCCGTGGGCGTCCTCGTCGGCGTCGGCCCCGGCGCCGCCTGCACCACCCGCGGCGTGCTCGGGATCGGCGTCCCCCAGGCGACCGCGATCGCCGATGTCGCCGCCGCCCGCTCCCAGCACATGCTGGAGACCGGGGAATACGTCAACGTGATCGCCGACGGCGGCATGCGCACCGGCGGCGACGTCTCCAAGGCGATCGCCTGCGGCGCTGACTCGGTCATGGTCGGCTCGCCGCTGGCCCGCGCCAAGGAGGCTCCCGGGCGCGGCTTCCACTGGGGGATGGCGACCTTCCATCCCTCGCTGCCCCGCGGCACCCGGGTCTCGACCAAGCAGGACGGCACGATGGAGGAGATCCTGCTCGGGCCGGCACAGGAGAACGACGGCACCTTCAACCTGATGGGGGCGCTGAAAACCTCGATGGCCACCTGTGGCTACGAGGACATCCGCTCCTTCCAGCGGGCCGAGGTGATGGTCGCGCCGGCGCTGATGAGCGAGGGGAAGAAGCTGCAGAACGAGCAGTCCGTGGGCATGGGCTCGAATGGGCGGGCGGCGGTGTCCGCAGGGGTTGCCGTATCGGATGACTGACGAGGAGGTGCTGGTCCTCGACTTCGGGGGGCAGTACTCGCAGTTGATCGCGCGGCGCATCCGGGAATGCGGGGTGTTTGCCGAGTTGCTGCCGGCGACTACGCCGGTGGAGAAGATCCGGGAGCGCGCGCCCAAGGCGTTGGTGCTCTCGGGTGGGCCTGCCTCGGTGTACGAGCCGGGGGCGCCGACGTTCCCGACGCAGTTGCTCGATCTGGAGATCCCGGTGCTGGGCATCTGTTACGGGATGCAGGCGATGGTGCTGGCGCTCGGCGGCCGGGTCGAGTCGGCCGAGTCGGGCGAGTTCGGCCGCACCGACCTCGTCCTCCAGAACGGCGGCGGTCGCCTGCTCGGCGGGCTGCCGGAGGAGCAGAGCTGCTGGATGAGCCACCGCGACGTCGTCTTCGAGGCGCCGGAGGGGTTTATCGCCCTCGCCTCCAGCCCCGCCTCCCCGGTCGCCGCCTGCGAGCTGCCCGATCGCGGCCTCTACGGCATCCAGTTCCACCCCGAGGTCGTCCACACCCCCTACGGGACTGAGATCCTGACCCGCTTCCTGCGTGACGTCGCCGGCTGCGAGCAGCAGTGGTCGCCGCAATCGGTGATCGCCGAGCAGGTCGAGAAGATCCGGGCCCAGGTCGGCGATGGCCGGGTGATCTGCGGGCTCTCCGGCGGCGTCGACTCCTCGGTCGCGGCGCTGCTCGTCCACAGGGCGGTGGGGGAGAGGCTGACCTGCGTCTTCGTCGACCACGGCCTGATGCGCCTGAACGAGGCCGAGCAGGTGGTCGAGGCCTTCCGCCAGTTCGGCATCCCGCTCGTCCACGTCGATGCCGAAGAGCGCTTCCTCGCCAAGCTCGCCGGGGTGGAGGACCCCGAGCGCAAGCGCAAGATCATCGGCGAGGAGTTCATCCGCGTCTTCGAGGAGGAGGCGGCGAAGCTCGACGACGTCGGCTACCTCGTCCAGGGGACGCTTTACTCCGACGTGATCGAGTCCGGCGGCTCCGACCACGCGGCGACGATCAAGTCCCACCACAACGTCGGCGGCCTGCCCGAGGAGTTCGACTTCGAGCTGGTCGAGCCGCTGCGGATGCTGTTCAAGGACGAGGTCCGCGCCGTCGGCGCCGAGCTGGGGATGCCGGAGCGGATGGTCTGGCGCCAGCCCTTCCCGGGCCCCGGCCTGGGCATCCGGATCGTCGGCGGCGAGGTCAACAGGGAGCGGCTGGACATCCTCCGCGCAGCCGACGCGATCCTGCAGGAGGAGATCCGCGCGGCCGAGCTCTACCGGCAGCTCTGGCAGTCCTTCTGCGTGCTGCCGGTGGTCCGCTCGGTCGGCGTCCAGGGCGACGGGCGCACCTACGCCTACCCGATCGTGATCCGCGCCGTCACCTCCGACGACGCGATGACCGCCGACTGGGCCCGGCTCCCCTACGACCTGCTGGAGCGCGTCTCCAACCGGATCATCAACGAGATCCGCGACGTCAACCGCGTCGCCCTCGACATCTCCTCGAAGCCGCCGGCGACGATCGAGTGGGAGTGAGAAGGCGCCGGGCGGCGCCCTGACGCGTTCTCGGCCGCCCGCGCGGAGGGCCGGCTGCCGCCCTGGCCGCAGCCGGCCAGCACCGCCGTCGCCCCGGCGACGGCGAACAGCGTCGCCGCGCGGCCCCGGCGGCCGCTGTCTCGCCCGCCCGCCGGCCGTCGCTGGCTGGCCACAAACCAGGTCGCGCCGGCGATCGTCAGCAGGCAGGCGACGTAGAAGTTGAGCCGCAGGCCGAGGATGTAGTGGGCAGGGTCCACGCGCAGCGACTCCTCGAAGATCCGGAAGGCCGAGTAGCCGGTCACGTAGAGGGCGAAGAGGCCCGGCGGGCGGATGCGGCGATGGTGGCCGAGCCAGACGAGGAAGGCGGCGAGCGCGAGGTTCCAGATCAGCTCGTAGAGAAAGGTCGGGTGAAAGGTGGCGAAGCTCTCATAGCCGGCGGGGCGGTGGGCGGGGGAGATTTGCAGCGCCCAGGGAAGGCTGGTGGGCCCGCCGAAAAGCTCCTGGTTGAAGTAGTTGCCGATCCGCCCGATCGCCTGGCCGACGAGCAGGGCCGGAGCGGCCGCGTCCATGAAGGGGGCGGAGGAGACCCCGGCACGACGCAGGCGCCAGAACCCGACCAGGCTCCCCAGCGCGATGCCACCCCAGATCCCCATGCCGCCGTCCCAGACGGCGAACGGCCCCCACCAGTGCGCCGGCACTTCGCCGCTGCTGGTCAGGTCGAAGTAGAGGCGCCCGCCGATCAGCCCGGCGGGGAAGCCCCACATCGCAACGTCATAGACCAAGGCGCGCGAGCCACCCTGCGCCTCCCAGCGGCGGACGGTGATCAGCACCGCCGCGGCCAGCCCGACCACGTACATCAACCCGTAGACGTGGACTTCAAGGGGCCCGAGGTGAAGGCCGCTCGAGGCTGGGCTGGGGATTGAGCCGACCACAGGGACCGATTGTCTACGAAAGCGAAGCGCGACAGCCACTCTCTAAAGAGAACGAGTCTCACTCTTATGTTAGGGTGGCCGCGCACGGCAGAGGCCGCCGCCCGGACTTCCAGCCACCCGTTTCAAGGAGACCCGATGCCCCGATCGAGCCCCCGCGCTTCCGCCGCCCTCCTCATCCTCGCCGCGCTGGCGGCGGCGCTGCTCGCCGGATGCGGGGGGTCGGGCTCGAGCGCCACCAGCTCCTCCGGCAAGCTCAACGTGGTCGCCGCCGAGGACTTCTGGGGCAGCATCGCCGAACAGCTCGGCGGCGATCGGGTGGAGGTGACCAGCATCATCACCAACCCCGCCGCCGACCCCCACGACTACGAACCGACCTCAGAAGACGCGCGCACGATGGCCGGCGCCCAGATGGCGATCGTCAACGGGATCGGCTATGACCCGTGGGCCTCGAAGCTGCTTGCCGCCAACCCGAGCTCGGGGCGCACGGTCCTGACGGTCGGCGACCTGCTCGGCCTGAAGGAAGGGGACAACCCCCACCAGTGGTACTCGCCGGCCTCCGTGCAGAAGGCGATCGAGCAGATCACCGCCGACTACAAGCAGGCCGACCCCGGCCACGCCTCCTACTTCGACGCCCAGCAGCACCGCTTCGAGACGGTCGGCCTTGCCCGCTACCACGGCCTGATCTCCCAGATCCGCTCGCGCTACGCGGGCACCCCGGTCGGCGCCTCGGAGAGCATCTTCGCGGCGCTCGCCCCCTCCCTCGGCCTGAAGCTCCTGACCCCGACCGGGTTCCTCGACGCGATCTCCGAGGGCACCGACCCGACGCCCGCCGACAAGGCGGCGACCGACAGCCAGATCGCCGACCAGCAGATCAAGGTCTGGGTCTACAACAGCCAGAACGCGACTCCCGACGTGCAGCGGCTCAACGATGCCGCCAAGGCGGCGGGCATCCCGATCGCCACCGTGACCGAGACCATGACCCCCGAAGGCGCCAGCTTCCAGGCATGGCAGTCGCGCGAGCTGGAAGGGCCTGCGGGCGGCGCTCGCCAGGGCAAGCGAAGGGGGATGAGCGCGCAGGCGATCCGGCTCGAGGGGGCGACGGCGAAGCGCGGCGGCCGTCCGGTCTGGTCGGGCGTCGATCTCAGCGTGCGCCAGGGCGAGTTCGTCGCGGTGCTCGGTCCCAACGGCTGCGGGGAAGTCGACCCTGCTCCACGTCCTGCTCGGCCTCCTGCCGTTGAGCGACGGGACCGCCACCGTCCTCGCCGGCCCGCCCGGGTCCGCCAACTCCCAGATCGGCTATCTGCCACAGCGGCGCAGCTTCGACTCCGGAACGCGGGTTCGCGGGCTCGACCTGGTGCGCCTGGGTCTCGACGGGACGCGCTGGGGCTTCCCGCTGCCAACGCGCATCAGCCCCAGCGGGCGCGCCGCCGCCCGCCGCGTCGAGGAGGCGATCGAGCTGGTCGGCGCGAGCGCCTATGCCGCGCGGCCGATCGGGGCACTTTCCGGCGGCGAGCAGCAGCGGCTGCTGATCGCCCAGGCGCTCGTCCGCCGTCCGCGCATCCTCCTGCTCGACGAGCCACTCGACAGCCTCGACCTCTCCAACCAGGGCGGGGTCGCGGCGCTCGTGCAGCGGATCTGCAAGGAGGAGGGGGTGACCGTCCTGCTGGTCGCCCACGACGTCAACCCGATCCTGCCCTACCTCGACCGGGTCATCTACTTCGCCGGAGGCGGCGGCGTCGAGGGAACCCCGCGCGAGATCATCACCGGCCCGACCCTGAGCCGCCTCTACGGCGTCCCGGTCGAGGTGCTCGAGACCTCAGACGGCCGCCTCGTCGTGGTCGGCACTCCCGAGCCTCCGGCCCACCACCACCCGCGCCACGATCATGGCCATTGAGCTCGCCGCCCTCTCCTGGAACCCGGTCAGCGACTTCGAAGCGCTGACCGAATTTCCCTTCATGGTGCAGGCGCTCGAGGCCGGCACGATCGTCGCCGTGATGGCCGGGGCGATCGGCTGGTTCATGGTCCTGCGCCGGCAGACCTTCGCCGGGCACACCCTCTCGGTCGTCGCCTTCCCCGGCGCGGCCGGCGCCACGCTGGCGGGCCTGCCGATCGCGCTCGGCTACTTCGGGGCCTGCGGGATCGCGGCGCTTGCGCTGTCCCTGGTCAGCCGCCCCGGCCGGGAGTCCCCCAGCAGCGAGTCGGCGGCGATCGGCGCCGTGCAGGCATTCGGCCTCGGCCTCGGCTTCCTCTTCGTCACCCTCTACAGCGGCCAGCTCAGCGACCTCGAGTCGCTGCTGTTCGGAACCTTCCTCGGGATCACCGCGGCCCAGGTTCAGACGTTGCTCTGGGTCGCGCTGGCAGCCCTCGCGGTTCTCGCCACGATCGGGCGACCTCTGCTGTTCGCCTCGGTCGACGGGGCCGTCGCCCGTGCGGCGGGCGTGCCGACCGGCCTGCTCGCGCTCGCCTTCCTGCTGCTGCTCGGGCTGGCGGTGGCGGCGACGGCGGAGATCACCGGCGCCCTGCTGGTCTTCGCCCTGCTCGTCACCCCGGCGGCCACCGCGCAGCAGATCACCGCCCGGCCGGGCCCGGGCCTGGCGCTCTCGGTGGCGCTCGCGCTCGCCGTCACCTGGCTCGGCCTCGGGATCGCCTACTTCTCGCCCTACCCGGTCGGGTTCTGGGTGACGAGCCTCTCCTTCGGTCTCTACGTCGCGGTTCGGCTCCTCCTGGGGGCCCTCGCCCGCCGCGGCCCCGAGCCGCTCGGAGCGGTGGCCTGATGCTCGCGCACGAGTTCATGCGCAACGCCTACCTGGCCGGCAGCTTCGTCGCGCTCGCCTGCGGCCTCGTCGGCTACTTCGTCGTCCTGCGCAGCCAGGTCTTCGCCGGCGACGCGCTCAGCCACGTCGCCTTCACCGGGGCGCTCGCCGCCGCGGCGGCGGGAATAGACATCAGGCTCGGCCTCTTCGTCGCGACGGTCGCCGTGGCTATGGGAATGGGGCTGCTCGGCGACCGAGCCCGCCCCGACGACGTCGTGATCGGCTCCGTCTTCGCCTGGGTGCTCGGCCTCGGCGCCCTCTTCCTCTCGATCTTCACCAACGGCTCCAGTGGCGAAAACGGCACCGCCGCCGTTCGCGTCCTGTTCGGCTCCATCCTCGGGCTCTCGGCCGCGGACGCCCGGCTCGCCGCGGCGATCGCGGTTCTCGCCGCGCTGGCGCTGCTCGCCATCGCCCGCCCGCTGCTGTTCGGCTCGCTCGACCCCGACGTTGCGCGCAGCCTCGGCCTGCCGCTGCGCGCCGTGGGCATCGGCTTCTTCGTCCTGCTGGCCGTGGTCGCCGCCGAGGCGACTCAGGCAGTCGGCGCCCTGCTGCTGCTCGGCCTGCTTGCGGCGCCGGGAGGCGCGGCGCGGCTTCTCACCGACAACCCCTGGCGGGGCCTGGCGCTCTCGGCGACGCTGGCACTCGCCTCGATGTGGGTCGGGCTCGCTCTCAGCTACGAGGTCGCCTCGTTGCCGCCCAGCTTCGCGGTGATCGCGATCGCCACCGCCTTCTTCGCGCTCGCGGCGCTTCGCTTTAGGATCGAGACATGACGGCGGCCACCCAGACTCGCTGGGCCGAGCACGCCTTGGCCACCCTGCAAGCCGCCGGCTACCGCCGTGGCGGCGCCCGCACCGCCGTGGTCGAAGCGCTCGCGCGCCACGATTGCGCCGTCACCGCACTGGACCTGGACGATGAGCTGCGTCGCCGCAAGCCCCCGGTTGGGCGCGCGAGCATCTACCGCTCCCTCGAGCAGCTCGAGCAGCTCGGCGTGCTCCGCCGGCTCGAAGTCTCGAGGGGAATCGCCGGCTATGAGCGGATCGAGCCCGACGGTGAGCACCACCACCACGCGATCTGCCGCGACTGCGGACGGATGATCCCGTTCGAGGACGCCTCGCTGGAGCGCGCGATCGGCAGACTCTCCGAGAACCTCAGCTTCGACGTCACCGAGCACGACGTCGTCCTCCGCGGCCGCTGCGAGCGCTGCTCGATGGCGGGACGGCTATGATCCGCCGGCCGCGCTGGGTCGCCTGCGCGGTTTTTTCACGATGAAGACCTTTGTCGCAACTCCCGCCAACCGCCAGCGAGACTGGTACGTCGTCGATGCCGAGGGCAAGACCCTGGGCCGCCTGGCGACCCAGATCGCCGACGTCCTGCGCGGCAAGCGCAAGCCCGAGTACACCCCGCACATCGACACCGGCGACTTCGTCGTCGTCGTCAACGCGGAGAAGATCCGGGTCACCGGCGACAAGCTGGCGCAGAAGACCTACTGGCGCCACAGCGGCTATCCGGGCGGGATCAAGTCGCGGACGCTGGGCGAGATGCTGGACCGGCGGCCGGAGGAAGTGATCCGCAAGGCCGTCAAGGGCATGCTCCCGCGCAACCGCCTCGCCCGCCAGCAGTTGACCAAGCTGAAGGTGTACGCCGGGCCGGATCATCCGCACGAGGCGCAGCAGCCGAAACCGATGGATACGAGAGAGAAATGACGGACGAGCAGAACAACGAGACTTCAGAAGAGGTCGTTGACGAGACGACCGAGGGTTCGGACGCCGCGCCCACGGGTCCTGTCGCGGGGAGGACTCCTCGTCCTCGCAAGCTGCGGGCGAGGAGCCCACCCCCACGCCACCCGTGGATGAGACGTCTGAGGCTCCGGCCGCCGAGGTGGAGCCCGAGGCGTCTGTCGAGGAGCAGGCGCCCGAGGATGCTGAGCCCGAGGCCGCCGAGGAGCCTGTAGTCGAGGAGGCTCCGGCTGAGGAGGCGCCCGAGGCGGTCGAGGAGCCGAAGGCTGAGGAGAAGAAGAAGGACGTTATTCCGGGCGCCGATCTGGAGCCGATCGCGGTCGAGCCCGAGGCGCAGCTGAGCGCCGAGGAGCGGGCCCGCCTCGAAGCCGAGGAAGAGGAGAAGGCCCGTCGCGAGGCGGCGCTGGTCGGAGGCGACGAGCCCGAGGCCGAGGCCGCCAGCCGCGCCCCGGCGAAGATGGAGAGCGGCTCGCGCTTCCTCGCCACCGGCAAACGCAAGTGCTCGATCGCCCGCGTCACCCTGCTGCCCGGCGACGGCAAGATCGAAGTCAACAAGCGCAGCCTCGAGGAGTTCTTCCCGCGCCCCCTGCACCAGACCATGGCCCGCCAGCCGCTCACCGTCTCCGGCTACGAGGGCAACGTCGACGTCCGCGTCCGCGTCCACGGCGGCGGCATCAGCGGCCAGGCCGGCGCGGTCCGCCACGGGATCGCCCGGGCGCTGACCGAGATCGACCCCGAGCTGCGCGGTGACCTCAAGCGACGCGGCTTCCTGACTCGCGACGCGCGGGTCAAGGAGCGCCGCAAGGCGGGTTTCAAGAAGGCCCGCAAGAAGCCTCAGTTCAGCAAGCGCTGACGAGGGGCTTGGTGGCGACGCAGCGCAAGCTCTTCGGAACCGATGGGGTCCGGGGAGAGGCTGGGACGTTCCTCACCGCCGAGCTGGCGACCGCCCTCGGCCGGGCGACCACGGCCTCGCTGGAGGCGCGGCGGCCGCAGGTCCTGATCGTCCGCGATACCCGCGAGTCGGGGCCGATGCTGGAGGCGGCGCTGGCCGCCGGCATCGCCGCGGCCGGGGGCGACGCGCTGCTCGGGGGAGTCCTGCCGACGCCCGCCGCGGCGATCCTGGTCAGGCGCCTGGGGCTGGACCTCGCCGCCGTCGTCTCCGCCTCCCACAACCCCTACCGCGACAACGGCATCAAGTTCTTCTCCGCCCAGGGCACCAAGCTCGGCGACGAGCTGGAGGCGCGGATCGAGTCGCTGCTCGAGCAGGCGCCGGCCGCTGCCGAGGTCGGCCGCGTGCGCGAGCTCGACGGCGGCCTCGACGACTACCTGCGCGCGCTCGAGGCGGCCTTCCCGCTCGACCTCTCCGGCCGCCGCGTCGTCCTCGACTGCGCCAACGGCGCCACCCACCGCGCCGGCCCGGCGATCTTCGAGCGCCTCGGCGCCGCGGTCGACGCGATCGGCGTCGAGCCCGACGGGCGCAACATCAACGCCGGCTGCGGCTCCACCCACCTCGAGCCACTGGCCGAGCGGGTCGCCGGCTCCGACGCCGAGATCGGCTTCGCCTTCGACGGCGACGGCGACCGCATGCTGGCGGTCGACGGCGACGGCAGGGTCCACGACGGCGACGAGCTGATCGCCCTGGCGGCGCGCGGCATGGCCTCCCGCGGCGAGCTCGACGGTGGCGTCGTCGTCACCGTGATGAGCAACTACGGCTTCCACCGGGCGATGGAGGAGGCCGGGATCGAGGTCGCCGTCACCCAGGTCGGCGACCGCTACGTGCTCGACGAGATGCGCCGGCGCGGCTGGTCGCTGGGCGGCGAGCAGTCCGGCCACATCATCGCCTCCGACTTCGCCGCCACCGGCGACGGCATCGCCGCGGCGCTGATGACGATGCGCGAGCTGGGCGGGACTCCGCTGGCCGAGGCGGCGCCGATGGAGAAGCTGCCGCAGAAGCTGGTCAACGTCGAGGTCGCCGACCGCGAGGCCGTGGCCGGCGCCGTCGCGGTCTGGGAGGCGGTCGAGCGCGAGGGGCGGGAGCTCGAGGGACGCGGCCGGGTGCTGCTGCGACCCTCCGGGACCGAGCCCCTGGTGCGGGTGATGGTCGAGGCGCCCAGCGCCGAGCGAGGCCGACGACGTCTGCAAGCGCCTGGTCGCCGTGGTCCGCCAAGAGCTGGCCTGAGCAGCGCCGCCCTCTACCCTTACTCGCCTTCATGTGCGGAATAGTCGGATACGTGGGCGGTCGGCCCTGCGAGGAGCTCCTGCTCTCCGGGCTGGAAAAGCTCGAATACCGCGGCTATGACTCGGCCGGCCTCTCGGTGATCGAGGACGGCGACGTCGACAGCGTCCACGCCGTCGGCAACCTCGCCAACCTGCGGGCCGCGGTCGAGGAGCGGGCCAGCGACGGGGCCGGCGCCCTGCCGGTCTCCCACACCGGCATCGCCCACACCCGCTGGGCCACCCACGGCCGCGTCACCGAGGAGAACGCCCACCCCCACGACGACAGCTCCGGCAAGGTCCACATCGTCCTCAACGGAATCGTCGAGAACCACGCCGGGCTGCGCCGCCGGTTGCAGGCCGACGGCGAGGAGTTCACCTCCGAGACCGACGCCGAGGTCGTCGCCCACCTGATCGCCGCCCACTACGAGGGCGACCTCGCCGCCGCCGTTCGCGGCGCCTACGCCGAGCTGCGCGGCCACTACGCCTTCGTCGCCATGCACGGCGACGAGCCCGAGCGCCTGGTCGGCGCCCGCAAGGAGTGCCCGCTGGTAGCCGGGGTCGGCGAGGGCGAGACCTTCCTCGCCTCGGCGATCCCCGCCTTCCTCGCCGACACCCGCACCGCGGTGCCGATCGAAAACGGCGAGATCGTCGAGATCGAAGCCGACGGGGTGCGGATCACCGACGCCGAGGGCAACCCCGTCGAACGCGCTCCCGAAGAGGTGACCTGGAACGCCGATGCCGCCGAGAAGGGCGGCTATGAGACCTTCATGCTGAAGGAGATCCACGAACAGGCCGACGCCGTCGCCGAGACGATCGCCGACCGCCTGCCCGGCGACGAGGGGGTCGACCTCTCCGACGTCGAGCTCTCCGACGAGTTCCTGCGTGGCGTCAACCGGATCGTGATCGTCGCCTGTGGCACCTCCTACCACGCTGGCCTGATCGGCCGCTACGCGATCGAGGAGTGGGCGCGGGTGCCGGTCGAAATGGACATCGCCTCCGAGTACCGCTACCGCAACCCAGTCGTCGGAGCCGGCGATCTGGTGATCGGGATGACCCAGTCGGGGGAGACGGCCGACACCCTGGCGGCGATGCGGCTGGCCCGCGAGGCCGGGGCCACCGTCCTCGCCGTCACCAACATCATGGGAAGCCAGGTCACCCGCGAAGCCGACGCCGTCCTCTACACCCGCGCCGGGCTGGAGATCAGCGTCGCCGCGACCAAGACCTTCGTCGCCCAGGTGGCGGCGATGTACCTGTTCGGGCTGCGGCTGGCTGAGCTGCGCGGGACGCTGCCGCCCGAGCGCGTCGCCGAGCTGGTGGCGGCGCTGAAGGCGCTGCCCTCGAAGATCGAGGAGACGCTGGCGGCGGTCGAGGGGCCGATCCGGGCGATCGCCGATGCCCACAGCGAGCAGAGCTTCTTCCTCTACCTCGGCCGCCACATCGGCCTCCCGGTCTGCCTCGAGGGGGCGCTGAAGCTGAAGGAGGTCTCCTACATCCCCACCGACGCCTACGCGGCGGGGGAGATGAAGCACGGCCCGATCGCCCTGCTCGACGAGTCGACGCCGGTGGTCTGCATCGCCACCGAGAGCCCGGTGCTGGAGAAGGTGCTCTCCAACGTCGAAGAGGTCCGCGCCCGCGGCGCCCAGACGATCGCGATCATCACCGAGGGAGGGAAGCGGGCCGCCGAAGTCGCCGACGAGACCGTCGCCGTCGCCCGCACCGACTGGATCCTGCAGCCGATCGTGGCGATCCTGCCGCTGCAGCTGCTCGCCTACGACATCGCTCGCGCCCGCGGCCTCAACGTCGACCAGCCCCGCAATCTGGCCAAGACCGTCACCGTCGAGTGACGGTGACGGTAGGATGCGCGCTCGCATGAAGGCCCGTCTCGCCCTGCCGATCGCCGCCGCGATCGCCGCCCTCGCCGTCGCCGGCTGCGGCGGCGGCAGCGATTCCGGCTCCGACCCGGCCAGCCTGGCGCCGCCGAAGTCGCCGCTCTACGTCGAAGCGACGGTGCAGCCGGAAGGCGAGCTGAAGTCCAACGTCGAATCGCTGGCCAAGAGCCTGGGCGGGGTCGGCGACCTCGGCGGCCTGATCGTCTCCAAGCTCGAAAGCTCCGCCAGCGCCTCCGGCGAAGAACTCGACTTCGCCAAGGAAGTCGAACCGTGGCTGGGCGAAAAGGGCGGGGTCTTCTTCCAGAAGTACGACGGCAGCAATTTCAACGGCTACGGCGTCGCGATCCAGACCACCGATACGGCCGCCACCCAGAGCTTCATCGACAAGCAGGTTGGCTCGGCAAAGGAACCGGCCACGGAAGGCTCCTATGAAGGCGTCGACTACAAGTCCCAGGAAGACGGGATCACGGTTGGCGTGATCGGCGACTTCATCGCGATCGCCGAAGATGCGAAGACCTTCAAGGCCATGGTCGACGCCTCCAACGGCGAATCGCTGGCCGGCGAGGACAGCTTCTCCAGCGCCGTCGACGAGGCTCCGAGCGGCAGCTTCGCCGACGTCTTCGTCGACGTCGGCGGCCTGATCGAACAGTCCGGCGGCACGGTCGGCCCCGAAGCGCAGCAGTTCCTCGACAGCGCTGGGATCGATCCCAGCGAAGCGACCGCGGTCGCCAGCCTGATCCCCGGCTCCAACCAGGTAGAGATCGACCTCAGCAGCGACGCCGCCGGCGAAAACCCGCCGACCGGCGATGCCTCGGAGCTGCTCGGGTCGCTCCCCGCCGGCTCCTTCGCCGCCTTCGCCTCGGCCGGCTTCGGCCAGCGCCTAGGCGAAGCGATCGACAAGATCGACGCCAGCGGCATCCCCGGCCAGGTGCCGCCGCACAAGTTCAAGAGCACCCTCGAGAGCGCCGGCATCGACGTCGAAAAGATCGCCGCCTCGGTCGGCGACCTCGCCGTCTTCGGCGAAGGCAGCAGCGAAAGCAGCCTCGGCGGCGCCGTGGTCCTGACCACCAAGGGCGCCAAGGAAGCGACCAACACCGTCGCCAACATCGGCCTGCTGCTGCGCGCCAGCGGCACCCCCGGGGTGACCGCGATCGGCGGCAAGACGAGCGGCTTCTCGATCCACAGCGCCGAACTCGGCAGTAAGCCGCTGGTGATTGCCGCCCAGGGCGAGCGGATCGCGATCGCCTACGGTCTGCCGGCGGCGACCGAGGCCCTGGCCACCGGCTCCGGCGAAACCCTCGCCGACAGCCCGGCCTACAAGGAAGCCGTCGCCGCCCTCGGCGACACGCCGATCAGCGGCTTCGTCGACGGCCAGGCGGCGCTGAGGCTCGCCTCCGCGCTGGTGCCTCCGGGCGAAGAAGGCTTCCGCGAAGCCAGGCGCTACCTGAGCAAGGTCGACTACCTGGCGATCGGCGCCGGTTCCTCGGGCGATCTGGCGACGGCGAAGCTGATCGCCGGCATCGGCAAGTAGCCGCGGGACCAGTGGCCGGCGTCGGCATCGATCTGATCGAGATCGACCGCCTGGAGCGCGCCCTAGAGCGCCACCCCCGCCTCGCCGAGCGCCTCTTCACCGATGCCGAGCGCGACTACGCGGCGCGCCGGTCCCGTCCCGGCCGGCACCTGGCGGCGCGGTTCGCGGCCAAGGAGGCGGTGGTGAAGGCGCTCGGGCTGAGCGGTGGGTTCGGCCTGCGCGAGATCGAGGTCGTCGCGGGCGAGCCGCCCACGGTCCGCCTCTCCGGACGCGCCGCCGAGGTGGCGGGCAATCGCCGAATCGACATCTCCCTCACGCACTCTCGCGACAACGCCGCTGCAGTTGCCGTAGCCCAGTAGGGGGCTAGGCTGCGGTTGATGGAGGGTTGGCTCGAGCCGTTGTATGACGCCGAGGGGATGCGGGCGGTCGATCGCTGGGCGATCGAGGAGCAGGGGGTACCGGGGGAGGAGCTGATGGAGGCGGCGGGGACCGCGCTGGCGGAGGCGGTGGCCGGACTGGCGCCGCGGGGGCCGGTGCGGATCGTCTGCGGGAAGGGGAACAACGGGGGGGACGGCGAGGTCGCCGCCCGTCACCTGCGGGGGATGGGGTTCGAGGTCGAGGCCGTGAATCTCTGGTCCGACGACGTGCCCGCCGACCTCGACCGCTGGCTGGCCGGGTCGGGCGCGGTCGTCGACGCGATCTTCGGGACCGGGTTCGAAGGGGTGCCGCGGGAGCCGGCGGCGGGCGCGATCGAGGCGATCAACCGCTGTGGGGCGCCGGTGGTGGCCTGCGACATCGCCTCGGGGGTGGATGCGTCCAGCGGCGAGATCGAGGGGGTCGCCGTCGAGGCCGATCTGACGGTGAGCTTTCACGGAGCGAAGCTGGGGCAGCGGATCGCGCCCGGCAAGTGGCACACGGGCGAGCTGCGGGTGGTGGCGATCGGGATCCCGCCGGGCGTGCCGGGCGAGGCCGCGGGCGGCGTCATCGACCCGGCGGTCCTGGCGCTGGCGCCGCGCCGCGGCCCGCGCTCGACCAAGTTCAGCTCCGGCCAGGTGGCGATCGCCGGCGGCTCGCGCGGCCTCACCGGCGCCGTGCGGATGTCCTCGACGGCGGCGATCAGGGCGGGAGCTGGCTACGCCACCGTCGCCGTTCCCGCCGACCTCGAGCCGGTCTTCGAAGCGGGGGAGCCGGAGGTGATGTCGGTTGGCTGCCCCGGCGGCGACGGTTGCCTCGCCCAGGCCGCGGCGAAGGCGGTGCTGCGGACCTTCGAGCGCGCCGCGGCGGGGGTCCTTGGACCCGGCATGGGCCGTGACCCGGGCTCGGTCGAGCTCGCCCGCGAGGTCGTCGCGGCGATCGAGGCGCCGCTGGTGATCGACGCCGACGGGCTCAACGCCTTCGCCGGGCAGCTGCCGCTGATCGCCGCCCGCCCGGCGCCGACGGTGCTGACCCCGCACGCCGGCGAGCTGGGCAGGCTGCTGGGCCGCGACTCCGAGGAGATCGCCGCCCACCGGCTGGCCTGCGCCCGCGAGGCGAGCAGGGCCGCCGCGGCGGTGGTCGTCCTCAAGGGCGACGACACGATCGTCTGC
This sequence comes from uncultured Solirubrobacterales bacterium, assembly GCA_963785775.1. Lineage (GTDB taxonomy): Bacteria > Actinomycetota > Thermoleophilia > Solirubrobacterales > 70-9 > VAYN01. Next base: position 233,488 of record CAWAWH010000003.1, on the reverse strand, counting down.
GACGGGGAGCGGGTCGCGGTCAACGCGATCTCGGCGCCGGCGCTGGCGACGGCCGGCAGCGGTGACGTGCTTTCCGGGATGACCGCGGCGCTGCTCGCGCGGGGGCTGGAGCCGTTCGCGGCGGCGTGTGCCGCGGTGGTCGCCCATGCTCGCGCCGGCCGCGACGCCGCGGCGAGGATCGGAGCGGCCGAGTCGGTGATCGCGACCGACGTGATCGACTCGATCCCGGCTGGCCTGCGTCCCCCCAAGTCGGTCGAATAATCTCGCCAGGATGAAGATGGCGATGGAGCGCGCGGTCGCCCGAGTCGACTTCGAGGCGGTGCGATCGAACTGCGCCCGGCTCAAGGCGGAGCTGCGCGACGGCGCCGAGCTCTGCGCCGTGGTCAAGGCCGACGGCTACGGCCACGGCGCCGACGGTTGCGCCAACGCCGCCCTGGCCGGCGGCGCCACCCGGCTGGCGGTGGCGACCGCGGCCGAGGCCGAACAGATCGGCCGTCGCCTCCAGCACATCCCGCTGCTGACGATGGGAGCGCTGACCGCCGCCGAGGTCGACGTCGTCCTCTCCGCCGGCTCCGAGGTGGCGGTCTGGCGCGAGGGCTTCCGCTCCCTGCTCGCCGATCGCGCCCGCGCCCAGGGCCGCCCGGCCCGCGTCCACGTCAAGTACGACAGCGGCATGGGGCGCCTCGGCAACCCCAGCGTGGAGGAGGCGCTGGCGCTGGCGCGCGCCTGCGATGCCGACCCCGGCCTCGAGCTGGCCGGCGTCTGGACCCACTTCGCGACCGCCGACGAACCGGAGTCTGGCTTCTTCGACGAGCAGCTGCAGCGTTTCGAGGCCGTCGCGACGGCGGTCAAGGCCGAGTTCCCGGCGGCGATCGCCCACGCCGCCAACAGCGCCGCCGTCTTCCGCGACCCGCGCGCCCACTTCGACATGGCCCGCTGCGGCATCGCGGTCTACGGGCTCGATCCCTTCCAGGGCGACCCGGCGCAGCGGGACCTGGTGCCGGCGCTCTCGCTGCGCTCCTACGTGGCCGACGTCAAGCACTTCGCCCCCGGCGCCAGCGTCGGCTACGGTCAGCGCTGGCGGGCGCCGGTGGAGACCTGGATCGGCGTGGTCCCGGTTGGCTACGGCGACGGGGTCCGCCGCGGCCTCAGCAACAACGCCGAGATCCTCGTCGGCGGCCGCCGACGGCCGCTGGTCGGCACCGTCTCGATGGACAACGTGACGATCGACCTCGGGCCCGAGACCGGGGTCGAGCCGGGCGACGAGGCGGTCCTGATCGGCGCTCAGGGCGAGGACGCGATCCTCGCCGAGGAGGTCGCCGCCCGCCTCGACACGATCAACTACGAGGTCACCTGCGGGATCTCGGCCCGGGTGCCGCGGCGCTCGGCATGACTGGCGCTTTTGTCTCGCTATGCGGCACAAAGGCGCCAATCGCGTGGGATCGTCGCCGATGAGCCTGGCCGACCGGCTGGCCGTCGAGCCGCTTGTCGCCGCCGTGCATCGGGCGCTGGGCGATGCCGGCGGTGTGTGGATAGTCGGCGGCGCCGTGCGCGACGCCGCGCTCGGGCAGGAGGTCGACGACCTCGATCTCGCCGTCGCCGGCAACCCGGAGCCGACGGCGCGGGCGATCGGGCGCGAGCTCGGCGAGCACGTATTCGAGCTCTCGGCCGAGTTCGGGACCTGGCGGGTTGCGGCCCCCGGCGGCCGCGGCCAGGTCGACGTGACGGCCCTGCGCGGCGAGGGCATCGACGCCGACCTGGCGGAGCGCGACTTCACGATCGGCGCCGTCGCCGTGCCGCTGGCCGGCGGCGAGCCGCTCGACCCCTTCGACGGCCTCGGCGACCTCGAGCGCCGGACGCTGCGCGCGGTTGGCGATCGGAGCTTCGAGCGGGACCCGCTGCGGCTGCTGCGGGCGGCCCGCCTCGCCGCCGGCCTCGGCCTCGAGATCGATCCTGGCACCGCCGCCCTGGCGCGCGCCGCCGCCTCCCGCGCCGCCGACCCGGCCGGCGAGCGCCAGCTGACCGAGCTGCGCCAGCTGCTCGGCGGGCCCGAGCCGCTGCGCGGCCTCGTCCTGCTCGACGAGCTGGAGCTGACCGCCGTCGTCCTGCCGGAGCTGGAGAGCCTGCGCGGGGTCGAGCAGGGCCCCAACCACCATCTCGACGTCCACGGCCACACCCTGGCCGTGCTCGAGCACACCCTCGAGGTGGAGCGCGACCTCGACCGCTTCGCCGGCGAGCGCGCCGCCGAGGTGGCGGCGCTCTTGGAGGAGCCGCTGGCCGACGAGATGAGCCGCGGCACGGCGCTGCGCTTCGGCGCCCTCTTCCACGACATCGGCAAGCCCGCGACCAAGGCCGAGCACGGCGGCTTCATCGGCTTCCGCGGCCACGATCGCGCCGGCGCCGAGATCGTCGGCGAGATCTGCTCCCGGCTGCGGGCCAGCCGCCGCCTCACCCAACACCTGTGGAGGCTGACGCTGCACCACCTGCGGCTCGGCTTCATGATCCCGGAAGCGCCGCTGCCGCCGCGCCGCATCCACGACTACCTGCGCGCGACCGAACCGGTCGCCGCCGACGTCACCCTGCTCACCGTCGCCGATCGCCTCTCGGCGCGCGGGGGCGGGCCGCTGGCCAGTCCGGAGATGGTCGAAGCCCACCTGGCGCTCGCCCGCCAGCTGATCGCCGCCGCGCTCGACTGGCGCCGCGACGGCCCGCCGGCGCCGCTGCTGCGCGGCGACGAGCTGGCGAGCGAGCTCGGGATCGAGGAGGGGCCGGAGTTGGGAGAGGCGTTGGCCGAGCTCGAGGCGGCGCAGTACGCGGGCGAGATCAGCACCCGGCCCGAGGCGGTCGAGTTCGCCCGCCGGCTTGTGGCTTAGTCCTGCGCCACGCCTGGTCAGGTACCCTCCCGGCCGCATGGCCAAAGAGGAAAAGATCGAAATGGAGGGGGAGATCACCGAGGCCCTCCCCAACACCATGTTCCGGGTCAAACTGGACAACGGCCACGACGTTCTCGGCCACATCTCCGGAAAGATGCGCCGCCACTACATCCGCATCTTGCCTGGCGACCGGGTCAAGATCGAGCTCTCCCCTTACGACCTCGACAGAGGTCGAATCACCTACCGCTACAAATAGCTCGCCTTCGCGCCCTCGTCGGGGTCGGCCAGCTCCGCGATCAATGCTGACCAGGCGAAGTCCTTGGCGCCGAGCCCCCTGCCGGTGCGGGGGTCGTAGTACTCGCGCAGGCCTTCGCGGGCGACGGCGGCGATCAGGCCGTCGGCAAGGCGCCGGGCCTCGGCCTCGTAGCCGAGCCGGCGCATCCCCAGCCAGACCATCCAGGCCGAGTTGACCCAGGTCGGCCCGCGCCAGTAGCGGCGGATCGGGCCGTGGCCGCCGCCGGGCTCGTAGTCGCGCTCGCCGGCCGCGACCGAGGGCGGCGCCACCGGGGTCAGGAACTCGCGCTCGTTCAGCAGGTGCTCCTCGACCAGGCGCCGGCCGATCTCCTCCGGCAGGTCGGGCAGGGCCAGCGGCGCCAGCGAGGCCCAGGTCACGACCCCCGGCCGCGCCCCGCCCGGCTGCGCCTCGTCGAAGAAGAGGCCGCGGCGCTCGTCCCAGAGCCGCTCGACCAGCGCCGGCGTCGCCGAGCGCCGGCCCAGCGCCTGCAGCGAGAGCGACCACATCGTGTTGACCAGGGTCTCGCAGAGAACCGGGTGGCCGGCGGCGCGCAGGCGGCGGGCGTCGAAGCCGAAGCGGCGGTTGCGCCACACCAGCAGCGGGAAGCCGAGGCGCCCGTTGGAGCGCCGGCCCCAGACCGGTTCGAACTTCGGCGAGGCGTCGAGGCCGGACTCGTCGGGCTGGACGATCCAGAGCAGGCCGTCGCCTTCGAGGTCGCGGTTGGCGGCGAGCCACTCGATCTGGGCGGCGATCCGCGGCTCCTCGGCCGGGTCGCCGACGGCGATCAGCCAGGCCCAGGCCAGCAGCGGCGGCTGGATCGTCGAGGTCTGCGGCGAGTTGCGCGAGGCGACGTTGTAGAAGGCGAGGCGCGGCAGCGTCACCGGCCGGTGCCAGAAGATCGTGTGGCCGATGAAGCCGTTCGGCTCCTGGGCGGACAGCAGGCTCTCCAGCTCCGCTCGAGCTCTAGCCGGCTCGGTGCGCCGCCAGACGATCGCCGCGAAGCAGGAGTCCCAGTACCACTGCCACGGATACCGCCCCGGGCTCGGCTCCGTGTAGGCGTACTGCGTCGCCGTCGCGCTCGCCCGGCTCGCCAGTTCTGCCGCAGCACCCGCTCCGCCTCGGCGGTCGCCGATCGTTCACTGGGCGGTGCGGCGCATCTCGCGCAGGGCGAGGCTGCCGAGCACGGCCAGGAGGCCGAGCAGGGCGAGGAGGCCGGGCCAGGTTTCCGCCCAGGTGACGCTGCCGACGAAGCCCTGTCGCGCCGCTTCGACGACCTGGGTCACCGGGTTGACGCGGGCGATGTCCTGCAGCCAGCCCTGCAGCAGCGCCAGCGGCGCGTAGGCGGTGGTGGTGAGGATCAGCGCCATCATTCCCGCCTGCATCAGCGGCGCCGCCGACTGGCTCTTGAAGCGCAGGGCGAGGAAGGAGCCCCAGCAGGCGGCGACGGCGGCCATCGAGGCGACCATGAAGTAGGTGACGAGGAAGCCGTCGATCCCGGGCCAGCCGGCGCCCAGCAGCAGCGCGATCGTCAGCACGAAGGTGGCCGGGATCAGCGCCCGGGCGCTGGCCGCGAGCACCGTGCCCATCAGCAGCACCCAGCGCGGGGCGGGGGAGACGAGCAGCCGGTCCAGCCAGCCCTGCTCGATGTCGCGGGCGAGGTTGACCCCGGCGGCGGCGCCGGTGAAGCCGGCCCCCTGCAGCATGCTGATCGGGACGATGAAGCTCTCGTAGCTGCCGGTGCTGAAGCCGCGCAGCTGGGTCAGGGCGCCGAAGACGCCGTTCAGGCCGAGGAAGAAGATGGTCGGCGCCAGCACCCCGGGGATCGCCGCCCCCGGCACCCGCACCAGCTCGTTCTTGGCCCTCGCCATCAGCGCCCCGATCGTCGCCAGGTTGGCGCGCCAGGCCGGGATCGCGATCGCCACTTCCATCAACCCACCCTCAGCCTGTGGCGCAATGCCCGGTCGCTCAGCACCAGGCCGAGGACGACGATGCCGAGGATCGCCAGCACCGCGTCGAGCGTGGCGGAGGCGTGGATCCCGGAGATCATCGGCTCGCGGATCCCTTCGACGACGAAGCTGAGCGGGTTGTACTGGGCGATCGTCTTGGCCGGCTCGATCATCAGTTCCCGGGGGAAGAAGGCGGAGGAGAGGAAGAGCACGACGAGGACCAGCGGGAAGAGGCCCTGGACGACGCTGGCGCTGCCGGTCCGCAGGGCGATCGCGGCGCCGATGCCGCCGACCGCCAGCGCGCAGGAGGTGACCAGGAAGATCGCCAGCAGCGCCCCGGCCACGCCGCCCTCGATTTCGGCCCCGAAGATCAGCCCGATCGCGAGGAACCAGAGCGAGGCGAAGAGCCCCAGCGCCGCCGTCCCCGCCAGCCGCCCGAGGACGATCGCGAAGCGCGGGATCGGCGCCGAGAAGAGGCGGTCGGTGAAGCCCATCTCGATGTCGACCGCGAGGGCGATGCCGCCGCTGTTGCCGGCCAGCATCAGCGACTGCATCATCGCCCCGGCCAGCATGAACTGGAGGAAGCTCTGCACCGGCGGGAAGCCGGGAAGTTCGATCGCGCCGCCGGCGCCGCCGGTCTGGATCGCCAGCAGCAGGGTGGGGAAGACGATGATCGGCGCGATCAGCTGCGGCCGGCGGAAGGTCTGGCGGATCGAGCGCATGCCCAGCGCCCTGACGACCCGCGCGTTGGTGGCCAGGGCGCTCATGCCTCGATCGCGCGCCTCCTCGGTGTTCTCCTCGCTCTCCTCCTCGAGGTGGTAGCCGGTCTTCTCGACGAAGACGTCGTCGAGCGTCGGCCGCACCAGCTCCAGCGACTCGACCGCGATCCCGGCCTCGTCGAGGGCACGGACCACGCGGGGGATGTCGGCGGCGCCGTTGGCGACCTCGACCAGGACCCTGCTGCCGTCCTTGGGGGGCAGCAGCTTGCCCACCGGCGCCAGGATCGACTCCGCCTCGGCGACCGAGCCCTGCGCCAGCTGCAGCTGGATGTGGGGGTTGCCGACCTCGGCCTTGAGCGACTCCGGCGTCCCTTCGGCGACGATCCTGCCGCTGTCGATGATGCCGACGTTGTCGGCCAGCTGGTCGGCCTCCTCCAGGTACTGGGTGGTGAGGAAGACGGTGGTGCCGTCGTCGTTCAGCTCCCGCACCTCCTGCCAGATCGTCTTGCGGCTGACGGGATCGAGCCCGGTGGTCGGCTCGTCGAGGAAGAGCACGCGCGGTTCGTGGACCAGCGCCGCGGCGAGGTCGAGCCGGCGCTGCATGCCGCCCGAGTAGGTGCCGACGCGGCGGTCGGCGGCGGCGGCGAGGTCGACCCGTTCCAGCAGGTCGTCGGCGCGGCGGCGGCCCTCGGCGGTGGGGATGCCCTGCAGCGTCGCCTGCAGCCGGATCAGCTCGCGGCCGGTCATCAGCGGGTCGAGCGCCGCTTCCTGCAGGGCGACGCCGATCGAGGCCCGCACCGCCCGCGCCTCCCTGACGACGTCGTGGCCGGCGACGGTGGCGCGGCCGCCGGTCGGCAGCAGCAGCGTCGTCAGCATCCGCACCGTGGTCGTCTTGCCGGCGCCGTTGGGGCCGAGGAAGCCGTAGATCTCGCCCTCCTCGACGGCGATGTCGATGCCCTGCACCGCGAGCACCTCGTCGAAGGCGCGCTCCAGTCCCTCGACTTCGATCGCCGGCATCGACGGGCAACCCTACAGCCAGCGAATGGCCGGGATCGTGCAGGCCGGGCCTCGCCGCCGCATTCCCCCGGCCCGAAAGGCAGAATCGGGGCGCAACCGGGGTCGGCGCCCCGTGTTTGCCTAAGTCCATGCCCTTGTCCGAACAGAGAAGCCGCAACGGCCGCGCCTGGGCGCTGCTGCTGGCCGCCGCCTGCCTCTTCGCCACCCTGGTCGCGGTCGCGGCGCCGAATGCCGACTCGGCGCCGCTGCGGGTCGTCGTGCTGGGCCAGACCTCGGAAACGCCGGCGGCGTCCTGCCCGGGCAAGGTCGTCAACGGCAACGAGATCACCCCCTGCCGGGTCGAGGGACACGTGACCGGCTTCCAGGCCGTCGCCGGCGGCGTCGCCCGGCCCTACGAGGCGCCGTTCGAAGGCAAGATCGTCGCCTGGTCGATCACCCTCGCCAAGCCCTCGACGAAGGAAACGCCGACCACCTCCGACGAGGTCGGCTTCTTCGACGAATTCCTCGGCAGCCCGGCGGAGGCGCGGATCGGCGTCCTGCGGCCGGTCGAAGGCTCCAAGCCGCCCCAGTTCACCCTGGTCCGCCAGAGCCCGCTCGAGGTGCTCAACCCCTACTTCGGCAGCACCCCGGTCTTCGCCCTCGAACACCCCCTGACCGTCCTCAAGGGCCAGATCGTCGCCCTCACCGTCCCCACCTGGGCGCCGATGTTCGCCTTCAACGTCGAAGCCAACAACACCTGGCGCGGCAGCCGCCTGCCCGAACACTGCGCCTCCAAGGAAGACATCCAGGGCGGCCACCCCCAGCAGGGGGTCGGCAAGACCAAGACCTACGGCTGCTACTACTCGCAACGCGCGGCTGCTCTACACCGCGACGCTCGTCAAGAAACCGTAAGGCCGACGTCAGAGCGCGGACTGGCGAAGCCCGCAGTATGGGCAGTCGCTGACGTCTAGGCCGATCAGCTGGTCGCAGCGGCGGCAGGCGCGGAGGTTCGCCGGGGTGCGGGGGAGGGCCGAAGCGGAGGGGGCCAGCGGCAGGACCATCGCCACCGGCTCCATCTCCTCGCCGGTCTCGCGGTCGACGTAGACCTGGCCGGGCTCGGCGTGGGCGAGGGCCTCGCGGCCGGAGGCCGGGGCGCGCATCCTGTAGAGCTGCCGCTCGTTCATCGCCGCGAAGACTAATAGCTTGGGCGGCACCGATGCGCGTCCTCCTCTTTCACGGCTACATGCTGCGCGGCACCGGCAGCAACATCTACAACGCCAACCTCGCCAGGGCGCTGGCCCAACTCGGCCACGAGGTCCACCTCCTCTGCCAGGACAAAGAGACCGAGATCGACGGTGTCCAGATCCACAACCCGGACATCCACGGCCTGCTCCCCGTCTACGTCAAGGACCCCTACGAGGGCTTCGAGGTCAAAGCCTTTCCCGAGTTGACCGACGAGGAGTTGGACCGCTACCTCGATGCCAACGTCGCCGCCGTCCGCGCCGTCGCCGAGCAAGCCGGCGGCATCGACGCCGCCCTCGCCAACCACCTGGTGATGGGCCCGGCGATCCTCGCCCGCGCCGGGATCGGACCCTTCGCCGCCAAGATCCACGGCTCCGCCCTCGAGTACACCGTCAAGCCGAATCCGCGGTTCCTTCCCTACGCAAGGGAGGGCATGGAAGCCGCTTCGGGTGTCCTGGTCGGCTCTCGCCACACGGCCGAATCTCTCTGGGCCGCACTCCCGGATGTCCCTCTTTTGAAGGAGAAGACGCGTCTGGGGCCACCCGGCGTTGACACAGAGGCCTTCACGCCAGGGTTGAGCGGAAGAACCCCCACCCGGTCCCCCTCTCGCGTCGTTTTCGTCGGCAAGCTGATCGTCTCCAAGGGGGTCGATCTGCTGATCGCCGCGTGGCCGTTGGTGAGGGCAGCCCATCCCGAGGCGCGGTTGCAGATCGCGGGCTACGGGGCGTATGAGGATGGGCTGCGCAGGTTGTTGGCCGCGTTGGATCGAGGGGACTTGGAGGACGCGCGTGAGGTGGCGCGACTGGGATGGGCGCTCGAGGGTGGCGAGGAGCGGGTGTTGCCGATCCTCTCGGCGTTTCTGGCCGACCCGCCGCCGGGGTACCTGGAGGCGGCGCGAGGCGTCGCCGGCTCGATCGAGTTCGTCGGGCGGCTGGAGCACGACGAGGTGGCCGGGCTGCTGCCGCGGGCCGAGGCGCTGGTGATGCCGAGCACCTTCCCGGAGGCGTTCGGGATGGTCGCGGTCGAGGCCGCGGCCTGCGGGGCGCTGCCGCTGTCGGCGGGTCACTCGGGGATGCTCGAGGTCTCCCGCCAGCTCGCCGCGGCGCTGCCCGCGGAGGTCGGTCGCCTCACCTCCTTCCAGGTCGAGCCGGGGGCCGTCGAGGCGATCGCCGAGCGGCTCGACCGCTGGCTGGCGCTGCCGCAGGCTGAGCGGGAACGCGCCCGCCGGGCGCTGGTCGAGACGGTCGCGCGGCTGTGGAGCTGGGAGGGAGTGGCCCGCGGAGTCCTCGCGGCCTCGGCCGGAGAGCTGGCCGATCTGCCCCGGCCCGTCTAGCAAGTGCCAAGCGTCACCTGGGGCGCAAAACCTCCGGCCGCCGCTTCAATAGAATGCCCGCCGCCTCATGTACGGCCGCCTCCCGATAGTGAAGATGCTCGCCGCCACGGTCGCGATGGCCGCGGCCATCTCGGCGGTGATGCTGTCGATCGACTGGAACGGCCAGGAGGCCTCGACCGCGGCGCCGAAGATCGACGACCTGCTCAACGTGATGATCGTCCTCTCGGCCTTCGTCTTCTCGCTGGTCGTCGTGATGCTCTTCTACGCGCTGTACAAATTCCGGGCGAAACCCGGCGACGAATCCGATGGCGAGCCGATCCACGGCAACACCCGGCTCGAGGTCGCCTGGACCCTGATCCCGACGATCATCGTCCTCTTCGGCGGCGGCTACAGCTGGAAGGTCCTGAACGAAATCGAAAAGCCCGCCAAGGGCGCGATGACGGTCGACGTCTTCTCCCAGCAGTACGCCTGGAGCTTCGGCTATCCGGGCAAGGGCATGGCCTGGTCGCAGGGGGAACTCCATGTCCCGGTCAACCGCCAGATCCAGTTCAAGATGCACTCCCAGGACGTGATCCACTCCTTCTGGGTCCCCGAGTGGCGGATCAAGAAAGACAACGTCCCCGGGATCACCACGACCGCGATCGTCACCCCCGACAGGGTCGGCACCTACCAGCTGATCTGCACCGAGCTCTGCGGCTTCGGCCATGCCTCGATGCGGGCCAAGGTGGTCGTCGAGCCGCCCGCTCAGTTCCGCGAATGGGTCGCCGGTCTGAAGGAGAAGGTGCCGCCCTCGCTGCGGCAGTCGATCGTCCAGGACACCGAGACCAACCCGGTGCCGCTGGGCGCGGGCGGGGCATAATGGAGGCGATCTGATGGTGGCTGCGATCAAGCGACCGGGGTGGATTCGAGGCGCGCTGGGCGCGCTCGTCTTCGCCGCCTTCGGCTTCGGCCTGGTGATTGCCCTGCGCGCGATCTCCGGCCTGCCGCTCTACCAGACCGAACAGACCGGCTATCCGCACGTGGTCGTGCCGCTGATCCTGGCCCCGCTCGGCTTCCTCGCCGGCTTCGGCTGCTTCGACTACTGGCTGCGCTGGGCCGCCGGCCTGCCGACGATCCCCGAGGACCACTCCCAGCACGGGGCCAAGAGCTGGAAGGACTACTTCCGCTTCAACACCGATCACAAGGTGATCGGCATCCAGTACATCTGCACCACCTTCTTCTTCTTCTTCGTGGGCGGCCTGATGGCGATGCTGATCCGCGCCGAGCTGGCGCAGCCGGGCACCCAGATCGTCGGCGCCGCCACCTACAACAGCCTCTTCTCCACCCACGCGGTGCTGATGATCTTCGTCTTCGTGATCCCGGTCTTCGCCGGCATCGCCAACTACGTGCTGCCGCTGATGATCGGCGCCCCGGACATGGCCTTCCCGCGCCTCAACGCGCTCAGCTTCTGGATGCTGCCGCTGGCCGGGCTGCTCTTCATCGGCAGCTTCCTCGCCCCCGGCGGCGCCTTCGACGCCGGCTGGACCGGTTACGCGCCGCTCTCCACCGGGGCGCCGCTGGGGCAGTCGTTCTTCAACCTCGGCGTCCAGTTCGCCGGCGCCTCCTCGATCGCCACCGCGCTCAACTTCCTGGTCACGATCATCACCATGCGAGCGCCGGGCATGACCTTCTGGCGGATGCCGCTGCTGGTCTGGGCCAACCTCTCGACCTCGCTGCTGGTGGTCGCCGCGACCCCGTTCATCGCCGGCGCCCAGTTCATGGTCCTCCTCGACCGCATCCTCCACACCAACTTCTTCGACTTCGCCGCCGGCGGCGACGTCATCAGCTACCAGCACATCTTCTGGTTCTACTCGCACCCAGCCGTCTACATCATGATGTTGCCCGGCTTCGGGATCATCAGCGAGGTCATATCGACCCATGCCCGAAAGCCGATCTTCGGCTACCGGCTGATGGCCCTGGCGCTGATCGGGATCGTCGTCCTCAGCTACTCGGTCTGGGCCCACCACATGTTCGTCGCCGGCATGTTCAGCTGGCTGCGGGTGCCGATGATGCTGACCACGCTGCTGATCGCCGTGCCGACCGGGATCAAGATCTTCTCCTGGCTGGGGACGCTCTACTTCGGCAAGATCCATACCTACTCGACGGCGATGCTGTTCGCCCTCGCCTTCATCGTCACCTTCACGATCGGCGGCATCAGCGGCGTCATGCTGGGCATGGTGCCGCTCGATATCCACGTCTCCGACACCTACTTCATCGTCGCCCACATCCACTTCGTCCTCTTCGGCGGCTCGGTCTTCACGATCTTCGCCGGGATCTACCACTGGTTCCCGAAGATCACCGGGCGCATGTACGACGAGAAGCTCGGCCGCGTCCACTTCTGGGGGACGCTGATCGGGACCTGGGGCACCTTCATCCCGATGCACTGGATCGGCATGGACGGGATGCCGCGCCGCGTCGCCGACTACGCCAGCCAGTTCGGCAACTGGAACCTGCTGATCAGCTGCTTCGCCTTCATGCTGGGCGCGATCCAGCTGGTCTTCCTCTACAACATGATCGTCAGCTGGCGCTTCGGCCCGCGCGCCGAGGCCAACCCCTGGCGCGCCAACTCGATCGAGTGGCAGGTCTCCTCGCCGCCGCCGATCTTCAACTTCACCGAGATCCCGCGTGTCGTCGGCGGTCCCTACGAGTACGGCGTGCCGGGCGCCAAGCACGCGATCATGGCCGGCGAAGGGTCCGAGGTCCCGGCCCCCGAGCCGAGCGTGGTGGGCACCACGTGAGCGGCGTGGACGAGGGCCGGCCGCTGCTGGTCTTCCTCAACGAGGTCGCCGGCGGCCGCAAGCTGCTGCAGGCCGTGCGCGAGCGCCAGGGGCAGGTCTCCAGCGTCGTCGTCACGGCTCCCCAGAACCAGCCCGCCGTCGGCCAGCTGATCGACTCCGGCCAGCTGCGCGAGGCCGCCCGCGCCAGGGTCGAGGTGACGATGTCGGTGCTGGCCGAGTTCGGCATCGACTCGGTCGGTGAGGTGATGGACCCCGAGCCCTCGCTGGCGCTCGACGACGCCGTCCGCGCCCACGAGCCGGGCGAGGTGCTGCTCTCCTGCCTCTACGACACCCGCTTCGGCTTCACCCGCAAGGACCTGGTCGAGTGGGCCCGCGCCCGCTTCGAACCGGACACGAAAGTGACCCACATCCCGGTGCGGATCGAAGACGACGCGATCCGCTGGGACCTTATCCACACCCTCGTCGTCGCCACCAGGACCGTGGCGGCCCCGGACCTGGTCAACCGCCTCAAGGAGCGCGCCGCCGACCGTCCCCACCGCTACACGATCGTCTGCCCCCGCGCCGACGACGTCAGCGAGGGCGAGATCGTCCGCGACCTCGCCGCGACCCTGGCCGAGCTCTACCGGGCAGACGTCGACGCCACCGGGCAGCCGATGAGCCCCGATCCCTTCCTGGCCGTGAAGAACGCGATCGAGCACTACCGGATCGACGAGGTCCTGATCTCGACCTTCGCCGGCGAGAGCTCGCGCTGGCTCGAGGAGGACCTGATCGGGCGGGTGCGCGAGATCACCGAGAAGCAGGTCGAGCACGTCGAGGTCGGCCGCCCGGCCGCGGCGGTCGCCGCCGCCGTGGCCGAGGGGGGAGGGGGCTGATGGAGAGCGCGACCGTATCCCTCGGGCACGCCGAGGAGCACCACGGCCCCCCCGAGGCCAACCAGAGCTCGCGGATCGACAAACAGACCCTTGGGATCCTGCTCTTCATCGTCTCCGAGGTGATGCTGTTCGGGGCGTTCTTCGCCTCCTACTTCTTCCTCCGCGTCGTCGTCAACCCGTCGAGCTGGCCGCCGCACCCCTACGAACTCCCCGTCGCCGTCGCCGGAGTGAACACGGCGATCCTCGTCTCCTCCAGCTTCACGATCCACTACGCGCTGGAGTCGATCCGGCGCGGCAACCGCGCCGGGATGAAGCTGGGCCTGGTCCTGACCTGGATGCTGGGCGCGACCTTCCTCTTCATCCAGATCAACGAGTACGTGCACATCGGCTTCAGCGCCCGCGATCTCGCCTTCGGCTCGATCTTCTACGGTCTCACCGGCCTCCACGGCGCCCACGTCTTCGTCGGCCTGATGCTGCTCAGCTTCGCCACGATCCGCGCCTTCCGCGGCCACTTCGGACCCGACGCGAAGGATCACATGGGAGTTGAGATACCGGGCATCTACTGGCACTTCGTCGACGTCATGTGGATCATCGTCTACACCGCCGTCTACATCCTCTGAGACTCTCCGAGGAGGCCGTCTTCAAATGGGTCGTGATCGTCGTGATCGCGGCCATTTCGATCGTCGTCGTGACGCTGCTGACGCGGCCGCTCGCCGGTGCCCTTTGGGCGCTCGTCCTGGTCTGTCTCGCCGGCTGGTACGGGCTCCGCTGGGCGGCGCGCAAGCAGCGCGGCGGCTGAGAACCCCTTAGGCGAGCGGTCAGTCCGCGCGGGGCGCCGGCCGGCGCCGGCTGCGCAGCTCGAGCAGTGCCAGCGTCAGGGCGATCGGCACGGTGGCCGGCAGCTCGTCGACGGCGAGGAAGAGGAGGTCGAAGCCGAGGCCGACGATCGCCGCCAGCAGGGCGCCGGTCAGCTGCAGGCGCCGGTCGCGGGCCAGCAGGGCGCCGAGGGTGGCGGCGATGAAGAGGTCGCCGAAGCCCATCACGGCCGAGCCGAAGGAGACGAGCTGGAGGCGGGGCAGGCCGCCTGGGGAAACCGCGTCGAGGACCGCGTTGGGCCCCTGCAGGAGGTCGGCGGCGACGAGCCAGGTGTCGATCGCCGCCATCGCGTAGATCCCCAGCTTCAGCCAGCGGCCGGGGACCACGCAGACGAGCAGCCAGCCGAGGCTGACGCAGCCCAGGGCGGAGAGGGCCAATGCAGCGGTCTGGCCGCCGAGCGCGCCGCGGGCGGCCCAGGCGAGGGCGAAGAGGGGGACGATCACCCATGCCAGCCAGGGGCGACCGCCGCGAACTATCGCGGCGAGGGCCAGCGCCGCCAGCGGCGGGACGGCGACCAGGGCCAGGTAGGTGAGGAAGTGGGCGGTCGCCGAGTCGAGCGCGACGGCGGCGATCACGACCGCGATCGAGAGCGGCGGCACCAGCGCCCACCAGCGGTTGCGGAAGCCGGCCAGGAGTGGGGCGGACGCGGCCCGGGGCGCCGCCACCAGACCCGCCTGCACGAGGCTGAGGACGCTGATCGAGAGGGCGAACGGGAGCATCGTGGCTGGCCGGCGCTCCGAGTCTAGGGACGAGGGCGTCGCCTACATAGCGCCGGCGGCAGTCGTGGTCGCGCCCTTGCCGGGCGCGCCGTCGGCGGGGGCGGATTGCCGCCGCGGCTCCAGCCGCCCCGCCGCCGCGACCGTCCACAGCATCGCCAGCCAGTTCCCGGTCGCGATCGCGACGTGGACCCAGACGATCTCCGTCGGCAGCTTCAGGTACCACTGGAAGCCGCCTACGACTCCCTGCAGCGCCAGCAGGCCCAGGACCACCGTCAGTGGCTTCACCGCCCTCCTGTCGCCTCCAGGGCGCCTGAGGAGGAACCAGACCCCGATCGCCGTCAACCCGTAAACGGTGGCGATCGCGGCGTGGCGCTGCACGACCCATTCCAGCGTCTTGGCGCCCTCGAAGGTGAAGCGGTGGACGAGCTGGCCGGCGTGGGCGCCGGCGTGGGGGCCGGAGGCGGTGGCGACCGTGCCGGCCAGGATCGTCAACTGACCCAGCGGGATCAGCGCCCGCACCGCCCAGACGCCGAGCCGGTCGGAGGACCGCCGCCGCTCCCACGGTTCGTAGCGCGAGCACCAGGCCAGCGCGAAGCCCGCGTCGAGCAGCATCATCGAGAGGATGAAGTGGAGCATCACCAGGCCGGGGGCGAGGTGGTACTTGACGACCAGGGCGCCGAGGATCGCCTGGCCGATCACTCCCAGCGGCAGCAGGGCGCCGAACAGCGCCAGGTGCCAGCGGTAGGGACGGCGGAAGAAGGCGAGGACGCTGGCGGCGATCACCGCGAAGCCGACGAACCCGGTCAGCAGCCGGTTGCCGAACTCGATCACCGCGTGGGATTCCAGCGGCGGCGCCGTCTGCCCGTAGCACTTGGGCCAGTCCGGGCAACCCAGGCCCGAGCCGGTCAGCCGCACGGCGGCGCCGGTGAGGACGATCAGCGCCAGGGCACCGAGGGCCACCGCGCTGACCTGCGCGTAGCGCTGCGGGGAGATCTCGAGGCGCTCTCGGAGGCGTTGCCGCATCGTCAGCAGATGTTCGCAGCGGCCACCGGCCGCCGGGCTCAGCCGCCCTTGGACTTCGAGCCGCCGCCGCCCGAGGTGCTTTCGATCAGGTATTCGACGAGCTGTTCGAGTTCCTTCGGCGAGATCGTCTGGGCGAAGTTCTGGGGCATCACGTTGGCCGGGTAGCCCTTGGCGATCTTGTTGTTCGGTTCGGCGATCGATTCGTGCACCATCGCCGCCGTCTGGCCCGGCAGGACTTCGTCCAGGTTGGGGCCGGTGACGCCGCCGGAGCCGGCGGCGGCCAGCGTGTGGCAGCCGCCGCAGCCGTTGTTGGCGAAGACCTGGGCGCCGGGACCGCCGGGGACCTTGGGAGGCGCCGCGCCGGGCACGCCGGCGTACTTGCCGACGTAGGCGGCGACGTCGTCGAGGTCCTGGCCGGTGACCACGTCGCGTGGCATCGAGACCGACGGGTCGCCGTTGCTGGGGCGCGGGTACTCGACCTGCGCCTTGACGATGCCTTCGATCGTGTCGCTGTTCTCGCCCACTTCGCGGGCGGAGGCGAAGGCGTCGTCGAGGTTGGGGCCGACCTGGGCCGTGGTCCCCGCCTGGGCCAGGGTGTGGCAGACGCCGCACTTCTGCACGAAGAGGGCGCGCCCGTGGGCGACGTCGGCGCTGGTCGTGCCGCACCCGGACGCGGCCAGCACGACGCCTGCCAGGGCGGCGAGGACGAGCAGCGGGCGGATGAGTTGCGAGGGGCTGTGCATACGGCTGGCGGCGGGCCGGAGTCTATATGTCGAAGCCCCGCGAAAGCGTCCTGTCACGGGCGTCGATCGGAGTAGGATTGCGGCGATCCGCACTATCTCCCCAGACCGGCCGAAGGAGGACGCAGATGCAGGTGAGAGACGGGATGTCAGAGGTGTCGCTGACCGTCGGTCCATCGCACACGCTGCGCGAGGCCGCCGCGAAGATGGTCGAGAAGGGGACGGGGGCGGCCCTGGTCTCCGACGCCGAGTCGCCGACTCCCGGCATCGTCACCGAGCGCGACCTGCTGATCTCGGTCGGCGGTGGCGAGGACCCCGACGTCGAGCTGGTCGGCGAGCACATGAGCGAGAGCGTGATCGCCGCCGCGCCGGACTGGAGCCTGGAGCGCGCCGCGGCGGAGATGTCGCGCCGCGGCGTCCGTCACCTGGTCGTCTTCGAGAGCGGCGACGCCATCGGCGTGCTCTCGATGCGCGACATCGTCAGGGTCTGGACGTCTGACGGGGCGACCTCTGGAATGACGCCGGGCTGAAACTGAAGCGCCCGAGCAGTTACGGCTTGGGCGTAGTGATCGTTTCTACCGGCAGCGCGCCGCCGCGGGACTTCTGGCGACGGGGCAGGCGGAAGTAGTCGCGGACGGCGCCGCGGACGAGGTTGCGGCAGGCCGCGAGGATGAAGATCGCGCCGGCGACCGCGTAGACGAAGGGCGGGAAGATGAAGCCGGCGGCGTAGATGCCGCAGACCAGGCCGACCGCGCCGAGGGCGAAGAAGGCGGGCGCCCAGGAGGGCCTCGGCGGGTAGACCATCTCGCCGGGCTCGGGGACGTGTCGGTGCTCGCTCATCCTCTTACTGGGCGATGTAGAGGAAGGCGGCGGCGAAGGAGAGGGCGAAGATCGCCGCGGCGAAGCCGCCGGCGACCAAGCCGGCGCGGATGTTCTTGCGTGCGGTCTCGCGGTCCATGGGTCTGGATTTCTATCAAGCGCGGGGGAGGGGCGCGCGACTATGCGTGGGCGGCGATTGCCATCGAGAGGAAGAGCAGGGCCAGGTAGGCGAGGGAGAAGAGGTAGGTGCGCAGGGCCCAGCGGCGGTCCTTCGTGCGCAAAAGCTTCGTGGAGCTGAAGATGAAGCCGGCGCCGAGCGCCATCGAGGGCACCAGGTAGGCGACGCCGAGGCCGCCGGCGCAGAAGGGCAGCTGGGTGACCGCGTAGAGGAGGACGGTGTAGAGGAGGATCTGGCGCCTGGTCTCGTCCTCGCCCCGGACGACCGGCAGCATCGGGATCCCGGCCTTGGCGTACTCGTCCTTCATCAGCAGCGAGAGCGCCCAGAAGTGCGGCGGCGTCCAGAAGAAGACGATCGCGAAGAGGTAGAAGGCCATGCCGCTGAGCCCGCCAGTGACGGCTGCCCAGGCGACCAGCGGCGGCACGGCGCCGGCGGCGCCGCCGATGACGATGTTCTGCGGCGTCGTGCGCTTCAGCCAGAGCGTGTAGACGAAGACGTAGCCGAGCAGGCCGGAGAGCGAGAGCGCCGCCGCCAGCGGGTTGACCGTGAGCGCCAGCAGGGCGAAGGAGGCGCAACCGAGCAGGGCGCCGAAGGCGATCGCGGCTCGGGCCGAGACACGGCCGGAGGCGACCGGGCGGTCGACGGTGCGGGCCATCGTGCGGTCGATGTCGCGGTCGACGGCGTGGTTGATCGCACCGGCGCCGCCGGCCGAGAGGGCGCCGCCGAGGCAAGTGAGGAAGATCAGGCCGGGCGAGGGGTCGCCGGCGACGTACATCGTCGTCACCGTGGTGAACAGCAGCAGCGACTGCACCTTCGGCTTGGTCAGGGTCAGGTAGTCGCGGACCACCGCCATCGCGGCGGAGCGTGGGACAGCCGCGGCTGCCGTCGGGATGGGCGCGGTCTGCGCGCCGGCGCCGGCTTCCATGCCGGTCAGGCTACCGGCTGGGACTCGCGAGCCGGCGGCGCCTCGGCGGCCCCGGTGCGATGGGTGATCGCGTCGCGGATGTCGCGCATCGGGCGGGCGCTGCGGACGTCCGGCAGGATGTCGAAGTTGTGCGGCTCCGGCGGCGAGAGCGCGAACCACTCGAGCGACTCGCCGCCCCACGGGTCGTGGCCGGCCTCGGGACCGCCCTCGCGGCTGAGGATCGCGTTGACCAGGGTCATCACGATGCCGGCGGCGAGGACCAGGGTGCCGATCGAGGCGATCAGGTTGTAGGCGTTGACGCCGGTTCCGTCGAAGAACTTGTAGGCGTCGATCACCTGGCCCTGCTCGGCGCCGGCGAAGAAGAGGGGCACGAAGGCGAGCAGGATGCCGACTGCCATCGTCCAGAAGGAGATGCGCGCCAGGTTCTCGCCCATCGTCCTCCCGGTCATCTTCGGGAACCAGTAGTAGAGGGCGGCGAAGCCGCCGAAGACGGCGCCGCCGACGAGGGCGAAGTGGGTGGCCGCGGTGGCGTCGGTGGTGTTCTTCAGGTCCCAGGCGGCGGCGACCATCGACTGCTCGATCTCGGCGCCGAGCCCGATCGAGATCGCCGAGATCGCGCCGACCGCGAACAGCAGCGGCGCCCGCATCCGCAGCGCTCCGCCGATCATCGTCGCGATCAGGTTGAAGACGACGAGGCCGAAGGGGACGATCAACGCCAGCGACATCAGCATCGCGAAGTACATCCAGCCGATCCCGATCGGCGCGGTCAGCATGTTCTGCATCCAGGCGAGGGTGCCGAGCACGGCGATCGCCGCCAGCGAGCCCATCACGGCGCCGCGGTTGGCCAGCGGCCGGCCGGAGAAGACGGCGACGATTTCGGCGATCGCGGCGAAGGCGAAGATCAGCACCAGCATGTAGGCGCCGGAGAAGAAGATCCAGCTCAGGTGCTGCCAGAGCAGCGGCGCGCCGCCGGAGCCGTCGGCGAAAAAGATGCCGTCGTAGTTGCGGTCGATCATCAGCATCGTCAGCGCCGCGAGGAGGATCGGGCCGATCGTCAGCAGCAGCCAGCAGCAGACCGTGGCGGCCCAGGCGAAGATCGGCACCCGCCGCCAGGCCATCCCCGGCGCCCGCATGTTGCGCAGCGTCGTCAGCAGGTCGATTGCGAGGAGGACGAAGCCGAGGGTCGCCAGCCCGGTCGCGGTCGCCCAGGCGTCGACGCCGTTGTTGGAGAGGAAGGCGAGCTCGCTGAGCGGCGCCAGCGGGTTGACGCCGGCCTCCGAGGGCGTGAAGAGGAAGCCGGCGTAGAGGACGGTGGCGCCGGCGGCCCAGAGGGCGACGCCGATCTGGCCGAGCCGCGGCAGCGCGGTGCCGCGGGAGCCGATCTGCAGCGGCGCCGCGTAATAGAAGAGGCCGAGCGCCAGTGGGATCGCGAAGAAGAAGACGGCGGTGGCGCCGTAGTCGGAGAGCATCCGGTTGAAGGCGACCGGCGAGAGGAACGTGTTCTCGGGGATCGCCAGCTGCAGTCGCATCAACAGCAGCTCGACCACGGCGATGAAGAGGAAGCCGAGGGCGCCGCCGATCATGATGCGGCCGAGGTCCTTGTGGTCGGCGCTGGTCGCCAGCTCGATCCAGCGCGGGCGCTTCTTGCCGGGAAAGCCGTCGACGACCAGCTCGGGCCGGGGCGCCCCGCTCATGGCACTTCCCCGTTTTCGATCAAGCCGACGACCCGTTCCTGGGCGGATTCGATCTCGGCTTTCTGCCGCTTGACGAATTCCCGGTAGGCCTGCGGCGAGACGACGTCGACCGCCGTCCGCATCGCCCCGTAGGCCTGGCCGGAGAGCGTCGCCGACTGACCGTCGTACTCGCCTTCTTCGTCGGCGTTGAAGACGACCTTGGAGACCTTGCCGGGGACCGCGTCCCGCTTGCCGGCGAGGTCGGGGACGTCCCAGGTGTGGACGACGTCGGTCGAGAGCAGTTCCAGCTCGACCGCGGTGTCGACCGGGACCACCAGCTTGTAATAGGAGAAGGCGCCGTTGGGGTAGTCGTAGCGCCACAGCCACTGCTGGCCGGTCGCCTTGATCGTCAGCGGCTCGGTCCTGGCGGACGCCAATCCGGCGGGGCCGGTGCCGGGGGTCTCGCGGGCCTTGTCGGTGAAGACGATGCTGAGGACGAAGATCGCGGCGGCGAAGACGGTGAGCACGGCGCCGACCCGGAACTGGACCCGGCGGCCGGCGCTGCGCGGCCGCGGCTGGGCGCCCCGCGCGGCGCGGAACCTGCGCACCGCGTAGATCAGCGCGGCGTTGATCGCGACGATGACGATCGCCGCGGCGACGAGGCCGATCCAAAGCAGAGTGTCGATCTGGTCAGTGCCAGGGGAGTGCGGCGCCAAAGCGCGGCCATTCTAATCACGTGGAACCCCCGAAAGGCGGCGCGCCATGCTCTCGCTCCCCAGCGCCTACCTATACTCGCCGACCCTATGAGAAGGCGCTCCCGGCCATCACCCTCGCTCCGCCTTGCGGTGCGGGCTGGAGCGACGGCGGTCTTCGGCGCCGCGATCGCCGTGCCGCTGCTGCGGCGGCGGCTGCGGATCCCGGCGCCGGTCACGGTCGCCGCCTGCGCCGGCGGCCCGCTCGCGCTGGCCGTCCTCTATCCGCGCTCGAAGAAGCGCGACGTCGCCCTCTACGCGATGCAGATGTGGGCCTTCATCATGGTCCACGAGATCCCCTTCGACGACCCGGAGCGGCTGCGGGCCCGGCTGCGGGCCCGCTACCCGATCGCCGCCGACCGCGTGATCGGCGCCGGCAAGCTGCCGAACACCCGCCTCCAGCGCACCCTGGCGCGACTGCCCCGCGTCGGCGCCGTCAACCACGTCCTCACCTGGACCCACTGGCTCTGGTTCTTCGAGCCCTACCTGGCGCTGGCCCTGATCCTGGCCCGCCACAACGACCGCTTCCCCCGCGCCGCCCGCCAGATGGCCGCGGTCTTCGACATCGGCTGCGCCGTCTACTTTGCGCTGCCGACGGCGCCGCCCTGGTGGGCCTCGGAGGAGGGGCTGACGGGCGAGCCGGTGCGGCGGATCATGGTCGAGGTCGGCGAGGAGACCTGGGGCACGGCCTGGCCGAAGATGTACGACGCCCTGGGCGGCAACCCCTGGGCGGCGATGCCCTCTCTGCACTTCGCCACCTCGCTCCTCGCCGCGCTCTCCCTCGCCGAAGCCGGCAGGGTCGAGGGGACGCTGGGCTGGGCCTACGCCGGCACGCTCGGCTTCGCCCTCGTCTATCTGGGCGAGCACTACGTCACCGACCTGGTTGCGGGCGCCCTGCTCGTGGCGATCGTCAGGCGCGGCGAGCCGCTCGCCGAGCCGCTCGTGCTCGGCGCCAATCGCGGTCTGCGCCGGTTGGAGCGCCTCGCCAGCGGGTAGCGTCCCAGGGGTGTCTGGAGAGCGCCCGGCGAACGGCAACGACACCGTCGAACTGCCTCTGCTGACGACGCGGCGGCTGGTGCAGACGGTTCTCCTCGTCCTCCTCCTGCTCGGCTGCATCTACTTCCTCTTCCCGAAGCTGGCCGGCCTCCGGGGCGGCCTCAGCAGGCTCGGCGACGCCGAGCCGATCTGGATCGCCGTCGCGATCGGCTTCAACGTCCTCGCCTACGCGACCTACATCGCCCTCTTCAAGGCGGTGGTCGGCGGCGACGCGCTGCGCCTGCGCTGGCGCGAGACCTACGAGATCAACATGGCGGGGGTGGCGGCGACGCTGCTGTTCTCGGCCGGCGGCGCCGGCGGCATCGCCCTCACCTACTGGGCGCTGCGCAAGGCGGGGATGGGGCGCCGCGACGTCGCCCGGCGGATGGTCGCCTTCATCACCCTCCACTACGCCTTCTACCCGATTGCCCTGATCCTCTTCGGGGTCCTGCTGCGGACCGGGGTCCTGCACGGCAAGGACTCGGTCGAGCTGACGATCATCCCGGCGGCGGTGGCGGGGCTGCTGCTGGTGATCGGCGTCCTCGTCGCCCTGATCCCGGCCGACCTCGAGCGCCGGCTGGCGCCGTTCGTCCACGGCGAGCGGGCCAGGGCGTTCCTCAAAACCGCCGCCAAAGTCCCGGCCACGGTGGGAGAGGGGTTCCGCTTCGCTCTCGGGCTCTTCGCCCATCCCTCGCGCGGCGGTCTGGCGGTGCTCGGGGCGGCCGGCTTCTGGGCGTTCAGCATCGGCGTCCTCTGGGCCTCCTTCCACGCCTTCGGGGTCCACGTGCCACTGGCGGTGGTGGTCCAGGGCTTCTTCCTCGGCATGGTCGCCAACCTCTTTCCGCTGGCCCCAGCCGGGGTGGGGGCGGTGGACGCCGGCATGATCGGCGCCTTCGTCCTCTTCGGCATTCCCGAGGGGGCGGTCTTCCCGGCGATCCTGATCTTCCGCCTGGTCGCCTTCTGGATGCCGATCCCGCCGGGCATAATCGCCTTCTTCCAGCTTCGCAAAACGGTTCAGCGCTGGGAAGCGGAGGGGCTGCCGGTGGAGCGTGGCGGCAGCGCCGAATCCGACCTCGAGCTGCCCGTCGGCGGATTTGCGATGGGCCGCCGAGGGGACTACTATAAAAAGTAAAGTAATAGACTCCAGGCGGCGAAAATGGCTGATTCGAAGAAAACCGAGAACGTGATCGTGGTCGGCGGCGGCCCCGCCGGGTACACGGCAGCGCTCTACACCGCCCGCGCCAACCTCGAGCCGCTGATCTTCGAGGGCTTCCAGTGGGGTGGCCAGTTGCAGAACACGACCGACGTCGAGAACTACCCCGGCTATCCCGAGGGGATCATGGGCCCGGAGATGATGAGCCAGTTCCGCGCCCAGGCCGAGCGCTTCGGGACCCGCTTCGTCACCGACGACGTCGACCGGGTCGAGCTCTCCGACGGCGGCGTGCAGAAGGTCTTCCTCGGCGACGAGGAGCACCGCGCCAAGACCGTGATCCTGGCGATGGGGGCGGAGCCGAAACGGCTCGGCATCCCCGGCGAGATGGAGCTGGGCGGCCGCGGCGTCTCCACCTGCGGTGTCTGCGACGGCGCCTTCTTCAAAGACCAGAAGGTGATCGTGGTCGGCGGCGGCGACTCGGCGATGGAGGACTCGATCTTCATCTCCAAGTACGCCAGCGAGCTGACGATCGTCAACCGCCGCGACGAGTTCCGCGCCTCGAAGATCATGTTCGAGCGCGCCCGCGAGCAGGAGAACATCAGCCTGAAGACGCCGTTCGTGCCGGAGGAGTTCGTCGCCGGCGAGGACGGCAAGCTGGCCGGCGTCCGCCTCCGCAACCCCGAGACCGGCGAGCAGGAGGAGCTGGAGACCAGCGGCGCCTTCGTCGCGATCGGCCACATCCCCAAATCGGAGATCGTCGTCGGCCAGGTCGACACCGACGAGGACGGTTACATCGTCACCGAGCCGGGATCGACCAGGACCAACCTCGGCGGCGTCCTCGCCGTCGGCGATGTCGTCGACCACACCTACCGCCAGGCGGTCACCGCCGCCGGCACCGGCTGCATGGGCGCGCTCGATGCGGAGTGGTACCTGCGCGACAGCCCGCCTCCGGTCGAGGCCCACTGGATGCCCGGTGGCGAGCCGGTCGAGATCGCCCCCGGCCGGCTCGTAGTCCCATGGCGGTTGAGTGCACCCATCTCGACGCGGTCGAGTTCCTCGATCTCCCCGACGAGATCGCCGGCTGCGAGGAGTGCCTGGCGCTGGGGATGCGGTGGGTCCATCTGCGGATGTGCCAGAGCTGTGGGCACATCGGCTGCTGCGACAACTCGATCGGCAAGCACGCGACGGCCCACAACCGGGAGACCGGCCACCCGATCATCCGCTCGGCCGAGCCGGGCGAGGACTGGAGCTGGTGCTACCCGGATGAGCTGATGTTCCGCCTCGGCGGCGGGCCCGGTTAGCGGAGCTGGAAGCCGCGCTCGGCGGCCCGGCGCAGCAGCGGCGCCTGGGCGTAGGCGCCGCCGTTCTCCCGCTCCAGGCCCTCGAGCAGCTCGACGGCGCGCGCCGGGCCGATCAGGGCGGCGATGCCGAGCGGGCCCAGCGGCCAGTTGAAGCCGAGCCGCATCGCCGTGTCCATGTCCGCGGCGGAGGCGATCTCCTCTTCCAGCGCGAAGGCGGCCTCGTTGGCGATCTGGGCGAAGAGGCGGGGGAGGATCTGCGGCGCGACCGGGTCGATCGTGGCCAGCGCCTCGGGGTCGAGCGTCGGGGCCTCGATGCCCAGGTCCGGATCTGGCTCGCGTTCGCTGTCCGCGCCGTAGTCGTAGTACCCGTGGCTGCTCTTGCGGCCGAGTCTGCCTTCCTCGACCAGCCGTTCCTGGATCGGGCTGGGGCGCCAGCGCTCGGGCTCGCCGCCCTGGACGAAGAAGGAGCGGGCGATGGTCAGGTTGACGTCGAGGCCGATCAGGTCGAGCAGCTCGAACGGGCCCATGCGGAAGCCGCCGCCGAGGCGGACGACGCGGTCGATCGTAGCGGCGTCGGCGATTCTGTCGCCGAGCATCCGCAGCGACTCCAGCGAAAAGGGGCGGGCGAGGCGGTTGGCGACGAAGCCCGGGGTGTCCCTGGCGCGGATCGGCGTCCGGCCCATCGCCAGCGCGACCTCGGTGGTCGCTGCCAGCGCCGCCTCCGAGGAGCCGGCCGCGGCCACCACCTCGACCAGCTTCATCAGCGCCGGCGGGTTGAAGAAGTGCATGCCGACGACCCGCTCGGGATGGGGTACGCCGGTGGCGATCTCGGAGACCCGCAGCGAGGAGGTGTTGCTGGCGAGGACGGCGTCGGGGGCACAGACCGCGGCGACCGCGGCGAACAGCCGCCGCTTCAGCTCGACGTCCTCGGGCGCCGCCTCCACCAGCAGCTCGCAGCCGGCCAGCTCGCTCAGCTCCAGCGCCGGGCGCACGTGCGCCGCCGCGGCCTCGGCGTCGGCCTCGCTCCAGCGCCCGCGCGCGGCGCCCTTGGCGAGCGCTTCGCCAAGCGCTACCGCACCGGCCTCGGCCGCCTCCGGAAAGGCGTCGTAGAGACGTGTCTCGAAGCCGCCCAGCGCCGCCACCTGGGCGATGCCGCGGCCCATCGTCCCGGCACCGAGGACGCCGATGCGGGTGGGCGTCACTTGCCCTGGAAGTCGGGCTCGCGCTTCTCGATGAAGGCCCGCATCCCCTCGACCCGGTCCTCGGTCGCCATTGCCAGCTCGTAGAGGCGCCGCTCGTTCTCCAGCCCGGCCGAGAGCGCCGTCTCCTCGGCGGCGAGCACCGCCTGTTTGGCCAGCCGCGCGGCGATCGGCGGCTGCTCGGCGATCGTCCGGGCGAGGGCCATCGCCTCCTGCAGCCAGCGGCCCTCGGCCACCACCCGGTTGACGAGGCCGAGCTCGAGGGCGGTCTGCGCGTCGAAGCGGCGACCGGTGAGCACGTAGTCCATCGCCCGCTGCTTGCCCAGCACCCGCGCCAGGCGCTGGGTGCCGCCGCCCCCGGGGATGATCCCCAGGTTGATCTCCGGCTGGCCGAACGTCGCTTCCTGGTCGGCGACGATCATGTCGCAGGCCAGGGCCAGCTCGCAGCCGCCGCCGAGCGCGTAGCCGGACACGGCCGCGATCACCGGCGTCTTTACGGCAGCGAGTCGACGCCAGAAGGCAGACGCCGGGTGGGTGAGGGCCTCGGCGAAGCTGCGTTCGCTCATCGCCTTGATGTCGGCGCCGGCAGCGAAGACCTCGTCGGAGCCGGCGATGACTACGCAGCGGACCTCCGGGCCGGGGTCGAGCCGCTCCAGCTCGGCGGCGAGCAGGTCCATCATCTCCGGCGAGAGAGCGTTGCGCGCCTCCGGCCTGTTCAGTCGCAGCAGGGCGACATGGCCGTCGATCGAGGTCTCGACCTGGTCGGCCACGCTTCTATTCGGCCTCCATCGGCAGCATCGCGTTGATCCCGGTCGCGGCGCGGCCGATGATCAGCTTCTGGATCTGCGAGGTGCCCTCGTAGAGCGTCGTCACCCGGGCGTCGCGCAGGTAGCGCTCGACCGGGTAATCGTCGACGTAGCCGGCGCCGCCGTGGACCTGGATCGCCAGGTTGGCGCACTCGACCGCCGACTCGGTCGCGTACAGCTTCGCCACCGAGGTCTCCATCGTGTTCGGCACGCCTTCGTCCTTTAGTAGACCGGCGCGGTAGACCAGCATCCGGCTGGCGTCGCGCTTGAGGATCATGTCGGCGATCATCTCCTGGACCAGCTGGAAGCGGCCGAGCGGGACGCCGAACTGCCTGCGCTCCTGGGCGTATTTGACCGAGGCTTCGACGCAGCCGTCACAGATGCCGACGCAGCCGGCGGCGACGCTGTAGCGGCCATTGTCGAGGGCGCTCATCGCCACCTTGAAGCCATCGCCGATCTCACCGAGCATCGCGTCGTCGCCGACCTCGACGCCGTCGAGCGCGAGCGAGGCGGTATCGGAGGAGCGCAGGCCGAGCTTGCCGTGGATCTCCTGGGCCGAGAAGCCCTCGCTGTCGGTCGGGACCAGGAAGCAGGCCAGGCCCTTGTGCTTCTTCGCCGGGTCGGTCTGGGCGAAGATCAGGGCCACCTCGGAGAAGTTGCCGAGCGAGATCCACATCTTCTGGCCGCTGATCGACCAGCCGGAGTCGGTCCTGGTGGCGCGGGTGCGGAGGTTGGCGGCGTCGGAGCCGGTGTCGGGCTCGGTCAGGCCGAAGCAGCCCAGCGCCTCGCCCGAGCAGAGCCGCGGCAGCCAGCGCTGCTTCTGCTCCTCCGTTCCCCAGCGCTCGATCGAGCCGGCGACCAGCGAGGTCTGCACGGAGACGACGGTGCGGGCGGAGGAGTCGCCGCGGCCGACCTGCTCGACGATCAGGCCGTAGCCGATGTAGTCGAGGCCGCGGCCGCCGTACTCTTCGGCGACCGGGGCGCCGAGGTAGCCGACCTCGCCCAGCTTGCTCGCCAGCTCGCGGTCGAAGCGCGCCGCGCGGTCGTTCTCTTTGACCCGCGGGACGATCTCCTTGTCGGCGAATTCCCGCGCCGTTTCGGAGATCAGTCGCTGCTCGTCGCTCAGCTGGAAGTCCATCTCACCTTGCCTCTCTAGTGGTTGTCGGCGCCCTCGAAGCCCTCGGATCGGCGAGGCTACCTGAAGCTCAGACCGCTTCGAAGACGGTGGCCAGGCCCTGGCCGACGCCGACGCACATGGTGGCAACGCCGTACCGGCCGCCGCGACGGCGCAGCTCGCGGACGAGGGTGGTGGCGAGGCGGGCGCCGGAGCAGCCGAGCGGGTGGCCGAGGGCGATGGCGCCGCCGTTGACGTTGAGGCGCTCCTCCTCGATGCCGAGCTCCCGGGCGCAGGCGAGCACCTGGGAGGCGAAGGCCTCGTTCAGCTCGACCAGGTCGATCTGCTCGAGCGAGAGGCCGGCGGCGGCGAGGGCGCGAGGGACCGCCTCGACCGGGCCGATGCCCATGTGGGCGGGGTCGACGCCGGCGACGCCGGAGGCGACGACGCGGGCCAGCGGCTCGGCGCCGATCTCCTTGGCGCCCCACTCGGAGCCGATCAGCAGGCAGGCGGCGCCGTCGTTGAGGCTGGAGGCGTTGCCGGCGGTGACGGTGCCGCCCTCCCGGAAGACCGGGCGCAGCTTCGCCAGCTTCTCCAGCGAGGCGTCCGGGCGCGGCCCCTCGTCGGCCTCGACCAGGACGGCTTCGCGGCCCTGCGGCGCCTCGATCGGGACGATCTCCTCGGCCAGCCACCCCGCCTCGGCGGCGGCGACGGCGCGCCGGTGGCTGCGCAGAGCGAAGGCGTCCTGGTCCTCGCGGCCAATGCCGTAGCGCTCGGCGACGTTCTCGCCGGTCTCGCCCATCGACTCGGTTGAGACCCCGAGCTCGGCCATACGGGAATTGATCATGCGCCAGCCGAGGGTGGTGTCGTGCATCGTCCGCGGGCCGCGGGGGAGGGCGCGCTCGGGCTTCTCGACCACCCAGGGAGCGCGGCTCATCGACTCGACGCCGCCGGCCAGGTAGAAGTCGCCCTCGCCGAGCTTGACCGCGCGCGCGGCGCAGTTGACGGCCTCCAGGCCGGAGGCGCAGAGGCGGTTGACGGTTGCGCCGGGGACGCTCTGCGGCAGACCGGCCAGCAGCGACGCCATCCGCGCCACGTCGCGGTTGTCCTCGCCCGCCTGGTTGGCGGCGCCGAAGTAGACGTCGGCGATTCGCTCCGGGTCGATGCCGCTGCGCTCGACCACGGCGGCGATCGTGTGGGCGGCCAGGTCGTCGGGGCGGACGCCGGCGAGGGCGCCGCGGTAGGACCCCACCGGGGTCCGGAGCGCGTCCAGTACGTAGGCCTCAAGCATGGCAGGGAACCGTATCCTTATGCGGTGCTGTTCATCCTGGGGACTCTGGCGGTGGTCGCGTTCATGATCGGCGTGCTGGTGCTCGTCGGCCACTTCTACCCCGGCACCAGCGCCGACCTCGTCGACTGGAAGCCGACCCGCTCGCCCGAGGTCGAGGTCCAGAACGAGATCGACGACGTCCGCCAGATGATGGAGGCGCAGAACGAGCTGCGCCGCCGCCGCGGCGCCCCGGAGATGACCGAGGCCGAGCTGCAGGCGAAGGTCGCCGAGGACGAGCGGCTGCGACTGCGCGGGCGCGGTCCCTTCGAGGCGACCTAGGCGGCCGATTTGGCGCGGGCGCTGATCGTCGGTTGCGGCTGCCGCGGCAGGGAGCTGGGGGCGAGGTTGCTGGCCGAGGGCTGGGCGGTGCGGGGGACGAGCCGCCGCGAGGAGGGCCTGGCCGCGATCGCCGCCGCCGGGGTCGAGCCGGCGCTCGCCGACCTCGACCGGGTCGGGACGGTTCTGGAGCTGGTCGGCGACGTCGCCGTCGTCTACCTGCTGCTGGGCTCGGCGACGGGGGACGCGGAGGCGGTCGCGGCAATCCACGGCCCGCGGCTGGAGCGGCTGATGGAGAAGCTGGTCGACACGTCCGTGCGCGGCGTCGTCTACGAGGCGGTCGGCAGCGCCGACGCCGCCGTGCTCGCGGCGGGGGCGGAGATCGTCCGCGCCGCCGGGCGCACCTGGCGGATCCCGGTCGAGATCGTCGGCGAGGAGCGAGAAGACCCCGCCGGCTGGTCCGAGGAAATGGTGGATTTGGCTCTGGGCCTGCTCTCGCCGGCCCGCGAAACCAAATAGCTAAATCGAGAAGGACGTCTAGCGCAGGAGCTCGAGCAGGTCGCCGAGGATCCGCGCGGTCGCTCCCCAGATCAGCTGGCCTTCGACCTCGTAGGTGGGGGTGTGGATGGGGACTCCGCGGCGGACCAGGCGGCGCATTCCGTAGCCCTCGCGGAGGACGTCGAGCGAGAGGGTGAGGACGGTCTCGACCTCGTCCGGGTTGGGCACGAGCGAGAGCTCCGCCGGGTGGGGGATCCGCCCGACGAAGGGGTGGATCAGGTACTCGGTGACGAAGGTCCTGGTCGTCGGCAGGCTCTCGCCCAGCTCGACCGCGGCAGGGTCGAGGCCGATCTCCTCCTCCGCCTCGCGCAGGGCGGTGGCGCCGAGGTCGGCGTCGCCGGGGTCGCGGCGGCCGCCCGGGAACGAGATCTCGCCGGCGTGGCGTCGCAGGTCGGACCGCCGCTCGGTGAAGATCAGGCCCGGATCGCCGGGCCAGCCGTAGAGCGGCAGCAGCACGGCCGCCTCGACCGATCCGCCGATCAGATGATCACCTGGACGGTGCCGCCGTCGACCGACCAGGCGGCGCCGCTGACGTAGGAGGCGCGCTCGGAGCAGAGGAAGACGATCGCGGCGGCGATCTCGGCGGGGTCGGCGAGGCGGCCGATCGGGCGCTTGGCGCCGGCTTCGGCCAGTGCCTCCTCGCGGCTGGCGGCGCCGGACATCGCCTGCGATTCGTCGAGCAGGCCACCCGGCTCCATCCACATCTCCGATTCGGCCGGGCCGGGGCAGATCGCGTTGACCAGGACCCCGGAGCGGGCGTAGCGGTCGGCGAAGAGGCGCGAGAGCGAGAGCTCGGCCGCCTTGGCGACGGAGTACTCCGGCATCGAGGCCGAGGGGCGCTTGCCGGCGGTCGAGCAGACGTTGACGACGCGGCCCCAGCCGCGCTCGGCCATCGCCGGGGCGGCGGCCCGCATCGCCCGCAGCGGCGCCATCACGTTGAGCTCGTACTGGGCGCGCCAGTCCTCGTCCGGGACCTCGTCGAGGTCGCGCCAGCGGGCCGAGCCGGCGTTGTTGACGAGCACGTCGAGGTCGCCGAAGTACTCGGTCGCGGTGGCGAGGATGCGCTCGCCCGCATCGGCGAGGGTGACGTCGAGGGCGAGCGGCGCGGCGCGGCCGCCGGCCCCGACCGCCTCTTCCTGCACCTCGCGCAGGCGTCCCTCGTCGCGGCCGACCAGCAGCACGCTGGCGCCCTCGGCGCAGAGCTGGACCGCGGTCTCGCGGCCGATGCCGCGACTGGCGCCGGTGACGGCGCAGCCGCGCCCGGCCAGACCGAGGTCCATCTAGGGCGCCTCGATCCGCTCGGAGACGGTGACCGTCGCCTCGCCGACCAGCACCTTGTGGACGGGGCACTTGGCGGCGATCGTCAGCAGCCGCCGGCGCTGCTCGTCGCTCAGCTGCCGCGGCAGTTTCAACGCCACCGCGTAGATGGTCGGCACCGCGCCCTCGTAGGAGAGGTCGACGTCGACCTCGATCGGGCCGATGTCCCAGCCCTTGCGCGCGGCGTACATCTCGACCGTGATCGCGGTGCAGCCGGCGAGGCTGGCGGCGAGCAGCTGGGTCGGCCGCGGGCCGCTGTCGGTGCCGCCGGCCTCGGCCGGCTCGTCGACGACGATGCTGTGGCCGCCCTCGATCTCCACCTCGTGGCGGTAGCCGTCGATCCGGCGGGCGACCACCCTCACGCTCAGCCCTTGCCGCGGCCCTCAAACAGGGCCGGGTCGTCGACGTCGGCCCAGCGGGCCATCGCGTAGGCGAGGTCGGAGGCGCGGTTGACGAAGTGGATCACCGTCTCGCCGTTCAGCTCGCCGGCTTCGTTGAGGGCGGAGATCCGGCGCTCGGCGCGGCGGATCACCGTGCGGGCGACGTCGAGCTGGGCCGAGAGCCGGTTGCCGCCGGGGATGACGAACTTCGGCGGCAGTTCGACCTCGTCCATGTAGCGGTCGATCAGGCGCTCCAGCTCGGCGACCATCGCCTCGGTGACGCGGCTGATCCCGTCTTCGAGGCGCTCGGCGGCTTCGGGCGCGGTCGCCAGTTCGGCCCCGGCGACGAAGAGGTCGTCCTGGAGGCGGAGGAGGTCGGCGGCCAGCTCTGCCTCCCCGGGACCGCAGAGGGCGCGGGCGGCGCCCAGCTGGGAACAGGCCTCGTCGAGCGCGCCGTATGCCTCGGTGCGGCCGTGGTGCTTTGGCACGCGACCGCCATACCAGAGCGAGGTGGTGCCGTCGTCGCCCTTCTTGGTGTAGATCTTGACCACGGGGCGATCCTACGCGGCCGCGCTCAGCGGACCGGGTTGAAGGCGATCCCGGTCATCACCTTGGGGAAGAAGTAGGTCGACTTCGGCGGCATGTTCTCGTCGGTCTCGGCGACCGCCTTGACCTGCTCGATCGGCACCGGCCGCTGGATCAAGGCGACATCGAAGGCGCCGCCCTCGACCATCGCCAGGGCGTCGGGGACGCTTTTCGCGTACTCGAGCCCGCGGCGGGCGTCGATGTCCTCGTCGTTCATCCCGGCCAGCCCCTTCAGCACCAGCGTCTCGAGGATCGCCGAGTCGAGGCGGCGGTAGGCCTCGGGCTTGCCGGCGAGCCGGCGGTCGAGCTCGGCCGCGTCCTTCAGCCGCAGCCGGAAGCCCTGCTTGTGGAAGTCGTCGTAGAGGCCGAAGACGCCGACGCCCTCCTCGCCGGCGGGGTCGAGGCCGTCGCGCCCGACCTCGGTCACCTCGAAGAGCTCGCGCAGGCCGCTGCCGAGGCGCCGCTGGCGCTCGGGGTCGTCGGCGAAGCCGGATAGCAGGCGGTGGGTGGGGAAGACGGTCAGGCCCGGGTCGTCGAGCCCGGTCAGCGCCATCAGCGTGTAGTCGTGCGGGCCCTCGCCGCCGATCTCGTCGCGGAAGGCGCGGGCGGTCTCGTAGCGGTGGTGGCCGTCGGCGATCAGCAGCTCGGCGCCGGCGAGGCGCTCGCCGACGGCGGCGTGGACCGCCGCGTCGGTGACCCGCCAGACCCGGTTGACGGTGCCGCTTTCGTCGGTCGCCTCTCCCCAAGGCTCGTCCTCGAGCGCCGGCTCGACCAGCGGCCAGGCGTCCTCGGTGCTGAGCGAGAAGATCGGCGAGAGGTTGTAGCCGGTGGCGCGGGTCAGCTCCAGCCGGTCCTGCAGCGGCCCGGGATGGGTGCGCTCGTGGGGTCGGATGCCGCCGCTCTCGTAGTCCTCGACCCGGACCCGGGCGAGGATGCCGTGGCGGCTGTGGGAGGAGCCGTCGGGCGCCGTGTAGTCCTGGATCAGCGCCCAGATCGTCGGTTCGGCATCCTCGACCAGCGCCCCCGTGGCCCGCCAGCCGTCGATCGTCCGCGCCGCCTCCTCGTACGGATCGCCCTCGGGGTCGCTCGCCGGGTCGGCGGGGTCGAACGCTTTCGGCAGGTCGATCGCCACCGCGTTGAAGGGCGAGCGCTCCAGCAGCCGCGCCCGCCCGGCGGCGTCGATCACGTCATAGGGCGGCGCCGCGACGGCGTCCAGCGAGCCGACCTTGCCGAGGTCGTAGTGCAGCGCCGTGAAGGGCCGGACGTCCGCCATCGCCCGTCAAAGCTAACGGGTCGCCTCGACCGCGCCCAACCCGCCGCGCCGACCGGCTCTAGACTGGGGCCGATCGGGGCGTGGCTCAGTCTGGTAGAGCATCCGGTTTGGGGCCGGAAGGTCGCTGGTTCAAATCCAGCCGCCCCGATCGAGGCCTGATTCGCGATCGATCCAGCGACCGCTCTCGGCTTCGTGGGGGTTGAACGGACCGTCTGGCCGGGAATGCATTGTGGACGTTTGTCTGGTGAGGGTTGAGGGGATCGTGTCGATAGGAGTGATGGCGATGAACGAGCGGGATCACATTGAACGGCGGGTCGAGCGGGCGGTCTTCGAAACCGACCGCCATATCGTCGTCGGCGACGTCACCCTGCCGCCGGCCGGCTACCAGAGCCGTTTCTCGGATTCGCTCAACCGCGGCGACCTGGCGTTCGTGCCGCTGACCAACGTCGAAATCACCTCGCTGCTGGACGGCAAAGTCAGCGAGCGGCCGTTCGTCGTCCTCTCCAAGCAGCACATCAGGATCTCCTACCCGGCCACGCATTAGCGCGAGCCGGGCGGGCGCCGCTCAGGCCTCGGCGCGCCTCATCCTGCCCCGGTTCGCGTAGGAGCCGAGGTCGATGAAGAAGAAGAGGACGACGACGAACCACTCGAAGCCGTGGACGCGATCGGAGCTGCTCCACATCGCCGCGTAGGCGAGCGTCGTCCAGGGCAGCAGGAAGAAGCCGAGGAAGGGCACGAACCAGCTGTCGAAGGCGCGGCTGAGCAGGTCGGTGAACAGCCACAGGGCGAACAGCGCCAGCCGTGGCGAGATGAAGGCGAAGAGGACGACGAGGCAGCCGATGGGCTCACGTTACCCTGTTCGAATGCACGCTGTGCTCGGTACCCCGCTCGAGCCGCCGTTCCCGGAGGGGATCGAGGTCGCCTACTTCGCGCTTGGCTGCTTCTGGGGAGCGGAGCGGCTGTTCTGGGGTCTGGACGGGGTCTACACGACCGCGGTCGGCTACCAGAACGGGACCACGCCGAACCCGACCTACGACGAGGTCTGCTCGGGGCGGACCGGCCACGCCGAGGCGGTGCTGGTCGCCTTCGACCCGAAGAAGATCTCCTACGCCGACCTGCTCGAGGTCTTCTTCGAGGAGCACGACCCGACCCAGGGGATGCGCCAGGGCAACGACGTCGGCACCCAGTACCGATCCGGCATCTTCTTCACCAGCGACGCCCAGAGGGCGACGGCGGAGATGGCGCGCGACGCCTACGACGCCTCGCTGAAGGCGGCCGGGCACGGGCCGATCACGACCGAGATCGAGCCCGCGGGCCCGTTCTACTACGCCGAGGAGTACCACCAGCAGTACCTGCACAAGGTCCCCGACGGCTACTGCGGCCTGGCCGGGACCGGCGTCTCCTGCCGCATCCCGGCAGCCGCGTCCTGACCGCGGCGATGTCGCGTGGGCGCGGCGAATAGCATCTCGCGCCCGTGGCGCCCTCCTTCGGCTCATACATAGGCGGCTGCCTCGCCGTGATCGGCATCGTCGCGGCGGTCGGCCTCGGCGGCTACTGGCTGCGGCGCTGGATCGTGCCCGAATTCTCCGGCGCCCTGGCTCGCCTCGCCGACGTCACGATCGCGACCGCCCTGCTGATCCTCTCGCTGGAGATCCTCGGCACGCTCAGCGTCCTCGAGCTCGGCTGGATCATCGTCGTGACCATCGCCATCGGCCTGCTGGCGGCATTGGTCGGCTGGCGCAAGGCGCCGCGAGACGGCCAGGCGGTGATGGCGCCGAAGGTGGGGACGATCGCGCTCTGGATTGCGATCGCGGTCGCCTCCTTCACCGTCGCCGAGTGGACCTTCCCGGCCCAGCTCAGCCTCGACCAGGGGATGTTCGGCGGCGACACCACCTGGTACCACATGCCGTTTGCGGCGCGGATGGCGCAGGAACACTCGACGATCCACCTGCTCTACACCGACCCGCTGCGCCTCGCCGCCTGGTTCTACCCGCAGAGCTCGGAGCTGATCCACGCCGCCGGCATCGTCCTCTTCCACAGCGATTGGCTTTCGCCGCTGATCAACCTCGTCTGGGTGGCGATCGCGCTGCTGGCCGCCTGGTGCGTGGGCCGGCCCTACAAGGTCGGCCCGGCGACGCTGGTCGCCGCCGCGATCGTCCTCGACTCGGGGGTGATGATCGAAACGCAGCCCGGCGAGGCGCGCAACGACATCATGGGCCTGGCCTTCCTGATCGCCTTCGCGGCGTTCCTGATCAACGGCCACCAGCGGCGGGCGCCCGTCGCCGGGGCGGTGCAGGATGCGCCCGAGGCCGATGCGCCGCTGCTCGACAAGGGGCCGCTTGTGATGGCGGGGATCGCCGCCGGGCTCGCTGCCTCGGTCAAGCTCACCTTCCTGATCCCGGTGGCGGCGATCGCGATCGGCGTCGTCGTCTTCAGCGGGCGCGGCCGGCGCCTGACCACAGCCTGGGTGATGGGGCTCTCGATGCTGGTGGTCGGCGGCTACTGGTACCTGCGGGCGGCGATCAAGACCGGCGGCAACCCGATCCCGCAGACCGGGCTCGGGCCGCTGGGACTGCCGACGCCGGACCAGATGCCGCTCGACCCGCGGCCGCGCTTCGCCGTCGCCCACTACCTGACCGAACCGACGATCTACCGCCGCTGGTTCTTCCCCCAGCTGGACAACGCCTTCGGGCCGCTCTGGCCGCTGATCCTGATCATCGCCGTCGCCGCCGTGGTCTTCATCGCCGTGCGCTCCCGCAACAAGATCCTGCGGGTGATTGCCGTCGCCGCCCTGGTGACCGCCGCCGTCTACGTCTTCACGCCGCTGACCGCCGCGGGACAGGAGGGCTCGCCGACCGGCTTCTTCACCAACACCCGCTACCTGGTGCCGGGGCTGGTGCTGGCGATGGCGCTGCTGCCGATCGCGCGGCCGCTGAGGGCGCCCGACAGGCGGGCCTGGCAGACGCTGCTCTTCCTCACCGCGGTCTACGCGATCACGGTCCTGACCACGCCGCGCTGGTATCCGACCTACATCGCCGGCACGATCTTCATCGTCCTGGCGCTGGTCTGGGCGCCGGCGGCGCTGGGCCTGGGCCGGGTGCGGGGACAGGTCAGCCGTGGCCTGGTCGCCCTGATCGGTGGCGCGGTGCTGCTGCTGGCCGTCGTCCTGGGACGGGCGCAGCAGGTCCAGTACGCCGACCACCACTACACGAAATCGACCCTGTTCCTGCAGGAAGGCGGGCCGCAGAAGGCCTACGACTTCGCCCGGCTGCAGCAGAACAAGCGGATCGGCATCGCCGGCTCCAGCGAGATGATCTTCGGCCAGTACGGCTACTACGGCGGCCACCTCAACAACTACGTCCAGTACATCGGCGTGCCGGGCCCGCGGGGGACCTATCGCCTGGCGACGAGCTGCCGGCAGTTCAAGCGCCGGATCAACGCCGGCGACTACGACTACCTGATCCTCAGCCAGTACACGGAGGACGTCGGCCCCTACAACACCGGGGTGGAAAATCCCTACCAGTTCCCGATCTACGCCTGGGTGAAGGACGACCCGGCGCTGAAGCTGATCATCGCCGAGCCGAAGATCGTCCCCGAGCCCGACTACGTCTTCAGGGTCGACGGCAGGCTCGACCCGGCCGCCTGCAGGTAGCCGCGCGGCTCAGGCCGGGGCGAGGGCGTGGTCGCGGACCAGCTCGGCGCTGCGCTCGGGCTGCTCCCACCAGAACATGTGGCCGACGTCGTCGAGGGTCTCGAGCCGGGCGCCGGGGATCAGCGAGGCGATCAGCGGGCCGTTGGGGTAGCCGAGCACGCGGTCGGCGGTGCCGTGGACGACCAGGGTCGGGGTGGCGAGGCCGGGCAGGCGCGCGCTGGTGTCGTGGGCGGCGATCGCCTGGACCTGCAGGCCGATCGTCTCCCGCGGCGCCGGCAGCGCTTCGGCCATCGCGACGAAGTCGGCGTAGCGGCTCTCCTCGGCGCGGAACCCGGGGGAGAGATTGAGCTCGTACATCGCCCGGAAGACCCGCTGGGCGTCGCCCGATCCCATCGCCTCGACCAGGCCCTGGAAGTCGGCCGGGTCCATCAACTGCGAGCCGGGCCCGCCGCAGTAGCTGCAGCCGATGGTCAGCGAGCGCAGGCGGCCGGGCTGGGCGAGCGCCAGCTCCTGGGCGATCATGCCGCCCATCGAGATTCCCAGCACATGGGCGCTCTCGATCTCCAGCGCATCCAGCAGCCCGGCCGTGTCGGCGGCCATCTCGGCGATCGAGAAGGCGTCGGTGACGGGGCTCGAGAGTCCCATGCCGCGGTTGTCGAAGCGGACGACGTCGAAGCTCTCCTCCAGCAGCGCCATGAACGGTCGCCCCCAGGCCAGGTGGTTGGCGCTCATGCCCTGGATCAGCAGCAGCGGCTCACCCGCGCCGCCGCGCTCGTAGTTCAGCTCGCTCCCCGGAACCTCGACTTTCGGCACGCAGCGATGCTACGCGATCGGCTTGCCAGCGCCTAACCTTGGCAAGCTGCCCCCGTAGCTCAGTGGACAGAGCACCGGACTTCTAAGCCGGGCCTCTTAAGCGGCGCTCGATGTAGAGTTATCGGCTTTATAAAGCGAAATATGGCCGATGGGCGCCGGTCAAAAGGCCGGTAAATCTGGTGGGTAGGAACGCAGGTAGGAACAAAATCTGCTAGAATCGTTCCTACCGATGGCCGTGAAACTCGTCGAGATCAGCACCGATCATCTTGGGCGCGAGCTACCCAAGGGCGTCTACGGATGCGCCACCGAGTCCGGCGAGATCGTCAGCTACAAGGTGCGCTGGCGCGAGGAGGACGAGAACGGCGTCAGGGGCCAGCGCTCGAAGTCCTTCAGCGCCACCAAGCTCGGATCGTTCGATCGCGCTCTGGAGGCGGCACTCTCTTATGCCGGGGAGGTGACGAAGATCGTCAAGGCGCGACGGCGCCGTACAGAAGGTCGACGCCGCCGGCGCCCTGACGTCGACGACCTCTTCAAGGAGTGGCTGGTCGGCAGGGCGGCGAATCTCTCCCCGGCTACGGCGAGCACTCGGTGCGCATTTGGGATCGCGACATCGCCACCCGCCCGATCGCCGCTGTGCGACTCGACCGGCTCTCGCAAGATCCGTCGATCAGTGGTGCGCTTTCAAGACGCCCTCCTGCAAGAAGGGCTGGCTACCTCGCGGCGCCGCAACATCCTCAAACTGCTGCGCGCCGTCCTGCGCTGGGGGCGGCGGCGACACCCGGGCGCGCTCACCGTCGAGTTCTCCGGGGTCTTCGAGCTCCCGCCGCAGCGGCGAAACCGCCTTCCCTACGCCGCCGATGCGGTCGGAGTCGAGCGAATCATCGAGGCCATCCTCAACCGTCCCGCGCGCGACGATCTTCGCCCGATCCGCGACGCCGCCTTCGCGGCGGCGATGGGCTTCACGGTCTCCTCGCGACCCTCGGAATGGCGGCTTTCGGCAACCTGGGGCGACCTCCACGCCGATACGGTCGAGCTGCAGCGCGCCGAGCCGAGCACGATCCCGAGGACATTCCCGGGCTGAAGACCGGCGCACACGCCGCTCTTCTGCTTCCAAACGCCCGGGATCGCATCCTCGCCTACCGCGACGCGCTTGAAGACCGCTTCGGCCCTCAGCCTGACAACGGCCTGATCTTCCAGGTCCTCGACATGGAGGACGGGCCGGTCTGGGTCACGCCGCCCGATGGAGGCCCGCCTGAGCCGCTGGCGATGAACGTCGACTCCTACAACCGTTGGACCGCCCGGGTCTGGCGCCCTGCCCGCGAAGCCGCAGCGCAGGCGCCTGATGCGCCGGCGGGCTCGACAAGATGGTCTTCTATGACCTGCGGCACACGAGCATCTCGATGGCGCTGCACTCGACCTTGGTCGTGACGCCCCATGGCATGAACCTTCACCCGCTCGCCGGCTGGGCGGGCCACGACATCCAGACCCTGCAGCGCTACTACGCCCACTTCATCGCCCGCTACCAGGGCAAGAAGCCGATCGACCTCGAGGAAGAGTGCGCACGAGCGCGAGCACAGGTCGAAGCGAAGCCCTTCAAGCCCGCCGAGGCGCCCGCCGAGCCCTCAGCGCGATGCCGCGCCGACGTCGCCAGGAGCGCCGGCCGGCGCGCAGCCGCGCCCGCGCAGCGTTGAGCAGAGCGAAGTTTTCGCTGGGCCCCGCGACGGGCGCCTTGCCGCCGCCCATGTCGAGGCGTTTGAGTGGGTCCGACGAACTGCGTTCCTCCTCATGGCGCTGTGGAGCGGCAGCACGGTCGTCGCCATCATCCACCGGCGCAGGTCGCCGAAGCGGATGCGCACGCCGCGCCCGTTGCCGTCCCGGTAGGCGCGCAGTGCGCCGCCGCGATAAGCGCGACTGATGGTGCGAGTGCTGCGCCCGGCGAGCGCCGCGGCCATTGCGACGGTGAGAAGGTCGTCTTCGTGAGGGGGACGTGGGCCGATGCCTGGCTCGCCAGCGCCCGCCGCTCTGCCCTTTATTCGCCTCGTCCCGATTCGCCGAGGCGCTCGGTTGCGTAGGTCGGTCCGCATACCACCAGGACGTTGGAAAGCCCCCTGACGGTCCCCTCGCGGACGCGCGAATCGCAGGTTCGGATTGGGATCGTCGCGAGGCCCCGCATCACAGACCCTCACCGCTCCGCTGAGTCGCCTGTAGCTCTCGCAGGGCCTCGACGGCCGTCTCGTACTCAAAGCGCCACGGCGCCTTCGGCCCCGCGCCGATCCGCAGCCCGCCGAGCAGCTGCCCGGTGGCGGTAGACCCAGGGCCGCTCGACCCGCAGGCGCCGCGCCAGCTCGCCGGCGCTGAGCAGCTCCGGCTCGCCCTGCGCCTCGCGTCTCGCGCAGCAGCTGCACGACCCGGGCGGCGACCTCTCGACGGCCTGCGGTGTGAGGTCGACCGCGACCCGGCGATGCGCCTCGCCCCGCGCCCGCGCCCTCGAGGCCAGCAGCGCTCCCGCGCTCCGTTCTCGTGAGATCGCGCTCAGCTCTCGCATCTCAGCTTCTCCTTCGGGTCTGGTCGCAGCCCTGCCGACCTAATTGCTCGCTTCAACGCAGGGCCGGGGCTCATGTCATAGAGAGGGGCGCCAGCCCCAGCCCGCAGGGCTGCCCCGCAGGGGCGACCTTGACGCGGCCCCGGCCCTGCAGTTAGCTGTTGCCGTTCAGTCCGCTTCGAGATCGTCGATGCGGTGCTCGGTCCAGGGATGGGAGCTCTCGCCGAAGTCCTTGAAGGGGATCGGCAGATCGCCGTCGAGGGCGTAGGTGTCGAGGTAGCCGGCGAGCGCCGGCCCCTGCCCGAGCTTGGCGGCGTAGGAGTCGGCGACCGCCTCCCGGCGCCGCCAGTAGATCGCCCAGGAGGTTGCGCACCAGGCCATCGCCGATCCGCCCGCTGACCAGGAAGGCGATCAGGCGAAACGGGAAGCCGACCGGCTCGCGCGGCGGCGTGGTGATCCGGTAGACGCGCCGCTGTACCCGGGCATCGCTGGAGTTCAGGTGCCCCAGCTCGTGGGCGAGGACGGCCGGGAAGGAGGGGCTCTCCAAGATGCCGCGGGTGACCATCAGGGTGTCGGCGTAGGCGCAGGCGTTGGGCTCGGGGTCGTCGACGACGAACCAGCGGCGCGGCGGCCGCAGCTGCGGGTCGGCGCCCCGCAGCTGCTCGAAGGCCGCCTCGAAGACCGCCCGCTCGCGCTCCGAGGGCTTGCCGGCCGCCCTGCTGCTGCTGAAACCACCAGCCGCCCAGGGGCAGGACGAGGGTCGCCAGGGAGATCGACCAGCGGCCCGAAGCCGACGACCAGCGCCAGGGAGTGGATCGGCAGGTTCCAGCCGCGCGATCCAGTTGACGATCGCCAGCACCAGCAGGGCGGCGAAGTAGCGAAAGGCGCAGGAGAACCACTGCAGACGCCCAGGTCACCGCAGTAGAGGGGAACCCAGCCGGGGTTGAGGTCCCCGGGCCGGATCAGGTGGTCGCTCAGCCTCGTCGTCCATCGGCGAAGCCTCCTCGCCGTCTTGATTAAACCGCAGTCTCATCAGCTCCAGGCTCCACTTGCCGCCGGAGTTGCGAAACCGCCCGGCCTGCCTTGCCGCGCTTCAGGTGGGCGGCGACGTTGGTCGGCGAGGCGCCGAGGCCCTCGGCGACCTCCGTGTAGGTGGAGTCGGGGTGCTCGGCGAGGTAGGCGGCGACGTCGTCCTGGGAGAAGCGCCGCGGCCTGTCGCGGTCCAGCGCGGCCCGGGCGGCGACGAGGCGGGCGCGCTCGTTGTCGAGGTCGGCGATTTCGCGGTCGATCTGGGCTCTGATTCCGCGGCTGCGTTTGGGTGGCATTCGGGTTCTCCGTCTTGGGCGTCTGTTGACTTAGCGGGATTATGATGTAAAGTCAACGCCATGTCAAGGGCAATCTCAAAACGATCCTGGGGACCCTCCCACCAGCAGATGGAGCCGCCCTCAGAAGGGGTCGTGGGAGTGGCTGTGGAAGCTCGGCGGCTGGTCCTGCTCGCCCTCTTCCTCTACGGCTTCGTCGATCCCGGCGGCGGAACTGCCCTTCGCCTGGAGCCTGGAGGCGCTGGCGGTGGGTTGGCTGGCGAAGCTCTTGCTGCTGATCGCGCTGGCCGACGGGCGGATCCCGCTCGGTGGCTCTGGTCCCTGATCTGAGGACGACGCCGGCCACCGAGCAGCTGGTGAGCGACGAGGGCGAGGCGAAGACGCGCGGGCGAGGCGGCGCGGGCGGAGGTCGCCCGCCTCGGCGGCGGCGCCTACCTCGGCCTCGGGCGCAACGGCAGCTGGGCCCTGGCCGACCCCGAGAGCGCGGTGATGGTGCTCGGCCCGCCACGCTCGGGGAAGACGAGCGCGGTGATGATCCCGGCGGTGATGGGGGCATCGGGGGCGGTGATCGCCACCTCGACCAAGCCCGAGGTGATGCGGGCGACGGTGGCGGCGCGATCGGAAGTGGGCCAGGCGTGGCTGTTCGATCCCGCGGCCTCGGAGCGGCAGCTGCCCGACGGGGTGCGGCGACTGTGCTGGTCGCCGGTGGCGGCGGCCTCCAGCTGGGACGAGGCGCTGGTGATGGCGAGGGCGATGGCCGCCTGCACCCGGCCCGGCAGCGGCACCACCAACGAGAACCACTGGACCGAGCGCGCCGCGGCGCTGCTCGCCCCGCTGCTCCACGCCGCCAACCTCACCGACCGCCCGATCGCCGAGGTGCTGCGCTGGACGCTGCGCCAGGACCTCGCTCCGGCGCGCGCAGGCGCTCCTCGACTGCGACTCGGAGATCGCCGCCGACGTGCTGGCCGGGATCGAGCAGACCGACGCCCGCGAGCGCTCCTCGATCTTCTCCGCGACGGCCGGCGTCCTCGCCGCCTACAACGCCGACGCGGTCAGGGAGAGCGCCGCCCAGCCCAACTTCGACCCGGCCCGCTTCGCCGCGCTCGACCGACACCATCTACATCACCGCGCCCGAGCACCGCCAGGCGCTCTGCGCGCCGCTGATCGTCGGCCTGCTGGAGCAGGTCCGCCACGCGGTCTATGAGCGCTGCGGCAGCGGAGGCTGATGGACGGGCCGGCGATGCTCTGGGCGCTGGACGAGGTCGCCAACATCGCCCCGATCCACGACCTGCCGGCGCTGGTCTCCCAGGCGGGCGGGCAGAGGCTGCAGGTGATGGTCGGCCTGCAGGACCTGAGCCAGGCGCGCGGTCGCGCTGGGGGGCCGAGGCGGCCGAGGGCTTCATGAGCCTCTTCCAGACCAAGCTGGTGCTCTCGGGGATCGGCGACACGCGCACCCTGGAGGGCATCTCGCTGGCGCTGGGGGAATACGACCGCAAGGTGGTCTCCTCCACGCTGGGGAAGAGCGAGAGCGACAAGGCTCCGCGACCCCGACCACTACAACGAGTCGGTCAGCTACCAGACCCAGCGCCAGCGGGTCCTCACGCCCGGCGAGATCGCGAAGCTGCCGCCGGGGCAGGGGCTCTTGCTGCAGGGCGCGGATTGGCGGCTGATCGGGCTGACCAGCTGGTACGACAGCGAGCCGTGGAAGGCAGCCGCTCCGCCGTTCCCCGAGCGGCTGATCCACGCCGCCAGCGACGGAACGTTGGTGCGGTCGAAGTCGGAGCTGGTGGTGCTGGAGACGCTGCTGGGGATGGGATTGTGCCCGCGCTACGAGCAGCGGCTGGAGTCTCCGTCCGACCCCGATGATTACCGGCTGCCGGACTTCACGGTGAGCTTCGATGGGAGTGACCTACTACTGGGAGCACCTGGGGATGCTCGACATCGACTCCTACGCCCGCAGCTGGCGGGCAAAGCGGGCGTGGTATCGAGCGCAACGGCTTCCTCGACTGCCTCATCACCTCGGCCGACGCCCCCGGCGGAGGTCTCAGCGTTCCCGAGGTGAAAGCGCGGGCGGAGCGGCGGATACTGCGCCGCGAACCGCGGGATGGGGAGCCGGGGTTCGGGTCGCCAGCGTAGGCAGGCGGTTCGCCCGAAAGCCCGCCGAGCCGCAGCGGGTGGTCAGCAGGGTGTGATCAAGACGATCGCCGCAACCCCCTGTCTGCGGCCAGGGCTGTGAACAAAACCCCGAACGAAGCTGCGGACGGAAGCGGGTCCGGAGAGGACCGGGAGACAGAGTGACTGGGATACAAGAGAAGAGACAGATCGGATCGGCCGGATGGACGCCTGATGCGCGCGGGGGAAAGAGGCGAGGGGCGGGCATCGGGAGAAGTGTTGTCGTGGCAGTGATCGAGCGGGGTTGCGGCGGGCCGGAAAGCGGCGTCAGGGCGATGGCTGGTCGGGTGCAGGCGGTACGGCGAAGGCTCGTTCTGTGCGGGGACAGACCCCCTGGGAGGAGCGAGCCGTCGCTCCGAGCCCCCTCAGCTCGAGCGCGCC
This sequence comes from uncultured Solirubrobacterales bacterium, assembly GCA_963785775.1. GTDB lineage: Bacteria > Actinomycetota > Thermoleophilia > Solirubrobacterales > 70-9 > VAYN01. Next base: position 189,521 of record CAWAWH010000003.1, on the reverse strand, counting down.
GGCCACCGCGTCCTCGCCGAGCGCGAGATCGAAGCTCGCGAGCGGGGCGAGGGCAGACGGGTCTTCTCCGCCGAGTGCCGCAGTGGCCGCTTCCACCGGCCCGACCTGATCCTCCTCGCCGACCCACCCGAGGCGCTCGAGATCGAGCTCACCGACAAGTCGGCCCGCCATCTCGATGAGTTGATGCGAGCCTGGCGACGCTCGGTTGCCTCCGGCCAGTTCGTCCGTGTCCGCTTTCTCTGCTCGCCGCGGGCGCTGCCCTACGTTGAGCGCGCCGTGCGGCGGACGGGGATCGGCGCCGCGATCGAGGTCGAGCCGTTAGGGGAGCACAGCGGACGGGCTCGCTCCTTGAGCCGCGCGGACCAAGGCAAGTACCCTGACGTTGGGGTTGGCGCCGTGGAAACCGCCTCCGTTCGGCGATCGGTCGGGGTCAGCGGCTGAAGCCTTGTAGGGGCCGCTGGCAAGCGGCCCGGGAGTGTGGAACTGGAAAGGGCGGGAAACGGGGGAGGTCGCACGGGTGCGAGGCCGGCCCGGGTCACTGAGTCAATTACGGTCGCCGCCTTAAACGGGTAGCTGGTCAAAGCCTGGCGACCTCTTGCTCAGCGGACACCTCGGAGCAGGCTCGCCGGCGTCACGTCGAGAGCACGAGCGAGCCGCACCAGCGTTCGGAACTCCGGCGCGCGCTCACGGGTCTCCAGACGAGAGAGCGCGGTGCGGTGCATCCCAGAGGCGAAGGCGACTGCTTCCTGGCTCATGCCGGCTTTCATCCGCGCACGTCGGAGATTCTCCGCGAAGCGCGTCAGCGGCTCGACGATGTCTGGCTCGGGCGAAGGCAGGGCGACATCGTTCAGCCCTGTAGCCAAAAGGCCAACCGCCACAACGGCACAGTGTTGGACGAGCCCACCAGATTTGCGATAGCGTGCCTCGCAAATGTCTTTCGCCACAAGCCCCCTTCACTCTTGGCCCCGACAGGTGAATGACCGACCGAGGATGGCGAAGCCTCGGTGAGGATCGCCAACGTACAAGCGACAGTGGCGCAGGGGATGTATGCGGCTACTGGGGAGAGCCGCGGTTCATCGACCCCGTCCTTATTTCAGACAGGTAGCGCACACCCTGGCCGGATCGAACTTGTCGATGTCGGATGACGCTCTGATCTCGACCGTGACTCGCGAACGGCGTCGCGGCGAGATCCTTGAAAGCCAGCGCGCTCGCCTTCTCGAGGCGACGGCGCAGGTAGTGGCTGAGCGGGGTCTGCGTGGCGCGAGTGCGGCCCAGGTCGCACGACAGGCTGGCGTCTCGCGCGGAGCGTTGGCCGAGCAGTTCGGCGATCTGGACGACTGCTTCTTGGCGCTGCTCGAATGGATGTTGGGGCGCGGCACCGCGTTGGCGGCCGAGGCGTTCGATCGCGAGTCATCCTGGGACGCTGGCGTGCTCGCCGGTCTCGAGGCGCTGCTGGTCTTCCTCGACTCCGAGCCTGTCTGCGCGCGCGCCTGCCTCCTCGAGAGCATGACGGGACTCTCGTCGGGGTTTCCATCGCGCGCCCAGACCCTCGGGCGGTTGGGCCAGCTCGTCGATGGAGCGGCTCGTCAACAGCTGTCTCTGGAGCGCCAACCGACAGCAATGATGCCGGAGGCGATGATTGCGTCGGTGCTGGGCATTCTTCGCAGAAGGCTGCTCGGCGGTGATGTGCCGCCGTTCGTGGGGCTGCTCGGCCAGCTGGCCGAGGTGGTCGTTGCGCCCTACCTTGGGCCGGCTGCGGCTGAGCAGGCCGCAAGCAGGGGGCGCGACCGCGCCCAGGCCCTCCTGGAGCAACACCCGGCCAGGCCGGGCCACCACGCCAGCGTTGAGGTGCCGAGCATTCTCCGCCACGCGAGTGCGCACAGGATGCGCGAGTGCGTGCTCTACCTCGCCGATAACCGGGAAGCCTGCAACCAGGCTGTCGCGGCGGGCATCGGGATCTCCCACTCCGGGCAGGTTTCGATGCTCCTTGCCCGCCTGCATGACGCCGGTCTGCTCATCAAGGAGTGCGGTGGCGCCGGGCGCCCCAACGCCTGGTGCCTCTCGCCTTACGGTGAGGAAGTGGCACGAGAGCTCTGCCGGCGCTGATGGGCCTGCTGCCTATCCAAAATCAAACAGGGTGACTTTTGTGTAGTCACACGAAGAGCCAACCACTGACATTCGTGTGAAGCCTTGCATGGCCGCACGTCACTGATACCGTTGCTTACCGCTGATTGGGTTTCGACGCCAGCGTGCGCGTGCTCTAAGGCGGCCTTCAAACCTGTGAATCCTGTGAATCGATCGAAAGGCAGTCAGTCAATGGCACATCGAAAACTGCGCTCTGCGCGGATGATCGGCGTCTTGTCGCTAATCGTTTCCGCGTGCGCGCTTCTGCTCGCGCCGGCGATGGCCAGCGCGGCTGTCACCGGCATCTCCGGCAAAGTTACCAACGTCGCCACCAGCGCACCCATCGAAGGCATCGACGTCTGTGCCTACACCGCGTCAACAGAAACCCTTAGCGGCTGCGCCTTCACGAACGGCAGCGGCGAATACACCATCAGCGGGCTATCGGAAACCCACTACAAAGTAGAATTCCGCAGTTTCTCAGGGACCTATGCCACCCAGTGGTACAACGGAAAGACGTCTTTCGCGACGGCGAACGAAGTTGCGGTGACCACAAATAACACCACCCCAAACATCAACGCCGCCATGCAGGAAACGACCGGCAAGATCTCGGGCACGGTCACGGACGCTGGCACTCATGGTGCGCTCAATAACATCGAGGTGTGCGCCGAACCGGCTTCGTACTCCGAAGAATTCTACAGTTACGGATGCGCCCGCACGAATGCGAGTGGCGAATACACGATCTCGTCCCTGCATCCCGGGTCCTACAAAGTCGACTTCTTCTCTCCCGGTAAATACAACGAAACCACCGAAAAGCTCGAACTCGAATCGAACTACGTAGCGCAGTACTACAACGGGAAGATGCACCGCAGCGAAGCTGACGCGGTGACCGTCACCGAAGGAGTCACCACCTCGGGCATCAACGCGGCGATGCAGGCCGGCGCGACGATCACCGGCACGGTGACCGACGCCACCACGAACGCCGCGCTCGAAGGCGTCGAAGTGTGCGCCTGGGGCTCCAATGTCTATTACTGCGAAACGACCGATGGCTCCGGCAACTACTCGATCAAGACCGTGGCGGCCGGCTCCTACAAGGTCGAATTCAACCCCAACACGTTCTACGTCAAATACAACAAAGCGGAACCTGAAAAAGAACACTGGGCGCGCAGCGAACTCCCGCTGGCCAACTACTTGCGCCAGTACTGGAACGACAAGTTCTCCTTCGAAGCCGCGGAAGCGATCACGGCCACGAGCGGGGCGACGGCGTCGGGCATCAACGCCAAGATGACCAAAGAGGTCCAGCCGCCGCCTCCCGCCGGTGTGGCGAAGGTCGGGCCCAAGGCCAAGGTGAAGGGCGGCAAGGCCCTCCTGCAGGTGAAGTGCACCGGCACCGGAGCCTGCAGCGGGCTGATCAAGTTGAGCGCCCGCGCGCCGAAGGCGCCCAAGAAGAAGGGCAAGAGCCACAAGAAGGGCTCCGGGTCCGTGGCGATCGGCAAGGCCCACTTCTCGATCCCACCGGGCAAGAGCAAGACGGTGGCGGTCAAGCTCAACGGCAAGGGCAAGGCGCTCGTGAAGCAGGCTGGCGCGAAGGGCCTCAAGGCTACGGTCGTCGGCACCGGAGTGAGCAAGGGCTCCGTGACCCTCAAGGGCCAGAGCTCGGGCAAGAAGAAGAAGTAACTGCAAGGTGAGCCTCCGCGGGAGGGGGCTCACAAGGCGGATGGCGATGCTCGCCGCCACGTCGCGCAAGCGGCTGTGGCGGCGAGCGACTCGCCGGGCTACACCGCCTGGATATCGCCCCAACCAAATGACATCGCCTGTCTCTCGGTATGAGTCACTCATAGAGCCATATGACCAACTTTGTACGACATCTTGAAAGCTCAAACCGAGCTGTTAGGTTGCCTCCCCGTTGTTTGGATCTCACCACTGGGTGTGCGAGACGCGAGTTACTTAACAGGAGGCAGGATGCGGCAAGTCGATGATAGGCGCGTACCGTCGAAGTTGCCAGGCGTTGGCGGATGCTCGCGCAGCTGGAGTCTGATCAAGCCGGCGACGGCGCTCACTGTCATTGCGACGGCCTTCCTCTTGCTCATGCCGTCGCTTGCCACTGCCACATCTACCGGATCGATCTCCGGCACAGTGACCGCTGCCTCCGGCGGCGCGCCGATCGAAGCGCTGGATGTTTGCGCGGAAGGCCTCGGCGGCGAATACGGCTACTACTGCGAATCGACCGGCGCCGGCGGCAGCTACACGATCTCCGGGCTGCCCAGCGGCGAATACAAGGTCGGGTTCTTCCCCGGCTACGTCTGCGGCGGAGGCGGCTGCACCGAGCAGAACTACATCTTCCAGTACTACGACGGCAAGGCGAGCTGGGAAGAAGCCGAACCGGTCACGGTGACCGCTCCCTCGACGATCACCGGCATCGACGCTGAAATGGAAGCCGGAGGACAGATCAGCGGCACGGTCACCGCCGCCTCCGGCGGCGCGCCGATCGAAGGGCTGGATGTTTGCGCGGAAGGCCTCGGCGGCGGGTACGGCTACTACTGCGGCTCGACCGACACGGCCGGCGAATACACGATCTCCGCCCTGGCCAGCGGCGAATACAAGGTCGGGTTCTCCGGCGACGTCTGCGGCGAAAGCGGTTGCACCGAAGCCTTCGAATCTCAGTACTACGACAATAAGTCGAGCTGGGAGGAAGCCGACCCCGTCTCGGTGACCGCCGGTTCGACGAGGGGCAGCATCGATGCCGTAATGCAGGCCGCCCCGATCATCAGGCAGCCGCTGAACCGTTCCATATCGCCGGGCGCGGTCGTGGCCTTCCCCGGCTCGCTGCCCGCCGTCAAGACGGGACCTGACAGCGTCACCATGACGCCGGCCGGAGGAGGAGGGCCGCTGGCGATCGAACTCCTGCACTGGGGGGCGACCGGCGTGGTCGTGCGGATTCCCCCGTCGGCATCCCCGGGCGAATACGAACTGACGGTCACCGCCGAAGCAGAATCGGCGACCGTTGACGTGACCCTGACGGCCCCGACCGTGGCTGGCCAGACGATCACCCCGCTAAGCAGCGGCGGGGCCTCGAGCCTGCCGCTCGGGGTCGCGGAAGACCAGTCCGGCGATGTGTGGTTCTCCGACGCCGCCTCCAACAGCATCGGCGAGTTGGTCGACGGCGCGGGCGGATCAGTGCGCGAGTATCCGCTCTCGACTCCCAACAGCGGGCCAACCGGCATAGCGGTCGACCAGGAACGCAACGTATGGGTCGCCGATAATTTGACTGGCGAAGTCACGGAGCTCGATACGGCCCAAGCATCGCCGGGAACGACGCACGGAGAGACCAACTACGCGCTCGCAGAAGCTGCGGAGCCCGATCAGCTGAGCGTCGACCCTTACGGCAACGTCTGGGTCGCCGAGGGCGAGAACGGAGTCCTCGGCAGGATCAGCGCAGCCTCCGGTGGCCCGCGGTCGCTCAAGCAGTGGAGCATCGGCTATGACCTCGAGGGCATGGCCGTCGACCCCTTCGGCAACGTCTGGGCGGTCGACGAGGGCCAAGGCATCGATCAGGTAGTCCCGTCGCAGCTACCGGCGCCGACCACCTCGAGCACCGTGACGGAGGGCGTCTACCACGTCGCTGGCAGCGGCGGCGACGAGCAGATCGCCGTGGCGCCGAACGGCGACGTCTGGTTCACGCAGTGGGGCCCGCCGGTCCTCGGCGTGATCAAGCCCTCGGCGACTGATCCGACCAAGGACGAAGCCTTCGAAGCGGCCGACTATCCGGCCGGAGGCGGGGCGCCAAGCGGAATCGGCATCGACGCCGCGGGCAACGTGTTCATCGAGGACGCCGCCTCCCAGGCCGTCTACAAGTTCGCCGTGAGCGGCTTCGCAGGCGGCCTAGCAAACGGAACCTGGACCGAATACCAAGTCGGTTCGTGGATCACGAACTACTCGGAGGGCGACGAGGGCAATAACCTCGCCGTGACTCCCGCAGGCGACATCGTTTTCAGCGGCTACGTTACCAACGGGCCCTCCTCCGGAACTCCCTACCTCTCCTCGGAATTCGTCCAGGGCTACATCGGGACGCTTCCGGGCATCGCTGTGCCCGCCTCCAGCACTGGGAAAGTCATCGAAGGCGGCCATACCAGCGAAGAACTGGTGTCCGGGACAGGCGGGGACGAGGTCGTGATCCCAGCCGACACCGAAGTGACGACCAGTGGCGGCACTCCCTTCGAAGGGACCATCCCGCCGCCCGTTTCCAACTCAAGCTTCGTGCCGGGGGAAACAGCGGAATTCGGTTCGCTGCTCGAAGGCTCCGCGTTCAGCATCTCACCGGAGCTCTCCGGCGGCGACGTGACCCATGTCGTCTTCTCCAAGCCGATCACCATAACGTTCACCTTCCCGCTCCCTGCCGGGGTCAGTGCGGCAGAAGCCGAAGAAGCAAAGGTCTACTACTACGATCCGTCTACGCTTGAATGGGAAGAAGCAGGGGCCGACGCGGGCGACCCGGGCGGCACAGTGACGGTTAGCGGAGGCCAGGTGACCATCACCTTGGTGACCTATCACCTGTCTTCATTCGCTGCACTGGCACCTGCGGAAGCGTCGCATTCAGAAGAAGCAGAAGCGCCCCCGACGACCCCTTCGACCCAGCCGACGACGCCAGCCGGGACGCTGTCGGCGGCGTCCCCGGTTTCGCCGCCGGCACCGACCAAGGGAATCGCTGTGGCGGGATCGATCGCAAAGGTTAAGAGCGGTAAGGCTTTGGTCGACCTGCGCTGCGTCGGTGGCGGTCCTTGCAAAGGCGTGCTCGAACTTGTCGCGCAGGTCAAGGAAAGTGCCGGCAAGAGTCAACGCAAGCGGCGTGCGAGCCGGCGCTCACGCGACGTAGTCGTCGGCAAGGCGCGCTTTGCGATCGGCGTGGGGAAGTCCGCGATGATCGACATACCGCTGAGTGGCAAGGGCAAGACCCTGCTGCGTCAAGCCGGTGGCCGCGGCCTCATGGTCAAGGTGGCCGGCGATGGGGCCAGGAGCCGGTCGCTCGTGCTAAAGGCTGCTCCGGGAGGCGGAAGCCACAGTCGCAAGCACAGGCGGCACAAGGGCGACCCGCATTAGCGTGCCGCCGCCCGCTGGTTGGAGCTCGGGGCGCACGCTGGCCGTAGCAGCCGTCCCATGCCTGGCTCTGGCGCTCGCTGCGATCCTGATCGGAGGCTGCGGAGGTTCCTCGAGCACATCGAGCACGGCTGCCCAGCACCAGCAGACGTCCCGCCCGATGGGCCAGAGCCCTGCTCCACAGGCTCGAGCGCTGCCGTCCACTTCACCTTCCGGCAAACCTGGGGAGGGGCTGTCCGAAAGCAAGGGAGGCCCCGGATCCGGCGGGAGCCAAGAGGGCCGGGCGCATGGCGCGCCGGGAGATGAAGCGAGGCTGCGCGTCTTTCGGGCACGCGCCAACGCCGTCTGTCAGGCCATGCGCTCGGTCCCGGCTCCGGTTCCACACACAACCAGACCTGGCTCCCCGCCTGGGAGCAAGGAAGCGCAGGGTGCGCACGGGGCGGCGCTGTCTGCAATGGCCGCGCGAACGATTGGCGCTCTACTGCGCCTGCGTCCCCCGCCTTCGCTTCGGGCCCCGGTGGCTCGTTTGCTGAGCGACCTTCGCCAGATGCAGCAGATGTCCATGGCCTCTAGCTCTCAACACGGTAGCCCGCAAGGTGTCGATGCAGCAGTGCAGGGCCCGATCTTCGCGGCAGAACAACGGACCGCGATCGACGCTGCCGCGGCTGGCGTGCCTGCGTGCTTCCCGCGGGCCCCAGGTGGCTGATGTGATCTCCGCACCCAGGGGTTGGGCAGCGATCCTCAACACCGCCCTAGCCACAGACACCGGTACACCTGAGGCGGGGGTCCTCCGATGATGATGGCCGTGAAGGGGAAGCGGTCGAGGGCGCTGTTCGCAGTTGCGGCACTCTCAGCGCTAGCGCTTCTCGCTGTTCCCACCACCGCCTCCTCAGAAGGCGAGATCGTGATCCACGGCCCCGACTCGAGCTCGCACCTGCGCCTCACCGTCAGCGGCAACGCCCTCGTCGTCGACGGCTACCTGAATCGCCGCGGCCAGGTCGGCTGCGAAGAAGGCCAGCACGACGTGATCTGCCCGCTCGCCGACGTCGGCAGGATCGAAGTCGACATGGGCCCCGAAAGCGACAAGGTCGAAGTCCTCGACCCGCTGCCGGTCCCCGTCACCGCCCACCTCGGCGCAGGCGAAGACAAGTTCATCGGCAACGCCGAGCCCGACACCTGCTACCCCGAAGCAACCAAACGCAACCGCTGCTATGGCGGCGGCGGCAACGACATCTGCATCACCGGCCAGCAGAACAGCGATTGCGTCGGTGATGGGGGCGACGATTACTGCCGGCATGGGGCCGGCAGCGACGGCTGTTGGGGTGACTTCTCGCCCAAACCCGACGATCCGCGCCAGGGGACTCCTGGCAACGACGTCTGCTATATGGGGGCCGGCGAAGACGGCTGTCACGGCGGTCCCGGCAACGACCGCCTCTACGGAGGGCCTGGCGCCGATCAGCTCTACGGCGAATCCGGCAATGACTTCTGCGACGGCGGCCCCGGCGTCGGCCGCTCACATGAGTGCGAGACCGGTCCGGGTCATTGAAGTGAAGCACCAACACTCCACCCCCTGTACTGAACACTGTCGCATTCAGGAGCTCGAATGCCAACCTTTTTCATCCGTTGGTGCTGCGATAGCAATATAGGCTGTCGCGGCTGAACGATCAGAAGACGTTCGCCCGGGCGGCGCGAACCTGAGCAACCGACAAGAGGCGCCTTGAATTGAAGACTGCGGGGGAGTGCAATTTCAGTCAGGCTGCGCTAGCCGCCAAGGAGCTGCTCGGTTCGCCACAGCAGCTCCGAGGGCTTGGCCTCGAGCGCCTCGGCGATCTTCCAATCCCGGGCAGGGTGCTGGCGCCGGGAACGAGCGTCGAGGTGACGCTGCGGAAGCGGACATGAGAAAGGTCACTGCGGCGATCGCGATCGCGCTGCTGGGGACGGCTCTTGCGCTCACCGCCGCCCCGGCCGGCGCGGTCGTCGCCAACACCGCCGGTGGCCGCGTCTCCTACCTGCCGCTGAACGAAGCGGCGGCGACTCGGAGCGCATCGCCCCTGCGCAGCACTGTGCCCACCGGCGAACCGCCGCTGCTCTACCACGGCGGCCCGGTCATGCACTCCCAGACCTCCTACGCGATCTTCTGGGCGCCGAGCGGTTTCTCGTTCCCCAGCGGCTACAAGGCGGCGATCGAAGGCTTCCTCAAAAACGTCGCGGCCGACAGCGGCAAGTCGACCAACGTCTACTCGGTCAGCGCCCAGTACACCGACGAAACCGGCCACGCCGCCTACAGCGACACCTATGGAGGGTCGGCGACCGACACGCACGCCTACCCGAGCAGCGGCACCTGCGCGCCTTATGCCGGCTTTGGCGGTGAATCGTTCACCGCCTGTATCAGCGACGAAAAGATGGCAGCCGAGGTCAATACCGTCCTCGCCGAAAAGAGCTGGCCGCACGGGCTCGGCGCCGAGTACTACGTCGTCCTGCCGCCGCACGCCGGCAGCTGCTTCGCAGCGACCGGCGAAGAATGCTTCGACACCGAATTCTGCGCTTACCACAACTACGAAGAAGCATCCGAAACGATCTACGCCAACATCAGCTACTCGCCGGGCGATCCGGCAGGATGCGGAGTGGGGGAGTACCCCAACGGCCACGCCAACGGCAACGCTGACGACACCTTCAGCAGCCTCAGCCACGAGGCCAACGAGTCGATCACCGACCCGACCTTGGAAGCGTGGTACGACGAAGAAGGCTTCGAGGACGGCGACGAGTGCCGCAACACGCCGTCAGAAGAAGACTTCGGCGCGTCGCTGGGCGGCTCGGCGGGCTCGCTCTTCAACCAGTCGATCGCGGGCGGTAACTACTACCTCCAACAGGAGTGGAGCAACGACGCCGCGGACTGCGCGCAGCGGGTCGAATCGGCAACGCCGGCCATCGCCGACCCCGGCGAACTCATCCCCGGACAGTCAGCCTCCTTCAACGCAAGCGGCTCGACGCCGGGCTCGGGCGGCATCGCCTCCTACAGCTGGGATTTCGGCGATGGCACCGCCGCCAGCGGCATCGCTCCGACCCATGCCTTCCAGGCGGCAGGCGTCTTCACGGTCACCCTCACGGTCAAAGACGACGGCGACTTCTCCTACTCGGCCACCCGTCAGGTGACCGTCGCCCCGCCGCCGTTGCCGCCCCTCGACACCATCGCCGCGGCCAGCGGCATCACCGAGAGCGCCGCCACCCTGAACGGCAGCGTCGACCCCAGGGCTCGGGACACGAAATATCACTTCGAGTACGGGACGACGACGGCTTACGGCAATGCGACCTCGGAAGTCGATGCCGGCTCGGGAACGGGCGAGCAGTCGGTCTCAGCGCCCCTCGGCGGCCTTGTTCCCAACACCACCTACCACTACCGACTCGTCGCGGGGAATTCGGTCGGGTCCACCGTCACCCCGGATCTCACCTTCACGACCACGCCGACGCCACCTCAGCCGCTGTCAAGCAGTACTCCGCCCCGTCCGCCGTCAAGCTCCACCACCCACCCGAAAGCCCTCAAGTGCAGGAAGGGCTTCAAGAAGAAGACGGTCAAGGGCAAGGCCAAGTGTGTCAAGGCGAGGCACAAGAAACACAAGCCGCGACCCGCCAAGGTCCTCAGGCAGAGCCCCAAGCCGGGCGGGGTGCTGGCGCCCGGCGCCGGCGTCGACCTTAAGCTGGGCCAATAGCCCGATGAGCCGGCGAGGCCGCCTAGGAGTGATCGCGGGCGCGGGGATCCTGCTCGGAGCCTCCCTGCTCTCGGCTGCCCCTTGCGTCCTCGCCCTCTCCGCGCTCGCGCCGACTTCCGCCTCGGCAAAGACCGCTGAGGCCCCTTCCTTCGCGTCAAAGGCCCCGCGGACCACCGCGGATTTCAGCCTCCAGGCGAGCAACGGCTATGTCCTCAACGTCAGCGCCCAACCGGGCGATGTGACGCTTCATGGACTTCCCCCGGTTTCGACGACACCTAACCGCCTGGGTCGCAAGACTCCGGCAAGGAGGAGTCGATGCCACGCAGCAAGCCGCCATACCCACCGGAGGTTCCGGCGTGAAGCCGTCGAGCTGGCCCGCGTCAGCGACAAGTCGGTGCCCAAGCTCGCCAAGGACCTGGGGATCTCCGATCAGACCCTGCGCGAATGGATCAAACGCGCCGATATTGACGCCGGTCATGCCGAGGGCCTGAGCACCGACGAGCGAGAGGAGCTCAGGCGCCTGCGCCGTGAGAATCGCACCCTCCTGCAGGAGCGAGAAGTCCTCAAAAAAGCCGCGGCCTTCTTCGCCCGGGAGAGCGAGGGGCGGTGACCGATGCCTATCGGTTCATCGCCGCGGAGAAGGCCAACTACCCGATCTCGCTAATGAGCAGGGTGCTCGGCGTAAACCGCACCGCCTACCACCGCTGGGAAGGCCGAGCGCCCGCCCAGCGGGCGATGGAAGACGCCTTCCTGACCGAGCGGATCCGCAAGATCCACCGCGATAACCGCGGCGTCTACGGCGCCCCTCGCATCCACGCCGAGCTGCGCATGGCCGAGGGGATCAGGGTCTCCCAAAAGCGCGTGGAGCGGCTGATGGCGCAAGCCGGGATCAGCGGCCTGGTCACGAAGAAGCGGGGCCGCACCACGATCCGCGTGCCGGGCGTGAGGGTCGCCGATGACCTGGTCGAGCGCGACTTCCGCCCGGCCGCTCCCAACGTGCTCTGGGTCGCCGACATCACCTACCTGCGCACCTGGCAGGGCTGGCTCTACCTGGCCGCTGTCCAGGATGCTTTCTCACGCACGATCGTCGGCTGGTCGATGGCCGAGCACATGCGCGCCGAGCTCGTCGTCGACGCGCTGCAGATGGGGCTCGCCCGCCGCCAGCCCGAGGCCGGGCTGATTCACCACTCCGACCAGGGATCGCAATACGTGTCTCTGGCCTTCGGCCAGAGGCCGCGACGCGTCCGCACAACGCCGTCGCCGAGAGCTTCTTCGCAACGCTGAAGAAGGAGCTCGTCCACCGCCGCCTCAGCTGCAAAGCGCCGTCTTCGACTACATCGAGACCTTCTACAACCGCGAAAGGAGGCACTCCACGCTCGGGTATCTCTCTCCGAGCGAATTCGAGATGATGATCTCTCCCTCTCTCAAATAAGAGGAAGGGAAATCAAGGACCTAACCTGTCGCCCGAACCGGGGGAAGTCCATCAGGCCTCCACGGGCTGGCCCCAGGGGGACTTCTCACTCAGCTCCTACTCGGTGAAGGGCCCCAGATCGCCAAGCCCGATCCACGCCAGCTTCGGTGCGCTTGGCGAAATCTCGGTCGGCTTCGAACCCTCCGGCAAGCTGGAGGTCGTGAGGCTGCCGAAAGCGCCCAAGGGCTGCCACAGCCCACGCAAGATCGTCCGTCACCTCGGCACCTTCACCGGCACGATCCGCTTCGAAGGCGAGGGCGGCTATACCAGCGTCGATGCCACCAGCGCCGAAGGATCCGTCGGGCCCCCGACCTGGTCTGTCTGCTTCTTCCAGGCGAATCCCCATGCGGGCGGCGATCGCCCTCCCAAGCGCCACCGGCCCGCCAGGGCCGCCTACCTGGGCGCGACCGATTCCAAGAACACCGTCGGCTTCTCGGCCTTCGCCGCTCGAGCCAAGCCCGAGGTCAACTTCAGCGCCCAGTCCACGACGAAGAGCGGGGCTGTCTCGATCCTGCGTTTTCTCTTGGCAAGGGCTCCCAAGAGCAGCTTCATCTTCGGCAACTCCCTCAGCTCCGCGACGGTCTCCCCGCCCCTTCCGTTCACCGGCAGCGCCGAATTCCATCGCGGTGCCAGTCCCCTCTCGGGCAGCTGGACCGGCTCTCTCGCCGTCTCCTTCCCCGGCGCCGAAGACGTGCCGCTGACCGGCTCCGGTTTCACGGCGTTGCTGCAGCGTCAGTAGCGCTTCGCTCAACGCCTGCTCCCCGAAGCCAGCCCAGTCAACAACGCCCCTTCGGGGCTGAGCCGACCGGCTAGGCCGTTCCGCAGGAACACTTCCCCCGGCACCTCCGTAGCCCCAGCAACGGCGGACAACTCCCGCCGACCTCCCTCGCTGGCTTCGCCGCCGCTCAAGCATGGCGCCGGCGTCGAGCCCTGCAAGCCCCTGAAGGGGCTCCTTCGGCTCGGCCCTTCGGCCCGAGTTCCGGGCTCGCCGTCCGGCGCCCTTCGCGGCCTCCGTCAAAGCCAGCGACGGAGGAGGTCCGAAGATGTACGCCAGCACCGAGCAGCAAAACCGCGAGCGGGTCCAAGCTCTTGCCGAGGAGCTCTACCGCGAGCGCTTTCACTACCTACGGCGGATCGCCCTCCGAAACGGCGCCAGCGCCCCGGCATGCGCCGGCTCGTCGCCTACGCGGGCGGCCTGGTAGCCGATGCCCGACGACGGCCTGCCCCGCCGCCGGGGGAGCGCCCACGTCGATTAGCGGCGAGCGTCACCTAGGATCTCGGGGCATGGCGCTCCTGCAGAACGCGATCCTCGGCTGCTGGCTCGTCTTCCTCACATTCTGGGCGATCACGGCCCTGCGGACGAAGCGAACGGTGCAGACGCTGCCCCTGGTATCGCGGCTCAGCTACGCGCTCCCTGTCTTCCTCGGCGCCTGGCTTCTATTCAAAGGGACATCCGACCCCGGCCCGCTCGGCGATCGATCCCTCCCGCACACCGAGGCGCTCGCCGCGCTCGGCCTCGCGATCGCGCTGGCGGGCCTGGCGCTGGCAATCTGGGCCAGGGTCGCCCTGGGCGGCAACTGGAGTGGCCAGGTCACCTTCAAGGAGGACCACGAGCTGGTCCGCCACGGCCCCTACGCCCACGTCCGCCACCCGATCTACAGCGCGATCCTGCTGATGATCGCGGGCACCGCGATCTCGATCGCGACGCTGGGAGCGCTCGTCGGCCTGTTGCTCATCCTGATCGGCATATGGCTGAAGCTCGGCCAGGAGGAGGCGCTGATGACGCAGCACTTTCCCTCCGAATACCCGACCTATAAGTCGCAGGTAAGCGCGCTGATCCCGCGCCTGCTGTGAGTGCGTCGAGGTCGCACCGATGATTCGGGAGGCGCTCGCCGGTCTCAACTTGCGGAACCCCACCACTACGCAGGAGGATTCAGATGACCGAGACGCAGACAGGCAGCGCCGCCAACATCGTCCAGGTGACGACGACGATGGTTCCCGTTACCGACCAGTACCGGGCGATCGAGTTCTACACCGAGAAGCTCGGCTTCGAGAAGCGCGCCGACGTTCCCTTCGGCGACGGCAACCGCTGGGTGGAAGTCGCTCCTCCCGGCGCCGCGACGACGCTCGCGCTGGTCCAGCCGCGTGAAGGGGAATCGGCCGGGATCGAGACCCGCGTCGCGCTCGACAGTCGCGACTTCGATGCCGACCACGCGGCCCTGCGCGAGCGCGTGGTCGTCGGCGGGCTGTGAGCGCCAGCGGCCGTTCAAGGGTAGGTGCCCTAGGACCGAGCGAGCTTGACCACGGAACTGACGTAGAAAAAGCCCAGCAGAAAAGCGCTTGGTCCTGACCTGCCCGTAGGTGGCGAGGTCGCTCCACGGATCGGAGTAGGCATCGCCGGGGCCGTACTTGACCAGCAGACGGGCGATCGGATCAAGCAGGCGGTAGGGGCCGCCCTGGGTCAACCCCATGTCCAAGACGACGACCCGCGAGCCGGGGCGCAGTCGCTCCCACGCCCGCGCCAGAGCGGGACGCGGTTCGAGCATTGCGGAGTAGCTGAGGCTGAACAGCACACCGTCTACGTCTTGCGCGACTTCGAGCTGTGTGGCGTCCTGCTGGAGCAGCTCGACGTTCGACCAGCCTTCGCGGTCGATCAGTTTGCGGGCCTCGGCCAGCATTCCGGGCGATGCATCGACACCGATGACTTTCCCGCTCGGGCCGACTGCCTCGACCAGGTAGCGGAAGTTGCGCCCGGTCCCGGCGCCCATCTCCAGAACGGTGTCGCCGGGCTTAAGCCCGAGCGCGACCACGGCCCTGCGGCGGGCCGGTGGGAAGATGAGGTACAGCGGCTCAAGCGTGCTGTAGGTGCGGGCGATGCGGTCGTAGCGCCCGCTGTTAGCGCTCTGCGAGCGGCGCGTCGGGTGCTCGGCTGCCTCGGTCATCGCGCGAAGAATACGGCGCTTTTTTCAAGTTCTCCGAGCGCCTCGCTACCCACCAGTTCTGGCGCTCCATGGAGGCAGGCTTCGCTGGGACAAGAGAGCGTCCTGTCACCTGCTTTCGCGGAGGCAGAAGTACGTCGACCGTGTCGTCATCGCAGGACCTGCGGGTGCGCATTCGCCGCCGCGCGCCGGAGGCCGGTCCGGTATTCGAGCGGCCAGCGATCGCGATAACCGAGCCCCTGAATCGCCTGCCGTACGCTGACTAAGGCGCGATTCGCGCCGCTTGAGCGGAGTTGACGAACTCCGAGATCGATCCGACATTTCGGCTGATCCCACCGGTGTACTCGGACCGGGGCATCGACATCCGCGTCGGTCGCGAGGTCTTCATCAATCCCTGCCCCGACGGCGCGGCGGCCCGAAGACCGCCGCGCCGTCGAA
The DNA here is from genome assembly GCA_963785775.1 of uncultured Solirubrobacterales bacterium. Lineage (GTDB taxonomy): Bacteria > Actinomycetota > Thermoleophilia > Solirubrobacterales > 70-9 > VAYN01. The sequence continues at coordinate 173,751 of CAWAWH010000003.1, read as the reverse complement.
CGCCTATTTCTCGCAGACGACGCTCACCGTCAGCTCCCAGACTCCTTCGGCCCCGTTGCTGTCGTCAACAGCGCGCACGAGCCAGGTATCGACGTCGACCGGATAGCTGCGGATCGCCCGAAGCTTGGCCGATCCGGTCGCGGTTTCGCTGTGGAGAACGTAGCCGCCGCCGAGCACCGGGCCGCTCGGGCAGTGGACGCTCAGCTCCTTCGGCGAGGTGGTGTCGGTGGCTGTCGCCTGGTTCACGACTTCCGTTTCGAGCCCCGTCGTCTGGGAAGTCGTTCCTGGTGCACCGGGCGGCCCGGGCGGACCCTGGGCTCCGGTCGCGCCCGTCTGCCCTTTCAGCAAGCTTTTCGCCCCAGGGCTCAGCTTTTCGGGCGTCACCGACCCATTCTTGATTTTGCTGCCGTAGACGGATTCAGGTTGGAGCTCTTGGAAGCCGACCGCGTCGGACTTCATCTCTTCGGGGCCGACCGAATTGGCTTGCAGAGCGGACTCTCCGACGCTGTTCGGCTTGATGTTGGCGCTCGCCGCGTAGGCGGTGCCACCGCCGAGGACGATCAAGGCCAAGATGGTGACCATCACGTTGGAATAGGTGAGCTTGCCGCGCAGGCGCTTCATGGGTTCCTTCCTGGGAGGGTGATAGGCAGGACGAGACGAGAAGGAGCCTCTCGATCGGTCAAGCGCTTGTCAACCTGCTCCGGGTTATCGACCTCGGGCAGCTCACCGCCCGCAGCGACCATTCCGCCACCATGCCCCCCGAACAGCACAGGCTCTGGGCGCCGTCAATAGACGCTACTTGCGCTCCTCCTATGGACGAGAAGCAGAAGCGGTGCGACCCGGGTTGGCCGGGTGCCGTTGCATGAGCGGCAGGCGTTCCCGACTCTTCGGGTGGAGCTGCCGAATCTTGAGCCCGGTTGACTCATATCCCTTCATCTTGCCGTCTGTCCGACTAACATCGGCCGCGCTGATCGCCACCAAGGAGGAGAACCACCCGATGCGCATCCGGGCATTCGTGTTAGCTGCCGTCCTCGCGCTGCTCCTCGCCGCGGACGCGGCTTCGGCGTTCCAGTCACCGAACATCGTCATCGAGGTGAAGGGCGGTCGCGCGACCGTCTCCAACAACCTGGAGCCGGGGGGCTGCGTGACGTCGACCTGCAAGCTCGTGCTCGGCCCGCACCAGCGCCTCACCCTGAAGGCGACGCCGAAGCCCGGCTATGCATTCAGGCGCTGGGAAGGGCCCTGTTTCTCGACCCATGGCTACAAGTGCACGATCGAAGGGTCGAACCACACCGAGCGCTTCGTGGTCCGCCTCGGCAAGGGCTGATCGGGGCGGGGGTGGCCATCTCAGCGAAGCGCATCAAGCGATGGCCGGTCGGCGCCGTGATGCTGCTCGGGCTGCTGGTTCCCTCGGCCCATGCCAGTTCGACCTCGCCGCCCCGACTGACGATCAGCTCCCCGAAGGACGGGGAAGTCCTGCACAAGTCGACCGCGACGGTCAAAGGCAGCTTCACCGTCGCGCGCCGGTCGAAGGCCCCTCGCCCACCGTCCACGCGACGCTGAACGGCAAGAGGCTGAGCGTCGGCGTCAACAGCCGCGTGAGCTACAGCTTCAGCGGGAGCACCTCCCTGCACAAGGGAACGAACACGCTGACCGTCGTCGTCAACGACGGCGACGGCGGCGAAAGCTCCGCGGCGGTGACCGTCATCTACGTCCCGATCCAGCCGGCGGCGCCGACCCGGCGCCAGTGCGTCGCCGACCGTCGCGGCGACAGCCACGACCGCCTCACCCACATGGACATCGTCAGGGCGTGCGCGCAGCGGCGCGGCGCGCGGGTCGTCTTCAGCGTCACCACGGCGAAGCCGCCGCCGAACATCCACGACGGGTCCGGTAATCCGGCGGCGCCCTGCTTTGAAGTCTTCCGCGGCCACCTGCTCGGCCACGGCGGCCCGGCGCCGATCCAGTCCTGCGGGGACGCCCAGCTGCGGGGATGGCACATGCACTACTGGCCGAAGGTGCCGTTTGGGATCAGCGGGCGCGTCTCGACCTGGAAGGTGCCGCTGAAGTACCTGCCCAAGGAATCCTTCCAGTGGCGCGCCTACCTCAGTGAAGCCGACCGCAACACGGACAAGGCTCCCGACCGCGGCTATCTGACCTTCGTCGTGAAATAGGCGAAACGGGGGTTCGGGCCCCACCAGTGGGCGGTAACCTCAGCAGCGATGTCGAACGATGGCTCGCGTAAAGAGGCGACCGGGGACGCCGGTGCCACCGGCGTGTTCGGGGAGCGGATCGATCGGTGGCTCGACTCGGACCTGGTCGGAATCCCGGCGACCCTCTACACGTTCGCGGTCCTGGCAATCAGCTTGGCGGTCTTTCGCTTCGCCGGCGGGGTCGCCGGAATAATCGTCGCCGTGGCTCTGTGGATTCCGATGGTCCTCTTCGCGATCCAGGGCAGGGGCAAGCCCCCTGGGCCTCTGGAGATGGCCGCGCCGGGCGAGGGGCCCCAGCACCGGGTGCTGGTGATCGCCAACCAGGGCCTCGAGGACCCGGCGCTCTGCGCCGAGGTGTGCCGGCGCTCCGATCGCACCGCCACCGAGGCGATGGTCATCGCCCCCGTGGTCGCGGCTTCACCATTGGCGGAGCTCGCCGACGACATCGACCGGGAGCTCGAGTCCGCACGGCACCGCGTGGAGGCAGCTATCGCGAGCTTTCGCAAGGGAGGAGTGAAGGCAGCCGGGAGGGCTGACATCGCGGATCCGATGGAGGCGCTGCTCGACGGCCTGCGGGAGTTCCCCCCGAACGAGGTCATCATGCTGCCCGACCAGGAGGCCGACTGGGCCGCGGCGGCGGGGCTCGCCGAGCGGGTGCGGGTCGAGGTCGGGCTGCCGGTGACCGCGGTCGGTCCCTCCTCCGGCTGAGAGCCCGGCACCATGCACGGCGCCACGGCCGCCCTCTCGCATCCACGGACGTTCAGCTCGGCTGGTGAGGCGCTGGGCGAGCTCGCCGGGGTCCTGGGCCGCGCGGGCCCACTTACCGCGGTCTACCTGCGCGGGCGTCTCGACCCCGGGTTGCGGGAGCGGGTGATGGTCGCCGTGAGCCGGGTCAACGCCTGCCGAGGCTGCACCCTCGTGCACGAGCGCTGGGCGTCTCGCTCCGGCGTCAGCGCCGAGGAGCTGGCCGCGATCGGCCTCGAGGACCTCGCGGCGCTCGACGATCGCAGCCGCGCCGCCGTGCTCTTCGCGATCGCCCGGGCCGAATCGCGATTCCATGACCCCGTCCCCGCGGCGGTGGCTTCCCAAGCAGCCGACCGTCTGACTCCCGCGGAGCTCGCCGCCGTCGAGGCAGTGGCCCGGGCGATGGCCCTCGCCAATCTCTCCGTCAACACCATCGCCGCCTTCAGGGCGCGCGTGCAAGGTGAGCGCTTCCCGCCCGGGTGAGTACCGAACGATGACCACGTGCGCTCGTCAGGCGCGGATCGATCGCCCGACGGTGATCCTGGCCTTTCCAGCGCCCAGGCGCGAGAGCTGCTGGCGCGGGTGGGGCGCAACGAGATCACCGTCGAGCGGCCGCAGCGCTGGCGCCAGGCGCTCGGCCGGCTCTGGGCGCCGGTGCCGTGGATGCTCGAGGCGACCGTGGCGCTGGAGCTGGTGCTGGGCCACTGCGTCGAGGCCGCGATCATCGCGGCGGTGCTCGCCGTCAACGTGGCGATCGGCTTCGTGCAGGAGGGGCGCGCGCAGGCCGCGCTCGAGCTGTTGCGCCGGCGGCTCGAGGTTCGCGCCCGGGTTCTGCGCGACGGCAGCTGGACGACGGTCCCGGCGGCGGAGCTGGTCCCCGGCGACGTCGTCCACGTGCGCGCCGGCGACGTGGTGCCAGCCGACCTGGCCCTTCGGGATGGCGCGCTGGCGGCCGACCAGTCGGCGCTGACCGGCGAGTCGCTGCCGGTCGAGCTCGCCGCCGGGGAGGCCCTCTACAGCGGCTCGACGATCGCGCGGGGCGAGGCGAGCGGGACGGTGAGCGCCACCGGGCCAGGCACCTTCTTCGGGCGCACCGCAGAGCTGGTCCGCACGGCGCGCACCGAGACCCACCTGGAGCGGGTCGTGCTCGGCCTGGTGCGCTGGTTCATCGCGCTTGACCTGGGGCTCGCCGTGGTGGTGAGCGCGGTGGCAGCGGCCCGCGGGGAACCAGCCCACGAGATCGTCTCCTTCGCGCTGGTCCTGCTGCTCGCCTCCGTGCCCGTGGCGCTGCCCGCCGCTTTCACGCTGGTCGGGGCGCTGGGGGCGACCGAACTGGCACGCAGCGGGGTACTGGCGACGCGGATGTCCGCCGTGCAGGAAGCGGCGACGATGGACACGGTCTGCGTCGATAAGACCGGCACGATCACCTCCAATCGCCTGACCCTCGATGCCCTGCGGCCTCAGGCGCCTCTTGAGGAGTGGGAGCTGCTGGCCCTGGCCGGAGCGGCAAGCGATCCCGCCACCCAGGACCCGCTGGACATGGCGATCCTCAAGGGCGGCCAACAGCGGAACGTCGCCGCCCTCGGCTCGCGGCTGGGCTTCACCCCGTTCGACCCCCACACGAAGCGCTCGGAGGCGCTAGTGGTGGGCGACCGGGGCCGGATGCGGATCACCAAGGGCGCGCCCCAGGCGATCGCCGCGCTGACCCGCGACGGCCCGGGTGAGGCCGACGTTGCGGAGCTGGCCGCCGCCGGGGCGCGCGTGCTCGGCGTGGCCGTTGCCGACGGCGATGGTCCCTGGCGCCACGCGGGGCTGGTCGCTTTGCGCGACGCGCCCCGGCCCGACGCCGCCGCGCTGGTGCGCGAGCTGCACGCTCTCGGTGTCGGGGTGATCATGGTGAGCGGCGACACCCTGGCCACGGCCCGCTCGATCGCCACCGAGGTGGGCATCGAGGGGCGTGCCGCTCGGACGCCGGAGCTTCGCGCGGAGGACGCCAATCTGGGCCGCCTGGGCGTCGTCGCCGAGGTGCTGCCCGAGGACAAGTACGAGCTGGTCCGCTCGCTGCAGCGGGCCGGCCACGTAGTCGGCATGACCGGCGACGGAGTCAACGACGCGCCGGCGCTGCGCCAGGCCGAGGTCGGCATCGCTGTCGCCTCGGCCACCGACGTCGCCAAGCAGGCGGCAAGCATCGTCCTCACCCGGCCCGGCCTCGCCGACATCGTCGAGCTGATCAAGTCGAGCCGGCGCATCCACCAGCGCTCGGTGACCTACGCCCTGAACGTTGCCGCCAAGAAGATCGAGGTGCCGCTGCTGCTCAGCTTCGGGGTGCTGGTCTGGCGCCAGTTCCTCTTCACTCCGCTGCTGATGGCGCTGCTGCTGCTCGCCAACGACATCGTCAGCATCGCGATCGTCAGCGACCGCGCGCCCTCCGCGCGCGCGCCCGAGCATTGGCGCAATCGCGAGTTGCTGCTCGGGGCGCTGGTCGTGGCGTTGCCGCTGCTCGCCGTCTCCCTCAGCGTCGTCTGGGTGGGGCGCGACGTCTGGCCGCAGCTCTCGCTCGACCCGCTGCGCACCCTGATCTTCCTCACCCTGGTCTACTCGAGCCAGGCGACGATCTACCTCGTCCGCGTGCGCGGACGGATCTGGAGCGCGCGTCCGGGGCGGTGGCTGCTGACCGCCTCCGTCATCGACCTCGCGGCGTTCAGCGCGCTGGCGCTGATCGGCGGGCCGCTGGCCCCGCTGTCTGCCGCAGCGGTCGCAGCCCTCGCCCTGACTATCCTGGGCGCCGCCGTGGCACTCGACTCGCTCAAGGTCCGGCTCTTCGGCTCGCTCGGCATTCATCGGGTGTGAGGGAGTGGCCCCGCCGTGCGGGCTTCTTGGTCTCGGCCGCGCGGTCCTTCAGCAGCGACCGCGGCCCAAAGCGTGAGGGCCACCAGGGCGGGGACCACCGCCACGTGTTCGGTGCGCGCGGCGGTGGCGGTCGGCCGGGTCATCCTGGGTCCCCCTGCAGGCGCCATCAGGCGATCGCCGAGATCAGCAACCTGACCGCGAGGACGAGGAGGGCGGCGCCGAGCAGCCTGCGGATCGAGGGACCGGTGAAGCGCTGCGATAGCCGCGCGCCGATCTGAGCGCCGGGCAGGACTCCAACCGAGAGCGCGAGCGCGCGACGCAGCCCGCTGCCAACGCTCAGCGCGCCGCCGATCAGGTGGGTGATGCTGGCGGTGCCGGTGATGAAGACGAGGACGAAGTGCGACGTCGCCGTGGCGACATGCGTCGGGAAGCCGAGGACCCCGACCAGCAGGGGAACGTGCATCACGCCGCCCCCGATCCCCAGGAAGCTCGAGAGGAAGCCGACGCCGACGCTGTAGAGCATGCCGCGACGGAGGGGCACGCGATAGCGATAGGTCGTGCCGAGGCGGTCGACTAACTCCCGCGTCACGGTGTTCCCCTTGGGGTGGGGCCGTTCGGCGTGGGGCCTGAGCCGGATCACGGCAACCGCGGAAGCGCCTAGGACCGCCGCCATGATCGCGTCGAAGACCCGGATCGGGACGGAGCGCACGGCGAGCGCCCCGAGAACCGAGCCGGGAATGGCCGCGACCGCGAATCTCGCACCGGAGCGATAGTCGATGCGGCCGAGGCGGGCGTAGGCGGCCGAGCCCGAGAGCGCGTTGAAGAAGACGACCAGCAGGCTGATCGAGGTGATCGTCGCCGCCGAGAGGCGCGGGTAGAGGATCAGCAGGACCGGGGTGAGGATGAAGCCGCCGCCCGCTCCCACCAGGGTGCCGAACGTGCCGACGACCAGTCCCAGGAGAGCCAGGAGGAGGTAGCTCAAAGGGCCGGTGCCGGTGCGCTTAAATGCCAATCGATGCGCATCGAAGCTTCAACCCCCGGTCGGGAGCATGTCGGGCCTTCGCTGGCGAAGGAGAGGGCGGCAGTCGGATGGCGCTGCATCTTGGCTGCCGTTGTGGCCGCGATCGCCGCCGTCCTCGGTGCTGAGGGCGCAGCTTTTCTTGCCGTCGGATTCGCTGTTATGGGTCTCTTCTTCTTTCGCCGGGCCCGCCGATCCCGCACCGATATCGACTTTGTCGAGCAGCATTGGCCGCGGGCGCCTTCGATAGCGCTGGCGCTGCTGGCGCTAGGAACTCTGGTCGTAATCATCGGGCAGCTCTAGAGCGCTGTTGTCGCGAAGTTGTAAATTGGACGGCCTTCTCTGGCGCCCGTTTATTTCCAATCGCGGTTGGTGCACGCCAGGCACATTGTGCGACCTGGCGAACGCCAGGCGATCTACCGCTTCCGTCGGGACCGGGAGTGGCTCGACGCTCGGTGGCGCCGACGCCGTCGCCTCCCTCGTTCTCTGCTCAGTCTCCGACCAGAGGCGCGCCCCTCGCGTCGGCTGCGCGGCGTCACCCGAGCGGGCGGAGAGCTGCGCTTCGTCAATCTCTCCCTCGGCACGCACGCCGCTCTCAGAGGCCGGGGGACTCGAGCGGCAGCCCAACTTCGCCGGGCCGAGGCGCGTAGCGCTCCGAAGGTGGTACGCGGCCGAGCGCCGCGACCCCGATCAAGGCCGCCAGCAGACAAGCGATCCCGCCGACCGCGAGCCCGTAGCGGGGGCCGAGGTACTCGCTGACGGCGCCGAGGATCGGCCCGCCGATCGGGGTGCTGCCGAGGAAGGTCACCGCCCACAGCGCCATCACCCGACCGCGATAGCGGGGGTCGCTGGTCAGCTGCAGGGTGCTGTTGCCGGTGGCGAGGAAGGACGTGCTGGCGAAGCCGACGACCGGGAGCACCGCCAGCTCCGCCGCCAGAGAGGGTGCGAGGGCGGCGACGAGGATCGTCACCCCGAAGGCGGCGGCCGCGACGGTGAGGGGCAACAGCCCGGTCGAGTCGCGGGTGGCCACGTAGAGCCCGCCCGCGACCGCCCCGACCGCCATCGCCGCGGTCATGAAGCCGTAGGTTTCCACACCCCCGTGCAGGGTGACGCGAGCGAGCAGCGGCAGCACGACCTGGAACTCGTAGGCGAGGGTGCCGACCAGGGCCATCATCACCAGCGGCACCAGGAGGCCCACGCTGCGGCGCACGCAGCGAAGCCCCTCGCGCAGCTGGCCTCTCCCTCGCGCGACCGGCTCGGTGGGGCGAAGCTCGGCGACGTGCATCAGCGAAAGGGCGATCAGCACCGCGACGAAGCTGGCCGCGTTGATGAGGAAGCAGATCCCGACGCCCACCGTGGCGATCAGACCGCCTGCCACCGCCGGCCCCACCGCCCGCGAGCCGTTGACCATCGCGCTGTTGAGGCTGACCGCGTTCTGAACCCTGCCCCCGCCGACCATCTCCATCACGAATGATTGCCTGGTGGGGTTGTCGAGCGAGTTGACGCGGCCGAACAGCACGGCGATGACGAAGATCATCCACAGCTGGACGGCGTGCGTCACCTCGCCGACGGCCCGCTCGGGGTGAGCCATGCCGAAGCTCAGACCCCTGATGTACCGCACCCGCGCGGGCGGCTGTGGTCCCACCGCCCCGCCTGGGGTGCTGCTGATTGGTTGAACAGCTCAGTCGATCCACGCCGACAGCCGGATCGGGAGTCAGGCTGTGGGCCTATGCCGCCGGTCGCAGATAGCCGCAAGAAGGGAGCTGCCAACCGTTCGATCGAGCGGTCCAAACCGCCCTACCACCCCCGCAGCCACGCCCGCCGCCGGCGCGGCGAAGGTCTGCTGGGCCTGCGCGAGGCCAGCGCGATGGCGATCGGAGGGATGATCGGCGGCGGCATCTTCAGCGTCCTCGGTGTCACCATCGACCTCGCCGGGCACCTGGCCTTCGCCGCATTTCTGCTCGGCGGCGTCATCGCCGGCCTCACCGCTCACGCCTACGCTCGCCTGGCGCTGCATGCGGGCCGCGCCGGCGGCCCCTTCACCTACCTGCGTGAGGAGGGTCATACCGGGGCCGCCGCCTGGGTCGCCTGGCTTATGATCGTCGGCTACGTCTTCGCGCTGGCGGTCTACGCGTTTACCTTCGGGCACTACTTGGCCAACGTCGTAGGTGCCTCGGTCCTCCTCGCGCGATTGAGCGGCGTCGGCATCCTGGCGCTCTTCGCCGCGATCAACCTGCGCGGGGTGACCACCTCGGGGCTGACCGAGGACGTGATTGTCTTCACCAAGCTGGCCGTGCTGGCGGGGATCGCGGCGATCGGGATCGGCATGTTCTCGCCGAGCCGCCTCGCCCCGCTCGACAACCAGGGACTGCTCGGCATCTTCCTCGGCGCCGCGGTGATCTTTGTCGCCTATGAGGGTTTCGAGCTGGTGCCCTACGACTACGACGACATCTTCGAGCCGCGACGCACCGTGCCGCGCGCGCTGTACCTCTCGGTCGCCGTGGTGGTCTTGGTCTACGTCGCGGTCACCATCGCCTCCCAGATGCTGCTGTCCGACCAGGCGATCGTCGGCCAGAAGGAGGTCGCTTTTGCCGTTGTCGGCGAAAAGGCCCTCGGCACCTTCGGCCTCTGGGCGGCCACCCTGGGCGCGGTCTTCTCGACCAGCTCGGCGATCAACGCGACGCTGTTCTCGACCGCCCGCCTGGTGCGCGACGTCAGTGTGGCCCGCGAGCTTCCGGCCCGCCTCGCCCGCGAACGGGGCGGGCTCCCGGTGGGCGCGGTGGCTTGGCTGGCGCTGCTCGGAGCGGCGTTCTCGCTCCTCCCCGGCATTACCGAGATCGTCTCCTTCGGCTCGCTGACCTTCCTCCTGGTCTTCGGCTTGATCAATCTGCTGCATGCGCGTCACACGGCCAAGGCTGGCTGGGACCGGCGTCTTGCCTACGTCGGCGCAGGCGCCTGCTTCGCGGCGGCCGCCGGGCTCCTCTACTACCTGGCTCGCTCCGATCGCCCCGCTTTGCTCTTGATCGGCGCTTGCGGAGCGATCGTCGCATTCGGCCGGGCAGCGTTCCTAAGGTCTCGGTCGCATCCCCGCCCGACCTGACGCCCTCGGCCTCCTATCGTGGGTCCGCGGAGATGCCCTCAACGCTGAAGCAGGCTTCAGCGAACGTGACCAACGCCTCCCTGCGGGCCCACAGCTCCCCCGCGGCACTGAGGCTACGGAAGGACTCGACCGTGATGTGTGTCGGTCGCCCGTCGTCATTCCTCACTACGCGGCCGGCCTTCTCGAACTGAGATGCCAGTTCGTTTTGACCCAGGCTTCGCAGGTAGCCGATGAAACGCAAGTCACAGGTCTCGCCGCTTGTCGGCTCGTCGCTCGTCGCCGAAAAATAGCGACTGGTGAGCCTATGTTCACCGCGGCAGACCGGTCCCCGACGATGACACGCACATAGTTAGCCTTTGAGAGGGGCAGCGGCGCCGGCGGCGGAGAGTTCGGTGAACTCGCGTGGGGGTCCGCCGTGCAGCAGCCAGCCTCCGGAGACCCGACTGACCTTGCCCGCTGTTGCCAGGGCGGCGAGCGCGGTGGAGACGGTCGGCCGGCGCGCGGCGACGAGGTCGCCGAGCAGAGCGTGGGTCAGCGAAAGATTGAGCGCGACTCCATCGGGACCCGTTCGTCCCCAGCGGTCGGCGAGATGCCAGAAGAGCATGTGGAGCCTCATCTCGATCCGCGGCTGATGGACGATCGCCATGTTGATGGCCAGGTAGCGAGAGCGCAGCAGCGCCCTGCCGACGAGCTGTGCGGCTACGGTTGGATAGGGGGAAGCGCGGCGCGCAAAGACCTCGCCGAGGACGGCGATCTTCGTGTCGGTGATCGCGGTCCAGACTGGCTCGAAGGGGATGCTCGCCACCTCGCCCACCGTCTGCCAGGGCCGCAGAAGATCGCCGGCGCCAAGCAGCTCGGCGCCGAAGCGCCCGCCCTGTCCCACGCGACGCGTGAGAAAACCGGATTGCACCAGCAACCCGAAGCCGCCAGGGTCTGGGCTTTCGAATCTCGATGACTCCCAAGCGCCGGCGCGAATCTCGATCACCGGTGCGATGCAGGCGCGCTGCGCGGAGGTCAGGGCCGACCCCCGTAGACCCGCTGCCAATTCGGTATCGACGGCGAGGATTTCGATCGGGTGAGAGCTCACGACGCCAAGTCTGACCGCAAGGCCGGGACCCTGTCGTCGGACAGCTTGTGGCGAGAGGCGAGCGTCAGCCTTCTGACGCAGTCCATAGATATGGGCATATTGAGCGGCCGGCGCCCACCGCGAACTCCTAGGCTCGGTCGATCGGCGACGTGGCGACCAAGATGACGTTTTCGGCCCCCGAGGCGCTGACTCGAGGCCTGCGCTCGAGCCTGGGCGGCGAATCGGGGCTGTTGGTCGCGCTCGCTCTCTTGGTCGGCGCCGGCGCGGGCCTCGGAGCGATCGGCTTCCGCTACCTGATCCTCTGCTTCACCGAGCTCTTCAGCGGTCACAGCGACCCGAGCGCGCTCGGGCACTTCACCAACCCCCACGTACCGTTCCTCGGCCCCTACGTGGTTCTCGTCATCCCGGTGGTGGGGGGGTTGCTCTACGGCCCGCTCGTCTACCGCTTCGCGCCCGAGGCCCGCGGCCACGGCGTGCCCGAGGTGATGCTCGCCGTCCACAGCAACGAGGGCCGCATCAGGGGCCGGGTCCCGATCGTAAAGTCACTCGCCTCCGCCCTTTGCATCGGCGCCGGCGGCTCCGTCGGCCGAGAGGGGCCGATCGTCCAGATCGGCTCGGCGATCGGCTCGGCGATCGGTCAGCTCAGCCGCCTCTCCTCGCAGGACCTGCGCCTGCTCGTCGCCTGCGGTGCCGCGGGCGGGATCGGGGCCACCTTCAATGCCCCGATCGCCGGGGTCTTCTTCGCCCTGGAGCTGATCCTGCGCGACTTCCAGACCCGCTCCTTCGGCCTGGTGGTGATGAGTTCGGTGGTGGCGACCGCGGTCGGGCGGATCGCCTTCGGGTCCGCAGCCTTCCTCAGTCTGCCGGGCTTCCACGTCGTCTCCGCCGCCGAGTACCCGCTCTACGCGATCCTCGGCCTGCTCGCCGCTCTGGTCGGCGTCGGCTTCATCCGCATGCTGTATGGGGCCGAGGACCTCGCCGACCGGCTCTGGCATGGGCCCGCCTGGCTGCGGCCGGCGGCCGGCGGCCTCCTGCTCGGCGCTCTCCTCCTGGCCTTGCCGGAGATGTACGGGGTGGGGTACCCGGTGCTGGAAAACGCGATCGCCGGGCAGTATGCCCTTGGCTTGCTGGTCGCCTTCCTGATCGGCAAGGTCGCCGCGACGAGCCTGACGATGGCGATCGGCGGCTCTGGCGGAGTCTTCGCCCCGGCGCTATTCATGGGGGCGATGCTGGGCAGCGCCTTCGGGAGCGGCGCCCATGAGCTGTTGCCCACCGTGACCGCCAACCCAGGCGCTTACGGTCTGGTCGGGATGGGGGCGGTGTTCGCGGCCTCTGGGCGGGCGCCGATCACCGCCGTCCTCATCGTCTTCGAGCTGACGGGCGACTATTCGATCATCCTGCCGCTGATGCTGGCGGTCGTCGTCGCGACTGGCGTCAGCCGCCGGCTCTCCTCCTCTTCGATCTACACCCTGAAGCTGAAGCGGCGAGGGATTGACATCGAGCGACCGGCGCTTGCCGGGCCCCTGGCGGGCGTGCGCGTAGGGGAAGCGATGCGAAGCGCGCCGGAGCCGCTGAGCGGCGGCGCGCAGATGCCCGAGATTGCCGCTCGCTTCGCTCGAGCGTGGGAGGCAGCCCTGCCGGTGGTCGACGACGCCGGATTGCTGATCGGGATGATCAGCGCCGGCGACATCGAACGCGAAGCGGCTGCCGGCACGGGTTCAGATGCCCGCTCGTTGGCCCAGGGGGTTCCCGAGCTTCACGCCGATCAGGAGCTTGGCGACGCGATCGAGATGCTCTCAGACGGGGACCGCGAGGCCCTGCCGGTCCTGGCGGGCGAGACCTTGCGCGTCGTTGGCTGGATTGATCATCGGGACGTCCTGCGAGCCTATGCGGCTCGGTTGGGTGCCCCGGAGTAGCCCTCAACCAGGCCTGCAGAGCCCTTCCTGGCTGCCCCTCAATCCCGCAGACTCCCGCTCGTACTTCACGCGGGCTTCGGCGCAGTTGCCTGCGTCTGTGAGGAGGGGGTCACCGAACTGTCGCCACACCCGCCGGCCAAAAGCCCCAGCAGGGCCGCGGCGAGCATCGCTGGGAGCATTCGGGTAGCGCTGGATGGGGTCGTCATGACCCTCTCCCCTTTCCCGCCTCTGTCACCTAGCCACTGCCGCTCACCAACACCGCGAGGTCGGTGAACTTCGATAGGGCCGGTGGCCGCGCAGGCTTTTGACTGCTGAAAATGAGGCTCGCGCAGCTACCTCCCTCCCGCCAGTCCGCGAGGGGATCCAGGGGGAAGGATCTGGGTCCGGTGCACGGCACGCGGATCCCGACGCCCAGAGGGCGCGAACTCTCCCGTCTACGGGATGAGCGCGCACCTCGCAAAGCGGACCGCGGCTACTGGCTCAAGATGCTCTATTACGACGAGCGCGACCTTGATCGCTGGTGGGAGCAGATGGAATGGGTCAGCGACGTCCACCGGGTGCGAAAAGCCGATCGCGAGCCGTTGCTTCGCCCCACCTATCGAGTTGGCGATCTGCTCGTGCTGTACCTGGTGGGCCATGGCTGCCCGGCGATCGCCGAGGTGGAGAAGGAGCCGGTGTTCAACCCCGGTCGCGTCGAACGGGAGTCAAACCGATCTGATGCCGACCGCTGGGGCTGGCTGACCGAGGTCAGGGTCATTCACAAGAACGAGACAGGACTCGATGGCGCGCCAACCTTGAGCGATCTCGACATCAGCCCGGCTTCGGTTCGCCAGCATGGCCATATCCATGTCTCGGCCTCTGCATACGCTCGTGCGTTGCGAATGATCGAGCCACACTGAACTGACGCTAGGCGGTCGAAGTCGGCCCCACCTATCCCATTCCCAGCTCAGTCGACCTCGAAGATTTCTCCGAGACGTTGCAGCGTGAACGGCTGCCGGAGCTTTGCCACGACGTTTTGGTTCGCGAACATCCCCTTTTCCCAAAACGCGTCCTCACGTAGACGAGTATCGATCCACTCAACCCCGACGAGGTACTCGCATAACTCAGGATCGTCGGCGTCCCAGCCCATGTTCGGTGCGTCCAAGGGCGCCTGGAGGATGTTCACGGTTGTGCCATCAACCTCTACCTCGAAGTAGTTCACGCCAACAGCCGGTGCGGTCACCCTGCCGACGCCGACGTAGCCGTGGGCACCTCCCCCGGCTCGGCTGCTCGGGATCGCGGCCCAGACGCGCGCGCCCTCGAAGAGAGTCTCCATCGCCCTGCGGTATTTGTCTCCGTGTCCGGCGGACACGAACCCGTAGCGGACCATGTCGTCCCAGTTGCGCTCGTCGTTCTCGCCGACCGCGACGAAGAAGTCGACGCCGTTCCAGGGCGCCTGCTTCTTGGCGCCACTTTTCCCGGGTGCCTCGTACTCGGGATCGGCGAGCCAGGAACGCGCCAAATACTCGCGACCGTCGTCGTCGAGATACTCGAAGAACAACACGTTGATCGGCACGTCGTAGCCGCGCACGTACTCAACGATCTGCTCGGTGCTCGCATCCATCCCGGTCGCCACTACGACGAGTTGATGGCCCGTATTGACGGCCTCGGGGATTTCTCCCTCGAAGTGGCTGGTGAACGCGGAGTCGAAGTCATCCCCGTCGTGGTGCTTCGCGTAGAGCTCGCGGATGGCCTCGAAGGAAAGGCCTTGGACCCAGAACCCGTACTCCAACGCCTGCGCGACCACTTCTCGTGGCGTTCTGTCTTTCTTCAGCTCGATGACGTAGAGGTCACCCTGCATGTCGATGGCCAGCAGGTCGATGCGCTTGCCGAAATCCGTGATGACCTGCCGGCCGATCTGGAATAGGTCACCGAGACCGAGGATGTCGATGCGCATCGCAAGGATGTCCTCCAACCGCTCCTCGCTAGCGATCCTGCTCGCCGGAACCTGCTCGATCGCCTCGCCGTCGACTCGCCAGAGGCCGAATTTCACCGCCATACCCGGTCAAGCCTACTCAGACGGCCTGAGGGCCATCGGTCGCCTCGGGTGTGGCCTCATACCGACGCAGCCAGAAGGCGAGATCCCCTTTCGTCGGGGACCCGGCACATTCCCACAGCTGCCGGTAGTAGCGGGTCAGACCGTCCCAGTCCGTCTCTGGAATGGGCCTCAGCTTCCAGCCCAACTGCTCGAGGGACAGATCGCCCTTGATCTGGTTGCAGATCCAGCAAGCGCAGACGAGATTCTCCAGGTCGTTGTTCCCTCCCTGAGACCACGCGACCATGTGGTCCAGGCTGGGGCTTCGCGATGCGATCGCCGGATGGGTCTCCCCGCCCTTCCAGTTGGGGTGGTAGGGAAAATCCTCCGGGAAGAGCTGCGCGATCAGCCGCATGATCTGCGTCGGAACAACCTTGCAGCTGCAATAGCGGCAGTGAAAACGGTCGCGCTTGTAGATCGAAACGATGATGCTCTCCGAGGGCTCAGAGCGAACCGGCACCTCGCGGTGGGGATAGGCGATGGGTGCTAGAAGCTCGGCCGCCGCCTCGCGGCCCTCCGAAAGTAAGGCCAGAACGACCTGCTCGAGCTCCTCCGGATAGTCATCGGTCTGGGGACGCATCAGCGGATTTTAGGCTCGAAGGCCAGACATCCGCATGTGGAGCAACAATCGACGGATGCCGGAAGTATTCAGTGGACTTGTGGTGCCGAAATGGTGGAGGTCGGACACCGGACTCCTCCTGCCTTCCTCGGTCCGTGACCGCCAAGTCCAGTCGCAGCGGGACGGCGCCGAGGCGCCTTTCGACGGGCTGCTCACCGCCGAGCGCCCGAGGCCCTTCGGCAACGTCGGCGTCTATGCGACCCCCACGGCCGTGCAGATCGCCCCGCTGCCGTTCGACGAGTTCGTTGCCACCCTCGGTTCGATCCCGCTCGGGATGATCCTGCCCTTCGTCTGTGAGCTGCAGGCGATGCTCCACGACAATGAGATGAACCCCCAGGCCCAGCTCGGCCTCGCGGCTGGCGTCTTCGGTGACACGGCCGCCTTCCCGCCCCTCGCCCGCTTTCTTCGCAGCGCCCCCGGCGAGCGGGTCGTCTTTTGTGAGCAGGCCCTGACGCTCCTGCAGCTGCTCGCCATCCTCACCTGCGAGGAAGAGCCGACGGGCCTCACGGAGGACGAGTACGCGGCGCGGATCCGCGGGGCGATCTTCTACGTATCCGGCTATCTCGAGCCCGCCGGCGCCGCGACCGCCGGAGATCGGAAGAGCTGGCTACGCCACTTGACCCAGCTCTTCGACTACAACGGCCACGCGGTCTTCGGCAACGCGATGGCCCGCGCCTGGGCGATCTTCGGTCGGCTGCACCGAGAGGCGACCGACATCAGGCCCGCCGTCCCGCTCGACGAGTGGCTCCGCGAGGACTACCGGCTCGACCTCGAGCAGCAGATGTCGCTCGGCTTCGCGCTCTTCGCCCACCTCGGGACGACCGGCGGGGAAGATGACCAGTTCACGAGCGAGCTGACGCCAGAGGCGCTCGGAGGGATCTTCAACAGCATGAAGCTGACCGACGAGGAGCGCGAGGCGGCGGAGGCGATCATTGCCGCGCCGTCGTCCTGGTTCCAGGCTGAAATCAAGGGCCAGAGCGTCGAGCAGCTCTCATGGAATCGGGTGCCATTCATGCAGCGGCCGCTCATCCGCCTGCGGTCCGGTCAATACGTCCTCCAGTCCCCGCGGGCGCTGATGACCTGGGTCTCCGACGGGATCCACTATCGCTGCCTCGACTCCGCCAGGCGCCGCGACTCGGTCGGCGCCTACACGGCCCGGGTCGGCAAGCTGACCGAGCGCTACGTCCTCCATCTTGTCGAGTCGGCCCACCGGGAGCCCCGGCTTCCGGGGGCGGGCAAGGTCCACGGCGACAAGAAGTTCGCCAATGGCGTCGACAGCAGCGACGTCACCGTCACCTACCCGAACGAGGCACTGCTGATGGAGGTCGCCAGCCACAGGCTGACCGTCGAGTCGAAGCGCGACGGCGATCAGCAGGCGCTCGAACGCGACCTGACCGAGATGGTCCGGCGCCGCCCGAGGCAGCTCCGCCGCTCGATCGACGCGATGAAGCCGGATGAGCCAGGGCACGTCGCGACCCTTCGGTTCGAGCATCTGGACCCGGCCCGCATCGCCAGGTTCTGGCCGATGATCGTCACTATGACGCCGGTCCACTGGTCCCCCCTGCTCGAGGAGTTCCTGGCATCGTCGTTGGCCGAACTCGATGGCCGCGATGACGTCGAGGCACTGGATGTCATCGCTGTCGAAGACATCGAGACACTCGTCGCGATCACCGAGCAGACGGGGCGCCGACTAGCGGACCTGCTCGCGGCGAAGCAAGAGGCCGCTGGCCCCCACGCCGACGTGAGGACCTGGCTCAGCCGGGACCGCCGCTTCCCGAACATCGCCCGACCGGGCTACCTGGACGCGGCTCTCGACGAGGCGATGGACATCGCCGCGCGGTTCCTCGGATTTGTGGACCTGGCGGATGGGACCGCTGCGTAAGCCCGTCACTTGACTGCCCGAGGAACGTCGCCCGGGTAATCGGCGCCAGATCTCGGCTGCCAGCGGGACCGCATCGTGAGTTCGCTCGGTGATTCTCCCTTGAGGCCGAGTAGCGCGACGATGGACACGCAACGGCGCGGGCCAGCCCGGGCTCACCCACCGGTTGGCCCGGGCCAGCCAGAGCCGGGGTCCGATGTGGGAGGCCGGTCCTCGCCGAGCGGTGGCTCCGTCTCAACCGAGTGCGCCAGATCCTCGGCGAAGTACTCGACGATCAGCTTCGCGGCAGGCAGGTCCTCTCCGGAGAGGGCGGCAAGAACCGCGGAGATCGCCTCAGTGGTCTTCGCCTTGCGCTCTTCATAGGGGTCGCGGGCGGCGGCGCCGGATCGGTAGTAGCGCCGCAGCCCCACCATCAGCCGGAGCGTCCCGAGGAGATCGGAGCGGCGCAGACCGCCCACGACGGCCCTGCCGAGGATCGTCGCCATCGGCGCAGGCGTCCTTTTCATGTGGGCTTCGGCGTAGGTGGAGAGGACGGTCGAGGGCCGGCCGGCCTGCACGGCGATCTCGAGCGCGAGGAGCGCCATGCACGCGTCGGTCGTGTGGAGCGCGGCGCGACGAGTCCAAACCCGGTCGGGCGTCTCCACGAAGGCTTGATCTGCGTCGACGTGCCTCAGCAGCGCGATCCCGGTGGGATGGGCGACGCAGGTCGAGAGAGGAACGTAGAGGCGGCGATAGAGGTCGGAGGCAACATCGCGGCCGCTCCTCTCGGCGACAAGCTCCGCCATCGCGCGGAGGTCGGGTGGCTGGGGCCCGGTGCCGATCCTCGCCGCCACATCGTCGATCAGCTCGGGAGCGATTGGGTCGCCGTCGGCGAATGGATCCATGAGGCGACGAAAGGCCTTGGCGTTCTGGCTACGGGCGCGCTCGATGTGATCCTCTCCATGGAGCCAGTACAGGCCGGTGATGACGGTCTCGATTGACGCACGGGCGATCAGAGCCGCGAGTTCGGCCTGGCGGCGCGAGCAGCGGTGCGCCTCGCGCTGGAGCCAGAGCAGCCGCAGGAGCGCCAGCATCGCAACCTGGGTGGGAGTCGCATCATCGCCCGGCCAGGGCGCGGGATCGAGCAGCTCCCGGGCAGCGCGACGGGCCTCCTTGCGGCGGCGCGGATCGGGATAGGGCAGGAAAGCCGTGAGCAACGTCCATGTCGCTCGCGAAGAGGAAGTGGTGGCGGTGTCTTCGGTCGAAGTCATTCGGGAGAGTCGCTTGTCATGCGCAGGCTGCCATTCATGATGACGTCGACCGAACTTCAGCCACCGATCTGCCCGGATATGAATGTGCGTGACGCCAGTTGAGCCTCAGCGGAGGTCGTCGTCCTCTTCGTCTCCTTCCCGATGCCGAAGACGTGCCGCTCACCGGCTCCGGTTTCACAGCGCGCTACAGCGTCAGTAGCGCTTCGCTCAAGACCTGCTCCCGGCCATCCAGTCAACAACGCCCCTCTCGGGGCTGACAAGCACCGGCTGGTCCGTTCCGCAGTAACCCTTTCCCCGTCACCTCCGTAGCCCCGAAAAGCGGCAGACTAGACGCACCTCACGGAGCTACATAGTCACACATAGCCGATGATAGTCGCCGATTAACACACCCTCTTGAGGTGTGGAATCACCGGCGCTACGTTCGCCGTGTGCAGACCACCCACAAGATCCCCGGCGACTCCGCGACGCGCTACGCCAAGTACCTGACCTCGACCGCCACCCGCGGCGACTACTACACCCGCGACGGCGAGCGACGACCAGCCGGTGCCCAGCCGCTGGCACGGCTCGCCGGACCTGCTGCGCTCGCTCGGCCTCGATCCCGAGGAGCCGGTCGCAGCGCAGCGACCTGCGCGCGGTGATGCAGGGCTTCTCGCCGCTCACCGGCGAGCCGCTGCGCCCGGCCGGCTCCGACGGCACCAGGGTCGCCGGCGTCGAGCTGATGATGGCGCCGCCGAAGTCGGTCTCGGCGCTCTGGGCGACCGCCGGCCCCTACCGCCGCGCCCAGATCGAGGCCGCCCACCGACGCGCCGTGGCGAGCGCGCTCGAGCGAACCGAGCGCGAGGTCGCCCTGGTCAGGCGCAAGAGCGGCGGAGTGGTGCGCTTCGAGCGCGCCAAGAGCCTGCTCGCCGCCGAGTTCGTCCACACCACCAGCCGCCTCGCCCAAGACCAGGAGGCCGGCGGCGATCCCCGACCCCCAGCTGCACTCCCACCTCGTCCTCTTCGCCGCCGAGCGCACCGACGGCAAGCTCGCCGCGATCGAATCGCGCCGGCTCTACCGCTCCGCCCGCGAGAGCGGCGCCTGGTACCGGGCCGAGCTGGCCGCCAACCTGCGCGAGCTGGGCCTGCCGATCGAGCGCCGCACCGGCCGCAACGGACGCTACTTCGAGATCCGCGGCGTCCCCGAGGAGCTGGCGAGCCGCTGGTCCTCTCGCTCCGAAGACGTCGACCGCGCCGCCCGCGCTCTTCCGCCAGCGCTACGGCCGCGAGCCACGGGCCGGCGAGCTGGGCTCGCTGACGATCGCCACCCGCGGCTCCAAGAGCGCCGCCGATCGGATCGACGTCAACGAGGCCTGGCGGGCGGTGGGGGAGGAGCACGGGCTTGAGCGCCGAGCGCGCCGAGCAGCTGTTCGAGCGAGCGCTCGATCTCCAACCAGGAGCAGCGTCGACCTTCGCGCCGAGCTGCTCGAAGAGGTGACCCGCGAGCGCGCGATGATCGACGAGCGCGAGCTGCGCGCCAAGGCCTACGAGCTTGCCGCCGGCGCCTGCCGCCCAGAGGAGGCCGACCGGCTGATCGACGAGCTGGCGCGCAACGGCGAGCTGGTCCGCCTCGAGGACGGGCATGTGGACGACCCGGCGCCTGCGCGAGATGGAGCAGGCCACGGTCGAGATCGCCGAGCGGCGCGCCGACGAGAACGCAGCGCCGGTCGAGCGAGGCATCCCTCAAGCAGGCGCGCCGCGAGATCGGCAAGGAGATCCACGGCTCGCTCAGCCCAGAGCAGCGCGAGGCGCTGGAGACGATCACCGGCCCCGGCGGCATCTCGCAGCTCGTCGGCCGCGCCGGCACCGGCAAGGGCGTCGTCATCTCCGCCGCGGCCAGGGCCTGGCAGCTCGAGGGCTATGAGGTGATCGGCACCGCCGTCGCCGGCGCCACCGCGCAGCGGCTGAAGGAGGACGCGAGCCTCGACCGCTCCTCCACCGCCGACGGTCTCTGCAACGGCGTCGAGAACGGCCGCATCGACCTCGGCCCCAGGACCGTCGTCGTCATGGACGAGGCGGGGATGGCCGACACCGAGCGCCTGTCCCGGCTCGCCGAGCTCACCGCCGACTCCCGCAGCAAGCTCGTCCTCGCCGGCGACGCCGCGCAGCTCGGCCCGATCGGCGCCGGCGGGCTCTTCGAGCAGCTGCGAGGATCGGGTCCCCAGCGCCGAGCTGACCGAGGTCCACCGCGCCAACCACGACTGGGAGCGCCGAGGCCTGGGAGCAGGTCCGAAACGGCGAACCCGGTCCGGCGCTCGCCCAGTACCAGGCCCACGATCGCCTCCACGTCCACGACACCCGCGCCGCAGGCCGCCGAGGCGATGGTCGCCGACTGGGACGAGACCAGGCGGAGCCTGCCCGCCGGCAAGGCGGTGATGATCACCGACGCCTCCAACGCCGAGCGCGACCAGATCAACGCGATGGCCCAGGAGCGCCGGGCCGCAGGCGGGCGAGCTCGGCTCACACCAGGTCGAGCTGCCCGGCAAGCCCTACGGCCTGCGCGCCGGCGACGAGGTGATCTTCTCCGCCCAGTTCCACATCCTCCGGCGAGAGGCGGGTCGAGAACGGGATCACCGGCACCGTCGTCGACGCCGACCGCCACACGGACCGGGTCACGATCGAGACCCACGAGCGCGAGCCGCGCGAGGTGGCGGTCGACACCGCGCGAGTTCTCCGACCTCAACCTCGGCTACGCCGTCCACGTCTACAAGGCCCAGGGCATCACCGCCGAGGCCTCGGGCATCCTCACCGGCGGCTGGCAGACCGACAGGGAGCACGCCTACGTCGCGCTCAGCCGCGCCCGCGAGCAGACCCAGGTCTACGTCTCGCGCGAGGACCTCGGCGAGGCAGGGGATGGACGCCGGCGCGATCGAACGGCTCGGCGAGCGGATGCGCCGCAGCGGCGCGCAGGAGGCGAGCATCGCCAGGGAGGTCGACGAGCGAGGCGCGGAGCGTCAGGCGCGGATCGAGCGCGAGATCGAGCGAGACCGGGATCTCGATCGCGGGTTCGGGATCGAGTAGCCACGCTTTTCGCACGGCTCCGCTCGCCTGCATTTCGTGTGGTTGCGAGC
Source organism: uncultured Solirubrobacterales bacterium (assembly GCA_963785775.1). Taxonomy (GTDB): domain Bacteria; phylum Actinomycetota; class Thermoleophilia; order Solirubrobacterales; family 70-9; genus VAYN01. Next base: position 151,897 of record CAWAWH010000003.1, on the reverse strand, counting down.
GCGTGGGCGGTGCCGCTCGCGCTCCCGGTTTGGACGACAAGCGGTCGTATGTCGCGTCCTAGACTTGCGCCGATGCCGTTGCACCTCTTCGCGGGTCTGCGCGTGCGGGACTTCCAAGCGGCCCGACCGTGGTACGAACGGTTGTTGGGCGAGCCGACATTCTTCTCCCACGCTACTGTGGACGCTTGCCGAGGATCGGTCGGTCTACGTCGTGGAGCACGCGGATAGCGCAGGCAACTCCGTGGTCACGATCTTCGTCGACGATCTCGATGCCCACGTAGCCGCGATCGCCGCCCGCGGGCTCGAACCCGCCGAGCACCAGACCTACTCCAACGGCGTTCGCAAGGTGCTCTATCGCGATCCCGACGGCAACCGGGTGGGGTTCGGCGGCGTGCCGCTCGACGCCCGCTCACAACAAACTGGCCCCGCTGTCCTGAGCGCGCGAGTTCAGCGCGAGGGCAGATCTGCATCCGCGAGACGCACGGTGATCAGTTTCTTCACGAGCGCCCTCGGCAGGGGGCGGTCGATCGCGAAGTGCAGAGAGCTCTTGGTCATCGTGTAGCCGCCGAGCTCATCGGCAAGCTGGCCGAGGACCGACCCGCTGAAGGGCAGGTAGCTGAGGTGATTCTTGAATGCCGCAAACCCGGCAATGACCTTGCCGTGCAAACGGAACGTGGGAACTCGGTATGAGATCACCTCTTCGGCTTCTGGGACGATCTCGAGAATCGTGCGGCGCAGCTCTTGGAGCGTTGTGCGCTTCGGCTCCTCGAGACCACGCAGGTAGTGGTCGACCTGCTCAGCGGACATCTCTGCGCAGTCTAGGGGTGCATCGCTCTCGCTCGGCGCGCGACCAGGGTTGCTCTCCTAAGCTGTCGCGTGTCGAAATGACCAGGAGCTACAAGGACATGTCGCCTGCCCGTCGACGATTGGCCCTGGTGCTCACTGCTGCCTCACTCGCCCTCGTCATGGCCGCGGAGCGCGACATCCAACATCGGTCGGACGCTGAGGTGCGTGGCGGCAGGCTTCTGTGGCGCCTTGCCTGTCTCAACGCCCTCGGCGCGGCAGGCTACTTCCGCTGGGGACGCCGAAAGCCGTCGGCACCTCCCCCATAGGGCCTCGCCGAGGATCGGAGGCGTTCGCTCCCGCTCTGGGCGAACAAACGCCAATCTAGGGTGCAGCGATGGCACCGAGATAGGAATCTAGGATGACCTGGGCCCACCGGGCATCCCGCTTGACATCACTCAACGTAAGCGTGGGTGCGTTCAGCGCTTCGTGTGCCAGGCTGTGGCGACCGGTCAAGATGTTGTTCCATGCTGCGACTGCTTCGGGAAGTGCCCCGATGGCAGCTTGGAAGGCCGTCTTGTGCGCATCCCCGAACCAGCCAAGTGAGCCACTCAGCTCCTTGATCTTGATGCTGCGGATCAACCGAGAGGCTGCGACCGCCGCGAAGCTCGACAGCGGCTCGTCTTCGTGCCGCTTGCAGCGGTCGTGGATCATCTTCCTTATGAGCGCCTCGAACTCTGCGTAGGCCACTGCGGCTACGTGCTGAGCGAGTATGACCTCGATCTCTGGATCCGGAGGGGATTCTTCGACGTGCAGCTCACACGTCTCAATTGCCGCTTCCGCACGGGGACAGTCCATGGCATTTCTAGCCGAAGAGGTGTTGCTCCGCAAGCGACATGCGCTCACGCACCGTCGCTACATCTGTTGTTCCGCTTCGTACAAGATTTTCAAAAGCCTCGGAAGCGACGAGGGTCGCGTACCTCTGGACTATGTCGTCTGGAATGGAATCCTTGTTTTTCGAGAAAGCGGCAAATACGCAGTCATACGCTGACGCGTTCAATCCAGCGCGGAGATGAAAGGGCCGCTCCCCGAGGCGTTCGTGGACGGCCGCGGCCGTCTCGGTGAAGTCACTTCGATAGCCCTCGACCTGGTTGTCGTTCGCCTGGGCGTGAGTTCGCATGTAGCGCGAAAGAAAGTCCTTCATGGGCTTTTCATACGAATCCAGCGCGTACCGGAGCGAGAAGAACCGAAGGATCAGCTCGACATCCCGCATTCGCTTGTCCGGCTCGGATTTACCGACGATGGCTCGCCAGTCGTCGAGCTCGTTGAGCTCCATGAGGAGCTCGTTGAATGGGCCCGAATAAACGGCGTTGCGGACCTCCTGTCCTACGGCAAGGGTTCCGCCCGTATTCAGCCGCTCAAATATGTGAAAGACGCTCGTATCGTCTTGCGGGTCCAATTGCCTAACAACGAACGCTCGCAAAACGCTATTTCGGAAACGTCGAGCTGCCTCCTCGTCCGTGTCAAGCAGTTCGGCGTAGGACTTGCCAGCATATGGACTGTCTTCGGCTAGGCCCGTCAATCGAAAGACGGTCCTTTTGGCGTCCTCACGCTCCTCGCCGAAATAGCCTTCGAAGTAGTAGAAGATCGACCTCAGGCGCTGCTGTCCATCAACCACCAGGTATTTCCCTGATTGGCGCTCGGTGTAGAGGAAAATCCCTGGGACCGGCAAGCCGACGAGAAACGACTCGATTAGCTTGCTCGCTTGAGCCTGGCTCCAAACGTATCCGCGTTGGAAGCGGGGGATGAGAAGCTCGCCTGCCGTCCATTGTTTCTCGATGCCCTCAAGCGTGAAATCCGCTGGATAGGTTGCGATCTCGTAGGCAGAAGGCGACGATTGACGATCGTCAACCTCACTCGCCACCTCCTCGAACTCAATGCCCTCAGTTTTTGCATGGGTCTCCATGGGGTGAGCCTATCCGGGTCTGGTGTCGATCTGTGTAACGGCATGATTTACAAGATCAAGTCGGCGCCTCGCGGCGCCTCGGCCGGGCTCGATGGCGGGCCCCCTCCGTGCGAGGGCGGGCGCGTCCGGCCAGGCCGCGTCCTCGCGGTCGCTCGCTGTCCGGTCCCGTCCGTCCAGCGCGGGAGGAGGTCCGACGACGGGCAGCGGGGAGCGCGGCCGCGGTCCCCACAGGCCTTCGCGCTCGAAACCTACTCCGGGTGGACGACCCGGAAGCTCAGAGACATCCAGGCACGACCTGAACGAGCGTCAGTCCTTCGAGAGGCCGAACCAAATCTCGCCGACATCTACCTCGACAAGGCCGTGAGGCAGGATGTATTGGCGCCACAGGGGTCCGGAGCCTTCCACCGATAGTCGGCTCTCTCCCGGGCGGGGGCGGTGAGTCAAATATCACGCTTATCCCTTGACAGGGGGTAGATTTTGTGAGAGGGTTTGGGCGTGAAGCAGATTGACCTAGAAGCAAGGCTGAATGCCCTTGATCTCGACGCCGATTGGCAGTCGGCAATTAGGACTCTCAGGGGCATCATCGAAGACCTAAATACCGAGATCGAGGAGCTAGCGGGAGACGGGGAGGCGTAATGCCCCCGTCAACCGCAACAAGCCGAAGCGCTCCAAAGCCTCGTCGTCCGACTACTCGCTCATGGAGTTCATGCGGGAGTTCCCCGACGATGCCGCCTGCCTGGATTGGCTTTGGCGCAACCGCTATGCGCCGGATGGTCACCACGCGCATTGCCCGGCGTGCGACAAAGAGCGCAAGTTTCACAAGGTCAAGGAACGGCCCGCCTGGGACTGCGACTCCTGCGGACACCACCTGCACCCGCTGGCCGGAACGATCTTCCACAAGTCCTCGACCTCGCTTCACCTGTGGTTCTACGTGATCCACCTGATGACGAGCACTCGCTGCGGAGTGTCCGCCAAACAGCTTGAGAGAGAGCTTGGCGTGACCTACAAGACCGCGTGGCGGATGTTCAACCTGATCCGCAATAAGCTGATGACCGAGGACGATGGGCCGCTGAACGGCCATGTCGAGGTTGACGAGACCGGCGTTCACGGTCGGCCGCGCGGGCCGAAGATGACTAAAAGGAGGCCGCCCGCTGGCGCGAGGAACAGGTTTCGGTGCTCGGCATGGTCAAGCGCGGCGGGCGCGTGAAGCTGCGCGTAATCAAGTCGCGGCGAGGCGAGCCGCTTAGTGGCCCCGTCCGGGCGAACGTCAACCCCGAATCCATCCTCATCACGGACGACTGGATGGCCTACAAGCCGCTCTCGCGGGAGTACGCGGGCCACCGCGTTATCAACTACTCGCGGGGCATCTACGCCATCGGAGACCTGCACACGAACACCATCGAGGGGTTCTTCGGCAACATGAAGACCGGGATGCGCGGCGCCTACAAGAAGGTCTCGCGCAAGTGGCTTCAGTCCTACCTGGACGAGTATGCGTGGCGCTACAACCATCGCCACGACCGCCGCTCGATGTTCGAGACGCTACTTCTTAGAGCCGCTGGTAGCTGAGCCTTTGTCCGGCTCCGCTGCCTTCTTGAGGTTGCCCAGGAAATCGTCACGCTTGGGCACCGGGACCGTGAGGCCCTTTGGGGTCTGCTCGGTGGGCGGCTCTTGCTTGCTGGGAGCCATTGGTGAGAGGGTAGCGCGTGTGGGCACATGATCTAAAGCTGGGGCGGGCGCGTGACCATCTGAAGGAACTCGAAGCAGAGATCGACAGGTGGGTCAATATCGACGGCTATGCGATCCGGGTATATCCGGACCCGAAACCACCGGCCTACATCATCCGCGCTGAGGAAATCAGGGAGCCCCCCGATTCCCTCGCATTGGTTCTGGGAGATTGCCTTTACAACGCCCGCGCCGCGTTGGAGTACATCGCTTATGCGCTTGGCAACGCGGGAGCGGAAGGAGAAATGACCGAAGAGCAGGCCCTGAAGTCCAGCTTTCCGATTATTGGCGATGTCGATAAGGACGAGTTCAGCGGACGAGGCCCCGACATGTTCGATAGCACCGCCGGTCACATGCTCGTCACGGTGACGCCTGACGCACGGGCAGCGATCAAGGGGCTGCAACCGTTTAATGATGGCGACATCTGGGACTACAACGGCCTCTGGGTTCTCAACGAGCTTGCCCGGCTCGACCGGCATCGGTTTCTGCACTTCGGTGCCGTCCGAAGCGAGGGGCTGGAACTCGACCGCACTCGATCCCGCAATATCAAGGTCCAAGGCCGGATCGAGACCTTTCGAGGAACTATCTATCCCGAGATCGAAGACAGCGCAGACCTCGGCCGGATCACCGCCTACCCCGCCAACCCCCAACAAAAAATGGAGATGCACTTCACCAATGGCCTTGCCATAACCCTTGACACCCAAGATGCCGGGCTTGACTCGATCCACGGCCATGCGCTTGACCAGGTGGTTTGGGACACCGTGTTCGGCGTCTCTGAAGGGGCGCTGAGGGCACTTCGGAAGTTTCTTCCGACCGAATAGCTGGAGAACCTGCTTGCCATGCTTCACGGGAGTCTACCCCCCGTAAAGGTATAAGTGTCAAAATATTAGCTAACACTGAGGTACTGCCGCCTTCGGGTAGTTGCGAGCGTGTCGGCACCGGCGCCCACGCTCTCCCTTCGGACGAGGAGCGGCAGCCGTGCACTGACTCCGAGCAGTCTCACAAGACGACGATCAGGCCACTCTCCTGCGCCCTGCACGTCTACAAGGCCCAGGGCATCACCGCCGAGGCCTCGGGGATCCTCACCGGCGGCTGGCAGACCGACAAGGAGCACGCCTACGTCGCGCTCAGCCGCGCCCGCGAGCAGACCCAGGTCTATGTGGCGCGGGAGGATCTTGGCGAGCAGGGGATGGACGTCGGTGCGATCGAACGGCTCGGCGAGCGGATGCGCCGAAGCGGCGCGCAGGAAGCGAGCATCGCCAGGGAGGTCGACGAGAAGGCCGCCGAGCGTCAGGCGCGGATCGAGCGCGAGATCGACCGGGACCGCGATCTCGATCGCGGCTTCGAGATCGAGTAGCAGAACCCCGGTAGAATGTGACCATGACGGTCAAGGAGCGCATACAGGAGGTTCTCTCGCAGATGAACGAGGAGGAGGCAGCCGATGCCCTTGCGCTCCTCGAGGGCGCCCGCGCCGGCGCGACGCCCACCGACGTCTACGGGACCGCTTGGGGGAAAGTGCTCGGCGACGCCGACCACGAGGCGCTGAGCGTCACGGGCAATCCCACGATCTCGATTCCGGACGGCGTTCCCGACGTTAAGTGAAGGCCGCCGAGGTCCGGATCAGGGCCTTGGTGGCAACCGACCTGGGCGACCTTGCGGCCTTTCGCTGCTCGGCGGGCGATCCTTGGGAAGCCGCGATCGAGGAGCAGCTCCGCAGCCCGCTGCCGCACCGCTACCTGGCATCGCCGCCGCGCTTTGACGGCCGCATGCTGCTCGGCACCGACCCCGATGGAGAGCTGCTCGTCCTCGGTGCCCACCGCATCGAGCCCACCCTCGTTCCCGATGTCGGCTACACCGAAGTCATCGCCGTCTCCCTCGCGGCCCGCGGCACCCGCGTCGAGCTCGCAGGAGATCGCGAGGTCTCCTTGGGAGAGCTGATGTTCCTTGCGATCTTCAAGCAGATGCTCGCCCTCGGCCGCCATCGGCGCACCTTCGCCCGCGTCGATCGCCGCAACCGGCGCAGCCTGGCGCTCTGCGATCGCGTCGGGCTGGTCGAAGAGCGCCCCGACCCTCATTCCGAGCTTCTCCTTCAGCGCTGGGGCGAGTTGCCGCGCGGGCTTTGAGGCTCTTTGGCTCGCTCTCTGGGTAGCCCAATTGCAGTTAGGTCGGCAGAGTTGGCTGCGCCAACGCTGCCGACCACGGGGAAATTATGGGGGGCCGGGCCGCCGTCAACCCACTCGCTTCGCTCGGGGTCGCTGGCGCGCCCTACGGGTGACTGCGGCCCGGCCGGGGTTGTCGGCGAGGCCGCAGGGCGCGCTGTAGCGAGCGATCAGAGGACGACGAGCTCGCGCTCGGGATGCTCGACGGGGCCAGACTCGAAGCCGAGCACGGCGCGGACGCCGAAGGCGTCGCCGAGCTTCTTCAGAGTCTGGGCGTTGGTGGCGTGCTGGCCACTCTCGATCCGCGAGATCGCCGACGCCGTCGTGCCCATCCGCGCGGCCAGCTCCGCTTGGGTCAGCCCAAGCGCGCCGCGGCGCATGATGACGATCCGTGCAAGTTCCTCGTAGGGCGCGAGGCGCTCGTACTCGGCCCTGAACGCAGGGTTCTCGAGGGACTCCTTGATGTGGTCGGAGACTGCTCTGCCGACCGGGCTGACTCGCTTGCTCATCGCTCTCCAAAGGTCGCCGACGTCAATGATGTTAGCAGCGTTGCTAACAACCGCCAGAGACTTCAGGGCGCATCGTGGCCAGCTGCCCGGGGCGGCCTACGTGGCTGGGCATCCATCCGCGCCTTGAAATCTTCCCAGCGCTTCTGGGCAATCTTGATCTCGGCCGACGGTAGCTTGCCCGTCGTCTTTCGGAAGGCATGCAGAAGGACGATCAGGCGCTCGGAGCGCCGGTACAGCACCCGGTAGTGCTCGGAGCCCATGTGGCAGCGCAGCTCCCGCAACTCTCCCTCGACCTGGGAACTGTGGGGGAACGGGAGGTGCGGCATCGCATCGGAGAGATCGTTCAGCCGATCGAGCTGGCGCAGCAGGGCGGCGCGGCGTTTGGCGTCGAGGCCCGCGATGAATTCGAGTACCGGCTCGGCTCCGTCGGCGTCTCGGAAGTAGACGGCTTGAAGATTCGCGGGGCTCATCGGCGCGAATTGCATCAGATGCTCGCACGATCGGTCGCCGGCGATCCGATGTACCGAATACGCTGCGGGATGCAAGCTTGAGACGCCCCGGGAAGGATTCGAACCTTCAACTTCTGGCTTAGAAGGCCAGCGCTCTCTCCAGTTGAGCTACCGGGGCCGGATCGACCGAGATTATCCCGCAGCTTAGGGCGGACCTGGGTAGGAACACGGGTAGGAACAAATTCGGGCAAATCGTGTCCGTTCTCGTCTTCCTCTGTCATCTCGAGAAATGCCCATTTGCAGGCAAAGCGCATGCCAAGGCGGCTGGCGCCGATGGCCCGAGCCTGCCTTCTAATCCGACGGTCGCTGGTTCGAATCCAGCCGGGGGCGCTGAGCAGCGGGCGCGGGTGCCGAATCGCTATCCGGCGCGCATCTTTGCCGGTGGAAGACCGACTGGTGACAGCCATTCCGGAAGCGCTTGGCCTGCAGCACAGCGGCTGACCCGGACGGGGCGAGGTCCGCCCCGCCCGGGCATGCGCTCCGGGGCTCAGCCGCCCGGGGCCCCAGTCGCTCAGTGGTAGGACGGACCGCCGTTGCAGCGGCCGCTGCCGGTGTCGCCGTAGGTGGCCGGAGTGCCTTCCGGCGCTTCCGGGCTCTTCATCGCCGACTCGTAGTCCCAGGTGTAGCCGCCCGGCTTCAGCGCGAGCTTCATCGCACCGTAGTACTGATCGGACCAGGCTTCCAGGTTCGGAGTGCCGGGGAGCACTTCGTCGAGCGACTCACCGCCGGTCCCGACGATGAACTCGCGGATCCCGTGGCGGGGGTCGTAGTTCCCGGCCGGGTCCATCGGCGCGAACCGCGAGTAGACGTGGTCGTGGCCGTTCAGGATCAGCGTCGCGTGGTGTGCGTAGAGCAGTTTCCACCAGGCATCCGCCGCTTCTCCCTCTTCGCTATCGGACGTGGACGGGCTGGCGGTCGAGCTGAATGTCGGCTGGTGCCAGTACGCCAGGGTGCACTGGGCATGGTCGTCGGCGAGGTCCTTCGCGAGCCAGCCGGTCTCGCTGGCGAACCAAGCGCCGTTGGGGCTGCAGCCGCCCGGCTGCACGGCGCACTCCACGTTCAGGGAGATGATGTGCCAGGAGCCGAGGTCGTAGGAGTACCAGCCGTTGCCGCCTTCGCCATACTCGCCCGCCTGGCCGTCCTGGCGGGGACGCGGCTGACTGAAGGCGGCACCCCCGTGTTCGGATTCGACCGTTTCCTCGACCGGCGTGCCGTCCGAGTTGAGTTCGGTGCCGTTGTAGTAGTCGAAATAGCCGCGGCCATGGACGCCTGTCTCCCCGTGCTCGGAATAGAACTCGTGGTTGCCCGGGGAGGGGCGCTGCAGGAACTTGAAAGCCCCGTAGGTCTTGTCGAAGGAGCCGAGGAAGTCTTCGTAGCGACCCACCTCGTACTGCTCGTCGCCCAGGATCGCGACCAGGTTCGGCTTCATTTCCTCGATCTGGTTCGCGGTCGCCGTCTGCGCTTCCATCCGGGTCCTATAGCCGGCGCCGGTCTTGTCGCAGACGTCCTTCTGCTTCTCTTCTTCGACCGGGGCGCCCGGCTGGCAGGAGATGTCGCCCGCCGTGGCGAGAATCGGGGTTGGGCCTGCTTCCGCATATGGCCAGGCGTTGTCGCCGCCTCCGGACCAGAAGTGCCCCTCGGCCAGGACCGTGCCGCTAAGCGCCGCGAGCGCGGCAACGCAGACGAGCACGCCTATTCCGACCCTGCGCGATTGCCTCATCCTCAACAGAGCGTTCGTCATCGCTTCCCTTTCGGTTGTTGACGGAAAACACGGCAACGCTAGGCGGGGAAGCTGGGCCGACTCGTTAACTGAACGCGACGCTGAAGTGAAAAGGCGGTGAAGGCAGAAGTGCGTTCTCGGCTCAGTAGCCGGGCGGGTGGCGGACCACGAAGCCGGCGCTGGAGGCCGGGGCGAGGTGCCAGCGGGGGCCGGTGCCCTGGGCGTCGCCGACCGTGTCCCAGCGCAGGCCGGCGATCTCGGCGAAGGTGTGACCGGCGTTGGCGTAGACGGTGATCCACTTGCCGGGGCCGGGAGCGCCCCAGGACTCCAGCGATCCGGAGGTCAGCGGTTCCGGGATCAGGCCGCCGCCGAAGAGGGCGAAGCTGACCGAGCCGGAGCAGTCGTAGCCGTAGGAGTAGAAGGAGGCGTGGCCGCCGCCCCAGACGTAGGGGCGGCCGACGATCTCGTTGGCGTTGTTGATCACGCCCTTGACCGCTTCCGGGGCGTCGGGCGGCGCCAGGGCGATGCCGGTGAGCAGAATTGAGGTCGAGCCGCCGCCGTTGACTGGAGTGTGGGCGAAGATCTTCTCGCCGGCAACGGCGCTGTGGCGCTGGACCGCGGTGCCGTTGGAGCCGGCCGAGGCGGGCGGCATCTTCGCAGGATCGGCGGGGACTTTCGGTGCCGGCGGCGGGGCGGCGCCAGGTTCGGCTTCGGCTTCGGCGGCGAGCTTGTTGCGCGCTTCCATCAGGGCGAGGCCGTCACCGAGCGCGCCCAGCGCCTCGTCGGCGTTGGTGGTCGAGGCGACCGCGGTGAGGACGGTCTGGCCGAGGGTGCCGAAGCCGGCCGCCTTCTGTCCGCCGGGAGCCGCCGCCGCGGAGCCGCAGAACGGCAGCGCCAGAAGCGCGGCGGCGCAGGTCAGCGTTCCCAGGGCTCGGCGCACGCCCGAAACCTTAGTGGCCTCCCACCCCGCTCTTGTTACGTGTTTTGGTACAGCGGGCCGTCGCCGCCCTCGGGCGGGGTCAGGCGACCGCCCTTGGCGGTGATCGCGCCGCACTGGACGCAGTTCGTGTAGCTGACGATGACGTCGACGTCGCCGCTCTCGGGCGCGTCCTCGGGGATCTCGTAGACGCCGGCCGGGCACATCCAGGCCCAGGTCTCGGCGATCTCCCGCGGCACCCGCTTCTGCACCCGGATGTGGTTGGGCGCGTCGTCGCGGGTGACGTTGCCGCTGATGAAGACGCTGGAGAGCTTGTCGAAGGTGTACCTGCCGTCCGGCTTGGGATAGCTGTCCCTGCTGTCGCCGATGAACATCGGCTGCTCGTCGTTGCGGTGCAGCTTCCAGCGGCCGCCGGGGAAGTGGCCCCTGCTGAGGATCATCATGCCGACCAGCGGCATCCCTTTCAGCAGGCCCTTCTGGAACGGCTGGCGGGCGTTGCGCTGTTCGTAGAGGTCCTTGCCGATGATCGAGTCGGCGACCGCCCCCTCGTAGGCCGAGAAGTCGTTGCTCCCCTCCTTCAGCGCGGCGAAGATCGCCTCTGCCGCCAGCACCCCAGACTTGATTGCATAGTGGACGCCCTTCAGCGCCGTCAGGTTCATCGTCCCGGCGCCGTCGCCGACCAGCACCGTGCCCGGCGCCGAGAGCTTCGGCATCGCCCAGTAGCCGCCGGCGGGGAGTGCCTTGGCGCCCCAGCTGACCCGCTCGCTGCCCTCGAGGATCTTGCGCACCATCGGGTGGGTCTTGAACTTCTGCAGCAGGTCGTGGGCGGAGCTGGTCGCGTCGGCGTAGTCGAGGTCGAGGATGAAGCCGATCGAGACCAGGTCCTCGCCGGTCTTCTCATCCTTCATCGGATAGATCCAGGAGCCGCCGATCTGATGGTGGCGGGCGGAGATCTTCAGTGGCCAGCCGCCCAGGGTGTGGACCACCCGGTCCAGCGGCTCCTTCACCTTCCAGACCTCTTTGACGCCGAGCTCCCAGACCTGCGGCTCGCGCCCCTCGTCGAGGTCGAACTCGCGCACGGCGGCATCGGTCAGGTGGCCCCAGCAGCCCTCGGCGAGCACCGTCGCCCTGGCGGCGATGTCGGCGCCGGGCTCGAAGTTGCCGAGCTCCTCGCCGTCCTTGCCGCGGCCCTTGTCGCCGGAACGCACGCCGACGACAGCGCCGTCCTCGACGATCAGCCGCGTCGCCGCGGTCTCGGTCAGCAGGTAGGCGCCGGCCTCCTCGGCCTGGGCCTGCATGTAGCGGCAGAGGGCGGAGACGGAGACCACCTCGTTGCCGTGATTGCGCAGCGGCGGCGGTGGCGGGATGCGGAGCTTGCGCTTGCCGTTGGGGAGGAGGTAGATCGCCTCCTTCTCGACTTCGCCGAAGCCGAAGCCCTCTTGGCGCCACCGCTCGCGGCTGAGGTCGGGGAACAGCTCCTGCAGCGGGCCCGGGCGCATCACCGCTCCCGAAAGGTTGTGGCCGCCGCAGGTCTTCGCCTTCTCGATCACCGCGACCGGGACCTCGCCGAGGCGCTCCATCGTCTCCGGGTCGTCGGCCAGCAGCTGCAGCAGGCGGTTGGCGCAGGCGAGGCCGGCGGTGCCGCCGCCGACGATCGCGACGCCGATCTCGATCCGCTCGTCCTCGCCGTCGAGGGAGCGCTTGACGAACTCCTTGCCGACCTCGACGGAAGGCGGGAAGTCCGCCGGGGAGACCCTGCTGCTGCTGGAAGTCATGTGACACCCTTTCATGTCGATTGACTCGTCAGTCAATCCTACAAGAGCGGCCCGGATCGACCCCTTTAGAGTTCCGGCCCGTGGCCGAACTGATCCTCTACGCGATTCCCGCATTCGTGCTGCTGCTGGCGGTGGAGCTGTGGTCCTTCCGGCTCGCCGCCGACGAGGAGCTGGTCGGCTACGAGCTGCGCGACACCCGCACCAGCCTCACGATGGGGCTCGGCAACGTCGTCATCAACGCCGTCTGGAAGCTGGCCGTGGTCGTCGTCTACGCCGGCCTCTACGAGCTGACGCCGCTGCGGATGCCGGCCGACGAGTGGTGGACCTACGTCATCCTCTTCTTCGCCGACGACTTCTCCTACTACTGGTTCCACCGCATCCACCATGAGGTGCGGGTCTTCTGGGCCAGCCACGTCGTCCACCATTCCTCCGAGCACTACAACCTCTCGACCGCGCTGCGGCAGACCTGGACGCCGATGACGGCGCTGCCGTTCTGGGCGGGGCTGGCGCTGCTCGGCTTCCAGCCCTGGATGATCCTGCTGCAGCAGGCGATCAGCCTGATCTACCAGTTCTGGATCCACACCGAGCGGATCGGCCGCCTGCCGGCGCCGTTCGAGCTCGTCTTCAACACCCCGTCCCATCACCGCGTCCACCATGGCTCCAACGAGCTCTACCTCGACCGCAACTACGGCGGCATCCTGATCGTCTGGGACCGGCTGTTCGGCACCTTCCAGGGGGAGACCGAGCGGGTTCGGTACGGGCTGACGCAGAACCTCCACACCTTCAAGCCGACCCGCGTCGCCTTCCACGAGTTCTCGGCGATCGCCCGCGACGTGCGCGCCGCGGCCAGCTGGCGCCACCGCCTCGGCTACATGTTCCACGGCCCCGGCTGGTCGCCGGACGGGCGCGGCGGCGGCACCCGCGGCTGAGGAGACGAGACGTGCATTTGGCATGTATGCCGGTGCAGATGAACTTCTCGTCTCGGGCGGCTTAACGGTTCGCTTAGGCCGCGGGGGGAGAATCGGAGTGTGTGAAATTCCTCCTGATCCCCCTTGCCATCGTCGCCTTCATCCTTTTTCTGCTGCTGCTGGGAGCGATCGGCTTGGTCGTCGCGATGGGCGTGCTCGCCTTCTTCGGCCGGATCTGGCGCTTCGTCAACAGGAGTGGACAGCCGCAGCGCTCTTGACGACCTCGAAGGCGCTGCCGGGGATCCGCTTCAGCTGGTCCAGGTTCTCGTCGTCCCAGCGGCGGTCGCTGCTGCCGCTGAAGTACCAGTTGGAGCCGTTGTCGGCGACGATCAGGCCATAGCGCTTCATCGCTTCGGCGATCGTGCGGGCGGGGCCGCTGAAGCGGCCGAGCCCATAGCCGGCCTCGAGCCGCAGCCGCAGTCCCATCGGCGGCGCGGCGGCGCTGGCGGTGTCGCCGGCGCAGTGGGAGGCGGGGTGGACCCAGGCGTTGCGGGTGCTGTCGAAGGTGACGCGGATCGCGTGTTCGAGCTGGCCGGCGGCGACTTCGTCATAGCGGACCAGGCCGGGGAAGATCGGCAGGCCGGCGGCGTCGGCGGAGGTCCAGCCGTCGGGCCGGAGCTTGGTCGAGTTGAGGTCCCAGGCGGCGCCGGAGTCGGCGTTCCAGTGCGGCCTGGGCTTGGCAACGTAGAAGGCGCGGTAGAGCTCGTAGAGCACGCAGCTCGAGCTGTTGACGGCGAGCACGTGGCGATCGCCGTCGCTGCCGTTGCCGCCCTCGACCGGGGCGCCGGCCGGGATGGGGAACGGTCCTGGGCCGCTCTCGTCGCCGTAGGCGGTGTAGTGGATCGGCAGCGGGCGCCGGCCGGCGCCGACCACGGAGTAGGGGAGGCCGTAGGGGCGGGGGGAGCCGAAGTCGGGATGCAGGTGGTCGCCACCGTGGGAGTCGATGAAGGCGATGTAGGCGGCCGAGCGCGGGTCGCGCGGGGCCTTGGAGACGTCCTGGTTCCAGGCCGCCTCGTTGCCGAGCGACGGCGCCCGCGGCGAGAGCGAGGCGGGCGGGTCGGGGAAGACCTGGCAGGAGCCGAGGCCGGGGTAGGGGCCGGCGGCGTGGGCGGACGCTGCTGCGAATGTGGTCACGGCCAGCGTGGCGAGCAGCGCGAGGGCGCCCCCAATGCGACGCAGCCGACCTTTGCCCCGCCCGGATGGGAGCGAAGTCGGATGCGCGTTACGGCTCAATGCCCTGATTCGCTTCGGAGGTGGGGAGGGAGCTCTCGCCCACCGTCAGCCGGCCGATCTCCAGCTCCTCGACCTCGAGCCGGCCGACTGCGAGCTTGCCGATCGCAGCGCGGCCGACGGCCAGGCGGCCGATGTTGAGCCGGCCGATCGCGAAGCCGCCGACCGCCGCGGCTCCCACGGCCAGCGCCCCGACCGCCGCGGCGCCGCGCATCTGGGCGCCGGTCAGCGTCGCCGGCCGCGCCTCCGGCCGGAACAGCGCGATGCCTCGCAGCTTGGCCATCGCGCCAACGGTAGCGCGGTTAGCCTGGGCGGCCGATGAACGCGGACGACTGACCCCCGCCCCGGCCCGCTAAATTGCAGCCAGCGCGGTGGACGTAGCTCAGTTGGTAGAGCTCCTGGTTGTGGTCCAGGCGGTCGCCGGTTCGAGCCCGGTCGTCCACCCCTCGTCGAAGTCGCTGCAAATTGGCCTGCGCGGCGCCGAGCTAACCCGTGAAGGGGTGGGTGGGGGTGGTGTTGTTGGGGGCGAGAAGGTCGAACCCGTCCGGGATGTGCAGGTGGTCGGGGCCGGTCCCGGGTTCGCCGGTCACCCCGTACTGCCAGGCGATCTTCTTCGTCTTCGGATCGATAATCACGATCCGGTCGCGGTAGTCGTCGTTGGTCGCGATCAGCCCGTTTGGCAGGCGCTCGGCGAGGCTGGGGTGGTTGAGCATCCGCTTGCCCGACGAGGGGCTGTAGGACCAGAGGATCTTCCCGGCGCGGTTGAACTCGTAGATGCCCCCGGGCCGCGTGTAGTCGGCGACGAGATAGCGGTCTGGACCGAGCTGCTGGGGGTCGGAGGGATATTCGATCGGCAGCTGGACGCTCCAGACGAGCTTGCCCTCCGGGGTGATCTCGTCGATGTAGGAGCCATTCACCTCCGAGATCAGGATGTCCCCGTTTGCGAGTGGGGTGTCCCCATTGGGAGAGCCGAGCCTGTGCGGCGGTTCGTGACTGCACGATTGGGGGTCGCCGAACGTCTTCAGGAGTTTCTTCGCATTGGAGATCAGCAGCACCCTGCAGTTTTCCGCGTCGGCGACGGAGACCGTCCCGTTGCGGAGCAGGTAGGCGTCGTCGGGCTCGTGGAGGTAGCCGGGCTTGGAGCCGGTGACGCCCGGGTGTCCGTAGGACCAGAGCAGCTTCCCGGCCGGATAGGAGAGCTGCACGATTCGCTCGTTCTGCTCCTCGTTGGAGATGATGCCGTGGCCGTCGTGAATGAAGAAGGCGTCGTCGGGGAAGTAGAACCCTCCGGGTGGCGCCGGGTGCGCCCGGGAGGGGAAGCGCCAGAGGATCTGCTTCCTCGCATTGACCACGAGCAGCCGATTGTTCCCGCGGTCGGCGATCATGAGCTGTCCGGAGAACGGCGCGTCGGCGGCCGCATTTGTCTTGGAGGCAGCCGCATGGCCGACCGGCCTGTGCGCGACGGTCAGCTTCACGACGGTCGCCAGCGGAGCTTCGCCGGCGTCGGTTCCGCCGATCAGGTAGCCGGTGGAGCCGATCGCGGCGGCGGCGCCGTTGGAGATCGGTCTCGGCAGCCTGCCGGCCGGGGACACAGCCGGCCTCCCGCGTTCGAAGCGCCAGATCCGTGTCGTGGGCGTGCCGCCGGATTCCCCGCCCAACACGTAGATGTCGCCGCCGAGGGCTACTGCGCTGGCGTGAGAGACCGCTGTCGGCAGGTGTCCGACGATCCGGGCCGTTCCCGCCCGGGGGTCGACTTCCTGTATCGCGTTGCTGGCAGACCCACTGGAGGTCTCTCCACCGAAGGCGAATATGCGACCGCCGAGCGCCGCGACCGCCAGGTAGCGGGCCGGGGCCGGCAGCCGCGCCACCTGGTTGAAGGTCGAGCCGTCGGTCGTCGCCAAGACGGAGTCGATCGGATTGCTGCCGTCGTAACCGCCGAGGACATACGCGGTTCCGCCCACCGTCACGGCGCTGAGGTCGGAGCGGACCGTCGGCAATCTGCCCGTCGTTTCGGCGCTTGTCCCCGCCGCGACGATCCCGCCCGGCGCCGCGAGCGCCTGCACCGCGTCGGTGCTCGTTTCAGTTCCGCCGCCGAAGACGAGCACCCGTTCGCCGACCAGGCTCGCGGCAGAGTCGTGGAGGGGCCCGGTCAGGGAGCCCACTTCGCTCGGCTTTCCGTTTGCGGAGTCGAGCAGGAAGACGCCGCTGGCGGAATTGCTGGAGGCGTCGAGGCCGCCGACGATCAGCGGACCGCGCGCCGTCGCCACGACCGCCTCGCCCGAGATCGGCGCAGGCAGGGGCTGGGCAGGGTGTGCGACGAGGATCGTATTGGTGGCCGGACTCTGGCCGGCATCGGTGGAGCCGGCGCCGCCGGAGCCGGCGCCGACCACGATCGCGACGACGACGAGCGCGACGATTCCCACCGGAACGACGAGGCGCCGCCGTCGGTGCGCACGCGAGGGCGATGGCCGGGGTCGCCGCCGCGACGGTTTGCGTGGCGACCGGTCCACGGCTCGATGATCTCGCGCCATGCTTAACGGACGATGAAGGGTTGAGTAGGCATTTCTTCAAAGGGCCACACTGGCCGCACGGCGGAAACGGGTTCTAAGCACGGATCGCCAGCAGGGCAACGGCCAGCAGCGGCACCGCGACCGAGAGCGCCTTCAGGGCTCCGTCGAGGGGCGCGGAGAGTCCGTCCCGGCTCAGCCGCTTGACCGTCCCGTCGGCGAGGCGCTGCTCCCCGTCGAGCGCGACGGTCCGGCGCCGCAGCTCCCTGACCGGAGTCGAGAGCCGCCGCTGGGCGGTGACGAGGAAGAAGCAGGCGAGCACCGCGGCGGTGACGGCGATCGCTTCCCTGACCGAGTGAACGCCGAGGGAGTTCACCCACCAGCCGGTGAACGACGAGAAGCCGGCCCAGGAGGCGGCGAGCCAGAAGTCGGTGTGGAAGCGGCCGTTGAACCACTCGAGATTGTAGGCGGGGGCGATGAACCCGCCGGCCAGCACCAGCGGGGCGAGGGTGGGGGAGACGATGATCGTCCCGGCGATGCCGATCGCCAGCGCTCCGCCCAGCCCGGCTGCCGACAGGGCGATCAGAGAGCGCCGTGAGAGTTGCGTGCCGAGCGGCCGGCCGTGCAGCTCGTCCATGGCGTGAGCGCCGACGCCGACGGCGAGGAAGAACGCCGCGATCGCCGCCAGCAGGCGGCCGGCGTAGATGTGCGGAGCGATCGCGGCGCCGATCGCGACATTGCTGACGTGCCAAAGCGTATAGGGGGGGTGCAGCACGGTGACCAGGTCCCGCCAGCCGCCGGGAGCCATGGCGTAGAAGGCGGGACGGGGCTGGCGCTCAGGCTCCAACCGTGCCCCAGATGACGACGCCGCCGCCGAGGCTCATCCGCCTGACGGCGATCCGTTCGATCCCGGCCGCTTCCCAGAGCCCGACCTGCCGGCGCAGGGGGTGGGCGCGGTAGAAACCCTCGATGCTGGGACCGAGGAAGCGACCCGCCTCGTACCAGCTGCGCGAGACGAGACGGCCCAGCGCCGGCAGGCCGACGCGGGTATAGAGGCGCCAGGGCCAGAGCCAGGCACCGGAGGGGATGCAGAACTCGAGGCTGGAGACGCGACCGCCGGGCCTCACGACCCGCGCCAGCTCGCGCAGCGTTGCCGCCGGGTCCTCGACGTAGCGCAGCAGATAGGTGAAGGTGAGGTGGTCGAACTCGCCGTCGGCGAAGGGCAGGCTCTCGGCTTCGCCCTCGACGAAGCTGACCCGCCCCGCCAGGCGTGGATCCGCCGCCGCCTTGGCCCTTGCCCGTCCCAGCATCGCCGCGCTCTGGTCGAGCCCGACGACGCGGCAGCCCCAGCGCTCGACCAGAGCGGCGCTGACCAGGCCGGTGCCGCAGGCGACGTCGAGGACGCGATCTTCGGGGCCCGCCTCGACCGCCTCGACCGCCGCCTTTCGCCAGCGCGGATCCTGGAAGAAGCTGAGCGCCGCGGCGACCTCGTCGTAGCTGCGCGGCAGCTTCGAGAACATCTCCAGCGCGTGCTCCTTGCGTGGTGAAGTCACGGCGGCCATCGTCAAAGCGTCTCAAACCGCCGGGTTTGCCGAGGCCGGCGTCAGCGCGACGACGATCCAGACCGTGGGGAGCAAGGGCTACGACGGGTTCACCATCGCCCTGGTCAAGTAGGAGCTGCCGGCGACGCGCCAAGACGAAAGTTCTGCGCCGCGTTGGCCGATGAGGGAAGCATGGTGTCGGGCCTGATGTCCACGATGCGTCGCACGCGTACGCCCGTGGCCCTTTGGCTCGGGCTTCTCTCGCTTCTGCTCGCGGCCTACGCCGCGGTCATCCTCGGCTCGCTCGGCAGCTCCCCGCTTCAGGACTTCTTCGGCCGCTGGGTCTATGACGCCGTGGTGCTCGGGGCGGCGGCGGCCGTCCTGGCACGAGCTTCGATCGTGCCGACCGAGCGCGGGGCGTGGCTCGCCGTCGGGATCGGCCTGTTGGTGTGGGCGCTGGGCCAGACCTACTACTCGGTCTTTCTCTACTACGCCAGCCCGGCGCCATTCCCCTCGCCCTCGGATGCGCTCTTCCTCGCCTTCTATCCCGCGAGCTACCTGGGCCTGGTGCTCCTGCTCCGGGCTCGCGTCGCCCACCTCGAGACCCTCGCCTGGGTCGACGGGTTGATCGGCGCGCTGGCCGCGGCGGCGGTCGCGGCCGCTCTCATCTTCCCCCCGGTGCTCGACGCTCTCGGCGGCAGCCCGCTCGGGGTCGCCGTCAGCCTCGCCTATCCCTTTGCCGACCGTCTCGTCTCGTCGCCGGAGCGTTTGCGGCCTCGCAGTGGCGACTGCAGGGCGCCTGGCTCCCGATCGCGGCTGCTCTGCTCCTCTTCGGCGTATCGGACGTCGTCTATCTCTCCGTCGCCGGCCAGTCCACGCAGGCGCTGAACCTGGCCAGCGTCGGCTGGCCGCTGGCCTTCCTGCTCCTGGCCGGCGCCGCCTGGCTTCGCGGGCCGGTGCGCGGTTCGGTGCGGGGGCGCAGCGGCGAGCGCCGCATCGCCCTGCCGATCGTCTTCGCCGCCGCCGTCGTGGCTCTCCTTGCCCTGGGGAGCTTCACCCCGATCGGGGTGCCGGCGATCGTCCTCGGCGTCGCCTCGCTCGGCGCGGTGCTGATCAGGCTGGCCATCACCTTCCGCCAGAACAGCCGCATGATCGCCTTGACCCGGCACGATTCCATAACCGACTCGCTCACCGGGCTCGCCAACCGGCGCAGCCTGAACACGGACCTCGAGTCGGCGCTGGGCCCCGGAGGCGAGCGGGAAGCGATCCTCGCGCTCTATGACCTCGACGGGTTCAAGTCCTACAACGACAGCTTCGGGCATGTCGCCGGGGACGATCTGCTGCGTCGCCTCGGGCACCAGCTCGCCGCGGCCGTCGAGCCGTGGGGCACGGCCTACCGGCTCGGCGGCGATGAGTTCTGCGTGCTGGCTTCCACGCAAGCGCTGAAGGCAGAGGCGATTGCCCGCGCCGCCCAGGCCGCGCTCAGCGAACGTGGCAGCGGCTTCTCGATAACCGCCTCGTGGGGGATGGTGCTGCTGTCGACCGAGGCGCAGACGGCGACCGAGGCGCTCCGGCTTGCCGACCGGCGCATGTACGCGCAGAAGGGTCACCGGGCAACCTCGGCCCAGAGCCAAACCCGCGGTGTTCTGCTCGGGGTCCTGCGCGAGCGCGAGCCCGAGCTCGACCGCCACCTGGAGGGTGTGGCTCGCCTCGCCGCCTCGATGGGTCGCGAGCTCAGGTTCGAGGCAGAGGATCTCGACGTCCTGGTCAGGGCGGCGGAGCTGCACGACGTCGGCAAGGTGGCGATCCCTGACGAGATCCTCCACAAGGCCGGGCCGCTCAGCGACGCCGAGCGGGAGATGATGCGAAAGCACCCGGTGATCGGCGAGCGGGTGCTCAGCGCCGCGCCGGCGATGAGCCAGGTCGCCAAGCTGGTCAGGAGCTCGCACGAGCGCTGGGATGGAGACGGCTATCCGGACGGCCTCGCCGGCGAGGAGATCCCGCTGGGAGCGCGGATCATCTCGGTCTGCGACGCCTACAACGCGATGACCAGCGAGCGCCCCTACGGGGAGACGAAGAGCGCTCGGGACGCGATCGAGGAGCTCCACCGCGAGGCGGGAGCGCAATTCGACCCGAGTCTCGTCGCTCTCTTCATCGATCGGGTGGCGCCGACTCTGATCGGTTAAGCCGCCGCGGAGGGTCGCGTCCGGATGCGCGAGCTCACTCGGCCTCAGCCGCTTTCGCCCCCGGCGTCGCCGGCAGCGGGGCTCCACGTGTCAGGATCACCTCCGCGAGGTCTCGCGACCGTGAACAAATCGAGCGGAGGAGCAAGATGACGCTGCAACTTGGACAGACGGCACCTGATTTCGAGGCGGAGACGACCGAGGGGCCGATCTCCTTCCACGAGTGGATCGGCGACTCCTGGGCGATCCTCTTCTCTCACCCCAAGGACTTCACCCCTATCTGCACGACCGAGCTCGGCTACATGGCGAAGATCGAGCCCGACTTCGAGAGCCGCAACGTGAAGGTGATCGGCCTCTCCGTCGACCCGCTGGACAAACACGAGCAGTGGGTCGACGACATCGAGGCGACCCAGGGCGCGCGGCCCGACTACCCGATCATCAGCGACGCTGACTTCCACGTCTCAAAGCTCTACGAGATGCTGCCGGCCGGCGTCTCCGGCGACCCCGGCGATCGCACCCCGGCCGACAACCAGACGGTCCGCAACGTCTTCGTCATCGGTCCCGACAAGAAGATCAAGCTCATCCTCGTCTACCCGATGACGACCGGGCGCAACTTCGACGAGGTCCTGCGCGTGATCGACTCGCTGCAGCTGACCGCCAACCACAAAGTCGCGACCCCGGCCAACTGGCGCAGCGGCGACGACGTGATCATCGCCGGCTCGGTCTCCAACGACCAGGCGAAGGAGATCTACCCCGACGGCTGGGAGGAGCCCCGCCCCTACATCCGGATCGTGCCGCAGCCGAAGTAGGACGGCGGCTTCGAGCAGATTGCCGGTGGAGAAGAGGGACTGAGCGGGTCTCACGAAACGACCGTCCGCGGCGTTTTATTCCTGAAGGCACCGATGGCCGGAGAGGAGTCAGGAGTGAGCCAAACCCACACCACGATCGATTCGTCGCTCGGGGAGCTGACGCTCGTCGCCGAGGACCGGGTTCTGTGCGGCCTCTACTTCCCGGGCCACTGGTACATGCCGGATCCGGACTTCTTCGGCGCCCGCTCTGAGCGGGGCTTCGAGTTGGCCGAGCGCCAGCTGACCGAGTATCTCGCCGGCGAGCGGACCGAGTTCGACCTGCCGATGACGAGCGCCGGCAACGAGTTCCAGCGGCGGGTGTGGGAGCTGATCGACCGCATCCCCTACGGGCGGACAACCACCTACGGGGAGATGGCGGCGGAGCTGGGCGACCCGACTCTGGCGCGCAGGGTCGGCGGCGCGGTCGGCCGCAACCCGCTCTCGGTGATCGTTCCCTGCCACCGGGTTGTCGGCAAGGACGGCAAGCTCATCGGCTACGCCGGCGGCCTCGATCGCAAGCGGTTTCTGCTCGAGCTGGAGCTCGGCGATGGGGCGCCAGGCGACGAGCCCCGGCTCTTCTGACTGCAACTCACGCCAGCCGGGTGGCGTAGCGGGAGCGCCGCATCAATCGCCCTCGTCCTTCTCCCGCCGGCCCGGCCCGGCCAGGTGGGAGAGCCGTTCCGCCCCTTCGCGGACTTCGGCGCCCGCCTCGCGGGTCGCGGCGGCCGCCTCGCCTCCCACCGCTGCCAATCCCTCGCTCGGCTTGCCGCCGACGATGTCGCGGAAGGCCTCCTTGAAGCGCTCGGTGCGGCGGTCCGGGCGGAAGCGGTCCACGGCCTTGGCCTGCTTCGCCGGCCGCCGCTCGCCGTAGCGCCGCCGCGCCCAGATCGAGTGCGGCTTGCCGATCCGCGAGGCCCCGTAGATCGCGATCGGGGCGAAGAAGAAGCCGATCGTCGCGTGCAGAACTCGCCCCTTGAGCAGGCAGATCGCGACGAAGCCGAGCACCAGCAGGGCGCCGAGGATGCTGCCGATCAGGGCCCCGGTCGAGCCCGACTCGATCGCGATCGGGCTGGCCCCGATCACCACCAGGAGCAGCATCGAGGCGACGATCACGGTGGCGTCGATCGAGCTGCGGCCCTCGCGCGCCCAGTAGACGTCCTCGAGGTGGACCCAGAGGGCGAACTCGTCGATCGTCAGCCCGACGCCGATGCCGAAGAAGAGGGCGCAGAGCTCGGTGTAGGGAGTGCGGCCGTCGCTGACGAAGCCGAGCGTGCCGGCTGCCATCATCGTCACGATGCCGAAGACGAGGTGGTGGACGTGGACGCCGCCGTCGCTTTCGATGTTTCCCGGCCACCAGGAGACGCTTTCGCTGCGGATGATCCGCGTGCTCATGCGAATGAAGGCGAAGGAGCCGATGAACCCGACGAGGACGAGGAAGACCGCCTGCTCGTGCTGATCTTCGAGGTTGCCCCAGAAGTCGGAGAAGATCGAGGCGGTGACCATGCTTGGGACGAGTCTAAGCCGCCGGTTGCCCGGCCGGTGCGCCTCCGGAGCGTCGCGAGCTAGCCTCCGCGTATGGCCGCGACGATCGACGAGCTGACGGTCGCCGACGCGCCCGCCGCCTGGGCGGCCCTCGGGTTCGAGCTCCACGGTGAGGTTTGCGTCGTCGGCGACGTGCGGGTCCGGATGGCGGGTGCGGACGCGGGCAAGGGGTTGGCCGGCTGGTCGTTGCGCGACGTCGAGTCGACTGAGCTGGACGGGCTGGCGACGACGCGATCGGATCGCGAGCCGCCGGGCCGGCCACCGCCGCATCCCAACGGCGTCACCCAGCTCGACCACGTGGTCGTAGTCACCCCGACGCTCGAGCGGACCGTCGGGGCGCTGCGGGCCGCTGGCCTCGACCTGCGCCGGATCCGCGAGCAGCCGACGCCCGTCGGGGCGCTGCGGCAGGCGTTCTTCCGCCTCGGCGCGACCATCCTCGAGGTCGTGCAGGAGCCCGATGAGGCGATCGAGAGGGCGGGTGGCGACCATCCCGCCTTCTTCTGGGGCCTCGCCTTCGTCGCCCCCGACCTGGAGGCGACCGTGGCCGGCCTTGGCGACCGGGTCAGCGAGGCCCGGCCGGCCGTTCAGCCCGGCCGGCGCATCGCCACCCTGCGCCGCTCCGCCGGCCTGACGCTGTCGGTCGCCCTGATCACGCCGCCGCCGAGCTCGTGAAGCTCGATCTCAGCCGACCTGCTCGGTCGGACGGATCAGGATCTCGTTGAGGGAGACGTGCCAGGGGCGGGTGACGGCGTAGGCGATCGCGTCGGCGACGTCGGTCGCCTCGAGCGTGTGGATGCCGGCGAAGCGCTCGCGCGTCTGCTCCCTGACCCCGTCGCGGAGGTGGTCGGTCAGCTCGGTGGCGACGGCGCCGGGCTCGACGATCGTCGTCCGCACCTTGCGCTTGGCGAACTCCTGGCGGAAGGACTCGCTGAAGGCGCCCACCCCGAACTTGGTCAGGTTGTAGACGCCGGAGCCGGCGCGGGCGATGCGGCCGGCGACGGAGCTGATGTTGACCAGGTCGGCGCAGCCCCGCTGCGAGTCCTCGGCCGCCGAGAGCAGGTGGGGGAGAGCCGCGTGCGTCGTGTTGATCAGCCCCTTGAGGTTGAGGTCGATCATCCGATCCCATTCCTCCGTGGGCGCGTTCTCGATCGGCCCGAGCAGCATCACCCCGGCGTTGTTGACGACGATGTCGAGGCGGCCCAGCTCGTCGACGGTTCGCTCGACCGCGTCGATCGCCTGCTCCCGATCGGCGATGTCGGCCTCGATCGCGAGGGCGGTGTGGCCCTGCCCGCCGATCTCGGAGGCGAGCCGCTCGAGCCGATCCAGGCGCCGGGCAGCCACCGCGACCTTGGCTCCCCGCGCCGCCAGCGCGATCGCCGTCGCCTCGCCGATGCCGCTGCTGGCGCCGGTGACGAGAGCGACGGTTCCGTCGAGTGAAGTTGCCATCTACCTGACTCTATCCCCGTTTTTGGCCGGCTCAAGCAGGGGCCTCGAGCCCGCCTCTAGGATCGGCGTTCGATGAACGGGGTCACACGGATCGGACACATGGGGCTGCGGGTCCGGGATCTGGACGCGGCTGTTGCGTTCCAGGCGGAGATCCTGGGGTTGGTGGAGACGGAGCGGCGGGGGCGGGTCGCCTACCTGACCTGCAACGAGCGCCACCACGAGCTGATCCTGATCGAGTCCGAGCGGCAGGGGTACGACCACATCGGTTTGGAGGTGGCGGACGAGGCGGCGCTGGACGATCTGCGCCGCGCGGTCGTGCAGGCCGGGGGAGAGGCGATCGGCGAGGTCTTCGATGGCGAGCCCGGGATCGACCGCGCCGCCCTGATCCGCGGGCCCGGCGGCCACGTATACAAGCTCTTCTGCGGGATGGAGACCGGAGCCGAGCCACCGCCCGGCGACCGCCCGACCCGCTTCGAGCACGCCTCGGTCAAGGCGCCCCGGCTCGGCCCGACCGAGCGCTTTCTCGGCGAGGGCCTCGGCTTCGCCTTCTCCGACCGGATGGGGCGGACCGCGAGCTGGTGGCACTGCGACGCCGACCACCACGGCATGGCGCTGATCTTCGGCCCCCGCCACGAGCTCTCCCACTACGCCTGGTCGGTGACGGACCTGAATGCGATGGGGCGGATCGCCGATCGCCTCGTCGGCCGCGGCGAAAAGCCGGTCTGGGGGCCGAGCCGCCACGGCCCGGGCCACAACCTCTTCATCTACTTCAAGGACGGCGACGGGGCGCTGGTCGAGTGCTGCGCCGACCTGGCGGCGATGCCACCGCAGGGCGACTACCAGGCGAAACGCTGGCCCGGTGGCTTCGGCGCGATCAACCAGTGGGGCGGCCCGCCGCCGCCGCGCTTCCTGCTCGCCGGCTTCCCGATCGCCAACGGCAGCCTGGACTGGCTGGGATGAAGCCTGGATGACGCCGGCATCGCTGCTCTCCCGCCGCCGGTCCCCGAATGGGCCGGCGCTGGATCTCGACCTCTACGCGCCAGCGGTGACCGAGAACTCGGCCGCCGCCTTCGCCGCGATCCGCGACGCCGGCCCGGTGGTCTGGCTGCCGCGGCACCGGATGTGGGCGATGGGACGCTTCGACGGCGTCCGCGCGGGGTTGCGCGACGACGAGCTGTTCGTCAGTGGCCAGGGCGTCGCCGCCAACCCGATGACCAACCTCGCCGCCCGCAGGACCACCCTCTCCAGCGACGGCGAGACGCACTCGACCCGGCGCCGGGTGCTGATGCGCTCGCTCGGGGCCGAGGCGATGGCGCCGATCGCTCCCCGCCTCGACAGCGAGGCCGAGGCGATCGTCGCCGGCCTGTTCGGGCGCGGCGAGTTCGACGCCGCCCGCGACTTCTCCAGCGGCCTGCCGCTGCGGGTGGTCGCCGACCTGGTCGGGGTCAACGCCTCCGGCGAGCGCCTCTTGAGCTGGGCGGCGACCACCTTCGACGTGCTCGGGCCGCTCAACCGCCGCGGCCTCGAAGGCGCCCCCAGCTCCCTCGGCATGCTCGCCTTCTCACAGCGGCTGAGCCGCTCCCGCGTCGTCCCGGGCAGCTGGGCGGAGAGCGTCTTCGACGCCGCCGAGCGCGGCGAGATCAGCAGGGCCGAGGCGCGGACGATGGTGATCGACTTCATCGCCCCCAGCCTCGACACGACGATCCTCGCCAGCACCTACATGCTCTGGCTGCTGGGGCGCAACCCCGAGGCCTGGCAGCGACTGCGGCGCGAGCCGGACCTGATCCCGGCGGCCGTGGTCGAGTCCGTGCGGCTCGCCTCGCCGATCCGCGGCTTCACCCGCCGGGTCGGCCGCGACGCCGAGCTGGGCGGCGTCCGGCTCCGCGCCGGCGACCGGGTGCTGATGCTGTTCGGCGCCGCCAACCTCGACGAGCGCCGCTTCCCCGAGCCCGAGCGCTTCGACCTCGATCGTCCACCCGGCGGCAACCTCGGCTGGGGCAACGGCCCCCACACCTGCGTCGGCATCCACCTCGCCAAGCTGGAGATGGCGGCGCTGCTGCGGGCCCTGGTCGCCCAGGTCGAGACGATCGAGCTGACCGGCGCCCCGACCCGGATCCGCAACAACACCCTGCAGGGCATCGGCGCCCTGCCGGCGCGCCTTCGTTAAAGGGATTCCCGGCCCGAGCCGATATGTAGAGGAATGTCGACCGCCGGAGCAGTTCTGGGAGGTAGGCGCGGTCGCATCGCGTTGGCGCTGGCGGTCGCCGCCCTCGCCGCGCTGGCCGGCCCGGCGGCAGCGCCAGCCGCCCCCGCGCCCTCCGTACTGACGTTGAAGACCGTCACGGTTGGCGCTCCGGAGAATCCCTCGGTCGGGATCGTCCCCTTCAAGGACGCCGTCTACGCGTCCTGCGCCGAAGCCGCGGGGATCAAGCCGCCCTGCCAGGAAGTCGGCGGGGTCAAGTACCGGTACGGGATCGGCCAGCTCGAGGTCACCGTCGCCCAGTGGGTCGCCTTCCTCAACACGGCCGACCCGGCGGGCCGCAACAGGCACAAGCTCTACAGCAGCAACGAGAGCGGCACGGCCTGGCCCAAATACGGCCAGATCGATTTCTCCGCTGGCGCCGCCAGGGGCCGCCACTACACCGTCGCCTCGCCGGAATGGGCCGACAAGCCCTACGGCTTCGCCAACTTCCTGCGCAGCGCCCGCTTCGTCAACTCGCTCTACAACGGCCGCCTGCTCTCCAAGCGCGTCAGCGCCGAATCCGGCTTCCGCTACGTCACCTACCGGGTCCGCCTCTCGCGCGATACCGAGAGCGGGATGTACGACATGACCGAACGGGCGATGACCCGCTCGCGCAAGTCCGGCTTCGTCGTGCCGAGCCAGAACGAGTGGATCAAGGCCGCCTACTACGACCCCAACGGCGGCGGCAAGTACTCCTACTGGAAGTACCCGACCAACGAAGGCGTGTTCGAAACCCAAGACGAAGCGGCGAGCGCGCCCAAATCGACCCAGCTCGATCCCACCACCGGCGACGTCACCAACGCCTCGACGCAGCCGCTGGCGACCTTCCACGCCTCCGAAACGCCGGCCCCGAGCTGGTGCCCGGCGGCGGTCGGAGCGGAAGCCTGCGCGAACGTCAACCCCCTGGGGATCGATCCGCTGACCTACGCCACGCTCTACCAGGGCAGCCTCAGCACCGTCGGCCAGGCGAAGACCACCTCGCCCTGGGGAACCCTCGATCAGGGCGGCAACGCCGTCGAGTGGACGGACACGATCACCCCGCCGCCGTTCGGGGTCAGCGGGCACCGGGTCTGGCGCCGACTGCACGGCGGCATCGCCAACGCCTCCGTCTACCAGCTCTGGCTCTCGGCGGTCGGCCTGCAGCCGCAGGACAACACCTTCTTCACCGCCACCTACCCCTGGCTCGGCTTCCGCATCGGCGTGCTCGGCGACCTGAAGCCGGGCAGGCGCTGACCGGATCTCGCGATCCCGCAACAGTTGCCCTCGTCCGCCGCGGCGAATACGGTCAACTCGAATGACCTCCGCGAGCGACCGCTGCCGTCTGCTGCTCTCCTCCCGCGCCCGCGCGGTCGTCGCGCTTGTCGCCGTCGCGGCGCTGGCGCCGACGGTGAGCGCGCTCGCCGCGCCGGCGCCGAAGCACGTTCAGAAGCCGCCGCCGGGGCCGGGGACCCTTTCGCAGCTGAAGGGGAGCGCCGGCTGCCTGGTCGATCGCTCCGCCCCTCCCGCCGGATGCGGGACGGCGCGGGCGCTGAAGGGCCCGGGCCCGTTCATGGGCTCGCGCGCGATCGCGGTCAGCCCCGACGGCGAAAACGTCTACGTCGCCGCCTCGAAAAGCGACGCGATCGCGATCTTCAGCCGCAACGCCCGCACCGGCAGGCTGACGCAGCCGCAGGGAGCAGGGGGATGCGTTGCAGCCAAAGGCGCCGGCGGCTGCGCCAGGGCGGTCGGGCTCGACGGCCCGAACTCGGTCGCGGTCAGCGCCGACGGCCGCAACGTCTACGCGACCTCGCGGGCCAGCAACTCGATCGTCGTCTTCCGCCGCAACCGCGCGACCGGCGCGCTCGAGCAGTTGGGCCCGGGCTTCGGCTGCATCGCCGGCGTGCCGATCCCCGGCTGCGCCGGCGGCCGGGCGCTGGTCGGGCCGGACGTGGTCGTCGTCAGCCCCGACGGCAAGAACGTCTACGTCGGCTCCTTCTTCGGCAACGCGGTCGCTGTCTTCTCCCGCGAACGCTCCAGCGGCGCCCTGGCCCAGCCGGGCGGGGCCGCGGGCTGCATCGCCGAAGCGCCGACCGGCGCCAGCGCCGGCTGCGCGACCGGCATCGCCCTCGGCGCCCCCGAGGGGATGGCGATCAGCGGCAACGGCGCCACCGTCTACCTGGCCACGGCCCTCTCCAACGCCGCCGTCGTCCTCTCCCGCGATCCCTCCACCGGCGCCCTCGCCCAGGGGACCGGCAGCGGCGGCTGCATCGTCGACGCCGCCCTCGGCGGCTGCTCCACCGGGGTCCAGCTGAGCGGCGCCAACGCGGTCGCGGTCAGCCCCGGCAGCAGGGATGTCTACGTGACCTCGCTGTTCAGCAACAGCGTCACCTCCTTCACCCGCGCGACGTCGACCGGCGCGCTCGACCAGAAGGAAGGCACCGCCGGCTGCCTGGTCTGGCTGCGCGCCGTCGGCTGCTCGTTCGGGCAGGCGATGAGCTCGCCCGAGGGGCTCGCCGTCTCGCCGGACGGGGCCAATCTCTACGTCGCCGCCTTCGCCACCGGCGCGATCGACGTGCTGGAACGCAACGCCAGGTCCGGCGAGGTCGCCCAGATGGCGGGGCGCGCCGGCTGCGTCGCGCCGAAGTCGGCGCCCGGCTGCACGCGGGGGCGGGCGCTGAAGGGCGTCAGCTCGATCGCCCTCAGCCCCGACGGCCGCTTCGCCTACGCCACCTCCTTTGCCAGCAACGCAGTCGACGTCTTCCGGAGGCACAGATAGATGAGTGAATCGGACGAGCGCAGGGACGGCCTGACCCGCAAGCAGCTGCTCGGCACGGGGGCGACGGCCGCTTCGGCGCTGCTGCTCTCCCAGGGCGCCGGGGTCGAGCGCGCCCTCGCCGCCACCAAGGGCAAGAGCGGCGACGTCGCCGGGATGAACATCATCCTCTTCCTCACCGACCAGGAACGGGCGATCCAGCACTTCCCGCCGAACTGGCTGCGCCAGAACATGCCGGGGATGCGCCGGCTGCGCCGGCACGGCCTCAGCTTCGAACGCGCCTTCACCAACGCCTGCATGTGCTCGCCCGCCCGCTCGACCCTGATGAGCGGCTACTTCCCGGCCCAGCACGGGGTCAAGTACACGCTCGAGGAAGACATGCCGGCGGAAAAGGGCTACCCGCAGGTCGAACTGCCGGTGGAGCTGAAGAACCTGGCGACGGTGATGAAGGCCGCCGGCTACAAGGTCGTCTACAAGGGCAAGTGGCACTGCTCGAAGCCGGCGACGCCCGAACACGCGGTTCCCGCCGACCTCGAAAAGTACGGCTTCTCGCGCTGGAACCCGCCCGACGCCGGCGCCAACCAGACCGTCCCCGAGGCCGGCGGCGGCTTCGTCGACAACGACGGCCGTTTCGTCGACTCGGTCGGGGAAAGGGAAGACGAAGGCGTGCTCCAGTACCTCGACACGAACGCGGCCAAGGAACAGCCGTTCTTCATGGTGATCTCGCTGGTCAACCCGCACGACGTCCTCTTCTACCCGAGCAAGACCTTCACCGAAGCCGGCTACGACGAATCCTGGCTGGAGGGCAGCATCCAGCCGCCGCGGACCGACGAAGAAGACCTCTCGACCAAGCCCACGGTCCAGGAAGAATTCCTCAAGATCTTCAACCTCACCGGCGCCCCGGAAACCAAGGCGGAAAAGCAGGCCTACCTGAACTACTACGGCAACCTGATGCGCTCCTCCGACAGCTATCTGGTCAACGTCCTCGACAAGCTCGAAGAGAACGGGCTGTTCGACGACACGCTGATCGTCCGCACCGCCGACCACGGCGAGATGGGGCTGACCCACGGCGGCATGCGCCAGAAGAACTTCAACTTCTACGAGGAGTCGACGCGGGTGCCGCTCGTCTACTCGAACCCGAAGCTCTTCCCGAAGCCGCTGGAAAGCGATGCCCTCGTCTCCCACGTCGACTTCCTGCCGACGCTGGCGAGCCTGGCGGCGGCGCCGCCGAGCGCCCGCGCCGACTGGCAGGGGGTGGACTACTCGAAGCTGGTCCTGCACCCGAATAGCGCCAGGCCGGTCCAGGACTACGTCGTCTTCACCTACGACGACTTCCAGTCCGGGCAGAAGAAACCGCCCTACCCGAAACCGCCGAACCACATCGTCAGCATCCGCGAAGGGCGCTGGAAGCTGGCCAAATACCACGACGTTCCCAACCAGAAGCGGAAAAAGAAGCCGCCGCAATGGGAGATGTACGACCTGAAGACGGACCCTTTCGAGGAAACCAACCTCGCCTACAAGGGCTACGAACGCACCGAAGCGCAGGAGAAGCAGTTACAGCGCCTCAAACGCAAGCTGGCCCGGGTCGAAAAGACCCGCCTGAAGCCGCTGTCCAGCAGTTCCTGAGCCGGCGCGCCGGCTGGGGTCAGCTCCGTGCCAGCTCGCGGTCGATCAGGGCGCTGAGCGCGTCGTCGACCCCCTCGGCGGGGGTGCCGGAGATCCGCGCGCCGCCAACCACGCCGCGCACATTTTCGGCCGCGCGCAGGGCGTGCCAGTGGGAATCGAAGGACTCGCCGGAGGTCGCCACGGTGCGGCCGTCGGCCCCGCGCAGGCGCCAGCGCCACTTGCCGACCAGATCTTCGAATGCGTCGAACTGAGCCATCGTTTGTCTCCTACGTTCGGGGTGGGAACGTATGTTCGCATACCGTGCGGCGGCAAAAATATTCCGCTCTACGCAGCCGTTTTGACCGCCCGCCCGAGCTCCGCGAGCGAGTCCTCGATCGCATCTCGCATCACGTAGAGGTCGCGGACGCTGGCCCGGTCGGCGTTGAGGCCGATCGTCAGGTTGCCGTCATAGCTGGTCGCGGCGACCCCGATCGCGTGGCCGGAGAAGATCGGCACCAGGGGGATCACCCGGCGCATCCGCGCGCCAGCCGCGTAGAGCGGCGACGGTGAGCCGGGGACGTTGGTGATCGTGATGTTGAAGAGGCGGGGAGTGAAGGCGAGCCGGGCGACGGCGCTGTGGATCAGCGGCGGCGCGGCGCCGGCCAGATCGATCAGCGTCTCCGCGCCCGCCGCCTGGCGGCCACCCTTCAGCGCTGCCGACGCCGCCACCGTCTCGCGGTAGCGCTGCAGCGGGTTGGGATCGGCCAGCGGCAGGTCGACGAAGAGGGAGGAGACCCGGTTGCCAAGGGCAAGGGCCTCGCTGGTGGCGCGCAGGCTGACCGGGACCATCGCCCGCACGTGGCTGACCTTGAGGATTTCTCCGCGATGCTCGAAGAGGCGCCGCAGGCCGCTGGCGGTCGCGGCGAGGACGACGTCGTTGACGGTGCCGCCGAGCTCGCCCTTGATCCGCTTCAACTGCTCGAGGGGCACGTCGACGGCCGCCAGGCGTCGGCTGGCGCCGATCGACTCGTCGAGGCTCGTGTGGGGCGCGCCAATCAGCTCGTCGCGGACCAGCATCTCGGCCAGGGCCCGGGAGCGGTTCAGCGCCGAGCCGAGCTTGCGCGGGTGCCGGGCCGTGTCGGCGACGCCACCAGCTGCGCCGCGCAGCCTGGCCAGCGTGCCGGCATCCGCCTCCTCCTCGCTCTCGGCCGCTCCGATCGCCGCCGCGAAGCCGCTCGCGCCGGTGGGCGGGTTCGGCTCGCTGTCCAGCAGCGCCGCCGCCACGGAAGCCCCGCTGATCCCGTCGACGAGGCAGTGGTGGGCCTTGGTCACCAGAGCCCAGCGGCCGTCGGCAAGGCCATCCAGCACGATCGTTTCCCACAGTGGGCGGGCGCGGTCGAGGCGATGCGAGTAGAAGTCGCCGAGCCACTCGAGCAGCTCGCCCTCCCCGCCCGGCGCGGGCAGGGTTGCGCGGCGCATGTGGGCGGCGATGTCGAAGTCGAGGTCCGGGGTCCAGGTCGGGCGGCTGAGGTTGCCGACCCGAGGCGAGGAGAGGCGGCGGCGGAACCGCGGCAGCAGGCCGAGCCGGTCGGCCGTCTGTGCCCGCAACTCCTCCAGCGGCGGCGCCTCGGCACCGGGCAGCGGGTCGAAGATCATCGTCCAGCCGATGTGCATGTGAGCCGACTCGTCGGCCTCCTCAAGCTCGAGGAAGGCGGCGTCGAGTGGGCTCAGGTGCTTCACGGACGAAACGTACGTCGCCCCGGGCGCCGCCTCATCCGCTGAAGCTACGGATTCTCGGCTGCTGAATCCACCTAGGATCAGGCACATGGGCGAGTTCCTCTACGAAGGCCACAGGATCGAGTACGACAGCTACGGCGAGGGCGAGCGCGTCGTCGTGCTTGTCCACGGGCTGCTGATGAACCGGCGCATGTTCGACCGCCTCGGGCCGGGGCTGGCAAGCCGCGGCAACCGGGTGATCTGCGTCGACATGCTGGGCCACGGCCGCTCGGACCGGCCCGAGGACCTGCGCCTCTACTCGATGCCGCTGTTCGCCCGCCAGGTGGCGGCGCTGCTCGACCACCTCGAGCAGCCGGCGGCGGTCGTCGGCGGCACCTCGCTGGGCGCCAACGTCGCCCTGGAGATGGCGGTGCGCCAGCCGGATCGGGTGCGCGGCCTCTTCGTCGAGATGCCGGTGCTGGACAACGCCCTGCCCGGCGTCGCCGCCACCTTCGCCCCGATCCTGCTCGGCCTGCGGCTGGGGCGGCCCGTCTTCGAGGCGCTCTCGCTCTTCGCCTCGATCGTCCCCCGCACCAACTATCTCGTCGACATCGGGCTCGACTGGGTGCGGCAGAAGCCCGGGCCTTCGCGGGCCGTGCTGGAGGGGCTGCTGCTGGGAGAGACGGCGCCGCACCGCGAGGAGCGGCTGAAGGTCGAGCAGCCGGCGCTGATCGTCGGCCACCCGCGGGACCCGCTGCACCCGTTCAGCGACTCCGGGATGCTGGCCGAAGAGCTGGAGAACGGGCGCCTGATCGAGGCCAACTCGATCCTCGAGTGGCGGCTCAGCCCGGATCGCCTCGACGCCGAGCTGGCCGCCTTCCTGGAGGAGGTCTGGGCGGGGGCGCCGGTCAGCTAGGCACGGCGCCGGGCGCGCCGGGGGCCGTCGCTCGCTCCTCCGCTTCCATCTGGCCGGCGTCGCGCACGGCCCAGCCGACGCGCTCGACCAGCTGGCCGGAGAAATGGTCGGACTCGAGGTCGCTGCTGAGGATTCGCTCCCGGTAGACGACGGTGCCGGCGTCGTGCTCGGGGGGGTCGGTGACGATCAGGATCTGCGGCATGGCCGCCTCCTTCGGTGGGGGATGCAAACAGCATCTCTGCCGAAGCTTGGCCGGAGGTCAAAATTGGGTAAATCCCCGGTCAAGCTCGGTGACCTGAAGGGGGCCCAGGCGTGGTTTGCGGCCGATGCCCGTGCGCGGTGGGGTGCTTCCTCTCCCATACGTAGCATGGCGGGCACAGATGCCCGAACCAGTCAAGCGCAACCAGCGCTACATGCCCGGGCTGGACGGGCTGCGTGCCATCGCCGTCCTCGCCGTCATCGCCTTCCACCTCGGCTTCGGCTGGGCGCCGGGAGGCCTGCTCGGGGTCGGCATCTTCTTCACCCTCTCGGGCTACCTGATCACCGACATCCTGCTCTCGCAGCTGTCCCGCCACGGCCACATCCAGCTCGCCAAGTTCTGGCTGGCCCGCGCCCGGCGGCTGCTGCCGGCGCTGTTCGTGATGCTGGCCATCGTCGTCGCCTGGGTGACGATCTTCGGCCCGGCCCAGCCGCAGCAGTTCCGCAACGCCGTCGTCGCCTCGGCCCTCTACGTCAGCAACTGGCAGCTGATCTTCGGCGACGTCTCCTACTTCGCCCGCTTCGCCCCGCCCGGCCCGCTCAACCACCTCTGGTCGCTGGCGATCGAGGAGCAGTTCTACATCGTCTGGCCGTTCATGCTGCTGCTCGGGGTGAAGCTGGTGCGCGAGGCGCCGCTGCCCTCCGGCGTGCGCCCGCGGCTGGCGATCGCCACCCTCGGCCTGGCGATCGCCTCGACGATCCTGATGGGGGTCCTCTATCACCCGAGCCTCGACCCCTCGCGGGTCTACTACGGCACCGACACGCGCGCCTCGGAGCTGCTCTTCGGGGCGGCGCTGGCGATGGTCTGGCCGAGCCGCAAGCTCAGCCGCCGGATCAGCGCCGGCGCCCGCAACACGCTCGACGGGCTCGGCGCGATCGGCCTGATGGCGATCGGCCTGATGATCTGGCAGAGCGACCAGTACTCCTCCTTCCTCTACCGCGGCGGCTTCGTCGTGCTCTCGATCGCGACCGTGCTGGTCGTCGCGGCGCTGGCGCACCCGGCCTGCCGGCTCGGGCCGATCGTCGGCTGGAAGCCGCTGCGCTGGATCGGCGTGCGCTCCTACGGGATCTACCTCTGGCACTTCCCGGTGATCGTCCTCACCACCCACGGCGGCGTCGCCAACGGTCACGAACCGCTGCGCGAGCTGCTCCAGCTCGCGGCGATCGTCGGCATCGCGGCGCTGTCCTGGAAGTACGTCGAGGAGCCGGTCCGCCACGGCGCCCTCGGCCGCCTCTGGCGCCGGGCGCGGGCGGGGCAGTGGCGGCCGGAGAGCCTCTCGCGCGAGGGCTGGGCGGTCGCCGGCGTCTCCTTCGTCGTCATCGTCGCCGCCTGCGCCGGCATGGCCGGGGTCAACTCCGTCCCCGCCGAAGGCAGGGACGCCCGGGTCGAAGAAGCCACCGCCGCCGGCACGACGAAGCCGCCGCCGCTGACCCCCGCCCAGGCGGCGCTCTCGGAACGCTCCTCCTGCAAAGCGGTCGTCCACATCGGCGACTCGACCTCGGAGGGGCTGACCTCGCCCGAATACCTGCCGCTGGAGAGCCAGCGGATCGAAGCGCAGTACGCCGACGTCGGGGTCAGGGAACAGCACTTCGAGATCTCCGGCGCCCGCTCGATCGAAGAGCGGTTCGAAGGCGAACCGAACGCGCGCGAAGTGGCGGAAGCGTGGAAGCTCGAAGGCTTCAAGGGCTGCTGGGTGCTGGCGCTCGGCACCAACGACGCCGCCGACGTCTTCGTCGGCTCCAACGTCGGCGACATGGAACGGATCGAAAAAATGATGAACGCGATCGGCGACGAACCGGTGATGTGGGTCAACGTCCGTTCGATCGTCGAAGCCGGCGACCCCTACTCGGCGGAAAACATGAAGAAATGGGACGAAGAACTCCTCGTCGCCTGCAAGCGCTACCCCAACATGCGCGTCTACAACTGGGCCGAGGACGTCAAAGACGAATGGTTCATCGAAGACGGCATCCACTTCACCTCGCCCGGCTACGCCGCCCGCGCCGAGCTGATCGCCCACGCCCTCGCCCACGCCTTCCCCGCCAAGGGCGAGAGCGAAGGCGGTGCCCACTGCCTGGTCAGCTGAGCGGCCGAGCGCCCACGATCTCGACCGGCTCCAATTCGTCGGCCGGGTCGAAGCCGAGGATGCGGCCGTAGAAGAAGAGCTCGGCTTCGAGGCAGCGGATCTGTGTCTCCGAGCGGCGGAAGCCGTGCGACTCGCCCGCGAAGGCGAGGTATGCGTAGGGGACGCCGTTCCGCTTCAGCGCCGCCACCATCGTCTCCGCCTGGCTCGGCGGCACGACCTCGTCGTCGAGGCCCTGGAAGAGGATCACCGGCGCCCGCAGCCGCTCGACGAAATGGATCGGCGAGCGCTCGCGGTAGAGCTCCCGTTGCTCGGGGTAGGGCCCGATCAGCCGGTCGAGGTAGCGCGACTCGAACTTGTGGGTGTCCTTGGCCAGGGTCTCGGTGTCGGCGACGCCGAAGTAGCTGGCGCCGGTGGCGAACTCGTCGTGGAAGACCAGCGCACAGAGGGTCGCGTAGCCGCCCGCGCTGCCGCCGCGGATCGCCAGCCGGGCACCGTCGGCGTCGCCGCTGTCGACGAGGTGGCGGGTGGCGGCGATGCAGTCGTCGGTGTCGACGACTCCCCAGCCGCCGCGCAGGCGCTCGCGGTAGGCGCGCCCGTAGCCGCTGCTACCGCGGTAGTTGACGTCGACGACGCCGACCCCGCGGCTGGTCCAGAAGAGGAACTCACGGTCGAGGGCGGGGGTGGCGTGGGAAGTGGGGCCGCCGTGGCTCTGGACGATCAGCGGCGGCAGTTCCCCGGCCGGGGCCTCGAAGCCGGCGTTGGCCGGCGGGTAGTAGAAGCCGTGTGCGGTCTCGCCGCCGCTGGTCGGAAACTCGATCGCGCGGGGGATCGAGACGCAGCCGTCCTCGATCGAGTCGTCGCTGGCGCCGCGCACCTCCTCCAGCTCGCCGTCGACGACGTCGAGCAGGACGATCGCGGTCTCCCGGGCCGGGCTGGCGGCGGCGAAGGCGACCGAGGCGCCGCGGGTCGAGAGCGAGGGGAAGCCGAAGGAGGTGTAGGGGAGCTCGAGGTCGCGCGGCCGCTCGGCCCCGGGTGCGAGCAGGAAGAGGCGTTCCTCGCCGCGCTCGCAGCGCACGCAGACGATCGAGCCATCCTCGAGGAAGGCGTAGGTGGAGCCGCCGAACAGCCACTGGGGGTGGCCCAGCTCGGCCTCCTCGTCGGTCAGCTGCACGACCTCCTCCCCCTCGTCGCGGTAGAGGTTCCACCAGCCCTCGCGGTCGGAGGCGAAGTGGAGCCGTCCCGCCGCGTCCCACTCGGGCTGGAAGACCGACTCCCCCGGGCCGCCGGCGACCAGGGTGGCGTCGGCGGTGTCCTCCAGCGGGGCCAGCCAGAGCTCGGTCCCGTCCCAGGGCATGTTGGGGTGGTCCCAGCAGGTCCAGGCCAGCCAGGCGCCATCGGGGCTGGGGCGGGGGAAGGAGTAGAAGTCGCGGCCGGCGGCGAGCACGACCGGCGCGGCGGAGCCGTCGAGCGGCAGGGCGACGATCTGGTTCTCGGCTTCGCCCTCGCCGTGCAGCTCGCGCACGCAGACAGCGCTCAACCCGTCCGGCGTGATCCGGCAATCGGCGTAGCGGGCCGCCGCGGCGGTCTCGGGCTCCGGGGCGATGGCGACCGGGTCCTCGCCGAGCCGCTGGCGGTAGAGGCGCTGGTCGGCGAAGTTGGAGAAGAGGACGAGATCCTCGCCGGCGAGCGTCCAGGCGCCGCCGCCGTACTCGTGGACACGGGTGCGGACGTTGAAGCCCGCGGGCGTGACCTCCTCCGGCCCGCCCCCCTCGGGGCGCCGCATCAGCACCATGCGCCCACCCTCCGCGGGACGGCCCTCCGCCCACCAGACGGCGCCGTCGGCGGCGATCGCGGGGGCGGCCAGACGGCGGCCGGCGCTGGCGACGACCGCGGCGGAGATCGGCGATCGCCAGGAGCCGTAGGGGACGACGGTGGGCACGGCAGCAGTCTAGGCGGGACGAACTTCGAGGACTTGAGGTGGCTATAGCGACCTCAAGTGCTCAATCTTGTGCCGGTAAGAGCATTCTTAGGAGGGATTTGCCTTCGCTTAGGGCGAAGACCGCAGCATGGCCGGCATGGACGATCTACGCCGCCTTGAGGCAAAGGGGCTCGCCCGCGCCAAGATCCGCGCCAAACGGCGTCGCGTCAGCACCATCCGCGGCCGCACGATCCGCGGCTCGCTGCTGCTGTTCGCGGTCGCCTGGGCGATCGTCTTCGGCCAGCTGGTGACCGGCAACGACCCGGCCCTGAGCAAGTACAGCGGCGCCTCCCACAAGCTCTTCGCCGCCAACCACGGCAAGCAGCCGGGCAGCTCCCAGCCGCAGCCGGTCGAGAGGCCCGAAGAAGAAGAAGAAGGCGAAGCCGTCGCCGCGACGCCGGTCGAAGAAGAAGCGCTGCCGGAAGAAGCCACGCCGGAATTCGAAGAAGAACCGGAACCCGCAGTCGAAGAAGCACCGGAATTCGTGCCTGAAGTCGAACCCGGAACCGGAACCGGAACCGGTCATCACCTCCTCCTCGTGATCCTCGCCAGCGCGACCGCGGTCGCGCCACACATCTTCTGGGTGACCAGCCGCGCCGCCGGTATAGCGGCGATGGTGCTGGCCAGCGCCTCGGTCTGCGCCGGCCTCCTGATCGGCGCCCGCGGCACCCCGCGCAAGGGGCTCGGCGGCGACGCCCGCGCTCTGCACGAGGCGCTCTCGCTGGCGACCCTGGTCGCGATCGCCGTCCACGGCGCCGCTCTACTTGGCGACCACTACCTGCACCCGAGCCTGGTCGAAATCTCCGTGCCCTTCGCCAGCGCCTACCGGCCGCTCTGGACCGGGGTCGGCGTGATCGGCGGCTGGGGGATGGCGTTCCTCGGCCTCTCCTTCTACGCCCGCAAGACGATCGGCCAGTCGCGCTGGCGCTCCCTGCACCGCTTCACCGCCGCCTTCTGGGCGCTCGGCATCGTCCACTCGATCGGCGCCGGCACCGACGCCGGCCAGCTCTGGTTCCTCGTCCTCGCCGCCGCCGCGGTGGTCCCGGCCCTGATCCTGCTGGCGGGCAAATTCGCGCGGGCTCCGGCCCCTGACTACACTGCGCGGCCCGATGACGGCCACCTACGAGATCCCGCAGGAGTCGCGCGACCTTCGTGACATGGTGCGCCAGCTGGCGCAGGAGAAGATCGCGCCCCGCGCCGGCGAGATCGACCGCAAGGGCGAGTACCCGTGGGACGTGCGCAAGCTGCTGGCCGAGCACGACATCCTCGGCCTGCCCTTCTCCGAGCGCCACGGCGGCACCGGCACCGGCACCCTGGTCCTGCAGATGGCGGTCGAGGAGATCGCCAAGGCCTGCGCCTCCTCGGCCCTGATCCTGATGATCCAGGAGCTGGGGACGCTGCCGATCCAGCTCTTCGGCTCCGACGAGCTGAAGGAGCGCTTCCTGCCCAGGTGCGCCAGCGGCGAGTGGTCGCCGGCCTTCGCCCTCTCCGAGCCCGAGGCGGGCAGCGACCCCGCCTCGATGCGCACCACTGCCGTCCGCGACGGCGACGAGTGGGTGATCAACGGCCAGAAGAACTGGATCACCAACGCCTCGATCGCCGACTTCTACGTCGTCTTCGCCGTCACCGACCGCGAGAACCACCGGATCAGCGCCTTCGTGGTCGAGAAGGAGCGAGAGGGGTTCGATCCCGGCAAGCTCGAGCACAAGCTCGGGATCAAGGGCTCGCCGACCGGCTCACCCTCCTTCGTCGATGTCCGCGTCCCGCAGGAGAACCTGGTCGGGACCGAGGGCAAGGGGATGAGCGTCGCCCTCGGCACGCTCGAGCGCACCCGGCTCGGAGCCGCCGCCCAGGCGGTCGGCATCGCCCAGGGCGCGACCGACTACGCCAACGCCTACTCCAAGGAGCGGGTCGCCTTCGGCGAGCCGATCAACGCCCTGCAGGCGATCCAGTTCAAGCTCGCCGACATGGAGACCGGCACCGCCGCCGCCCGCGAGCTCCTCTACAAAGCCTGCTCGATGGCCGACATGCCCGAGCGCCCGGCCGACCTCGGCAAGTGGACCTCGATGGCCAAGCTCTTCGCCTCCGACAACGCGATGAGGGTCACGGTCGAGGCGATCCAGGTGCTCGGCGGCTACGGCTACGTCAACGAGTACCCGGTCGAGCGCATGCTGCGCGACGCCAAGATCACCCAGATCTACGAGGGCACGAACGAGATCCAGCGCGTGGTCATCGCCCGCGCGCTGGGCGGCTGACGTCGAGAACGGACCCCACGCCGGCTCAGCTCTCGACTTCGCGGTAGTGGTCGCGCCAGATCGCGCGGTGGACGCCGAGGTGGCGCGGCAGCCCCTTCAGCCCCGGGATGAAGGGGATGCAGACGAAGGCGAGGCTGAGGATGCCCATCAGGACGAAGATCAGGGCGTCGGCGTTGGGCGATTCCTTGAACGGTTCGATCTGGTACCAGAAGGTGTAGAGCCAGAGCCAGACCTGGCCGGGGTAGCTGCCGGTCTCGTTCATCATCCCCCACTGGGTGCCGAGCAGATGCTGGCCTTCGGCCCGTTCCTCGAAGTAGCCGCCACCGGAGAGGAAGAGCAGCGGCTTGGTGTAGTTGGTCTCATAGAAGCGGTGGTTGCCGGCGACCAGGGCGCCGTCGAGGCCGCCGCTCTGGGCCAGCGCCAAGAGCGCCGCCATCATCGGCGCCACCGGCCCGTAGCGGCCGGGTGGCAGCACCGGCACGCCGCGGAGGATGCGCGCTTCGGGCAGCGCTTCTTCGTAGTTGGCGGCCCAGGCTTCCTGCAGCTTCGGCGGCGCCGCCTGGTAGACGCCGAGCGCCGTCTTGAGGCGGGCGTCGGCGGGAATCTCGCGCAGCGGTTCGATCACGTAGTCGTTGGCGGTTTCGATCGGGATCTTGACCCCGGCCGCTTCCTGCAGGGAGATCGGGCCGATCTTCTGGGCCGAGCCGGAGGTGCTGTTGTAGGGCGGGCCGTAGGTGGCGACCTCGCTGGTCCGGTTCAGCTCGGTCACCCCGGTGGCGAGGAAGTCGCCGGGATCGGCCTGGGCCCAGCTCTGGATCGTCGTCGGCGAGTCGTCGGGGGAGGAGAAGAGGATCGCCAGCAGGATCGCCAGGGCGGTGACGGCGCCGAGCGCGACGGCGAACTCCTTGACCAGGTCGTAGCGGACGAAGGGCCCGGGCCAGGGAGCGCTCTCCTCGGGCGCTGCCGGCGGCGCGCCGTGCGCATTCACGGCGCGCCGCCGGTCGTCGGCGCCTTGGCGGGGACTGGCGCCGAAGGCGTGCTCGGGGATCGGGCGGGATAGGGAGGGACGACGCCGGTGCGGCGCACCAGCAGCACGTGGCCGACGATCAGCGCCACGACCACGACCGGCAGCAGGATCACGTGGAACGTGTACATCTGGCCGAAGTCGACGACGTTGAAGAAGGAGCCGATGCCGACCGAGTTGAGCCCGTCCTTGCCCTCGCTGGCGATCCACTGCGAGTCGAAGTTCTGCTGCGAGAGGTAGCCGGTGAAGGCGGCGCCGATCGCGACCAGGAAGGTGACGGCGCCGGTCACCCAGGTGCGGCCGCGGCCGCCGCGCCAGGCGCCCATGAAGAATTTCCCCCAGAGGTGGACGACCATGGCGAAGAAGAACAGCTCCACTCCCCAGAGGTGGATGCTGTTGAAGAAGCGGCCGATCCCGGTCAGGTGCCACCATTCCGGCCCCTTCAGGC
The DNA here is from genome assembly GCA_963785775.1 of uncultured Solirubrobacterales bacterium. Taxonomy (GTDB): domain Bacteria; phylum Actinomycetota; class Thermoleophilia; order Solirubrobacterales; family 70-9; genus VAYN01. The sequence goes on along the minus strand of CAWAWH010000003.1, from coordinate 110,274 downwards.
CGAGGATCATGCCGGAGGCGATGACCACGACCAGGGCGGCGATCGTCGCCACCCCGAAGACGTAGATCCAGGAGGAGACGTAGGAGGGCTGGCGGTCGGGCAGGAGCTTCTCCGGCGGCAGGGCGCCGACCGCGCGCTCCCGCACCCAGGTCGTCCACATCTTGCGCTCCTCGGCGGCGGCGCTGCCGCGCTCGCCGTCGCTCACGGTTCCCGCCGCCGCTTCGGGAACGGGATCAGGACGGCGGCGATGAAGACGGCGATCATCAGCAGGATCACGACCACGTTCGCCACCGACATCTGGAAGAAGTGCCAGTGCACGTATTCGGCCGGGTGGCTGAGATCGAATAGTGCGGCGAGAAGCACGAAGTCGAGGCTATGGCCGCGACCGGGGCTACGCATCAGCAGTTTCTACTGACCCGCTTTCCTCGCTCAACCCTCGCCGTCGACCGCGATCTCGCGCAGCCGGTGGGTGTCGACGTCGTAGACGAAGCCGCGCACGGCGTCGCGGTGGGGGAGGAAGGCGGAGCGGCGCACGCGCAGGATCGACTGGCGGACGTCGGCCTCGACGTCGCCGAAGGACTCGATCGCGAAGGCCGGGGAGACGCCGCTCGCCTCCAGCAGCTCGGCCCGGAAGCCGTCGTCGGTCAGCTTCTGCATGCCGCAGTCGGTGTGGTGGATCAGCATCACCTCGCGGGTGCCGAGCTTGCGCTGGGAGACCGCCAGCGAGCGGATCACGTCGTCGGTGATGACGCCGCCGGCGTTGCGCAGCACGTGCGCCTCGCCGTCCTCCAGCCCCAGCGCCGCGAAGACGTCGAGGCGGGAGTCCATGCAGGTGACGATCGCCAGCCGGCGGCTGGGGTGGACGTCGAGGTGCTTGTCCGGCAGCGCCTCGGCAAAGGCGCGATTGTTCGCCAGCAGCTCGTCGATCGTGTCCATCGGGCGGCAGCCTAGTTGCCGGCGCTCTCCGCCGCGCGCCTCAGCAGCAGCTCGCGCTCGCGGGCGTTCTCGGCCAGGGAGGCGGCGCGGGTGAACTCGGCGGCGGCCTCGGCGTGGCGGTCGAGCCTGGCGAGGATGTCGCCGCGGACGCTGGGGAGGAGGTGGTAGTCGCGGAGCGCGGGCTCGCCGGCGATCCGGTCGAGCAGATCGAGGCCGGCCTCGGGGCCGAAGGCCATGGTCAGGGCGACGGCGCGGTTGAGCTCGACGACGGGGGAGGGAGCGAGCTGGGAGAGGGCGTCGTAGAGGGCGGCGATCCGCACCCAGTCGGTTTCCTCGGCCGTGCGGGCGCGGGCGTGGCAGGCGGCGATCCCTGCCTGCAGGCCATAGGGGCCGAGCGGGCCGGGGGCGCGTTCGGCACGCTCCAGTGCCTTCAGGCCGCGGCCGATCAACAGCGGGTCCCAGCGCGAGCGGTCCTGGTCGGGCAGCAGCACCGGCTCGCCGCCCGGGCCGACCCGGGCGGCGTTGCGGGAGGCCTGGATCTCCAGCAGCGCGATCAGCCCGTGCGCCTCCGGCTCCTCCGGCGCCAGCGCCGCGAGGATGCGGCCCAGGCGCAGCGCCTCCTCGCAGAGCGCGGGGCGGATCCAGTCCTCGCCGGCGCTCGCCGCGTAGCCCTCGTTGAAGACCAGGTAGATGACTTCGAGCACCGAAGGCAGGCGCGCGTCCAGCTCCCCGCCGCGCGGCACCTCGAATGGCACCCTGGCGTCGCGCAGCGTCCGCTTCGCCCGCACCAGCCGCTGGGCGATCGTCGACTCCTTGACCAGGAACGCTCGTGCGATCTCCACCGTCGTAAGGCCACCCAGCAGGCGCAGGGTCAGCGCCGCCCGTGCCTCCTGAGAGAGGACCGGGTGGCAGCAGGTGAAGATCAGCCCCAGCAGGTCGTCGCTGACCTCGTCGTCGAGCGCGGCGTCGAAGTCGGCCCGGTCCATTGCCATCCGCATGCCGACCTCGCGCGCCAGCTCTTCCTGCTTGCGCGCGAAGCTGGCGTCGCGGCGGGCGAGGTCGATCGCCCGGTTCTTGGCGGTGGCCATCAGCCAGGCGCCGGGGTTGTCCGGCACCCCCGACTTGGGCCAGTGCTCCAGCGCCGCGACCAGCGCGTCCTGGGCCAGGTCCTCGGCCAGGCCGATGTCGCGCACCATCCGCGCCAGGCCGGCGACGAGGCGGGCGGACTCGATCCTCCAGACCGCCTCGATCGCCCGGTTGGTCCCGGCGCCGGTCACGCGGCTACGCCTGCTCGGCGGCTTCCTGTACGTCCTGCGGGAAGTCCTCCATCTCGAACACGCGCCGCACCTCGATCGTGCAGTGCTCGCCGGGGCAGCGCGAGGCCCACTCGACGGCCTCCTCCTTGGAGCGCGCCTGGATCAGCCAGTAGCCGCCGACGACCTCCTTCGCCTCGGTGAAAGGACCGTCGGTGACGGTGAAGGCGCCGTCGCCTTCGAAGCGGACCCGCGCCCCCTCGGCCGGCGGGTGCAGCCCGTCGAGCGAGAGCAGCATCCCCGCCTTGCGCAGCTCCTCGTTGTAGCGGCTCATCGCGGCGACGGCCTCCGCGCTCGGGTTCCAGTCCGCTTCCTCGATCTCCGGATACATGAACATCATGAATCGCATCTCGTGCCTCCTTGACATGTCAGTTCGAGCGGTTCGATCCGCTCCCGTACCCCGACGACGAACGAGCGCGGCGAAAATCGACACGCCCGGCGATTCTCGCGCTCGCTGGGCCGAGAAGTCGATCGTGGCGCGACATATCGGCCCACCGGCGGGCGGTTCGGGCGCTACTCGTCGCGTGGGGTGATGCGGAAGATCGATACGACCTCGGCCTGGTGGGCCTCCGGGTGGGCGACGTAGGCGCTGGGGCCGCCGCCGAACCAGCCGGCAGCTTCGTTGTTGCCGACGAAGATCCCGGGGTGGTGCTTGCCGTCCGCGTCCTGGACCCAGACCTTGTCCCCCTCCTTGAAGCCCGCTTCGATCGCCTCGCCCACAGCCGCGAGTCTATCCCCGTCAGACCGGTTGGGTTTCCCGATCCGGCTCTCGGGTAGCCCGTTGGAGTCCGTTCAAAGGAGTCGACGAAGGGAGCCGAGATGATTGGCGGTCTAGTCGCTGTGCTGATCGTGGTTGCGCTGGTCCTGGTCCTGCTCAAGGTGGCGGTGGCGGGAGGGATCCTCGGCCTGATCGCAATCATCCTGCTCGTCTTGCTGCTGCTGGGACGGATCTAGCAGGGCTTCATCTGGCGCAGCCGGTGGCGGTAGACCTGCATCGAGCGGTGCTTCCAGTCGCTGTGGGTCTGCCGCCGCAGGCTCGGCACCAGCTCGTGGTGATAGGGCGAGCTGAGGCTCTCGTTGTGGCCGATCACGTTCTCGATCCCGATGCCGAAGCGGCAGCGCAGGTACTGGGTCAACCAGAGCGAGGCGCGCAGCTGGCGCGGGTTGTCGAGCACGTCTGAGTCGGCGTAGCCGACGTGCTCGATCCCGATAGCCGTCCAGTTGAGGCCGACCGTGTGGCGGCAGCGGGTGCGCAGGTTGACAAGCTGGAAGATCCTGCCGGAGGAGCCGATCACGAAGTGCGAGCAGACGTTGGGCAGTTCACCGAGCTCGACGTCCGGGACGTCGGGCGCGAAGGTGTTGTAGACGGCGGCGACCGAGCTGGCCTGCGCCATGTGCTCGACGATCACCTTGGGGTTGCGCAGCCGCCACGTGTGCTGACCGTAGTGGCGCTCGGAGTAGGCGGCCATCTCGCGCTTGCGTTTGGGCCCGAAGGGGATCAGGTGCTGGACGATCGGCGGCCGGGCGATGCTGGCGCTCGCCGGGGCGGAGGCGCCGGCAGGGCTGACCGACTCAGCCGCGAGGACGCAGAGGAGCAGGACAGCGAGGGCGGCGCTCACCGCCCTGAAGGTCGACCTCATCGCTCCGCATGCTAGGGCGTCGGTCTGAGCGCGAGGATCACCATGTCGTCGCGCAGCTCGCCGTCGCTGCGAGAGAGCGCGTCCTCGCGCAGCCGCGCGGTCAGCTCGGTCAGCTCGAGGTCGGCCAGCGAGTGCGCCTGCTCGGCCAGCGCCTCGTGCCCGCGGTGCCGCGGCCCCGGTCCCGCCTCGAGCCAGCCGTCGGTGCAGAGGACCAGGGTGTCGCCGTCGGCGAGCGTCGCCTGGTGGGACTCGACGTCGGCGTCGGCCCAGGCGCCCAGGACGGCGCCACCGCCGAGCGTCGTCGCGCCGTCGCCACCGAGGTGCACCGCCGGCGGGTGGCCGGCGGCGGCGAGGAAGAGCCGCCAGCCGTCGGCGCCGCCGCGGAGGCGGAGCAACAGCGCGGTGGCGAGGTCGTTGAGCCCGGTCCCCTCCAGCAGCAGCTCGTTGACGCGCCGCAGCACCTCGTCCGGCCCGGCGATCTCGCGGGTCAGGCCGCGCACCGCGTGGCGGACCGCGACCGAGACTGCCGCTGCGGCGCTGCCCTTGCCGGCGACGTCGGCGACCAGCACCCAGCAGCCGTCGTCGGTCGGCAGCACGTCATAGACGTCGCCGCCGATCTCGATCCCCTCGCCGGCCGCCTCGAAGACGACCGAGATCTCGAGCCCGTCAACCGCCGCCGGCTGCGGCGGCCGCAGGCCGCGTTGCAGGTTGCGCGCGATCAGGTCGCGCTCGTGGAAGAGGCGCGCGTTGTCCAGCGCCATCGCCGCTCGCTCTCCCAGCTCGGTCAGGAACTCGAGGTCGGATGGGTCGTAGCGGAGGTCGCCGCGCGCGTGCAGGAAGGAGAGGGCGCCGAGCGTGCGACCGCGGGCGACCAGGGCGACGACCGCCGCCGAGCTGTAGCCGGCGTCGGCGATCAGGCGGCGGTGATCATCGCTCTGGGCGACCTGCTCGATGATCGGCTCCGCTCTCAGGTTGCGCCAGATCATCGGCCGGGCCTGGCGCAGCACCTGGGCGACCGGGTGGTTGCCGTCGGGGTCCAGCGGCGTCTCCCGGCGGATCCGCTCCAGCCTCGCCGCCGCCTCCGGGTCGGCGCCGGCGACGATGCTGTCGCCGAGGCGCCCGTCCTCGCGAACGAAGTCGATCACGCAGAACTCGGCCAGGTCGGGGACGGCAGTGGCGACGATCGTGCGCGCGGTCTCGACCGGGTCGAGCGAGGCGTCCAGCGAGCGGCTGGCGGCGAGGAGGAACTCCTGCGCCCGCTGGCGCCGCTTCGCGGCGGTGACGTCGCGGGCGATCACCGAGGCGCCGACGATCTCCCCGCCGGGCTCCTGCAGCGGCGAGATCGTCAGCGAGACGTCGATGCGGGCCCCGTCCTTGCGGATCCGCTCGGTCTCGTAGGTCTCCAGCCGCTCGCCGCGGCGCACCCGGGCCAGGATCTCCTGCTCCTCGTTCCGGCGGTCCGCCGGGACCAAGAAGGAGATGTGGCGCCCGACGGCCTCCTCGGCCGAGAATCCGTACAGCCGCTCGGCCCCCGGGTTCCAGGACGTAAGGATCCCATCGAGGTCCTTGCTGAGGACCGCATCCTGGGTACCGCGCACGACCTCGACCAGGCGCTGAAGATCGATCTCCTGTCCGCTCCCCATCGGCCTAACGCTACCCGCGGAGCGAGAATCGATCGCGGTCGCCCTGGCCAGGGGTCTCGATCAACGAGCGCAGAGGCTCGAGCCGGCGGCGCTCAGTCGCGCAGTGCGGCGAGGGCCTCGTCGCGGGTGCTGTGAATCGGGATCGAGAGCTCGAGGCCGGTGATCCCGAGCACGCGGCGGACCTGGTCGTTATCGCTGCAGATGACGACGCGGCCGTCGCCGTCGCCGTCGGCGGCACGGTCGAGGCGCTGCCAGGTGCGGATGATCAGGGCGATGCCGGTGGAGTCGATGAACTCGCAGGCGGAGAGGTCGATCAGGACCGAGGCGTCGCCTGAGGAGATCGCCTCCTCCAGCGGTGGCTCCAGGTCCGACGCTGTGCTGAGGTCGAGCTCGCCGCGAACCGCGATCACACGGACCCCATCCTCGAGCTCGGCGGCGGATGCCTCGAATGGAGCCGGATTCACACGCCGATGCTACCGCAGGGATCGACCCGATCATCGTCGCGGTTTGGCCTACCCCGGCCGGGGTAGGAATTGAGCGGCGACGTCGAAAGCTATGCTCGCCGGGCAACCCGACGACCGGCGTTTGGGGACCAGCTGATTGCGAATATGACCACCGACGATCGATCGGGGCTCCAGATGTCCCTTCCTGCAAGGGCAGAGAACGTGGCCGTCGTACGGCACGCGCTGGCCGGTCTGGCCGAGAGCATCGGGATGGACGAACCGGGGATCGCCGACCTCAAGACCGTGGTTACCGAGGCCTGCATGAACGTCGTCGTCCACGCCTACCCGGCCGACGCCCCCGGTCCGCTCGAGGTCGAGGCGCTGCCGGAGCCGAATGGGCTCACCGTCGTCGTTCGCGACTACGGCATGGGGATCAGGCCCCGGCCCGACATCGAGCGTCCCAGCCTGCGAATCGGGCTGACCCTGATCGCCGCCCTCTCCAGCAGCTTCGAGATCAAGGGCGGCGTCGATCGCGGCACCGATATCCGCATGCACCTGCCGCTCCAGGCCCGGACCGAGGAGGGGGAGACTCCCGGGCAGGCCCCGGCGCCGGTCGGCGCCGAGCAGACCGAGATAAAGGTCGGTCACCCCGATCTCCTCGCCCCGATCCTCGGCCGCGCCCTCGGCGCCCTTGCCGCCCGCCGCGAGGTCAGCGTCGACCGCCTCGCCGACGCGATGCTGCTCAGCGACGCGATCTCCGCCGGCGCCCCGGGGGCGTTCCCCGACAGCTGCGTCACGTTGATCCTCCGCGACCGCGAGGATGGAGTCGAGGTGCGCGTCGGGCCGATGACCAGCGCCGCCGCCGAGCGCTTGCGGGCCGGCCTCGACCTGCCGCAGCTGGGCGGGTCGTTGGAGACGCTGGCCGACGAGGTGCGGATCGACCAGGACGACGAGGGCGAGTTCCTCGTCGTCGGCATCGCCGCCCTCTCCGCCTAATCCGGCCGCGCCTCGCCGCCCTGCTCGGCGACCTCGGCCCGTATCCGCTCCATGGTCCGCCGCAGGATCCGCGACACGTGCATCTGCGAGTGGCCGATCTTCTCGGCGATCTGCGACTGGGTCATGTCCTCGACGAAGCGCAGCCGCAGGACCAGCCGCTCGCGTTCGTCGAGGTGCGGCAGCGCCCCCTCCAGGGTGAGCTTGTCCTCGACCAGCTCGAAGCCCTCGTCCTCGTCGCCGACCCACTCCGAGGCCGGCGATTCCTCCTCCTCTCCTCCGACCGGTCGGTCGAGGGAGAGCGGCCGGCGGTTGTGGTTGGCCTCCAGCACCTCGAGCACGTCACCGGGGTCGACATCGAGCCTGGCGGCGATCTCCCCGACCGAGGGCGATCGCTGCAGCTCCACGGTCAGCGCCGAGATCGCCTTGTCGACCTCGGCCATGCGGTCGTGCAGGCCGCGTGGCACCCGTACGGTCCAGACCCGGTCGCGAAAGTGGCGCTTCAGCTCGCCGAGGATGGTCGGCGAGGCGAAGGCGGTGAAGGGGATGCCGCGAGCCGGCTCGAAGCGGTTGATCGCGTTGACGAGGCCGAGGCTGGCGACCTGGAGCAGGTCGTCGAAGGACTCGCTGGCGCCGCGGTAGCGCAGCGCCAGGTTGCGGGCGAAGGGGAGGTAGCGGCGGACCAGCTCCTCGCGGCTCGCCTGGTCGCGGCTCTCGGTGAAGCGCGCCCAGAGCGCTCGCTCGCTCGCCAGGCCGTCCGCGCGGTCGGGGACCGGTTCCTGTTGGACAGATCGAGTCTCTTCCCGTTTCACAGCCATCGATCTCCTCGCGCCGGTTCAGTACACCGGCGCCGCCCTGAGAGCATGGATACCGAAGCTATGCAGCGCCTGTCGACCTTGATCGGCCGTCGGTTCACACCATAGCGAGGGCGGTCTCTTGTGAAGCCCTGCGACGCCAGCGCCGCAGCTCGTCCGCTCCCCAGACGATGAACGGCATCGGCAGCAGGATCGCCAGGTCGGAGGGCGGCAGCGCCGCGGTACCGAGCAGGCTCTGGCATGGCGGCGCGTAGATCAAGAAGGCCGCCAGCACCAGCTCGAAGGCGATTCCCCAGAGCAGCAGGCGGTTGCTGAAGACGCCGATCGAGCGCAGCGAGGCGCGCTCGGTGCGGGCGGCGAAGGCGGTGCCGATCTGGGCGACGACCATCGAGAGGAAGGTCATCGAGGTCGCCTGCAGGTAGGCGTGATGGAGGGGGTCGCCGGCGGCGACCGGGTCGTTGGGCTGCCAGCCGGCCCGCAGCAGGACGTAGAAGTAGGCGCCCATCGAGAGCGCCGCCGCGATCAGGCCGAGGAAGAGCCAGGAGCGCAGCAGCATCGCCCGGGTGATGATGCTTTGCCCGTGGGGCCGTGGCGGCCGCCGCATGATCCCCGGCTCGGCCCGCTCGCGCCCCAGCGCCAGCGCCGGCAGCGTCTCGGTGCCGACGTCGAAGGCGAGCAGCTGCAGGACGGTGAGGGGGAGGGGGATGGCGCCGCCGGCCAGGGCGAAGACCAGGAACGGCGTCACCTCTGGCGTCGCGTGGGCGAAGATGTAGACGATGAACTTGCGGATGTTGTCGTAGATCCGCCGCCCCGCCGCGACCGCGGCGACGATCGTTGCGAAGTTGTCGTCGGTCAGCACCATCGTCGCCGCCTCGCGGGCGACGTCGGTGCCGGAGCGCCCCATCGCGACGCCGATGTCGGCCCGCCGCAGCGCCGGCGCGTCGTTGACCCCGTCGCCGGTCATCGCCACCACGTGGCCCTCGGCCCGCAGCGCGTCGGCGATCCGCAGCTTCGCCTCCGGCGTCGCCCGAGCGAAGATCAACTCCTTCCCCTCGCGCAGGAGGGTGTCCAGCTCGGTCTCGCTCATCCGGTCCAGCTCGCGCTCGGTGACCACCGCCGGCTCGTCGCGCGCGATCCCGATCCGCTGCGCGATCGCAGCCGCCGTCAGGGGGTGGTCGCCGGTGATGACGACGATCCGGATCCCCGCCTCGTGGCAGCGGGCGACGGCGCCGCTCACCTCCTTGCGCGGGGGGTCGATCATCGCCACCAAGCCGAGCAGGACGAGGTCGCGCTCGGCGTCCTCGCGCCGCTCCGGCATCCCTTCGTCGAGCCGGCGCTCGGCGACGGCGAGCACCCGCAGCCCCTTACCCGCGAGGCGGTCGACCTCGGCCTCGAGGCCCTCGCGTCCGGCGGCGTCGAGGAGCTCGGTCGTGCCGTCGGGCTGGGCCCGCCCGCGGCAGCGTGGCAGCACCGCCTCGGGCGCCCCCTTGGTGTGCGCCCACAGCTCGCCGCTGCGCTCGTCGGCGGTGGTCATCAGCTTCAGCACCGGGTCGAAGTGGAACTCGCCGCGGCGCCGGCCATCTCCCCTGGCGCCGAGGTCGTGGGCGGCGCGCAGCATCGCCACCTCAGTTGCGTCGCCGCTCGCCGTCCCGTCGTTGCCGAGGCTGGCGTTGTTGCAGGCGACCATCGCCGCCAGCATCGATTCGACGCCGCGTTCGTGGTCCTCGCCGCCATGCGGTTGAAACTGCGACCCCACGCTGGGCTTTGGGCCGTCCTCGAGATCGATTTCGCGGCCGCCGCACCAGATCCGCGCCACCCGCATCCGGTTCTCGGTCAGGGTGCCGGTCTTGTCGGTGCAGATGACGTCGGTCGAGCCCAGCGTCTCGACCGCGCTCAGCCGCTTCACCACCGCGCCCTGCTGGACCAGCTCGCGGACGCCGATCGCCAGCGCCAGGGTGATCACCGGCAGCAGGCCCTCGGGGACGTTGCCGACGATCAGGCCGATCGCGAACACGACCGCGTCGCCGACGGGCAGGCCCGTGCCGAGCGAGGCGAGCGGGATGAAGGCGGCGCCCATCGCCAGGGCGATGCCGGCGATCAGCCAGGCGATCCGGCGCACCTGGTGTTCGAGCGGGCTCTCCTCGGGCGCGCCGCGCTCGGAGAGCGAGGCGATCCGCCCCAGCTCGGTCTGCATGCCGGTGGCGAAGACCAGCGCCCGCGCCTCGCCGCCGGTGCAGCTGGTGCCGCTGAAGAGCAGGTCGCGGGCCTGGATCAGGGGACGGTCGGTGTCGACCAGATCGGCGGAGCGCAGCGCCGTCGCCGACTCGCCGGTCAGGGTCGACATGTCGACCTCGACCGCGCCCTCGATCAGCCGCGCGTCGGCGGAGACGCGGTCGCCTTCCTCGATCACCAGCACGTCGCCGGGGACCAGCCGCTCGGCTTCGATCAGCGTCACCTCGCCGTCGCGCAGCACCTTGCCGCGTTCGGGCAGATAGCGGCGCAGCGCCTCGACCGCGCGCTCGGCCTGGCGCTCCTGGGCAAAGGCGAAGGCGGCGTTGAGGACGATCACCACCACCACGGCGATCGCCACCGGGACGATCCCGGCCAGCGCCGCCAGCGCCGCGGCGCCCCACAGCAGCAGCGCCAGCGGGTGGGTGAACTGGCGCGCCAGCTCGCGCGGCCAGACCCGGCCGCCGCGGCGTTCCAGCGCGTTCGGCCCGTGGACGAGCAGACGGCGCTCCGCCTCGCGCTCGGAGAGCCCGCCGCGCGAGGCGCGCAGGTCCCGCAGCAGCAGCTCGATCCGCTCGTTCGGATCGAGCGGCACTAGGGGGTAAGGCCGACCTTCACCACGCCCTCGCGCTGGTTGCCGAAGAGGTCGTAGGCCTCCTCGACCTGGTCGAGCGAGAAGCGGTGGGTGATCAGCGGCTCGAGGTCGAGGCGGCCGTGGCGGACCATCTCCATCAGGGTCCGCATCCGCTCCTTGCCGCCGGGGCAGAGGGTGGTGAGGATCTTCTTGTCGCCGATTCCGTAGACGAAGGACTCCAGCGGCACCTCGAGCTTGCCGCCGTAGACGCCGAGGCTGGAGACGATGCCGCCGGGGCGGGTGGCGTCGAGGCAGGACTGGAAGGTCTCCTGGGTGCCGAGCGCCTCGATCGCGACGTCGACGCCGCGGCCGCCGGTCAGCCGCTTGATCGCGGCGATCGGGTCTTCCTGGCTGAAGTCGATCGTCTCGTCGGCGCCCATCTTCCTCGCCAGCTCGAGCCGGCCGGCGATGCGGTCGACGCCGATCACCAGCGAGGCGCCCATCAGGCGGGCGCCGGCGGTGGCGCAGAGGCCGATCGGCCCCTGGGCGAAGACGGCGACGGTCTGGCCGATCTTCACGTCGGCGGTCTCAGCCGCCGAGATCCCGGTCGAGGCGATGTCGGCGAGCAGCACGCACTGCTCGTCGGAGAGGTCGTCGGGGATCTTCGCCATGTTGGCCTGGGCGTAGGGGACCCGGAAGTACTCGGCCTGGACGCCGTCGATCGCGTTGCCGAGCCGCCAGGCGCCGATCATCTTCCATTCGTCCTCATAGCCCGAGCACTGGGCCTCGCTGTGGGACTGGCAGTAGAAGCAGGTGCCGCAGGGGGTGATCGCGCCGACCAGGACGCGGTCGCCGACCTCGTAGCCGGTCACCGCCTCGCCGAGCTGGTGGATCGTCCCGACCGGCTCGTGGCCGACGATGCGGCCCTGCTCGACCGGGTACTCCTCCCGCCAGATGTGGACGTCGGTGCCGCAGATCGTCGTCAGCGAGACCTTCACGATCGCGTCGCTGGGGCCGCATTCGGGCATCGGCTTCTCCTCCAGCAGGATCCGCTCGTGGCCCTCGAACACCGCCGCCTTCATCGTCTCGGTCATCTCAAATCCTCCGCGTCGTCGTCGCAATCGCTGCGCTGCGCACACCGTAGGCAGGGCCGGGGCAACGGACATCGGTACTAGCTACGGACTCCGATGCCGCCGTTCTCCGCTTTGCCAAGCGCTCTCCAGGTCGTACGCTGGTCGCGTGGCCCGCCCGACCCTGGTCCAGATCCCCTCGCAGCCGCTGGACCGCTTCAAGCCACTGCTCGGCGAGGAATTCGCGGCGATCGAAGAGATCGCGGCGCGGGCCCGGCGCGAGTTCGCCGGGCGGGCGATCTGGCACGTCAGCTCGACCGCCCGCGGCGGCGGGGTGGCGGAGATGCTGCGGGCGCTGCTGCCCTACGTGCGCGGCGCCGGCGTCGACACCCGCTGGGCGGTGATCAACCAGGAGCCGGAGTTCTTCGTCGTCACCAAGCGCCTCCACAACAACCTCCACGGCGATCCCGGCGACGGCGGCCCGCTCGGCCCCGCCGAGCGCCGCCTCTACGAGGAGGCGCTGGCGGCGAGCGCGGCGGAGATCGCCAACCCACCGCGGGGCGGCGACGTCGCCTACCTGCACGACCCCCAGACCGCCGGCCTGATCCCCGCCACCAGCGCGGCCGGAGCGAAGACGGTCTGGCGCTGCCACATCGGCGTCGACCGGCCCAACGACCTGGTCCGGCGCGCCTGGGACTTCCTCCGTCCCTACGTCGGCGTCGCCGACGCCTGCGTCTTCTCCCGCCGCGAGTACTTCTGGGAAGGGCTCGAGGAGGAGCGCTGCTGGGTGATGCCGCCCTCGCTCGACCCCTTCTGCGCGAAGAACGAGGAGCTGGGGATGGGGACCGTGGAGTCGATCCTGGCCGAGATCGGGTTGACCGGGGAGCGCGACGGGATCCCCGTATTCACCCGTGGCGACGGCAGCCCCGGCCGGGTCGAACGCGGCGCCGAGATCCTCCAGGAGGAGACACTGCCGCTCGGCGTCAGGCTGGTCGTGCAGGTCTCGCGCTGGGACCGGCTCAAGGACCACTTCGGCCTGCTGCGCTGCTTCGCCGAGCACGTCGGCGACCCGGGCGCGCACCTGGTGCTCGCCGGGCCGGCCGGCGACTCGGTTGACGACGATCCCGAAGGCATCGAGGTCCACGCGGAGCTGGCCGAAGCCTGGCGCGAGCTGCCGCCCGGCACTCGCCGCCGGGTTCACGTCGTCAGCCTGCCGATGGCCGACCTCGAGGAAAACGGAGCGATGGTCAACGCGATCCAGCGCCGCGCCGACGTCCTCGTGCAGAAGAGCATCGCCGAGGGCTTCGGGATGACCGTGGCCGAGGGGATGTGGAAGGAGCGGGCCGTCGTCGCCAGCCGCGTCGGCGGCATCCAGGACCAGATCGTCGACGGCGAGTCCGGCGTGTTGATCGACGATCCGCGCGACCTCGCCGCCTTCGGGGCGGCGATCGGCGAGCTGCTGGCCGACCCGGAGCGCGCCGGCCTGATCGGCGACGCCGCCCGCCGCCGGGTGGTCGACCGCTTCCTCGGCGTCCACCGGCTGCAGGAGTATGTCGAGCTGGTCTCTAGCCTCTTGCCGAGTCCAGCAGGACCCGCTGCTCCGCCGCCCCGATGAGGCGGCGGGCGCGGTCGACAGCGTCGATGTTGACCGAGATCGCGTCGATCCCGGCCCGCACCAGCAGGTCGGCGTACTCGGGGTAGACCGAGGGCGCCTGGCCGCAGATCGAGGTCTGCAGGCCCAGTTGGCGGGCCTTGCGCAGCAGCTGGGAGATGTACTCGGTGACGGCGGCGTCGCGCTCGTCGAAGACGTCGGCGACCAGCTCGGAGTCGCGGTCGGCGCCGAGCACCAGCTGGGTCAGGTCGTTGGAGCCGATCGAGATCCCGGCGATGCCCAGCTCGGCGTAGCGCTCGAGGTGGAAGAGGACCGACGGCACCTCGGCCATCACCCAGAGCTCGAAGCCGCGACGGGAGAGCAGTCCCGCGGCTTCGAGCTGGGCGCGGCACGCGATCACTTCGCGTGGGGTGCGGACGAAGGGCAGCATCACGTGGAAGTTGGAATGGCCGGCATCCCAGACCCGCTCGATCGCCTCCAGCTCGAGGCCCAGCAGCTCCGGCTCGCGCATGTAGCGCAGGGCGCCGCGGTAGCCGATCATCGGGTTGGCCTCCTCGGGCTCGAAGCGCTCGCCGCCCTCGAGGCCGCGGAACTCGTTGGTGCGGAAGTCGATCGTGCGGTAGGTGATCGGGCGCGGCGCGAAGGCGCTCGCGAAGGCGGTCAGCGACTCCGCCATCCTGGCGACGAACCGCTCGCCGCGCCCCTGCTCCATCAGCAACCGCGGGTGCACCCCCTCCAGCGCCTCTACCACCATCAGCTCCGCCCGCAGCAGGCCGACGCCGTCGACCTCGAGGCCGGCGACCCGCTCCAGCTGCGACGGCTCGGAGAGGTTGACCAGGAGCTTGGTCGCGGTAACTGCGGGAGCGCCGCCGCCACTCGCCGCCACCGCAACTGGCGCCGCGACGACGCTGTCGCCCTCGGTGACGACACCCTCGCCGGCGTCGACGGTGACGATCTCGCCGTCGCGAAGGACCTTGGTCGCCTCAGCGGTCCCGACCACGCAGGGAATCCCCAGCTCGCGGGAGACGATCGCGGCGTGGCAGGTCATGCCGCCGGAATCGGTGACGATCGCCGCCGCCTTGCGCATCAGCGGCACCCAGTCGGGGGCGGTCATGTGGGCGACCAGCACCTCGCCGGCGGAGAACTTGCCGGCGTCGGTCAGCGTGGCGACCACCCGGGCGGGGCCGGCGGCGGCGCCGGGGGCGGCGCCGAGGCCGCGAACCAGCTCGGCCCCGCGCTTGGCCTCGGGCTCCTCCAGGGCGACGCCGCCGGAGGCGGTCACCGGCCGCGACTGCAGCATCCAGATCTCTCCCGCTTCGTCGATCGCCCACTCGGTGTCCTGGGGGGATCCGTAGTGCGCTTCGATCCCCATCCCCAGCTCGGCGAGGCGGCCGACCTCCTCGTCGCTCAGTACCGGCTGCTCGGCTTCGTGCGCGTCGAGCTCGCGGGTGACGGTGCCGCCGCCGGGGACCGACTCGATCGTCAGCTCCTTGCGCCGCACTTCGCGCTTGACGATCGCCAGCCGCTCCTTGCCGACCACGTAGCGGTCGGGGGAGACAGAGCCGGAGACGACGGACTCGCCGAGCCCGAAGGCGCCCTCGATCACGAGCCGGTCGCTGGCGCCGGAGGCGGGGTCGATCGTGAACATCACCCCGGCCCGGGTGGAGGGGATCTGGCGCTGGACGACGACGGCGATGTCCATGTCGGCCTGGCCGAAGCCGCGCTTGGCGCGGTAGTAGACGGTGCGGGCGCCGAAGAGGGAGGACCAGCAGGCGAGGACCGCGTCGACGACCGCGTCGCCGCCGATCACGTTGAGCAGGGTCTCGTTCATGCCGGCGAAGGAGGCGGACTCGGTGTCCTCGGCGGTGGCGGAGGAGCGGACGGCGACGGGAGAGCTGGCGTGGCCCCCGTTGAGCCCGGCGTAGGCTTCGCGGATCGCGGCGGTGAGCCAGCCCGGGACCGGCTCGGCCTCGACCATCTCCCGCACCTCCGCGGCCGCCGCCTCGAGCTGGTCGGTGTCCTCCACGTCCACCGCGGCGAGGCGGCGCTCGATCCGCCGGCGCAGGCCGCCGCCGTCGCAGAACGCCGCGTAGGCCGGGGCGCCGACGACGAAGCCCTGGGGGACGGGGAAGCCGGCCGCGGTCAGCTCACCGAGGTTGGCTCCCTTGCCTCCGGCGAAGTCGACGTCCGCATGGGAGAGAAGCTCGAAGCCGCGTACGGCGTCCGGCGCTGCAGGGGAGACGCCGGACGCCGCTGGTACCTCGGTTGCGGCTTGCTCGCTCACCCTCGCGGGCTCGGAGCAGGTCGGGAGGGAAACGAAAGAAGCACAGTCGCAACCTACGGGCGCCGCCCCGGGCTGCCATCCGGGCAGGGCACGGCTTCGACCTGTGGCTAATTACTGACGCGCGAGTCCCCGGCCCGAGATGCCGGAGGCGCCAGCGACCCCTACTCGGCGGCGGCCGTCTCCGACCCCGCCACGCCCTCGGCTCCGGCCCCGGCCAAAGCCCCGGCGTCGAGCCCCGCCTGCTTGGGCTCGGGCGATTTGAAGTGGAGCATGTGGACTTTGGAGAGGATGCTCGGCTCCTCACCGGCGGCGATCCGTGCCGAGGCTTCGGCCTGGATCTCCAGCACGCGATCGAGCGTCTCCTTGAGCACGCTCGACACGTCCGCCCAGCCCTGTCTGTCGACGACCATCGGCGTGCGGCTTAAGTGGAGGTCATCGACCTCGTCGAGGGTGCCGCTGTTCGACGCCTCCTCGATGTCCTCGAAGACGGATTTGAGCATCGCCCCCGCCAGCCCCGGGCGCAGGCTCTCCGGCATCCGCGCCCATTCCGAGTCGTTGAGGAACTGCCGCCTGGTCGCGCGGTAGAAGTGCTCGGTGGCGCCGCGGCGCTGCTTCGTGTCGACCAGCTCGATGCAGTCGTATTTCTCCAGGACCCTGACGTGGTAGGCGACGAGGTTGAGGCTCTGGTCCAGCTCCTGAGAGAGCAGGTTGGGACTGGCGACCCGCTCGTTGAGAATGATCAGGATCTGTACGCGCAGCGGATGCGCGAACGCTTTGGCGACGATCTGTTCGACGCCCTCTTTCTTCTTGGTCTTGGGCAAAGCGCTTCCTTAGGTCGGTTTCAGGGGTGGCGGCCGATCGGGACACCTTAGAGAGCCAAGCTCAGGATTTCCACAACGCTTCCGCATTTTTCGTTTACTCGCGGCCCTTTGCTGCCACTAGCTTGATTGATAGAAAGATTTAGAGTATTACTGCGGCTGCACGCGAATCGCGCGGGGGCGATTGGGACAGAGGGAATTTCGAGGGGAGGTGGACGAACGTGAAGATCGGAACGATGCAGGAGCGGGTCTCTCCAGTGGCGATAGTCAAGGGCTCCTAGGGTGAGCCCGGGGACGGCGACCGCGCCTGCCAGGCTTGGGTGATGATGGCCCCCTGGAAGCTGCCCTTGGTGGTGATCGCGATCGCCGTCCCGATCGCCGTCGGCTTCTACGCCGGCGGGCCCGGCGTCGGCGTCGGCGCCGGCGCCCTGGTGGCGGTGACGATCGTCTTCGTCGCGGTCCGCCAGCGACCGCGAGGGAAGATCGGCGAGCCGCCCTCGGGCGGAGCGGGGCGACGGTTGCTGGTGGTCGTCAGCCGGCCGGTCGAGGAGCCGGCGACGATCCGCGAGATCGCCGCCGAGGCGGCCGCCGGCGGCGAGGACAGCGAGGTGATGGTTCTCTCCCCGGTCCAGGTCGGCTTTCTCGATCGCTGGGCGTCCGACCTCGAGGGGGCGCGGCGGCAGGCGCAGGAGAGGCTGGTGATCACCGTCGCCTCCCTGGCCAAGGCCGGTGTCGCCGCCGAGGCGCGGGTCGGCGACGAGGACCTGGTCCAGGCGGTCGAGGACCAGCTCCAGAGCTTCGCCGCGACGACGGTGATCCTGGTCACCGGCGATGCCGGGGAGGACCCGGCGGGGGAGGCGGCTGCGGTCGAGCTGGAGCCGCGGCTGCGGGCTCGCTTCCGGCGGCTGACGGTCAGCGGCCGAGCAGCTCGTTGAAGCGGAGGGCGGCGCGGGTTGGGACGACGAACTCCTCGCCGCTGTGCAGCAGTCCGGCGCCGCTGAGATCGCGGACGGCGCGCTCGATCGCATCCCGATCGGCAAAGCCGGGCGACTCCCCGCCGAGCTCGCGAATGAGTTCGGCCAGGGTCACCTGGGCGGGGTGAAGGTCGAGCAGCTGCTGCAGGACGGCCGACTCGGCGGCGGCGTCGGCGGCCGCGGGGGTGAGGTTGTCTCCGGTCTCATCCATGGTTCTTGCGGCGGCTAAGTCTCCGGCTCGGCCGAACTCTCCCCCGCGGAGTCGCCCCGCTGCTCGTCGAGGCCGAGCACCTGGCGTGCCCAGGGCGCTTCGATCGCGGCGCGGTAGAAGTGCTGCATCGAGCCCCGTACCGGTTTCGTGCTGACCAGCGAGACGGCGCCGCACTCGGCCAGGACCCGGACGTGGTAGCTGACGTTGCTCAGCGGCTGGCCCAGGGCGCTGGCGATCTGGCGTGGGCTGATCGCCTTCTCGCCGGCCATCGCCCGCAAGATCTCTCGCCGCAGTGGATGCCGCAAGGCCACCAGCAGGTCGTTGTCGTCAGAACGGTTGAGATTCGTCACCTTGGCCCGGCAATATAGAGCAAACGAAACGTTCTGTCTGTAGAGCTTATGTCTGCGGAAAGCGGCGGCTCGGCTCGGCGGCGCTCAGGCGTCCTCGCGGACGCCGCCCATCTCGCTGAAGACGGCGGTGACGCCGCCGTCTTCGCGCTGCTCGTCGGCGATCACGTGGGAGACCGCGTTGATCAGCGCCAGGTGGGTGAACGCCTGCGGGAAGTTGCCGAGGTGGCGGCCGGAGTCGGCCTCCAGCTCCTCGGCGAAGAGGTCCAGCCAGCCCGCCGCCTCCAGCAGCCGCTCGCAGAGCTCGCGGGCCCGCACGCACTCGCCGATCTCCGAGAGCGCCGAGACCATCCAGAAGGAGCAGATCAGAAAGGTCCCCTCCTTGCCGCTGAGCCCGTCGTCGGTCTCCTGGACCTTGTAGCGGAGGACGAGGCCGTGCTCGGTGAGGTCCGCGGCGATCGCGTTCACGGTGGCGACGACCCGCGGGTCGTCCGGTGGCAGGAAGCGCAGCAGCGGGATCAGCAGCAGCGAGGCGTCGAGCGCGTCGGTCCCGTAATGCTGGCGGAAGATCCCGTCGCGGACGCCGCGCTCGAGGATCTCGGCCTTGATCTCGTCGGCGACGCCGCGCCACTCCTCGGCGATCTCCTCGAAGCCGAGGCTGTGGGCGAGGCGGACGCCGCGATCGACCGCGACCCAGATCATCAGCTTCGAGGAGACGTAGTGCTGCGGCTGCCCGCGCGACTCCCAGATCCCCTGGTCGGGATGCGGCCAGGCCTCGATCGCGGCTTCCACCTGGTAGCGGATCAGCTGCCGGTCGGCTGGGGTGCCCGTGCCTTTGAGCGCTTTCTCGTGCAGGTAGATCGAGTCGAGCAGGGAGCCCCAGACGTCGTTCTGGCGCTGGTCGTAGGCGCCGTTGCCGATCCGCACCGGCGAGGCCCCGCCGTAGCCGCCGAGGTGGTCGAGGGTCGACTCGGTCAGCTCCTTCTCGCCGCCGATCCCATACATGATCTGGAGGTCGGGCTTGTCCCTGCAGACCTCGACGATAAAGCGCATGAAGTCGCGCGCCTCCTGGTTGAAGCCGAGCGTGTGCAGGGCCCAGAGGCTGAAGGTCGAGTCGCGGATCCAGCTGAACCGGTAATCCCAGTTGCGTTCGCCCCCCGGCGTCTCCGGCAGCGAGGTGGTCGGCGCCGCGACGATCGCCCCGGTCGGGGTGTAGGTCAGTCCCTTCAGGACCAGGGCGGAGCGCTGCAGGTGGATCCGCCAGGGATGGTCGGGGAAGCTGCCGTCGCGCAGCCAGTCGCGCCAGAACTCTTCGGTCGAGTCGAGCCGCTCCAGCGCCTCGGGGGAGCTGCGCGGCCCGCCGAGGTTCTCGTTGCCCCAGGTGAGGGCGCAGAAGCCGCTCTCGTTCTCGCGCAGCCGCAGGGTGCCGCGGGCGGCGCCGTCCTCGATCCTCAGCTCCATGTCGCTGGTCAGCCGCAGCTCGGTGCCGTCGCCGCCGCGGGCGACCGCCTCGCCGAGTTCGCCGCCGCTCCAGCTCGCCGCCTCGACGCCGTAACCGAAGCGCGGCAGGCACTCCATCTCCATCTCGACCTCGCCGTCGATGCAGGTCATCGTCCGCAGCAGCGAGCGATCGGACTCGTGTTCGGTGTCGGGGCGGCTGCCCTTGCCGTCGGCGGTCGCCCACTCGGCGATCGTCAGCGCGTCGTGGACGACGACCCAGCCGCTGTCGGTCACCCAGGTCGTCTCGATCACCAGCGTGCCCGGCTCGTAGCGGCGGCCGATCGGCACGACGACGCCGCGCGGCTTGACCTTGAAATGGCCGGCGCCGCGGTCGAGCAGCGCCGCGAAGGCGCTGGCGGAGTCGAAGCGGGGCAGGCAGAGCCACTCGACGGCGCCGTCGTAGGAGACGAGGGCGGCGGTGTGGCAATCGGAGAGGAAGCCGTAGCTGCCGATCGGGGGAAAGCGGTCGTCGGGGGCGCTCACGGCGCTGCCCAAGCTAGCAGCGCCCGCGGGCGGCGAGAGGCCGATCGGCGCCGCTACGCTGATCCCGATGACCCTGCCGATCGCGCACGCGTCCGGGATCTACGGGCCGCTCGAGCTGGCGCCGATGCTGATCGCCGCCGCGCTCTATGCAAAGCGGGCAACTACCCTTGCCGCCAGGGGGCGCCCGGTGCCGCTCTGGCGCCAGGTGTGCTTCGCCTCCGGCCTGCTGGCGCTGGTGGTGGCGCTGGTCTCGCCGCTGAGCGACGTCGCCGAGGAACTCGTGATCGCCCACATGGTCGAGCACCTGCTGATCGGCGACGTCGCCACCCTGCTCCTGGTCCTCGGCCTGACCGGGCCGCTGCTGCAGCCGGTCCTGGCGATCCCGGTCTTCGACCGGCTGCGGATCCTCACCCACCCGCTGGTCGCCTTCCCGCTCTGGGCGCTCAACTTCTATCTCTGGCACATCCCGGCGCTCTACGACGCCGCCTACGGCGGGGCGCCGCTGCACGCGCTCGAGCACGCCACCTTCGTCTTCTTCGGCTGCCTGATGTGGATGCCGGTCTTCGGGCCGCTGCCGAAGCCGCAGTGGTTCACCGGCGCCTGGAAGGTCGTCTACGTGATCGCCGTCCGCTTTGCCGGCGCGATCCTCGGCAACGTGCTGATGTGGTCGGGCAGCGTGCTCTACACGATCTATGCGCGCGGCGAGCACGAATGGGGCATCTCGCCGCTGACCGACCAGAGCATCGCCGGCACGGTCATGATGGTCGAGGGGACCTTTCTCGGCATCGGCCTGCTTGCCTGGTTCTTCTTCCAGGCGGCGCGGGAGGGGATCGAGAAGCAGCGGCTGCTCGACCTGGCGATCGAGCGCGGCGTCTCCCTCGACGAGAAGCGGGCGCAGCGGGCCGTCGCGGCGGGCCACGGTCCCCACCTCGAGGCGCAGATCCTCGGCGCCGATCCGGCGCCGCCGCAGGCCGGGGAGCCCGGTGTCGCCGCCCGCTAGGGCGAGGGCCTGGCTGGTCACCGGGCCGGTGGGGAGGGGGCTCTCCTTCGCGATCGACTTCGGCGTCGCCCTGCGCACCGCCTTCGCCCGCCGTCGAGCGCGCTGACGACTTTCACCTACCGGAGTGGGACAAAAATCCGGCCGCGGTTGCGAGACGGGTCGATCATCTAGGGTCCCGCGTCGATGCAGACCTCTCTCAAAGAGCTGCCCGACTCGCGCGTGCAAGTCGAGGTCGAGGTTCCCGCCGAGGACGTAGAGCGCGCCGCCTCCCGTGCGGCCCGGGCGATGGCCAAGGAGATGCGGATGCCCGGCTTCCGCAAGGGCAAGGCGCCGCCCTCGCTGGTGATCCAGCGGCTCGGCTTCGGCCCGGTGCTGGAGGAGGCGATCCGCGAGGCGCTGCCGGAGTGGTACGAACGGGCGCTGCTCGACACCGGGATCGCGACGATCGGCGACCCCAGCATCGAGATGCTCTCGACCCCCGACGCCGAGGGGGAGCCGCTGGCCTTCAAGTTCGAGGTCGGGGTGCGGCCGCCGGCCAAGCTCGGCGAGTACAGGGGCCTCGAGGTCGGGCGCAAAGAGGAGGAGGTGCCCGACGAGGTCGTCGACACCGAGATCGACCGCATCCGCGAGGGCTTCGCCCGGCTGGAGCCGGTCGAGCGCGAGTCGGCCGAGGGCGACTCGCTGCTGATCGACTTCGAGGGGCTGATCGACGGCACCGCCTTCGAGGGCGGCAAGGCCGACGACTACCTGCTGGCGCTGGGCTCAGGCTCCTTCATCGAGGGCTTCGAGGAGCAACTGACCGGCGCCAGGGCCGGGGAGGAGCGCGACGTCGAGATCAGCTTCCCCGGCGACTACCAGGCCGAGCACCTGGCGGGCAAGGACGCCGTCTTCAAGGTCAGGGTGAAAGAGGTGCGGGAGAAGATCCTGCCCGAGCTCGATGACGAGTTCGCCGCCGACGCCTCGGAGTTCGAGACGCTGGAGGAGCTGCGCGCCGACATCCGCGAGAAAGTCGGCGCCGCCCTCGACAGCCGCGCCGAGGAAGACTTCAGGATCGCCGCGGTCGACGCCGCGGTGGCGGCGGCGACGGTCGAGGTCCCGGCCGACCTCGTCACCGCCCGGGCGACCGAACGCTGGGAGCGGATGGAACGCCAGCTGGCCCAGCGCGGCATGGACCCCAACGCCTTCCTGCAGATGCAGGGACAGACCCGCGAGGAGCTGATCGAGGAGTCCAAGCCCGACGCCGAGCGCGAGCTGAAGCGCGAGGCGGTCGTCACCGCGATCGCCGCCGCGGAGGAGATCGAGGTCAGCGACGAGGAGCTGGTCGAGGCGCTCGAGCACAGCGCCGAGCACGAACGGATCACGCCGCAAAAGCTGCTGGAACGGCTGCGCGAAAACGGCCGCGAGGCGATGGTCGTCGAGGACATCAAGGCGCGCAAGGCGATCGAGCTGGTCGCCGAGGCGGCGAAGCCGATCCCGCTCGAGCAGGCCGAGGCCCGCGAGCAGATCTGGACGCCGGAGAAGGAGCGCGAGGAGGCCGGCGAGCTCTGGACGCCCGACTCCGAGTAGTCCCTGGTCGGTCGAAGTTCGCCGCGGGACGGAGCGGTGTGGGGGAGAGATGCCGACACCCCTCCCCGTGAATTTGTCGCGCACGCTTCGCGTGCTGGCTTCGGAACATGCTGCCCGCCTATGGCGGGCAATAGACAGATTGCATAGCTCCCGAGGCACTTGTCTCTAGCCGGGAGAGCTTCCGAACCCTGGGCCGTCCCGATGATGCGTGTCGGTGGAGGGGTCTGGTCATCCTCCATTCGAATGTGTGCGATGCACGCGAAATGCAATCTGTCTCCTGCGCGACCTTTAGGTCGCGCACCAACATCCGGAGCGCAAGGGCGCGACAAATTCGAATGGAGGATGACCAGACCCCTCCTTCGGCAACCCTCCGTCAAAGCCGTCCCGGCAACCCCAGCCACGCCTGGCCCCTTCTATAGAGTGCCCCTCCATGAGCCCTCTGGTGCCGATGGTGGTCGAGCAGACGTCGCGTGGCGAGCGGGCGTTCGACATCTACTCGCGCCTGCTGGGCGAGCGGATCGTCTTCCTCGGCACCCCGGTCACCGAGGACATAGCCAACCTGATCGTGGCCCAGCTCCTGCACCTGGAGTCCGAGGACCCCGACAAGGACGTCAGCCTCTACATCAACTCCCCCGGCGGCTCCGTCTACGCCGGCCTGGCGATCTACGACACGATGCAGTTCATCAAGCCCGACGTGCAGACGATCTGCGTCGGCGTCGCGATGAGCATGGGCGCGCTGCTGCTCAGCGGTGGGGCCGCCGGCAAGCGGATGGCGCTGCCGAACTCGAAGGTCCTGATCCACCAGGTCTCGGCCGGGTTCCAGGGCCAGGCGACCGACATCGAGATCCACGCCAAAGAGATCATCGACGTCCGCCGCCGCCTCGACGAGATCATCGCCCACCACACCGGCCAGCCCTTCGAGAAGGTCACCAAAGACACCGACCGCGACTACTTCATGAGCGCGGAGGAGGCGAAGGAGTACAACATCGTCGACCGCGTGATCGAGCACCACTGAGGGGCGCGCCCATCCCGGTAGGGGCTCCGCTTAACTTTTTGCGAACAGGCCTGAGAGCGCTGGCGCCCGGAGCGGGGCGCGCAAAAAGTACAAGACGCTCCACCCCTACCGGGATCGCCCTGCTGGTCGTCTTCGTCACTCTCGTTCACCCGGCCGCTTCGCTTGGGAGCTGGGAGAGGGACGGGGGCGTTGCGTACTACGGGCACGTATTTCCGGTGCAGGGGCCGCATGGGACGCGGGGGGCGATTGGGGAATTCGGGGCGCCGCGGAGTGGTGGGCGGACGCATGAGGGGTTCGACATCACCGCGGCCTGCGGCACCGAACTGGTCGCGGTCAGCAATGGCCGCGTCCTCCGCACCGGCTACGACCCGGTGCTCTACGGCAACTACCTGCTGATCCACGGCGAGGGCGAGGACCGCAGCTACTTCTACGCCCACATGCCGCGCCCGGCTCTGGTCTACCGCGGCGAGCGGGTCTGGGAGGGCGAGCGGGTCGGCGCCGTCGGCGAGACCGGCAACGCGATCACGGTCGGCTGCCACCTCCACTTCGAGATCCACGTCCACGGCGTCCCGATCGACCCCGAGCCGGAACTGCGCCGCTGGGACCGCTACAGCTGAGCGACTCCGGACGGCTCAAAGCTCCAGCTCGTACTCGACCCATTCCGAGCGCTCGGCGCCGGTGCTGTCGTAGAGGCGCTGGGCGGTGAGGTTGTCGGGCGCGGTCGCCCACTCGAGCTGGGCGGCGCCGCGCTCGCGGGCGACGGCGGCGCTGGCCTCGATCAGGGCGCGGCCGACGCCGCGGCCGCGGGCGGCCTCGCTGACGAAGAGGTCGTTCATCAGCGCCGTCTCGGCCGGGATCAGCGAGGTGAAGGTCCAGTAGAGGCAGGCGTAGCCGAGCAGCTCGCCGCCGTCGCGGGCGCCGAGCAGGAGCCCGTCGTCGCTGGGGGCGAGGAAGCGGCGGAAGAAGGAGCGGTTGCGCTCGCTGTCGACGTCCTCGACCTCGTAGAAGCGCTGGTAGGCGGCGATCAGCGGCAGCAGGCGCTCGAACTCGGCCGCGCTGACCGGGGCGATCTCGACCTCGGCTGGCACCGCCCAACCGTAGCGGCCGGCGCAAGGCCCCGGTCACGTGCAGGGGGATCGGTATGCGCGCAGTAAACGACCTCTCGTACCGGCTCGAGCCCACGTTTAAGCTGTTGGGGCTGCCGGAGGTAAAGATCGTCCCGTTAGGAGGGGATTCCGCTGGCACGTCCCACAGACTCGAACGAGCAGCTCCTCTGCAGCTTCTGCGGCAAGTCGCAGCGCCAGGTGAAGAAGCTGATCGCCGGCCCCGGCGTCTACATCTGCGACGAGTGCATCGACCTCTGCAACGAGATCATCGACGAGGAGCTGACGGCGCCGCCGGCCTTCGAGCTGGAGAACCTGCCGAAACCGCGTGAGATCCACGACGTGCTGCAGGAGTACGTGGTCGGCCAGGAGGCGGCCAAGCGCTCCCTCTCCGTCGCCGTCTACAACCACTACAAGCGGGTCCAGATCGCCCAGTCCGAAGAGACCGAGGTTGAGCTGCAGAAGTCGAACATCATGATGCTGGGACCGACCGGCTGCGGCAAGACGCTGCTCGCCCAGACCCTGGCTCGGATCCTCAACGTCCCCTTCGCGATCGCCGACGCGACGGCGCTGACCGAGGCCGGCTACGTCGGCGAGGACGTCGAGAACATCCTCCTGAAGCTGATCCAGGCCGCCGACTACGACGTCAAGAAGGCCGAGACCGGGATCATCTACATCGACGAGATCGACAAGATCGCGCGCAAAGCCGACAACCCGTCGATCACCCGCGACGTCTCCGGCGAAGGCGTGCAGCAGGCGCTGCTGAAGATCCTCGAGGGAACCACCGCCTCGGTGCCGCCCCAGGGCGGACGCAAGCACCCCCACCAGGAGTTCCTGACGATCGACACCACCAACATCCTCTTCATCTGCGGCGGCTCCTTCGCCGAGCTCGACAAGGTGATCGAGCGGCGGGTCGGCGATCGCGGCGTCGGCTTCGGCGCCTCGATCTCCTCGCGCGAGAAGAAGGACGCGGGCGAGTGGTTCGAGCAGGTGCTGCCCGAGGACCTGATCGAATACGGCCTGATCCCCGAGTTCATCGGCCGCCTGCCGGTGATCACCGCGATCCACCAGCTCAGCCGCGACGACCTGACCACGATCCTGACCGAGCCGCGCCACGCGCTGACCCGCCAGTTCCAGCGCTTCTTCGAGTTCGACGACATCGAGCTGGTCTTCTCCGAGGACAGCCTCGAGGCGATCGCCGACAGAGCGCTGGAGCGGGAGACGGGCGCCCGCGGCCTGCGTTCGATCCTCGAGGAGACTCTGCTCGACGTCCAGTTCGAGCTGCCCTCTCGGCGCGACGTCACCAAGTGCGTGGTGACCAGGGAGACGATTTCCCAGGGCCGGCGGCCGACGCTCGTGACCGAGGCGGCGCCGCAGGACATCGGGGCCGCCGACGACGGGCTCAGCGAGGAATCTGCCTAGCGTCTTTAGACTCGCCGCGTGGACGCGGCGCAGCGCCAGAGGCTTGAGCAGACGACTCGCTACGACCCCGCCGAGGTGGAGGGGCGGGTCTTTGCGGAGTGGATGGAGGGTGGTTATTTCCATCCCGACGCCGCGGACACGCCGGAGGAGAACTTCTCGGTTGCTATCCCGCCGCCGAACGTGACTGGCGTGCTCCATATGGGGCATGCGCTGAACGGCTCGATGCAGGACGCGCTGGTGCGGATGAACCGGATGAAGGGGCGCAACTCGCTGTGGACGCTCGGCACCGACCATGCCGGCATCGCCACCCAGTCGGTGGTCGAGAAAGAGCTGCGGGCCGAAGGCGTGGATCGCAAGGAGCTGGGGCGCGAGGAGTTCGTCAAGCGGGTCTGGGAGTGGAAAGAGGAGTACGGCTCGCGAATCGTCGAGCAGTACAAGCGGCTCGGCGCCTCCTGCGACTACGAGCGCGAGCGCTTCACCCTCGACGCCGGCTACGTCCGCGCCGTCCACCGCGTCTTCAAGCGCCTCTACGACAAGGGCTACATCTACCGCGACCACTACATGGTCAACTGGGACCCGGGGTCGCACTCGGCGATCTCCGACCTCGAGGTCGAGAACCGCGAGGTCACCGACACCCTCTACTCGATCGACTACCCGGTCGAGGGCTCCGATCGGGTGCTGACCGTGGCGACGGTGCGGCCGGAGACGATGCTGGGCGACACCGCCGTCGCCGTCAACCCCGGCGACGAGCGCTACGGTGACCTGGTCGGCCGGTTCTGCGTCCTGCCGCTGGTCGGGCGGCGGCTGCCGATCGTCGCCGACGAGCACGTCGACCCCGAGTTCGGCACCGGGGCGCTGAAGATCACCCCGGGCCACGACCCCAACGACTTCGAGATCGGCCGCAGGCACGGCCTCGAGGAGATCGTCGTGATCGGCCCCGACGGCCGCCTCACCGAGGAGGCCGGGGAGTTCGCCGGAATGACCGCCGCCGAGGCCCAGACGGCCGTCGTCGCCGCCCTGCGCGAGCAGGGGCGGCTGCGGGCCGAGGAGCCCTACGCCCACTCGGTCCCGTTCTCGCACCGCTCCGGGGAGCGGATCGAGCCGCTGATCTCGCTGCAGTGGTTCTGCCGCATGGATGAGCTGGCGGTGCCGGCGATCGAGGTCGTCGAGCGCGACGAGGTGCGGATCGCGCCGGCGCAGTGGAAGCGCGTCTATCTCGACTGGATGCGGGAGATCCGCCCCTGGTGCATCTCGCGCCAGCTCTGGTGGGGGCACCGGATCCCGGTCTGGTACTGCGATCCGTGCGAAGAAACGATCGTCGCCGAGCAGGCGCCCGAGCGCTGCGGTGCCTGCGGCGGCGAGCTGCGCCAGGAGGAGGACGTGCTCGACACCTGGTTCAGCTCGGCGATCTGGCCCTTCGCCACGCTCGGCTGGCCGGACGACACCCCCGAGCTGCGCGCCTTCTACCCGACCAGCTTCCTCGCCACCGCCCGCGAGATCCTCTTCCTCTGGGTGGCGCGGATGATCATGACCGGGATCGAGTTCGCCGGCGACGTCCCGTTCCGCGACGTCTACGTGCACTCGGTGATCCAGGCCCGCGACGGCCGGCGGATGTCGAAGAGCCTCGGCACCGGGATCGACCCCTTGGAGGAAATCGACGTCCACGGCGCCGACGCCCTGCGCTTCGGCCTGCTGGCGATGTCCTCGACCCAGGATGTGCGCTTCTCCGACGCCAAGGTCGAGCAGGGCCGCGACCTCGCCAACAAGCTGTGGAACGCAAGCCGGCTGATCCTGCTGAACACGGCCGAGGTCGAGCCGAAACCCGAGCCGCTCCACGTCGAGGACCGCTGGATCCTCTCGCGGCTGGAGCGGGCGATCGCCTCGGTCACCGAGAAGCTGGAGACCTTCGACTTTGCCCACGCCGTCCAGGAGGCCTACTCGTTCTTCTGGCGTGACCTCTGCGACTGGTACCTGGAGATCGTCAAGCCGCGCCTCTACGACGGCGAGGCGGAGGTCTCGGCGACCCTGCTCTACGCGCTGGAGCGCATTCTTGGCTTGCTGCACCCGACGATGCCCTTCGTCACCGAGGAGATCTGGTCGTTCCACCCCGCCCGCCGCGGCCACCTCGTCGTCCACCCCTTCCCCAAGGCGGATGAGTCGCTCTTCGACGCCGCCGCCGAGGCCGACGTCGAGGGTGGGATCGGCCTGACCCAGCGCCTGCGCGCCTGGCGCGACCTCGTCGACGTACCGGTCGCGGCGGTGCTGGTGGCGGTGATCGACGGGGTCGAGCCGCCGGAGTTCGTCGGTCGCCTCTCCCGCTTCGAGTTCGACGGGGTCGGCTCCGAGCCGGTCGCCTCGATCGGCCCGGTCCGCGTGCTCGCCTCCGATCAGCTCGACGCCGAAGCGGTGGCAGAGCGGCTGGACAGGCGCCGCGAGGAGCTGCGGGCCGAGGTCGAGCGCGGCGAGCGCAAGCTCGGCAACGAAGGCTTCCTCGCCAAGGCGCCGGCCGAGGTCGTCGAGGAGGAGCGCGGCAAGCTCGAGCGCTACCGGGCCGAACTCGCCGAGCTGGGATGACGCCAGACGGCAGCGGACGCGAAGCGGAGCAGCCGTCGCCTGATCTGGGCGACCCGGACGCCTACCTCGACTCGCTGCAGCCGATCGGGTGGCGGCTCGGCCTGGAGCGGATGCACAGGCTGACGACGGCGCTGGGGATGCCCCAGCACCGCTTCGCCTCGATCCACGTGGTCGGCACCAACGGCAAGTCCTCGGTGGCGCGGATGACCGCGGCCCTGCTGGAGGCCCACGGGGTCGGCTCCGGCGCCTGCCTCTCGCCGCACGGCGCCCGCTGGTCGGAGCGGACCCTGATCCACGGCGAGGAGGTCGGGGCGGGGGAGTGGGCGAGCGCGGTCGAGCGGGTCGCGGCCGCCGCCGCGGGCGTCAACCGGACTCTGGAGGAAGGCGACGCCGTGACCCAGTTCGAGGCCGCGACGGCGGCGACCTTCGTCGCCCTGGCCTCGGCCCGGGTCGAGGCGGCGGCGATCGAGGCCGGCCTCGGCGGCCGCCTCGACGCCACCAACACGATCCCCTCGCGGGTCACGGTGCTGACCTCGATCGGGCTCGACCACACCGAGTGGCTGGGGGAGACCGAGCTCGAGATCGCCGCCGAGAAGCTGGCGGTCCTGCGCGACCAGAGCACCCTGGTCCTGGGCCGGGTCTCGCCGGCGGTCGAGGCCCTGGCCGAGAGCACGGCGGCCGAGCGCGGCGCCCGCCTCCTGCGCGCCCCCGAGGACCCGGGAGCAGAGCTGGAGCTGGCCACCCCGGGCCGCTTCCAGCGCCGCAACTTCGCCCTCGCCCGCACCGCCGCCGAGGCTTTCCTGGGTGAGCTCGACCCCGAGCGGGTGGCGCGGGTGGCGGCGACGCTGACGGTGCCGGGCCGGCTGGAGCGGGTCGCCGCGCACCCGCCGACCTTCCTCGACGCCGCCCACAACCCCGACGGCGCCGCCGCCCTGGCCGAGGCGCTGCCCGCCGTCGCCGAAGGCCGCCGCGTCGTCGCCTGCCTGGCGATCCTCGCCGACAAGGACGCCCCCGCGATGGTCCAAGCCCTGGCGCCGGTCCTCGACAGTGCCATCTGCACCGAACTCCCCTCCGATGGGCCGAAACCGTCCAAATCGCGGACGTCCGAGGCCCATCGGCCGTCGGTTCCGGCGGCGCAGCTGGCGGCGCTCTGCCGGGGAGCTGGGCTCGCGGCGGAGGCGGAGCCGCGTTTCGAGCCGGCGCTGCGACGGGCGTCGGAGCTGGCGCTGGGGCCGCCCGAGGGGACGCTGCTGGTGGCAGGCTCCAATTACGCGATCGCGCCGGCGCGCGCCGCGCTTCAACCGTGAACCACTCTCTGCGAGGATTCGGGCATGGATCGAGGCGCCGGCTCCCAACTCCTCTCGATGATGGGCCTGGTTGCGGCCGTGGTCGCCATCGTGATCCTGGTCTTCTTCGGCGTCGGCTACCTGTTCGGGCGGCTCTTCCTCTGACGGGCGCGGCCGCCCACCGGGCACGGACAGGGTTCGCGGCCGTGGTGGCGAAGTAGACTGCCCGTCCCCTCCAGCGGGCGCCCACACCCATGTCACTAGCGATCTTCGGCATCACGAACAGCGGCCTCAACCTGGTCGCGACCCTTTTTGTCCTGATGCTGGTCGTGCTCTGGCTGGCGCTGATCGTCTACACCTACCTCGACGCCCGTCGCCGCATCTCCGACCCCTTCCTGATCGCCTGCGCGACCGTCGCCTCCTTCTTCCCCTACATCGGCACCGCCGTCTACGCGATCGTGCGGCCGCCGGAGTTCCTCGAGGACGCCCACGAGCGCGAGCTGGAGATCAAAGCCGCGGAGCTGCGGGTGCGCCAGCTCAAAGAGCAGACCTGCCCCAACTGCGAGTACCCGGTCGAGAAGAACTTCCTCCGCTGCCCCAACTGCCAGCGCCGCCTCAAGGACCCCTGCCCGACCTGCGGCAAGCCGGTCGATCCCCGCTGGGGCCTCTGTCCCTACTGCGAGACCGCGCTCGCCGGGGGCGAGCGCAAACGGCGCCCGCAGAAAGGCGAGCGCCGACCCGACGCCGAGCGCAAGCCCGACGCCGAGCGGCGGCCGAAACGCTCGCGCCGCGAGGCCGAAGCCGCGGCCGAGCGCGAGGCGGTGCCGAAACGGCAGCCGGCCCGCCGCAAAAAAGCCGCCCCCGCCGAGAGAGCTTCAGCGAAGGCCGAGCCTTCCCGCGGCGCCCCCCAGGAGGCGCCCGACGCCCAACCAGAGCAAAGGAGCAGCAGCCGTGAGCCGGACCCTGATCCTCGTCAAGCCTGACGCGTTCGAACGCGCCCTGACCGGCGAGGTGATCGCCCGCTTCGAGCGCAAGGGCCTGCGGATCGCCGCCCTGAAGTCGCTGCGCGCCGACGAGTCGATCGCCAACCGGCACTACGCCGAGCACACTGAGAAGCCGTTCTTCGGCGAGCTGGTCTCATTCATCACCGGCGGCACGTTGGTGGCGATGGTGCTGGAGGGAGAGGAAGCGGTGTCGGCCGCCCGTCAGCTGATCGGCGCCACCAACCCGGTCGAGGCCGCGCCCGGCTCGATTCGCGGAGACTTCGCCCTCGAGGTCACCTTCAACATGGTCCACGGGTCGGACTCCGACGAGTCCGCCGAGCGCGAGATCGGGATCTGGTTCCCAGAGTTGTCCTAGCGTCGAGTTCGCCGCAGCGGCGGGAGATCCTGGAGAAGCTCGGCGTCGAGTTCGAGGTGGTCGTGCCCGGGGTCGAGGAGCTGACGGGAGGAGAGCCTGAGATCGAGGTGTTGGTGAACGCCCGTCGCAAGGCAGGCGCTGCTGGCGAGCGGGTCCTGTCGGCTCGAGTAACGATTGGGTGCGACACGGATGTCGCTCTCGACGGGAAGGCGCTCGGCAAGCCCGCCGACGAGGCCGAGGCGCGGGAATACCTCGATCGCTTGTCCGGCAGAGCGCATGAGGTCCTGAGCGGGTTGGTGGTGCTCGTGGATGGCGAGGAACGGAGTGGGGTGGAGCGGACGAGGGTCGTCTTCAAGGATCTCTCCACAGCGGAGAAGGACCGCTACGTGCGGTTCGGCGAGTGGCGGGGGCGTTCCGGGGGGTACGCGATCCAGACGCTGGGCTCGACGCTGGTCGAGCGGGTCGAGGGGAGCGTCTCGAACGTGGTCGGGCTGCCGGTCGGGTTGCTGTTCGAGCTGGCGCCGGGGCTGTTCGAGGAGGGCGGGTCAGCCGCGTAGGGAGAGCGCCTCCTCGAGGTGGTCGAGCAGGAGCTGGGCGATCTCGGGGTCGAAGTGGCTGCCCTTGCCCTGGCGGATCGCCTCGGTTGCCTCGGCCACGGTCATCGCCGGGCGGTAGGAGCGGTCGCTCAGCAGGGCGTCGAAGACGTCGGCGACGGCGACGATCCGGCCCTCGATCGGGATCTCCTCGCCGGCCAGGCCGCTCGGGTAGCCGCTGCCGTCGTAGCGCTCGTGGTGGGTGAGGGCGACCCGCGCGGCCATCTGCAGCAGCTCGCTGTCGGAGCCGGAGAGGATCGCGTGCCCGACCGTGGTGTGCTCCTCCATCACCGCCCGCTCCTCCGGCGTGAGGGCGCCGGGCTTGCGCAGGATCTCGTCCGGGGTGGCGATCTTGCCGACGTCGTGCATCGGCGCCGCCGCCCGCAGCAGCAGCACCTGCTCGCGGTCGAGCCCGAGCTGGGCGCCGAGGAAGGAGGCGATCGTCGCCATCCGGCTGACGTGGGCGCCGGTCTCGGCGTCGTGCATCTCGATCGCCCGGGCCAGCCGGTCGACGGTTTCCTGGCGCGAGGAGCGCAGCTCCTCGATCGCCTTCTTCTGGGTCGCGTTCAACGTCGTCCGCAGTTCCTCCGCCTGGCGCTTGGCGGTGATGTCGGTGGAGATGCCGGAGATGCCGACGATGGCGCCGCTGTCGTCGACGTAGGGGAACTTGACCGAGAGGAAGGTTCGCTCCTCGTCGCCGACCCGGAGGGTTTCCTCGGACTCGACGGCCTCGCCGCCCTCGAGGATCCTGAGGTCGGTCTCGCGGACGATGCGCTCTGACTCCGCGGGCATGATCGCCGAGTCGTCGAGGCCGATCAGCTCCCCGGGCGGCAGGCCGGCGACTTCGTGCGCGACCCGATTGGCGATCACGTAGTGGCGTTCGCGGTCCTTGATGTAGATCGGCACCGGCGCCCGGTCCATCAGCACCTGGATCCGCTCCTCGAGAGTGCGGCTGTGCGCCCGCTGGGCGATTTCCAGCTCGCGCCGGCGCAGCGCGGTGAGGACGGAGATCAGCAGCTGACCGGGCCAGAACGGCTTCACCAGGTAGCCGTGGGCGCCGAGCTCGAAGGCTCGCTCGGCCACCTCGGGGTCGTCGACCCCGGTGACCAGGACAACGGCCGTCTCGGGCTGGTCGCGGGCGATCTCTTCGACCAGGACCAGCCCCGACTCGCCCGGCATCTGGATGTCGCAGAGGGCGACCTCGTAGGCACCCTCTGCTAGCCGCCCGCGGGCCTCCTCGACGCTGCCGGCGACGTCGCAGTCGTAGCGCTCGCCGAGCGTGCGCTCGACCAGGCGCAGCACCTCCGGACGGTCGTCGGTGGCGAGGACCCGGGCTCGTGTCCGCTCAACCGGCATCGGGCCCTGGGCCCTCGCTGAGAAGCCCGCCGACGGCATGCAGCAGTTCCTTCGAGCTGAACGGCTTCTCGAGGAAGGCGCTGTCGCCGTTGCCGACCAGCGCCGCCGGCGCCAGCACGGCGTGGCTGTAGCCGGACATGTAGACGACCTTCAGCTCCGGGCGCAGCCCCCGGATCCGCTCGACCAGCTCGGTGCCGAGCATCTCCGGCATGATCACGTCGGTCAGCAGCAGGTCGATCGGCTGCTCCCGGGCCTCGCAGACATCGAGCGCCTCGCTGCCGCAGCCCCTGCCGATCACCGCGTAGCCGCTTTTGGCCAGGATCCGTTCCGCCATCCGCCGCACCTCGGGCTCGTCCTCGACGACCAGCACGACCTCGCCCTGACCCCCTGCGCCCTCCCTCTCCTCGTCGACTCGCTTGGCCGGCTCGGCCTCGGCGGCCGGCAGGTGCACCTTGATCGTGGTTCCGATCCCAGGCTCGGAGTAGACGTCGATCCGGCCGCCGACGCCGGTGACGATGCCGTACACGGTCGCCAGCCCGAGCCCGGTGCCGTCCTCCTTGGTGGTGAAGAACGGCTCGAAGACGCGCTCGACCGTCTCCGCGTCCATCCCCTCGCCGGTGTCGCTGACTTTGAGCCGGACGTAGGAGCCGGGCTCGGTGTCGGGATGCATGTAGGCGTACTCCTCGTCGAGCTCGGCGCGGCTGACCTCGATCAGCAGGCGGCCCCCGTCGGGCATGGCGTCGCGGGCGTTGACGGCGAGGTTGACGAGGATCTGCTCGAGCTGGCCGGGATCGATCTCGACCGGCATCCGCTCCGCGCCGAAGCTGGTCTCCAGCTCGACCCGCTCGCCGAGCGCGCGCCGCAGCAGGTTCTCGAGGTCGCCGATCACCTGGCGCAGGTAGAGGATCTCCGGCTTGGCCACCTCGCGGCGGCTGAAGATCAGCAGTTGGCGGGTCAGCGCCGCGGCCCGCTCGGCGGCGCGGCGGATCTCCTCGACGTCCTGGTGGGCCTGGGACTCGGCGTCGAGCTCGCCGGCGACGAACTCGGCGTAGTTCATGATCACGCCGAGGATGTTGTTGAAGTCATGGGCGATGCCGCCGGCAAGCTGGCCGACGCTCTCCAGCCGCCGGGCCCGGTCGAGCTGCCGCTGCAGCGCCTTCTCACGCTCGCTCTCGGCCCGGTCGCTGATGTCCCGCACCGCCGCGGTGGCGATGCGCTTGCCCTCGAGCTCGATCGTCGAGAGGCTGATCTCGACCGGGAATTCGGTCCCGTCCCGGCGCCGTGCGTAGAGCTCGACCCCGGCCCCCATCGGCCTGGTCCGCGGCTCCTCGAAATAGGCGTCGCGGTGCTCGGGGTGGCTCTCGCGGAACCGCTGCGGGACAAGCAGCTCGACGCTCTCGCCAACCAGGCCATCGCGCCGGTAGCCGAACACCTTCTCCGCCTGGCCGTTGACGAAGACGATCCTGCCGTCGCCGTCGACCCCCAGGACCGCGTCGGGCACGAACTCCAGGAACTGCTCGAACGTCGAGCCGGCTCCGCTGGATCTGACTTGCTCGGATCCGCGTTCCACTTGGCGGGGACAGAATCCTCTCGATTGCTCAGTTCTTCGCTAATGATACTCCGCACAAATGCATCATGGGATTCAGGCGTTCCCAACCTCGGCCGGGCCGGGTCGACGGGTCTGGGATGATTCGCCACCTGGAAACCCGCAAAATCGATATATGGGCATATTCAGCTACCTGAGACGACTCGGCGGTCGCGACATGGCCGTCGACCTCGGCACGGCCAACACCCTTGTCTACGTCCGGGGGCGCGGCATCGTGCTCTCGGAGCCCTCGGTGGTGGCGATCGACTCCCGCAACGGCCAGGTCCACGCGGTCGGCGCCGAAGCGAAGCGGATGCTCGGCCGCACGCCGGGGACGATCACCGCGATCCGGCCGCTCAAGGACGGGGTGATCGCCGACTTCGACGTCACCGAGCAGATGCTGCGCCACTTCATCCAGTCGGTTCACTCCAACCGCTTCGCCCACCCGCGGGTCGTAGTCTGCGTGCCCTCCGGCGTGACCGGGGTCGAGAAGCGGGCGGTCGAGGAGGCCTGCCTCTCGGCCGGCGCCCGCCAGGCCTACCTGATCGAGGAGCCGATGGCGGCGGCGATCGGCGCCGGCCTGCCGGTGGCGGAGCCGACCGGCTCGATGATCGTCGACATCGGCGGCGGCACCACCGAGGTGGCGGTGATCTCGCTCGGCGGCATCGTCGTCTCGCAGTCGATCCGGGTCGGCGGCGACGAGCTCGACGAGGCGATCATCGCCCATTGCAAACGCGCCTACAAACTGGCGATCGGCACGCAGACGGCGGAGGAGGTGAAGCTGGAGGCGGGCTCCGCCTCGAAGCTGCCGGAGGAGGTGCGAACCGAGATCCGCGGCCGCGACCTCGTCTCCGGGCTGCCGAAAACCGTCACCCTCGGCTCCGAGGAGATCCGCGAGGCGCTCGACGAGACCGTCGGCCACATCGTCGACGCGGTCAAGGAGACGCTCGATCGCACGCCGCCGGAGCTGGCCGGCGACATCATGGACCGCGGCATCACCCTCGCCGGCGGCGGCGCCCTCCTGCAAGGACTGGAGCAGCGCCTGCGCGACGAGTGCCAGATGCCCTGTCAACTGGCAGAGTCGCCGTTGACGTGCGTGGCGGTCGGCTCGGGCATCTCGCTCGAGGAGTTCGAGGCGATCCACCGCGCCGGCAAGAACCACTCGGGGGCGCGGCGCGGTGTTTAGCCGGCGCTCATCTCAAACGACGAACTTGGGTATCCCACGTGTATCGAAAGCAAGTACGCCGCCGTAGGGCGGTGCTCGCCCTCCTCATCGTCGGCTCCTTCGTGCTGCTGACGGTCACCTATGGCCAGGGCTCGAGCGGAGTGCAGCGCGGCGTCAGCGCGATCTTCAGCCCGGTCCAGTCGGTCGCCGACCGGGCCCTGAAGCCGGCCCGCGACCTCGTCAACTGGTTCGACCAGACCTTTGACGCGCGCGGCCGCAACAGCCGCCTCCAGGCCGAACTGGAGACGGCGCGCAGGGAGGCGGTGGGAGCGCGGTCGGCGCTGGCCGAAAACGCGCAGCTGCGCAAGCTGCTCGAACTCGACCGCGGCGGAGCGATCCCCTCCGGCTACCGGCCGGTTACAGGAAGGGTGATCGCGCGCTCCCCGACTGTCTGGTTCGCCGACGTCACGATCGACGTCGGCAGCGACGAAGGGGTCCGGGTCAACGATCCCGTCGTCAACGGCGACGGGCTTGTCGGTACGGTCACCGCCGTGACCGGCGGCTCGGCCCAGGTGACGCTGATCGCCGACCACTCCAGCGCCGTCTCGGCCAAGGTCGTGCCGCTCGGCGTCCAGGGCGTGATCCGGCCCAACGTCGGCGACCCCGGCGACCTCATCCTCGACTTCATCGACTCGAGCAGGCACGTCCACAAGGAACAGGTGGTGGTCACGGCGGGCTGGCGCGGGCAGGGGATCGAATCGCGCTTCCCGCCCAACCTCCCGATCGGCGAAATCGTCGAAGCCTCGATCGTCGAGCAGGAGGCCCAGCAGCAGGTGCACGTGCGGCCCTACGCCGACCTTCGCGACCTCGACCTGGTCCAGGTCCTGACCGGGGGCTCGCGCGAATGATCCTGACGCCGAAGATCCTCGCCCGCCTGGTCGCGATCGTGCTGCTCGGCGTGATCCTGCAGCTCTCCTTCTTCTCCCGGGTCGCTCTCTTCCACACCAGCCCCGATGTGCTGCCTGCGCTGGTCGTCTCGCTCGGCTTGCTCGGCGGCACGATGAGCGGCGCCGTGACCGGGTTCTCGGTCGGCTTCCTGCTCGACTGCCTGCTGGTCGAGCCGCTCGGCGGCGGCTCCCTGGTCCTGCTGGCGACCGGCTACCTGGCCGGGATGTTCCGCGAGCGCTTCGAAATCCACAGCCCGCTGGTGCCACCGCTGCTCTGCATGGGCCTGACCGTGTTCGCCGAGCTCGGCTTCGGCGTCGTCGAGCTGATGCTCGGCAGCGACGCCAGCGTCAGCCCGCTCGTCATCCGCGAGATTCTGATCCAGGGGATCTTCGCCTTCTTCCTCGGCTGGCCGATCTACCTCGGCCTGCGGCGGGCGCTGCGCCCGGCGCTGGTCGAGGAGCCGGCGGCGCGGCGCCCCCGCCCACCCAGGGTGCTGGGAGCATAGGAGGGCCGTGTACCAGCGCTCCAACGAACGCCCCGGCGCCGGCAACCGCATGGCGCTGCGGATCGCCGTTCTCGGTGGCGTCGCCGTCGCCCTCTTCGCCGTGCTCTTCTTCCGCCTCTGGGACCTGCAGGTGCTCTCCGGCGCCCAGTACCTGGCGGAGGCCAAGAACAACCGCACCCGCGAGTTCAAGGTGATCGCCCCCCGCGGCGACATCCTCGACCGCGAAGGCAACGTCATCGTCGACAATCGCACCAGCCTGGCGCTGCAGTTGAACACGACGAAACTGCCCCAGGACCCGGCCGAAGAACGCGCC
This sequence comes from uncultured Solirubrobacterales bacterium, assembly GCA_963785775.1. Taxonomy (GTDB): domain Bacteria; phylum Actinomycetota; class Thermoleophilia; order Solirubrobacterales; family 70-9; genus VAYN01. The sequence goes on along the minus strand of CAWAWH010000003.1, from coordinate 72,599 downwards.
GAGCTCGTCCGTCTCGGGCAGCTCGCGCACATGTCGCTGAAGAAGGTGCGCAAGACGATTCGCGAAGAAGAGGAAGTCGCCGCGGGTGCCCCCGTGACCCTGCGCCAGGATGTCGGTTACGACCTCGTCGCCTACATCGAAGAGAACCAGCGCGATTTCCCCGGGGTGGCGATTCAGCGGGTCTTCGTGCGGCGCTACCCGCACGGCACCCTCGCCGCCCATGTCCTCGGCAGCGTCGGCGAGGTCAACGAAGAAGAGCTGAAGGAACCGCCGTACAAGAGCCTCGAACCCGGCGATGTGGTGGGGAAGGCCGGGGTCGAGTACACCTACGACCGCTATCTGCGGGGGCAGCCGGGACTGACCAAAATCCAGGTCAACGCCCTCGGCCAGCCGACTCCCGGTGGGCAGCTGGTCTCGAAGCCGCCGATCCCCGGCGACAGCCTGAAGCTCTCAATCGACTCCGAAGTGCAGGCTGCGGGCGAAAGCGCCCTGGCCGGGCAGGGGCTGCCCGGAGGCTTCATCACGATGAACGTCGACAACGGCCAGGTCCTCGGGCTCGGCTCCTTCCCGACCTACGAACCCTCGGTGTTAACCCCCCCGATGACCCAGGCGCAGGTCAGCGAACTGTACCGGGACCCTGTGTTGGCGCCGCTGACTGATCGTGCCACCGAAGGGCTCTATCCCACCGGCTCGACGTTCAAGATCATCACCGCCCTGGCGGCGCTGGAAAACGGCGTGATCACCCCGGGCACCACGATCGACGACCCGGGCCAGCTCACCGTCGGCGGCGAGAGCTTCCACAACGCCGAAGGGGCGGCCTACGGGCCGCTGACGCTGGTGCCCGCCCTGCGGGTCTCCGACGACGTCTTCTTCTACACGCTGGGGCTGAGGATGTGGGACACCAACGAGCTGCAGGAATGGGCGCACAAGCTGGGGATCGGTCGCGCGACCGGGATCGACATCCCGGTCGGGACCGACGGCCTGCTGCCGACCAAGCACTGGCGCGACCAGCTCTTCAAGGAAGGGGAAACCGAACGGCCGTGGTCGGCGGGGGACAACATCCAGCTGGCGACCGGCCAGGGGGACCTCCAGACCAACCCGCTGCAGATGGCGATCGCCTACGCGGCGCTCGGCAACGGCGGCAAGATCGTCACCCCGCACGTGGGGATGGAAGCCGAGGATGCCGCGGGGCGGGTGCTGAAGGAATTCGACCCGCCGATCCGCCGCCGGATCCACATCGACCCCGCCTACCGCAGCACGATCCTCGAAGGCCTGCACGAGGCCGCCCAGGCCCCCGGCGGCACCTCGGATCCGGTTTTCGGCAGCTTCCCGATCCCCGTCGCCGGCAAGACGGGGACGGCGGAACGACCGGGGCACGCCGATCAGTCCTGGTACTGCATCCTCGCTCCGTACCCGAGCCCCCGTATCGTCACCTGCGTGACGATCGAGGAAGGCGGCTTCGGGGCTCAGGCCGCCGCGCCGGCCGCCAAGACGATCCTCGAAGCCTATTTTCGCCACCAGCTCAGCGCTGAAGCCAAAGGCGCCGGCGAAGCGGAAACCAAAACCGGATGATGTACGCGACCAGAGCCAGGAACGCCAAGCCCGAGCCGTTCACGGCCCACGTCGGCATCGGCGAGCGGCTGGGGCTGGCGCACATGGACTGGCCGTTGACGCTCGCCACCGCCGGCCTGGCCGCGTTCAGCGTCTTCACCCTCGGGCAGGCGACCACCCACGACGTCCCCGGCAGCCCCGGCTACTACGTCGACCGGCAGGCGATCTACGCCGTCCTCGGCCTGATCGGGATGCTGCTGCTGACCCGGATCGACTACTCGCGCTTCCGCGAGCTGCGGGTCGGCATCTACACCTTCCTCTGCGCCAGCGTCGCCCTGGTCTTCGTCTTCGGCTTCGCCGCCCGCGGCTCGCGGCGCGCCTTCGAACTCCCCTTCTTCAGCTTCCAGCCGTCCGAGCTCGGCAAGCTGCTGCTCGTCCTGGCTCTCGCCGGGTTCGTCATCGACGGCGCCAGGCGGGGCTCGGCGCGCCAGCGCACGGTGCGTTACCTGTGCCTCGGGCTGGCTCCGGCCGCCCTGGTTTTCCTGCAGCCGGACCTCGGCACCTCGATGGTCTTCGTCGTCGCCACCCTCGGCGTGATGTACTTCGGTGGTGTTCCCTGGACCCACTTCGCCGTCATCGGCGCCGCACTCGTCGCTCTCGTCGCGCTCGTGCTGGTCGTGGCACCCGCCGTCGGGACCCCCGTGCTGAAGGGCTACCAGGAGCAAAGGCTGACCTCTTTCCTGCACCCAAGCCACGACACGAGCGGTGCGGGCTACCAGCAGCACCAAGGCGTGATCGCGATCGGATCCGGTGAGAAGACCGGCCGGGGCGACAGAGCCACCCAGACGCGGCTCGACTTCGTGCCCGAGCGCAGCACCGACTTCATCTTCGCGGTGATCGGTGAGCGTTACGGGTTCGCGGGCGCCGCGTTCGTCCTATCCCTTTACGCCCTGCTCTTCTGGCGGGCGCTGCGGATCGTGACGCTCTCGAAGAACTCGTACGGGACCCTGGTCGCGGGCGGCATCGCCGTCTCGCTGCTGTTCCAGGTTTTCGTCAACGTCGGGATGAACCTCGGCATCATGCCGATCACGGGCATCCCCTTACCGCTGATGAGCTACGGGGGTTCCTCCGTGCTCGCCACCTTCCTGGCGGTCGGAGTGCTTCAGAGCATCAACATCCAAGCGCGTCTCAGTCAGAGGGGCAGGTTCGCCTGGTGAAGCCTTGAAAGGGCCCCCGGCGGTGCGTATCCAACTGAACTGAGACAAGCAAGATGAAAAAAACGATTTTGGTCTCCGCCGAGCGTGGAGAGACCCGTGTCGCCGTCCTCGAGTCGAAGACGAAAGGCGGCAAGCCCGACGTCGCCGAGCTCTACATCGAGCGCCGCGGCCGGCGATCGATCGTCGGCAACATCTACAAGGGGAAGGTCGACAACGTCCTGCCCGGCATGGAGGCCGCCTTCGTCGACATCGGCCTCGAGCGCAACGGCTTCCTCCACGTCGACGAGATCGTCCTGCCGGGCGGCGAGCAGGCGCCGAAGCGCGGCCGCGGTTCCGGACGCCGGATCAACGAGCTGATCAAACCCGGCCAGGAGATCCTCGTCCAGGTGGTCAAGGACCCGCTGAAGACGAAGGGCGCGCGGCTCTCGATGAACGCCTCGATCGCCGGCCGCTACCTGGTCTTCGCGCCGCAGGGCTCGGGCGTCGGCGTCAGCCGCCGCCTCACCGACTCCGAGCGCGACCGCCTGCGCAAGATGGTCGACCGCACCTACAAGGGGCCGGGCGGGCTGATCGTCCGTACCGCCGCCCACGGGGCGAAGAAATCCGACTTCGTGCGCGAGATCGGTTATCTCCAACGTCTGAACGAGGTGCTGGAGCGGCGCAGCGAGTCGACCAAGGCGCCGGCGCTCGTCTTCCAGGAGGCCGACCTCTCGGTGCGGGTGCTGCGCGACGTCTTCCTCAGCGAGTTCGAGAAGGCGATCATCGACTCCGAGAAGCAGTTCGAGCGGGTCACCAACTTCTTCCAGCGCACGGCGCCGGAGCTGGTCGGCGGCGTCGAGCTCTACAAGGGCCAGAAGCAGTCGCTGTTCGAAAAATGGAAGATCGACGAGGAGATCGAGTCGACCCTGAACCGCCGCGTCGACCTGCCCTCGGGCGGCTACCTGATCATCGACTACGCCGAGGCGCTGACCGTGATCGACGTCAACAGCGGCAGCTTCACCGGCCGCGGCAAAGGCGGGCTCGAGGAGACGATCACCAAAGTCAACACCGAGGCCGCCGAGGAGGCGGTGCGGCAGCTGCGGTTGCGCGACATCGGCGGCATCATCGTCATCGACTTCATCGACATGGCTCGCGCCAGCAACCGCGACAAGGTCCTGAAGACGATGCGCAAAGCGCTCGACGCCGACAAGTCGAAGAGCTACGTGGTCGAGGTCTCGCCGCTGGGGCTGGTCGAGATGACACGCCAGAACGTGACCGACGGGTGCGCGAGATCCTCACCGCGCCCTGCCCGACCTGCCACGGCGAGGGCGTCGTCCTCTCGGCCGAGACGGTGGCGCTGGAGGGGCTGCGCAAGATGAGGGAGATCGTCGCCGAGAACGGCGAGGCCGAGGCCTTCCTGCTGCGGGTCAACCCGAAGGTGGCGGCGGAGCTGACCGACCTCGACAGCGGCCTGCCGGAGCTCGAGGAGGAGACCGGCAAGCGCTTCCACTTCGAGGGCGGTGACGCGCTGGCGATCGACACCTTCGAGCTGGTCGAGCAGGGCACGCGCGAGGAGATCGAGGAGCGGGCGCTGCCGTTCAAGGTAGGCGAGGAGGTGCTGGTTCAGATCGACGAGCCGCACATGTACAACGCCGACGACGCCGTCGCCCGGATCGACTCCTACATCGTCAGCGTCACCGGCGGCGGCCGCTTCGTCGGCGAGCGGCGGCTGGTGCGGATCGAGGAGGTCGAGCGCTCGGCGGCGATCGCCTCGCTGCTGGGCACCGACTCCGCCAACGGCTCCGGAGGCGGCGAGGAAAACGGCTCCGAGCTAGACTCCTCCGTCGCTTCGCGTAAACGCAGCCGCGGCCGCAGGGGCGGCCGGGGGCATTCGCGCGCCAAACAAGGCAGCAAGGAAGACTGATTGAGCATGTACGCGGTAGTCGAAACCGGTGGCAAGCAGTACAGGGTCGAGGAGGGCACGTCCCTGCTTGGTCGATCGCCTCGATGCCAAGCAGGGCGACAAGGTCGCACTGCGCGGCGGTGATGTTCCGCGACGCCGACGTCGTCGCCGCGCCGAAGGAGCTGGAGAAGGTCAAGGTCGAGGCGAAGGTCGCCGAGCACCTGCGCGGGCCGAAGATCAAAGTCTTCAAATACAAGGCGAAGAAGGGCTACCGCCGCCGCGCCGGCCACCGCTCCGAGCTGACCAAGCTCGAGGTGACCTCGCTGAAACTGCAGAAATCGGCGCCGAAAAACCCGCCGCCGAGAAAAAAGAGACCGCGAAGAAAGCCGCTGCGAAGAAGGAGGAGACCGATGGCTCATAAGAAAGGGCTGGGCTCCAGCCGCAACGGGCGTGAATCGAACCCGAACATGCTCGGAGTCAAGGTCTTCGCCGGCCAGGAGGTGACCGGCGGCGAGATCATCGTGCGCCAGCGCGGGACCAAGTTCTGGCCGGGCGAGGGGACCGGGCTGGGGCGCGATCACACGATCTTTGCGACTCGGGCCGGCAAGGTCGACTTCTGCACGGCTCGCAAGGGCCGGACGATTCGGGTTCTGGCTGACGACTGATTTGGGCTGAGGTGGGAGAGGGTCCGGTGCCCCTCCCCCGGAGGCCGTCGCGCAGCTGATCGTTTGGGGAGGGTTCGGGCGTTACCGCTTGAGCCTCCGGGGGAGGGGCACCGGACCCTGCATCGCCCACTGCCCCTTTGTCGCCTAGAGGGCGACGAAGGACGGAAGCGCTGCGTCTACTCTCTGACTTCTCTTGTACGACAAGGCGAAGATCTGGGTTGAGGGTGGGGCTGGGGGGAACGGCTGTGTCTCGTTTCGTCGGGAGGCGCATGTGCCGCGAGGTGGGCCCGACGGGGGGGACGGCGGGCATGGCGGCGACGTCGTGCTCGTCTGCGATCTCTCGAAGCGGGACTCGGGGCGCCTTGAAAGGGAGCAGGCACTTTCGGGGGCAGCGGGGGAGTCATGGGGAAGGGTCTAACCGGCACGGGGCGCGGGGGGAGGAGCGGGTTATTCCGGTGCCGGCCGGGACTCAGGCGATGACGGTGGACGGGAGCGCCATCGATCTGGTCGAGGCCGGGCAGCGGGCCGTGGTCGCGCATGGCGGGCGCGGGGGGCATGGGAACAGGCGCTTTGCGACCTCGACGCGGCAGGCGCCGCGGTTTGCCGAGAAGGGGACGAAGGGGGAGGCGGACTGGATCGAGCTGCGGCTGAAGCTGCTGGCGGACGTGGGGCTGGTCGGGTTGCCGAACGCGGGCAAGTCCTCGCTGCTGGGGCGGCTGACGCGGGCGGCGCCGAAGGTGGCGGACTATCCCTTCACGACGCTGTCGCCGGTGCTGGGGACGATCGAAGGGGACGAGCGGCAGGCTGTGGTCGCCGACATACCGGGACTGATCGAAGGCGCCGCCGAGGGGGCCGGGCTCGGGCACGAGTTCCTCGCCCACGTCGAGCGCTGCTCGATGCTCGTCCATCTGGTCGACCTGGCGCCGATGGAGGGCGATCCGGAGGTCAACTACGAGACGGTGCGGGCCGAGCTGACGGCCCATGGGGCGGGGCTGGAGCAGTTGCCGGAGCTGGTGGCGCTGACCAAGCGCGACCTGCTCGAGGCCGAGCTCGTCGAGGCGGCGGTGGCCGAGTGGGCCGAGCGGCTCGGAGAGCGGGTGCTGGGTGTGATCGCGGTCTCCTCGGCGACCGGCGAGGGGCTGGACGAGCTGCGCCGGCGAATCCTCGCCGAGCTGCCCGAGCTGCAGCCACCCGCCACGCCCGCCGGTGAGCCGGTCGCCGAATTCGAGGCCGAGCACCGCGTCTACCGGCCGGCGGGAGAGGGCGGCTACTGGGTCGAGCGCGAGGAGGACGGCGCCTTCCGGGTGGCCGGCCGCGGCGTCGAGCTGCTCTTCGAGCGTCACGACACCAAGAACGAGGAGGCGCTGGCCTACCTCGAGCAGCGCCTCGGCGAGATCGGCGTCATCTCGGCCCTGGCCAGGGCCGGTTTCGAGCCCGGCGACGACGTCCGCATCGGCGAGCACGAGTTCGAGCTGCATATATAAGAGTGCTATGACCCTTGTCGTCAAGCTCGGATCCTCGATCGTCGCCGCCGACGACGGTGAGCTGCAGGGTGACGTGCTCGACTCCGTCTGCGAGCAGGTCAGCTCGCTGGAGCAAGGGGGCGAGCGGGTGGTGATGGTCACCTCGGGCGCGATCGCGCGGGGGATGCGGCTGATGGAGCTGCCGGTGCGGCCGCGGGCGATGGACGAGCTGCAGGCCGCCTCGGCGGTCGGCCAGGGCGACCTCTTCCGTGCCTACGAGAGCCGGCTTGCCAGTCATGGCACCCGAGCCGCGCAGGTGCTGCTGACCGCCGCCGACATCGCCGCCCGGACCAACTACCTCAACGCCCGCCGCACGCTGAGGCGGCTGGTCGAGTGGGGGGTGGTGCCGGTGATCAACGAGAACGACACCACCGCGACCGACGAGATCAGCTTCGGCGACAACGACTTCCTCGCCGCCCAGGTGGCGCTGTTGCTCGACGCCCGGCTGCTGGTCCTGCTGACCAACGTCGACGGGCTCTACGCCCGCGATCCCGATCGCGATCCGGAGCCGGAGCTGATCGAGAACGTCACCGATTTCTCCGAGCTGGACGGGCTCGCGATCGGCGACCGCACCTCCGCCTTCGGCTCCGGAGGGATGCGCAGCAAGGTGGAGGCGGCACAGATGGCGAGCGAGGCCGGGATCCCGGCGATGATCTGCAACGGAACCAAGCCAGGGACGCTGGCCGTCGCCGCGAGCGGAGCCGTGGTCGGTACCCGGTTCACGGCACAGGACGGGAGGGAGTCGAGCTTCAAGCTCTGGATCAAGCACGCGAAGCCGCCGCGAGGGGGGATCCGCGGTCGATGCCGGCGCAGCCCGGGTCCTGCGTGAGAGCGGTTCGAGCCTTCTGCCGGTCGGGATCGCCGCAGTCAACGGCGACTTCGAGGCCGGTGATGCGGTCTACGTGACCTGTCGACGGCGAGCAGATCGGCAAGGGCATCAGCGACTACTCCTCACGTGAGCTGATCCGCGTGCAGGGGATGCAGACCGACCAGGTACGCGAGGTCCTGCCCCATGCGGCGGACGAGGTGATCCATCGCGACCGCTTCGTGTTGCTGTAAGGAGCCGGGTGCCCTCCCCCGGAGGCTCAAGCGGCAGCGCCTGAGCCCTCCACAAACGATCAGCTGCGCGACGGCCTCCGGGGGAGGGCACCCGGCTCCCCACTACGCAACGGTCTTCGGGGTGGGGGCACCCGGCTCCCAGCTACCCTGTCTCGAATGGCCGTGACCACGTGCTTCGTTGCCGAGACCTGCGCTGCCGCGAAGCGGGCGGCGCGAGTTCTGGCGCGCGCTTCGACCGAGTCCAAGAGCGCGGCACTGGAGGCGACCGCTCGACTGCTTAGGAGCGCAGCGCCGAGATCCTCGAGGCGAACGCGGCGGACCTGGCCGACGAGCGCGCGGCCGGGCTGAGCGAGGCGTTGCGGGACCGGCTGGAGCTGACGGCCGATCGGGTCGCGGCGATGGCCGAGGGCGTGCGAGTCGGTCGCCGCGCTTGACGATCCGGTCGGCGAGGAGCTCGAACGCAAAACCCTGGCCAGCGGCCTGGACCTGCGCAAGGTCCGGGTGCCGCTGGGTGTCGTCGCCGTCGTCTACGAGGCGCGGCCGAACGTGACGATCGACTGCGCGGCGCTGACGATGAAGAGCGGCAACGCGATCGTGCTGCGGGGCTCCAGCTACGCGGAGCGGTCGAACGGCGCGCTGGCGGCGATCGTCGCGCGAGGCGCTGGCCGAGGCCGGGCTGCCGGAGGACGCGGTCCTGCTGCTGGCCGGCGGCGGTCGGGAGGGGCTGGCCGAGCTCGCGACCCAGGAGGGCCTGGTCGACCTCCTGATCCCGCGCGGCGGCGAGGGGCTGAAGGCCGCGATCAAGGACGTCGCCACGGTGCCGGTGATGTACGCGGCGGCGGGCAACTGCCACGTCTACGTGCACGGCGAAGCCGACCTGGAGATGGCGCGGCGGATCGCCGTCAACGCCAAGGTGCAGCGGCCCGGCGTCTGCAACTCGGCGGAGACGCTGCTGATCGATGCCTCGATCGCGGCCCGCTTCATGCCCGCCGTGCTCTCCGACCTGCACGAGGCCGGGGTCGAGCTGGTCGGCGACGAGCGCGCCCGCTCCTTCGCCGGCGATGCCGAGATCGGCGCCGCCACGGACGCCGACTGGGACACCGAGTACCTGGGGCTGAAGATGGCGGTCGCCGTGGTCGACTCGGTCGACGACGCGGTCGAGCACATAAACGCCCACGGCACCGGCCACTCGGAGGCGATCGTCACCACCTCGGAGGAGGCCGCCGACGAGTTCGCCGCCGGGGTCGACGCCGCCGCCGTCTACGTCAACGCCTCGACCCGCTTCACCGACGGCTTCGAGTACGGGATGGGGGCCGAGATCGGCAACTCGACCCAGAAGCTGCACGCCCGCGGCCCGATCGGGATGCGCGAGCTGACGACCTTCAAGTACGTGGCCCACGGCGACGGCCAAGTGCGTGAGTAGCTCGGCGGGCGCGGGCATCGGCGTGCTGGGGTCGGCCTTCAACCCGCCGCACCTCGGCCACCTCGCCCTGGCCCAGGAGGCGCTCTGGCAGCTCGGCCTCAGCGAGGTGATCCTGGTCCCGACCGGCGACGCGCCGCACAAGCGGATCGTCGACGACCCGGGCCGGGAGCTGCGGCTGGCGATGACCCGGCTCGCCGCCGCCGACGATGCCCGCTTCTCGGTATCCACGCTCGAGGTCGATCGCGAGGGGCCGTCCTACACGTATGAGACCTTGGAGCTGCTTGCGGAAGAACGAGGCGAAACGGAGCTGGTGTTCGTGATGGGAGCGGACGCCGCCGTCGGCCTGGAGAGCTGGCGCAACCCCGAGCGGGTGGTCGAGCTGGCGCGGCTTGCGGTGGCGCGCCGCGCCGGGATCTCCGACGCCGAGGTGGCCGCGGTGCTGCGCAGCCTCGGCGCCGACGGCAGGGCGACGATGCTGGAGATGCCGCAGTTCGGCGTCTCCTCCTCGGCCGTCCGCGAGCGCGCCGCCGCCGGCAGGCCGCTGCGCTACCTGGTCCCGGAGCCGGTCGCCCGCTTCATCGAGGAGAAGGGGATCTACGCATGAGCGCGCCGCGGTCGGAGGCGCTGGCGCGCGCGTCAGCCGAGGTCGCCGACTCCAAAAAGGCCGAGGACATCGTCGCTGCTCGACATGCGCGCGCTGGTCGCCTACACCGACTTCCTGGTCGATCTGCACGGCCCGCAACGAGCGCCAGGCGCGGGCGATCGTCGACGAGGTCCGGGTCCAGCTGAAGGCAGAGATGGCGCTGCTGCCGGGCGGCGTCGACGGCGGCGGCGAGGACGGCTGGGTCGTGCTCGACTACCTCGACTGCGTCCTCCACGTCTTCACCGAGGAAGCCCGCGAGCGCTACCAGCTCGAGGATCTGTGGCGCGAGGCGCCGCGCCTGGAGCTCGACCTCGACGCCCCCGAAGCGCCCTCCGCCGCCAGCGCCTGAAATACCGTCCGAGGCCCGACGTACGGTGCCGCGCATGGGAAGCTTCAAGCGGGCTCTGTTCGGCTATCGCCGTCCGGAAGTGGATGCGGCGATGGCCGCGTCACGAGGGGCGGATCAAGCGGCTCGAGCCGCAGGCCGCCGCCTGCGAGCGTCAGGCGGCGGCGATCGCGGTGCTGGGGCCGCGGGCGGCGGAATCCGAACGTCAGGCGGAGACGATTGCCGAGATGGAGCGGGACATCTCCTCGCTCTCAGTCATGGTGATCGAGCGCGAGCGTGAGATCCGCGGCCTCACCGAACGCCTGCGCGAGGCCAACGAACGCCACGACCGCAGCATCGCCTCGCTCGACGCGGTCTCCGGCCGGCTGGAGGAGATCCAGGCCCAGGCCCGGGGCCAGGCGACGCGGATCCGGATGAAAGCGCTGCGCGAGGCGGTCGAGGTGACCAAGCGCGCGCAGGAGCTGACCGAGGCGCACGAAGCGCCTGAGAACGGCGCGGCCGCCACCAGCGGCGCTGGCGAGGCCGAGGACTCCGGCGGGCTCTTCGAGGGCCCGGTCAGGCTCGAGATCGGCCCCCTGGGCGACTTCTCCCAGCTGGTCGGATTCGAGGACGCGGTCGGCCAGCTCGGCGCCTCCGAGATCTCGGTCGAGCGCTTCTCCGAGGGCCGCGCCACCCTCTCGATGCGCCTGGATCAGCCGGTCGAGCTGCTGCGCGAGCTGGAGGAGCTCTCCTCGCTCGACTTCAAGGTCCGCCACACCGCGCCCGACAACCTGATCCTCGACGTCGACGAGGACCCGGGCCCCGAGCAGCGCGCCGCCTAGTCCGGCGGGACTCGCGGTAAACTCGGAGGCCGGTCTGGGGCTGTAGCTCAGCTGGAAGAGCGTCGCGCTGGCAGCGCGAAGGTCAGGGGTTCGAGCCCCCTCAGCTCCACTCTTAACGATCCTCTCCCCACTGCCGATGATTGAGCGATGAGCGCGGTCAATCAGCACGTGTTCTCGCATGGGGTGCGGGACACGCGGGAGACCTTCGAGGTCTGGAACGAGCGGCCCTGGGCGGTGCTGAGGGGCTGGCTGGCGCTGAGCCTGGCGATCGCGCTGTCGCTGCTGCTGGCGACCTGGTTCGTCGCCGGGCTGCTGACGCCCGACCTGACGCCAATCCACCTGCCGGGGTTGACCGAACCGTCGCGGCCCGGCGACCTGCTGCCGATCCTCTGGCGCAACTCGCTGGTCCTGGCGCTGCACGGGACGGCCTGCGTGGCCGGATTCATCGCCGGCGCCTCGATGCCGGTTGCCGCCGCCCAGCGCACCGGCTTCTCGCGCTGGCTCCACGTCAAGGCGGGCGAGCTGGCGATCCTCTTCGTCTGCGCGGTCACCCTCTTCTCGCTCTGCACCCAGGCCCTCTACCTCGGTTTCCAGGGCTCGACCCTGGCCTTCCAGCTCCACATCTCCCGGCTCGAGCTGATCCTCAGCGTGCTCCCCCACGCGATCCCGGAGCTGACCGCCCTCTTCCTGCCCCTGGCCGCCTGGCTGATCGCCAGCCGCCGCGGCGAGTGGAACCAATTGCTGGCCGCCACCTTCATCACCGTCGCCCTGGCGATCCCGACCCTGATCGTCGCCGCCACGATCGAGGTCTACGTCTGGCCCCACATCCTCCAAGCGCTCTCGCCGGTCGACCCGACCCGCCTCTCCCATATCTGGATCGCCTCGTAAGATCGCCGCTCCATGAGCGGGTACGACCCCAAGGCGATAGAGGCGAAGTGGCAGCGGGTCTGGGCCGAGGAGCGGACCTGGGAGGTCGCCAACCCCGGCCAGCCCGGCTTCGACGACTCGAAGCCGAAGTCCTACGTGCTGGAGATGCTCCCGTACCCGTCCGGCGAGCCCCACGTCGGCCACCTCAAGTGCTACGCGGTCGGCGACGCGATCGCCCACTTCCGCCGCCGCCACGGCTTCGAGGTGATCCACCCGATGGGCTATGACGCCTTCGGCCTGCCGGCGGAGAACAACGCGATCAAGACCGGCGAGCCGCCGCGGGTGGCGACGGAGCGCTCGATCGAGAGCTTCCGCAGGCAGTTCCAGGAGTGGGGGATCTCGATCGACTGGGCGCGCGAGCTCGGCACCCACACCCCCGAGTACTACCGCTGGACCCAGTGGATCTTCCTGCAGCTCTACGAGCAGGGGCTCGCCTACCGGACCGAGGCGCCGGTGCAGTGGTGCCCCAAGGACGCCACCGTGCTCGCCAACGAGCAGGTCGTCGACGGCCGCTGCGAGCGCTGCGGCACCGAGGTGATCCAGCGCAGCCTCGAGCAGTGGTTCTTCCGCATCACCGACTACGCCGAGCGCCTGCTCGCCGACTTCGACCTGCTCGAGTCCTGGCCCGAGCACGTGATCACGATGCAGCGCAACTGGATCGGCCGCTCCGAGGGGGCCGAGGTCGTCTTCCGCTGCGAGGAGCTCGGGCTCGACTTCCCCGTCTTCACCACCCGCCCCGACACCCTCTTCGGCGCCACCTTCTTCGTCCTCGCCCCCGAGCACCCCGAGCTGGGGCGGCTGGTCGCCGGCACGCCCGCCGAGGAGGCGGTGCGCGAGTACGTCAATAGGGTCGGCCGCGAGTCGGCCGAGGAGCGCGGCGCCGAGGATCGCGAGAAGACCGGCGTGCCGCTGGGGCGCAGCGTCGTCAACCCGGTCAACGGCGAGGAGATCCCGATGTTCGTCGCCGACTACGTGCTGATGGAGTACGGGACCGGCGCGATCATGGCCGTCCCCGGCCACGACTCCCGCGACTACGAATTCGCCCGGGCGTTCGACCTGCCGGTCCTGCGGGTGATCGAGGGCGAGGACCCGGAGGCGGCGCGCAACGGCCGCGGCCTCCCGTATCCCGGCGACGGCCAGATGGTCAACTCCGGTCGCTTCGACGGGCGCGGCAACCGCGAGGCCTGCGCGGAGATGGTCGAGTGGCTGGAGTCCGAGGGCCGCGGCAAGCCCGCGATCAACTACCGCCTGCGCGACTGGCTGGTCTCGCGCCAGCGCTACTGGGGGGCGCCGATCCCGATCGTCTACTGCGAGAGGTGCGGGGCGGTCCCGGTGCCGGAGGACCGGCTCCCGGTCGAGCTGCCCGAGATCGAGGACTACGCGCCGCAGGGCAAGAGCCCGCTGGCCGCCGCCGAGGATTGGGTCGCCACCGAGTGCCCCAGCTGCGGCGCGCCGGCCCGCCGCGAGACCGACACCATGGACACCTTCGTCGACTCCTCCTGGTACTTCATCCGCTACCTCGACTCGCAGAACACCGAGGTGGCCTGGGATCGCGAGGCGGCTGCCCACTGGCTGCCGGTCGACCAGTACATCGGCGGCGTCGAGCACGCGATCCTGCACTTGATGTACGCGCGCTTCCTCACCAAGGCGCTTGCGGATCTGGGTCAGCTCGAGGTGCAGGAGCCGTTTGCCAACCTCTTCGCCCAGGGGATGATCACCCGCGACGGCGCCAAGATGTCGAAGTCGAAGGGCAACACGGTCAGCCCCGGCGAGTACGTCGAGCGCTACGGCGCCGACACCGCCCGCACCTACGTCTGCTTCATGGGTCCGCCGGAGCGCGGCGGCGACTGGTCCGACGAGGGCGTCGAGGGGGTCAACCGCTTCCTCTCCCGGCTCTGGCGGCTCTGCGAGGAGGTCGAGGAGCGGACCGTTGCCGGCGAGCCTGGCGCCGCCGACGGACAGGCGCGCGAGCTGCTGGCCAAGGCACACTGGGCGATCGACAAGGCGACCCGCGACTTCCAGCGCGGCTTCCAGTTCAACACCGCGATCTCGGCGGTGATGGAGCTGGTCAACGACGCCTACCGGCTCAAGGACGGGCTCTACGCCGACCCTGCGGGCGCCGCCGCGGTGAGGTTCGCGACCGCGACCGCGGCCTCGTTGATCTTCCCCTTCGCCCCACACCTGGGCAGCGAGGTGTTCGAGCGCCTCAGCGACGAGCGGGTCTGGGAGCAGCCCTGGCCCGAGGCCGATCCGAGCCTGCTGGCGAGCGACACGGTGACCCTGATCGTCCAGGTCAACGGCAAGCTGCGCGACCGGATCGAGGCGCCGGCCGAGGCCCCGAAGGAGCGGCTGCTGGAGCTGGCGCGGGCCAGCGAGAAGGTCCGCAGCCACCTCGACGGCAAGGAGGTCGTCAAGGAGGTCGTCGTCCCCGGCAAGCTGGTCAACCTGGTGGTCCGCTGATGGCGGCCTCTCCTGTTTCCGCTCGCTTCTGGTAGAAAGCGCGCCGATGCTCGTCAGGCGTCTCGAGGACGCACCAGTTGAGGAATGGCACCGGCTGCGCACGCACGTCCTCATGGATGCGGGCGAGCTCGGTTCCCGCAACCTCTCCGTCACCTGGCTATCGCTGCCGGCCGGGGCCGAGCAGTCGCTGCGCTCCCACGAGGAGGCCGAGCAGGCCTACGTCGTCATCCGTGGCGCCGGCACGATGTCGGTGGCGGGCGACACCCAGCGGGTGGGGGAGGGGGACCTGATCCTGGTGCCGCCGGCGACCGATCACTCGGTCGCCAACGACGGCGAGGTCGAGCTCTCCTGCGTCTCGATCCAGTCCCCCCCGGTCGCCGCCGCCGAGCTGTACAGCGACCAGCTCGCCGAGGTCGCCGGCTACGACGACGACGATGACACTGTCTAGGCGAAGGATTAGCTAAGCCGTTCCAATCGGCGCGCCACTCGCGCGCCGCCCTGGGCGAGGCTTCGGCCATGCCCGAGCTGAGCAGGACGCAGGTGGTGGTCTACGGGGCGATCGCGGTCGCCCTGCTGCTGGTCGGGGCGCGCGCGGTCCGCTCCGAGGGTGGGACGGCGCAGTCCTTCGCCGCGGAGTCGTCGGGCGGAGGCGCCTCCGGCTCCGGCGGCTTCAGCCTCAGCGGCCAGGCCTCCGACGTCGTCGTCGACGTCACCGGCGCCGTTCAGCGCCCCGGCGTCTACCGGCTGCCGGCAGGGAGCCGGGTCGACGACGCGGTGCAGCGGGCCGGGGGCGCCGGCCCGCAGGCGGAGCTGGAAGTGGTCAACCTCGCCGCCCGCCTCGCCGACGGGCAGCAGGTGGTGGTGCCCGAGCGAGGGCCGGCGGGGACGGCGCTGGCAGCGGGCAGCGGCGAAGAAGAGGGGCCGATCAGCCTCGGCACCGCCACCGTCGAGCAGCTCGACACGATCGACGGCATCGGCCCGGTGACGGCGCAGGACATCATCGACTTCCGCGACCAGCACGGCGGCCTCGCCTCGGTCGACCAGCTCGACCAGGTCTCCGGGATCGGCCCGGCGACGATGGAGGCGCTGCGGGCTCGGCTGCAGCCGTAGGGCGGGCGGGGTGCGCTCGCCGCGGCCACCGCTGCCGGTCCTCGTCGCGATCGCCGCGCTGGTCGCGCTGGCGCTGGCCCGCAGCGGCGAGATCCGCGAACGGGCGGAGGCCGGCCTGGGGCGGGGGATGCCGGCCCGCGAGGCCGAGCTGGCGCGCGGCTTCGTGCTCGGCGAGGACGAAGGGATCGACGCCCGGACCGAGGAAGACTTCCGTCGCGCCGGCCTCAGCCACCTGCTCGCGGTCTCGGGGGAGAACGTGACCCTGCTAGCGCTGCTGGCGATGCCGCTGCTGGGCGCGCTCGGCATTCCCGCTGCGCGAGCGCCTGGTCTGGGTGCTCGGCCCTGATCGCGATCTACGTGCCGCTGGCCGGTGCCGGGCCCTCGATCCAGCGCGCGGCGGTGATGGGCGCCGCCGGGCTGCTGGCGACGCTGGCCGGGCGGCGGGCCTCCCGCCTCTACGCTCTGCTGCTGGCGCTCGGCGTCACCCTGGCGGTCGACCCCGGCGTCGCCTCTGACGTCGGCTGGCAGCTCAGCTTCGCCGCGGTTGCCGGGATCTTCGTCCTCGCCTCGCCACTGCGCGAGGCGATCGCGGCCCGGATCGGCGCCGGCGGCTGGCGCCGCGCCCTGGCCGAGGGCGCCGCGGTGACGATCGCCGCCACCCTGGCGACGGCGCCGCTGATCGCCTGCCACTTCGAAACGCTCTCGACCACGACCCTCGTCGCCAACCTGGCGGCGATGCCGGCGGTGGCGCCGGCGATGTGGCTGGGGATGGCGACGGCGGCGGCCGCGCAGATCCCGGGCCTGCCGCTGGAGCTGCTCAACGGCGTCAACGCCCTGCTGCTCGGCTACATCGCCCAGGTCGCTGCCTGGTGCGGGCGTCCGGGATGGGCTCGAGATCCACGTCCGGCTCGGCGTGACAGGGCTGGTCGCGTCCTACCTGGGGCTTGCGGCGGCGGTCGTGCTCGGCTTTCGCCTCGCTGCGCCGGCGCCGGCTGGCGGCGGCGCGGAGGCGGGGTGCGGTTGCGCAGGTCGCCGCGGCGGCCGGCCCGTGCCGGGGCGCCGGGCTCGGCTCGCGTTGGCCGTGCTGGGCGTGCTCGTCGTCGCGGCGACGCTCCTCGCTTCGGACGGCGGGTCCGGTGCCGCCACGCCGCCGGCTGGGTTGCGGATCGAGGTCCTCGACGTCGGCCAGGGCGACGCGATCCTCCTCCGCCGGCCCACGCTGCCGCCGTCCTGGTCGACGGCGGGCCGCCGGGAGACGGGCTCGAAGCGAAGCTGGAGGATGCCGGCGTCGAGCGCCTGGGCGCGGCGGTGATCACCCACGACCAGTCCGATCACGCCGCCGGAATCGAGGAGCTGCTGGGCAGCTTCCCCGTCGCCCGCCTCGTCTACGCGCGCCTGCGGCGACGGCAGTTGGGGGCCGCCGCTGCCGCCGGCGCCGATCCGGTGCAGGTGTCGGCCGGAACGGTCCTGCGCTTGGGGCGGCTGCGCCTCGAAGTGCTCTGGCCGCCGCCCGAACTGCTCGCCGGCGCCGATCCCGAAACCGATCCGAACCAGCTGGCGCTGGTCATGCTGGCCCGCTGGCGCGGCTTCTCGATGCTGCTCACCGCCGACGCCGAGGCCGAGTCGGTGCCGCTGGAACCCGGCCCGGTCGACGTGCTCAAGGTCGCCCACCACGGCAGCGACGACGCCGGCCTCGGCGCCCTGCTCGATCGCGTCCGCCCCCGCTTGGCGGTGATCTCGGTCGGCGCCGACAACTCCTACGGGCATCCGACCGCCGGGACCCTGGCGACGCTCGCCGCGCATCGCGTCCCCACGCTGAGGACCGACCTCGACGGCGAGATCGCGATCGCGGTCGACGGCGGTTCGATGGCAGTCGACACAGACCGTTGAGCGGCCTCAACGGATGACCCAATCGATAATGGGAATACCGGCGCGCGGGGCTATCGGTCGCGGTCCTCCGGGCCGATGGTCGGTCAGATGCTCTCCCGGAGAGGACAGCCGCTGTCCCGGCTGGCGACGAGGCCCAGCTTCGCGGGCAGGGGCCTGCTGGAGCGGATGCGGAGCACGACCTTCGCCCTGCTCGGAGTCACCGCGGCGCTGGGGCTGGGGCTGGTCGCGCTCGCCTCCCAGCAGAGCTGGCCGGTTCTTCCCTTCAGCCCCCTCCCCGGCCTGCCGGTCGGTCACAGCGCCGTCCACGGCGCGCGGGCGGTCGCGTCGCCGCCGCTGGCGAGCGGCCACCGCTCGCGTGGAGTGCGGGCCGCGGCGGGAGGCGTGACTCGGACCACCCCGCCTGCCCCGCCGTCGAGCTCTCACCTGTCGGGCCCAAAGGCGGTGGTCATCCCTCCGCCCCCGACTCCCGCGGCTCCGGCCAGCGGCCAGCCGAGCGGCCATAGCGCGCCGGCGTCGACACCGGCGCCAACCGAAGGGCCGGCGGCTCCGGTCTCGATTCCAGCTCCGAGCGCCGCCCCGCCGCCGACCACCGTGACGACGCCCTCGACGCCCGCGACACCGGTCAGCGCTTCGTCGCAGGACGGTCAGGGGAACGGCTTCGGCTCAAATCACGGCAATGACCACGGCTACGGCAAGGACAGGCCGCCCTCGGCCGGGAACGGCAAATCGCACCACCCGACGGCCCCGGCGCCGGTCCCGGTGGCGCCCACTCCGGCGCCGGAACCGAGCGAATCCACCACGCCGGAAGAAGGCGCGGCGACCACGGACGGCCCGGAAGCGGGCCACGGTTGGGGCCACGGCCACGGCCATCGCGGGTAGGCAGCGCCGGGGAGAGGGCCGCGCCGGCATCTAAACTCGCCGCGTGGCGGAGGAGATGCGAGCGCTGTACCTGATCGCCGGCACCGACGGGGCCAAGATCGACGCCACCCGCGGCCGGCTGCGGGCGCGCGCCGAACGCGAGGCGGGCTCCGACGCGCTCGAGGTCTTCGAGCCCGGCGAGGGGCGGGGGATGCCCGATCACGAGGCGCTGCTGGCGGCGATCCCGGCGATGTCGCTGATGGAATCGCGCCGCTACCTGCTCGCCGACGGGGTCGAGCGCTGGCGCGATCGCCAGCTCGAGGCGGTCGCCGCCGCGGTCGGCGAGCTGCCGCCGGATCTGACCCTGGTCCTGATCGCCCGCGCCAAGGCGCCGGTGAAGCTCTCGAAGGCGGTCAAGGCCGCCAGGGGGGAGATCCACGAATTCGAGGCGCCGAAAGCGCGCGAGATGCCGCGGCTGCTCGTCGCCGACGCCCAGCGGCTCGGCTTCCGGTTGGAGCCCCCCGCCGCCCGCGTCCTCGTCGATCGCATGGGCGCCAGCCCGGTGCGCCTGCAGAACGAGCTGGAGCGGCTGGCGCTGTGGGCGGGCGATGGGGGGGAGGTCACCGCCGCCGACCTCGAGGCGATGATCGCCGACACCTCCGAGGCCGCGGTCTGGTCCCTCTCCGACGCCCTGCTCGACCGCGACCCCGCCGCCGCCCTGCGGATCGCCGAGCGGCTGATCGACCAGGGCGAGAACGTCACCGGCCTGATCTACGGCCTCGCCTCGCGCCTGCGCAGCGCCTGCGCCGCCGCCGGCCAGCTCGAGGAGGGGATCCCGCCCAAGCAGGTCGAGGCCTCGCTGAAGATGCACCCCTACGCCGCCAAGTTACTCGTCGGCCGCCTCCGCAGCACCAGCGTCGCCAACCTCCGCGCCGCCACCGAGGCCCTGGCCGACCTAGAGCTATGGCTCCGCGGCGAAGCCGACTACGGCGACGACCTGGCCCTGACCCTCGCCTTGAGGCGAGCGGCGGGCGCCGCGGCCTAACTACTTGGCGGCGGCGGAAGCGGCGATGCGGGAGGCTTTCGCCTTCTTGCGGGCGCCGGTGTTCTTGTGCATCGCGCTCTTCTGCACGGCCTTGTCGATCTTCGAGACGAGGTCGCGCTCCTCGCTGGCGATCGCGCTCGCATTGCCGCCCTCGACCGCGCTTTCGAGGCGGCGGAAGTGGGTCTTTACCGTGCTGGTGAGCAGCCGGTTCTCGGCGCGCTCGCGCTCGCTGCGTAGGATCCGCTTCTTTTGTGAGGCTATGTTGGCCATGTCGAGTGCCCGCGCCGGCTCTGTGCCGGTCCCGGGCGGCCGCCGACTATAGCGACTGAGACCCAGCTTGGAGACCCCCAAGGCACCCGACACTCCCGACCGCGAGCAGGAGGAGCTCGCCTCCGACGCGGCCGTGCGCGCGGCCGAGGCCTTCGACCCGGGCGAGGAACTCGCGGGCGAGCCCGCCCCCGGGCGCCAGGCGGGGCGTATCGCGCGCTCCACCGCCTTCTTCTCGGTTGCCACCGCCGCCTCGCGCGTCGCCGGCCTCGCCCGCGAAGTGGTCGCCGCTGGCTACTACGGCATCAGCGGGCCGATGTCGGCCTTCACGATCGCCTTCCAGGTGCCGAACCTGGTGCGGGCGCTGTTCGCCGACGCCGCCCTGCAGCCGGCCTTCGTCCCGGTCTTCACCGAACTGCTCGGCAAGAAGCACTACCGCGAGGCGTTCCGCCTCGCCTCGACCCTGCTGCTGCTGATCACGATGGTGCTGGGCGCGATCACGGGCCTGTTCGTGCTCCTGGCTCCGATCGTGATGCCGGTCTTCGCCCCGGGCTTCAAGGGAGAGATCCTGGAACTCACCGTCACCCTCTCCCAGGTCCTCTTCCCGATCCTGATCATGCTCGGGGTCAGCGGCGTCGTCGTCGGCATCCTCAACAGCTACGACCGCTTCGGCGCCTTCGCGATCTCGCCGCTGTTCTGGAACCTGACGATCATCCTCGTCCTGGTCGTGCTGGAGCCGATGTTCCACGGCCAGAACAAGATCTACGCCTACGCGATCGGGATCCTGGTCGGGACCCTGGTGCAGCTGCTGATCCCGACCTGGGACCTGCGCAACACGCCGTTCCGCTTCAGCCTCAGCTTCGACTGGCGCAACCCCGGGGTGCGGCGGGTGCTGCTGCTGATGCTGCCGGTGACGATCAGCCTCGGCCTGATCAACTTCAACCAGCTGATCAACAGCTTCTTCGGCAGCCTCGTCAGCGACCAGGCGCCGGCGGCGATCGACAAAGCCTTCCGGATCTACCAGCTGCCGCAGGGGATCTTCTCGGTGGCGATCGCCACCGTTCTCTTCCCGACCCTGGCCCGCTTCGCCAACCGCGGCGAGATCGACAACCTGCGGGCGACGATGGCGAACGGGATGCGCCAGATCCTCTTCGTCCTGCTGCCCGCCGCCGCAGCGATCCTCGCCCTCTCGGAGCCGATGATCCGGCTCGTCTACCAGCGTGGCGCCTTCGAACCGGCGGAGACGGCGATCGTCTCCACGGCGCTCTTCTGGTTCGCCTTCTCGCTGCCCACCAACGGCCTCTACCTGCTGCAGACGCGGACCTTCTTCAGCCTGCAGCGGCCCTGGCAGGCGACCGCCCTGGCGACGATCGACCTCGTCGTCTCCGCCCTCGCCGCCCTCGCCCTGTACAAGCCCTTCGGCGTCGGCGGCATCGTCGCCGGCACCGGCATCGGCACCAGCGCCGCGGTCGTGGCCCAGGCGGCGATCCTGCGCCGCGAGTTCGGCGGCCTCGAGCTGGGCCGGCTGTTCGCGACCACGGCCCGGATCACGATCGCCTCGCTGGCCCTTGCCGCCACCAGCTACGGCGTCTGGCACGCCCTCGACCCGGCCCTGGGGCGCGGCCTCGGCGGCGAGATCGTCTCGCTCGGCGGCGGTCTCGCCGCCGGCGGGCTCGTCTACCTCGGCGCCGCGCGCCTGCTCCGCATCGCCGAGCTGGACCAGATCGTCCGCCTGCTCCGCCGCCGCTAGATGCTCGGCCCGGGCCGCTACCTGCTGGGCGTCGCGGAGATCGCCGTCCTGATCGGCTTCGCCTTGCTGGGAGCCTCGCGCGTGCGCTCACGCCTGCTGCCCCAGCTTGGGGGGGCGCCCGCCTGTCTGGCGACCGCGGTGCTCGCGCTGGCCCTGCTGATCTGGGTGGCGGAGATCCTCGGCACCTTCTCACTGTTCAAACCGCTGCCATATCTGTTCGCGGTTGCGGCCTCAGGATTGCTCCTGCGATTCCTGATTGCAGAGGACTTGTCCGTTCCTCCGGCGGGTGGCGTGGGGGCGGGGGTCCCCCGCGGCGCGGAGGCGCGCCAGCGCCGAGCACCGTGGGGGATGCCGCCACGACAGGACCCGCCGGCCGGAACGTCTAGTCCCTCGGCGGTTGCCCCCTGGATCGCCCTGGTCATCGCGGCCGTGGCGGTCGTCCACTTCGGGGCTGGCGTCGAGGCGCGGCTGTCGACGGGGATGACCGGGTTCGACTCGACCTGGTACCACGGGCCGTTCGCGGCGGGGTTCTTCCAGAGCGGCGACACGTGGAATCTGCACTTCATCGCACCGCAGTTCCTGGCTTGGTTCTACCCCGCGAACGGGGAAATCTTCCATGCGGTTGGGATGATGGCGTTCGGGCGGGATCTGCTGTCGCCGTTGCTGAACCTCGGCTGGTTCGTCGGTTGCCTGGTGGCGGCTTGGTGCATTGGGCGGCCATATCGGGTAGCGCCGTTTTCGCTCGGGCTTGCCGCCATCGCGCTGAGCGTGCCGGCCCTTTCCGACCAGGCGGGGGAGGCGAGGAACGACGTCGTCGGGATCTTCTTCCTGCTTGCTGCCGTTGCGATCGCGCTGAATGCGAGGGCAGGGGAGAGGGGCGAACGGCAGGCAGGTAGGGGGGAGGGGTCGGGCAGACGCTGGGGTCCGAAAAACGGCGCGGATGGCGATGCCAGCCGCGGTCTGCCGCTCGGCGCTCTGGTGGCCGTCGGTCTCTCAGCAGGCCTCGCCGCTGGGACCAAGCTCAACTTCCTCCTTCCTGCAGCGGTGCTGGTCGTCGGTCTGGCCGGGATCGTGCAACGGGGAGGGCGCTGGCGGGCGCTCTGGGTCTCGGCCCTGGCTGCGCTGGCCGGCGGCGGCTACTGGTACCTGCGCAACCTCGTCCACGGCGGCAACCCGCTGCCCTGGATCCACCATCTCGGGCCGATCTCGCTGCCGGCCCCGCAACAGGCCCTGGGCGGCCGCGAAACCCACAGCGTCCTCGGCTACCTGACCGACGGCGGCGTCTGGTCGGACTGGTTCCTGCCCGGCCTCCACCACGGCCTCTGGGTCGTCTGGCCGCTCCTCGGTGCCGCCGCGCTCGCGGGTCTCCTCCTCTGCCTGCTGCCGGACCGCGAGACGTCGGGCGGTGGCGATCGCTCCCGACCCGGTCGCGCTCCTAGAACCGCCGGTTCCTCGTCACCGCTCGAGGAAGGTGAGCCGCGAGCCTGGTGGCAGCGTCTGGACCCCGTTCTGACCGTCGCCGCCCTCGTCGGCCTGGCGACGGCGCTCTCGTGGCTGGTCGCGCCGACATCCGCCTCCGGCCCCGACGGCATGCCCCGCGGCTTCGAGTCCGGCCTCCGCTACCTGGCCCCGGCCCTGGTCCTCGGCCTCGCCCTGTTCCCGGCAACGCCGCTCCTGCGCGATTTCTTCGCCTCCTTCGGGGTGCGGCAGTCCTTTGGGTCGCATAGCGCCACAAAGGACTGCCGCACCCGATCCGGGCTCCCTGCCAGGCGCCTGATCGCAGCGCTGGCAGCGATCGGGCTGCTGCTGGCGATCGCGATCGGCTACCCGGTCCAGCGCCACTACCTGCAGAGTCGTTACGCCAATCCCTCGTTCACGACCCCCGGTCTCGACGCCGCCTTCGCCTGGGCCCGCGACGTCTCCGGCGCCCGCATCGCCACCACCAGCACCCGCCAGTACCCGTTCTTCGGCACCGACCTCTCCAACCACGTCCAGTTCGTCGGCGAAGAGACCGCCCACGGGGGCTTCGAGGCACCGACGACCTGTCGCGCCTGGCGCCATGCCATCGACGCGGGCCACTACGACTACGTAATCGCCACCCGCGACCGCCTAGAACCCAACAAGCCCCCCTACCCACCCCAGGCCCGCTGGACCGAAGGCCCCGGGGCAAAAGTGATCCTGCGCAGGCCGCCCACGGTGGTTTTTCAGCTAACGGACCGCCTGGATCCATCGGCGTGCGCTGGTTGACCACGATCCTCGGGCGGGTGGCGTGGGGGTGGGGTGGTGTCCGCCGCCCGGAGGCTGCGTAGCTGAAGGTCTCATCCCTCCAGCCGCACCCGTCCCGGCCAGCGAAGCAGCGCGCAGGGCAAGGACGCCACCCCACCCCCACGCCACCCGCCCGCCGAGCGTCCTCGCCATACTGCGCTCCGCCCGATGGACCGCATCCGCAACTTCTCGATCATCGCCCACATCGACCACGGCAAGTCGACCCTGGCCGACCGCATCCTCGAGGTCACCGGCGCCGTCGACCCGAAGAAAATGCAGGCGCAGATGCTCGACTCGATGGACCTCGAGCGCGAGCGCGGGATCACGATCAAGGCCCAGGCGGTGCGGGTCGAGTACACGGCCGCCGACGGCCAGAGCTACCACCTGCACCTGATCGACACGCCGGGCCACGTCGACTTCTCCTACGAGGTCTCGCGCAGCCTCGCCGCCTGCGAGGGGGCGCTGCTGGTGGTCGATGCCGCCCAGGGGGTCGAGGCCCAGACCGTCGCCAACACCTACCTGGCGATCGAGAACGGCCTGGAGCTGATCCCGGTGATCAACAAGGTCGACCTGCCCGGCGCCGAGCCGGACCGGGTCGCGGCCGAGATCGCCGACCTGCTCGGCGGCGATCCAGAGGAAGCGCTGCGGATCTCGGCCAAGACCGGCGCCGGCGTGGTCGAGGTGCTGGAGGCGATCGTCGCGCGCATCCCGCCGCCGAAGGGCGAGCCGGAGGCGCCGACCCGGGCGCTGATCTTCGACTCCGAGTTCGACCAGTACCGCGGCGTGATCGCCTACGTGCGGATGGTCGACGGCTCCTTCCGCAAGCACCAGAGGATCCTGGCGATGCAGAACGGGACCGAGGCCGACATCGACGACATCGGCTTCTTCCGGCCGGCGATGACCGGGGTGGAGGGGATGGACGCCGGCGACGTCGGCTACCTGATCACCGGCATCAAGGACGTTGCCAAGCTGCGCGTCGGCGACACCCTGACCACGCAGGAGCGGCCCGCCGCCGAACCCTTGGAGGGCTACCGCGAGGTGCGGCCGATGGTCTTCTGCGGCCTTTTCCCGATCGACACCGACCGCTTCGAAGACCTGCGCGACGCGCTCGAGAAGCTGGCCCTCAACGATGCCGCCCTCTCCTGGGAGCCGGAGACCTCCGAGGCGCTCGGCTTCGGCTTCCGCTGCGGCTTCCTCGGCCTCCTGCACATGGAGATCGTGCGCGAGCGGCTGGAGCGCGAGTACGGCCTCGACCTGCTGGCGACGACACCGAACGTGCGCTACGAGGTGCGGCTCACCAACGGCGAGATCGTCGAGGTGCGCAGCCCCACCGACCTGCCCGACCCGGGCTCGATCGAGACGATCGAAGAGCCCTACATCCGCGCCACGGTGATCTGCCCGAAAGAGCAGGTGGGAGCGGTGATGGAGCTCTGCCAGCAGCGCCGCGGCACCCACGTCGACATGCACTATCTGAGCCCGCAGCGGGTGCAGATCCGCTACGACATGCCGCTGGCCGAGATCGTCCTCGACTTCTTCGACCTCCTGAAGTCCTCGACCCGCGGCTACGCCTCGCTCGACTACGAGCCGATCGGCAACCGGCCCTCGGACCTGGTCAAGGTCGACATCCTGCTCGCCGGCGACAAGGTCGACGCGCTCTCGATCATCGTCCACCGCGACTTCGCCTACGAGCAGGGCAAGCGCCTGGTCGGGCGGCTGCGCAAGACGATCCCGCGCCAGCTCTTCGACGTCCCGGTGCAGGCCGCGATCGGCTCCAACATCCTCGCCCGCGAGACGGTCAAGGCGCTGCGCAAGGACGTCACCGCCAAGCTCTACGGCGGCGACGTCACCCGCAAGAACAAGCTGCTGAAGAAGCAGAAAGCGGGCAAGAAGCGGATGAAGGCGGTCGGCCGGGTGGAAGTTCCGCAGGAGGCCTTCCTCGCTGTCCTCGAGATCGACGAGTAATCGGCCTAGACTTCCGCGACCATGACACTGAAAACTGACGCGGTTGGCAAGGAATGGCCCGGGACGACCTATCAGGTCGGTCGGGAGAAGATCAGGGAGTACGCGAACGCGCTGGGGATCGACAACCCGGTGCACTTCGACGTCGAGGCCGCCCGCGCGGCCGGCTTCCGCGACGTCGTCGCGCCGCCGATGTTCGCCGTCGTCTACAGCGGCCCGGCGCTGGGCCCGGTCCTCTTCGACCCCGAGGTGGCGATGAACTTCGCGGCGATGGTGCACGGCGGACAGGAGTTCGTCTGGGGCGAGCCGGCCTGCTCCGGCGACGAGATCACCACCACATCGAAGTGCCTCTCGATCGAGGAGAAGGACGGCAAGGGCTTCTACGTCTTCGAGACCGTCTCCGTCAACCAGGACGGCGCCGAGGTCGTGCGTGGCACCTGGACCAACATCGTCAGGGGGGTATGAGATGGCCGATCTGAACGTCGGAGACGCAGGTTCCCGAGCTGCGGGTGACGCCGGACAAGTACCTGCCGCACCGCTATGCGGGCGCCTCGGGCGACTTCAACCCGATCCACATCGACGACGAGTTCGCCAAAGCGGTCGGCCTGCCGCGCAACATCCTCCACGGCCTCTACTCGATGGGCCTGGTCGCCAAGGCCAACGCGGCCCTCGCCGGCGGCAACCCGCGGGCGCTGAAACGGCTCTCGGTCCAGTTCCGCGGCATGGGGATGCCGGAGCAGGAGATCGTCGTCTCCGGCACCGTCAAGTCGGTCGACGGAGACCGGGTCGTGATCGACACGGTGGCCAGCCAGGGCGACAACCAGATCATCAAGAACGCCGAGGCGGAACTGGAGCTGTAGGGGTGGGGCCGGGCGGGCCTCCCCCGGAGACCGTGGCTTGCAGAAGCCGTAGTGCGTGAGGAAGCCGCTCCCAAAGCCTCCGGGAGGGCCCACCCGGGCCCCTCCTAGATCCGAGCTGCTCTCCGGCGGCAGGAGTTGATTCTGCAGTTGGTGGTCGACGCCTACCTGGCGTCGGCGAAGCCGGTTCCCTCGAAAGAGGTCGCTGAGCAGCCCGAGGTCGGGTGGGGAGCTTCGACGGTGCGGGCGGAGCTGGCGGCGCTGGAGGCGGCGGGTTATCTGACGCATCCCCACACCTCGGCCGGTCGGGTTCCGACCGACTCCGGCTACCGCCGGTATGTCGACCTGCTGCTGGAATCCGGGTCGCCGCCGGCGCCGAGTCGCGGGTCGAGCTGGAGCTCTCGCGGCTGCGGCGCGAGGTCGACGAGGCGATGCGGGAGACGACTGCGGCGCTGGCCCAGGTCACCGACCTGGTCGCGATGGCGACGGCGCCGCCGCCGGCCTGGCGGCGACGATCCACCGGGTCGAGGTGCTGCGGCTGCAGCCGGACCAAGGTCGTGGTGATCGCGATCGCCTCCACCGGCGACGTCGCCCGCCGCGTCTTCGAGTTCGACCGGCCGCTCGATCCCGGCCTGGTCGAGTGGGCCTCCAGCTACCTGAACGAGTCGCTGACCGGGCTCGGCGTCGGCTCGCGGATGATCGCCGGCCGCCTCGCCGACCCCGAGCTGGGCCGGGCCGAGGCCGAGTTCGTCGCCACCCTCGGCGCCGCCTTCACCGAGCTCGAGCGCGAGACCGGCGCCGACCTCTACATGGACGGCGCCTCGCGGCTGCTCTCCGACGCCCACCTCGCCGACCTTCCCCGCGCCGACGAGCTGATGACGGCGCTGGAGCGCCGCGCCGGGGTGCTGCAGATGCTGCGCTCCTCGCTCGAGGAGCGCTCGGTCTTCCTCTGGATCGGCGACGAGAACCCGCAGCCGGAGCTGCGCTCGGTCAGCGTCGTCGGCGCCAACTACGGGCTCGGCCACCGCAACCTCGGCTCGGTCGGCGTGGTCGGCCCGCTGCGGATGGACTACGCGACCGCGATCGCCTCGGTCCGCGGCGCCGCCCGCGAGCTCTCCCGTTACTTCGAGACCGTCTACGACGACTGAGCGCCGATGCCGCGCGACTACTACGAGGTGCTCGGCGTCGAGCCGCGGACGCCGGCGAGGCCGAGATCAAGAAGGCCTTCCGCGGCCTCGCCCGCGAACTGCACCCCGACGTCAACGACCACGACCCCGAGGCGGAGGAGAAGTTCAAGGCCGCCGCCGAGGCCTACGAGGTGCTCTCCGACGCCGAGCGGCGGCGCACCTACGACGCCTACGGTCATGAGGGCCTGCGCTCGGGCGGCTTCGACCCGCGCAGCGCCTCCTTCGGCTCGATCGACGACATCCTCCAGGCCTTCTTCGGCGGCGGCGGCGACGGTTCGGCTTCGGCGGCGGCGGCCGCGCGGCCGGGGCCGACGTCCTGGTCTCGGTCGAAGTCGACCTTGAGGATGTCTCCGACCGGCGTCCGCCGCGAGGTCTACTTCGACGCGGTCGGCGCCTGCGAGCACTGCCACGGCAACGGCGCCGAGCCGGGCACCCCGATCTCCACCTGCGAGCGCTGCGGCGGCGCCGGCCAGCTGCGCCAGGTCACCCGCACGCCGTTCGGCCAGATGGTCCGCGGCGTCGCCTGCGACGCCTGCGGCGGCGCCGGCAAGGTCCCGGAGACGCCCTGCGAGGACTGCTGCCGGCAGCGGCCGCACCCGCGGCCAGCGTGACGCACGACGGTCGAGATCCCCGCCGGGATCGAGAGCGGCCAGCGGCTGCGGGTCGCCGGCGCCGGCCACGCCGGCGAGCCCGGGCGCTCCGGCCGGCGACCTCTACGTCGAGGTCCAGGTCGCCGAGGACGAGCGCTTCCAGCGCGACGGCACCGACCTGGTCAGCGTCGTCTCGATCCCCGCCACCGAGGCGATGCTCGGCACCACGGTCACCGTCCCGACCCTCGACGGAGAGAGCGAGATCGAACTCGGCGCCGGCACCCAGCCGGGCCACGAAGAGGTCCTGCGCGGCGCCGGGCTGCCGCGGCTCGGGCGGCGCGCCGCCGCGGCAACCAGCGGGTGATCCTCAACGTCGTCGTCCCCACCAACCTCAGCGACGAGCAGCGCGAGATCGCCGAGCGCCTCGACGAGTCGCTCGAGGAGGCACAACCTCGGCCCGCGGCAGGGCGAGGGCCCGCTTCAGCCGCGTGCGCCGGGCCTTCGGTTGATCCGCCTGGCGGTTCGCTGCCCGCCCGAGCAGGCCGGATCTGGTCCTCGCCGAGCTGACGGTGTTGGCGCCGAACGGGGTCGAGGAGGAGCGCGGGCCCGGCTACGTCGAGTACGCGATCTACGGCGGCGAGGGCGAGCTGCCGGAGCTGGGCGAGCTCGACGCGGCGGTCGGGAGGGCAGGATCGCCGTCACCAGCACCGAGATCCCCGACGACTGGGCGGACCGCTGGCGCGACTTCCATAAGCCGCTGCTGGTCGGCGAGCGGCTCTGGCTGCGCCCCTCCTGGGAGCAGCCACGCGACGGCGCGATCGACGTCGTCGTCGACCCCGGCCAGGCCTTCGGCACCGGCGCCCACCCGACCACCCGCCTCTGCCTCGAGTACCTGCTCGAGCTGGAGGCGCCGGAGAGGCCAGCGGCCCCCTGACCGACCTCGGCACCGGCTCCGGCGTCCTCGCCATCGCCGCCGCCAAGCTCGGCTGGGACTCGATCCAGGCTTACGACCATGAGCCCCCGGCGCTGGAGGCTGCGGCCGCGAACGCCAGCGCCAATGGCGTCGACCTCACCCTGGAGCGCATGAACCTCCGCGAACGTCTCCCGCCCCTTGCGCCACGACCGTGTTGCCAACATGACCGCGCCGATCCTGAGGGCGGTGCGCCAGCGACGGGGGAGCGGGGAGCCGGGAGGCTCGCCGGAGCAACAGCGGAGGCTCCGGCGAGCCCTCCCGCTCCCGCCACGCTCGTCTGCTCCGGCCTCCTGCCGCGCCGAGCTCGACGACGTCGCCGCGGCTTTCTGCTCGGCGCGGCCTCGCCGAGGCCGATCGCCGTCAAGAGGGCGATTGGGCCGCGCTGCTGCTTCGTCGGGTCCTGAGAGATAGGGTTTCCGCCGATGCCCTTCGCCTCCATAGTCGACCCCGGCTACAAGATCGTGCTGTTCCTGCACATCCTGGCCGTGGTCCTGGCGTTCGGCCCGACCTTCGGCTACGCGCTGTTCTTCTCGGTGGCGCCGCAGTACCCGAAGGCGACGCCGGCGATTTTGGCCGGGGTGCAGAAATGCGATCGCTACCTGGTCAATCCGGGGATGATCGTGCTGCTGCTGGCGGGGATCGGGTGCTCTCGGCCAGCGGCGGGGCCTGGGACGGCGAGCGACGCGTTCGTGATCGTCGGCTTCATCGCGATCATCGTGCTCTTCGGTCTCCAGCATGGCTTCTTCCAGCCGAAGGTGCGCAAGGCGAAAGCGCTTGCCGAGCGGGACCTGGAGGCGGGGGACACGCTCAGCTCGGAGTTCGAAGCGCTCGGCCAGCGGATCGGCCAGGTCGGAACGCTCGCCGGCATCATCGTCGTCGTGACGATCTTCTTCATGGCCTACAAACCGTTCATGTAATCCCCATCGCCGACCTCGTCTCCAAGGGCCTCGCGGTGACGCCCGGCGCCGCCGACTACCCTTAGCCCATGAGCGTTCTCGAGCAGGTGCAGAGCGATGTGCGGACGGCGATGAAGGCACGCGATCGCGAGCGCGCGGCGGCGCTGCGGATGGTCGTCGACGTGCTCCAGCAGGACGCCAAGCTGGGCAAGGGCGACGAGGTCGCGGTGCTGCAGCGCGAGCGCAAGAAGCGGGTCGAGGCGGCCGAGGCCTACGAGGGCGCCGGCCGCGCCGAGCAGGCCGCCGCCGAGCGCTTCGAGGCGAAGCTGATCGAGGGCTACCTGCCACAGCAGCTCTCCGGCGAGGAGCTGGCCGCGCTGGTCGATGCCGCGGTGGCGGAGACCGGCGCCAGCGAGCAGCGACAGATGGGCGAGGTGATGTCGGCGCTGATGCCGAAGCTGGGCGGCCGCGCCGACGGCAAGCGGGTCAGCGCGGCGGTGCGGGAGAAGCTTGGCGCGTAGGCAGCTGACGCTGGACAACACCGTCGCCGCCGAGCTGGCCGGCTCGGAGGACACGGTCCTGCGCGAGCTGCGCGGCCGGCTCGATTGCGACCTGCACCTGCGCGGCAACGTGCTGACGCTGGACGGGGACTCCAACGACGTGCAGGCCGCCGCGACCGTGGTCGACGAGCTGGTCGAGCTGATCGAGCAGGGGCACGACGTAGCTCCCGGCACGGTCGAGGCCGTGACCGGCGCCCTCGACGCCGAAGAGAGCCCGGCCGAGATCCTCGACGACGTCGTCTGGCGCCACCGCAACACCAGGGTGGCGCCGAAGACGCTGAACCAGAAACGCTACGTCGACTCGATCCGCCGCCATACGATCACCTTCGGCATCGGCCCCGCCGGCACCGGCAAGACCTTCCTTGCGGTGGCGATGGCGGCGGCGGCGCTGACCGAACGCAAAGTGCAGCGGATCATCCTCACCCGGCCCGCGGTCGAGGCAGGGGAGAGGCTCGGCTTCCTGCCCGGCGACATCCAGGCCAAGGTCGACCCCTACCTGCGGCCGCTGTTCGACGCCCTCTACGACATGATCGACCCCGACCGCGTCAACGGCTACTTCGAGCGCGACGTGATCGAGGTGGCGCCGCTGGCATTCATGCGCGGTAGAACGCTTAACGATTCCTTCGTCATCCTCGACGAGGCGCAGAACACCAGCCCCGAGCAGATGAAGATGTTCCTCACCCGGCTCGGCTTCAACTCGCGCATGGTCGTCACCGGCGACATCACCCAGATCGACCTGCCGAGCGACCAGCGCTCCGGCCTGATCGCCGTGCGCGACATCCTCGACGAGGTCCAGGACATCTCCTTCGTCGAGTTCGGCGGCGAGGACGTGGTCCGCCACAAGCTGGTGCAGCGGATCGTCGCCGCCTACGATGCGCACGGCGGGCGCGAGCAGGCGGCGCGCGGCGAACACGGCCCGACCCCGCGCCCTTGAGCCCGGATCTCACCGACGTCCCGGCCGAGCTGCGCGAGGCGGTCGCGGCGACGCTTGCCGCCGCCGGAGTCGGCGACGGCCACCTCGCGGTCGAGCTGGTCGGCGCCGACCGTATCCGCGAGCTCAACCGCGAGCACCGCGGCAAGGACAGCCCCACCGACGTCCTCGCCTTCCCCGTCGACGGCGCCGGCCCGACCGTCGGCCCGCGCGAGCTCGGCGACGTCGCGATCTGCCCCGAGCACTGCACCGACGTGACCGAGGCGGCGGTCCACGGCGTCCTCCACCTCTGCGGCCACGACCACGAGAGCGACGACGGCGAGATGCTCGCCCTGCAGGCCCGGGTCCTCGCCGGGGTGCGATGACCCGCTCCGGCTTCATCGGGCTCGCCGGGCGTCCCAACGTCGGCAAGTCGACGCTGGTCAACGCGATCGTCGGCTCCCACGTGGTGATCGTCTCGGTGCGGCCGCAGACGACGCGGCGGGCGATTCGCGGCGTAGCCACCGACATCGAGGCGGGGCGGCAGCTGGTCCTCGTCGACCTGCCGGGCGTGCAGCGCCCACGCGACGTCCTCACCGAGCGGATGCAGCAGCGGGTCGAGCGCGAGCTGGCCGACTCCGACGTGGCGCTGGTCGTGATCAACGGCGAGGAGGGGGTCGGCCCCGGCGACCGCTTCATAGTCCGCGCCCTGCTCGAGGCCGGGGCCAGGCTGCCGGTGATCTGCGCCGTCAACAAGGCCGACCGGCTCGGCCCGAACGAGCTGGTGCCGGTGCTCGCTGCCGCGGCCGAGCTGGAGGGCGTCGACGAGGTCTTCCCGATCAGCGCCCGCACCGGTGAGGGGCTGGAGGCGCTGGTGCGGCGACTGGGCGAGCTGATGCCCGAGGGGCCCTACATGTACCCGCCGGAGGACCACAGCGACCAGTCGAGCGAGCTGCTGCTGGCGGAGCTGGTCCGCGAGCAGGTGCTGAACCGGACCCGGCAGGAGATCCCCCACTCGGTCGAGGTCTCGGTCAAGGAGGTGGCTCTGCGCGAGCAGGACGGCCTGGTCACGGTGCGGGCCGAGATCTGGGCGGAGACCGAGTCCCAGAAGGGGATCCTGATCGGCAGGGGAGGGGCCAAGATCGGTGAGATCGGCACCGCCGCCAGGCGCTCGCTGGAGCGCGAGCTCGGCGCCCGGGTCCACCTCGACCTCAGCGTCCGCGTGCGCCGTCACTGGCGCCGCGACGAGGACCTGCTGGACCGGCTCGGGATCGAGTAGCGAGCGGCCACTACGATTGGACCGATGTTCGGGGAAATCGAATTCGACCAGCGGGGGCTGGCGCCGTGCGTGGTCCAGGACTGGACCACCGGCGAGGTGCTGATGCTGGCCTACGTCAGCTCGCAATCGCTGGAAATGACGCTGGAGACCGGCGACCTGCACTTCCACAGCCGCTCCCGCGACGAACTCTGGAAGAAAGGCGAAAGCTCGGGCAGCTTCATGCACCTGCGCCAGCTGCGCTACGACTGCGACGGCGACGCCCTGGTGGCGATGGTCGACCCTGCCGGCCCCGCCTGCCACACCGGCCAGCGCAGTTGCTTCTACCGCGAGGTGCTGGGCTCGGCCTCGAGCCGCAAGGACGCGCCGCCGGCTCCCGGCGAGCCCTTCCCGGTCACCTACGAAGCGCTGCCGGCCCTGGAGCGGACCCTGCGCAGCCGCGCCGTCGAGCGCCCGGACGGCAGCTACACGGTGAAGCTGCTCGACGACCGCGCCCTGATCGGGGAGAAGGTCGAGGAGGAGGCCGAGGAGGTGATCCGCGCCGCCCGCGAGGAGTCGAACGAGCGGGTCGCCGAAGAGGCGGCCGACCTGCTCTATCACCTCAGCGTGCTGCTGGTCTCCCGTGGCGTCTCCCAGTCGGCGGTGATGGAAGTGCTCAATGACCGTAGTGGCTGACGAGCTGCGGCTCGAGCCGAGCCTGGAGCAGGCGCGGGAGCTGGCCCGGGAGGGCAACGTGGTGCCGGTGCGCGCCCGCTTCGTCGACGACTGTGAGACGCCGGTCTCCGCCTTCCTCAAGCTGCGCGCCGGCGAGCCGCCGGGGTCGCCCTGCTTCCTGCTGGAGTCGGCCGAGCAGGGCCAGGTCGGCCGCTACTCCTTCGTCGGCCTGCGACCGCGGGCGCTGCTGCGCTGGAGCGACGGCACGCTCTCGGAGTGGAGCGGGGAGGAGGCCGCCGCCGGCGCCGGGCCGAGCCGCAGCGAGCCGGCGCCCGACCCCTACGGCGCCGTCGCCGCCCGCCTGGCCGAGTTCCGGCCGGCCCCGGTCGAGGGCCTGCCGCCGTTCGCCGGCGGCGCCGTCGGCTTCTTCGGCTACGACCTGGTGCGCACGGTGGAGCCGCTCGGCGAGCCCAACCCCGACCCGCTCGGGCTTCCCGACATGGCGCTGATGGTGACCGACGCGATGGTCGTCTTCGACCACCTGCGGCACGAGCTGACGATCCTCGCCTGCGCCTTCGCCGAGGAGGACGGCGGCATCGACGCCGCCTACGAGCGCGCCACCGCGACGATCGCCGAGATGCGCGAGCGCCTGCGCGGCGCCGTGCCGGTCCCGGCCAGCCCCTCGGTCGCCGAGCCGCCGCGGTTCGTCTCCAACATGGAGCGCGAGCAGTTCGAAGCGGCGGTGACGCGGATCGTCGAGTACGTCCACGCCGGCGACGCCTTCCAGGTGGTCCCCTCGCAGCGCTTCTCGGCGCCGGCCCCGGTCGAGGCCTTCTCGGTCTACCGCGGCCTGCGCGCGGTCAACCCGTCTCCCTACATGTACTTCCTCGAGTTCGGCGACTTCCAGATCGCCGGCGCCTCGCCGGAGCCGCTGGTCAAGGTCACCGGCAACCGGGTCGAGACGCGGCCGATCGCCGGCACCTCGCCGCGCGGGCGCAGCGAGGACGAGGACCGCCGCCTCGCCGAGCGGCTGATCAACGACCCCAAGGAGCGGGCGGAGCACGTGATGCTGGTCGACCTCGGCCGCAACGACCTCGGCCGGGTCTGCGAGTACGGCTCGATCTCGGTCGACGAGCTGATGGTCGTCGAGACCTACTCCCACGTCCTCCACATCGTCAGCCAGGTCTCGGGGACTCTGCGCGAGGGGGTCAGCGCGATGGACGTCTTGCGCTCGGCGCTGCCGGCGGGGACGCTGTCCGGGGCGCCGAAGGTGCGGGCGATGCAGATCATCGACGAGCTGGAGCCGGTCAAGCGCTGCTCCTACGGCGGCGCGATCGGCTACCTCTCCTGGGACGGCGACCTCGACACCGCGATCCACATCCGCACCGTCGTCGCCAAGGACGGCCGGCTGCACGTGCAGGCCGGCGGCGGCACCGTCGCCGACGCCAAGCCGGCCTATGAGTACACCGAGTCGGTGAACAAGGCGAAGGCGGTCTTCCGCGCCGTCGAGGTCGCCTGCGAACAACCCGATTGGGCCTGAGCGATGCGCGTTCTCGTGATCGACAACTACGACTCCTTCACCTACAACCTGGTCCAGTACCTGGGCGAGCTGGGGGCCGAGGTGGAGGTCGTGCGCAACGACCGCGCCGAGGTCGGCGAGCTGCTGGAGCGCGGCCACGACCGGCTCGTCGTCTCGCCGGGGCCCTGCACGCCGGCCGAGGCGGGGATCTCGGGCGCCGCGATCCGCGCCTTCGCCGAGGCGGGGACGCCGGCGCTCGGCGTCTGCCTCGGCCACCAGGCGATGGTCGAGGCCTTCGGCGGGCGGGTCGTCCTCGGCGAGCCGGTCCACGGCAAGGACGCCGAGGTCGAGCACGACGGCAGGACGATCTTCGCCGGGCTGCCAAACCCCCTGGTCGCCGGCCGCTACCACTCGCTCGTCGCCGACCCCGACCTGCCCGAGGAGCTCGAGCTGAGCGCCTCGCTGGGCGACGTGGTGATGGGCGCCCGCCACCGCCAGCTGCCGGCGGAGGGGGTCCAGTTCCACCCCGAGTCCGTCCTCACCCCACAGGGCAAGCACCTGCTCGCCAACTTCCTCGGGGCGCGGTAGAGCTTTGGTCCGAATAGCGCCACAAACCTCTGCCGCGGTGAGGGCCTGATGCCGAACGACGTCGTCAGCCGGGCGATCGACGCGGTATGCGCCGGCGACCACCTCACTGCCGACCACGCCGCCGCGGTGCTGGCGGAGATCATGGAGGGGCGGGCCGATCCGGTCCAGACCGGCGCCTTCCTGATCGCCCTGCGGGCCAAGGGTGAGACGGTGCCGGAGCTGGTCGGCCTGGCGCGGACGATGCGGGCGCTCGCCGCCCCGGTCTCCAGCAGCCGCCCCGACCTCGTCGACACCGCCGGCACCGGCGGCGGCCCCTCGACCTTCAACGTCTCCACCGCGGCGGCGCTCGTCGCCGCCGGCGCGGGCTGCGCCGTCGCCAAGCACGGCAACCGCTCCAGCACCAGCCGCTGTGGCTCCGCCGACCTGCTGGAGGCGCTCGGCGTCGACATCGAGCTCGATCCCGAGCAGGTCGGGCGCTGCATCGACGAGGTCGGCTTCGGCTTCATGTTCGCCCCCCGCCACCACGCGGCGATGGCTCACGTGATCCCGGCTCGCAAGGCGCTGGGGGTGCGCACCGTCTTCAACTTCCTCGGGCCGCTGACCAATCCCGCCGGCGCCAGCCGGCAGCTGCTCGGCGTCGCCGACCGACATTTCCAGGAGACGATCGCCGAGGCGCTGGTCGGGCTCGGCAGCGTCAGGGCGCTGGTCGTAACCGCCGAGGATGGCCTCGACGAGCTCTCGATCTCCTCCCGCACGCGGGTGATCGAGGTCGCCGACGGCGGCACCTCGGAGTGGTTCGCCGAGCCCGGCCAGTTCGGGCTGGCGCCGGCGGAGCTGGAGGCGGTGGCGGGCGGGAGCCCGGCCGACAACGCCGCAACCGTGCGGGCGGTGCTGGCCGGCGAGCCCGGTCCGCCGCGCGATCTGACGCTGCTCAACGCCGCCGCGGCGATCTACGTCGGCGGCCTCGCCGCCGATCTCGGCGAGGGCGTCGCCAGGGCGGCCGAGGCGATCGACAGCGGCGCGGCAGGAAACGTGCTGGAGCGGCTGATCGCGGCGACGGCCGCCGGCGGCGTCTAGGCTGTAACAGTCAAGTGGGCATGATCGAGCAGCTCATCGCCGGGGCCAGGCAGGGAGTGGACGCGCGTCGCCGCGAACTCCCACAGGCCGATCTCGAGTCGCGGCTCTCCGGCCGCGGCGAGGATCGCCCCTTCAACGAGGCCCTGGTGCGCCCGGGCCTCTCGCTGATCGCCGAGTTCAAGCGGCGCTCGCCCAGCGCAGGGGAGATCTCCGCCACGGCGACCGTCGCCGAGCAGGTCAGGGCCTACGAGCGGGGCGGCGCCGCCGCGCTCTCGGTGCTGACCGACGAGCCCCATTTCGGCGGCTCCCTCGACGATTTGCGGGCCGCCCGCGCCGCCTGCGGGATGCCGATCATCCGCAAGGACTTCATCGTCGATCCCTACCAGCTCTACGAGGCGGCGATCAACGGCGCCGACGCGGTGCTGCTGATCGTCCGCGCCCTCGACGACGAGAGCCTGCGCGCGCTCTACGACGAGGCACGCTCGCTAGACCTCGACTGCCTGGTCGAGGTCCACGACGGCGAGGAGTTGGAGCGGGCGCTGGAGGCTGACGCCGAGGTGATCGGGATCAACAACCGCAATCTCGACCAGGGCAGCGTCGATCTGGCGACCACCTTCGAGCTGATGCCCGACGTGCCGGCCGGCAAGACCGTGGTCGCCGAGAGCGGCATCTCCGGCCGCGCCGAGCTGCAGGAGCTGGAGCGGGTCGGCGTCGACGCCGTCCTCATCGGCGGCGCGCTGATGGCGGCCGCGGACCCCGAGGCGAAGACGCGCGAGCTGACCGGGGCCGACGAAGGAACCCGCGAGCATCTCTACTAGCGATCTCGTCCCAGGCGCCGAATTTAGAAGATCTTTCGAGCTCGTTAAGAGATGGCTCAGCGCCAGGGCCGAAGATTCGCCGCCATGAAGAAGCCACGCCGATTCCTCCGAACTCCCTTTGCCTCCGCCCTGCTGGGCGGCGCCGTCGTCGCCGTCTTCGGCTGGATCGCGATCGCCGCCGGCTGGATCCAGTCCGAAGGCGGCTCGACCACCACCGTCGCGGCGCCGCTGGCGGCGCCCGTCGTCAGCAAGTCCAGCGGCGAAGGCGGCGGCAACGTCGTCAACCAGATCTACAAGAACGACGGCGACGGGGTCGCCTTCATCGAATCGGAGATTCCCGCCAAGGAATCGCAGTCGCTCTCGCCCTTCGGCGAACCCGAAACCGAAGGCGGCGGCACCGCGACCGGGTCCGGCTTCGTCATCGACAGCGAAGGCCACGTGCTCACCAACAACCACGTGGTCGAAGGCGCCAACCGGATCGAGGTCAAACTCGGCGCCTCCAACACGAACTACCAGGCCAAGGTCGTCGGCGCCGACCCGGCCAGCGACCTCGCCCTGCTCAAGGTCGAAGCGCCGGCCGACCAGCTGCACCCGCTCACCCTCGGCAACTCCGCGGAAATGGAAGTCGGCGACCCTGTGGTCGCGATCGGCAACCCGTTCGGGCTCGACCGCACCGTGACCAGCGGCATCGTCTCGGCGCTGCAGCGCCAGATCCAGGCGCCCAACGGCTTCTCGATCTCGAAGGTGATCCAGACCGATGCCGCGATCAACCCCGGCAACTCCGGCGGCCCGCTGATCAACGTCAAGGGCGAAGTGATCGGCATCAACTCCCAGATCGAGACCGGCGGCAGTGGCAACGGCAACGTCGGCATCGGCTTCGCGATCCCGATCGACACCGCCCGGGCCGAGATCCACCAGCTCGAGACCAAGGGCGAAGTCGAACACGCCTTCCTCGGCATCAGCGGCGGCACGATCACCCCCGAACTGGCCCGCGCGATCAACCTGCCGGTGAAGGAAGGCGTGATCGTCCAGTCCGTGGTCAAGGGCGGCCCCGCCGACAAGGCCGGGGTCGAAGGCGGCAACACCTCGGCGACGATCGACGGCGCCCAGGTCAGCCTCGGCGGCGACATCATCACCGAAGTCAACGGCAAGAAGATCGCCGGGATGGACGAAGTGGTCGAAATCGTCAACGCGGCGAAGCCGGGCGAAGAACTCGAACTGACGATCCTGCGCGGCGGGTCGACGAAGACGGCGACCGTGACGCTCGGACAGCGTCCGGCATCAGCCGAATAGGCGAGCCGGACCCCCTCCTCACTCAACAGGCGCGGGGGCGGGAACCGGGACCCCTCCTCACTCAACTTGCTGCGGTGGAGAGTGGGCGGCTGGCCGTTGGCGGATTGCCGCAGAAGTACAAGCCGTTCGGAGGGGTCCCGGTTCCCGCATCGCGGCGAAGCTCCCGTAACCTGAAGCCATGCGGGTCAAGTTCTGTGGGATCACCGATTTGGACGATGCGGCGGAGGCCGTGTTGCTCGGGGCGTGGGCGATCGGGCTGATCCATTTCGATGGCAGTCCGAGGTGCGTGGATCCGGCTGTGGCGGCTGAGATCGGGGCTGCTTTTCGGCGCAAGTGCGAGGTGGTGGGCGTTTTCGTGAATCCCACGCTGGACGAGGTCGCGAAGGCGGTCGAGAACGTGGGGATGACGATGGTGCAGCTGAACGGCTCGGAGGGGGAGTCGTTCTGCGCCGAGGTGGCGCGGAAAACCGGGGTCAAGGTGATCAAGGCGATCCACGTGTCCAGTGCCGCGGACGTCCACGCTGCCGAGTCCTACCGGACCGACTTCCACCTCTTCGACAAGCGCGGCAAGGGCCTATGGGGCGGCACCGGCGAGGTCTTCGACTGGGAGCTGCTGCGCGGCCACCGCTCCGACGTCCCCGACATCCTCGCCGGCGGTCTGCGACCGGACAACGTGGCGGCGGCAATCGCAGTCGCACAGCCCTATGCGGTCGACGTCTCCAGCGGTGTCGAGGTCGAGCCCGGGCGCAAGGACCACGCGGCGATGGCGGCTTTCTTCGAGGCGGCGCAGCCGAGCGGCGTGACGGCGCCATGAGCGCGGTCGAGCAGCGGTTTGGCCCCTACGGGGGGCGCTACGTGCCGGAGACGCTGATCGCCGCGCTCGACGAGCTGACCGCGGCCTGGGAAGAGGCGCGCGAGGACGCCGGGTTCATGGCGCGGCTGGAGCTGCTGCGGCGCGACTTCATCGGCCGCCCGACCCCGCTCTACCACGCCGAGCGGCTCTCCGAGCGGGTCGGCTCGAAGGTCTACCTCAAGCGCGAGGACCTGGCCCACACCGGCGCCCACAAGATCAACAACGCGATCGGCCAGGCGCTGCTGGCGCAGCGGATGGGCAAGCCGCGGGTGATCGCCGAGACCGGCGCCGGCCAGCACGGCGTCGCCACCGCCACCGCCTGCGCCCTGCTCGGGCTCGAGTGCGTCGTCTACATGGGAACCGAGGACATCCGCCGCCAGGCGCCGAACGTCGAGCGGATGCGGCTTCTGGGGGCCGAGGTGGCGCCGGTCGAGGCCGGCGCCCGCACGCTGAAGGAGGCGGTCAGCGCCGCGATCCGCGACTGGGTCGCCAACGTCGGCACCACCCACTATGTGATCGGCTCCGCCGTCGGCCCGGCTCCCTACCCTGCCCTGGTTCGCGACCTGCAGCGGGTGATCGGCGACGAGTCGCGGGCCCAGGCGCTCGCCGTCGAGGGGGGGCTGCCCGCGCGGGTTATCGCCTGCGTCGGCGGCGGCTCCAACTCGATCGGCATCTTCACCCCCTTCCTCGCCGACCCCGAGGTGGCGCTGATCGGCGTCGAGGCTGCCGGCGAGGGACTCGACAGCTTCCGCCACGGGGCCTCGCTCGGCGCCGGCAGCACCGGCGTCCTGCACGGCTCGCTCTCCGCCGTGATCGCCGACGAGGAGGGGCAGATCCTCGAGGCGCACTCGGTCTCGGCCGGGCTCGACTACCCCGGCGTCGGCCCCGAGCACGCATACTTGCGCGACAGCGGCCGGGCCAGCTACGTGGCGATCTCCGACCGTCAGGCGCTGGCGGCCTTCGCCGAGCTGAGCCGGCTGGAGGGGATCATCCCGGCGCTCGAGTCCTCTCATGCGATCGCCTGGCTGCTGGAGAACCCGGGGAGCGCCGGATTCGACGTCCTCTGTCTCTCTGGGCGCGGTGACAAGGACCTCGCCGAGGTCGTGGAGCAGACAGGCTGATGGGAGATATGAGGATCGCTCGCGCCTTCGAGCAGGCGCGGTCGGAGGGGCGGGCGGCTTTGATGCCTTACATGATGGCCGGGTTTCCGGATCGGGAGACTTCGTTGGCGGTTGCTGGGGCCTATGTCGATTCCGGGGCCGATCTGATCGAGTTGGGGGTGCCTTTCTCGGATCCGCTGGCGGATGGGCCGACGATTCATGCGGCGGCTACGGCGGCGCTGGCGGCGGGGGCCACCTTCGCCACCGCGCTGGAGGTGTGCAGCTCGGTCGCGGAGCGGGTTCCGGTGGTGCTGATGG
This sequence comes from uncultured Solirubrobacterales bacterium, assembly GCA_963785775.1. Taxonomy (GTDB): domain Bacteria; phylum Actinomycetota; class Thermoleophilia; order Solirubrobacterales; family 70-9; genus VAYN01. The sequence continues at coordinate 31,469 of CAWAWH010000003.1, read as the reverse complement.
CCTACGCCAACATGGTCCTCGCTCACGGCGGGGCCGCCGAGTTCGCCCGGCTCGCCATCGCCGCGGGCGCCGCCGGGGCGATCGTTCCCGACCTGCCGCTGGGCGAGGCCGAGGACGTGCGGAAGGACTTCGCCGCTGCCGGCCTGGCGCTGGTGCCGCTGGTGGCGCCGACGACCCCGGCCGAGCGGCGGGCGCGGATCTGCGCGGTCGCCCACGGCTTCGTCTACGTCGTCTCCACGGTCGGGACGACCGGGGAGCGGGCCGAGGTCCCCGCCGAGCTGGCGCAGCTGGTGGCGGCGACCAAGGCCGATTCGCCGCTGCCGGTCGCGGTCGGGTTCGGCATCGGCACGCCGGCCCAGGCCGCCGAGGTGGGACGGATTGCCGACGGGGTGATCATCGGCAGCCGCCTGGTTCGCGCCGCCGGCGAGGGCGGCTCGCCGCGGGGCGCCGCCGAGGCGGTCGGCGAGTTCCTCAGCGAGGCGCGCGTCGCCCTCGCCGGGTAAAGTCTCGACCGCGATGGGAATGGTCGTCACCCTCTTTCTGGCCCTGGCCGCGATGACGGTGTCCTACGCCTTCGGGCAGGGCGGCCCGGTCGCCGGCCTGGTTTTCTTCACGGTGCTGCTGATCGGCGCAGCCGTGCGGGTATCTCAGCCGCGCTAGCCAGTGCATCTCGGGGTCCTCGGTCGCTTGTGTGCGGAGCACACGGCGCTCCCTGCGTCCCCCGACCTGCTTGGCTAGCCCGACTGAGCTATCCCGCCCGGATGGCGATTACTTCTAGGTAATCGGCCTCGAGAACCATCGCGCGATCGCCGGCGGTGTTGGCGGCTTCGAGGAAGCCACGCAGATCATCGGTCAGGGCCTGTTCGCCCTCGGGCCCAACCCGTTCGTAGGCCATCTGGGTCGGGCCGAAGTAGGTGCGGAAGAACTCGATGTAGTGGTCGGCAGAGCGGAACGGCTGGCGCGAGACGCGGCGCTCTGTTCGCAGCTCCGTGACTCCATCGCCGAACAGCTCTCGGAGGCGCTCCTCGGTGCCCCACAGCAGCGGCGAGTCGAGCCCTGGGGGCGGCGGCGCGTGCTTGGCGATCGTCTGGAACATGATCCCGACAGCCCCGTCGGGGCACCAGTTGGCCATGCCGATCCGGCCGCCGGGCCGGGTCACCCGCAGCAGCTCGGCCGCGGTCTTCTCCTGGTCGGGGGCGAACATCGCCCCGAAGATCGACATCGCGACGTCGAAGCTGGCGTCCTCGAAGGGGAGGTCCTGGGCGTCTGCCTCGACGAACTCGACCTCCAGCCGCTCGGCAGCGGCGCGCTCGCGACCCCGCTCCAGCAGCTGGGGGACGTAGTCGGCGCCGACGGCGCCGCCCCAGGTCCGCCGCGCGGCGGCGATCGCCCCGTTGCCACTGCCGCAGGCGACGTCCAGCACCCGCTCGTCGGGTACGAGCTGAAGTGCCTCGGCGAGGTTCTCGCTGGCGTTGTAGACGATGTTGGCGACCATCGCGAAGTCGCCTCTCGACCAGATCTGCTGCTGAACCTGGGTTACGGCTGCGAGGTCGGGGGCATCCGCCACGTACTCAGCTTCTCAGGTGAAGAATCGCTTTGCAATCTCGAGGATCCCGAGGCCGACCCGCTTGACCTCGATCGCCTGCTCGAGCGGGACGGCGACCATCGCGGTGCCGTGGATCGCCGCCATCTTGCCGAAGTCGCCGGCTTTGGCCATCTCGTAGGCGTGGGCGCCGAAGCGGGTGGCGAGGATGCGGTCGGTCGAGGTCGGGGTGCCGCCGCGCTGGACGTGTCCCAGCACGGTGACTCGGGTCTCGTAGCCGGTGCGGGACTCGAGCTCGGTCGCCAGCGCCGCGCCGATCCCGCCGAGCCGCGGGTAGCCGTACTCGTCGCTGTCTTTGATCGGCTGGATCAGCTGTTCCTCGCCGCTGTCGAAGGCGAGCATGGCGCCCTCGGCGACGACGATGATCGAGAAGTCCTTGCCGCGCTCGTGGCGGCGCAGGACGCCGGTCGCGACCTCCTCGACCGTGGTCGTCGTCTCCGGGATGACGATCCCGTCGGCGCCGCCGGCGAGGCCGGCGTAGGCGGCGATCCAGCCGGTGTTGCGGCCCATCACCTCGACCACCATGATCCGGTCGTGCGACTGGGCGGTGGTGTGGAGGCGGTCGATCGCGTCGGTGACGATCTGCACGGCGGTGTCGAAGCCGAAGGTGAAGTCGGTGCCGCCGACGTCGTTGTCGATCGTCTTCGGCACCCCGACCAGCGGCAGGCCGTGGTCGGCATACAGCTGGCGGGTGATCTCCATCGTGTGCTCGCCGCCGATCGCCACCACCGCGTCGAGGCCCTGCTCGGCGAAGGCCCGGGTGACCTTCTCGACCGCGTTTTCGCGGATCGGCTCGAAGCTGGAGGTGCTGAGGATGGTGCCGCCGAGGTGGAGGATGCCGGAGACGGCGCGCATGTCGAGCGCCATGTAGTCGTCCTCTGCGAGGCCGCGGTAGCCGCGGCGGATGCCGACCGCCTCGTCGCCGCGGGCCATCGCCGAGCGGGCGACGGCGCGGATTGCCGCGTTCAGGCCCGGGCAGTCGCCGCCGGCGGTGAGGACTCCGATTCGCATAGCGAGCGAGTCTATGATCGCGAACCGTGCGCCGCGCCCCAGCCCTCCTTCTCGCATGCGCGCTCGGCATCCTTATTGGCGGCTGCGGCGAAGCCGGCGTCTCGAGCGGCGCGACTGTCACCGCCTACGTTGCGGCGCCGCTCTGCGCCGGCGCGAAGCGAGAGCTTGCCCGTGACGGCGGCCAGGCAGGCGACGTCCAGGTCCGCGCCGTTTGCCTGTCGAGCGCCGAGGATCGCGGCCGCCTGAACCTCGCCCAGCTTGGCGCCAATGCCCGCCGCGCCACCGAGGATTCCACCACCGTCGCCTACCTGGAGCCCGCCGATCCCGCCGCGAACCGCTTCACCAACCCGACCCTCGAATCCGCCGGCATCGCCTGGATCGAATCCGACTCCGGCGTCATCGCTATGTCCCGCCTCCTTCGCACCATCCACGGTGCGAGCTCCAGCTCCTTGCGTGACTCGGTGCGGGAAGCTCTGAACGAGCCGTAGGGGTCGCCCGCCTCTCGCCGCTCAGACCAGATCCCGCAGCGCCTCGTCCAGACCCGGATGCTTGAACTCGTAGCCCAGCTCCCGAGTGCGTTTCGGGATCACCCGCTGGCCGCCCCGGAGGACGGCACCGAACTCGGAGCCGAATTTGAGGTCGAGGACGAAACCCGGAACCGGAAAGACGGCAGGTCGCCCGAGGGCGCGTCCCAGCGCCTTGGAGAAGTCGTGGTTGGTGGCGGGATTGGGAGAGCTGGCGTTGACGACGCCGCTGATCTCGGGGTTGTCGAGTGCCCAGATCAGGACTCCCACCTCGTCGTCGGCGTGGATCCACGACAGGTACTGCTGCCCCCCCGCGATCGGACCTCCCACGCCCAGCTTGAAGGGAGTCAACAGCTCACTGAGCAGACCGCCGCCAGCGTCAAGGACTTGGCCGGTGCGGACGATCACCAGCCGCACCCCGGTGCCGTCGATCTCGTGGGCCGCCTTCTCCCACTCCTGCACGACCGCGGAGTCGAAGCTCCCGCCGGGGCCGGCCGACTCGTCGACGACGGCGTCGCCGCGGTCGCCGTAGTAGCCGACCGCCGACTGGTTGACCAGGACCGCGGGCCGCCGATCGAGAGCGGTGAGCGCTCCCACCAGGTTGTGGGTGGCGGTGCGCCTGCTCTCCATGATCTTCCTCTTCGCCTCGTCGGTCCAGCGCTGGTCGATCTTCTCGCCGACCAGGTTGACGACGCCGTCGACGCTCTCGAAGGCGGCGGCTGGGGGCCGCTCCAGGGTCGGCTCCCAGGGGTGCCACTCGACGCCTGTCCTGGCGAGCCGGGCCCTGGCAGGGTCGCGGGTGAGGCCGACGACGCGGTCGCCGCGGGCCAGCAGCGAGTCACACAGCGCCGAGCCGATCAGGCCGGTGGCTCCGGTGACGAGCACCTTCACGGTGTCGGCGCCCGACCCTTCATCACTGGCCGTCCACCGTGGCGAAGGTCCCGGTCTCCTCGCTGAGGCGGGCGATGCCGGCGCGGCGGGCCTCCTCGACGACCGCGGCGGCGACCTTCGGCGCCACGTCGCGGTTGAAGACGCTGGGGATGATGTAGTCCTCGGAGAGATCGTCCTCGGCGACCGCCTCGGCGATGCCCTTGGCCGCGGCCAGCTTCATCTCCTCGGTGATGCTGGGGGCGCCGGCGTCGAGGGCGCCGCGGAAGATGCCGGGGAAGGCGAGCACGTTGTTGATCTGGTTCGGGTAGTCGGAGCGGCCGGTGGCCATGATCCGCACGTAGGGGGCGGCGTCCTCCGGCATCACCTCGGGGGTCGGGTTGGCCATCGCGAAGACGATCGCGTCGTCGTTCATCCTGCCCAGCGACTCCGCCCTGATGATTCCCGGCCCGGAGAGACCGATGAAGATGTCCATGCCCTCGATCGCGTCGTCGGGCGTGCCACGGACGTGCTCCGGATTCGAGTTCTCCGAGTACCAGCGCTTGATCCCGGTCATCTCGCCCGAGATGTAGTCCTCGCGCTCGGTCGAGAGCGCGCCCTGGCGGTCGCAGCCGACGACGTGCTCGACCCCGGAGGCGAGCATCATCTTCGTCACCGCCACCCCGGCGGCGCCGAGCCCGACCATCAGCACCCGCAGCTCCTCGATCGGCTTTTCGACGATCTTCAGCGCGTTGAACAGCGCCGCCATCGTCACCACCGCGGTGCCGTGCTGGTCGTCGTGGAAGACGGGGATGTCGAGGGTCTCCTTCAGCCGGTCCTCGATCTCGAAGCAGCGCGGGGCCGAGATGTCCTCGAGGTTGATGCCGCCGAAGGTGGGGGCCATCAGCTCGACTGCCTTGATGATCTCGCCGGCGTCCTGGCTGTCGAGGCAGATCGGGAAGGCGTCGACGTCGGCGAACTCTTTGAACAGCATGCACTTGCCCTCCATCACCGGCATCGCCGCCTCGGGGCCGATGTTGCCGAGGCCCAGCACGGCGCTGCCGTCGGAGACCACCGCGACGGTGTTCTTCTTGATCGTGTACTCGAAGGCTTTGGCGCGATCGTGGTGGATGTCCATGCAGACCCTGGCGACGCCCGGCGTGTAGGCCATCGAGAGGTCGTCGCGGGTCTTCACCGGATACTTGTTGTGGATGTCGATCTTGCCGCCGCGGTGCATCTGCATCGTGCGGTCGACGTAGTCGAGCACCCGCGCCCCGCGGGTCGACCCGATCGCCCGCAGGATCTTCTCCCAGTGCTCGCGGTCGGCGGCGTCGATCGTGAACTCGCGCACCCGCTTGCCCTCCGGCCCGGCCCCCGGCACCAGGTCGACCCCCTGCAGCTGCCCGCCCGCCTCGGCGATCGCCGCCGTCAATTTGCCCAGCGGCTCCTGCCGGGCATCGAGCTCGACCCGGATCGTGACGCTGTACTGGGCGCTGACGGCCATCGCGGCTATCGAATCAGATTCGGAACTTCCGCCACGCGAGGCCGCCGAGGGGAGAGTTCGGCCGCTGGGCGACTTAGTGGCCTCATAGGCCACAAACTCGCCCCACCCGACCTCCAGATCGAGAAAATCGCCACCCGCCAACACGGTGTGGTGACCAGCGGACAGCTCATTGCCGCCGGTCTCACGATGAACGCGATCGTGAAGCGAGCCCGCGTGGGGAGATTGCACCGCGTTTATCGCGGCGTTTACGCGGTCGGGCACGTAGCTGATTCTTGGCATCGGCGGTGGATGGCAGCGGTGCTCGCCTGTGGGCAGGGGGCGGTGCTGAGCCATATGGGCGCCGCGGCGCTTTGGGGCCTCTTGAAACCTGTGTCCGGAGCGGTGGACGTGTCGATACCGTCGCGCAACGGGCGGGCGAAGAGGGATGGGATTCGGCTTCATCGCAGCACGACTCTCTGCCAGAGGGCGGTTGCCGAACGTCATGGGATCCCGGTCACTACGCCTGCCCGCGCGATCGCGGATCTTGAAGGCACGGTGCCCTCGCATTGGGTCCGCCGTGCGATCAGGCAGGCGGAGCTCGTCGGGTACGACCTCGGCGAGGTCGAGGGAGACCGGACGCGGAGCGATCTGGAGCGGGACTTCCTGCTGCTCTGTCGGCGGCATCGCATCCCCGCTCCGGAGGTCAACGTCAAGCTGGGGCGGTGGAGGGTCGACTTCCTCTGGCGCGCCGAGCGGATCGCGGTCGAGACCGACTTCTACGATTTCCACCGGGGTCGCGTCGCCTTCCAGGACGACCACCAGCGCGATCTCGACCTGCGCCGGCGCGGCCTCGCGGTCCATCGCTTCAGCGAAAGCCAGGTGAACGAGCGGCCGGGGGAAGTCGTGGCCGACCTGCGGGAAGCCCTCGGCCTCGCCTCGTAGAGTGGCGGCGATGGTCGCGGACGCACCGCAGCTCTTCCTCATCGACGGCAACTCGCTCGCCTACCGGGCGTTCTTCGCCTTGCCGGAGTCGATCGGGACCAGCGACGGGCGCCCGACCAACGCGATCTACGGGCTCGCCTCGATGCTGGTCAAAATCATCGACGAGCACCATCCGCAGGGGGTGGTCGTCGCCTGGGACGCGGGGATGTCGGGACGCGAGGTCACCTACGACCTCTACAAGGCCCAGCGCAAACCCCGTCCCGACCTGCTGCGCGAGCAGTGGCCGCACCTGATGCCGCTGGTCGAGGCCTTCGGCTACACCAACGTCAGGGTCGAGGGCTACGAGGCCGACGACGTGATCGCCTCGCTGACCCGCCAGGCGCGCGAGCAGGGGATCGAGGTGATGGTCGTCACCGGCGACCGCGACGCCTACCAGCTGGTCGGCAAGGGGGTGCGGGTGATGAGCACCTCGCGCGGCATCACCGAGACCAAGATCTACGACAGCGAGGCGGTGGTCGAGCGCTACGGCGTGCCGCCGGAGCTGATCACCGACCTGATGGGGCTGCGCGGCGACACCTCCGACAACATCCCCGGCGTCCCCGGGATCGGCGAGAAGACGGCCTCGCAGCTGCTGCAGAAGTTCGGTTCGCTGGAGAACGTGCTGGACAACGTCGAGGAGATCTCCGGCGCCAAACGCAAGCAGAACCTGACCGAGCACGCCGAGGACGCCCGCATGTCGAAGGACCTGGCGACGCTCCAGTACGACATCGAGACCGGGGTCGATCTCGCCGCGGCGATGAGCTCTGAGCCCGATCGCGCCACCCTTCGCGACTTCATGCGCGAGTTCGAGCTGCGGGCGGTGCTGGAGCGGCTGGAGGAAGCGCTGCCCGAGGGCGAGGCGGTGCCCGGCCGCAGCGTCGAGCGGGAGCTGGAGGTCGAGGTCGAGGAGGGGGCGCCCGGCGACCTGGGCGAAGGCCCCGCGGCGCTGGCGATCGCCGGCGATCGCTGGGCGGCGGCCGAAGGCGAGCGGATCCTTGCCGGCTCCTCGACGCTCGACGAGCTGGCGGCGGCGCTGGCCGGCCGCGCCTTCCTCGCCCACGACGCCAAGTCGCTCGGCGGCGGCCGCCACGGCCTGCTTGCCGCCGCCGCCCGCGAGGGCGTCGACCTCGGCCTCGACCACGACACGATGATCGCCGCCTACCTGCTGGAGCCGCAGCGGCGCACCTACGAGCTGACCGAGCTGGCGGCCGACGCCGGGATCGGCCTCGCCGAGGGCGTGGCCGCGCCCTCGGGCGACGACGACGGTCAGCTCGCCCTCGGCGAGGAGGTCGAGGCCGGGCTCGACCCGGCCGAGGAAGCGCGCCTGGTCGCCGCCGTCGCCGAGGTTCAGCGCCCCCGCATCGCGGAGCTGGGCCTGGAGGGCCTGCTGCACGAGGTCGAGCTGCCGCTGGTCCAGGTGCTGGCGGCGATGGAGCGCGAGGGCCTCAAGCTCGACGCCGAGCGCCTGGCAGAGGTCGGTGCCGGTTTCGGCGAGCGGATCGCGACCTTGGAGAGGGAGATCTTCGAGCTGGCTGGGGAGGAGTTCACGATCGGCTCCCCCCAGCAGGTCGGTCGCGTCCTCTTCGAGAAACTCGAGCTGACCCGCAAGCGCCGCGGCAAGACCGGCTTCTCCACCGACGCCCGCGTCCTCGCCCAGATCCGCGACGAGCACCCGATCGTCGAGAAGATCGAGTCCTGGCGCGAGCTGACCAAGCTGAAGAACACCTACCTCGACTCGCTGCCGGACCTGATCGACCCGGCGACCGGCCGCGTCCACACCACCTTCAACCAGGCCGCGACCACCACCGGCCGCCTCTCCAGCACCAACCCCAACTTGCAGAACATCCCGATCCGGACCGAGATCGGCCGCCCCGTCCGCGCCTGCTTCGTCGCCGAGCCGGGCGCCCAGCTGCTCTCCGCCGACTACAGCCAGGTCGAGCTGCGGGTGCTCGCCCACGTCGCCGACGAGGAGGTGCTGAAAGCGGTCTTCCGCGCCGGCGAAGACGTCCACGCCGCCACCGCCGCCGAGGTCTTCGAGATCGGCCGCGACGAGGTCGACGTCGGCCAGCGCTCGAAGGCGAAGATGGTCAACTTCGGGATCGTCTACGGCCTCACCGGCTTCGGCCTCGCCGACCGGCTCAACATCCCCCGCAAGGAGGGCGAGGAATTCGTCGCCCGCTACCTGGAGCGCTTCCCGGCGGTGCGCGCCTTCCGCGAGCAGGTCGTCGAGCGGGCGCAGGAGGAGGGTTACGTGACGACGCTGATGGGCCGCCGCCGCCAGATCCCCGAGCTGCGCTCCGGCAACCCCAACACCCGTCGCCTCGGCGAGCGCCTCGCCGTCAACACGGTGATCCAGGGCACCGCCGCCGACATCATCAAGGTGGCGATGGTGCGCTGCCAGCGGGCGCTCCGGGAGGCGGGTGGAGGTACTCGGCTTGTGTTGCAGATCCACGACGAGCTCCTCTTCGAGGGCCCACAGCGGGAGATGGACGGCGCGACCGAGCTGGTGCGGCGCGAGATGTGCGCCGCCTACCAGCTCGATCCGCCACTCGAGGTCGACGTCGGCGTCGGCCCCGACTGGCTCACCGCCAAGTAGCTCAGCCGGCCAGCTCGACCTTCTGGAAGGTCGCGGCGCCGTTCTCGGCCTGCAGCTCGGCCTCGTGGACGACCGCGCCGGGGACGAGGTCGGAGGTCGTGCAGGGTGTGCCTGACGAGCCCGGGCCGGACCCGTCGCCGCCGTTGTCGTCACCGGGCTCTTCGCCCTGCGCCCCGTTGTCATCGCCCGGCTCTTCGCCCTGGCCGCCGTTGTCGTCGCCGGGCTCCTGGCCTTCGCCGTTGTCGTTGCCGCTGTCCATCGCCGCGCTGGGGGTCGGCGCTTCCCCGCACTCGATCTCGGTGCCTTCCGTGACCAGGCCGCTGATCGATTCGCCGCCGAAGAGGGCGATCGTCAGCTTTCCGGTTTCGGCGTCGAAGGAGCTGACCGTGCCGGCGTTCTCTTCGCCGTCCAACACCCCGTTGTTGTCGCTGTCGGGGTCGCGCGGGTTGTCGCCGGCCTGGAACTCGGCCAGGTTGCGCAGATGGTCGCCGTCCTGGTCCCTGCGGGCCTGGTTGACCTCGAGCGAGAGGTTGTGGCGCTTCTCCCAGCGGTCCGGGATGTGATCGTGGTTGCGGTCCTTCGCGGCGGCCAGGCCGGGCAGGGCCAGCAACGCGAGGGCGCCGAGCGCCACCACGAGCAGGCCGCCGAGGCGGGCTCGCCTTCCTTTGGAGCGGTTCATGGCGTTCCTCCTTGTTTCGAATCGGGACACGTTCACTCCCCACAACCCGAGCCGCCGGCGAAGATCACGAGCCGCCTTCGCCGCCGCCCGATCCAGAGCTCGAGGCGCCGTCGCCCGAGCCCGATCCGGAGCCACCGCTTCCCGAGTCGCCACCGAGATCCTCGGGTGGCGGTTCGAGGGTGGGTGCCGCCGTCGCCGCGGGCTGGCTCGATCCGGAGCCCCCGTCCTCACCGCCACTCGACTCTTCGCTCGTCGAGTCGCCTCCAGAACCGCCGTCGCCCGACCCCGAGCCTCCGCCGGAGCCACCGTCACCACCGTCTCCGCCGCCCGAGTGGCTCCCTCCCGGGCTTCCCTCGCCCGAATGGCTGCCGCCCGATCCGTCGCCACTGTCGCCCGTGCCACGGCCACCGTGCCCGGAGGTGCCGCTCGGGCCCGGTCCGCCGTCGCCGGAGCCCTCGCTGCCGCCTGGGGTTCCGCTGCCGGACCCGCCTCGACCCCCGTGGCCACCGTTGCCGTCGCCGTCTCCACCGCCAGGGCCCCTGTGACCGCCATCGCCGCCGGGGCCTTGCTGCGACCCCTGGCCTGACGCCGGCCGATCGCCGCTCGGCGATTGGCCGGCGGATTCGTTGCTCGCGGCCAGTCCCGACGCGGCCGCCGGTTCGGGGCCGCTCGCCTCTCCATGCCCGTGCTGCAGCGCGACTGCGGCCCCGACCGTGCCGGCGATCAGCGCCGTCGCCACCCCGACCTTGAGCGTCCCGGCGGCGCCGAGCCCGCCCAGCGCGGCCCCGCCGCCTCCACCCGCCGTCGTGGCGGCGCCGGCGCCGACCGCCCCACCGGCTCCGGCCGCCGCCCCGGAGCCGTGGTCGAAGAGGGCCCGCAGCAGCGGTAGCGGAACCAGCAGGCCGAATCCGTCGCGTAGCGCCGTCCGCGCCCGGTGTATCGCCTGTCGCGCGGCGCCGCCGCTGACCCCCAGCGCCGCCGCGATCTCCTCGTGGCTCAACCCTTCCAGCTCTCGCATCACGATCGCCGCCCGCTGCGGCTCCGGCAGCGAGCGCAGCCGCCGCATCAGCTCCGCCATCTCCCCGCGGCGCTCGGCCTCGACCGCGGCGCTGTGCCCGCCCGGGATCGCCTCGTCCAGCTCCTCCGTCGCCGGCGGCCGGCTGCGCAGCTCGTTGAGCGCGGTGTTGCGGACGATCCGGTAGAGCCAGGGCCGCAGCTCGATCTCCTTCTCGGAGCCGCGCAGCGCCAGCAGCGCCTTCGAGAAGGCGTCCTGGGTCACGTCCTCGGAGCGGCCGCCGACGATCGCCGCGGCGAAGCGGTCGAGCGGCCTGCGGTAGCGGCGGACGATCTCCTCGAAGGCCGTCTCGTAGCCTTCGCGGACCAGCCGGACCAGGCGCCGGTCGGGCTGGGCACGCAGCGCCGGCCCGAGGAAGATCCGGGAGGCGAGCTGCTCTGCTGGGGGCGGCGGCATCGCGTCGATAGCTCTCTGATGCGGGTACTGATATGACAGCACCGGAGTTCATCACCGGCTTGCTCTGATGCAACACACGTCCAGCCCGAAGATCACGCGAAGGTCAGGCCAGATCCATGGATAGGGGCCTGGCGGTGATCCTGACCGCCGCCGCGGGCGGCCTGATCGCCCTGCAGGCGCCGATCAACGCCGGTCTCGGCAAGTCGACCGGCGGGCTGCCGGCGGCGCTGGTCTCCTTCGCGGTCGGCTCGGTCGCGCTCGCCGTGATCGTCGTCCTCAGCGGCAAGGCCGGCGGCCTCAGCTCGACCTTCGACGCCAGCTGGTACTACTTGCTCGGCGGCCTGCTCGGCGCCGTCTACGTCACCAACGCGCTGATCGCGGTCTCGGTGATCGGCGCCGGCGGAGTCGCCGCCGCCACCGTCACCGGCCAGCTCACCGCCTCGGTCGCAATCGACCGCCTAGGCCTGTTCGGCCTGGATCAGGTCGCGCTCAGCCCCGAGCGCATCGTCGGCGTCTGCCTGCTGCTGGCGGGGACCTTCCTGGTCATCCGCTGAGCCGGCGAACCCGGGCGGGGCGATGTTGAGGTAGTGAGAGAAGGACCAGTCGACGAAGCGCCTGCTCCCCATCAGCCGGATCGCCGGGCCGAGCAGCCGCGGCGGGATCTTCGGGATCAGCCGCTGCACCCGCAGCATCCAGCGGAACTTCCGCTCGTGCGAGTCGTTGAACTCGGCATATGAGGCGGCCGCCTGCTCGCGGCTCTGGTGCCCCTCGACGACGCCGCGCAGCTCGCGGCCGAGAGCGATACCGAAGTAGAGCGCCGTCCTGATCCCCTCGGCGCTGAGCGGCAGGCAGTGGCCGGCCGAGTCGCCGGCGAAGAAGACGCCGCCCTCGGTCGCCCGCCGCAGCTTGTGGGGGATCCAGTTGCCCTGATACTCGTTCGGCTCCTTGCCGAGGTCCTCGGTCAGCAGCACGGTGGTGTCCTTGACGTGGAAGCGGGGGTCGAAGGAGCCGATCCCGATCCGCAGCTCGTCGCGGGCGGGGAAGGACCAGCCGTATCCGGCGGGGACGTAGCGGCGGTCGATCCAGATCTCGAGATCCTCGCCGCTGCCGGCAGGGTGTACCTCGAGGCCGCGCGAGAGCGGCGCGTCGGGTGGCTGGTAGCCGTCGCCGGACGCCAGCATGCGGCGCCAGCCGAGTGCGTCCACCACCAGGGGCGCGGAGATCGTGCCGCGGTCGGTCTCGACGGCGATCTCACCGCCGCCGCTGGTAGTGGCACGGCCGTTGACCTTGGCGGTCTCGAAGGTCGCGTCGCAGTCGCGCCAGAGCAGCTGGCAGAGCTCGCGGTAGTCGAAGGTGGAGAAGGTCCAGGGGAGGCGGTAGCGGGCGTCGCCGTGGGGGGTGTGCATGACCAGCTCGCCGAAGCGCTGGCGCTCGCAATCCATCAGGTCGAGCCGCCGCAGCCACTCGGTCGGGATCCCGCAGGCCGAGGTCTGGCGCTCGCCGATCTCGTAGCGGTCGACGACCATCACGTCGGCCCCGGAGCCGGCCAGCTCGCGGGCGACCGCCAGCCCGGCGAAGCTCGCCCCGCAGATCAGCACGTCGTGGCTCCCGTCGAGCGGTGTCCGCTCCTCGCCGCGCTTGGTCGCTCTAACCGGCATCGTGTTCGATTCTGCCATTATTCGCCGCCGTGTCCGCGACCGAGACCCTGACCCCTGCGCCCAGCGCCACGCCCGTCGACGGATCGAACGGCCTCCTGCTCCAGATCGACGGCAAGATCGTCCCCAACTACGCGGCGACGATGGTCTCCTTCGAAGAGGGCGACGTCGTCAGCGGCAAGGTCGTGCGGATCGACAAGGACGAGGTTCTCGTCGACATCGGCTACAAGGCCGAGGGGGTCATCCCCTCCAACGAGCTCTCGATCCGCAAGTCGGTCGACCCGGCCGAAGAGGTCGAGCTGGGCGAGGAGATCGACGCCCTGGTCCTGACCAAGGAGGACGCCGAGGGCCGCCTGATCCTCTCCAAGAAGCGCGCCCGCTTCGAGAAGGCCTGGCGCCGCATCGAGGTTGCCGCCGACTCCGGCGAACCGGTCGAAGGCAGCGTTATCGAGGTCGTCAAGGGCGGCCTCATCCTCGACCTCGGGGTGCGCGGCTTCCTGCCCGCCTCGCTGGTCGACATCCGCCGCGTCCACAACCTCGACGAGTTCATGGGGCAGACGCTCGAGTGCAAGGTGATCGAGCTCAACCGCAGCCGCAACAACGTCGTCCTCTCGCGCCGCGCCGTGCTCGAGGAGGAGCGCAAGGAGGTCCGCGAGCAGATCCTCGGCCGGCTCGAGCCCGGCCAGGTGGTCGAAGGCAAGATCTCCAACATCGTCGACTTCGGCGCCTTCGTCGACCTCGACGGGATCGACGGGCTGATCCACATCTCCGAGCTCTCCTGGAGCCACGTCAACCATCCCTCCGAAGTCGTCGCGATCGGCGACACGGTGCGGATCAAAGTGCTCGACATCGACCGCGACCGCCAGCGCATCTCGCTCGGCCTCAAGCAAACGCAGGAGGACCCGTGGCAGCGGGTGATCAGCACCCACCGGCCCGGCGACGTGCTCGAGGGAGCGGTGACCAAGGTCGTCGCCTTCGGCGCCTTCGTCGAAATCCTGCCCGGCGTCGAGGGCCTGGTCCACATCTCCGAGCTCGCCGACCACCACGTCGAGAACCCGAGCGAAGTGGTCGAGCCGGGCACCAACCTCAACGTCAAGATCCTCGAGATCGACGAAGAGCGGCGGCGGTTGTCGCTCAGCATCAAGCGGGTCGAGGGGCAGAACATGCCGATGGGGGACCTCGGCGAACAGCTGGCGGCGGCGGATGCCGAGGGCTCTGACGCCGCGACCGCGGGTCCTGTCGCGGAGGACGACTCCTCGTCCTCGCAAGCTGCGGGCGAGGAGCCATCCTCCACGCCACCTGCGGATGAGACGTCCGAGGCCGACGAGGCTGCCGCCGTCGAGGAGCCGCAGGACGAGGCCCCCGCGGCGGAGGAGCCTGTCGCCGAGGCGTCTGAGCCTGAGGCGCCCGCCGACTCCTAGGCGTCGATGCCGCTGACGATCGGCCTCACCGGCGGCATCGCGGCCGGGAAGTCCGAGGCGCTGGCGGCATTCTCACGCTTGGGCGCGGCGACCCTCTCCAGCGACGCCGTCGTCCACGAGCTGCTCGACTCCGAGCCGCTGCTCGGCCGGTTGGTCGAGCGCTGGGGGCCGGACGTGGCTCCCGACGGCGTCGTCGACCGCGCCCGCATCGGGGAGATCGTCTTCGCCGACCCGGAGCAGCTGGCCTGGCTCGAGGGACAGATCCACCCGCTGGTGGCCGAGCGGATGGTCGAGTGGCTCGGCTCGCTGCCGGATAAGACCGAGATCGCGGTGGTGGAGGTCCCGCTGCTCTTCGAGGGGGGGAGGCACGAGGTCTTCGACACGACCGTGGCTGTGGTCAGCGACGACGAGGTACGTCGCCGGCGCGCCGCGGCGCGCGGCCACGCCCTTGTCGACGAGCGCGAGGCGCGCCAGCTCTCGCAGGAGGAAAAGGCCTCCCGGGCCGCCCACGTCGTCGAGAACAACGGCTCGGTCGAGGACCTGGAGCGGGCGCTGTCCGCGCTGCTCGCGAAGCTGCGGGGATGAATCGGGTGGCTCGGCGGCGGCGGCGCTGGCTGGCCCTCGGCGCCGTAGCGCTGATCGGGCTCGGCGCCGGGGTGCTGGTGGCGAACGGGACCTTCGAACATGCCCTGCAGGAGCTGACGCTGCCGCTCAGGCACGAGGACGTGATCCGCCAGCAGGCTTCCGAAAAGGGCGTCGACGCGGCGCTGCTCGCCGCCGTCATCTACTCCGAGTCGAAGTTCAGCGACGCCACCTCGATCGCCGGCGCCCGCGGGCTGATGCAGATCACCCCCGCGGCGGCAAAGGAAATCGAGCGCCTCAGCGGCGGCACCACCTTCAAGCTCGAAGATCTCTCCGACCCGGAAATCAATATCCGCTACGGCACCTTCCTCCTGCGCGAACTGCTGGATCGCTACGACGGCAACGAGGCCGCCGCCCTCGCCGCCTACAACGCCGGCCCGGGCAACGTCGACAAGTGGGGGGGCGCCGCCCTTAACGTCAGCGACATCCCCTTCCCGGAAACTCGCGCCTACGTGGAAGAGGTGCTCGAGAAGCAGGTCGCCTACCGCGAAAAGTACGCGACGGAGCTGGGCTACCGGTGAGCCCCGGCGCTCCCCGGCCCCGCGTCGCCGCGCTGGCGCTCGCCGTCGGCCTCGTCCTCGCCGACTCCTCGGTGGTGGTGCTGGCGCTGCCGCAGATCTACCGCGACCTCGACACCAGCGTCGCCGGCGTCACCTGGGTCCTGGTCTCCTTCAACCTGGTGATGGCGCTGGCGGCGGTGCCGGCGGCGCTGATCGCCCGCCGCGTCGGGCCGGGCCGGGCCGCCGCGGTCGGGCTGGCGATCTTCGCCGGCGCCGGGCTCGCCTGCGGGCTCTCCGACAACCTCTCGACCCTGATCCTGGCCCGCTGCGTGCAGGCGCTGGGCGGCGCCGCCGCGGTCACGGCGGCGCTGGAGCTGCTGCCGGCGACGGTCGGCTCCGAGCGCCGGGCGGCGGCGGTCTGGGCCACCGCCGGGGCGACCGGGGCGGCGCTGGGGCCGGCGGTCGGCGGCATCCTCACCGAGCTGGTCTCCTGGCAGTCGATCTTCCTGCTGCAGGTGCCGGTGGCGCTGGCGGCGGCGGTGCCGATCCTGGCCGTGGCCAGGCACGAGGCCGCCACCGGGATCCTCCAGACCGAGCTGCGCCGCACCGGCCGCCCCCATATCTGGGCCAATCTGGCCCTGGCGATGGTCTCGGCCGCGATCGCCGCCGCCCTCTTCCTGCTCGTCCTGCTGCTGATCGAAGGCTGGCGTCTGAGCCCGATCGGCGCCGCGATCGTCGTCACCGTGATGCCGCTGGCGGCGATCCTCGGCAGCCGGCTGGGCTCGCTGGTTCCCAGTGCCCGGGCGCGGGCCGCGGCCGGGGCGATCCTCGTCTCCGGCGGCCTCGCCGGCCTCGCCTTCCTGCCCAGGGCCGAGGTGGCGCTGACCCTGCCGCCCCAGGTCCTGGTCGGCGTCGGGCTCTCGCTGGTGCTCTCGGCCCTGACCGAGACGGCGCTCGGCGGCCGCGCCCCGCAGGCGATCCACGGTGGCTGGACGATCTCCGCCCGCCACGCCGGCGTCGTCATCGGCCTGCTGGCGCTGACGCCGGTCTTCACCGCCGACATCGCCCAGCAGCGCGAAGACGCGATCAACGCCGGCACCGCGGTCATCCTCGACTCCCGGGTCAACCCGCTGATCAAGATCGAACTGGCGCAGCGGATCGAGGACCGGCTCGAAGGGGAGAGGGGGAAGGTGCCGACGATCGGTCCCGCCTTCGAGCCGCTGCCATCGGACCCGGGCGACCGCGAAGCGGTCGAAGAACTGCGCTCCGAACTGCAGGATCAGCTCGACCGCGGCGCCACCCACGCCTTCAGCCCCTCGTTCCTGATCGGCGCCCTGCTCGGCCTGCTCGCCCTGATCCCGATCGGCCTCTCGAGAAAGGTGGAGCTGTGAGCGCCGGGCTGCGGGCGAAGGTGCTGGTCGGGGCTTCGATCGTCGCGTCGCTCGCCCTGGCCGGCGTCTATCTCGGCGCCGGCGGCTCCTCCTATACGCCGGAGAAGTCCCAGGATCCCTGTCAGCACCGGCCCTGGAGCAACCCGCAGAGCCTGGGCGAAATCGCCAACCAGTTCTCGATCTCGGCCCTCGACGGCGCCGCCTGCCAGCTCGGCGTCACCCGCGAGACGCTGGCCCGGGCGCTGGCGACGCCGCAGTCGCGCGAACGCTTCGGCGAACGCTACGGGATCGACGACGCGAAGCTGGCGCGGGCGATCCGCGCCGGCCTGTTGCGGGCCGTGAACGACGCCGAAAACGCCGGCGCCCTCAGCCCCCTGCTGGCGGGCCCGCTGCGGAGCACGATCGAAGACATCCCGCTCGACCGGGCGATCGAACTGGTCAAGAACGCCCGCTCCCTGCTCGGCAACGTCCAGGGATTCCTCGGCCCCGCCGGGAAGCTGCTGGAAGAATTCCTGCCCTAGCCGGCCGGCTCCTCGCCGCCGGCCTCAGGCGCGCGTGGCGCGCCAGACCCAGAGCATCGCCAGCGGCTGCAGCGGCAGCCGCGCCCACAGCGCCCAGCGGGGGATCCGCCTCAGGTCGAGCCCCGGCACCTGCTCCGGGTTGACCGCCATGTGGATGTTGGCGGGGAAGACGGCGAGCAGCAGCCCCAGCAGCCACCAGCGCCCGAAGCGGCGGCTGGTGGGGTGGAGCACCGCGAGGCCGCCGGCGATCTCGGCGGCGCCGCTGATCGCGACCGCCTGGCGCCGGTCCCAGACCCAGGGCGGCACGATTGCCTCGAAGGCGCGGGGGATGACGAAGTGCAGCGTGCCGACGGAGGCGAAGAAGGCGGCGAGTAGACGGCGCGACCGGGTCATCGGGCGGCGCAGACTAACGCGCCAGCTAAGGTCAGGTCGTGCCCGACTTCGCCCTCAACCCCGCCTACACGCCGACCGCCGACCAGCCCAAGGCGATCGCCGGCCTGGCCGAGGGGCTGGCGGCCGGCGAACGGTTCCAGACCCTGCTGGGAGCGACCGGCACCGGCAAGACCTTCACGATGGCGGCGACGATCGCCGCCGTGCAGCGGCCCTCGCTGGTGATCGCCCACAACAAGACCCTGGCGGCGCAGCTCTGCAACGAGTTCCGCGAGTTCTTCCCCGACAACTCGGTCGAGTACTTCGTCTCCTACTACGACTACTACCAGCCGGAGGCCTACGTCCCCGCCCAGGACCTCTACATCGAGAAGGACTCCTCGATCAACGACGAGATCGACCGCCTGCGCCACGCGGCGACGGCCTCGCTGTTCGCCCGCCGCGACGTGATCATCGTCGCCTCGGTCTCCTGCATATACGGGATCGGCTCGCCCCAGGTCTACAACGAAAAAATGCAGCTGTTCAAAGTCGGGGCGTCGCTCGACCGCGACGAGGTGCTGCGCAAGCTGGTGAAGATGCAGTACCAGCGCAACGACTCGGTGCTGGGGCGCGGCAGCTTCCGCGTCCGCGGCGAGGTGCTGGAGATCATGCCCTCCTACGCCGAGTCGGCCTACCGGATCTCGCTGTTCGGCGACGAGATCGAGGGGATCCAGCACTTCGACCCGCTCACCGGCGAGATCCTCGACACGATCGACCACGTCTCGGTCTGGCCGGCGTCCCACTACGTGACCAAAGACGAGACGGTCGAGCGCGCGGTCGAGGAAATCCGCGCCGAACTGGAAGCGCGCACCGCCGAGCTCGAGGCCGAGGGCAAGCAGCTGGAGGCCCACCGCCTGCGCCAGCGCACCGCCTACGACGTCGAGATGATCAAGGAGGTCGGCTTCACCTCCGGGATCGAGAACTACTCGCGCATCCTCGACGGCCGCCCGGCCGGCAGCCCGCCGCACACGCTGATCGACTACTTCCCCGACGACTTCGTCGTCTTCGTCGACGAGTCCCACCAGACGGTGCCGCAGATCGGCGGCATGTACGAGGGGGACCGCTCGCGCAAGCAGACGCTGATCGACTACGGCTTCCGCCTGCCCTCGGCGATCGACAACCGGCCGCTCAAGTTCGACGAGTTCCTCGAGCGGGTGCCGCAGCTGGTGATGGTCTCGGCGACGCCGGGGCCGTTCGAGCGGACCGAATCGACCCGGATCGTCGAGCAGATCGTGCGGCCGACAGGAATCATCGACCCCTTCATCGAGCTGCGGGAGACGAAGAACCAGATCGACGACCTGATGAACGAGGTCCGGGCCGTCGCCGCGACCGGCGACCGCGTCCTCGTCACCACCCTGACCAAGAAGATGGCCGAGGACCTGACCGCCTACCTGCTCGAGTACGGGATCAAGGTCCGCTACCTGCACTCCGAGATCGACACCCTGGAACGGATCCAGATCGTCCGCGACCTGCGCCTCGGCGAGTACGACGTCCTGGTTGGGGTCAACCTCCTGCGCGAGGGCCTCGACCTGCCCGAGGTCTCCCTGGTGGCGATCCTCGACGCCGACAAGGAGGGCTTCCTGCGCGGCGAGACCAGCCTCGTGCAGACGATCGGCCGCGCCGCCCGCAACGTCAACGGGCGGGTGCTGATGTACGCGGACGGGGAGACCGACGCGATGCGGGCGGCGATGAGCGAGACCGACCGTCGCCGGGAGATCCAGCTCGCTTACAACGAGGAGCACGGGATCACCCCGGCGACGGTCCGCAAGGGCATCTCCGAGATGGCCGAGTTCCTGGCGATGGAGGACCGCGCCCCGGCCAAGCGGCGCAGCAAGCGCACGGGGGACTACGAGAGCCCGGAGGAGCTGGAGCGCACGATCGTCGCCCTCGAGGAGGAGATGCTGGCTGCGGCCGACGACCTCCGCTTCGAGGAGGCCGGCCGCATCCGCGACGAGCTCAAGGAGCTGCGCCGCGACCTCGACGGCATGACCGCCGGGGCCTAGGGATTCTGAGAGCATCCGCCGGGTGACCATCTGCGAGCAGATCGCCGGGTGGGCGGCCGGGCTGCGGCCCGGCGACCTTCCCGCCAGCGTGCGCGAGCGGGCCGAGCTGCAGGCGCTGAGCATCGCCGCCGGGCGCGCCGTCGGCGAGGAGGCCGCCGCGCCCTTCTCTGCGGTGGCGCCGGAGGGGCCGGTCGGGGAGGTCTACCGCTCGGCCGTCGCCTCGATCGCCCACGACTGGGACGACTACCTCTTCATGGGCCACACCGGACACTCGGCGGTGCCGGCGGCCGTGGCCTTCGCCGAGGATCCGGAGCGGGCCCTGCTCGCCCAGGTCGCCGCCAACGAGGTCGCTGGCCGCCTCGGCGCGGCCCTTTTCTTCGGCCCGCACAACGGCCAGTTCTGGGCCTCGATCCACTGCGCCTCGGCGGCCGTCGCCGCCTCGCTCGGCCTCGGCCTCGACGCCGAGCGCACCGCGCACGCTCTGGCGATCGCCCTCTACCAGCCGCCTTACGGGATGTGGCCCGGCTTCATGGGTCCGCAGACCAAGCTGCTCACCGCCGCCGAGCCGGCCGCTCTGGGGGCGCGCGCCGCCCTGCTCGCGGCCGACGGCGTCACCGGCGCGCTCGACGTCGTCGAGCACCCGCGCGGTGTCCTCGCCAGCCTCTCCTTCGCGCCACAGCGGGCGATGCTCGGCGCTTTCGGCAGCGTCTGGCTGACCGACACCCTCGCCTACAAGCGGCTGCCGGGTTGCGCCTACCTGCAGTCGGTCGGCGAGGCTGCGCTCGCCGCGCGGGTCGAGCCGGACGAGATCGCCGCCGTCGACGTCGAAGCCGGCTGGCTTACCTGCGAGATGGAGGAGCTCGGCGCCGGTCCCGATCTCTCGGCCGTGCGGGTCAACTTCTCCGCGACTCTCACCTGTGCCGTCGCGATGCTCGCCGGCCGGCTCACCCCCGCCGAGCTGGCCCCCGACCGGCTCGCGGCGCGGGAGAACGAGATCCGCGCCCTCGCCGCCCGTATCCGCGTCGTCCACGACCCGGGCCTGACGGCGCGGACGCTGCGCGGCTCGATCGATGCCGGCGCCACGCCCGCCCTAGGCCTGTCCGATCTGCTGCGCATCCGCCGCCGCCTCGGCGACACCGGTATGGATGGGGCGAACCCGGCGCCCGCCGTGCTGGGTGCGCTGCGGGCCGACGGCGGCCTGCGCCGCACCGTCGCGGCATCGCTGCGCGGCCGCCTGTCGGGCCGCTCCGTCGCCGGCACGATTAACGGCCTCGACCCCGCGGCGCTGCGAGTCACCTTCCCCAGTCGCCTGCGCATCCGCCTGCGCGACGGCTCGACCAGGGTCGTCGAGGGCAGCGAGCCGGGCTCCTGCGGGCGCCCGCTCGCCGAGCAGCGCGCCGTCGTCGAGGAGCGCCTCGCGGTCGCCGGGGTCGCGGTCGGCTGAGCTCAGGCCAGCAGCTTCGCCGCCTTGGCGCTGTCGGTGAAGAACTCCCCACGTATGGTCTTGCCGTCCGCGTCGATCTTGATCAGGTGCACGAAGGGCGCGGCGAAGTCTCCCTTGTCGCTGCTTGCCCGCTGGGTGCCGCGGACGACCACCCACTCACCGGCGTCTATGAACTCCTCCGGCTCGACGCTGAACGACGTCCAGTAGTTCGGGATCTGGGCGAAGTTCGCGATGATCGCGTCGCGTCCCCTGGTTTCACCTCCGAGCGGCAGCTCGTCCGAGGTGACCCAGACCGCGTCCTCGGCGAACGACTCCTGTAGCGCGCCCAAGTCGCCGCGCCCGAAGGCGTCATAGGCGGAACGGGCAGTGTCGAGATTGGACATAACTCCTCCTCTGTTTGACCCTGCCCGCAGATCAACGTAACGCCGCCGGACCGCCAGCACAAGAGGCAAAGAGGCAACCCAGGCGTCGCTGCTGGATAACCTGCGGTGCGTGGCCAACGCCGTAACCGAAGCGACCTTTGATCGCGACGTCGTCGAACTCTCGAAGAAGACACCGGTCGTGGTCGATTTCTGGGCCGAGTGGTGCGGGCCCTGCAAAGCGCTGAGCCCGGCGCTGGAAGCGGCCGAGGCGAGTCGTGGGGGACGGGTGCTGCTGGCCAAGGTCGACGTCGACACGAACAAATCGCTTTCGGGGCGCTACGGCGTCCAGGGCATCCCGGCGGTGAAGGCGTTTCGCGACGGCAAGGTCGTGAGTGAGTTCACCGGGGCGATCCCGCCGGCCAAAGTCGAGCAGTTCTTCGACGCTCTGCTGCCATCCAAGGTGGACGAACTGCTGGAGAAAGGGGACGAGCTCTCGCTGCGCGAGGCGGCCGAACTGGAGCCGCGCCGCGCCGACGTCGCCGTGCGCCTCGGCCTGGCCCGGTTCGAGCGCGGGGCGGAAGAGGAGGCGCTGGCAGCGGTCGAGCCCCACGCCGGCGATTTCGCCGCCGCCGGCCTCGCCGCCCGGATCAAGCTCTCGCGCCAGGGCGTCGGCGGCGATGCCTTCGCCGCCCTCGACCGCGGCGAGCGCGAGGCGGCGCTGGACGCCCTGCTCGGCGAGCTCGCATCCCTTCCCGGCAGCGACGAGCGCGACGGCGCCGGCGAGGACACCCGCGACCTCCTCCGCCGCGCGATCGTCGGCATCCTCAGCGAGCTCGACCCCGCCGACCCCAGCGCCCGCGCCTACCGCCGCCAGCTCGCCACCGCCCTCGGCTGAGCGCGGCAGTCCTTTGGTCCGCATAGCGCCACAAAGGACTGCCGCGCCTGCGGGATTCTGAGGGGGAACATCTGTTCGCCTCGCTAGACTCGTCGTGAGTGGCTGCCTCTGACCGCATCGTCATCTCGGGCGCCCGGGAGCACAACCTCAAGGACATCGACGTCGAGCTGCCCCGGGACGCGCTGATCGTCATCACCGGCCTCTCCGGCTCCGGCAAGTCGAGCCTTGCCTTCGACACGATCTACGCAGAGGGGCAGCGGCGCTACGTCGAGTCGCTCTCCGCCTACGCGCGCCAGTTCCTCGGCTTGATGGAGAAGCCGGACGTCGACTCGATCGAGGGGCTCTCGCCGGCGATCTCGATCGACCAGAAGACGACCTCGCGCAACCCGCGCTCGACCGTTGGCACGGTGACCGAGATCTACGACTACCTGCGCCTGCTCTGGGCCCGGATCGGCGTTCCCCACTGCCCCGAGTGCGGCGAGGAGATCACCGGCCAGACCCAGGAGCAGATCGTCGACCGGCTGATGACGCTCGAGGAGGGGACCAAGTTCATGGTCATGGCGCCGGTCGTGCGCGGGCGCAAAGGCGAGTACGGGAAATTGCTCGAGCAGATGCGGCTGGAGGGCTACTCGCGGGCGAAGGTCAACGGCGAGCTGCGCCGGCTCGACGAGGAGATCGTCCTCGACAAGAAGTTCAAACACGACATCTCGGTCGTCGTCGACCGGCTGGTGATGAAGACCGACCTGCGGCGCCGCCTCTCGGAGTCGGTCGAGGCCGCGGCCGGGTTGGCGGCCGGCCTGATCGAAGTCGAGCTGGTCGGCGAGGACACGGCGCCGCTGCTTTTCTCAGAGCAGTTCGCCTGCCTCAACTGCGGCACCTCGATCCCGGAGCTGGAGCCGCGGATCTTCTCGTTCAACTCGCCCCACGGCGCCTGCGAGCGCTGCCACGGGCTCGGCTTCCAGCGGGTGATCGACCCCGAGCTGGTCGTCCCCGACCCGACCCTCTCGCTGGCCGAGGGTGCCCTGCAGCCCTGGAACCGCGGTATCACCGCCTACTGGAGGCGGCTGATCGCCGCCGTCGCCGGGGAGTACGGCGTCGACGCCGACAAGCCCTGGTCGAAGCTGAAGAAGTCCGAGAAGGAGATCTTCCTCTACGGCACCGGCGAGGACCGCCACCAGGTCACCTACACCAACCGCTTCGGCCGCCGCCGCTCCTACAAGGTCCGCTTCGAGGGGATCGTCAACAACCTGCAGCGGCGCTACGAGGAGACCGACTCCGAGAGCAACCGCGAGCGGATCGAGGGCTACATGGCCGAGCAGCCCTGCCCGCAGTGCAGGGGCGCCCGGCTGCGGCCGGAGAGCCTCGCGGTCAAGGTCGGCGGCATCAGCATCGCCGAGTACAGCGATCTCTCGGCGCGGGCGGCGGCGCAGTGGATCGAGGGCCTGGAGCTGACCGAGACCGAGCGGGCGATCGCCCGCCTGATCGTGCGGGAGATCAACGAACGGCTGGCCTTCCTCGAGAACGTCGGCATCGGCTACCTCTCGCTGGCCCGCTCGGCCCGCTCGCTCTCCGGCGGTGAGGCACAGCGGATCCGCCTCGCGACCCAGATCGGCTCCAGTCTGGTCGGGGTCATGTACGTGCTCGACGAGCCCTCGATCGGCCTGCACCAGCGCGACAACGAGAAGCTGATCGGGACCCTCGATCGCCTCCGCGACCTCGGCAACACGGTGATCGTGGTCGAGCACGACGAGGGGACGATGATGGCTGCCGACCACCTGGTCGACCTCGGCCCCGGCGCCGGCGAGCACGGCGGCCACGTGATCGCCGCCGGCACCCCGGCCGCGGTCGCCAAGGACCCCGCCTCGCTGACCGGCCAGTACCTCTCCGGCAAGCGCCGGATCGAGGTGCCGGAGGAGCGCCGCCAACCGCGCGGGGCGCTGCGCGTCCGCGGCGCCCGCGAACACAACCTCAAGGACGTCGACGTGGCGATCCCACTCGGCGTCTTCTGCTGCGTCACCGGCGTCTCCGGCTCCGGCAAGTCGACCCTGGTCAACGAGACCCTGCACCACGCCGTCGCCAACCGCCTGCACCAAGCCAAGCTGCGCCCGGGCGCCCACGACGGCATCGACGGCATCAGCCAGATCGACAAGATCATCAACATCGACCAGTCGCCGATCGGCCGCACGCCGCGCTCCAACCCGGCCACCTACACCGGCGTCTTCGACCACATCCGCCAGCTCTTCACCCAGACCCAGGAGGCGCGGGCGCGCGGCTACAAGCCGGGTCGCTTCAGCTTCAACGTCAAGGGCGGACGCTGCGAGGTCTGCAAGGGCGACGGCCAGATCAAGATCGAGATGCATTTCCTGCCCGACGTCTACGTCCCCTGCGAGCAGTGCCACGGCAGGCGCTACAACCGCGAGACGCTCGAGGTCCGCTTCAAGGGCAAGAGCATCGCCGACGTGCTGGAGATGTCGGTCGAGGACGCGGTCTCCTTCTTCGAGAACGTGCCGAAGATCCACCGCCGCCTGCGCACCCTGCACGACGTCGGCCTCGACTACATCCGCCTCGGCCAGCCGGCGACGACGCTCTCCGGCGGCGAGGCGCAGCGGATCAAGCTCGCCACCGAGCTCTCCAAAGTCGCCACCGGCGACACCCTCTACATCCTCGACGAGCCGACCACCGGCCTCCACTTCGCCGACGTCCAGCGCCTGCTCGACGTGCTCGGCCGCCTCGTCGACGCCGGCAACACCGTGGTCGTGATCGAGCACAACCTCGACGTGATCAAGACCGCCGACTGGCTCGTCGACCTCGGCCCCGAGGGCGGCGAAGAGGGGGGAGAGGTGGTCGCCACCGGCACCCCCGAGGAGGTCGCGGCGGTCGCGGGCTCCTACACCGGCCGTTTCCTCGCCGAGCTCCTCGCGCCGGCGAAACCGAAACGCCCGCGCCGCAGGCGCGAGAAGATTGCGGCTTAACCCCCTTTGCGGGACTGTCCGCGGGCGTTAGCGTTACTGAAAATCGCGGCATGCGGGTATGGGCAGGGATAAAAAAAGGAGGAGTCCATGTCCAGGTCAGCTTTCAGGAGGTTCCCGGCCGTGTTGGTCGCGTTGGGCGTGCTGGGCGCGCTTGTCGCGGTCGCTGCCGGTTGCGGCGGAAGCAGTAGCAGCGGCTCGAAGATCGCGTTGCTGCTGCCGGAGTCGAAGACCAGCCGCTACGAATCGCACGACCGGCCGGAATTCGAAAAGAAGGTCGAAGAAATCTGCGAAGAATGCGAAATCATCTACAGCAACGCCAACCAGAGCACGAGCGAACAGCAGTCGCAGGGTGAAGCGGCGATCACCCAGGGCGCCAACGTCCTCGTCCTCGACCCCGTCGATGCGAGCGCGGTCGGCTCGATCGTCAAGAAAGCCAACGAAGAAGAAATCCCGGTGGTCAGCTACGACCGTCTGATCCTCGGCTCGCCGATCGACTACTACATCTCCTTCGACAACGAAAAGGTCGGCGAACTGCAGGCCGAAACGCTGTCGAAGAAGCTGAAGGAAGAGGGCAGCCCCAACGGCCCGATCGTGATGATCAACGGCTCGCCGACCGACCCCAACGCGGGTCAGTTCAAGGCCGGCGCGCAGAAGGTCTTCGCCAAGGAGGGCGTGAAGGTCGCGAAGGAATACGACACCCCGGACTGGAGCCCCGACCAGGCCCAGAACGAGATGGAACAGGCGATCACCTCGCTCGGCAAGGAAGGGTTCGCGGCGACCTACGCCGCCAACGATGGCACCGCCGGCGGTGCCATCGCGGCGATGAAGTCGGCCGGCATCGAACCGAAGTCGAAGCCGACCACCGGACAGGACGCCGAACTGGAAGCGATCCAGCGGATCCTCGCCGAAGAACAGTTCATGACGGTGTACAAGGCGATCGAACCGGAGGCCAACGCCGCCGCCGAAATCGCGGTCGCCCTGGCCGAAGGGGAAGAAATCCCGTCCGGCCTCGTCAACGGCAAGACCAACAACGAAGCCGAAGAGGTGCCCTCGGTCCTGCTCGAACCGGTCGCCGTCACCAAGGGCAACATCAACGACACGATCGTCAAAGACGGATTCTGGAGCGCGTCGGAAATCTGTACCGCCCCATACAAGAAGGCCTGCGAAGAAGCCGGCATCGAATAGCAGCGAAGACGCGCCGGGGCGGGCCGTATAGTCGGCCCGCCCCAGGCGGTCACCTATGACGGGACACAGATGAACGGGAACGGCGCCCCGATCCTCTCGACGAAGGGGATAAGCAAGAGCTTCGGTCCCGTACGTGCCCTCGACGACGTCGACTTCGAGGTCAACCGCGGCGAGGTGATGGCCATGGTCGGCGACAACGGCGCCGGCAAGTCGACCCTGATCAAGGCGATCGCCGGCATCTACTCGATCGACGCCGGGGAGCTCTTCTTCGAAGGCGGGCCGGCGTCGATCGGCGGGCCGAACGACGCCACCCGCCTCGGCATCGCCACCGTCTACCAGGACCTGGCGCTGTGCGACAACCTCGACGTCGTCGCCAACCTCTTCCTCGGTCAGGAGGAGCTTGTGACCGGGCCCGGGGCAGTGCTGCGGACGCTCGACGAGACGGCCATGGAGCACCGCTCCCACGAGCTGCTGGAGCAGCTCTCGGTGACGATTCCCAGCGTCCGCTCCGAGGTCGGAACGCTCTCCGGCGGCCAGCGCCAGCAGGTCGCTGTCGCCCGCTCGCTGCTCGGCGACCCCAAGGTCGTGATCCTCGACGAGCCCACGGCGGCGCTCGGGGTCGTGCAGACGAAGCAGGTGCTGGAGCTGATCCACCGGCTGCGCGAGCGCAACCTGGGGGTGATCGTGATCAGCCACAACCTCGCCAACGTGTTCGAGGTAGCGGACCGCATCTTCGTGCTGAGGCTAGGGCGCAAAGCCGGCGTCTTCGACGCCCATGCGACCAGCGAGGAGCAGATCGTCGGCGCCATCACCGGCGCCGAGTTCGGCGACGACACCGGCGAGATGAGGAGGCAGCCGTGAGAGTCGGGGATCCCGACTACGCCGCGCCCGGCGACGCGCCGGCCGAGCGCACCTCGCCGATGGACCTGGTCCGGCGGTTCCTGCAGGGCGACCTCGCCTCTGCCCGCGTGATCCTCGCGATCGCGGTGATCTGGATCGTCTTCGAGGTCCAGAACGGCCGCTTCCTCTCCGCCACCAACCTCACCAACCTGTTCCTGCAGATCACCGCCGTCGGCCTGATCTCGGTCGGCGTCGTGATGGCGCTGTTGATCGGCGAGATCGACCTCTCGATCGGTGCCGTCAGCGGCTTCGCCGCCGCCGTGATGGCGGTGCTCAACGTCAAACACGGGTGGGACCCGTGGCTGGCCGTGGTCGCCGGGATCGGCACCGGCGCGATCATCGGCTTCGTCCAGGGGTCGCTGTTCACCCGGTTCGGGATCCCGTCTTTCGTGGTCACCCTGGCGGGCTCGTTGGTGTGGCAGGGGGCGCTGCTGAAGGTGCTGGGCAGCACCGGCACCGTCAACCTCACCAACTCCGAAATCATCAAGCTCGCCGACACTTTCTACTCGCCCGTGGTCGGCTGGATCGTGATGGCCGCCGGTGTCGGCCTGTTCGCCCTGATCACCCTGCAGGGCTACCGAAAACGGGCCCTCGCGGGAATCACCTCCGAGCCGATCGGCCTGCTCGTGGCGCGGGTGGTGGCGGTCGCCGCGGTGGCGATCGCCGCGATCCTCATCCTCAACTCCGACCGCGGCCTGCCGCTGGCGCTGATCATCCTCTTCGCCTTCGTGATCGGCTTCCAGTTCATGACCACGCGGACCCTGTTCGGCCGCCATCTGTTCGCGGTCGGAGGCAGCGCCGAGGCGGCGCGGCGGGCCGGCATCAGCGTCACCCGGATCCGAGTGATCGCCTTCACGCTGTGCTCCTCGATGGCCGCGGTCGGAGGCATCCTCGCCGCGGCGCGGCTGGAATCGGTCAATCAGAGCTCGGGCGGCAGCAACCTGCTGCTGGAAGCGATCGCCGGCCCGGTGATCGCCGGCACCAGCCTGTTCGGCGGCCGCGGCAGCGTCTGGTCCGCCCTGCTCGGCGCCACCGTGATCGGCTCGATCTCCAACGGCATGTACCTGCTGGCGCTCGAATCCTCGGTCAAATATATGATCACCGGCGGCGTCCTGCTGGCGGCGGTGATCATCGACGCTGTGGCTCGGTCCCGCCGCCAGGCCGAGGGCCGCGTCTAGCTCGCCTCAGCGCGCGAACAGCAGCGAGGCGCCGATGGCGCCGCCGAGGTCGCCGAGGGCGACGACCCGCACCGCCGGCGGCCTTTCGTCGACGAAGAGGTGCTTGCCCATCTCCTTGGTCAGCGGCTCCATGTAGCGCTCGCCGAAGCGGACGCCGAGGCCGCCGCCGACGATCACGGCTTCGGGGTCGATCAGGTTGACGGCGGAGGCGATGCCCGTCCCCAGGGCCTCGATCGCGCGGTGAATCAGGTCCTCGGCGAGGTGGTCGTTGGCGTCGATCGCCCGCTCCCAGATGCCACTGGTGAGCCGGTCGCGCTCGTGCTTGCGCATCAGCTTGAAGAGGTCGGTCTTGACGCCCTCGGCGTGCTGGCGCCGCGCCTCCGCTTCCATCGCCGCCCGGCCGGCGTAGGCCTCCATGCAGCCCTTGCGCCCGCAGGGGCACTTGGCGCCGCCGCGCTTGACGACCATGTGGCCGATCTCGCCCGCCGCGCCGCGCCCCAGCCAGGGCTTGCCGTCGAGCACCAGCCCGCCACCGACCCCGGTGCCCCAGAAGACGCCGATCACGCTCTGGAACTCGCGCGCGGCGCCGAGGTGGAACTCGGCCTCGGTCGCGACCTGGACGTCGTTGCCGACCCGGACCTCGGTCCCGAGCGCCTCCTTCAGCGTCTCTCCGAGCGGGAAGCTCCCGTCCCAGCCCGGCAGGTTGCGGGCGCCGGCGACGGCCCCGCTCTTCTCGTCGACGTCTCCGGGGGATCCGACTCCGACGCCCCCCAGCGCGCTCGTCTCCACGCCGGCTTCCGCCGCCGCCTCCCGCAGGGCGTCGGCCATCGCCGCGGCCACGTCCCCCGGGCCGCCGCTGGTCGGAGTCGGCCCGCGCGACTCGCCCAGCACCTTGCCGGTCGCGTCGACGATCGCCGTCTGGATCTTCGTTCCGCCCAGGTCTATGCCGCCGCGCAGCTCAGCCACGCCCCCCAGTCTATGCGGCAACCCGCCCGCCGATGGGCCGAAAAGTCGATCTGGGCTGGGCACTTCGGCCCATCGGCCCCGTGGTTTCGTAACGTGGCAGGCGAATGAGCGCGAGCGGAGGACAGCGCGGCTGGAGGATCTGGTGGGCGAAGCGGCGCTGGTACGAGCGCAACCATCGGCGCCTGCGCCGCTGGCGGATCGACCGCCGCGCCGCCCGCGGCGGCTTCTTCGTCCGCCACCCGGTCGAGGGCGAGCTGCTGGAGGCGCTCGACGAGGGACGGCTGACGATCGGCGAAGGCACCCTGCTCGAGCCGGGCTGCTGGTTGACCCTGGCGCCGCGGGCGCGGATCGAGATCGGCGCCGGCTGCTTCCTCAACCGCAACACGATGGTCGCCGCCCGCGAGCGGGTCTCGATCGGCGACCACACGATGCTCGCCAACGGCTGCTTCGTCGGCGACGCCGACCACCGCTTCGACGATCCCGACAAGCCCGTGACCTGGCAGGGCTTCACCTCCAAGGGCCCGGTCGAGATCGGCGACAACTGCTGGTTCGGCGCCAACTGCGTCGTTACCAGCGGCGTCACGATCGGCGAGCGCTGCGTCGTCGGCGCCAACTCGGTCGTCACCCGCGACCTGCCGCCGGCGACGATCGCCGCAGGGGTTCCCGCGCGTGTGATCAAGTCGGTCGAGTTCCGTGACTAACTCCCTATAATCGGCGACCGATGGCCGTGACCCCGAAGGGCATGGACCGGATGAATCTGAACCTCGGCATCGTCAACCCCCCCCGGACCGGCGGCGCACGCCTTCTGCGCGCCAAGGCCGCGCTGCGCGCGGAGCTGGATGGGCCGCGCCGCCAGGGTCGCACGATCGGCCTGGTGCCAACGATGGGCTGCCTGCACGAAGGCCACCTCTCGCTGCTGCGCGCCGCCCGCGCCGAGTGCGACCTGGTGGTGATGAGCCTCTTCGTCAACCCGGCCCAGTTCGGCCCCGGCGAGGACCTCGACCGCTACCCGCGCGACGAGGAGCGCGACCTGCGGCTGGCCGCCGAGGCCGGCGCCGACCTCGTCTACGCGCCCCCGGTCGAGGAGGTCTACCCGGACGGTTTCGCCGCCGCGGTCGAGGTCGGCGGCGAGCTGACCGCGGTGCTCGACGGCGACCCGGCCCGCCGCGGCCCCGCGCACTTCCGCGGCGTCACCACCGTCGTCGCCAAGCTCTTCAACAGCGTCGGCCCCGACGTCGCCTACTTCGGCCAGAAGGACGCCCAGCAGGCGGTCGTCATCCGCCGCATGGCCCGCGACCTCGACTTCCCGGTGCGCATCGAGGTGCTGCCCACCGTGCGCGAGCCCGACGGACTGGCGATGAGCTCGCGCAACGCCTACCTCGGCGCGGCGGACCGCGAGCGCGCCGTCGCCCTCTCGCGAGCGCTGGAGGCCGCCGAGCGCGGCGCCCTCGAAGGCTCGCTGCAGGTGGGCCTCGACGCCGCCCGCGCTGAGCTGGCCGCCGCCGGTATCGAGCCCGAGTACCTGGAGGCCCGCGACGCCGAGAGCCTGCGGCCGGTCGCCGCCCTGAACGGCCGCCCCGTCCTGGTCGCCGTCGCCGCCAAGGTCGGCGGCGCGCGCCTGATCGACAACGTCTTGATTCAGCCTTGACAACGTAGAACCGGCAGAGGGAGAGCCAAATGCAGAGACAGATGCTGAAGTCGAAGATCCACCGGGCGACGGTCACCGACTGCGACGTCGACTACATCGGCAGCATCACCGTCGACACCGAGCTGATGGCCCAGGCCGACCTGAT